>NZ_JAGWDK010000006.1 GCF_018398875.1 Bradyrhizobium sp. sGM-13 | reverse complement strand
CTTCCATGCCGTCGCAATCGGATGGACCCTCAGAAATGTGTGCATGCCCTAGTGCGAACGCAGGGACCCATAACCACAGATGCGTATTGTAGAGGCACGCTATGGCTCCAACTCTTTTGTAACACAGGCATTCGTGGTTATGGGTCCCGGCTCGCGTGGAGCCTGTCATCGGGCGCGCATTCGCGCGACCCGTTGGCTTGGCCGGGACGACGGATAGGGTATGATCGCCGCAAACCTGAAGGAGTCCCCATGAGCTGGCAACCGTCCAACGATCCCGTGCTCGGTGATCCCAAGAGCTGCGACGCGCTCGACCTTATCATCGTGCCGCGCACCCGCGATCTCGGCGATGGATTCGCGGTGCGGCGCGCGCTGCCGCACGGCAAGCGGCAGATGGTCGGGCCGTTCATCTTCTTCGACCATTTCGGCCCCGTGCAGTTCATGGCCGGTAAGGGCATGGACGTCCGCCCGCATCCGCATATCGGACTCGCTACCGTTACCTATCTGTTCGACGGCTCGATCATGCACCGCGACAGCGAGGGCAACATTCAGGAGATCCAGCCCGGCGCGATGAACCTGATGACGGCAGGCCGCGGCATCGCGCATTCCGAGCGCACGCCCGATGTGCAGCGCCGCGATGGCCAGAAGATGCTCGGCCTGCAAAGCTGGATCGCGCTGCCGGCGGGCTCCGAAGAGATCGCGCCGTCGTTCCAGCATTACGCGGCCGAAGCGCTGCCGACCGTGAAGGAGAGCGGATTCACCGCGCGCATTATCGCAGGCCACGGCTTTGGCGTGCAATCGCCGGTCAGCATGGTCTCGCCCTGGTTCTACACCGAAGTGACGGCGCAGGCCGGCACCAGCGTGCCGCTCGACCCTGACCATGAGGAGCGCGCGATCTACCTCGTCGACGGCGAAGTCGAGATCGCGAACGAGCGCTACGAGGGGCCGCGGCTCCTGATCTTCCGGCCCGGCGATCGCATCACGGTGAAGGCGGTCACGCCGGTGCGGATGATGTTTCTTGGTGGCGACGCGCTGGAAGGCCCACGGCACATCTGGTGGAATTTCGTTTCCTCCAGCAAAGAGCGGATCGAGCAGGCCAAACAGGATTGGAAAACCGGCCGGTTTGCAGCCGTTCCGCAAGAACATGAGTTCATTCCGCTGCCGGAGTGAGCTATTGCTCCGCTTTCTCATTTGCCGCCTCGCGCTTGCACGAGGCCGCCTGTTCGAAAGCCTGACCAGATGAACGCGATGCTCGCCAGCGAATTGCCCCTGCCCCGGATCGGCCGCGGCAAGGTGCGCGATATTTACGCCATCGGCAGCGACTGCGTGCTGCTGCTGACCACCGACCGCATCAGCGCCTTTGACGTGGTGATGGCGGAAACCATCCCGATGAAGGGCGCGGTGCTGACGCAGATCAGCGCGTGGTGGTTCCGCCAGCTCGAAGGCGTGGTGCCGCATCACATGATCAGCGCCGACACCGACGAAATCATCCGCAAGGTGCCTCGCCTCAAGGGCCACCGCGCCGACATACTCGGTCGCGCGATGCTGTGCCGGCGCACCACCGTGTTTCCGGTCGAATGCGTGATCCGCGGCTATATCTCCGGCTCCGCCTGGAAGGAGTATGCGGCCTCCGGCACGCTGGCGGGCGAGGAGCTGGCGGAAGGCCTGCTCGAAAGCGGAAAGCTCGAGCCTCCGATCTTCAGCCCGGCGACCAAGGCCGAGACCGGCCATGACGAGAACATCACCATTGCGCGCATGCGCGAGATTGTCGGCAACGATGTCGCCGAGAAGCTCGAGGGCATGGCACGCACGGTCTATAATTTCGGCGAGCGGATCGCCCGCCATCAGGGCATCATCATCGCCGACACCAAGTTCGAATTCGGCCGCGCGGCGGACGGCCGCATCATCCTGATCGACGAGGTGATGACGCCGGATAGTTCGCGGTTCTGGGCGGCCGACGTCTACAAGCCCGGCCGGCCGCAGCCCTCTTTCGACAAGCAGCCGCTGCGCGACTATCTCGACGCCGAGCGCCATGCCGGCCGCTGGAACGGCGACGCCCCGCCGCCTCCGCTGCCCGACAGCGTGGTGGAGGCGACGAGCAAGCGCTATCTCGAAGCGTACCGGCGCGTGACTGGGGATGAGTTGAATATCTAGCCGCGTCATTGCTGACGCGTTGGGATTGCGTCGCCCTCGCGTCTGATGCCAAGCTTCCAGGAAACAATATCCAGGGAGCGCCTCAATGACCGAAGTCGATTCCGTGCTCGTCGAGCGTGATGGTCCCGTGACCATCGTTTCCATCAACCGTCCGCATTGCCGCAACGCCGTCGATGGCGCGACCGCGCGGAAACTCTACGACGCGTTTCTCGCATTCGATGCCGACGAGAGCGCGTTGGTTGCGGTGTTCACCGGCACCGGCGGCTATTTCTGCGCCGGCGCTGATCTGAAGGCGGTGGCGGCGGGCGATCCGAACAAGAAGCGGGAGCTCGGCGGCCACGATTCGATTGCGCCGATGGGGCCGAGCCGGCTGCGGCTGTCGAAGCCGGTGATCGCGGCTGTGGAAGGCTTTGCGGTCGCCGGCGGGATGGAGCTGGCGCTATGGGCCGACATGCGCGTGGTTGCGGAAGACGCCACCTTCGGCATCTTCTGCCGCCGGTTCGGCGTGCCATTGATCGATCTCGGCACCATTCGCCTGCCGCGGCTGATCGGGCATTCGCAGGCGATCGACTTGATCCTTACTGGCCGGCCGGTCGGCGCGCAGGAGGCGCTGCGGATGGGGCTGGCCAATCGCGTCGTTGACCGCGGCGAGGCTGCCGCACAGGCGATTGCGCTGGCGCGGGAGATCGCGCGCTTCCCGCAAAAATGCCTGCGCGCCGATCGCCTGTCGGCGCTGCGGCAATGGGACATTTCCGAGGAGGAAGCGATCGCCAACGAAATGCGCGGCGGGCTTGAAGTGATCGCCTCGGGCGAAACGCTGTCCGGCGCAACGCGCTTCGCCTCCGGCGTGGGCCGGCATGGCGCGTTCGGTGGCGAGGTGGGAACCGACTGACGCCGCGCAGCCATGTGCCTCCACGAGAGCCCAGTTGTCATAAAATTGTTGTTGTCGTCCCACGCCACCCTCGTCTACGACTAACGTGCTGAATTTTGGGGCTTTTTTGCGTGATTAATCAATCAATTTATTTCGGCCCGCGGGCAAGGCGGGCCGTCAATGATGTTCTTGGCGGTAGCGCGGCGAGCATCCTCGGCATTACATTCGGTCTGTCCTATGCGTTGCTGATCTTCGCGGGGCCGCTGTCGCCTTATTTGTCCTACGGTATCGCGGCAACCTTCATCAGCTCGGCCGTGATTGCGGCCACCATCGCGCTTGGCAGCTCCCTGTCATTTGCGGTCGCCGGCCCCGACAGCTCCACCGCGGCAGTGACTGGAATCCTGGCCGCATCGCTGGTCGAGCGCATCATCGCAGCCGATCCGTCGGCGCCGCTGCTCACGCCTGTTCTGATCACGGTCGGCCTCTCGACCATCGTCACCGGCATGGCGCTGTGCGGCCTCGGCCTGACCCGGATGGGCCGCGCTATCCGCTACGTGCCCTATCCCGTCGTCGGCGGTTTCCTGGGCGCGACCGGGCTTCTGATCGTGCTGGGTGCGATCCGCGTGATCACCGATCATCCGATGAAATTCAGCTCGCTACCTCAGTTCGCCAATATCGTCACGATATCGGAACTGGCCGCAGCCTGCGCGATGGCGCTGGTGCTGTATTTGACCTGGCACCGTTCGCGCGGCCCGTTCGGTTTGCCGATCATCCTGATCGGCGGCGTGATCGCGGCGCATCTGGCCTTCTGGACCATCGGCATCTCGCCGGAACAGGCCCGCGCGACCGGCTGGACCTTCGGGCCTCCGCCGCCCACGGCGTTCATGCTGCCTTGGCACGCGGACGCGCTTGCCCAGTATCCCTGGACCGCGGTGCCGGACCTGCTCGGCAATCTGATTGCAGTGGTCTTCGTTACGGCGGCCAGCACGCTGTTCAACACCACCGGCATCGAGCTCGCGGCGCATCGCGAAGCCAATCTGGAACGCGAACTCAACGTCACCGGCTTTGGCAATATCCTGGCCGGGGCGCTGGCCGGCTATACCGGCTGCGTCTCGGTAAGCCGCACCATCCTGAATTTCAGCAGCGGCGGCAGGGGCCGGCTGTCCGGCCTGACGGCCGCGGCCGTCTCGCTGCTGATGCTGGCGATTGCGCCCGAGCTGCTCGGCTACATGCCGAAATTCGTGCTTGGCGGCCTCTTGCTCTATCTGGGCACGGACCAACTGCACAAATGGATTATCGAGTCGCGCAAGCGCCTGACCAGGACCGAATACGCGTCGCTGCTGGTGATCATCGTTATCATCGTCCAGTGGGGCTTCGTGCCGGGCATTCTGATCGGGATCATTATCGGCTGCGCGACCTTTGCTTTCAGCGCGGCACGGATCGAGGCGATCAAGTTCAGCTTTGACGGATCGGAATATCGCAGCTCGCTGGATCGTTCGCGCGACGACCAGGAAGTGCTCCTGGCCCATGGCGGCAAGATCCAGGGGCTGAACCTGCAGAGCTACCTGTTCTTCGGTTCCGCCAACCGGCTCTATCAGCATGTCAAGGCGCTGCTGCAAGAGCAGCCGGAGTGCCGCTATCTACTGTTCGACTTCAAGCTCGTCACCGGCATCGATTCGTCGGCAGCGTACAGTTTTGCCCAGATCAAACGCAGCGCGCATGATCTCGGCGTCCATCTGGTGCTGGTGCATCTGTCCGCTAGCACAGCGAAGGCGCTGCGCTTGAGCGACTTCATCACCGATGGCGTCACCACGATCGACGAACTCGACCATGCGCTGGAATGGTGCGAGAACGAGATCATCATGCAGCATCAGGGACTCGCGCAGGAAGCGGCCAATCTGCGCGACTGGTTCACCAAGATACTCGATAGCGAGGACGACGCGGATGAGCTGATCCGCCGCTGCCAGCGCATAGAGGTCGACACCGCCGAGATCATCGTGCGCGCCGGCGATGCCGCCGATTCCATGCATTTCATCCTCGACGGACGCGTCGGCATCATGGTGCCGGCAGATGACGGCCGTATCACGCGGGTGCGCAGCCTCGGCCGCTACACCACGATCGGCGAGATGGGCCTCGTCTCGCACGCGCCGCGCAGCGCGACGATCCAGGCCGAGATCGCCAGCGTGCTGTACGTGCTGAACAAGCACCAGTTCGAGGCGATCAAGGCCGACGCCCCCGAGCTCGGCCAGAAGCTGTTGACCTATTTCGTCTCGGTCATGGCGGAGCGGCTTTCCTTCGCCAATCGCACGATCGCGGTGTTGCGAAGGTAGCAAGCCCGGGGCTACACCCCCGCCATCATCACGTATTTGATCTCGACATATTCCTCCATGCCGTGATGCGAGCCTTCGCGGCCGAGGCCTGACTCCTTGACGCCGCCGAAGGGCGCGACTTCGGTGGTGATGAGGCCGGTGTTGACGCCGACCATGCCGGCTTCCAACGCTTCGGCGACGCGCCAGACGCGACCGAGATCGCGCGCGTAGAAGTACGATGCCAGGCCGAACGGCGAGTTATTGCACATCGCGATAACGTCAGCCTCATCCTTGAAGCGGAACACCGGCGCCAAGGGGCCGAAGGTCTCTTCACGCGCGACCAACGCGTCGGACTTCACATTCGACAGCACGGTCGGCTCGAAGAAGCTGCCGCCGAGCGCATGGCGCTTGCCGCCGGTGACGATCTTCGCGCCGCCTTTGACGGCGTCATCGATATGCTTCTCGACCTTGAGCACCGCGTCCATGTTGATCAGGGGACCCTGCACCACGCCTTGCTCCGTGCCGTCGCCGATCTTCATCGCCCCGACTTTCTTCGAGAGCTTCTCGACAAACTCGTCGTAGATCTTGTCCTGGGCGTAGATGCGGTTGGCGCAGACGCAGGTCTGGCCCATGTTGCGGTACTTCGAGATGATCGCGCCCTCGACCGCAGCATCAATATCGGCGTCATCGAACACCACGAACGGCGCGTTGCCACCGAGCTCGAGGCCGAGCTTCTTCACGCCGACGGCGGCCTGCTGATAGAGGATTTTTCCGACTTCGGTCGACCCGGTGAAGCCAATGAACCGCACCGCGGGATGCTCGCACAGCACCTTGCCGATCGCGGACGAATTGCCGGTGAGGATGTTGAACACGCCTTTGGGCACGCCGGCCTTTTCAGCGAGCGCGACCAGCGCCAGCGCGGTCAGCGGCGTTTCATTGGCGGGCTTGAGCACCACGGTGCAGCCGGCGGCGAGCGCGGGCGAGACTTTCCGCGTGATCATCGAGCAGGGGAAATTCCACGGCGTGATCGCACCGCAGACGCCGATCGGCTGCTTGATGGCGAGCAGACGTGCATCCGGCCGCTGGGTCGGAATGGTCTCGCCATAGACGCGGCGGGCTTCCTCGGCAAAAAACTCGACATAGGCGCCGCCGATGTCGACTTCACCGAGCGCTTCCGCCAGCGGCTTACCTTGTTCCGACGTGAGGATCAGCGCGAGATCCTCGCGGTTCGCCGCGATCAGCTCGAACCACTTTCGCAAAATGTTGGAGCGCTGTTTGGCAGTGAGCTTGGCCCAGGCGGGGAATGCACGCTCGGCGGCTTCGACGGCTTGCGTCGCTTCGGCCGTGCTGAACGCCGGGACCTTTGCGAGTTCGACACCGTTGACCGGATTGGTGACCGGGCGCGACGGCGTGCCGACCCAGGCGCCGTCGATGTAGCAGCGGTCGCGCAGCAGCGAGGAATCTTTCAGGCGATCGTGCAGCGAGGGGCCGGAGGTTTTTGAAGCGCGTGCGGCGACGGGCGGGTTCATGGCGTACTCCTCGGATTTTATTGAAGGATTGGTCCGAGTATAGGCCCAACACGCAAGTATTGCATCGGTGCTGGAAGCAGCCCTGCTTCAATGAATTTTGAGGGCGATGGGGCCCCCGTCATTCCGGGGCGATGCGCAGCATCGAACTCAGGGCGCCCTTGCGCCCCTGAGAATCTCGAGATTCCGGGTCTGGTCCTTCGGACCATCCCGGAATGACAGCGTCCTACGCCGCCCCGCTCAAATACGCCTCGCGGCGGCCGATCATGCGCTGCGCGGCGGCCTTGGCGTCGGCTTTGGTGGAGGTCGCGCAGGTGCGGTATTCGAGATCGGGCAGCTTGGCGGGGTCGCGCCGGCTGAACCAGGACCTGGAACCACCGACCGGCAAAAGCGCCAGCGCCTGGGCGACGTTATCCACCGCCTCGAACGAGTGCAGCGCCCCGGTGCCGACGTAGCGCACCTCATAAATGCCGGGCGAGATCGGCGCCTCGATATTTTCGCCACGCCCGGGACGGGGATAGCGCTTCCATTCACTCCAAGTCGAAATCATTGCGCACCTTTGCACAAGCGGAAAATGACAACCATTTTGGTTAATTTGACCCAGCCAACGCGGAACGTTTGTGCTGGAAACTGAACGCCTTACTGAAAAAGATCGGCGAAGGGAATCGCGGCGAAGTCACGTTATCGTGGATGGTTAAACCGGTCACCGCCCTTGCCCCTACATCCTCGCAGAAAGCGGCGATGTGTTGCCATTTTGTGCCGCCAGCCCGGCGCGGCTGCTGCCCACCCTCCTTGCTTATCACGAGATCGCGACATGGGCGGCCGCCTCCGCCGAGCGCTTGCGGGATCACGCGGCCGGGAGGAAGATCGTTCCACTTCCATAAAAATCAAAGCGGGAGGAGACCGATGCAAAGCAAGGCCGAGATCGATCAGATTCTGCGTGAGAAATGCGAGGCGAAGGAAATTCCCGGCGTGGTCGCGATGGCGGCTACCGGGAATGAGGTGATCTACCAGGGCGCGTTCGGCCAGCGCGACCTTTCCAGGGATGATGCCATGACCGCCGACAGCGTGTTCTGGATCGCCTCGATGACCAAGGCGATTACGACCGCGGCCGGCATGCAGCTCGTGGAGCAAGGCAAGCTCTCGCTCGACGAGCCGATCGGAAAAGTGCTGCCTGACCTCGCCAGCCCGCAAGTGCTGGAAGGTTTCGACGCCAATGGCGAGCCGAAGCTGCGTCCCGCGACGAAGCCGATCACGCTGCGCCATCTGATGACCCACACCGCCGGCTTCGCTTACAACATGTGGAGCGAGGTGTGCGCGCAGTATCTCGACAAGACCGGAACCCCGGCCATCACCACCTGCCAGAACGCCGCGCTGAAGACGCCGATCATGAGCGAGCCCGGCACGCGCTGGGAATACGGCACCAATATCGATTTCGTCGGCAAGGCGGTGGAAGCGGTGAGCGGCAAGCGGCTCGATGCTTATTTGCGCGACCACATGTTCACCCCGCTCGGCATGAACGACACCGCTTTCAAGATCACCGACTCGATGCGCCAGCGGCTGGTCGGCATGCATGCCCGCGGCCCGGACGGCTCGCTGGCGCCGATCCCGTTCGAGCTGGAACAGGAGCCGGAATTCCACATGGGCGGCGGCGGCCTCTACGGCACGGCAGCCGACTACATCAAGTTCACCCAGATGATCCTCAACAAGGGCCGCGGCAACGGCAACGAGGTGCTGAAGCCTGAGACTGTCGCGCTGATGAGCCAGAACCAGATCGGCGATCTCACGATGGGCAAGATGGTGACAGTGGCGCCGATCTACACCAACGATGTCGATCTCTTCCCCGACATCGTCAAGAAGTGGGGGCTCTCCTTCATGATCAACACCGCCCAGACGGCCGAGGGACGCAGCGCCGGCAGCCTGGCCTGGGCCGGTCTCGCCAACACCTATTTCTGGATCGACCCGGCGCGCGACGTCAGCGGTGTGATCCTGATGCAGTTGTTGCCATTCGCCGACGCAAAATGCCTGGAGGCTTTTGCGGCGTTTGAGCGCGGGGTGTACGCCGGGCTCGATGCCGGCAGCGGCCAACGGGCGGCGTAAAAAACAAGGAGGGCGGCGACGCTTCGTCGCGTGGTACGCCCTCACTCCGCCTACACTCGTCGTCCCCCGCGAATGCGGGGGATCCAGTACGCCGCGGCTTCTCGGCTCGATCATTTCTGCCACCGCAAGGTCATTGCGAGCCACCGGGTCGCGCGAACGCGCGCCCGATGACAGGCTCCGCGAAGCAATCCATCGCGCCGCATATGCGGAAAGGTGGATTCCTTCGTCGCTGTCGCTCCTCGCAATGACGGCTGAGATAGATTCGCATTCATCTACTGACATGCTTTCGCGATCTCGCGGCGCGTCTCGCCCGAGCTTTGCCCTTATCTTTCGCGCCCAGAAAACAGAGGGCGCAGGGAAGACCGGGTGCGCGCTGCACCCGCGGTCTCGTGTGCAATTGCGCAAAAAGAACGCGCACACGAGCATACAGGTCCAGCGGAGAGCATCCGGCCTTCCCTGCGCAATGGTTTTACGGCGTACTTCGTGCTCTCCCTGGTGTGCGAATTCCTTTAGCCACCATCATCCGCGGATTGATGGATGGAGCTGGCCCGGTCGGGCCGCTACATCCTCCGCGGACTTGACACCAGCCACGGGTGCCAGGACCACACGACTTGGCCGTACGCGACACGCTCTTGCCAGAGGCCTCGACGGGCTTGGTACCCATCCGCCGAAATCAGCAGGAGGCGCTTGAGCATCGGTCGTCTGCGTGCCGTCCCTTCGCTCACGAACTCACATAATCGGCAGGAAGAATCCAATTGGGGGAGGCCAAGCGCTCTAACGCGGCCTTGCGCCGATCTTCTTTTTGAACGAACAGCGTTCGGTCGACCACGTCGGCGATATTAAGTTCGTCGCCGACCTTCAGACCCATCTTCTCGATCAGCGCCTTGGGCAGCCGCACGGCCAGGCTGCCGCCCCATTTCGAGACTCGCATGGCAGCCTCCGTCGGTTGCCTTCGCATGATTGCTATTTGCCTGCGCCTATCAGTTCGATTTCCTTCTTGAGCAGCGTGTTCACCAGCGAACTCAGCGAGACTCCCTGCGCCAAAGCCCGCTTGGAGAGATAGTCAAGCACCTCGGGCTCGAGGTGGATCGGCGGCACTAGGCGCGCACCCTCCCGAAAGAACTTGCCGCGTTCGGCAGTCGACAGGTCGTATTCATCCTTCATCGGACCATCCGTCGAAGAAGACGCGCGGGTCCGGTTCAGACGGAGGCTCGTCGGGGACACCATTCGGTAGGAAATCGCGTCCACCCAATTCATCGAGACGCGCGAACCACGCCTCCGCGTCGAACGGCGGCTTCTTCAGCACCTCGGGGATCCCTTTGTGAACCTTGCTAGCGACCTGGTCCTTTCGTTCATAAGCAACTTCTAGGCGAAATTGCACCTGATCGGAAGCCCATAGACCCGCTTGTCGGAGCAGTTGGGAAAGACGTGGATGGCCGGGTCAAGCCCAGCCATGACAAGTGGAAAGACCTTCGCCCCTCACACCCCCAGCCCGTTCTGCCCCGCCAGCTCCTTCAGCGACACTTGCGGCCGCGCGCCGATGTGCTGGATCACCTCGGCTGCCGCCAGCGCGCCCAGCCGGCCGCAGGTCTCATGGCTCGCATTGCGCACCAGGCCGAACAGGAAGCCGGCGGCGAACAGGTCGCCGGCGCCGGTGGTATCGACGAGCTTTTCGATCGGGAACGCCGGCGCTGCGACAACGCCATCGGACGACACCACGACGCAGCCCTTCTCGCTGCGGGTGACGACGGCGAGTTTTGTATCCTCGCGGAGCTGCTTCAGCGCACCCTCGAAATCCGAGGTCTGATACAGCGAATGCAGTTCGGCCTCGTTGGCGAACACGAGGTCGACGGTGCGCTTGCGCATCAGATCGAGAAACTCGTCGCGATAGCGATCGACGCAGAACGAGTCCGACAGCGTCAGCGCCACCTGTCGGCCGGCGCCATGGGCGATGCCAGCCGCCTTAACGAAGGCCTCCTTGGCGTTTTGGGGATCCCAGAGATAGCCTTCGAGATAGACGATGCGCGATGCCGCAATCTGTGCCTCGTCGATGTCGGATGGATTAAGGGCCTGCGCGGCGCCGAGATAGGTGTTCATGGTGCGCTCGCCATCCGGCGTCACCAGAATGTAGGAGCAGCCGGTGGCGGGGCCGGCTTCAGCCGCCCTCGTTTCGAAGGCGACGCCGGCGGCACGGATGTCGTGGGTGTAGAGGCCGCCGATCTGGTCGCTCTTGACCTTGCCGACATAGGCGGCACGGGCGCCGAAATTGGCGATGCCGACAATGGTGTTGGCGGCCGATCCGCCGGAGACCTCCGTCGCCGGGCCCATGTCGCGGTAGATCGACGCCGCGCGGGCCTCGTCGATCAGCGCCATGCCGCCTTTGGTCATGCCGTGATCGGCCAGAAATTTCTCATCGGTTTGCGCGAAGACGTCGAAAATCGCATTGCCGATAGCGAGAACGTCGTATTTTGCGTCAGTCATTCATCCGTCCTGTTTACGGCGTTGCGCGAAGAAGCCGAGCACGGCTAAGAAGGCTGCGGCCTACCAGATCGGCGTAGCGCCAGCAAGGGAAGCTGCTGCTATACAGCCCGCCATGATCCGCTCTTTTCTAACGGTATCCTCGGGAACGCTGGCCTCGCGGCTGCTCGGATTCGTGCGGGATTCGGCGCTCGCCGCGCTGCTTGGCGCGGGGGCCGTGGCGGATGCGTTCCTGGCGGCGTTTCAGCTAGTCAATGTGGTGCGAAGGCTGCTGACCGAGGGCGGACTGAACGCCGCGCTGGTGCCTTCATGGCTGCGCGTCCGAGAGACCGACGGCGTGGCGGCCGCGGCGGCCTATGCGGGCCGCGTGCTCGGCACGATCGCGGCTGTGTTGATCGTTGCCACGGCATTGATGGCGCTCGTCATGCCGCTCGTCATCACCGTGCTGGCGCCGGGATTTACGGGGCGCGAGAGCTTGCGGCTCGCCGTCGACAATGCGCGGCTGATGCTGCCCTACCTCGCCTTTGCCGGTCCGGTGACGGTGATGATGGCGCTATTGAGCGCACAGGGGCGATTTGCGCTGACCGCGTTTTCGCCGCTGCTGTTCAACATCGCGCTGATCGCGGTGATGGCCGTGCTACTCGCCGTGCAGCCGGATGCCATCCGGGCCGCGCAGGTCATCGCCGCGACCGTCGGCATCGCCGGGCTGTTGCAGCTCTCCGTGCTGGTGCTGCGCCGTGGCGAGAACGTCGCGACCCCCTTGCGCGTCTCGTTCGACAAGGAGATCCGCGGCTTTCTCGGCAAGGCTGTGCCGGGCATGATGGCATCGAGCGCGCCGCAATTGCTCGTCGTGGCCGGCGCGATCATCGCGTCCTCGTCGCCATCGGCGGTGTCGTGGCTCTATTTCGCCAACCGGCTGGTCGAACTGCCGCTCGGCATTGTCGGTGTCGCCATGGGCTCGGTGCTGATCCCGGAACTGACGCGCGCGGTGCGGGCTGAGGACCGTGCTGCCGTTGCTCACGCGGAATCGCGCGGCCTCGAACTCGCGGTTGGCCTCGCATTGCCCGCAACGCTCGGCCTGATCGTGTTAGCTGCGCCGATCGTCCGGCTGTTGTTCGAGCATGGCGCATTCACCGCCGATGACACCAAAGCCACCGCCCGCGCGCTGATGTGGCTGACGCTGGCGTTGCCGGCGCATGTGCTGGTGAAGGCGCTATCGCCGGCGTTCTTTGCGCGCGAGGATACGATGACGCCGCTGACCGCCGCGCTGATAGGCGTGGTGCTGGCAATCGCTTCTGCCTTCCTGCTCAGCCATTGGTACGGCACTGAGGGCATCGCGGCGGCCATTGCCGTTGGCGCATGGAGCATCGCATTCAGCCTGATCCGCCGCGGCGCGAAAACCTTCGGGTTTTCGATCGACACGGAAGCAAAACGGCGGCTGCCGCGCATCGCGCTGGCGGCGCTCGCCATGGGCGCGTTGCTGTGGCTTGCGACGCGGACGCTGCCTGCCCTCACCTCGGGCGCACACGGCCTTGTGCAGGCCGTTGTGCTGCTGGTCGTGATCTCGGCAGGAATTGCGATTTACGGCCTGCTCTTAAGGCTGTTCGGCGTCATCGGCTGGCGCGACGCGGTTAACGCCGTCAGGCAAACAAAGGGGTAGCGGCTTGCGCTGATAGCCCCTGCGTGGCAAACGACGGCGCGAAACAGGCATCCGAGACAGGATCCTTGGGGAAGCTGACAATGGCTTTTGTTGAACGGGTTTTTTCGGGCGTCCAGCCGACAGGCAATCTGCATCTCGGCAATTACCTCGGCGCGATCGTCAACTTCGTGAAGATGCAGGAAACCCATAACTGCATCTATTGCGTCGTCGACATGCACGCGATCACGATGGGCATGGACGTTTGGGGCGGCCCGGCGGAACTGGCCCGCAATACCCGCGAGGTCACGGCGGCCTTCATCGCTGCCGGCATCGATCCGAACAAGCACATCGTGTTCAACCAGAGCCAGGTCGCCGGCCACGCCGAGCTGACCTGGATCTTCAATTGCGTGGCGCGGATCGGCTGGCTCAGCCGCATGACGCAGTTCAAGGAGAAGGCCGGCAAGGACCGCGAGAACGCGTCCGTGGGACTCTACGATTATCCGGTGCTGATGGCGGCGGACATTCTGCTGTACCGCGCCACCCATGTGCCTGTTGGCGAGGACCAGAAGCAGCATCTCGAGCTCTCGCGGGACATCGCGCAGAAGTTCAACAATGATTTCGGCGATTCAATTCGCGGCCATGGCTTCAGCGACGGCCTGTTCTTCCCGCAGCCGGAGCCCTTTATCACCGGCCCGGCGACGCGGGTGATGTCGCTTCGCGACGGCACCAAGAAAATGTCGAAGTCGGACGCCTCTGATAATTCGCGCATCAACCTGACCGACGACGCCGACCTGATCGCGCAAAAGATCCGGAAAGCCAAGACCGACCCGGAACCGTTGCCGTCGGAAGAAAAGGGGCTGGAGAACCGGCCCGAGGCCGACAATCTCGTCGGCATCTATGCGGCGCTGGCCGAGCGCAGTAAATCCGATGTGCTGCGCGAATTCGGCGGCGGGCAGTTCTCCAGCTTCAAGAATGCGCTGGTGGAACTTTGCGTGGCAAAACTCTCGCCGATCGCCTCCGAGATGAAGCGGCTGGTGGCCGATCCCGGCCATGTCGACAAGATCCTGGTCGACGGCGCCGACCGCGCGCGCGTCCTCGCCGACGAAACCATGCGGGCGACGCGGGACATCGTCGGTTTCATCCGAAAGAGCTAGAGATTCGTGTTTTGACGCGTTTCTTCACGCGAACCGGTAGCCACTTCGCTCGAAAACACTATGGCTCCCACTGCGTTGCAACAGCGTCGCCGCTTGTCGAGAGCGGCTGCGCCGTGGCAGCATGCGGCGGTTTGGCGCAGCACCGGGACATGCATGACCACCCAGCGACGAAGCTACGAGACGGGTCACAAACCGAAATGCCTCGTCATCGTTGACGACACCGCGGAATGGGACCGCGCGGTGTATTACGCCAGCCGCTGGGCGGTGCGCGTCGGCGGCGGCGTGGTGATGCTGCGAATCATCGCGATCGAAGACCAGAACCAGCAATGGCTTGGTGTCGCCGACCTGATGCGTGCCGAGGCCGAGGACGCCGCCAATGAAGCGCTCGACCGCGCCTCCGGCCGCGCCAACGGCATCGCCGCGATCACGCCGGAGCGGGTGATTCGCGAGGGCGATCCCACCACCCAGATTCTCGACGTGATCGACCAGGACGTCGATATTTCGATGCTGGTGCTGGCGGCCAATCCGGGTCCCGAGGGGCCGGGACCGCTGATCAGCATGATGGCCCAGGCCGCCGGCTCGTTCCCGATTCCCGTCGTCATCGTCCCCGGCGATCTCAGCGATGCCGAGATCGACGGGCTGTCTTAAGGCTTGATCTGGCTAGAGAATTTCTGATTTCCCCCTTGACCGTGCGCGCGCCGTCGCCATCTGCTATGGGACACCCCACGCGCCGGCCTTGAACCGGCGACGCCGGAGAAAACCAATGTTCATTCAGACCGAAGCCACGCCCAATCCCGCCACCCTGAAATTCATACCTGGCCGTACCGTGCTCGACACCGGCACGATGGAATTTTCTAGCCGCGAAGCCGCCGCCCGTTCGCCGCTCGCCGAGCGACTGTTCGGCGTATCAGGCGTGTCCGGCGTGTTTTACGGCTACGATTTCGTCACCGTGACCAAGGCGGACGGCGACTGGCAGCACCTCAAGCCCGCGATCCTCGGCGCCATCATGGAGCATTACATGTCCGGCGCGCCGCTGCTGGCGGACGGCACCGCCGGCAATGACGAGGCGGCGGACGAGGACGGCGAGTTCTTCAACGAGGCCGACGCCGATACGGTCGCGACCATCAAGGACCTGATCGAGACGCGGGTGCGGCCGGCAGTGGCCAATGACGGCGGCGACATCACCTTCCGCGGCTTCAAGGATGGCGTTGTCTATCTCAACATGAAGGGCTCCTGCGCCGGCTGCCCGTCCTCGACGGCGACGTTGCAGCACGGCATCCAGAATCTGTTGCGGCATTTCGTGCCCGACGTGGTCGAAGTCCGGCCGATGTGAAGGCGCCGTAGGGTGGGCAAAGGCGCGCTTTCGCGCCGTGCCCACCATGATTCATCCGCATAATCAGACGGTGGGCACGCGGAGCCTGTCATCGGGCGCGCATTCGCGCGACCCGTTGGCTTTGCCCACCCTACGCAGCTACGGCGCCGCAAGACATGACGCAATGATTGCGGCTCTGCTATACCTCTCCTCATGCTAATCCTTTCCATCGATACCGCGCTCGATGCCTGCGCCGCGGCCGTGCTCGACACCAGCGCGGGCGGTGTGATTGCCCGGGAATCGCAGGCGATGAAGCGCGGTCATGCCGAGGCGCTGATGCCGCTGATCGCGCGCGTCATGAAGGCGTCCGGCGTTACCTTTGCCGCGCTCGACCGCGTCGCCGCGACGACCGGTCCAGGCAGCTTTACCGGATTGCGTGTCGGCCTGTCCGCCGCCCGCGGCGTTGCCCTCGCCGCCGGCAAACCGGTGGTGGGCGTAACGACACTGACGGTGTTTGCCGCCCCCATCGTCAGCGAGAGCAGCGAACATCCCGTCATCGCCGCGATCGATGCGCGGCATGATCACGTCTATTTCCAGGTGCTGGGCGGCGACGGCAGTTCGCTGGTCAAGCCGAAGGTGGCGCCGATCGCCGAAGCGCTCGATGCGGCGCGCTTCGGCACGCCGCATCTGGTCGGCAATGCGGCCAATATTCTGGCCGAGCGCTGGCCGGCCGGTGCGCCGCAGCCTTTCAAAATCAATCAGCAGGCCGCGCCCGACATCGCCTGGGTGGCGTGGCTGGGCGCCGCGGTCAATCCCGAGAGCTCACCGGCACGGCCCTATTATCTGCGCGCGCCTGACGCCAAGCCGCCGAGAAGTCCGTTATCCGACGCATCGCAGCCGCCGGCATCATGATGACATGGTTGACCGAATGGTGGGGCGGCGGCACTTCGGTGATCGAACCGGCCATTCCACGCGATGCGGCACGTTTGGCGCAACTGCACGGCGCATCGTTTCACCGCGGCTGGGGCGAAGGCGAATTCGAGGTGATGCTGACCGAGCGCAACACGCTCGTGCACCGTCTCAGACTCGGGCGCAAGATCATCGGCTTTGCGGTGTCGCGCATGGCGGCCGATGAGGCGGAGCTATTGTCGATCGCCATCGACGCGACTGAGCGTGGCCGTGGTCTGTCACGCAACCTGTTGCTGACGCATCTCGGCCATCTCGCCGGCCGCGGCGTGCGCAAGGTGTTCCTCGAGGTCGAAGAAAATAATCAGCCGGCGCGGCGGCTGTACGAATGGGCCGGCTTCGAGGTCGTCGGCCGCCGGGAACGCTACTATCAGCAGCCCGGCGGGGAGCAATTGAATGCGCTTCTGATGCGGCGTGACTTGTCGTAATATGTGGAGGTTGGCACAACAGCCCAACGTGTTCCTCAAGGCCCCAAGGTCATGCCCGTACTGAAATCCCCGTCTGCGCAAAAAAATACCGGCATCGAAGCTCGCTGCGCCGCCACCGGCATGCGCATGACCGAACAGCGCCGGGTGATTGCGCGTGTGCTCGCGGAATCCGCCGACCATCCGGATGTCGAGGAGCTTTACCGGCGCTGCGTCGCGGTCGACGACAAGATCTCGATCTCGACGGTATATCGCACCGTCAAGCTGTTCGAGGATGCCGGCATTATCGAGCGGCACGATTTCCGCGAGGGCCGCGCACGCTACGAGCAAATGCCTGACAGTCACCACGATCATCTGATCAATCTGCGCGACGGCAAGGTGATCGAGTTCACCTCCGAGGAGATCGAGAAATTGCAGGCCGAGATCGCCCGCAAGCTCGGCTACAAACTGGTCGACCACCGGCTGGAGCTTTATTGCGTGCCGCTCGACGACGACAAATCCTGATCGCGTGCCAACTTGAACCCGAACTTCGATCTGGTCATCTTCGACTGCGACGGCGTGCTGGTCGACAGCGAAGTCATTTCGTGCCGCGCGCATGCGGAAATTCTCAGCCGCCACGGCTATCCGATCACGTCGGAGCAGGTGTTTCACCGCTTCCTCGGCCGCTCGACGCGCCAGGCCAACCTCGAAGTCGAGGCCGAACTCGGCCGCGCCCTGCCCGACGATTTTCATCTGCAATTGCGGGATGAGCTGCACCGGACGTTCGAAGCCGATCTGAAACCGATACCGCACATTCACAGCGCGCTCGATGCCATCACCCAGCCGGTCTGCGTGGCATCGAGCGGCTCGCATCAACGCATGCGAATTAGCCTCGGCCGCACCAGGCTCTATGATCGGTTTGCGCCGAATATTTTTTCGGCCTCACAGGTCTCTAACGGCAAACCCGCACCGGACCTTTTTCTGTTCGCGGCCGGACAGATGAACGTTGTTCCGGAACACTGCGTCGTGATCGAGGACAGCGTTCCCGGCGTCACCGCCGGCCGCGCCGCTGGCATGACCGTGCTCGGTTTTCACGGCGGCAGCCATTGCCAGCCGGGCTATGCCGAGATGCTGCGCGCAGCCGGGGCCATCGCGACGTTCGACGATATGCGGCAATTGCCCGGGCTTATTGAGAAAATCGGGGTTAAGGCAACACCGAACCGGGCTGTGTACTGAGAATCGGTCAATGTCTGCTTTGCTCCATAAAGCAGGATCTTTATCGACACCTTCGGTACGTAAGGAACCACTGAATATCTGCGGACGTTTTGTTGTATCCCTCATTTCGAGCGAGAGACAACCTCAAGCAGGAGGTTCAGATGTCTACACGCATAGTGACCGCAGCAGCATTCGCCCTTATCCTCGCGTCGCCAGCGTTTGCTGATTGTAACCAGGAACTGAAGGCGCTGGAACCGAACGTCGTTGCCGCGGGGACGGGCGCGAGCCCGAGCGAATCGGGAACGCCGGGGACCAAGCACCAAGAAGAGGTTCTGGCCGGTAAGCAAAAGAGCGCTGAGCCTGAAACCACCGGATCAACGGCAGCGGCCGTGCAGCCCACTTCACCGCATCAGGAGCAAGTCACTAGCAAGAGCAGCACCCAGCGCACCGAACATGCCAACCAACTGATGGCCGAAGCCCGCAAGATGTCTGAGGCTGGCGACGAACCAGGGTGCATGAAGAAAGCGGCAGAACTCAAGGACGTCCTGGGAGTCAAGTGAGCGTCAGGTTGCCGGGTGCGCAAAACTGGCAATGGCCTTGGATCATCGCTCTTGATTCTTGGCTTTCGTAGCGGCGCGTAACGGGCAAGTGGACGGACTGTTGAATATGCAGCGGGAACGCTGTGCTCATGTCTTTATCGGGCATAGCAGGTTTCCCGCTGGTAGGGTCATGTTGTAATCGCCGGTACCAACTTTCTTCTGGTTCGCCGTGCTTTGCGATGGAGCAAACGCGCGCCTTTGCCTCGAAAATGACGCTTATCACGCTGGATTTCCGGCCCTTTAGCCTATACTTAAGCCCCGCGCGCCGGATTGGCGCCACTCAAGCCCGATACCCAAGGTTCCATGAAGCCGCCGCGCAAGCTGCATATCAAGTCCTATGGCTGCCAGATGAACGTCTACGATGCGCAACGCATGGTGGATACGCTGGCGGGCGAGGGCTTTGTCGAGACTGAAAGCGCTGACGATGCGGATCTGGTGATCCTTAACACCTGCCACATCAGGGAAAAGGCGTCCGAAAAGGTCTACTCCGAACTCGGCCGGCTGCGCATCGCCAAGGACGAGGCGGCACGCAGCGGGCGCGAGATGCGCATTGCGGTTGCCGGCTGTGTCGCGCAAGCCGAGGGCGAAGAGATCATCCGCCGCGCGCCGACGGTTGACGTCGTGGTCGGGCCGCAAAGCTATCACCACTTGCCGCAGCTATTGGCGCGCGCGAAGAGCGAAGGTCGCGCGCTGGAAACCGAATTTCCGGTCGAGGACAAATTCGGCTTTCTCCCCGCCCCCAAGCCGGATGCGATCCGCGCGCGTGGCATCTCCGCTTTCGTCACCGTGCAGGAAGGTTGCGACAAGTTCTGCACCTTCTGCGTGGTGCCCTATACGCGCGGCGCGGAAGTCTCGCGCCCGGTCGCAAAGATCGTCGACGACGTGAAGCGCCTGGCCGATAATGGCGTGCGCGAGATCACCCTGATCGGGCAGAACGTCAACGCCTATCATGGCGACGGCCCCGATGGCCGGACCTGGCCGCTCGGCAGACTGTTGCATCGCCTGGCGGAAATCGAGGGCATCGTGAGGCTGCGCTATTCGACCAGCCACCCCCGCGACGTCGACGATTCGCTCATTGCCGCGCATCGCGATCTCGCAGGCCTGATGCCGTTCGTCCACCTTCCGGTGCAGTCCGGCTCCGACCGCGTTCTTGCTTCCATGAACCGCAGGCATACCGCCGATGACTACCGCCGCGTCATCGACCGTTTTCGCTCGGCGCGCCAAGATATTGCATTTTCATCGGATTTTATCGTCGGTTTTCCGGGCGAAACCGAGGGAGAATTTGCCGCGACCCTCGCGCTTGTCACGCAAATCGGATACGCTGCGGCTTATTCGTTCAAATATTCGCCGCGGCCCGGCACGCCGGCGGCGGACATGCGGGAGACGGTGTCAGCGGCTGAAATGGACGAGCGATTGGTGCGGCTCCAGGAATTGATCGACAGTCAGCAATCGGCCTTCAACAGGGCCATGATTGGCAACACCGTCGATGTGCTGTTCGAACGCACAGCCCGCAATCTCGGCCAGATCGTCGGCCGCACCGCCTATCTTCAGCCCGCGCATGTGTTTGCCTCGCCCGACATCATCGGACAGGTGCTGCCGGTCAGGATCGAGAGCCTGGAGCGTTACAGCCTGCTCGGCGAACTCGCTGATACCTCTGCGCGCGCTATCCCATCACCTGTTTCACACGTGACCGATTCTTCTCAATTGACCAATTCTTCTCAAAAGATCATGGGAGCCTGAACCCTTGCCAAAAAGCGCATCGGATTCATCTTCGCTCGCTCCCAGCCGCAAATTTGATCGCGACATGCAAATTCCGCCCGAGACCCAGGTCGTCATTGATTTCGACGACAACCGCGCCGCTTCCGCCCTCGTCGGCCCTTACGGCCAGAACCTGGCGCTGGTCGAACGGCGGCTCAACGTTGTGGTCGATTCCCGCGGCAACCACATCACCATCGCCGGCTCGCGTGACGGCTGCGATGCCGCACGGCGCGTGCTGGAGACGCTCTATTCACAGGCCGTGCAAGGCCACGACCTCTCGCAGGGCGAAGTCGAAGGCGCGATCCGCGCCGTCCTCGCGCAGGGATCGCTGTTCGAGTTCGACGCCAAGACCGCAAAGCCCTCGTTCGAGACCATCAACCTGCGCAAGCGTCCGGTGCGCGCCCGCACCGCGGCGCAGGATTCCTACATCCGCGCACTGAAACGCCACGAGCTGGTGTTCGGCATCGGCCCGGCCGGCACCGGCAAGACCTGGCTTGCGGTGGCGCATGCCGCGCAATTGTTCGAACGCAAGGAAGTCGATCGCATCATCCTGTCGCGGCCTGCGGTCGAGGCCGGCGAGCGACTCGGCTTCCTGCCGGGCGACTTGCGCGAAAAAGTCGATCCTTACTTGAGGCCGATCTATGACGCGCTGTACGACCTGATGGACGCGCGAGTGGTGGAACGTGCATTGCAGGGCGGAGAAATCGAGATCGCGCCGCTGGCCTTCATGCGCGGCCGCACCCTGACCAATGCCGTGATCATCCTCGACGAAGCGCAGAACACCACATCGATGCAGATGAAGATGTTCTTGACCCGGCTCGGCGAGAACAGCCGCATGATCGTCACCGGCGATCCATCGCAGGTCGACCTGCCGAACGGACAGGCTTCGGGGCTTGCCGAAGCCTGCAAGCTGCTCGACAACGTCGACGGCATTGCGCAGGTGAAATTCACCGCGGAAGACGTCATCCGCCATGAACTGGTGGCGCGGATCGTCGCCGCCTATGAGGGATTGCCGCAGAAACCGGCAACCGGAAAATCTTGACCGCAAACTCTTCGCGCCCGGACCTGCCGCCGGCAGGCCGGGGCGCAACCGCAACATTGCAATGCAAACCGCTGGAACGCTCGTGTCGTCCGTCCTTCCTCTCACCGAAGTACTCGTCGTCGCCGATGGCTGGCAGACCGAGCCGGAGGCCGAGGCGGTGATCCATCGCGCCATCAATGCGGCGGCCGAAATCGCCGATGCCGACGTCGGCGATACGGAACTTGCGGTCATGCTGACCGACGATGCCGGAATCCGCACGCTGAACAGCAACTGGCGCGGCATCGACAAACCCACCAACGTGCTGTCGTTTCCGGCGCTGCAGCCGACCGCGGGGGCGCCTGCCGACGCGCCGCGTATGCTCGGCGATATCGCCATCGCCTATGAGACCACCCGGAAGGAGGCCGATGACGAAGAAAAGCCGTTCGATCATCACCTCAGCCATCTTGCGGTTCATGGGTTCCTGCATTTGATCGGGTACGACCACGAGAAGGACGACGATGCCGAGGCCATGGAGGATCTCGAACGGGAGATACTCGCGCAGCTCGGCATTCCCGATCCGTATGCGGATCGGGAGCGGATGGACTGAAATGCCGGACTCCGACCCGATACAGGACAACCCGCGCAACATGCGCAACCTGCCGGTGGTGGTGCAGGAAGGCGAGGTTCTGCGTCCGACCGCCGAAAGCTGGCTGATACGGGCGATCCGCACGCTGTTCGGCTGGAGGGGGGGATCGGTGCGCGCCGATCTTCAGGTGGTGCTCGATACGTCCACTCCTGACGATGCCGGCTTCTCCGCCATCGAGCGCACCATGCTGCGCAACATCCTCGGTCTCAACGAGCGGCGCATCGCCGACGTGATGGTGCATCGCGCCGACATCGTCGCCGTCAAGCGAGATATTCCGCTCGGCGAATTAATGAGCCTGTTCGAGAGCGCGGCGCATTCGCGGCTCGTGGTCTACAACGAAACCCTCGATGACCCCGAAGGCATCGTTCACATCCGTGACCTGCTGGCGTTCATGACCGCGAAGGCGCGCGTCGGCGACACCACCAAGCCCAAGCGCAAGAAGCCGTTCCCGGCGGGGCTCGACCTGCGCGCGGTCGACCTCGCAATGCCTCTGGCCGAGGCCAACATCATCCGCAAGCTCCTGTACGTGCCGCCGTCGATGCGGGCGATCGATTTGCTGGCGCAGATGCAGGCCTCGCGCATCCACCTGGCGCTGGTGGTGGACGAATATGGCGGCACCGACGGGCTGGTCTCGATCGAGGACATCGTCGAGCAGATCGTCGGCGAGATCGACGACGAGCACGACAGCGATGAGCCGCCATCGATCGTCCGCCAAGGAGATAACGCCTTCATCGCCGATGCCCGCGCCAGCCTCGAGGATGCGCGCAAGATGATCGGCGAGGAATTCGTCACCGGCGAGGCCGGCGAGGAAGTCGAGACGCTTGGCGGCTATCTCGTGGCGCAGGTCGGCCGCCTGCCGGTGCGGGGCGAGGTGATTGCGGGCCCGGGCAATTTCGAGATCGAGGTGCTCGATGCCGATCCGCGGCGGGTCAAACGGCTGCGGATCGGGATCCGGAAAGAGCGCCCCGCGCCGCGCGCGACGCGCGAGCGAAGCCGCCGCGAGGCCGCGCCCGACACCAGCGCGCCGCCGACCAATGACAATACGCCGCCGCCTTCCGGCGATGGAGCCGGCTCGCAGTGATCTCAACCAGCAAATTCCGCGCCGCGGGACTTTCGATCATCCTGGCCTGGGGCTGGAAGCGCGCGGCGCTCGCGCTCGTCGCCGGCGCCATGTCGGCTCTTTCGATGGCGCCGTTCAACGCCTGGCCGGTGCTGTTTGTGACGTTTCCGGTCGTGGTCTGGCTGATCGACGGCGCGGCGGCGGGAAAATGGCGCGGGGTGCCAGCGGCGGCGATGGCGGGCTTCTGGTTCGGGCTCGGCTATTTCGTGCCCGGGCTCTACTGGATCGGCAACGCCTTCCTGGTCGACGCCCCGACCTTTGCCTGGATGATGCCGTTCGCAGTGCTCGGCCTGCCGGCCTATCTCGCCTTGTTTCCGGCGCTCGGCTTCGCGCTGGCGCGGCTGATCTGGACGCGGGACGCGTCGCGGGTTCTGGCGCTCGCGATCGGGCTCACCGTCAGCGAATGGCTGCGCGGCTATCTGCTATCGGGATTTCCCTGGAATGCCTTCGGCTATGCGCTGTCGGAGCCCTTGGCGCTGGCGCAGGCGGCGTCGCTGATCGGGCTGTGGGGCATGACCTTCCTCAGCGTTGCGATCTTTGCCAGCCCGGCGGCGCTGATCGACGGTTCATCGCGCGGCCGCAAGCCCTGGATCGCGCCGGTGGCGGCGCTCTTGCTGCTCGTGGCGATGGGAATTTACGGCGCTGCGCGGCTGTCGCTGCAGCCGACGGCCCTGACCAAGGTCAAGCTCCGTATCATGCAGCCGAACCTGCAGCAGGACGTCAAATTCAACTATGGCGCCAAAGCGGAGGTGATGCAGAAATACCTTGCTTTGTCCGACCGCGCTTCAGGCCCACAGTCCACCGGCGTGCGCGACGTGCAGATCCTGATTTGGCCGGAATCGGCTTTCCCGTTTTTCCTGACGCGCGAAGCCGACGCGATGGCACAGATCGCCGAGCTCCTGCCCAAGGGCACGGTGCTGATGACCGGCTCGGTGCGCGCTCCGGACACCCCGCCCGGCGTGCGTGTCTCGCGCGCCTACAATTCGATCTATGTGATCGACCATGACGGCGGCGTGCTGTCGGTCTACGACAAGCTGCATCTGGTGCCGTTCGGCGAGTATCTGCCGTTTCAAGAATGGATGGAGAAGCTCGGATTCGTGCAGCTTACAAAAGTCCACGGCGGCTTCATTCCGGGCACGCGGCGCCGCGCGATGGAGATACCGAATGCGCCGCGCGCGCTACCGTTGATTTGTTATGAGGCGATTTTTCCCGGAAATGTTGCAGCGCGTGACGACCGCCCCGGCTGGATCGTCAACCTGACCAATGACGGCTGGTTCGGAAATTCAACGGGCCCCTACCAGCACCTGCAGCAGGCGCGGCTGCGTGCGATCGAGGAAGGTCTGCCGATGGTGCGCGCCGCCAACACCGGCATCTCGGCGGTGATCGATCCCTCGGGGCGAATTGTGGCACAGCTCGACCTCGGCATCGAAGGCGTGCTGGATGCCAGCCTGCCGTTCGCGCTGTCGCCGACCGTTTATGCTCGCCTTGGAGATATCCCCGCGGCTGTGATTGTGGCCGCAGCCTTGTTGGTCGTCGTCAGACGCCGCGTTGCGAAGCACGCTGCCTGAGATTTACACATGACCGAGTTGTCACGGGTTTACTAAAAAAGCTGCGTGCGCGGTTCCACCAGTTGACAGACAGCCTGTGATTCGCTTTCTGCGCTTGCAAGCCAAAAACGACAACCAGTCACTTCCGTTGCTCAGATCGTCCGCAATTCTACCCGATCCTCCGAGCAGGATATGACGGTACCGGCGCGCCTGAGGCATAGAATTTCCACTGCGAATTTCCACTGCCTCATGCCCGGCGCGCAATCCTAGGAGTGATGCAGATGTCCACCAAAGCGCCCAATCCGGTCGACAAATATGTCGGCAGCCGCGTCCGGATGCGCCGCATCATGCTGGGCATGAGTCAGGAAAAGCTGGGCGAAGCGCTCGGCCTCACATTCCAGCAGGTTCAGAAATACGAAAAGGGCACCAACCGGGTCGGCGCCAGCCGCCTGCAGCAAATCTCGGAGATTTTGCAGGTGCCGGTGTCGTTTCTGTTCGATGGCGGGCCGAGCGGCATAGCGAATCCGGACGGATTTGGCGACGGTGCCTCTCCGGCCTACGTGTCCGATTTCCTCGCGACATCGGAGGGGCTGGCGCTGACACGCGCGTTCACCCGCATCACCGATTCCAAAATGCGCCGCTCCATCGTCGAATTGGTCGAGCAGATCGCGTCGCGCGACGGCCCGGACCCGCGTTGATTTTTGTCCCGCACCGATTGAGAATTTCGTATTCCGGAATATGCCGTCATTTCGCGCCCGCATCGGCGCGGGTCCACGATGTGCAATTGCGCATCGGGACATGACACCGTATCGGATACGACATGACGATAAAAAATCCCTTCGATTCCGCGCCGATCCTCGAGGGCATTCGCCGCTGGGTCGAAATCGAGAGCCCGACCGAAGCGCCTGAGCAGGTCAACAAGCTCGCCGACCTCGTCGCTGAAGGCTATCGCGGCCTGCCCGCGATGGTGGAGCGGATCGCCGGCCACTCCGGCTGCGGCGATCACCTGGCGGCGCGCTCGTTATGGGGACGAGACGAACCGGGCATCCTGGTACTGAGCCATCTCGATACGGTGCATCCACTTGGCTTCATCGAGCGGCTGCCATTCCGGATCGAGGGTGACAGCGCATTCGGCCCGGGCATCTACGACATGAAGGGCGGCGCCTATCTCGCCTATCATGCGTTTCGGCAAGTCTGCACCGACAGTGCGCGGCCGCCGCTCGGCATCACGCAGCTCTATGTCTCCGATGAAGAGATCGGCAGCCCGACCTCGCGCGCGCTGATCGAGGCCGAGGGCCGCAAGGCCAAATATGTGCTGGTCACCGAACCGGCACGCGACGGCGGCAAGATCGTCACCGGACGCAAGGGCGTCGGTCGCTTCGATGTCTTCATCAAGGGCGTGCCCTCGCATGCCGGCACCCGGCCGGAAGATGGCCGCAGCGCCATCCGCGAACTCGGCAATGTCATTCAAACGCTGGAGGCGATGAACGATCTTGCACGCGGTATCACCGTCAATGTCGGAGTTGTCCGCGGCGGCACCAAGCCGAACGTAGTCGCGGAAGAGGCCTATGCCGAGGTCGATTTGCGCGTGCCGACGATGGCCGATTCCGACGAACTCGTTGCGAAGATCCTCAATCTGAAATCGCGCAGCGCAGGCGTCACCGTCAAGGTGATCGGCGAGCTGAACCGTCCGCCTTACGAAAAGAGCAATGCCGGCGCGGCGCTTTACGAGCATGCCAGGGCGATTGCGGCGGAGATCGGCTTCGATCTGGTCGACACCTCGACCGGCGGCGGCTCCGACGGCAATTTCACAGCGCCGCATACCGCAACCCTCGACGGCCTTGGCGTCGACGGCCGGGGCGCGCATACCCATTACGAGCAGATGTACGTCTCCTCGATCGAGCCGAGGGCGCGGCTGTTGTACCGTCTCTATCAGACGCTGCGATGATGACCGCCCCGCGCGACACCGGCGACCGCGACGCACCGCCGGATGACGGCGCGGCTACGCATGCGCACGGTTCGTTCTTCGGCCGCCGCAAGGGCCACAAGCTCCGCATCCATCAGGCCGACCTGATCGACAAACTGCTGCCGCATCTCGCGCTCGACATTGCGACGCCTGCGCCAGAGCGGCTTGCCGATCTGTTCGATGGCCGAGCTACGGATGTCAGGCTCGAGATCGGGTTCGGCGGCGGCGAACATCTGATCGCGGAAGCGCAGGCCTATCAGAACATCGGATTCATCGGCTGCGAGCCGTATGTAAACGGCATGGCCAAGATCCTGACGCAGATCGAAGCACACAACATCGGCAATATCAGGCTCTATGCCGGCGACGCCGCGGAATTGCTGGCCTGGCTGCCGCCGCGCTCGCTGACGCGGATCGACCTGATCCATCCCGATCCCTGGCCGAAGCGGCGGCACTGGAAGCGGCGCTTCGTGCAGGACGCAACGGTGAAGGCGATGGCGCGCATTCTCAAGGACGGCGGTGAATTCCGCTTCGTCAGCGACATCGACGATTACTGCGCCTGGACGCTGGCGCATCTGATGCGCTCGCCGGATTTTGTCTGGACCGCCGAGCGTGCCGCCGACTGGCAAAAACCCTGGGACGGCTACACCATGACGCGCTACGGCCGCAAAGCCGAACGCGAGGGAAGAGTGGCGGCGTATCTGCGGTTTCGGCGTGTCGGCTAGCGGGCGTGTGCCCATAGACCTGGATTACGTGGTACGGAGCGGCCGGCCCGCTAAACCACAGCGCTTGGCCGGAACCTTTTTGAGCCTGGATGCTTGAGTCCAACCCTTGCGGGGCGACGAATTGAGAGGCGGTAATGGTCCTGATGGGACTTGGCGCGCTCCTCGTTATCGGCGGACTCCTGTATATGGCGCGCACCACTATTTGGCGGGGACCGCTTAGCGGCCGGGATTCCGCCAGACCGGCCCGCCAGACGTTGGAGCCGCCACAGCGCAGCGTGCGATTCTTGGGGCTTGGCGAGAATTGGCCGGGCCTTCTCCTTATGGTCCTCGGTGGAGTCCTGTTGGTATCGGGGGCCAATTTCTAGAGCCTGATGAAGCAAGCTTATGGTCCGTCACCCCGGGATGAACGCGATCGCGGTCACCCCGGGTTAGCCGCGGCGCTGCGCGGCCCCCGACGGGCGAAGGCCGCTCAACGGCGCGATATGCCGTTCTATTCCACCGTTACGCGCTAGCGCTCGCGGCTCCACGGGAAGAGATTGGCCGGGAAATCCGCCGCGTAGCGGTGCCCTTTCCGCAGGCGAGGCTGTTGCTGTGGCGGATTGGAATCCGGCTCCACCACTTTTCGGTACAGATGCCAGGTGGCATGACCAAGCACCGGCAGAACGACCGCGAGACCGACGAAGACCGGCAACGAACCAAGCACCAGCAGCGCCGCAACAATCAGTCCCCATCCGGCCATTTCAACCGGATTCTTCATCACGACCCGCAGCGAGGTCCGGATCGCGTCAATCGCAGTCGCATGGCGGTCGAGCATCAACGGAAACGACACAACGCTAACGCACAGCGCCACGACCGCGAACAGAAAACCGACGCCGCAACCAATGATGATGAGCGACCATCCGTCCGGCGTCGTCAGCACGCGCGTTGCAAAGTCAGGGATGCTCGCGGCCGGAGCGTGGCCGAAGATCTCAACGTAGATTGCGTTCGCTGCGCCGATCCAGGCCCCGAACAGAACGAGCAGGAGCACGCCGAGTTCGATCATGGCACCGAAAGCCGGAGCGCGCAGCACGGAAAATGCATCCCATGCGCCGACTTCCTCGCCGCGCTCGCGGCGGCGGCTGAGCTCGTAGAGACCAATCGCGGCAAAGGGTCCAATCAAGGCAAACCCGGCTGCCAGCGGAAATAGCAGCGGCAATACCGAATAGCCAAGGACCAGCCTGAACAGGAAAATACCGAGAACGGGATAAATCACGCACAGGACAACCGCGTGACTTGGCATTGCGCTGAAGTCTTCCCAGCCCAGGCGCAGCGCCTCGCGCAGGTCGGATAGTTTGATTTTACGAACGGGATATGTGGCGGCGTCGCCGAATACGTGCCGTGCAACTCTTGAGATATTGTCGGAATACACAGTGGCCATGGACGCACCCTCCCGTGCTGAAAGTCGCGGCGGCGAAACGACGCGCTTTCCAGGCACGCGTGTCACCCTCTGCGGGAACGCGACCGAGCCGAGTACGGCAAACCCTGGTCCAACGAAGGAGCTTAGCCGGACGAAACTTGTCGCGACCTGCCCAACAAGCTTAGCGCTATGGTACCCAGACAGCGCTCACGGTTCGGTGAACTGTGCACGTTCGCGGGCATTTCGCGCTGCGTCATCATCAACGATTGCAGCCGACGCTGGGCAGCTCGCGGCATCCGCGCAGCGTCCGACGCTCAAGTGACCTATTGACGACAGCCCCGACGCGTACCATCCTCATTTCTGACGCCCCAGATCTGAATGGAACCGGTCGTAACGTGTGCTCGGTGCCACGTTTGGATGTCGCGACCGGTCAAAGTGGGCGAGGCAAGACGCACTGCGATGGCGCATGTGAAGTCAGCCATCGAGAGAGATGCGGGCTCCGCCCTTTGATTCGTCTCCGTTGCCTTTGATGGCAAGGAGGAATGAGGGATGGCTGTCGCTATCGTACTGCTTATGGTCGCCGTCGGCTCGGTGCTGTTTCACATCTACAGCCCGTGGTGGTGGACGCCGATCGCCACCAACTGGCGCTACATTGACGACACGATCAACATAACCTTCTGGATCACCGGGGCGGTCTTCTTCGCGGTCATCGCTTTCATGGCCTATTGCGTCTTCCGCTTCCATCACAAGGAGGGAAGGCAGGCAGCCTACAATCCCGAAAACAAAAGGCTCGAGTGGTGGCTCACAGTAGGGACCGCCATCGGCGTTGGAGCCATGTTGGCGCCCGGCCTGGTGGTCTGGCACCAGTTCGTTACGGTTCCTGCAGACGCTACCGAAATCGAAGTCATGGGCCAGCAATGGAACTGGAGCTTCCGCCTCCCCGGCAAGGACGGCCGGATGGGTACAACCGATGTTCGCTACGTCAGCTCCGACAACCCGATGGGCTTGAACCCCGACGATAAGCATGGGCAGGACGACGTTGTCATCGCAAGTGACGACTTGCACCTGCCCGTCGGGAAGCCGGTCAAGGTTTTGCTTCGCTCCCTTGATGTGCTGCACGATTTCTATGTGCCCGAGTTCCGCGCCAAGATGGACATGGTCCCGGGCATGGTCACCTATTTCTGGATGACCCCGATCCGAACCGGAACGTTTGATGTTCTCTGCGCCGAATTATGCGGCGCTGCGCACGCGCAGATGCGCGCCAAAGTCATCGTCGACGAAGAGAGCGACTATCGGGCCTGGCTGGAGAAGCAGAAGACGTTTGCGGAATTGTCAGGCCGAAGCGCCGTTAAAAGGGCAACGTACGAATCCGGCGGCAAATAAGAAACGCTGCTTCGAAGAAGATATATTGGGCGCGCAAGACTCTCCGATCGCGCCCTGATGGAAGAAGCGACCGGGAGGTAAGTCGATGGTCGATGTCCCGTATGACAGAATCGCAGACGTTCCGCCTGCCGAAGTGCCGGAGGTTGAGCTCTATCATCCCAAAAGCTGGTGGACGCAGTACGTCTTTTCGCAGGACGCCAAAGTCATCGCCATCCAGTACTCGCTGACGGCGACGGCAATCGGGCTAGTGGCTTTGGTGCTGTCGTGGCTGATGCGGCTGCAATTGGGATTTCCTGGCACATTCTCCTTCATTGATGCGAACCAATACCTCCAGTTCATCACCATGCACGGCATGATCATGGTGATCTACCTGCTCACGGCGTTGTTCCTTGGAGGCTTCGGCAACTACCTGATCCCGCTGATGGTCGGCGCCCGGGACATGGTCTTCCCCTATGTGAACATGTTGAGCTACTGGGTCTACCTGCTTGCGGTCCTAGTGCTGGCCTCGACGTTTTTCGTGCCCGGCGGCCCGACCGGTGCAGGCTGGACGCTCTACCCGCCGCAGGCGATTCTCTCCGGCACTCCAGGACAGGATTGGGGCATCATTCTCATGTTGACCTCCCTGATCCTGTTCATCATCGGCTTCACCATGGGCGGGCTGAACTACGTGGTAACCGTGCTGCAGGCGCGCACGCGCGGCATGACGTTGATGCGCATGCCCCTGACGGTGTGGGGCATCTTCACGGCAACCGTCATGGCGCTGCTGGCCTTCCCGGCGCTATTCGTCGCCTCTGTCATGATGCTGTTCGACCGCTTGCTGGGAACCAGTTTCTTCATGCCGGCCCTCGTCGAGATGGGTCAGCAGTTGAAGTATGGCGGCGGCAGCCCGATCCTGTTCCAGCACCTGTTCTGGTTCTTCGGTCACCCGGAGGTCTACATCGTCGCACTTCCGGCCTTCGGCATCGTGTCCGATCTGATCAGCACGCATGCGCGAAAAAACATCTTCGGCTATCGCATGATGGTTTGGGCGATCGTGGCGATCGGCGCGCTCAGCTTCATCGTATGGGCGCACCACATGTATGTGAGCGGCATGCACCCGACTTTCGGGTTCTTCTTCGCCACGACGACGCTCATCATCGCCATCCCCACCGCCATCAAGGTCTATAACTGGGTGCTGACCCTGTGGCGCGGTGACATTCATCTCACAGTCCCGATGCTGTTTGCCCTCGGCTTCATCATCACGTTCGTTAACGGCGGGCTCACCGGCCTCTTCCTCGGTAACGTCGTCGTCGATGTCCCGCTTTCGGATACCATGTTCGTTGTCGCGCATTTCCACATGGTGATGGGCGTGGCGCCGATCATGGTTGTGCTGGGCGCGATCTATCATTGGTACCCCAAGGTAACGGGACGGATGATGGACGATTGGATGGGCAAGTTTCATTTCTGGGTCACGTTCCTCGGTGCCTATCTGATCTTCTTCCCGATGCATTATCTTGGGCTGCAGGGAGTCCCGCGCCGTTATCACGACCTTGGCGAAGCGACGTTCATCACGCCGTCGGTCCATGCGCTCAACGCTTTTATCACCGTTGTGGCTTTGATCGTGGGCTTCGCCCAGATGGTGTTCCTGTTCAATCTTGTCTGGAGCTATTTCAAGGGCCGTCCGTCCGGAGGCAATCCATGGCGGGCGACAACACTGGAGTGGCAGACGCCGGAGACTCCGCCCGGACACGGCAACTGGGGCAAGGAGCTCCCGGTGGTCTATCGCTGGGCGTATGATTACAGCGTGCCAGGTGCCAAGGAAGATTTCATTCCGCAGAACCAGCCGCCGGCGACACGGGCCGTCCAGGGAGCCGCGACGTGAGCGCCATCATCCTGTTCATGGCTGTGATAGCGGTGATCATCGGATGGTGGCTGTCGCAGCAACGGCTGACAGCCAAACCCTGGCTGGAAGAAGGTTCGATCGATCACTTCCCGGGCACGGGAGCAATGACCCTGCCGGCGGCGAAGATCGGACTGGGAGTGTTTCTCGCGGTCGCCAGTTCGTTATTCGCGCTCTTCATGAGCGCTTATTCCATGCGCATGAACATGGTGGACTGGCGGGCGCTGCCCGTGCCGGGGCTGCTGTGGTTCAACACTGGCGTCCTGGTCGTAAGCAGTGTCGCGCTGCAATGGGCATACGTGGCCGCGCACAGAAACAACATGGACGGTGTAATCGTCGGCCTGTGCGCTGGGGGAGCGTCTGCCGTAACATTCCTGGTTGGGCAACTGCTGGCGTGGCAACAGCTAAGGGCCGCGGGCTATTTCATCGCGTCCAATCCAGCCAATTCCTTCTTCTACATGATTACAGCGGCGCACGGGTTGCACCTGATGGGCGGTCTGGTGGCGCTCGGCAGAACCACTGCCAAGGTGTGGCGCGGCGCTGAGATGCCCCAGGTGCGCCTGAGTGTGGAGCTCTGCACGATCTACTGGCATTTCCTGCTGTTGGTCTGGCTGGTCTTGCTTGGTCTGTTGACGGGCTGGACCGACGATTTCGTCGACATCTGTCGCCGGCTGCTCAGCTAGGGAGAGACCAGATGGCAGAGACGGTGCTGACAAACCCTGGAAAATCGCCTGCGCAGACTGCCGGCTGGAAGGGTATCGCCGCCGACTGGTCGTCGGATCAGCGCGCCTTCAAGAATGTCTCTTGGGGGAAGGCCATGATGTGGATCTTCCTCCTGAGCGACACCTTCATCTTTAGCTGCTTCCTGCTGTCGTACATGACGGCGCGAATGTCCACGACCGTGCCGTGGCCGAATCCGAGCGAGGTGTTCGCCCTCACGATTGGCGGACATCACATCCCCCTCATCCTGATCGCCATCATGACCTTCGTCCTGATAAGCAGCAGCGGGACGATGGCGATGGCCGTCAATTTCGGCTACCGACGCGATCGCGTCAAAACCGCAGTCTTGATGCTGGTCACAGCGGCACTTGGCGCAACGTTCGTCGGAATGCAGGCCTTCGAATGGACCAAGCTGATCATGGAAGGCGTGCGGCCCTGGGAAAATCCCTGGGGTGCACCGCAGTTTGGTGCAAGCTTTTTCATGATCACCGGATTCCACGGCACTCACGTGACGTTCGGCGTGATTTTCCTGATCGCCATCGCGCGAAAGGTCTGGCGGGGAGACTTCGACGTCGCAAGGCGCGGCTTCTTCACGAGCAGAAAGGGACACTACGAGATCGTCGAAATCATGGGCCTCTACTGGCACTTTGTCGACCTCGTGTGGGTGTTCATCTTTGCCTTCTTTTATCTTTGGTGAGGTCGGCGCATGACAAACGTGGCAGTACATCTGGAAGCACAACAACCTTCGCTGCAAACCCATGCGCATGATGCAATCGCAGCTCCAGCCGCGCACGAAAAGGGGCAGCAGCATCCGATCAAGCTCTATCTCGTGGTCTGGGGCTGGTTGTTCGTCCTCAGCGCCTGCTCGTATCTCGTCGACTACTTCGGCTTACACGGCTATCTCAGATGGTCCCTGATCCTGTTGTTCATGATGTTGAAGGCGGGCCTGATCGTCGCCGTCTTCATGCATATGGCCTGGGAGCGGCTGGCCCTGGTCTACGCCATCCTGCTGCCGCCGGTGTTGGTGCTGGTGTTCGTGGCCATCATGGTGTTCGAATCCGACTACACGCACCTGATCCGGGTCCTGTTCTTCGCCTCCCCGACGTAATCAGCTTTGCTTCGTATCGGAGGTGCTTCAACACGTCGCCAGCTCGCTTGCAACAGGGGGGGCATCAGTCTCATGCAAATCAATCGTTCAATTCTCCTTCGCGGGAGGTATGCCACGGTCGGGGATTATGTCGCGCTGACAAAGCCGCGCGTCATGTCGCTCGTCGTGTTTACGGCACTCGTCGGTCTCATGGTCGCGCCCGGCGACATCGATCCATTCGCCGGTATGGCTGCCATTCTTTGCATAGCTGCCGGAGCTGGCGCCGCAGGTGCTCTCAATATGTGGTACGACGCCGACATCGATGCGGTGATGGCGCGTACCGCCATGCGTCCCATTCCTGGCGGCCGCGTATCTCGCTCGGAAGCATTGGTTTTCGGACTGACGCTCGGCGTGTGTGCCGTTCTGGCTCTCGGCACTTTGCTGAACCTGGCCGCGGCTGCGCTGCTTGCTTTCACAATTTTCTTTTATGTCGTCGTCTACACAATGTGGCTCAAGCGCCGAACACCGCAGAACATTGTCATTGGCGGTGCTGCCGGCGCACTCCCTCCGGTGATCGGCTGGGTTGCTGCCACCGGAAATGGCGGGATCGAGCCGCTCATCCTGTTCCTGATCATCTTCCTTTGGACGCCACCCCACTTCTGGGCACTGTCGCTCAATCTTGCCGGAGAATATACCAGGGCCGGCGTGCCGATGCTGCCGGTCGTAGCCGGCGGGGTCGAAACAAAACGCCAGATTCTTCTCTACAGCGTTTTTCTCGTTCTGATCTCACTGCTACCTTGGGCGCTGGGGTTCGCCGGAGCGATCTATGGCGCGGCTGCGGCGGTCCTTGGGGCGATCATGGTTTTTCTTTCATGGCAAGTACATCGGAGCGACGATAAGCAACGGCGGCCTGCTCGTCGTCTGTTTGCGTTTTCCATACTCTATCTGGTTCTTCTGTTTGGTGTGCTGCTGATGAATGCGACACCCTACGCTCAGTCCCACTAAGGCATGATGAGTTTTCGACGTTGGCTCCTCGCAATGACGAGCGAGGCAGATCGCTACCGCGTCTTCCAGAACTCGACGACGCGCTGGGCGGTCATGGGCATCAGGCGCACGTAATTCACACGCGCGCTTTCGATCTCGGCAGGTGATGCCGTCCGGTTCGGACCGAGCCGAAGGATGATCAGCGCGCGCACCGCCGCCCATTCGAGATCGATGGCTTTGCCGGCGATCAGGATCGGATCGTAGCGATCGCCGCTGATCAGGCGGTCGAGGGTTTCGATCTTGACGCCGGTCATCGCCGACAGCGCGGCGATCGATTCCTCGTATTTGAAGGCCCTGGCAAAGTTGAGCAATGCGCCTTCGCCGAGCGCGCCTTCGCGGTGGAGCTTCAGCACCGTGCGCTGCGCCGGCACGAAGTCGCGTCGCTCCTCGCGTTCGGACGGGCCGGTGATAGCCGTCATTGCCTGCTTGATATCGGCCTGCCGCTCAGGCTTGACGACCTGGAACAGGCGGCGACGGATGACGTCGATGGAGCCGGAGAGCAGCTCCTTCAATTGCGTAGGTGACAGATCGTCGCGCTGGCCGAGCCTTATCGTCAGCACGCCGTCCTGGCCGGCGCGCTTGATCAGCGTCGAATAGCCTTCCGATGAAAAGGCCGCGCCCGCATTGCCGGCGGCGCGCCTGACCACCGCACGGTCGCCGCGGGCGATCATGACGTCGGTGAGCTCGGCCGAAAGCGTCGGCCGCTCCGCCATCGCCAGCAGATGACCCTGGCCCTTCATGGACGCAATTTCGATTAGCATCTTCTCGGCGATGACCGGCGAGTGGCGCAGCAACGGGCCTGCAATGGCAATTTCATCTTCATGGGCGAGTTGGCCGACCAGGCCACGCGGCGCATTCGCCAGCGTCGACAGGCGCTCGGCCAGTTCGGCGCGCGCCTCGATCTCGGCATGCGGAACGAGGCTGGTCAGGACGCCGTCGAAAAAATCGACGTGATCGGGACGGAAGCTTGCTGCACCCTGCAGGAAGAGCTCGCTGATACGACGCGCGGCATCGGCGCGGCGCTTGGGGTCGCCACGACTGACAATGTCGTCGAGTTCGGGGATCAGCGATGGCGAAACAATCATAAACCCACCTAAACCGGCCAAAATTGGCTGGTTTCGGGAAATCTAGGCAGCGTTCATGAATGAAGGGTTAGGCTTTACCCCGCTCTCAAAGCTTGGCAAAATCGGACTTAACGGGATTGCGGGCCTTGTCGGATTGCGGAAAAACCGCTATATCCGCGGCAACTTATGGTTCTCATACGATCGCGTATTGAGAGTGGGCCCCCCGGGACCCGCTCTTTTTTATTACCTGAACCCGCCTTGCCCAGAACGGGGCCTCAAGGGCGGTTCGGGGAACCGGCCGGACCTCCGGTTAGGCCCGGCCTAAACCCATGCAAGTAAGACGCTTTTGACCCTGGACATGACCGATCCAACTGCTGTTCCCGAGGATGCCGACCTCTTGGCCGAGCCCCGTCTCGTCGTCGAGCCGGGCGTGGCGGCGCGGGTGTCGGCCGTTGCCGGGCCGGTTTTGCAGGGAATGGGCTACCGCCTAGTCCGGATCAAGATTTCCGGCGAGGCCGGATGCACTGTCCAGATCATGGCGGAGCGGCCCGACGGCTCGATGCAGATCGAGGATTGCGAGGCGATCTCGCGGGCGCTGTCGCCGGTGCTCGACGTCGCCGATCCGATCGAGCGCGCCTACCGTCTGGAGATTTCATCGCCCGGCATCGATCGCCCGCTGGTGCGCCGCTCCGATTTCGAACGCTACGCCGGTCATCTCGTGAAAATCGAAATGGCAGTCGCCCATCAGGGCCGCAAGCGCTTCCGTGGTACGCTGGCAGGTGTCGAAGGCAATGCCGTGCGGCTACATCGGGATGACACACGCGCGGACGAAGATGGCGACGTGCTCCTGGTGATGGAAGACATCTCCGACGCCCGGCTGGTTCTGACCGACGAGTTGATTGCGGAATCGATGCGGCGCGGCAAGCAAGCCGAGCGCGAGTTGAAGCAGAATCTCGGGCTGACGCCGCCGCCTCCGCCGCACGCAAAAAAGAGTGATCCGGCCAAAAGCAACAAACCGAAGCCGAAGCCCGGCAAGAAGCTGGAGCCGACGAATACCAAGAAACACCGCCTCGCCGCAGAGAGACTGCGCAGAGGCGAGATCGATCCTACCGAAGGAGACTAGGTCATGGCAGTCAGTGCCAACAAACTCGAGTTGCTGCAGATCGCAGACGCGGTCGCCCGCGAAAAGTCGATCGACCGCGGCATCGTGATCGCCGCGATGGAAGACGCCATCGCCAAGGCGGCCCGCGCCCGTTACGGCAGCGAGACCGACGTTCACGCCGAGATCGACGCCAAGAAGGGCGAACTGCGGCTGTCCCGCCACATGCTGGTGGTCGATCACGTCGAGAACTCGGCGAACCAGATTTCGCTGGCGGACGCGCAGCGCGCTAATCCGGGCGCCCAGGTCGGCGACACCATCGCCGACACCCTGCCGCCGTTGGAATATGGCCGCATCGCCGCGCAATCCGCCAAGCAGGTGATCGTGCAGAAGGTGCGCGAGGCCGAACGCGACCGGCAATACCAGGAATTCAAGGACCGCATCGGCGACATCGTCAACGGCGTCGTCAAGCGCGTCGAATATGGCAGCGTGATCGTCGATCTCGGCCGCGGTGAAGCCATCATCCGCCGCGACGAAATGCTGCCCCGCGAGGTATTCCGCAACGGCGACCGCGTCCGCGCCTATATCTTCGATGTCCGCCGCGAAACCCGCGGACCGCAGATCTTCCTCTCCCGCACCCATCCGCAGTTCATGGCCAAACTGTTCGCGCAAGAGGTGCCTGAGATCTATGACGGCATCGTCGAGATCAAGGCGGTGGCCCGCGATCCCGGCTCGCGTGCGAAAATCGGCGTGATTTCCCGGGATTCCTCGGTGGATCCGGTCGGCGCCTGCGTCGGCATGCGCGGCTCGCGCGTGCAGGCGGTGGTGAACGAACTGCAGGGCGAAAAGATCGACATCATTCCGTGGTCGCCCGACATCGCAACCTTCGTCGTCAACGCGCTGGCGCCCGCCGAAGTCGCCAAGGTCGTGATCGATGAGGACCGCGAGCGGATCGAGGTCGTGGTTCCCGACACCAACAATCAGCTCTCGCTGGCGATCGGCCGCCGCGGCCAGAACGTGCGCCTCGCCTCGCAGCTCACCGGCTGGGACATCGACATCCTCACCGAGCAGGAAGAATCCGAGCGCCGTCAGGCCGATTTCGAGAACTCGACCCGCGTTTTCATGGAAGCGCTGAACGTCGACGAAGTGGTGGGTCAGTTGCTGGCATCCGAAGGTTTCACGTCGGTCGAGGAACTGGCGCTGGTCGATGCCAAGGAGTTGGCCGGCATCGAGGGCTTCGACGAGGAAACCGCCAACGAGCTGCAGAGCCGGGCGAGAGAATATCTGGAGCAGCTCGAAACCGAGCTGGAAAACAAGCGCAAGGAACTCGGCGTGGAAGATGCAATGAAGAAGGTCCCCGGCGTGACCTCGAAGATGCTGGTGAAGTTCGGCGAAAACGACATCAAGACGGTCGAGGATCTGGCGGGCTGCGCCACCGACGATCTGGTCGGCTGGACCGAACGCAAGGAAGGCGGCGAGCCGACCAAGCATCCCGGCATTCTCGACGCCAACGAGATCTCGCGCGAAGATGCGGAAGCCATGATCATGCAGGCTCGCGTCATTGCCGGCTGGATCACCGAGGCCGAACTCGCCAAGCAATCCGAGACGGCTGAAGCCACCGAAGACCAAACGGCGTAGTGCGGGTGTTCCGCAAAACCGAAACTCTTTTCTGCGCGCAGACCGTGCGCAGATGACTGGAGCTATCAAACAGGCATGCTCGCTTTGGCTGACCCCGATCTCGACCATGGGCCGCGGACCGACAAGTCCGCGACCATGCGGATGTGCGCGGTCAGTCGCGAGGTGCGTCCGGTCGACGAGCTGATCCGGTTCGTTGTCGCCCCCTCGGGCGAGGTGATCCCCGATTTGAAACGCAAGCTGCCCGGCCGCGGCCTCTGGGTGTCGGCCTCGCGCCGGACGGTTGCGGAAGCGGTGCGGCGTCACCAATTTAACAGAGGGTTCAAGCGCGACGTCCGGGTCGCGGCGACCCTTCCCGCCGATACCGAGGCCCTGCTGGAACGAAGCTGCACCGAGGCACTGGCCATGGCGGCCAAAGCCGGTCAGGTGGTTTCCGGCTTTGCCAAGGTCGAGGGCCTGCTCGAACAGGGCAGGGCCGCAGTCTTGATCCACGCTTCCGACGGCGCGGCCGACGGAATCCGCAAATTGGACGCGATCGCCGGGCAAAGGGGCCGAAATATCGGTGAATCGCGGGATTTGCCGATTGTTACTGCTTTAACCTCGGCACAATTGGATTTGGCACTGGGCCGGTCAAATGTGATACATGCTGCGCTGCTCGCGGGCCCGGCGAGCAAGACGTTCCTGTCGCGCTGCCAGATCCTGGTTCGATACCGGACGGACGATGACGACAAGACCGGAATGGCGACCAGAAATTCTGACTGACAGATTGGTTCCGAAGACCTGCTTTAAGACGGTGCGGAAACCGCACAACGCTAACGAGATTAGGACTGCTGAATGGTTGATACCAAAACGCCTGGCGACAAGACTTTGAGTGTTCCGACCAAGACCTTGACGCTGAAGCCGCGGGTCGAGACGGGCACCGTGCGCCAGAGCTTCAGCCATGGCCGGACCAAGCAGGTCGTGGTCGAAAAGCGTGGGAAGCGCCGCGTCGGCGGCGACGCGCCCGCCACTGAGACGCATGCGCCCGAGCCGGCCGCCGCCAAGGCGGCGCCCGCCGCAAAGGCCCCCCTCTCCCGCCCTGCAGCAACGCCGGGTCCCGCGCGCGGCGGTTCGGGCGTGGTGCTGCGAACATTGACGGAAGACGAGCGTTCCGCCCGCGCCAGCGCGCTGGCCGACGCCAAGATGCGCGAAATCGAAGAGCGCCGCCTGGCCGAGGAAGAGGCCAAGCGCCGCGCCAGCCGTGAAGGCATCGAACAGGCCGAACGCGAGGCCGCCGAGGCCCGCCGCAAGGCTGAGGAAGAACGGCACCGCCTGGAAGAGGAAGCCAAGCGCAAGGCCGAAGTCGAGGCCAAGAAGCGATTTGGCGAGACCGAGACCAAGCCCGCGGCGACGCCGGCACCCGCCGCAGCGCGACCCGCCGCCGCCCGCCCAGCTGGCGCCCGTCCGGCTGCAGTGCCGCCCGCGCGCGCCCCGGGCGTTGCCGCCGATGGTTCCGATGAAGACGAAGGTCCGCGTCTCGTTCGGCGTGGCCCCGGCGGCGCCATGCGCCCCGCAACCCCTCCCAAGGCCACCCACAAGCCCGGCCCACAGAAGGAACGCGGCCGCCTGACGGTGGTCACCGCGCTCAATGACGACGTGCGCGAGCGTTCGATCGCCTCGTTCCGCCGCCGCACCCAGCGTCTGAAGGGCCACGCCTCCAATGAGCCAAAGGAAAAGCTGATCCGCGAGGTCACGATCCCGGAAGCGATCACCATCCAGGAACTCGCCAACCGCATGTCGGAGCGCGCGGTCGACGTCATCCGCCTGCTGATGAAGCAGGGCGCGATGCACAAGATCACCGACGTGATCGATGCCGACACTGCGCAGCTGATCACCGAGGAAATGGGTCACTCCGTCAAGCGCGTCGCCGCCTCCGACGTGGAAGAGGGCCTGTTCGACGTCGTCGACGATTCCACCGATACCGAACCGCGCTCGCCGGTCGTTACCGTGATGGGCCATGTCGACCACGGCAAGACCTCGCTGCTCGACGCGCTTCGTCACGCCAATGTGGTGTCGGGCGAAGCCGGCGGCATCACCCAGCATATCGGCGCCTACCAGGTGACCTCGCCGGAAAGCGGCAAGAAAATCACCTTCATCGATACGCCCGGCCACGCCGCGTTCACCGCGATGCGCGCGCGCGGCGCCAAGGTCACCGATATCGTGATCCTGGTGGTGGCGGCCGATGACGGCGTCATGCCGCAGACGGTGGAGGCGATCAACCACGCCAAGGCGGCGAAGGTGCCGATGATCGTGGCGATCAACAAGATCGACAAGCCCGACGCCAAGCCGGAACGCGTGCGCACCGAACTCTTGCAGCACGAGGTTCAGGTCGAATCGTTCGGCGGCGAAGTCGTCGACGTCGAGGTCTCCGCCAAGAACAAGACCAACCTCGACAAGCTGCTCGAAATGATCGCGCTGCAGGCGGAGCTGCTCGACCTCAAGACCAATTCGGAACGGCCTGCCGAAGGCACCGTGATCGAAGCCAAGCTCGATCGCGGCCGCGGCCCGGTCGCGACCGTGCTGGTCCAGCGCGGTACGCTGAGGGTTGGCGACATCATCGTGGCCGGCGCCGAAATGGGCCGTGTCCGCGCGCTGATCTCGGATCAGGGCGAGAACATCGACGAAGCCGGACCTTCGGTGCCGGTCGAAGTACTCGGCTTCAACGGTCCGCCGGAAGCCGGCGACCGCCTTGCGGTGGTCGAGAACGAAGCCCGCGCCCGCCAGGTGACGAGCTATCGCGCCCACCAGAAGCGCGAGAACGCCGCCGCCTCGATTTCCGGCATGCGCGGCTCGCTCGAGCAGATGATGTCGCAGCTCAAGACCGCGGGCCGCAAGGAATTCCCGCTGATCGTCAAAGCCGACGTGCAGGGCTCACTCGAAGCCATTTTGGGTTCGCTGGAAAAACTGGGTACCGACGAAGTCGCCGCGCGTATCCTGCACGCGGGCGTCGGCGGCATCTCCGAATCCGACGTCACGCTGGCGGAAGGCTTTAATGCCGCGATCATCGGCTTTTCGGTGCGCGCCAACAAGGAAGCTGCCGCGGCCGCCAAGCGCAACGGCATCGAGATCCGCTACTACAACATCATCTACGATCTCGTCGACGACATCAAAAAGGCGATGTCCGGCCTGCTCGCGCCGACGCTGCGCGAAACCATGCTGGGCAATGCTCAGATCCTGGAAGTGTTCAACATTTCCAAGGTCGGCAAGGTTGCCGGCTGCCGCGTCACCGACGGCACCGTGGAGCGCGGCGCCAACGTTCGCCTGATCCGCGACAACGTCGTCGTGCACGAAGGCAAGCTGTCGACGCTGAAACGCTTCAAGGACGAAGTGAAGGAAGTGCAGTCCGGCCAGGAATGCGGCATGGCGTTCGAGAATTACGGCGACATGCGTGTCGGCGACGTCATCGAATGTTATCGCGTGGAGACGATCCAGCGCTCTCTGTAAGTCCAAGTCTTACGAAGAGCTTGGGATTTTTGAACTAAGCCGTCATGCCCCGCCTTGTGCGCAATTGCGCCCTGGGGTGGGGCATCCAGTAGTCACCGCAACTAACGTTGAGCACGGAATACGTCATCACCCGCTTTCGCGGGTGGTGACGGCAATTGGGATTTCGACAAATGCCCCGCCACCACAGCAAGGGTTCCGCTCCCGGCGGCTCGCAACGACAATTGCGCGTCGGCGAAACGGTGCGCCATGCGGTCGCCGATATTCTGTCGCACGGTAACGTGCACGACCCCGACCTCGAAGGCCACATCATCACCGTTCCCGAGGTGCGAATGTCGCCGGACCTGAAACTCGCGACAATTTACGTGATGCCGCTCGGTGGACGCGACACCGACGTCGTGATTGCGGCGCTCGAACGCAACAAGAAATTCCTGCGCGGCGAGATCGCGCATCGCGTTAACTTAAAATTTGCTCCCGACCTTCGCTTTCGCGTCGACGAACGATTCGACGAAGCGGAACGGATCGAGAAATTACTGCGAACACCTGCGGTGCAAAGAGACCTTGCACCCGATTCGGACGACAAGTGATGGTTACGACCGCTGCCAACCGTGCGATCGAGCAGCAAACTGCCGATTCGCACGATGCTGAAAAAAATAATTTTTCCGATTCACGCAACGATGGTGAACGCCGCGTCGACGACGGCAAGCGCCGCGTCGACAATGACGAACGTCGCACCAACAACGATCCGCGCCATACCAAACAGCCGCGCCAGAACAACCAGCCGCGGCGCGACAAGCGCGACGTCCATGGCTGGGTGATTCTCGACAAGCCGATCGGCATGACGTCGACGCACGCGGTTGCCATTCTCAAGCGCCTGTTCCAGGCCAAGCGCGCCGGCCATGCCGGCACGCTCGATCCGCTGGCGTCCGGCGGCCTGCCGATCGCGCTCGGCGAGGCCACCAAGACGGTTCCGTTCGTGATGGACGGCCGCAAGCGCTACCGCTTCACGGTCGCCTGGGGTGAGGAGCGCGACACCGACGATACCGAGGGGCGGGTGACCCAGAGCAGCGAACTCCGCCCGTCAGCGGACGCGATCCGGGCCCTGCTGCCCCAATTCACCGGGCTGATCGAGCAGATCCCGCCGCAATATTCGGCAATCAAGGTCCAGGGCGAGCGCGCCTATGACCTGGCGCGGGACGGCGAAACCGTCGAATTGAAGCCCCGGCCGGTCGAGATTCACGAATTAACCCTTGTAGAACATGGAGATAACGGTCAATCCGTGTTCGAGGCGGAGTGCGGCAAGGGCACCTATGTCCGAGCGCTGGCCCGCGATATCGGCCGGATTCTGGGCTGTTTCGGCCATATCTGCGCGTTGCGGCGGACGTTGGTCGGCCCGTTCCGCGAAACGGACATGATTCCGCTGGAAGAGTTGGAGGCTTTATGCAATAGAGCCGCGTCTGGCGAGGGAAGCCTCGCCGACGCGCTTTTGCCCGTTGAGACCGCGCTGGACGACATCCCGGCACTGGCCGTCACACGGGCTGATGCGGCAAGGCTCCACAGGGGCCAGGCCGTTTTGTTGCGCGGACGGGATGCGCCCAATAGTAGCGGCACAGTCTATGTCACGGTGGCAGGCCGTCTTTTGGCGCTTGCTGAAATTGGCAATGGCGAACTCATCCCCAAGCGCGTGTTCAACCTGACCGGGCTGACTGCCAGTCCCGGTCGCAGCAATGAGAGAGTTTGACGATGTCGATTACCGCCGAACGCAAAGCGGAAGTCATCAAGACGAATGCCACCAAAGCCGGCGACACCGGCTCGCCCGAGGTCCAGGTTGCGATCCTGTCGGAACGCATCAACAATCTCACGGGCCACTTCAAGACCCACGTGAAGGACAATCATTCACGCCGCGGCCTCCTGAAGCTCGTGTCGACGCGCCGCTCGCTTCTCGACTACATCAAGAAGAAGGACGAGGCGCGTTACAAGGCGTTGCTCGAAAAGCATAACATTCGCCGTTGATTTGAGTGTACGCGCGCGCAATTTGCGCGCGCTTTCGCATGATTTTCCGAAGAAATCGGACTCCAATTTTTGGAGGCGATCATGCGCAAGGAGCATCATCCGACAAGGATCGTGCTCGACAAACGTCCAGCAGCAATCCGGCCGCTGGACAGGGCAAGGTGCCCATGACTGCCGGGAGGATGGACGCCATCCGAAAGATAAAGACCATGGCAGGATCGCCGGATGCTGATCTCTTGTTGCGATCAGCGTCCCGCCATCTTGCGCATGGTCTTTGTGTTTTTGGGCTCCGCTCTCTCGTGAACCCATGAAAGAAGACCACTATGTTTAATACGCATTCCGTCGAAATCGACTGGGGTGGACGTCCCCTCAAGCTGGAAACCGGCAAGATCGCCCGTCAGGCCGACGGCGCCGTGATGGCGACCTATGGCGAGACCGTCGTGCTTGCCACCGTCGTTGCCGCCAAAGCGCCACGCGAAGGTGTAGACTTCCTGCCGCTGACCGTGGACTACCAGGAAAAGACCTACGCCGCGGGCCGCATTCCCGGCGGCTACTTCAAGCGCGAGGGACGTCCGACTGAAAAGGAGACGCTGGTCTCCCGCCTGATCGACCGCCCGATCCGTCCGCTGTTCGCCGACGGCTGGCGCAATGAAACCCAAGTCATCGTCACCGTGCTCTCGCATGACATGGAGAACGATCCGGACGTGCTGTCGATGGTCGCCGCCTCGGCCGCGCTGACGCTGTCGGGCGCTCCGTTCAAGGGACCGATCGGCGCCGCGCGCGTTGCCTTCAGCAACGACGAATACATCCTCAACCCGACGCTCGATGAAATGACCGACACGCAGCTCGACCTCGTCGTCGCCGGCACGTCGGACGCGGTGCTGATGGTCGAATCCGAAGCCAAGGAGCTCACGGAAGAGATCATGCTCGGCGCGGTCATGTTCGGCCATCGCCACTTCCAGCCGGTGATCAAGGCGATCATCGAGCTGGCCGAGAAGGCCGCCAAGGATCCGCGCGAAGTCACCATTATCGACAACAGCGAGATCGAGAAGGAAATGCTCGGCCTGGTCGAGCAGGACCTGCGCGCGGCTTACGCGATTCCGATCAAGCAGGAGCGCTATGCGGCGGTCGGCAAGGCCAAGGAAAAGGTGATCGCGCACTATTTCCCGGAAGGCCAGGAGCCGAAATACGACAAGCTGCGCATCGCCGGCGTGTTCAAGGAGCTCGAAGCCAAGATCGTTCGCTGGAACATCCTCGATACCGGCAAGCGCATCGACGGCCGCGACGTCAAGACCGTGCGCAACATCATCGCCGAAGTCGGCGTCCTGCCGCGCGCCCATGGTTCGGCGCTGTTCACCCGCGGCGAGACCCAGGCGATGGTCGTGACCACGCTCGGCACCGGCGAGGACGAGCAGTACATCGACGCGCTGTCGGGAACGTATAAAGAGACGTTCCTGCTGCACTACAACTTCCCGCCCTACTCGGTCGGTGAAACCGGACGCCTCGGCGGCACCAAGCGCCGCGAGATCGGCCACGGCAAGCTCGCCTGGCGTGCGATCCATCCGGTGCTGCCGCCGCACCACGAATTCCCTTACACGGTGCGCGTGGTCTCCGAGATCACCGAATCCAACGGCTCCTCGTCGATGGCTTCGGTGTGCGGCGCCTCGCTGGCGCTGATGGATGCGGGCGTTCCCTTGAAACGGCCGACCGCGGGTATCGCGATGGGCCTGATCCTGGAAGGCTCCCGCTTTGCGGTCCTATCAGACATTCTCGGCGACGAGGATCATCTCGGCGACATGGACTTCAAGGTTGCCGGCACCGACCAGGGCATCACCTCGCTGCAGATGGACATCAAGATCGAGGGCATCACCGAGGAGATCATGAAGGTTGCGCTCGGTCAGGCCAAGGAAGGGCGTGTCCACATCCTCGGCGAAATGGCCAAGGCGTTGACCAACGCCCGCGCCGAGCTCGGCGAATACGCGCCGCGCATCGAGACCTTCAAGATCGCGACCGACAAGATCCGTGAAGTGATCGGCACCGGTGGCAAGGTGATCCGCGAGATCGTCGAAAAGACCGGCGCCAAGGTCAACATCGAGGACGACGGCACCGTTAAGGTCGCCTCCAACGACGGCGAGGCGATGAAGGCCGCGATCAAGTGGATCAAGTCGATCGCCTCCGATCCGGAGATCGGCCAGATCTATGAGGGCACCGTGGTCAAGGTGATGGAGTTCGGCGCCTTCGTGAACTTCTTCGGCGCCAAGGACGGTCTGGTCCACATCAGCCAGCTCGCCGCCAACCGCGTCCAGAAGACCTCCGACGTCGTCAAGGAAGGCGACAAGGTCAAGGTCAAGCTGCTGGGCTTCGACGACCGCGGCAAGACCCGGCTGTCGATGAAGGTGGTCGATCAGGTCACCGGCGAGGACCTCGAGGCCAAGCAGAAGGCGGAAGGCCAGGCGCCGCGTGAAGCCGCCGGCGAGTAAGGCATCGCTAAAATGTGAACAAGAGGGCGGCCGAACGGCCGCCCTTTTTTGTTGGCGGCCCGAGTTACATTGTCGGGACGGCAGCACCTGTGCGATTACGTCGCAGGCTTGCGAGGACAGAAAACGAAACCCGATCCTGCCCTTCATCCGTACATTGCCGCGCGTAGCGGCCTACGGCGTTCCGTCCAACGGATATTCACTCAGTTCACTTACAGGAGAAGTCGATGTCATCCATGTCCCGGCGCCACTTGATGTTTGCTGCAACCGGTATCGCGGCCGTGGCTGCAGCCGCACGTCTGGTCTTCGCGCAGGCCGCTGCTCCCGCCCCGGCCGCCGCCCCAACCGGGCCGTTTACGCTGCCGCCGCTAACCTATCCGACCAATGCGTTCGAGCCCCACATCGACGCCAAGACGATGGAAATCCACCATGGCAAGCACCATGCAGCCTATGTCGCCAGCCTCAACAACGTCGCCAAGACCAATCCGCAATTGGGGACGGCGAAGATCGAAGACGTGCTCGGCAACCTGAATGCGCTCGACGACAGCATCAAGTTCACCGTGCGCAACAATCTCGGTGGGCACGCCAACCACACCATGTTCTGGGAAATCATGGGCCCGAACGGCGGCAAGCCGGAGGGCGAGGTGCTGGCGGCGATCGATCGCGATCTCGGCGGCATGGAAAAATTCCAGAACGACTTTAATGCCGCCGGCGGACGCCAGTTCGGCTCGGGCTGGGTGTTCGTGACGGTGGGCAAGGACGGCAAGCTTGCGATCGAGACCCGTCCGAACCAGGACAATCCGATGATGGACGGCAAGCGCGCGCTGATGGGCAACGACGTCTGGGAGCACGCTTATTACCTGAACTACCAGAACCGCCGCGCGGATTATCTGAAAGCGTGGTGGAATACGGTGAACTGGGCCAAGATCGCGGAGCGTTATGCTGCGGCCAAGGCCGGTACACTCGGCGTTTGAGCGCATCCCAAGTGAAATCCCATGTGAAAAGGGCGGCCTCTCGGCCGCCCTTTTTTGTTTTCCCGATAGCTCTCTTGTCAGGATCAGGCGATGTCGAATCGATCGAGGTTCATCACCTTGGTCCACGCCGCCACGAAATCCTTGGCAAACTTCTCCTTCGAGTCCGTGCACGCATAGACTTCCGCGAAGGCGCGGAGCTGCGAGTGCGAACCGAAGATCAGGTCGACGCGGGTGCCGGTCCACTTGACGGCATTCGTCTTGCGGTCTCGGCTCTCGTATACGCCGTCGGAGCCGGCGGGCTGCCATTGCGTGCCCATGTCGAGCAGGTTGACGAAGAAATCGTTCGTCAGCGTGCCCGGCTTTTGGGTGAACACGCCGTGCTTCGACCCGCCGAAATTGGCGCCGAGAACACGCAGGCCGCCGACGAGCACCGTCATCTCGGGCCCCGTCAGCCGCAGCAACTGCGCCCGGTCCACCAATGCTTCCTCAGGCTTCATGAACTGGTGCTTCTTAGCACTGACGAAGTTGCGGAAGCCGTCGGCCCGCGGTTCGAGCGGGGCGAAGGATTCGACGTCGGTCTGCTCCTGCGACGCGTCCATGCGACCCGGCGTGAACGGCACCTTGACGTCCAGTCCGGCGTCCTTGGCGGCCTTTTCGACCGCCGCGCAGCCGCCGAGAACGATCAGGTCGGCAAGCGAAACCTTCTTGCCGAACTCCTTCTGGATCGCCTCTAACTTCTGCAGCACAGTCTTGAGCTCGGCCGGCTGGTTGACGTCCCAGTCCTTCTGCGGGCTGAGACGAATCCGCGCGCCGTTCGCGCCACCGCGCTTGTCGGAGCCGCGGAACGTCGAGGCCGACGCCCATGCGGTCGAGACGAGCTGGGACACCGACAGGCCGGAGGCGAGAATCTTCGCCTTCAGCGCGGCGATGTCCTGCTCGCCGATCAGCGGATGATCGACCGCCGGAATCGGGTCCTGCCAGATCAGCGTTTCCTTCGGCACCAGCGGGCCGAGGTAACGCGCGATCGGGCCCATATCGCGGTGCGTGAGCTTGAACCAGGCACGCGCGAACGCATCGGCGAACTGGTCCGGATTCTCGTAGAAGCGCCGCGAGATCTTCTCGTAGGCCGGGTCGAGGCGCAGCGACAGGTCGGTGGTCAGCATGGTCGGCACATGCTTCTTCGACTTATCGTAGGCGTCCGGGATCGAGGCTTCCGCGCCCTTCGCCTTCCACTGCTTCGCTCCAGCCGGGCTCTGCGTCAGTTCCCATTCGTTTTCGAACAGGTTCTTGAAGAACAGATTGCTCCACTTGGTCGGCGTCTGCGTCCAGGTGACTTCAGGGCCGCCGGTGATGGCGTCGGCGCCGACGCCCGTGCCATGCTTGCTCTTCCAGCCGAGGCCCTGATCCTCGAGCGCACCGCTTTCCGGGTCCGCGCCGACCAGCGACGGATCGCCGGCGCCGTGGGTCTTGCCGAACGAGTGACCGCCGGCAATTAGGGCGACGGTTTCCTCGTCGTTCATCGCCATGCGGAAGAAGGTCTCGCGGATATCCTTGGCCGCCGCGATCGGGTCCGGATTGCCGTTCGGCCCTTCCGGGTTGACGTAGATGAGGCCCATCTGCACGGCGCCGAGCGGCTCGGCGAGCTGGCGTTCGCCGCTATAGCGTTCGTCACCGAGCCAGGTGCCCTCGGGCCCCCAGAACAGCTCCTCGGGCTCCCAGACGTCGGCGCGGCCGCCGGCGAAGCCGAACGTCTTGAAGCCCATCGATTCCAGCGCGACGTTGCCGGCGAGAATCATCAGGTCGGCCCACGAGATTTTCCGGCCGTATTTCTGCTTGATCGGCCACAACAGCCGGCGCGCCTTGTCGAGGTTGGCGTTGTCAGGCCAGCTATTCAGCGGCGCGAAGCGCTGCTGACCGGCGCCGGCGCCGCCGCGGCCGTCCGTGATGCGGTAGGTGCCCGCGCTGTGCCAGGCCATGCGGATCATCAGGCCGCCATAGTGACCGAAGTCGGCCGGCCACCATTCCTGCGAGTCCGTCATCAACGCGTGCAGGTCCTTGATCACGGCATTGAGATCGAGCGTCTTGAATTCCTTGGCGTAGTCGAACGCCTCGCCCATCGGATCGGAGAGCGTGGAATTGCGGTGAAGAACCGAAACGTCCAGCGCGTCCGGCCACCAGTCGCGGTTCGTGCGTGCGCGATTGCCGCCCGAGAACGGGCATTTGGTCTTGTCATCCATGATTGTCTCCTGAGGTCGCTTCCTGTTCGGATTGGAAGCACTCTAAGCAGAGCCTTCCATCAGGTGAAGTTGATTTTAATGATCGAGCTGATAAGATAATCTGATGATCCAGATGACACTCAGACAGCTTCGCTATTTCGATGCGCTGGCACGTCATGGCCATTTCGGACGCGCAGCAGAGGCATGTTCGATCTCGCAGCCGGCGCTGTCGATGCAAATCAAGGAAATGGAGGAGGTCCTGGGCGGCGTGCTGCTGGAACGAAGCGCGCGACAAGTGACGCTGACGAAATTCGGCGAAGAGATCATCCAGCGTGTCCGCGACATCCTGCGCTCGGTCGATGAACTCGGAGATTTTGCACGCGCGTCGAGCGATCGACTGGCGGGGCGCTTGCGCATCGGCATGATTCCGACGATTGCGCCCTATCTTTTGCCGAAGGTGATCGAGAACCTCGCGCGCCTGCATCCGGAGCTCGACATTCACGTGCGTGAGACGCTAACGCCGAAGCTGATCAAGGAAGTTGTCGAGGGCCGGCTCGATACCGCGATCGTTGCGCTGCCGGTGTCGGAGCCTTCGCTGACCGAGGTCGCGTGTTTTTCTGAGAATTTCCTGCTGGTGCGGCCGGGCGAGGATGAAGGAACGCCGGTACCAAGCCACGAGACGCTGCGCGAAATGCGGCTCTTGCTGCTCGAGGAGGGCCACTGCTTCCGCGATCAGGCGCTGTCGTTCTGCAACATGCAGTCCTCGCCGCCGCGGGAAGTCCTGGACGCAAGCTCGCTGTCGACGCTCGTGCAAATGGTCGGCGCCGGTATCGGCGTCACCCTGATCCCGGAAATGGCAGTCGCGGTGGAAACCCGCTCGGCGCCGGTCTCCGTCGCCCGCTTCAGGAATCCGCAGCCGTCGCGAACCATCGGCATGGTCTGGCGCAAGACGAGCCCGCTCGCCGGACAGCTCCAGCAAATCTCCGAGGTGGTCTGCCTCGCCGCCGACGCATTGCGCGAACAGCGCAAGACGGGATCGTCACCACGGAAAGCGCGGACCTGACGAGCCGGGCGCCTCGGGAGTATCGGCGTGTCACAAATCATCATCCGCCTCGCCCGACCAGACGAATATGACCCCATCGCCGGGGTCTGGATGGACAGTTGGGTCTCGACCGGATTGGAAGATGCCAGCGGCGCCCTGCTGGCAAAATTGCGCGCGCGTGTCCCGATGGAGGTGGAGAAGGGCTGCAGCCTTTACGTCGCCGACGACAGCGGCAAATTGGCGGCAATGCTCGCGTTGCATCTTTCAGATCGCTATCTCGACCAGTTGTTCGTCGCGCCGGAGTATCAGGGCAACAGCGTCGGACGCCAACTGCTCGCCTTTACGCGCAAACATCTGCCGGACGCAATCTGGCTGCGCTGCGTGCGCGAGAACGAAAGGGCTTGGCGCTGGTACGAGCGCGAAGGCTTTGTGTTCGAGAAGGAAGAGGTCGAGCCGTTGACGGGCCGCGTGATGAAGCACTACCGATGGAAGAAGAGCGACTGATCCGAGGAGTGCGAAGCACCTTCGCCTTGCGCATCGCTCCCGCACGTTCTAGTTTCGCAAATGCCCCGATGCACCCCGCACTTTACCGAGTTTGTATGGTTAGAGTATTCACCGCCGCGATTTTCTTTTCGTGCTTCATAATTTCCGCATCGGCACAAACCCCGTCGCCACAGGGAGCGACGACCCAAACCGGTGCACCTGCTGCGAAGAGGTCCACGCCCAAAGCCAAAAACGGCGCCAAGCCGGCCGCGCCCGCTGAAAGCGGTCCGTGCCAGATCGGCGTCATTCCGGTCATCGGCGATGCCTTCGTCGTGCAGAAGGTCGGCCTTATAGTATTCGGCAACAAATACCAAGAGGTGCCGACCAGCGGCTGGGGTCTCGACGACCTCGCCGTCGCGCGAATTCGCGCCGCCGCGCCCGGAGTCTCGGTTCGGAAAATCACGGCCGCCAAGGACGCGTTCGCGGCGATCGAGCGTCAGGGAGGGGTGTCCGCGCTGTTTCGCGACACCAACGCAGAGCTGGTTGCCGCCGTGCGGCAGAGCGCGGCCGGCATCCACTGCAAACGGTATATCCTGGTGCAGCGGTCCAGCAGTCAGTTCAGCAACACCAACCAGAACGTACGCGGTATCGGAATCGTCGGCTGGGCCGGCCGAAACTACTTGTTCGCTCTGACCTATATCCTCGTGCTTGACGGAGAGAATTTTTCGACCATCAAGCGGGCCGCGGCGTCAACTGGCGACGAATCTCTGCTCTCACGCGGGCTGGGTTTGAATCCTATTCATGGACCTAGTCGCAAGTTGGAGGAGGGATCTTTCCCGGCGGTTCCGGCGGAAGCAGCCAGCAATCCAGCCTTGCGGCGATGGCGTTCGGGCCTTGCTGGCGGCAAGCCTAGACCAGACCATACCAGCGATGCTTACAGAGCAACGCTGAGCTGACGCTCTGGTATCATTCCACGGCCAGTCGTGACGTTGACGCAATCCTACGCGACATTCGCAATTGATCCGAAAAGGAAACGTCTGATGATAAAGCTCTATTGGTCGCCCCGCTCGCGCTCGTTCTCCGCCATCTGGCTCCTGGAAGAAACCGGATTACCTTACGAGCGCGTGCTCACCGACATCACCACGGGCGCGCAGAAGGCGCCGGAGTATCTAGCGATCAATCCGATGGGCAAGGTGCCGGGATTGAAGGACGGCGACGCCGCGCTCGGGGAAGCGGCCGCGATCTGCGCCTACATCGCCGACCGCTATCCGGAAACCGACCTTGCGCCGGCCGCCACCGATCCGCTGCGCGCAAGATACCTGCAGTGGCTGTTCTTCTCGCCGAGCTGCATCGAACCGGCGCTGATCCAGCTCTTCACGAAGCTGGAGGTGCCGTCGAGCACGGCGGCGTGGGGCAGTGCGACCCAGACATTTGACGTGCTCGATGCCGCCCTGCAGAAGGGCCCTTGGATTCTCGGAGAGAAATTCTCCGCCGCCGACATCATGCTCGGCTCGGGGCTGAATTTTGCGGTACGGATGTTCAAGATGGTGCCGCCACGGCCGTCATTCGACGCTTATATCGACCGCTGCGCGGCGCGTCCGGCCTTTCAGCGCGCGGAGAAGATCGCGGCGGGGTGAGGCGGTCGTAGCGGTCGTAGGGTGGGCAAAGGAGCGCAGCGACGTGCCCACCGTCTAGCATTCCGCGCGTGAAATGATGGGCACGCTTCGAGTTGCCCGCCCTACGAATCTACTGTGTGTTGGCAGCTCTACTCCGCTTTCAATTCTTCGGGCCGCGGCATCGAGATCACGTTGTAACCGGAATCGACGTAGTGGATTTCGCCGGTGACACCGCCTGACAGATCGGACAACAGATAGAGCGCCGAGCCGCCGAGCTCTTCCAGCGTCACGCCGCGGCCAAGCGGCGAGTGCTTCTGCTGGAAGGCGAACATCGCGCGCGCATCGCCGATGCCGGAACCGGCCAGCGTGCGCACCGGGCCGGCCGAGATCGAATTGATGCGGATCTTGCGCGGGCCGAAGTCGGCGGCGAGATAGCGTACTGATGCTTCCAGCGCCGCTTTCGCCACACCCATCACGTTGTAATTCGGCATCACGCGCACCGATCCGCCGAAGGTCAGCGTGATCATGGAGCCACCGGTCTCGGGCATCAGCTCGGCGGCGCGCTTGGCGATTTCGGTGAACGAAAAGCAGGAGATCAGCATGGTGCGCGAAAAGTTCTCGCGCGTGGTATCAGCATAGCGCCCCTTCAACTCATTCTTGTCGGAGAACGCAATCGCGTGGACGAGAAAGTCGAGCCCGTCCCATTTGGCCTTCAGCGCCGAGAAAACCGAATCGACGCTGGCAAGGTCTTCGACGTCGCACGACAGCACCGTATCGACGCCGAGCGATTGCGCCAGCGGCTTGACACGTTTGCCGAGCGCCTCGCCCTGATAGGTGAAGGCGAGCTCGGCGCCCTGCGCGTGAAGCGCCTTCGCGATGCCCCAGGCGATCGAATGATCATTGGCGACGCCCATGATCAGCCCGCGCTTGCCTTTCATCAGGTCTTGCATCGTACGCTCGCTCCCATTGTCTTCGACGTCATCAACCGCGAATGCGGGTGATCCAGTATTCCAGAGGGGTCAGTGATTTAGCCGAGAGGCCGCGGCGTACTGGATGCCCCGCCTTCGCGGGGCATGACGAGTACATCACGCATCCAGCCGCTTGAACACCAGCGTGGCGTTGGTGCCGCCGAAACCGAAGGAGTTCGACAGCACGGTGCCTAGCTTGGCGTTGTCGATGCGCTTGCGCACGATCGGCATATCGGCAAACACCGGATCGAGTTCGGTGATATGGGCGCTCTCGCAGACGAAGCCGTTGTTCAGCATCAGGAGCGAATAGATCGCCTCCTGCACGCCGGTGGCGCCGAGCGAATGGCCGGTCAACGCCTTGGTCGCCGAGATCGGCGGGCACTTGTCACCGGTGCCGAACACCTTTCGGATCGCCTCGATCTCCGGTGGATCGCCGGCCGGCGTCGAGGTGGCGTGCGGATTGATGTAGTCGATCGGCGTCTTCACCGTCGAGATCGCCATGCGCATGCAGCGCTCGGCGCCTTCGCCCGACGGCGCCACCATGTCGTAACCGTCCGACGTCGCGCCATAGCCGACCAGTTCGCCGTAAATGCGTGCGCCGCGAGCCTTGGCACGTTCGAGCTCTTCCAGCACCACCACTCCAGCTCCGCCCGCGATCACAAAGCCATCGCGGCTGATGTCGTAGGGGCGCGAGGCCGTCGCCGGCGTGTCGTTGTATTTGGACGACATTGCGCCCATGGCGTCGAACAGCACCGACAGGGTCCAGTCGAGCTCCTCGCAACCGCCGGCGAAGATCACATCCTGCTTGCCGATCTGGATCGTCTCATAGGCGTTGCCGATGCAATGGTTCGAGGTCGCGCAGGCCGACGAGATCGAATAGTTCACGCCCTTGATCTTGAACCAGGTCGCCAATGTCGCCGAGGCCGTTGATGACATGCCCTTCGGCACCGCGAACGGGCCGATCCGCTTCGGACCCTTGGTGCGCGCGATGTCGGCCGCTTCCACCAGCGTCCGCGTCGACGGTCCGCCCGACCCCATGATGATGCCGGTGCGCTCATTGGAGACTTCGTTGGGTTCAAGGCCGGAATCGCGGATCGCCTGCTCCATCGCGACGTGATTCCAAGCCGCTCCTTCGGCGAGGAATCGCATGGCGCGACGATCGATGACGTCAGCGGGATTGAGCGTTGGCGCGCCCTGCACCTGCGAGCGAAAACCGAGCTCGGCGTGCTTTTCGGCACGCGTGATGCCGGATTTTGCCTCGCGAAGGCTCGCAAGCACTTCCTGGGTGTTGTTTCCGATGGATGAGACGATACCCATCCCCGTGATGACAACCCGCCTCATGATCGCCTCGCCTCGCCGTTTACGTTGTTCTGTGAAGGTGTGTTGCTGCTGCTTGATCGCGTTGCTCAGCCGCCCGGCGCGGAGCCCTGCTTGAACAGCCCGACCTTCAGATCCTTGGCGCGATAGATAATCTCGCCATCCATGGAAAGCCAGCCGTCGCCGACGCCGAGCACCAGCTTTGAACGCATCACGCGTTTCATGTCGATGTTGTACACAACCTTGCGGGCGTTCGGCAGCACCTGTCCGGAGAACTTCAATTCCCCGAGCCCCAGCGCCCGGCCGCGTCCCTCGCCGCCGATCCAGCCGAGGTAAAATCCGACCATCTGCCACATCGCGTCCAGGCCAAGGCAGCCCGGCATCACCGGGTCATTCTTGAAATGGCAGCCGAAAAACCACAGGTCCGGCTTCACATCGAGTTCGGCGCGGATCAGGCCCTTGCCGAACTCGCCGCCCTTGTCGGTGATCTCGGTGATGCGGTCGAACATCAACATCGGCGGCAGCGGTAGCTGCGCATTTCCGGGGCCGAACATCTCGCCGCGGCCGCAGGCAAGCAAATCCTCGTATTCATAACCGCTGCGCCGATCCAGCATCGTATTCAGCCTCACCTTAGATGTCCCGATGGAGCGCTTTTGAGCGAACCGGACCCGTTTCCCCACGGGAGAACGTTTGTTTCCCGCAATTTGGCGCTACTTAGGGTGCTATCGGCATGACTCTCTGCCGAAATCGCATATGTGGTCCGCGCGCTCTGTAACATAGGCATTACGGCCCGGCAAAGCGCTGGAACGGGCTAAAACGCCCCATAGTCACGCTGGTTCCTCTTAACCTTGGGTCGGTTCTAGTTGCGAAAAACTTGCATCTACCTGATTTCCTTTTATATTGGGCAAGAATATTGCCCAAGTTAGCGCGTGTGGTACCCGAAGTGGACAGAACCGACCCAACCTCGCCCCTGAACGACGACGGTATCGATCCGGCTGCCCGCGCCGCCGGACACCAGCCTTCGTTGACCGGCTGTCCTTGGCACGACGTCAACGAAATGCTGCAGGCCGCGGGTCTGCGGCCCACCCGCCAGCGCATGGCGCTGGGCTGGCTGCTGTTCGGCAAGGGTGCCCGCCATCTGACCGCGGAAATGCTCTACGAAGAAGCGACGCTTGCCAAGGTTCCGGTGTCGCTGGCCACCGTCTACAACACGCTTAATCAGCTCACCGATGCCGGCCTGTTGCGCCAGGTCTCGGTCGACGGCACCAAGACCTATTTCGACACCAACGTCACCGCGCATCACCACTTCTATCTCGAGAACAACCACGAGCTGGTCGACATTCCCGATCCGCACCTGGTGTTGTCGAAGATGCCCGACGTGCCCGAGGGCTACGAGATCGCCCGCGTCGACATGGTCGTGCGGCTGCGCAAGAAGCGCTAGCTGTCGTCCCTGCAAAACGCAGGGACCCCATAACCACAAATCTATGTTGTGAGGAGGCGCATCGCCCCGCCGCCCTATTGAGAAGCCGCGGCGTATGGGGCACTGCGTTCGCAGGGACACCAACATCCTCAATCCACCCTCTCGTCCGCATACACGCCCCATAGGCGCTGCTGCTCGATCCAGCCGTCAAAGCCGTTGCCGACGACGCGGCACCAGCCATTGGCGCATTTCTTGACTTGCGCGACGACGCCGGCCTGCAGGCGGGCGGCGACTGCGCTGGTTGGATCCGGACTATCGTACAGCGACGCCAACTCGTCCTTGCTCTTCATGGTGACGACCGCAGTGCGGCGGCCGGACAGCAGCGAATGATAGACCCAGCCCTCGGCGCCCTCGGAATCGCGCACGCGCCGCCAGTTCTCGAACTCAGCGGTGATTTCGACCGGCAGGCCGGAGCGGGTATAGACCCAGGCGACGTCGTTGTCCTTGGTAGGACCGGCCCGCACATTCACATGATCGGATTTGAGGCTGACATAGCGTGGCACCGGGAGGCCGCTCGTGGTGGTGGCTGAATCCTTGGCCGACAACCCTGTGCTGACGGAAGCGACAAGCCAGCACGCCGCCAGCACTGCTACCGAACAGAAACGCCCCAACGCCATCAACCCGTCTCCTGCCGAGCCACACCCAACTCGAACTCTCCGAGTTGAACCGCCCGCTAACGCCTGAAACCCAGACCCCGTGCCCCGCCTTGGCCGCACCCGGCTTGCGACAGCCGAGGGTTCTTGTCTTGGCCCGGTCTTCTGATAGAGAGGACGGAACGCCTAGAACCAGAACGCCCGGATTTTCCGCCGAAAATCCGAGGCAAGCATTGGGGAACCCAAGGGACTTAACCTCAGCAAACAGCCGGATACCGAGACCGCGTGGCCATCGCAGTGTCGAACAACCGGGTTAATGAGGTCTGAACGGCGCGCCTCTGCGCACCTCCCTCATGAGAGCAGGACATGTCGATCAAGAAAAAACCTCTCGTCGTCGTCACTCGCAAATTGCCGGACTCGATCGAGACCCGGATGCGCGAGCTGTTCGACGCGAGGTTGAATCTCGACGATATGCCGATGACGCCGCAGCAGATTGCCGAAGCCAGCCGCTCGGCCGACGTGCTGGTGCCGACCGTCACCGACATGATCAGCGAGGAGATGCTCAAGCACCCTGACTGCAAGCTCCGCATGATCGCCAATTTCGGCAACGGCGTCGACAATATCGACGTCACGGCGGCACATGCGCGCGGCATCACGGTGACCAACACGCCGAAAGTCCTGACCGAAGACACCGCCGACATGACCATGGCGCTGATTCTCGCGGTGCCGCGGCGCCTGATCGAAGGCGCAACGATCCTCCCCGACGGCAAGAACTGGCCCGGCTGGTCGCCGACCTGGATGCTCGGCCATCGCATCGGCGGCAAGCGCCTCGGGATCATCGGCATGGGCCGCATCGGCCAGGCGGTAGCTCGCCGCGCGCGCGCCTTCGGCCTGCAGATCCACTATCACAACCGCCGCCCCGTGGCGCCTGTTATCGCCGATGAACTCGGCGCGACCTATTGGGAAAGCCTCGACCAGATGCTCGCGCGGATGGACATCATCTCGGTGAACTGTCCCCACACGCCGGCAACCTATCACCTGTTGTCGGCCCGGCGGCTCAAGCTGATCCGCAAGGACGCCTATATCGTCAACACCGCGCGCGGCGGCGTGATCGACGAGGATACGCTGATCAAGCTGCTCGAAGCCGGCGACGTCGGCGGCGCCGGGCTCGACGTCTACGAGCACGAGCCCGCGGTCAATCCGAAACTGGTGCGGCTCGCGAAAGCCGGCAAGGTGACGCTGCTGCCGCATATGGGCTCCGCCACCATCGAAGGCCGCGTCGAGATGGGCGAGAAGGTGATCATCAACATCCGGACCTTCCTCGACAACCATAAGCCGCCGGATCGCGTGCTGCCCAGCATGCTGTGAGCAGCGGGAGGCTTCAACGAAGTCGTCCCTGCGAATGCAGGGACCCATAACCACAGGCCTTTGCGGTTACGACAAGCTGGGGCCCAAGTTCTTTCCGACAAGCAACATCGGTGGTTATGGGTCCCGGCTCGCGCTTCGCTTGGCCGGGACGACGGGAAATTTTTCGCTCTTCCGCCGCTCCCGCTTCCGCCACTCCGCGACGAAAGCCACGAACGCGGCAAGCGCCGGCGGCGGCTGGCGACGGCTCGGATAATACAGAAACGGTCCTGGAAACGGCGGGCACCAGTCGTCGAGCACGCTGACCAGCGCGCCCGACTTGATGCCGTACCGAACATAACCTTCGAACGTCAGCCAGAAGCCCACCCCGTCATGGACGGCGCGCAATGCGAGCCCCAGATAGGTCGCGACCAGCTTGGCCGGCGGTGAAACCTTCACGACACGGCCCGCTTTCTCGAACTCCCAATCCAGCATCGCGCCGCTGCCGAAGCGGGTGCGGATACAGGCATGGTCGAGCAGATCCTTCGGCGCTTCCGGTCGACCATGTTGAGCAACATATTCCTTCGACGCCACCACCGCGTAACGCTGCGGCGCCCCGAGCGAGACCGCGATCATGTCCTGCGCCAGATGTTCGCCATAGCGCACGCCGGCGTCGAACCCGCCGGCGACGATATCGACAAACGCACTCTCACCGACGATCTCCAGCTCGACCTTGGGATGCTTCTCGAGAAACGGCGCGACCATCGGCGCCAGCACGAGGTCGATTGCCGGCGGCGGCGCGTTGATGCGCAGACGCCCCGACGGCACAGCCCGCAGGCCGCGCACCTGATCGAGCGCCGCCCCGACATCCGATAGCGCCGGGCCGACACGCCCCAGCAACAACTCGCCGGCTTCGGTGAGGGCTACGCTGCGCGTAGTGCGATTCATCAGGCGCACGCCGAGCCGTTCCTCCATGTCGCGCAGCCGCTGGCTGAGACTTGAGACGGAGACGCCTTGCTCGATCGCGGCACGGCGGAAATTCCGCGTGCGCGCCACGGCAACAAAAGCATCGAGGTCGCGGAGGTCGAGATCCTTCATTGTTCGGTATAGTGAACAAGCTATTTGAAATTGTCCACCTTACCGGTTCAGTCGAAAAGGTTCATATCAGCCTCGTCATCACGGGCGCAGATCCGGCGCCGATTATGAGGAGAAACCGCCATGGAAACACGCAAACTCGGCACGACGGGGCCAACCGTCTCCGCCATCGGCCTCGGCTGCATGGGCATGTCAGACTTCTACGGCCCGGCCGACCGCAGCGAGAGCATCGCCACCATCCACGCCGCACTCGATGCCGGCATCACCCTGCTCGACACCGGCGATTTCTACGGCATGGGTCACAATGAAATGCTGATCGGCGAAGCGCTTGCCGCGCGCGGCCGCGATAACGTCCAGATCAGCGTCAAGTTCGGCGCGCTGCGCGATCCCGCAAAGAACTGGTCCGGCTATGACAGCCGCCCGGCGGCGATCAAGAATTTCGTCGCCTATTCGCTGCAGCGGCTGCGCGTCGAGACCATCGACATCTATCGGCCGGCTCGGCTCGATCCGGACGTGCCGATCGAGGAGACGGTCGGTGCGATGGCCGACATGGTGAAGGCCGGCTGGATCAGGCATATCGGCCTGTCGGAAGTCGGCGCGGAGACCATCCGACGCGCCCATGCGGTGCACCCGATCAGCGATCTGCAGATCGAATACTCGCTGATCTCGCGCGGCATCGAGGTCGACATCCTGAAGACTTGCCGCGAACTCGGCATCGGCATCACGGCCTATGGCGTGCTGTCGCGCGGGCTGATCAGCGGGCATTGGACGGCCGATCGCGGGACCAAGGATTTTCGCGCCATGAGCCCGCGTTTCCAGGGAAGCAATCTCGACGCCAATTTGGCGCTGGTGGATTCATTGCGTGCGATTGCAAGCGAGCTCGGCGCCTCGCCCGCACAGGTCGCGATTGCATGGGTAGCGGCGCAGGGCAATGACATCGTGCCTCTGGTCGGCGCCCGCCGCCGTGACCGTCTCGCTGAGGCCCTCGGCGCGCTCGATGTGAAACTGACGGAAAAGCATCTCGCGGCACTCGCCAAGGCGTTTCCGCCCGGCGTGGCTGCCGGCTCACGCTATCCCGAGGCGCAGCTTGCGCATATGGACAGCGAGAAGCCCGTTGGTTCGTGAGTTGGGGTATATCCAAGACTGGCGTATGCGGGACGCTACGCCGCGTGCCCGCTCAAGTCGGTGATGACAGGTCCATCGCCGTTGAGCGGGTTTTGCGGATCGCGTGCGTAGCGCAGGGTTTCAAACCGCATCGCGCGCGCGTCCACCATCACCAGTCGGCCGACTAGGCTCTCGCCGAAGCCGACGATCTCACGGATCGCTTCCAGCGCCATCATCGAGCCGAGCATGCCCGCCAGCGCACCCATGACGCCGGCTTCGGCGCAGGCCGGTATGGTGCCGGGCGGCGGCGGTTCGGGAAACAGACAGCGATAGGTCGGATTGAAGTGGCCGTCGCTGTCACGTTCATGCGCCCGGATCGTGGTCAGCGATCCGTCGAACATCCCGAGCGCCGCCGTAATCAGCGGCTTGCCGGCAAAGAAGCAGGCATCGGAAATCAGGTAGCGGGTCTCGAAATTGTCGGAGCCGTCGAGCACGAGATCGTAATCGTCGATCAGCGACATCACGTTCCCTGCATCGAGACGCACCCCATGCGCCTCGAAACGAACATGGGGATTGAGCGCGCGAACCGTCTCCGCGGCGCTGTCGACCTTGCGCCGCCCGATGTCCGGCGTGGTGTGGATGATCTGCCGCTGCAGATTGGACAGCGAGACGGTGTCGTCATCGACAGCGCCGAGCCTGCCGACACCGGCCGCCGCCAGATACATCAGGACGGGCGCGCCAAGTCCGCCGGCGCCGATCACCAGCACGGACGCCGCTTTCAAGGCGGCCTGGCCGGGACCGCCGACTTCGCGCAGCACGATATGGCGGGCGTAACGTTCGAGTTCGTCGGCGCTCAGCATGGTCGTGTGCTGTCCTTCCTTCGCTGGCAAACCCTCATAGTGAGGGGATGATCCCCCTGAACCGAGGCGCGGTTGTTGCCGACTAAGCAGATGTGCTTAATTGGCCGGGCGTCAATGATCGCACTCTCCTTATATTGCCGGGATTTGTCATGAGATTGGTGCTTTCAGCAACATTGACGATCGCAGCCTCGGTTTTTGTGATCTCCGGGGCCGCCGCGCAGGCGCAAATGACGTCACCTTCCACGGCGGGCGCCAAGCCGAAACAAGTCCCGACGGTGCCGATCCGTCCCGCGCTGCAGAAGCCGGAGGACACCGCGAAGGCCTTGGACCAGGCCGAGCGGCTGGCGCTGCAGTCGGACCTCGCCTGGGTCGGACAATATAACGGCGCGATCACCGGTGACGTCAGCGAGCGCATGGTCAATGCGATCAAGGAATTCCAGAAGTCACGCGGGGCTAAATCAACCGGCGTGCTCAATTCGCAGGAGCGCGGCGTCCTCGCCGATACTGCCAGGAAAAAGCAGGAGAGCGTCGGCTGGAAAATCGTCATCGATCCCGGCACTAGCGCGCGGCTCGGTATTCCCACCAAGCTGGTACCGCAGCAGGCTAGCGACGCCAACGGCACCAAATGGACGTCACCAACCGGCACGATCCAGATCCAGCTTTCGCGGCGCAAGGAAGCCAATCCGACCACGGCAAAACTCGCCGAGCGCGAGAAGAAAGAGCCGGACCGCACCATCGATTACACCGTGGTCAAGCCGGATTTCTTCGTGCTGTCCGGCCTGCAGGGCCTGAAGAAGTTTTATATGCGCGGCACCTTCAAAGGCGACGAGGTCCGCATCCTCACCATCATGTACGACCAGGCAACCGAGAACACCGTCGAGCCGGTCGTGATCGCGATGTCGAGCGCGTTCAATGCGTTTCCGGCCGCCGCGCAGACGGCAGGGCCTGCCCCGCGCAAGAGCGTGGAGTACGGCACCGGTGTCGTCGTCGGCGACGATGGCGCCATTCTAGCCGACCGCCAGATCATCGACGGCTGCCTCACGGTCGCAATCGCAGGGTTTGGCAATGCCGATCGTGTCGCCGAGGACAAGGAGCACGATCTGGTGCTCTTGCGCATCTATGGTGTGCGCGGGCTGAAGGCGCTCAATCTCGCCAATGCCGCCACCAAACCGGCGCTCGACCTCACCGGCATTGCCGATCCGCAGAACCAGGGCGGCGGCACGGCGGTGACCAGCACCAAAGCCAAGGTGGCCCAGCTAGGCGGCAGCAGCGATATCGCGCTGACGCCCGCGCCGGCGCTTGGCTTCTCCGGTGCGCCCGCGCAGGACGGCGACGGCAAATTCGCCGGCATCGCGGTGTTGAAGCCGGTTCAAGTGGCGGGACCTACCAATGGCGTGCCGGCGGCGCAGGCGATGCTGGTGACCGCCGAAACGGTGCGCGAGTTCCTCAAGGCCAACGGCATCAACGCGGCTGGCGGATCGACGGACGCCAAGGCGTCGGTGGTCCGCGTGATCTGCGTCAGGAAGTAGGAGCTTGTGTCCAGGACGCGGCGCAGCGCGTCAGCGGTGCGCCGCAGAGCCGGGACCTATACCGCCGGGTGTGCCGTCCTCACCCCAGCAGGCTGCATGACGTCGGCGAGCGGCATGGTGGCTGACATCGGCCAGCCGGATATGGGCCATGCCGCCGCCGATGATCGGGCGCCGATGCGCCGCACGGCAGTATTTGCCCGGATGACCACATTTCCATAATCGGGCATCATTGCAAGCTGACTGATTCGGACTACCGCGATCCCCTGACCTTTGGATCGGGCTGGGCACGTCTGAACGAGCGCGTAACTCGGCGTCGCAGAATGCGGCGCGGCTCGTGTGCCGTAATCAAAATGCCTGAAAGCCATCCAAAGGATCTGAAATGCAGACGATCGTATTGGCCACCCAGAAGGGTGGCTCCGGCAAAAGCACGCTCGCCATCAGCCTTGCGCTTGCCGCCATCCGGGCCGGGCACAATGTCCGCCTGATCGAGACGGACTCGCAGGGCACCCTTTCGAACTGGAAGCGCCGCCGCCCTTATGCCGCGCCGGTCGTCGAGCCGGTCTACGCCGCCAGGGAGGTCGAACAACGCCTGCAATCGCTCGACCGCGAGGGCGTGACGGTAGCGATCGTGGATACCGCCGGCGGCGTCAGCGCCGCGACCAATTCAGCGATTCGTTATGCGGATTTCTGCCTGATCCCGACGCGCCCGAGCATCGCGGACATTGAGGCGACCGCCCCGACGCTCAGCGTCGTCAGGGCCTGGCACAAGCCGTTCGCCTATGTCCTGAACCAGACGCCGATCCGGGGCACGCGCCTTGCCAGCGCGGAGAACGCGCTGAGCGACGAGGCCGCGCTCGACATCGGCGATATCCTTGCCAAACCCTTGATCGTGATGCGCAACGATCATCAGGATGCGCTCAGCGCCGGACTTGCGGTCTGCGAATACGCGCCGTCCGGCAAATCTGCCGAGGAAATCCGCGCTCTCTGGCAGTGGATCGAAGTGCGGCTCGGCAATATGGCAGCGGCCGGCGACGAGCCGATCATCGACGAATTGGTGGAAACGCCTGCGATACTTCCGGCAATGGCTGCGCTGCCGGTCATGGCGAACGACAGTGCTCTCTTCCTGAGAGCGCCGGCTCGCGCCTGACATTCCCGCTTCGCGCAGCGTCATTGCCCGAGGCGAAGACGGAAGCAATCCCGCCAACCAGCCCCGCTGGATTGCTTCGCTCCGCCTACCTGTTCCGGCGCAGCCATTGTTCCCGCGTCACACGCCATCGTTCCGCCAGCGTCTGACCGTTGTGATGGGCAAGCTCGGTGTAGCCGACCAATTCGGCGCCGGTCTTTTGCTTGACCCGGCGCGATGCCTCATTGGTTACCGCGTTACAGACGTAGAAAACCTCGAGGCCGAGTACGCCGAAGACGAAATTGTTCACCTCCGCGACGGCTTCGCTCATCAGGCCTTGATTCCAATAGCGCTCCGCGAGCCAGAAGCCCCGGTTGCCCTTCGCATTGTCCGCCCTCGGGTGAAAGCGAATATTCCCGATAGCTTCGCCGTCACCGCCGCGCAGCACCAGCATCCAATTATAGATCTCCTCCCCCGCGGCGACCCTCTCCAACTCCCTCGTGATGAAGGTCGTCGCGCCGTCCTCCGGATATGGCCAGGGGACAACCGATGCGAGATGCTGGATGATATTCCAGTTGTTGAAATGACGTTGGATCGCCGGCGCATCGGATAGCGCCAGCGGCCGCAAGATCAGTCGCTTCGTTTCAAGCGTCGGCGTGACGGTCATTTCTGACATTTCGGACACCAGAAGGTTGAACGGCCGTTCTGCACGAAGCGTCGCACGACACCGCCGCAGCCTTTAGTTTGGCACTTCTCGCCCTCGCGATCATAGACCTGGAACGAGTGCTGGAAATAGCCGAGTTCGCCCGAGGTCAGCCGATGATCGTTGATCGAGGAGCCTCCGGCCTTGATGGCCTGATTGAGCACTGTGTGAATTGCATTCACCAGCCGCCCGGCGTGATCGGTCGGCTCGCCCCTCTTCGTTGCCAGTGTCGCCGCTAGCCGGCGCGGTGAGAGGTGTGAGCGGTACAGCGCCTCACAAACGTAGATATTGCCGAGGCCGGCAACCACGCGCTGGTCGAGCAGCGCGGCCTTCAGGCTGGTCTTCTTGTTGAAGCAGGACCGCGCCAGCATCGCGGCGTCGAATTCGTTGCCGAGCGGCTCCGGACCGAGACCCTTCAATAGCGGTTCATCCTCCAGCACGTTGCGGGCAATAATCTTCATGTAACCGAAGCGGCGCGGATCGTTGAACACGACGGATCTGCCCGACGACATGTGAAACACCACGTGATCATGCGCGCGGTCCTCGCTGCGCGGATGGTGGAATTGGCCGGGCGCATTGTCAGTGCCGCCATCGAGCACCCGGAACGAGCCGGACATGCCCAGATGCATCAGCAGCACATCGCCGGAGGTCAGGTCCGCCATCAGATATTTGGCGCGGCGGCCAAGGCCGGTCACCGTCTGGCCTTCCAGCCGAGCGATAAAGTCTTTTTGAAAGGGAAACCGCAAATCCTTGCGCCGGGCTTCCGCTTTGAGGATTTTCGACCCCTCCATGGCGGGTTGCAGGCCGCGGCGGACGGTCTCAACTTCGGGCAATTCAGGCATCCAGGCATTCACCTTATGGAGGTGACGTGATAGCGCCATTGCGACGGGCGCGCTATGGTCCGCTAGTGGAGTACATCTAATGGATCGGCCGGATCAAACCACCCATTTTGGCTTCAGGGACGTGCCCTTAGGGGACAAGCAGACGCTGGTGAACGACGTGTTTCACAGCGTGGCAAGGCGCTATGACCTGATGAACGACCTGATGTCGGCGGGCCTGCACCGGGTCTGGAAAGACATCATGATCACGGCGCTCAACCCGCCGAAAAGTGATGCGCCGTTTGCGCTGCTTGACGTCGCCGGCGGCACCGGCGACATCGCCTTCCGCGCGGCCAAGGCCGCAGGCTTTGGCTTCCGCGCCACCGTCTGCGACATCAATACGGATATGCTCGAGGTCGGCCACAACCGCGCGCTGGCGCAGCATCTTGACCATCAGGTGTCTTTCGTCGAAGGCAACGCCGAGGCGCTGACTTTCCCGGATCGTTCCTTCGACGCCTACACCATCGCCTTCGGCATTCGCAACGTGCCGCGGATCAATGTGGCGCTGCGCGAAGCCTATCGCGTGCTGCGGCCGGGCAGCCGATTCCTGTGTCTGGAATTCTCCACCGTCGACGTTCCCGGACTGGACTGGCTGTACGACCAGTTCTCGTTCAGGGTGATCCCGCCGCTCGGCCGCGCCGTGACCGGCGACGCCGAATCCTATCAGTATCTCGTCGAATCGATCCGGAAATTTCCCCGGCCCAATGTATTTGCCGAGATGATCCGCGGCACCGGCTTTGCGCGGGTGAAGTGGGAAAGCCTGTCCGGCGGGATCGTGGCGCTGCATTCGGGCTGGCGCTTGTGATTTCTGCGGCGACTCACATCGCGCGGCTTGTCCGCGCCGCTTACGTGTTCGCGCGCGAGGGCGTGTTCGGCGTCGTCGATCCGAGCCTGGTGCCGGCGCCCGGGCAGCTCGCGCTGCGACTGGCGCGATTGATCGAACGGCCCGGCGCCAAATCCGGCCCACGGCTATCCCGCGCGCTGACGCGACTGGGACCGGCCTACCTCAAGCTCGGACAATTTCTGGCGACCCGTCCCGACGTGGTCGGGGTTGCGATGGCGCGCGACCTGGAAAGCCTGCAGGACCGGCTGCCGCCGTTTTCGCAAAGTGAAGCGGAAGCGGTGATCGCACTGTCGCTGGAACGCTCTGTGGCTAAGGCCTTTGTCAGCCTCGGCCCGGCGGTCGCCGCCGCGTCCATCGCGCAGGTGCATCGCGGCGAGATCGAGCGAAATGGCGTGCGCCAGCCGGTCGCGGTAAAGGTGCTCCGGCCCAACGTCGCCTCGCGTTTTCGCCGCGACCTCTCCGACTTCTTCTTTGTCGCGCACAATGCGGAAGCGCATTCGGCCGAAGCGCGGCGGCTGCGGCTGATCGAGGTCATCAACACGATGTCGCGCTCGGTCGCGATGGAAATGGACCTGCGGCTTGAGGCTGCCGCCCTGTCCGAGATGGCGGAGAATACCCGCGACGACCCGGATTTCCGCGTGCCGGCGGTCGACTGGGACCGCACCACTCATAACGTGCTGACGATGGAGTGGATCGACGGCATCGCATTGAACGATCATGCACGCCTCGAAGCAGCGCAAGTCGATTTGCCCGACCTTGGGCGCAAGGTGATCCAGAGTTTCCTGCGCCACGCGCTACGCGACGGCTTCTTTCATGCCGACATGCATCCCGGCAATCTGTTTCTCGACGATACCGGCCGGCTGGTGGCGGTCGATTTCGGCATCATGGGCCGGCTCGGCGTGAAGGAGCGGCGTTTCCTCGCCGAGATTCTCTTGGGCTTCATCACGCGCGACTACCGCCGCGTCGCGGAAGTCCATTTCGAGGCCGGCTACGTGCCGGGGCATCATTCGGTGGAAAATTTCGCGCAAGCCATCCGCGCCATCGGCGAGCCGATCCACAACCGCACCGCCGAAGAAATCTCGATGGCGAAGCTGTTGACCCTGCTGCTCGAGGTCACGGGCCTGTTCGACATGCAGACCCGGCCCGAACTGATCCTGCTGCAGAAGACCATGGTCGTGGTCGAAGGGGTTGCCCGCGGATTCGATCCCAAGCTCGATATCTGGAAGGTCGCCGATCCCGTGGTGCGCGAATGGATCGAGCGCAATCTCGGTCCCCTCGGGCGGGTTCAGGGGGCGATGACCGGCGCCGGCGAACTCGGCCGCGTCATGACGGGCCTGCCGGCGATCGCTTCGCGGGCAGTTGCCGTGATCGAGAACATGGAAAAGATGTCCCGCGAGGGTCTGACGCTGTCGCCGGAGACCATTGCGGCGCTCGGCCGGGCCGAAGGCCGCAAGAGCCGCTGGCGCACGGCGGCGCTCTGGATCATCGCAGCAACCTTTATCGGAATTCTGTTCGCGATCCTGCAGTTGTGATTGCAATGCTAGCATTGCGTGCTAGCATTGGCTGCACAATTTTGCCGGAGCCCGCCCTATGGCCAGCCTGACCATCCGAAAACTCGACGAAGCCGTCAAAGCCTATCTGCGGCTCAGGTCGGCGGGGAACGGCCGCTCCGTCGAAGAGGAAGTCCGGGTCATCCTGGGAGAACTAATCCAGGGACGCCCCGAACTATCAGGCGGCACTACCTCACCGCCCTCCGTAGACGTCCCCGCACAGGCAGTGCGATCGGTTGGCGGCTCCAGCACACCAAACGTCACCCTGATCATCGGCGGCGGCATTGCCGCGTTCAAGTCGTTGGAACTGATCCGGCGGCTGAAAGAGCGACACATTGACGTCCGCTGCGTGCTGACCAAGGCCGCCCAGCAATTCGTCACCCCGCTTTCGGCCAGCGCGCTGTCGCATGAGCGCGTCTATACGGACCTGTTCAATCCCGAGAGCGAATTCGACGCCGGCCATATCCGACTGGCGCGCGAATGCGACCTGATCATCGTGGCGCCGGCGACCGCCGACCTGATGGCGAAGATGGCGTACGGCCATGCCGACGATCTCGCTACCGCCATCCTGCTGGCGGCCAACCGGCCGATCCTTCTGGCGCCCGCGATGAACCCCCTGATGTGGAACAACGCCGCCACCCGCCGCAACGTGCTGCAGCTTCGCCGCGACGGCATTCACATGATCGGCCCCAACGCCGGGGAAATGGCTGAGTCCAATGAGGCCGGCATCGGGCGGATGTCGGAGGCGGCCGAGATTGCCGCCGCCGCCGTCGACATCCTGCGCCCGCCGCGACCGCGTCCGCTCGTGGGCAAGCGCGTGCTGATCACGGCAGGCCCGACGCATGAGGCGATCGATCCCGTGCGCTATATCGCCAACCGCTCCTCCGGCAAGCAGGGCTTTGCCATCGCCGCCGCGGCTCAGGCCGCGGGCGCGGACGTCACGCTGGTGTCCGGCCCGGTCGACTTGCGCGATCCCGCCGGCGTCACGGTGATCCGCGTCGAATCGGCGCGTGACATGCTGCATCGGGTGGAAGCTGCCTTGCCGGCCGACATCGCGATCTTCGCAGCCGCCGTTGCCGACTGGCGCGTTGCCAATGAAGGCGAGCAGAAACTGAAAAAGACGTCCGCCGGCATGCCGCAGCTCGAACTGGTGGAAAATCCCGACATTCTGGCGACGATCTCGAAGTTGAAGGAGAATCGTCCGCCGCTGGTGATCGGTTTTGCCGCCGAAACCGAACATCTGATCGACAACGCAAAAGCCAAGATCGCGCGCAAGGGCTGCGACTGGATCGTCGCCAATGACGTTTCGCCTTCAACCGGCGTGATGGGCGGCGACCGCAACACCGTTCATCTACTGACGCGCGATGGCGAGGAGATCAACGTCGACAGCATCAAGGTGGAGTCTTGGCCGGTGATGACCAAGGAACAGGTCGCAGCCGAACTGGTGGCGAAGATTGCGCAGACCATGGAGAAGAATTCGTGAGTGTGATGGTGAAGGTCGACGTCTGCCAATTGCCACATGGCGAAGGTCTCGCACTGCCGGCGTATCAGAGCGCCGATGCCGCCGGGCTCGACCTGCTGGCGGCGGTGCCAGCGGATACGCCGCTGATCCTCCCGCCCGGAAAATTCGCGATGGTGCCGACCGCGCTCACGATCGCACTGCCTTCCGGATATGAGGCACAGGTGCGGCCGCGCTCCGGGCTTGCCGCCAAACACGGCGTCACGGTGCTGAACTCGCCCGGCACAGTGGATGCGGATTACCGCGGCGAGATCAACGTGCTCCTGATCAACCACGGCGATACGCCCTTTCCAATCAAGCGCGGCGAGCGCATCGCGCAGATGGTGATCGCGCCTGTGGTGCAAGCGGAACTGGTTCCCGTCACTTCGCTGACATCAACCGGACGCGGCAGTGGCGGTTTTGGCTCGACCGGCCGCTGAATCCTTCAAATTGGACGGTTCGGAACGATGCCGCCTTGATTTTTTCACAGGCAGTTTTGCGTTCACGGTCTGGACTCTTACCGGTCGACTTCCGAAGGGGATACTCTCGACGCGATTCGTGTAGAGCGCGACCAGCAAAAGTGGGGTCCGGTTTTGTGTCCGGGCGCGCTCAATCCTTAGTCGGCGCATAATCTCAACGCAAACCGCTCACATTTTGGCGGATTATGCGCTGGGGGTGGTGCCTGCAGTCATGCGTTCTTGGGGCAAATAATGTCGGGCGTAGTCGCTGCGATGCGTCGAACCCTGCTGTCGTGCACCTCACTGGCGCGCCACGGCGTGATTGCGCTCGCCACCGCTCTGTCCGTGCTCCCGGAGGCCGCGTCGGCCGACGAATTGACCATCACGCAAGCCATTTCCGCCTTGTTCGAGCTCAATCACCAGGAATTCGCGGTGCTGACGACGGCGCTATCGCTGCTCGGCTTTACCGTGGTGGCCGCAATCCTGCTGATGCGCACGCGCATTCGGGCTACCCGGATCGAACTCGACCTGCGCTCCGATATCGCCGACCTGCAGGTACAAGCCGACCGGCTGCGCGCGTTGTTGTTTGCCGAGCCCCAGGTCCTGATCGCCTGGGCCGCGGGCGACAACCGGCCCCAGATCAGCGGCGACACCTCGCTTCTGATCTCGCAGGACGCACTATCGAACTCGCCGCAACGCATTCTTGCCTTTGGAACCTGGCTGCCGCCGGAACCGGCGCTGCGGATGGACCATGCGGTCGACGCGCTGCGCGAGGCCGGCGAAGGCTTTCTGCTCAACCTCTCCACCTCGAACGGCCGCGCCATCGAAGCGATGGGCCGCGCCATTGGGGGGCAAGCCATTGTGCGGATTCGCGAACTTGGCGGCTTGCGCCGTGAACTCGCCGAATCCAATCTGCGCTACAGGACGCTTTTGGAGGAGACCGAGTTGTTGCGCGACTTCGCCGCCGCGGCACCCTGGCCGATCTGGGCCAAGAGCGCCGAGGGTAATCTGCGTTACGCGAACGCGGCCTATGTGCGGGCCACCGAAGGCGCAAGCGTCGCGGACGCGATCTACCGCAACCTCGAACTACTGGAGAATGACCAGCGTTCCGAGATGGGCCGGGTGCTGAATGACAATTCCACCTACGCGGCGCGGCTGCCGATCGTGGTCGGCGGCGAGCGGCGCATCTATGACGTTCAGGCGCTCAAGCTCGGCGGCGGCAGCGCCGGCATCGCCATCGACGCCAGCGAGGCGACCCAGTTGCGCGACGCCATGGAGCGGATGGCGGAAGCCCATCGCCGCACCCTCGACCAGTTGTCGTCGGGGGTTGCCGTATTCGACGGCCAGCGGCGGCTTGCCTTCTACAACGAATCCTACCGGCGGCTGTGGGGTCTCGATCAAGCCTTCCTCGATTCCAACCCCGACGATTCAAGCGTGCTCGACCGGCTGCGCGCGGCGCGCAAGCTGCCCGAACAGCCCGATTTCCGCGCCTGGAAAGCCAAGCTCCACGAAGCCTACCGCGCCGTCGAGCCGGAGAACTACACCTGGTTTCTGCCCGACGGCCGCGCCGTCAGCGTCGTCACCACGCCGAACCTTGAAGGCGGCGTCACCTACCTGTTCGACAATGTCACCGAAAGCTTGGATCTCGCACGCCGCTATGACCGCCTGACCCGGGTCCAGCATGAAACGCTCGACAATCTGGCTGAAGCGGTTGCGGTGTTCGGCAGCAACGGCCGCGTGGAACTGTTCAATCCCGCTTTCCTGAAAATGTGGAAGCTCTCGGCGGAATCGCTCAAAGAGCAGCCCCACATCGAGACCGTGGAAACGTGGTGCAAGCCGCTGTTCGACGACGCGCTGACCTGGCGGGCGCTGCGCGAGGCGATCACCGCGATCGAGCACCGGGCGCAGGTGGCGCTGAAGCTCGAGCGCAAGGACGGCAGCGTGCTGGATTGCATGACCATGCCGCTACCCGACGGCGCGACCCTTTTGACATTCCAGGACATCACCGACACCGAGAATGTCGAGCGCGCGCTGCGCGAGCGCAACGAGGCGCTGGAAGCCGCCGACCAGATGAAGGTGGATTTCGTCCACCACGTGTCCTACGAGCTGCGCGCACCGCTGACCACCATCATCGGCTTTGCGCATTTCCTGAGCGATCCCTCGACCGGCCCGCTGACGCCAAAGCAGGCCGAGTATCTCGACTACGTCACCAAATCGACCAACGCGCTGCTCGCGCTCACCAACAACATCCTGGATCTCGCCACCATCGATGCCGGCGCCATGAAGCTGGAGCTCGGCCCGGTCAATGTCGAAGGAGCCATTCAGGCCGCCGCCGAAGGCATCCAGGACCGGCTGGCGACCGACCGCATCGAGCTCAAGGTCGATATCGATCCCGAAATCGGCAACTTCACCGGCGACGAGCGGCGCGTGGTGCAAGTGCTCTATAACCTGCTTGCCAACGCCGTCGGGTTCTCGCCGCACGATGCCGCGGTCACGATCAGCGCGCGGCGAACCAAGCATCGCGTGATCTTCACCGTCTCCGATTCCGGCCCCGGCATTCCCGCCGAGGTGAAAGACAAGGTATTCGACTGGTTTGAGAGCCACTCCCACGGCTCGCGCCACCGCGGCGCCGGCCTCGGCCTGTCGCTGGTACGCTCGTTCGTCGAACTGCATGGCGGCAAGGTGCGCGTCGACTCGATCGTCGGCAGAGGCACGACCGTCACCTGCGATTTCCCGATCGACCAGAACGCCCACCGTAACGCCGCCGAATGACCGCGCCTGCAACATTTACCGTGGCGTTGGCGAACGAGGCGGCAACGGCGCATCTGATGGCCGACCTTGCGCTGCTAGTCGGCCCTGGCGACGTCATCACGCTCTCGGGCGATCTCGGCGCGGGGAAGACCGCGGCGGCGCGCGCCATGATCCGTTACCTCGCCGATGATCCCGCGCTCGAAGTGCCGAGCCCGACATTCACGCTGGCGCAGAGCTACGAGCTGCCGTTTCCGATTGTCCACGCCGATCTCTACCGCATCAACGATTCGAGCGAGCTGGAGGAAATCGGCTTGTCGCCACTGCCCGAGGGCACGCTGGCGCTGATCGAATGGCCGGAGCGCGCACCCGACGCACTGCCCGAAGATCGCATCGACATCGCCTTCAGCCATCGTCCCGCGCTCGGATCGAGCGCGCGGGCCGCCGAAATCACCGGCTATGGCAAGGCCGCGGCGCAGGTGGCGCGACTAAGCAGCTTGCGCAAATTTCTCGCTGAGGCCGGCTTTTTGGATGCAGCTCGCGAGCGCATGCCAGGCGACGCCTCGACGCGCTCCTATGCGCGCCTGATCGGCGACGACGGCACATCCATCCTGATGAATTCGCCGCGCCGTCCGGATGGACCGGCAATCTACGCCGGAAAATCCTACGGCGCGGCCGTTCATCTCGCCGAGGATGTCAAGCCGTTCGTCGCCATCGACAATGGCCTGCGCGCGCACGGCTTCTCGGCGCCCGCGATCCGCCACGCCGATCTCGATTCCGGTTTTCTGATCACCGAGGATTTCGGCAGCGCCGGCATCGTCGAAGGCGACCCGCCGCGACCGATCGCCGAGCGCTATGAGGCGGCAACCGACATGCTCGCGGCGTTACACCGCGAAAGCCTGCCCGAAACGGCGCCGCTCGGGCCGCAGGGCTCCTATGAAATTCCGGTCTACGATATCGATGCATGGCTGGTCGAGATCGGGCTGATGCTTGAATGGTATCTGCCGGTTCGCGGCGCTGAAGTCAGTCCGCAACAACGCGACGAATTCATCGCGATGTGGCGAACGCTACTCGAAAAGCCGGCGGCCGCGCCGCGAACCTGGGTGCTGCGTGATTTTCATTCGCCCAACATCATCTGGCTCGACGACCGCACCGGGATTTTACGTGTCGGCATCATCGACTTCCAGGACGCCGCATTGGGCCCGGCCGCCTACGATCTGGTATCACTGCTGCAGGACGCGCGGATCGACGTCCCCGAACCGCTCGAGCTGTCGCTCTTGACCCGCTACATCAAGGCGCGCCGCACGACAGATGGTCAGTTCGATCCGGCCAGCTTTGCTGAGCTCTACGCCATCATGTCGGCGCAGCGCAATACGCGCCTGCTCGGTACCTTCGCCCGCCTCAACGGGCGCGACGGCAAGCCGCAATATCTGCGCCACCAGCCCCGGATCTGGACCTATCTGAACCGCTCGCTGGCGCACCCCGCGCTGGCGGCGTTTCGAGAATGGTATGCCGCCAACGTGCCGCCGCCACTGCCCTGATTTACCACCTGTTAGCCACCCCGCCTTTAATCTGGAACCGGCACGCTGCGGAGGCGTGGACCAGCATTTTTTGAAACGGAAGGACGGCCATGGCGGCGGCGGAACGGCGCAAGGGAGATCGAGTCGTATTCGAGCGCGGCTTTGCGGCGCACATGATGGGGATCGACGGCACCTGGCGGCGTGATTGCGTGATGGAAGACGTCTCCGAGACCGGCGCCAAGCTGACGGTCGAAGGCTCAGTCGAGGGCCTGCATCTGAAGGAATTCTTCCTGCTGTTGTCGTCGACGGGACTGGCCTATCGGCGCTGCGAGCTGGCCTGGGTCAATGGCGACCAGATCGGCGTCAATTTCCTGAAGCAGGGCGACAAGAAAAAGAAAATGGCCAAGCGTGGGTCCGAGGACGCCGACGCCTGAAGTTGGCAAGCACCGGGGCGCCGTCGTACGGCCGTCATGTGCGCCCACTAAGGCCTCATGGTTGGCTGGGTTCAACTGAATCGCCGTGGTATGATCCGCGGCGCAATTTGATGGTTCGAGAAACTCCAAAAATGTCTGTTACGCCGACCAAAGCCATGGTCCTTGCCGCCGGTCTCGGTTTGCGCATGCGCCCGCTGACCGACCATATACCGAAGCCGCTGGTGAGTGTGGCCGGCCAGCCGTTGCTCGATCACGTGCTCGACAAACTCGCTGGCGCCGGCGTCAGCGAGGCCGTGGTCAATGTGCATTACCTGCCTGACCAGATCATCCAGCACACCGCGAACCGTAGCCGGCCCCGCATCATCATTTCCGACGAACGCGACCAGGTGCTCGGCACCGGCGGCGCGGTGGTGAAGGCGCTGCCGCTGCTCGGCAAGGAGCCGTTCTTCCACGTCAACGCCGATACGATGTGGATCGACGGCGTGCGGCCCAATCTGACACGGCTTGCCGAAACCTTCGATCCTGATCGCATGGACATCCTGCTCTTGATGGCGCCCACCACGAGCAGCATCGGCTATGCCGGCCGCGGCGACTACGCCATGCTGCCGGATGGCGCGCTGCGCAAGCGGCGTGAACATCAGGTAGTGCCGTTCGTCTATGCGGGGGCCGCGATCATGTCGCCGTCGCTCTTCGCCGACGCACCGGCAGGCGAGTTTTCGCTGACCAAAATGTTCGACCGCGCCAACGAGCAGGAACGATTGTTCGGCCTCAGGCTCGACGGCGTATGGATGCATGTCGGAACCCCCGACGCGGTACACGCCGCGGAAGAAGCGTTTTTGGAGAGCGTGGCCTAGCCGCATTCCGTAGTCCCGTAGGGTGGGCAAAGGCGCGTCGCGCCGTGCCCACCATGCATCCCGGGTTTCGGCAGGAATGGTGGGCACGCTTCGCTTTGCCCACCCTACCGCTGGACCAGGGTCGAACCGATGCGCCGTCAGCACGAAGCATCAGCGATTCGTGCCCGGAAGGTAGTGCAGATACCCTTCGACGGTCCGCCGCAGGGCTGAGACAAAAAATCTCGAAAACAACCCCATGCAAAGTAGAGTGGGCCCGGACTGCTTTGGCAGTGAGTAGCGGGGACGCCGCCCTCGCCCGCATGACCTCCTCCTCATTCCTCCCTATATTGCCCCTGATCTCGAATCAGGAAGTCCATGCGCGTTTTCAGCGTTCCCGTCTCCGCACCGTTCCTGCGCGCCGTCATCGCGGCGCTGGTCGACGGCCGGCTGGTCGAGGGATTCGAGGCGCGCAAAGATCCGCTGAATCTCGCAACGGCAACGCTCTATCTGCCGACCCGGCGTGCCGGGCGGCTGGCGCGGGAGATATTTCTTGATGAGCTGAAGGCGGATGCCGCGATCCTGCCGCGCATTGTCGCGCTCGGCGACATCGACGAGGACGAGCTGGCGTTTGCGGAAGGTTCCGAACAATTCAGCAGCGTCGCGCCGCTCGACATTCCGCCAAAACTTGGTGAACTGGAACGTCGCTTGACGCTGGCGCATCTAGTTGCGGCATGGGCAAAAAGCCCGGTGTCGGCGCCGCTCGTGGTCGGCGGCCCGGCCTCGACGCTGGCGCTGGCCGGCGACCTGGCGCGGCTGATGGACGACATGGTGACGCGCGGCGTCGCCTGGGAAGCGCTCGACAGGCTGGTGCCCGACCAATTCGACAAATATTGGCAGCACTCGCTGGAATTCCTGCGCATCGCGCGCAAGGCATGGCCGGAGCATTTAAAGGAAATCGGCAGGATCGAGCCTGCGGAACGGCGCGACCGCCTGATTGAGGCGGAAGCCGCGCGCCTGACCGCACATCATGAGGGGCCGGTGGTCGCGGCCGGCTCGACCGGCTCGATGCCGGCAACCGCGAAATTCCTCACTGCCGTAGCCCACCTGAAGCAGGGCGCGGTGGTGCTGCCGGGGCTCGACACTGATCTCGACGAGGAAGCCTGGCAGACGATTGGCGGCGTCAGGGACGCGCAGGGCAAATTCACCACGCAGCCCTCCTCGAACCACCCGCAATTCGCGATGCATGGATTGCTGGATCGCTTTGGCATCAAGCGAAGCGACGTCGAAATTCTCGGCACGCCCGCACCGCAGGGCCGGGAAGTACTGGTATCGGAGACGATGCGCCCGTCCACGGCGACCGAGCAATGGCACGACCGGCTGGCGCAGCCGGAGGTATCTGCGAGGATCGCGGCCGGCATGGCAAATCTCGCCGTCGTCGAAGCGCCCAATTCGGAGATGGAGGCGCTGGCGATCGCCGTGGCGATGCGCGAGGCGCGGCACCTCGGTAAATCAGCCGCGCTGGTGACGCCGGATCGCGCGCTGGCACGGCGGGTGATGGCGGCGCTCAGGCGCTGGAATCTCGAATTCGATGATTCCGGCGGCGACGCACTGATGGATACGCCAAGCGGCATTTTTGCCCGCCTCGCTGCGGAAGCCGCCGCCCAGGGGCTGGAGCCTCCGACGCTGCTGGCGCTGCTGAAGCATCCGCTGTTTCGGCTTGGTGGCGCATCCGGCGCCTTCAAACATGCTATCGAGACCCTTGAACTGGCGCTGCTGCGCGGCACCCGGCCGCAGGCAGGAACGGCCGGCTTGGCGCGCGACTTCGATCGTTTTCGCGTCGAGCTTGGAAAACTCAGGCGCGAGGAAACCTCCTCCCTTCATGCTTCGGAGCCGCGCGCGAAACTAAGGGATGACGAACTCGATCAGGCCCAGGCTCTGATCGCGGCGTTGCAGAAGGCGCTGTCGCCGCTGGAAATCATGGGCTCATCAAAGCCGTACGATTTCGCAGAGCTGGCGCTGCGCCATCGCGAAACGCTGATCGCGCTGTCCTCGGATCCGAACGGCGTGGCGATCGTCTTCGAGGAAGCCCAAGGCTCGGCCCTGTCAGCCGCGTTCGACGACCTGCTGGCCGAGCAAAAGCCGAGCGGCCTGATGGTCCAGCTCGGCGATTACCCCGATGTATTCCAGACTGCCTATGCCGACCGCATGGTGCGGCGGCCGGAATCCGCGAATGCACAACTCCAAATCTACGGCCAGCTCGAAGCGCGGCTGACCGAATCCGACCGCGTCATCCTTGGCGGGCTGGTCGAAGGCGTGTGGCCGCCGGCGCCGCGAGTCGATCCTTGGCTCAGCCGGCCGATGCGCCATGAACTCGGCCTCGATCTGCCGGAGCGGCGCATCGGCCTCTCCGCCCACGACTTCGCGCAATTGCTGGGCACGCCAGATGTGATTCTCACCCACGCGGCAAAAGTCGGCGGCGCGCCGGCGGTCGCCTCGCGCTTCCTGCACCGCCTGGAGGCGGTGGCCGGTGAACCGCGCTGGGAGAAAGCCAAACGTGCCGGAGAAAATTACGTCCGCTTCGCCGCCGAACTGGATCAGCCCGACGAGGTCAAGCCGATCGAGCAGCCGGCGCCGAAGCCGCCGGTCGAGACGCGGCCGCTCAAGCTGTCGGTCACCGCGATCGAGGACTGGCTGCGCGATCCCTATACGATCTACGCAAAGTATATTTTGCGGCTCGATCCGCTCGATCCCGTCGACATGCCATTGTCGGCGGCCGACCGCGGCTCGGCGATCCATGACGCGCTCGGCGAATTCACGCAAGAATTCGCCGACGCGCTTCCGCCAGAGCCCGCGCTGGCGCTGCGCGGCATCGGCGAGAAATATTTCGCCCCGCTGATGGAGCGGCCGGAGGCGCGGGCGCTGTGGTGGCCGCGGTTTCAGCGCATCGCCGCCTGGTTTGCGGAATGGGAAAAGGCGCGGCGCGACGACATCGAGAAGATTGCCGCTGAGATCAGGGGCGAGATCAAGATTGCGCTCGACAACGAGCGCATCTTCACGCTGTCCGCGCGCGCCGACCGGATCGAGCAGCGCCATGACGGCAGTTTTGCGATCCTCGACTATAAGACCGGACAGCCGCCGACCGGCAAGCAAGTGCGGATGGGCCTGTCGCCGCAACTGACGCTGGAGGCCGCAATCCTGCGCGAGGGAGGGTTTGAGAATATCCACGCCGGCTCGTCCGTCGGCGAACTCGTCTATGTCAGGCTTAGCGGCAACAATCCGCCCGGCGAGCAGCGCTCGCTGGAACTGAAAATCAGGAACAACGATACGCCGCAGCGGCCGGACGAAGCGGCCGACTACGCGCGCGAACAGCTCGAGGCGCTGATCCGCAAATTCGAGAACGTGGAGACCGCCTATACCTCTTTGAACCTGTCGACGTGGTCGAACCGCTACGGCGCCTATGACGACCTCGCCCGGATCAAGGAATGGTCGGCGGCCGGCGGTTTGGGAATCGAGGAATGGTGAAGGCCCGGCGCATCATCCCCGACGCCGTTCGCGCGACGCAGGCGCGTGCGTCCGATCCGGCGGCGTCCGCCTTCGTCTCGGCGAATGCGGGCTCGGGCAAGACGCATGTGCTGGTGCAGCGGGTGATCCGGCTCTTGCTCGACGGCGTGGCGCCGGAGAAAATTCTCTGCATCACCTTCACGAAAGCCGCCGCCGCCAACATGGCGGAGCGCGTGTTCACCACACTCGGCCATTGGGTAACGCTCGACGACGACGCGCTGGACGCGGCGATCCGCGAGGCCGGCATTCCCCATCCCAGCGCACGCCTGCGCAAATCGGCGCGCAAACTGTTCGCCTGCGCGCTGGAGACGCCGGGCGGGCTGAAGGTGCAAACCATCCATGCGCTGTGCACGCGGCTGCTGCAGCAATTCCCGTTCGAGGCCAACGTGCCGGCGCGGTTCGCCGTGCTCGATGAGCGCGACCAGAACGAGATGATGGAGCGCGCCAATCTCGCGGTTTTCCTCGAGGCCTCGCGCAACCCAGACAGCGCGACCGGGCGCGCGCTGATGACCGCGATGGCGAGCGCTGCCGACGTCACCTTCAAGGACGTCGTGCGCGAGGCCTGTCTCAGCCGCGATCATTTCATGGCCTGGACGGATGCCGCCGGTAGCGCGCAAGCGGCCGCCGCGCAGATTTCAGCCGCACTCGGCGTCGGTCCCGATGATCGCATTGAAGACGTCGAGCGTGAGATCGTTGAAGGACCCAACCTGCCGCGATCGCAATGGCGGGAAATCGCCCTGGTTCTGGATACTAGCAGTAAAGCCGACCAGAAACAGGCCGACCGACTTCGTGAGGCGCTGGCATTTACCGGGGCTGCCCAAGTTGACGCGTATCTCGGATTATTTCTCACAGATGAACGCACGCCCAGAGCAACGGTCGTCACCAACAGCTTTGTCAAAAAGCATCCTGCGGTTGGTCGATTGTTCGATTCGGAAGTCGGCCGCGTCCTTCCCCTGATCGAACGGCGACGTGCGGTTGTGGCACGCGACCGCACCGAGGCGCTGCTATATATCGCAACCGCTGCAGCGGCGAACTACCGCCGTGAGAAGCAGGAGCGCGGCCTGCTCGACTATGACGACCTGATCGATAAGACGCTGGAAATGCTCGACCGCGTTTCCTCGGGCTGGGTGCATTACAAGCTCGATCGCGGCGTCGACCATGTGCTGATCGACGAGGCGCAGGACACCAGCCCGCGGCAATGGGATATCGTCGCGCACATCATCTCTGAATTCACTTCGGGTGCCGGCGCGCGCGATGGCGTGGTGCGAACGGTGTTCGCGGTCGGCGACGAGAAGCAGTCGATCTTTTCGTTCCAGGGCGCGGCCCCCCGCGAATTCGACCTGCGCCGCCGCGCCTTGCAGCGGAAGTTCGAGGGTGCCGGGCTGAAGTTTGATCCGGTATCCTTCACCTATTCGTTCCGCTCCGGACCGGAGATCCTCCACGCGGTCGATCAGGTGTTTCGCGAGCAGGATATCTACCGCAGCATTCACGCGGTCGATATCGGCAACCCGATCCATCATGCGCTGGCCGATGCTGGTCCGGGCCAGATCGATCTCTGGGAGCTGGCGGAAGCCGATGACCGGCAGGATATCGAGGGCTGGCGCGCACCGTTCGACGGCGTCTCCGCGACCAGCCCCGAAGTGAAGCTGGCCCGGCGCATCCAGGCCGAGATCAAGACGCTGGTCGGCAGCGGTGCGATGACCGGCAGCAAAAACGACCGCCGCCCGCTGCGCTATGGCGACATGCTGGTCCTGGTGCGGCGGCGCGGCAACGCGTTTGACGCCGTGATCCAGGCGCTGAAGCACGCCGGCATCCCGGTCGCCGGCGCCGACCGCCTCAAGCTGACCGAGCACATCGCGATCATCGACCTGATGAACCTCGCCGACGCGCTGCTGCTGCCGCAGGACGATCTGGCGCTGGCGGTGGCGCTCAAGAGCCCGCTGTTCGGGCTCGACGATGACGACCTGTTCAAGATCGCCTGGCAGCGCAAGGGATCGTTGCGCGCCGCATTGACCGCGCGCGCCGCGGCTGATGGCCGGCTGAGGGATGCGCTGTGGCGGCTCGAGCAGTGCGAGCGCCGCTTTGCCAGCGAAACGCCGTTTGCGTTCTATGCCTGGCTGCTCGGCGGCGATGGCGGCCGCGCACGAATCCTGCGGCGGCTTGGGCACGAGGCGAACGACGCGCTGGATGAGTTTCTGGAGCTGGCGCTGAGCTATGAACGCAAGGCGCCGGCTTCGCTGCAGGGTTTCATGGCCTGGTTGCGCACCGCCGATCTCGAAGTAAAGCGCGACATGGAGATCTCGCGCGACGAGGTTCGCGTCATGACGGTGCATGGCGCCAAGGGCCTGGAAGCGTCCGTCGTGTTCCTGGTGGACACCACGACCTCACCCTCGGATACGCAGCGGCTGAAGCTCATCAACCTGCCGTTGGGCAATGCCGATCCGCATGCGCCGGGTGTGGTGGTGTGGGCCGGCCGCAAGGCGGAGGACCCACCGGCTGTCGCCGCCGCCCGCGCCGCGATGATCGACGATACCGAGGATGAATACCGCCGTCTGCTCTATGTCGCGATGACGCGCGCAGCGGACCGCCTGATCGTCGGCGGCTGCATGCCCGGCAACATGAAAAGTGTCCGGCCGCTGTCCTGGTACGATCTGATCGCCAAGGGGCTCGACGGCTCCACCTTGCAGCTTCAGGAGATCGAGACCGCCATAGGCCGGGTAAAGCGCTATACGCGGCCCGAGGAGTCCGCGCCCTCGGCCGCTCCGCCTGCTGCGTCATCCCCGGCGGCGCCGATCGTGCTGCCCACCTGGCTACTGACGCCGGCGCAGCCCGAAATTTCCTCGGAAAGTCTGTTGCGGCCTTCGGACCCCGCTGACAGCGACAGCCGCCCGGTCCGGACGGCGGAGTCGCTCACGAAGCGCGCCCGCGCCCTGCAGCGCGGCACATTGGTGCACCGGCTTCTGCAGTCGCTGCCCGACGTCGCCGCCGAGCGCCGGCGGGAGGCCGCGCTGACCTATCTGGCCCGCAATGCCGATGGCTGGACCGACGAGGAGCGGCAGGTGCTGGCCGAAAGCACGCTCGCCTTGATCGCCGATGCGCGGTTTGCGCACGCTTTCGCCCCGGGCAGCCGCGCCGAAGTCTCGATCGTCGGGCGGCTGGAGCGGCCGGGCGGACGGCCGGCGCTGGTGTCCGGGCAGATCGACCGCCTCGTGGTGACGGAGCGCGAAGTCCTGATCGTCGATTTCAAGACCAATCACGCCCCGCCAGGCCGGCCCGAGGAGGCGCCGAGGGGCTATGTCCGCCAGCTCGCGCTGTACCGGGCGGTGCTCGGCAAGCTTTATCCCCAGCGCCCGGTGCGGGCGGCGCTGCTTTGGACCGAAACCTCTGAATTGATGGAGATTTCCGCTTCCGCGCTGGAGGCCGAGCTGGCATCCATCATCTCGGCGTGACCGCGCTTGACCCGGCAGGATCGCGTTCATAGGTTTGCCACATCATACCCGGGGCGCGATTCTTGACCGCGCCCCTTAGTTTCTAACCAAACGAGGTAATTCCCATGGCCGTTGGCAAGGTTTCTGACGCCGATTTCGAAGCCGAAGTGCTCAAGGCGACCGGGCCGGTGGTCGTCGACTTCTGGGCCGAATGGTGCGGCCCCTGTCGCATGATTGCGCCTGCGCTCGACGAGATTTCCGGCGCGATGGGCGACAAGGTCAAGATCGTGAAGCTGAACGTCGACGAGAGCCCGAAGACGGCCTCCAAATACGGCGTGATGTCGATCCCGACCCTGATGATCTTCAAGGGCGGCGAGATGGCCTCCCGCCAGGTCGGCGCCGCGCCGAAGGCGAAGCTGCAGCAGTGGATCACTGCGGCGGTTTGATCGACCGTAAGCCGACAATTTTTTAAGAGAACGGCCGGCGAATAGCCGGCCGTTTGCGTTGAGACGGTATGTCTCGCGTTGAAGAGTTCTCGAGCCTGCCACCTGGAAAGGCTCGGCGGCGCTCCGCCCCGCTGACGGCGATGGAAGCACGCTCGGTCGATGTCATCCCGCGCGGCGCGGAATGGCAATACGAGCCGAAATGGGATGGCTTTCGCTGCCTGCTGTCCCGCCACGGCGACAAGGTCGACCTTCGCTCCAAGTCCGGCGAGGATCTCACCCGCTACTTTCCCGAACTGGTTCGCTCAGCGCTTGCATTGAAGGCGACCAGCTTTCTGCTCGACGGCGAAATCGTCGTGCCGCATGGCAAGGCATTTTCATTCGACGATCTGCTGCAGCGGATTCATCCCGCCGCCAGCCGGGTAAAAAAGCTTTCGGAGGAAACGCCGGCGCTGTTTATCGCCTTCGACCTGTTGGCGACCACGGCGGACAAGAAGCTTGCCGCATCGCCTTTGCGGATACGCCGGCCAGCGCTGGAAGCGTTTGCGAAAGCCCAGTTCAAATCCAGCCCGACGTTTCGTCTGTCGCCGCTCACCACGAGCTACACAACCGCCCAGAAATGGCTGAAACAAGCCGGCCGCGGTTCGGATGGCGTGATCGCCAAGCGCGTCGACCTGCCCTATCAGGCCGGCAACCGCGACGGCATGCAGAAGATCAAGAAATTCCGCAGCGCCGATTGCGTCGTCGGCGGCTTCCGTTACGCCACCAACAGAATCGCGAACCGGAAAGTCGTCGGCTCGCTGCTGCTCGGTCTCTATGATGACAAGGGGCTTCTGCATCATGTCGGCTTCACCTCCGCGATCAAGCAGGCGGACAAGCCGGCGCTGACATATCGGCTCGAGCCGCTGATCGCGCCTCCCGGCTTCACCGGCAACGCGCCGGGCGGCCCGAGCCGATGGTCCACCGAGCGATCGGCAAAGTGGTGCCCGCTGAAGCCAAAACTCGTGATCGAGGTCTGCTACGATCATTTCAGCGGCGAGCGATTCCGCCACGGCACCTCGATCCTGCGCTGGCGGCCCGACAAGGCGCCGCGGCAGTGCACCTTCGATCAACTCAAGCAGAAAGCTGCCGACCCGCTGAAGCTGCTGAAGTGAAGCGGGCGCTATGTCGCGAAGCGGACGTTCCCTGAGTTTTTGCGGCGCACATTCGACCCTCCGCAGCATGGCGCAGGAACCCGCGTTTCAACAGGCAGTTGAATGCCCATTGCCCATTCAGGAGGCATTCATGACCAACCCAAAATCCACGGCGCAAATTGCCGGTCACCCGATCCATCCCATGCTTATTCCGTTTCCGGTCGCCTGCTTCGTTCTCGCGTTCGTATCTGACGTCGCATTCTGGAGAACCTCGAACGATTTCTGGGCCACCGCCTCACTCTGGTTACTGGGAATAGGCCTGATCATGGCCGCACTCGCGGCGGTCGTGGGCGTGATCGACCTAATGGGGGACGATCGCATCCGCAATCTCAACGACGCATGGCTGCATGCCGGCGGCAATGTCGTTGCGGTCTTGATCGAGCTCTATAACTGGTATTCTCGCTACACTGAGGGAACATCGGCCATTGTCCCGACGGGTCTGGTCCTATCGCTCATCGTCGTACTCATCCTGCTCTTCACCGGCTGGAAGGGCTGGGACATGGTTTACCGCAACCACGTCGGCGTATCCGATGTTGCCGATCAGCCTCGCTGAATAACGCGGGCTTGTAGCCCGAAGCGTAACCCGGGTTCTATGTTCGCGGCGCGACCCGATTGCCGTTGGCTCCATCCGGGCTACGCGGTCTCCGCGATGCGACAGCCATTGTCGCATGGTCCCACCACGGATTGACGCTGACCGTGCTCTCTCGCACCTCAAAGCGCGCGTCCATCACCTCGCGGACAATATCCTTCAACGGCTTCAGCGTGCGGTACGCACGGCCGTCCTGCAACAATTGACCGTTAACCGGGTCAAAGCGCGCCTTGGCGTCGTCGGATTTCGGCAAGCCGCACATGGTGCTGACGACGAAGACGCCATCAGCTCGAAGGATTCGATGAACTTCCTGAAGGCACCGGGTTCGATCGCACCCGATCAGACAATGCAGGCAACTGCCATCCATCACGATATCGAACGACGCGTCGGGAATGAACGGCATCTCGCAAACATTGCCTTTCCGGAAAGCGCCGGAAAGCCTGCGTTCGGCGAATTGCTCTTTTGCCCAGACGATCGCGATTTCCGAAATATCGATGCCGTGCACCTCGTAGCCCTTTCCGGCCATCAGTAGTGACCACGACATGCCGTTGCCGCAGCCGAGCTCGAGAATTCTCGCCGGTGGCGATGGCAGGAATTCCCGCTCGAGCCGATCGAGCGTATCGGTCATGCGCGCAAGATTCCGCTCCTGCGCGCTTCCTGCCCAACCCCGATGACCGGTTATCTTCAGGCGGCGGTATTCCGCATCGTAGTCATGCATCGGCTGCACCGGTGCCGGTTTAGGAGCTATCTGATCAATCCTGTCGCCAGCGCGCTGGCGAGCTCGGCCTGACCGTTCCGTTGCGCGAGCGTGGCCATCGCGCCGTGATCATACGGCACATGCCGAAACGTGACGCGCCAGGCGCCGTCAGTAAGTTCGAGGATCGCATAACGCGCATCCGGTGTGCCGGCTTCGACGACGTGCGGAAAGGGATGCACGTCGCGATAGCCGGGCGAGCCGACGCTGCCGGGGTTGACGATCAATCGGCCATCGCGAAGCCTGACCGCGCGGGCAAGATGGGTGTGCGCGCAGAGGATCAGGGACTGCGTGACGCCCCGCGCGCTCTCCTCGATCGCATCCAGCGATGACATTCGCACGGTGCCGTCGGGCAACACCGTTTCCAGCCAGTAGACCTCGTCATGTTCGGGCGTTGCATGGCAGAGGAAGACCCGATCGCGAAACACGGCCGTCTTCGGCACCGCGCGCAGCCAATCGAGATGGCGCTCTTCGAGCTGCGCGTGCGCCGGCCGGTCCCATGATCCCATCTTCTCCGGCGGCCGGTCGATCAGATACCGATCGTGATTGCCTAGTACGTGAACGGCGTCGAGCGCCATCAGCGCATCCATGGTGCGTCGCGCGTCGAGCGGTCCGCTCGCCATGTCGCCGAGATTGACGATTTCGCCAATGCCCAGCGCGCGGATGTCGGCCAGGACGGCTTCTAGCGCGAGGTAATTTCCGTGCACGTCGGCAATGGCGGCAAAACGCATGCGGATTCCAGCTTTGATGATTGTCGTACGGCCTGCAAGAACGATGCTGCGCCATTTACCTCATTTGGGTGAAGCTAGCCTGCAACATTATCCTTACTTCCTATTGCGGAACGAAGGTTCCGACTCGCAGCTCTCAGGCGTCTTGGCTAGTCTTTGCAGAGACCGGGGCTGGCTAGTTTCATAAGCAATCGATATTTTTCCCGGGCGGCCGCTGGAAGCGATTCCAGCGGTCATTTAATTTTGGGGAATACTATGCCGGCGGCGTGCCGTTGATGGCAAGCACATGGCCGACGAGATAGAGCGAGCCGGTGACCAGAATCCGCGGCGGCACTTCGTAGGCGAGACGCGAGAGCGCGTGCAGCGCGGCTTCGACGCTTGCAGCATTCTCCACGCGCATGCCGAGCGCGCGCGCCGCATCCGCCAGCCGGTCCGGCGTCATCGCGTTGTCGCGCCCGGGGATCGGCACCGCCACGATGTGCCGCGTCAGTCCTGCGAAATTGGCGAGAAACGCGGTCGCATCCTTGTTCGCCATCATGCCCGCGATCACCACCAGCGGCCGCGACACCCGCTCTTCGAGATCGCCTAAGGCGGCCGCAGCGACGCGGCCGCCTTCCGCATTGTGTCCGCCATCGAGCCAGATCTCGCAACCCTTCGGCCCCTGATCGACCAGTGCGCCCGAGACTAGCCGCTGCATCCGCGCCGGCCATTCTGCGCCAACGATGCCGGCCTCGAACGCCGCCATTCCGATCCTGAACGCCTCGATCGCGCGCAGCGTGGCGATGGCAAGGCCGGCATTGTCGAATTGATGCCGCCCGAACAGCCTTGGCGCCGCAAGATCCATCAGGCCGCGTTCGTCCTGATAGACCAGCCGCCCGCGCTCGACACCGACATGCCATTGCTGCCCGGCAGCATGCAGCGACGCGCGCATGCGGTTGGCCTGCGTCTCGATCACCGCCAGCGCCTCCGGCGCCTGCTCCGCGCAGATCACCGGCGCACCGCGCTTGATGATGGCGGCCTTCTCGCCGGCGATCGCGGTCAGCGTGTTACCGAGAAACTCTGTATGATCCATGCTGACTGGCGCGATCACGGTCGCGACCGGCCGGTCGATGACGTTGGTGGCGTCGAGTCTTCCGCCGAGCCCGGTTTCCAGCAGCACGACATCGGCCTCATGCTCCGCGAACAGGCAGAACGCCGCCACGGTCTCCATTTCGAAAATCGTGATCGGATCGCCCGCGTTGAACTGCTCGCAATGCTCCAGCACCCGGCGCAATTCGGCGTCATCAGCCAGCCGTCCGCCGCCCTTCTTGCCCAGCCGGAAGCATTCATTGATCCTGACCAGATAGGGCGAGGTGTAGACGTGCACGCGCAGGCCTGCAGCCTCCAGGATCGCGCGCAGATAGGCGATGGTGGAGCCCTTGCCATTGGTGCCGGCAACATGGATCACCGGCGGCAACAGCCGCTCCGGATGATCGAGCCGCGCCAGCAGGCGGTGCATACGATCAAGGTTGAGATCGATGCGCTTCGGATGCAAGGCAGACAGCCGCGCGATCAATTCACCGAGCGGCTGGGATCTGGCGGCAGGCAGGCTCACGCGTGGGGCGCAGCCGGCACCGCTTCCGGGGCCGAGACGATCTGGGCCGGGTCTGTGACCTCAGGCAAAGGCTTTGATGCGACCTCAAGCGGCGGCGATTTGGTCAGGAGCCGGCACAGCCGCGCCAGTGTCGAGCGCATCTCGTGGCGATGCACGACCATGTCGATCATGCCGTGATCGAGCAGATATTCGGCGCGCTGGAATCCTTCCGGCAATTTTTCACGGATGGTCTGCTCGATCACGCGCGCGCCGGCAAAACCGATCAGCGCGCCGGGTTCGGCAATCTGCACGTCGCCCAGCATGGCGTAGGATGCGGTCACGCCGCCGGTGGTCGGATTGGTCAGCACCACGATGTAGGGCAGCTTCGCTTCCCGCAGCATCTGTACGCCGACGGTGGTGCGCGGCATCTGCATCAGCGACAGGATGCCTTCCTGCATGCGTGCGCCGCCCGAAGCCGCGAACACGATGAACGGCGACTTCTTTTCCACCGCCAGTTCGAGCCCGCGCACGATCGCCTCGCCCGCGGCCATGCCGAGCGAGCCGCCCATGAAATCGAAATCCTGCACTGCGATGACGACGCCGGCGCCTTCGAGCTTGCCGTAGCCGACCTTGATGGCGTCGTTCAGTCCGGTCTTGGCGCGGGCGTCCCTGATGCGGTCGGCATACTTGCGTTCATCGCGGAACTTCAGCGGATCGGCCGTCACTTCGGGCAGCGCGATGTCGTACCAGGTCTCGTTGTCGAAGATCGACTTCAGCCGCGCCACCGCGCCCATGCGCATGTGATAGTTCGAGCCGGGAATGACGAACTGGTTGGCCTCGACGTCCTTGTAAAACACGAGCTGCCCGGAATCCGGGCACTTGATCCACAGATTCTCCGGCGTCTCGCGGCGCAGGATGCTGCGGATTTTGGGCCGGACGACATTGGTGAGCCAATTCATGGTTCGCTCCGAATGCGGTAGGACGCATTAACTGGATATATGGCGGCCTGGCCTGGACCCGGCAAGCCGCCGCCTACTGGTTTGTCCATGATCTTTTCGGAAAACCGGTCTCCACTTTTCCGGATCATGCCCCGCCTATTTCCACGTAAATTGTGGCTTATTCCGCAGCCTGCTTCGCGCCCCGGACGCCCTGCGCCAGCGACGCCACGACGTCGGCCACCGCGGCCACTGTCTTGGCGGTCGCCTGACCCTGAGTGTCGAGGCTGTCGCGCAACGCATCGACCAGGGCGGTGCCGACCACGGCGCCATCGGCCTTCTCGGCAATCGCGCGCGCCGCCTGCGGGGTGCGGATGCCGAAGCCGACGCACACCGGAAGCTTGGTGTGGCGTTTGATACGGGCCACCGCATCGCCGACCACCTTCGAATCGGCCGCCGCAGCGCCGGTGATGCCGGTGATCGAGACGTAGTAGACAAAGCCGGAAGTGTTCGCGAGCACGGCGGGCAGGCGTTTGTCGTCGGTCGTAGGCGTCGCCAGGCGGATGAAGTTGAGCCCGGCCTTCAGCGCGGGAATGCAGAGCTCATCGTCCTCCTCCGGCGGCAAGTCGACGATGATGAGGCCATCGACGCCGGCGGTCTTGGCGTCGGCAAGGAACTTGTCGACCCCGTAAATATAGATCGGATTGTAATAGCCCATCAGCACCAGCGGCGTGGTGTTGTCTTCCTCGCGGAAGCCGCGCACCATCTCGAGCGTCTTCCTCAGGGTCATGCCGCTCTTGAGCGCGCGCAGGCCGGCGGCCTGGATCGATGGCCCGTCCGCCATCGGATCGGTAAAGGGCATGCCGATCTCGATGATGTCGGCGCCCGCCTTGGGCAGCGCCTTGAGGATATCGAGCGAAGTCGCGGGATCGGGATCGCCGGCCATCAGGAAGGTGACAAACGCCGAGCGGCCTTCTTTTGCGAGCTCGGCAAAGAGTGCGTCGATGCGGGTGGTCACTGCTTCCTGCCTTTCAAGATCTCCGTGATCTGCGGAATGTCCTTGTCGCCACGGCCGGAAAGGTTGACCACCATGAGATGGTCCTTCGGCCGCTTCGGCGCGAGCTCCGTGAGCTTGGCGATCGCGTGCGCAGACTCCAGCGCGGGTGGAATGCCCTCCAGTCGCGACAGCAGCATGAAGGCGGCAAGCGCTTCGTCATCGGTCGCAGAAAGGTAAGTGACGCGGCCGGTCTCATGCAGCCAGGAATGCTCCGGGCCGATGCCGGGATAGTCGAGGCCCGCCGAGATCGAATGCGCATCCTGGATCTGGCCGTCATCGTCCATCAGGAGATAGGTGCGGTTGCCATGGAGAACGCCGGGCCGGCCGCCGGCGATCGAGGCGGCATGCAGTTGCGTCAGCCCATGGCCGGCCGCTTCGACGCCGAAAATTTCGACGGAAGGGTCGTCGAGGAAGGGATGAAACAGGCCCATCGCGTTGGAGCCACCGCCGATGCAGGCGACCAGCGAATCCGGCAAACGGCCTTCGGCTTCCTGCATCTGCTTGCGCGTTTCCTCGCCGATCACCGACTGGAAGTCGCGCACCATCATCGGATAGGGATGCGGCCCCGCCACCGTGCCGATGCAATAGAAAGTGTTGTGCACGTTGGTGACCCAGTCGCGCAGCGCCTCATTCATCGCGTCCTTCAGCGTGCGCGTGCCCGACTGCACCGGCACGACCTTGGCACCCAACATCTCCATGCGGAACACGTTCGGCGCCTGACGGGCGACGTCCACCGCGCCCATATAGACCACGCATTCGAGACCAAAGCGTGCGCACAGCGTCGCGGTGGCGACGCCATGCTGGCCGGCACCGGTTTCGGCGATGATGCGCTTCTTGCCCATGCGGCGCGCGACCATGATCTGGCCGAGCACGTTGTTCACCTTGTGCGAGCCGGTATGGTTCAGCTCTTCTCGCTTCAGGTAAATCTTGGCGCCGCCGAGATGCTCGGTGAGCCGCTCGGCGAAATAGAGCGGCGACGGCCGGCCGACGTAATCCTTGAGATGGCCGTTCATCTGGGCCTGGAACGACGGATCGGCCTTGGCTGCCGCATAGGCCTTTTCCAGGTCGAGAATCAACGGCATCAGCGTTTCCGCGACGAAGCGGCCGCCGAAATTGCCAAAATGCCCGCGCTCGTCGGGACCGGTGCGGAATGAATTGGGCAGGCGTTGATTCATCGGACCATCAATTCTTCGGTGGCGCGCGCGGCGCGAATGAAATGGCGGATCAGCTCGGCATCCTTGACACCGGGCGCGCTTTCCACGCCCGAGGATACGTCGACGCCGCCGGCGCGGGTGACGCGAATGGCATCCGCGACATTGTTGGCGCTGAGCCCGCCGGAGACCATGAAGGGCAATTGGAGATCGAGCTTCTCCAAAACGTGCCAGTCGAACACCGTCCCCAACCCGCCTGGACGGGTGGCGCCCTTGGGAGCGCGAGCATCGAACAGGATGCGATCTGCAACGCTCGCATAGCCCGGCAGCGCGGCGAGATCGGCCGAGGTTTCAACGGCGATCACCTTCATGACCGGCAATCCGAATTTTTGTTTGATGTCGCGCACCCGCGCGATGCTTTCCTTGCCGTGCAGTTGCAGCAGGTCCGGCTGCAGCGTCTCGGCGATATTTTCGAGCGTCGCGTCGTCGGCATCTACGGTCAATGCCACCTTGGTGGCGCGGCCCTTGGCCTGCTGGCCGAGCTCGCGCGCGCTCTCGAGGCTGAGATGGCGCGGCGACGGAGAGAAGAATACGAAACCCACCATGTCTGCACCCGCCTCAAGCGCGACCTCGAGCGTCTCGCGCGTGGACAGGCCGCAAATTTTGACGAGCAGGGACATGGTCTCTCGGACACGGATTATAGCCCCGTAACCGCATGGAACAGGGGCCGACGGGGCGGGTTCTACAACGTCGCGCCCTGCTTGTCTCGCCCGGCGGCCCCGTAGAAGCCATATTGGGACGGCGCTGGAAGCCGCTGCTGATCCGCCCGGGAAACTGCCGCCGCGGCTCGTAAATCGGCCGCCTCCGCCCTTGCCCGGCGGGCATCCGCCTCATGCTGGCGCGCCGCGCGGCGCCAGTGGCGTTGGCGGAACCAGGTCGCCATGCCGCCCGCCGCCACCCCCAGAATGGCCGCCGTGATGATCACGGCAAACAGCGGCATCCGCACCGTGATCGCCGGATCGCTTGAATTGAAGGGGTCGAACGACACCGTCACGAAATGGCGGTTGGCGACGGCGAAAATGACGAAGATCAGCCCTAAGGGAATGACGACCAGCGCCGTGAAGAACTTTCGCATGACCATTTCTCGCAGTGATGGAGAAAGGCGGGCACGAGGCCCGCAACACGGCTACAGATCGAAAAAATTGGTTACGCGCCGGCCTCGGGCGAGCCGTTGTCGCGGTTCAGCCGCTCGCGCATTTCCTTGCCCGTCTTGAAGAACGGGACGCTCTTCTGGTCGACCGGCACATGAGCGCCGGTACGCGGATTGCGCCCCGCCCGCGCCGGGCGATGCTTGACCGAGAAGGCGCCGAAGCCGCGCAGCTCGACACGGTCGCCGCGCGCCAAGGCAGCGACGATCTCATCGAGGATCGCGTTCACAATGTTCTCCACATCCCGCTGATAGAGGTGCGGGTTGTGCTCGGCGATGCGCTGAACAAGTTCGGATTTGATCATCGAAGTAGGGATCCGGGATCGTGCGGACTTCCATTTCCGTGAAAATGCCTTGCACTGTCAAGACGCTAATTCACTTTTGGGCAGCGCGAAATGGCGTGACAAGCCGCCCGGAAGCGGTTTGTGACAACACCCGCACTGCGGGAGAACGTCGCGAAGGGCAGCCGCTGCGGTTCAATTGGAGGCTGCGGGGCGCCACAATGCCAGCATGCCGTCGAGCGAGAGCTGATCGACCGCCTGGGCGAGGCCGGCCTGTTCAATCTGGCGTGCAATGGAACTCAATCCGAGCGCGTCGAACGCGATGGAAGCCGCCGTTCGGAGAAACGTCAGGTCGCCAAGCTGCGGATTCAGCTTGTAATCGCGCACCGGCAGATCTTTCTTGATCTTCTTCTCGGCGACCAGCCATGCAACGGCTGCTTTTTCATCGCCGAGCTGATCGACCAGTTTCAGTTCGACGGCCTGGCGACCGGTGAAGACCCGCCCGTCAGCGACTTTTTCCAGTAGCGCCTCATCCATGCCGCGCCGCTCCTTCACCAGGCCGCGGAACCAAGCATAGGAATCTTTTACCAGCGCGTCGAGCGCAGCGCGCGCTTCAGGACTGGTCGGCTCGAAACCATTGGGCGCAGCCTTTAACGGCGAGGATTTCACCTCCTCGACCTTGACGCCCACGGTCTTCATCAGCTCGGTGAAATTCGGATATTGAAACAGCACGCCGATCGATCCGACCAGCGAGCTCTGCCGGGCGACGATATGATCGGCGGCCATCGCCGAGATGTAACCGCCCGACGCGGCCAGCCCCTCGACCACCACGACCAGCGGCTTCTTGGCCTTCAGGCGCACCAGCGACTCGTAGAGCTGCTCGGAGCCTGCCGTGGTGCCGCCCGGCGAGTTGATGTGCACGATAACCGCAGCATGGCTCGATTTCTCCAGCCGCTCCAGCGCCTCGACGCGCTTCTGATCGCTGCGGATCAGCCCTTCGATATTGACGCGCGCGATCGATCCCGATGGCGTCAGGGCAGCCGGCCCGCTCGTTGTCGCGATTGCGCCGGCGGTGACGATCGCCGCGATGGTCACCAGGCCAGCCACGATACGCCAGAACGTGAGCTTCCGGCGGATCCTGCGGCGATCGACGATCACGTCCGAATCGAGCGACATCGAAATTCTCCTGAAAACATCAGCCCGTTTTGCAGTCGCAGCGTGAGCGAACCGTTACCTGATTACATCAATTGCGATGCAATATGAAGAAAGCAAGGCCCGGCTTCGTCGTCCCCGCGCGCGCGGGGACCAATAACCACAGGTGCTGATTGTCGCATTCGATGGGGCCCCAGCGCGCCCAATGCAATCCACTGTGGTTATGGGTCCCGATCGCGCGGAGCCTGTCATCGGGCGCGCATTCGCGCGACCCCGTTGGCTTGTCCGGGACGACGGAAACAAAAAGGCCCCGGTCGAAACCGGGGCCTGATGTCGCAGGCAATAAGCGAACGCTTACTTCTCGCGGTTCTTGAGCGCGGTGCCGAGAATATCGCCGAGCGTCGCGCCCGAATCGGAGGAGCCGTACTGCGCGATGGCTTCCTTTTCTTCGGCAACTTCCAGCGCCTTGATCGAGACCTGCACCTTGCGGGCCTTCTTGTCGAACTGGATCACGCGGGCATCGACCTTCTCGCCCACGGCGAAGCGTTCGGCGCGCTGATCGTTGCGGTCACGGGCCAGTTCGGAGCGCTTGATGAAGGTGGTGAAGTCGGTGCCCGAGATCTTCACCTCGATGCCGGCTTCCTTCACTTCGAGCACTTCGCAGGTCACGACCGCGCCCTTCTTGACGTCGCCGGGTTCTGCGAAGGGATCGCCTTCGAGCTGCTTGACGCCGAGCGAGATGCGTTCCTTCTCGACATCGACATCGAGCACCACGGCCTTGACCATGTCGCCCTTCTTGAAGTTGTCGATGACCTGCTCGCCCGGCAGCTTCCAGTCGAGGTCGGACAGATGGACCATGCCGTCGACGTCGCCGTCGAGACCGAGGAACAAGCCGAACTCGGTCTTGTTCTTGACCTCGCCCTCGACCACCGAACCGACCGGGAACTTCTCGACGAAGACTTCCCAGGGATTGCGCATGGTCTGCTTGAGGCCGAGCGAGATGCGGCGCTTGACCGAATCGACTTCGAGCACCTGCACTTCGACTTCCTGCGAGGTCGAAACGATCTTGCCGGGGTGCATGTTCTTTTTGGTCCACGACATTTCCGAGACGTGGATCAGACCTTCGATGCCCGGCTCCAGTTCGACGAACGCGCCGTAGTCGGTGATGTTGGTGACGCGGCCGGTGAACCGCGCGTTCAGTGGGTACTTCGCCTCGATGCCCTGCCACGGATCGTCCAGCAACTGCTTCATGCCGAGCGAAATACGGTGGGTCTCGTGGTTGATCTTGATGATCTTGACCTTCACGGTCTGGCCGATGGTCAGCACTTCCGTCGGGTGATTGACCCGGCGCCAGGCGATATCGGTGACGTGGAGCAGGCCGTCGATGCCGCCGAGATCAACGAACGCACCGTAATCGGTGATGTTCTTGACCACCCCGTCGATCACCTGACCTTCTTCGAGGTTCTGCACCAGCTCCTGGCGCTGCTCGGCGCGGGTCTCTTCGAGAACCGTGCGACGCGACACCACGATGTTGCCGCGGCGACGATCCATCTTGAGGATCTGGAACGGCTGCGAGTTGTTCATCAAGGGAGCGACGTCGCGGATCGGGCGGATATCGACCTGCGAGCGCGGCAGGAAGGCGACAGCGCCGTCGAGGTCGACGGTGAAGCCGCCCTTGACCTGGTTGAAGATGACGCCGTGAACCTTCTCGTTGTTGTTGAAGGCCTTCTCGAGCTTACCCCAGCTTTCCTCGCGGCGCGCCTTGTCGCGCGACAGCACGGCTTCGCCGAGCGCATTCTCGATCCGATCGAGGAACACCTCGACCTCGTCGCCGACCTTGAGTTCGCTTTCGCGGCCGGGGCCGGCGAATTCGCGCAACGCCACGCGGCCCTCGGTCTTCAGGCCGACGTCGATGACGGCCATGTCCTTTTCAATTGCAACCACCTTGCCCTTGATGACGGAGCTTTCCTGCAGATTGCCGCCGGCAAAGGACTCGTCCAGCATCGCAGCGAAATCGTCGCGGGTCGGATTATAAGAAGCAGCAGTAGTCGAAGCCATTTGTTCTCCAATGCGGAATCTTGCCGGCCGTTCGGGTTACAGGGCGCATCGCGCGTGAAGTGTCAGGGGTCCGCAAACCCTGACGACCGCATTTGCGGAGAGCGCAAAAGCGGGCCGGCAGCATGCCTGCACGTTCGATACGTTTGATGTCGCGCATTCCGCAAAAGCGGGTACCGGTTCAGCGGAAGAGTGCGCGTAGCGTCAGAAATCCGGAGCCTGAAACGAGCATATCGACTTCAAGAACCTGGAGCGGGCTTTCCTCCAATGACGGCGGGAGGTTCAAACCTCCGGCCGGCCCGCTCGGACGGCCCTGATCTCATCGATGGCGGCCCGGATGGCCGTGGATATAGCCCCACGGGCCATTTTCGGCAAGCCGGAAATGCCCGATTTACAGGCGGTTCGGGCCGCCGCGACGGGTCAAATCCTGGCTATTTCCGCTGGGCGCGGACGGCCTCGACGATGGCAATTGCGGCGCGAACGCCGGCCTCGATGTCGAGATTGGAATTATCCAGGACATGGGCGTCGTCGGCCGCCTTGAGGGGCGCGGCAGCGCGATTGCGGTCCCGCTCGTCGCGCTTGAGGATATCGGCCAACACCAGCGCCTCATCGGCCTCCTCGCCCCGCGCGCGGGCTTCGAGCGTCCGTCGGCGGGCCCGCACCTGCGGATCGGCGACCACGAAAATCTTCACGTCGGCGTTCGGGCAGATCACGGTTCCAATGTCGCGCCCGTCGAGCACGGCGCCCGGCGGACCGGCCGCGAACTGACGCTGAAAATTGACCAGCGCCTCGCGCACGCTGGGGATCGCCGACACCACTGAGGCGGCGTCCCCAATCCGTTGCGTCTTCAGCTCGGGATGCCCGAACTTCTCTGGATCAAGCTCCATCGCGACAGCGACTGCACGCGCCTCGTCCGTCAGGTCGAAACCCTCGTCCAGCAACGCCTTCGCCACCGCGCGATAGATCACGCCGGTGTCAAGGTGGCGATAGCCGTAATGATGCGCGAGGCGTTTGCCGAGCGTACCCTTGCCGGATGCCGCCGGTCCGTCGATCGCGATGATCATGAAAACTCAGCTCCCAGCGATCGCATCATCGGAATGAAATCCGGAAAGCTGGTGGCGATGAAGGCGGTGTCGTCGACCTTGACCGGCTTGTCGGCGGCAAGCCCCATCACCAGCGCCGACATGGCGATCCGGTGGTCCATGTGGGTGGCGACGAGACCGCCGCCGGGCACGTGGCCGCGGCCCTCGACGATCAAATCATCGCCCGCGATTTCGACCCTGACGCCGTTGACGCGCAGCATGTCGGCGGTCGCCTCCAGCCGGTCGGACTCCTTGACGCGCAGTTCCTGCAGGCCGCGCATGATGGTGGTACCTTCGGCAAAGGAGGCTGCGACCGCGAGCACCAGATATTCGTCGATCATCGAGGGCGCGCGCTCCGGCGGCACCTCGACGCCGCGCAGTTTTGAGGCGCGCACGCGCAAGCGGGCCATCGGCTCGCCGGCGTCGCCGCGAACCTCGCTTTCCTCGATGGCGGCGCCCATTTCGCGCAGCGTCGTGAGCAGGCCGGTGCGCAACGGATTGGTCATGACGTCGGAGAAGGTCACATCGGAGCCCCCGACGATCAGCGCCGCCACGATTGGAAATGCCGCCGAGGATGGATCGGCAGGCACCACGACCTCGGCACCATGCAGTTCGGGCTGGCCGGTGAGCGCGATCTTGCGGCCGTGGCTGCCTTCCCTGACTGAGACGATATCTGCGCCGAAATGTTTCAGCATCAGTTCGGTATGATCGCGGCTGGCTTCCTGCTCGATGACGGTCGTGACACCGGGCGCGGCAAGTCCCGCCAGCAGCACCGCCGATTTGATCTGAGCCGAGGCTACCGGCGTGCGATACAGGATCGGAACGGGATCGCGGGCGCCATGCAGCGTCAGCGGCAGGCGGCCGCCTTCCTTGGTCTCCCCGGCCTTGGCTCCCATCAGTTCCAGGGGATCGAGGATCCGGCGCATCGGACGGGAGCGCAGCGAGGCATCGCCATCGAACACGGCCGTGATCGGACAGCCGGCCACAGCCCCCATCACCAGCCGGCACCCGGTACCGGAATTGCCGAAATCGAGCGGGGAGGCCGGCTGGGCGCAGCCTGCCACGCCCACGCCCCTGACCTGCCAGGCAAACGGCCCGGTTCGCTCGACCTGGGCGCCCAGCGCCTGCATCGATTTGGCGGTGTTGAGGACGTCCTCGCCCTCGAGCAGGCCGGAGATCCTGGTTTCGCCGACCGAAAGCGCCCCCAGGATGAGTGCGCGGTGCGAAATCGACTTGTCGCCGGGAACGCGGACTTTCCCGGCCAAGGGACCGCTGGCGCGGGATTCCAGCGGGGTCTGGGTGGTTGAATGGGTCAAGATGGTGGTCCTCTGCGGGGGCGGCAGTATCACATGGACCACACGACGTCACGCGGCCCTCAAAAGCTTCAAAGCGCTATTGACACCGGCCCCTCAACTAGCCAAGTGAAGCACCGTTTTTCAGAATTTCCCAGGATCTACACGTGGCCAAATCCGATCTCGGAACCAAGCGTATTTGCCCGACGACGGGTAAGAAGTTCTATGACCTGAACAAGAGCCCGGTGATTTCGCCCTACACCGGCGAGGTCGTCCCGATTGCCCCGATCGCGCCGCCGCGAGCTGCCCGTGGCGATGCCGCGCGCGCTGCAGCCGCCGCGTCGGCTACTGCTGCTGCCGATATGCCGGAGGCCGCCGAGGCAGAAGAATTGGTTTCGCTCGAGGAGGCCGATGCCGAGGAGAACACCGGCAAGGTCAAGGCCGTGGTTCCCGAATCGGAAGACGATATCGAGATCGACGAGACCATCGAGGACGATGACGACGACGATTCCACCTTCATTCCCGACGAGGAAGAGGGCGATGAGGACGTTACCGACATCATCGGCGACGTCGGAGGTGACGAAGAGACTTGAGGTCGGCCCTAAACTGTGGTTCAGGGTCATTGCCCGCACGCCGAATTGAGGCGCGCGATTCTTAAGGGGCCATAGCTCAGCTGGGAGAGCGCTTGCATGGCATGCAAGAGGTCGGCGGTTCGATCCCGCCTGGCTCCACCACGCTTCGCCCTTCGGGCTACGCGTGGCGCAGCCGCGCGATGCCCGAAGAGCGAAGCGTGCCCGGCGTAGCCCGGAGGGCGAAGACGGGCTGGTGGCGCAACAATTCTTCGCAACAATTCTTCAATGTATCTTAGCTAAAGCCCTTCTTCATTCGGGTTATACGTGGAGCGCCCGAGGCTGGCTTATCCTTGCCGGCGCAACGGGCTAGCAGCACGATGTGGTACGTCTACATCATCCGCAGCGTAGAATTTCCCGATCAGGAATACACCGGCGCAACTGAGGATCTCAAGCGTCGGATCTCAGACCACAACACGGGTAAGTCCAGCCATACCGCAAAGTTCAAACCCTGGAAGCTGGTCTGGTACTGCGCCTTTCCCGACAAGTACAAAGCGCTTGCGTTCGAGAAGTACCTCAAATCGCACTCCGGCCGCGCCTTCGCCAAAAAGCGCCTCTGACTCCCCCTACTCCCCCACCACCGCATTCAACCGATCGCGAAGCGCGACGATCTCGTTCTTCATCGCCACGAGTTCGCCGACCGAGCAGGCCGACGCCGCCAGGATCGCCTGCGGTACAGCCCGCGCTTTCTCCCGCAGTGCTTCGCCCTTTGGGGTCAATGCGATCAGCACCTGCCGCTCGTCCTCGGTGCTGCGTGTCCGCTTGATCAGTTCGGCCGCCTCCAGCCGCTTGAGCAGCGGCGTGAGCGTGCCGGAGTCCAGGTGCAGCCGCTCGCCGATGTCTTTCACCGGCACGCCATCACGCTCCCACAGCACCAGCATGACCAGATATTGCGGATAGGTGAGTCGGAGCCGGTCGAGCAGCGGCTTGTAGACGCGGTTGAACGCGTGCGCGGTGGAATACACCGCAAAGCAGAGCTGATTATCGAGCTTCAGCGGCAGGTCGGCCGCGTGTTTTCTGGCCATCACAACCTCGTCAACGGGCGGCGCCCCTGCCCCGATTCGGGGCCGTAAGCGCTTGATTTCAATTGTATACAATTAAATCGCGGCTTGTGCAATAATTTAGATTGTGCAAAATCTAATCGTGTGCAATACATAGTCCACCGAAACGGCAAACCCAGAGGAGACCGACATGTCCGTGAACGTGCTCTACAAGACCAGCGCCAAGGCAACCGGCGGCCGCGATGGCCACGCCGCCACCCTCGACGGCGCACTCGACGTCAAGCTCGCCACCCCGAAAGAACTCGGCGGCGGCGGTGGCGCCGGCAACAATCCCGAGCAACTGTTCGCGGCCGGTTATGCCGCCTGCTTCATCGGCGCAATGAAATTCGTGGCTTCGCAAGGCGGGCCGAAGGTGCCGGCAGATGCTTCGGTGACCTCCACCGTCGGCATCGGTCCGCGCTCGGCAGGCGGCTTCGGGCTCGATATCGAACTGGCCGTTTCGCTGCCCGGCCTTCCCAAGGCGGATGCGGAAGCCCTGGTCGCGAAGGCCCACCAGGTGTGCCCCTATTCCAACGCCACGCGCGGCAATGTCGACGTGCGCCTGACCGTCGTCTGACGACGATGCCCGAACGGCCCGCCGCTGGGTATCGGCGGGCCGTTCGTCCCGTGGAATTTCACCTCGTGCTACGGCAACCGCGTCATGCGCCTGTGCGCGAGACGCCATTGCCGCCGCGCCTGAAGACCGCTAGCTCAAAGCCTCCATTTCTCATCCTGAGCGAAGGTCTTCTCCATGAGTTCTCCCGGCGCAATGACCGGCCTGCGCGTGATCGATCTGACGCGCGTGCTTGGCGGCCCCTATTGCACGCAAATCCTCGCCGACCACGGCGCCGACGTGATCAAGGTCGAGCCGCCGGCCGGCGACGAGGTGCGCGACTGGGGCCCTCCGTTCCACGAGGAGGATGCGGCCTATTTCGTCGGCATCAACCGCAACAAGCGCTCGATCGGCCTTGACCTCGCGTCCGAAGACGGACGCGCGGTGCTGATGAAGCTGTTGGAGACGGCCGACGTCCTGATCGAGAATTTCAAGCCGGGCACGCTCGACAAATGGGGCATCGGCAACGACGTCTTGCGCGCGAAATTTCCAAAGCTGGTGCATTGCCGGATTTCCGGCTTCGGCGCCGACGGTCCGCGCGGCGGCAATCCCGGCTATGACGCGATCATCCAGGCCATGACCGGCATGATCGCGGCGACCGGCTCGCCCGAAAGCGGCCCGATGCGGATCGGCGTTCCGCTGGTCGACATCACCACCGGGCTTTACGCGGCGATCGGCATCCTGATGGCGCTGTCGGAGCGGCAGCGTTCGGGTCTCGGCCAGTTTCTCGAAACCACGCTGTATGAAACCGGCCTTGCGATCATGCATCCGCACACCGCGAACTATTTCATGCATGGCAAGCCGCCGTCGCTCACCGGCAACGAGCACCCGAACCTGGTTCCTTACGCGATCTTTCCGACCAAGACCGACAACATCTTCATCGGCGTCGGCAATGACGGCACCTTCCGCAAGCTCGCCAGGGAAATCGGCAAACCCGAGCTCGGCACCGATCCGCGCTTTGCCCGCAACAAGGACCGTATCGCCAACCGCGAGGCGCTGCGCGCCGAGCTCGCCGCCGTGTTCAGCCAGCACGAGGCCGAACCGCTCTGCAATCGGCTGCTGGCGGCGGGATTGCCGGCCGGCCCGGTGCAGAAGATCGACCAGGCGCTGACCAATCCGCATACGCTGCATCGTGGCGATATCATCGAAAAGGACTGGTACAAGGGCGTCGCCTCCCCGATCCGGCTGGAGCGGACCAAGCCCAGCCTGCGCCGCACGCCGCCGAAATTCAGCCAGCACACATCGGAGGTGCTGGGCGAGTTCGGCTACTCGAAGGGCGAGATCGAGGCGCTGGTCGCCAAGGGCGCGGTCTGCGGCTCCGAACGCAAGCGCTAAACGTCGTCGCTCCTGCGAACGCAAGGGCGACGGGTATCATTGGTGCCTTCCTATTTTCCGGCTTCCCCAGCCGCAAGCTTTTCCACTAGCATCCTTTCGCTTATAGGGTCATTTGCACGTCATCCGGCGCTGCTATCGCGCGAAACGAAGGTGACGATCCCAACCTGGAGGAATTTCATGGTATTTCGACAATTCGGCCCAGCCGCAGCAGTTACTGCTGCGCTGGCGTTCGCAACACCTGCCCACGCTGTGACCGAGATCCAGTGGTGGCACGCCATGACCGGCGGCAACAACGACATCGTCAACAAGCTCGCCGAAGAGTTCAACGCCAGCCAGTCCGACTACAAGGTCGTGCCGTCCTACAAGGGCAGCTATCCCGACACCATGAACGCCGGCATCGCGGCGTTCCGGGCCGGCAACGCACCGCACATCATGCAAGTGTTCGAAGTCGGCACCGCCACCATGATGAGCGCCACCGGCGCCATCAAGCCGGTCTACCAGCTCATGAAGGATGCCGGCGAGCCGTTCGATCCCAAGGCGTACCTGCCGACCATCACCGGCTACTACTCGACCTCGAAGGGCGACATGCTTTCGTTCCCCTTCAATTCCTCATCGACGGTGATGTGGATCAACAAGGACGAATTGAAGAAGGCCGGTGTCACCGAAATCCCGAAGACCTGGCCGGAAGTGTTCGAGGCCGCCAAGAAGCTGAAGGCGGCCGGGCATGCGACCTGCGGCTTCTCCAATGCCTGGGCGAGCTGGGTGCATATCGAGCAGTTCTCGGCCTGGCACAACGTGCCGATCGGCACCAAGGCCAACGGCCTCGACGGTTTCGATACCGAGCTGAAGTTCAACTCGCCGCTGCACGTAAAGCATCTGCAGAACCTGGTCGATCTGCAGAAGGACAAGACCTATGACTATGGCGGACGCACCAGCACCAACGAAGCCCGCTTCGGCTCCGGCGAATGCGCGATCTTCCTGACCTCGTCGGGCTACTACGCTACCGCCAAAGGCACGGCCAAGTTCGATTTCACCTCGGCGCCGATGCCCTATTACCCTGATGTCGCCGGCGCCCCCCAGAACTCGATCATCGGCGGCGCGTCGCTCTGGGTTATGGGCGGCAAGAAGCCGGAAGAGTACAAGGGCGTCGCAAAGTTCTTCACCTTCCTGTCGGACACCAATCGCCAGGCCAAGCTGCATCAGGAGTCCGGCTATCTGCCGATCACCAAGGCGGCCTACGAGAAGTCGATCAAGGACGGCTTCTATGAAAAGAACCCGACCTTGCAGACTCCCTTGAAGGAACTCACCAACAAGGAGCCGACCGAGAACTCGCGCGGCCTGCGCTTCGGCAACATGGTGCAGATGCGCGACCTCTGGTCCGAGGAGATCGAGGCAGCGCTGGCCGGCAAGAAGTCCGCGAAGGAAGCCCTCGATGCCGCCGTTTCCCGCGGCAATGCGGTGTTGCGCACCTTCGAGAAGACTGCAAAGTAGGCGAAGCCGAACTAGGCTACTGGCGCTTCCTCCCGAAACCTGGGAGGGAGCGCTTGCATCACCGGTAAGCCCGCGACGCCTGAATGGAAAAATCCACCGTCTTCAACAACCGCCTGCTGCCCTATTTGCTGCTGCTGCCGCAGCTCGTCATCACGGTTGTTTTCTTCTACTGGCCGGCAAGCCAGGCGATCTGGCAGTCCTTCCTGCGCGAGGACGCGTTCGGCCTGGTCTCCGAATTCGTCGGGCTGGAAAATTATCAGGCCCTGTTCGCTCAGCCGGAATATTACCGGTCGATGCTGACGACGGTGATCTTCTCGACGCTGGTTGCGGCGCTGTCGCTCTCGATCGCGCTGTTGTTCGCAACCCAGGCCGACAAGAATCTGAAGGCCGCGCCCGCCTACAAGACGCTGATGATCTGGCCCTATGCGGTGGCGCCCGCGGTGGCCGGCGTGCTCTGGTTCTTCATGTTCCAGCCTTCGCTCGGCATGCTGGCGCGTCCGCTGCGCGGTATGGGCCTCGACTGGAATCCGCTGCTTAACGAGAACCACGCCATGATGCTGGTGGTAATGGCGTCCGTCTGGAAACAGATCTCCTACAATTTCCTGTTCTTCCTGGCCGGTCTGCAATCGATCCCGAAAAGCGTGATCGAGGCCAGCGCCATCGACGGTGCCCGGCCGGTGCGCCGCTTCTGGACCATCATCTTCCCGCTGCTGTCGCCGACCACGTTCTTCCTGCTGGTGGTCAACGTCGTCTACGTCTTCTTCGACACGTTCGGCATCATCGACGCCGTCACCGGCGGCGGACCCGCCGGCGCCACCACCACCATGGTCTACAAGGTCTATGCCGACGGCCGTCTCGGCGGCGACCTCGGCGGCTCGGCGGCGCAGTCGGTCGTGCTGATGGTCATCGTGATCGCGCTGACCGCGATCCAGTTCCGCTATGTCGAGCGCAAGGTGCAGTACTGATGGTCGAGCATCGCCCGCTCACCGATTTCATCGCCTACACCATCCTGACGCTTGGCGTGTTCATCGTCGCTTTCCCGGTTTATCTCGCGCTGGTCGCCTCGACCCATGACGCGGCGACGGTGGTCGGCGGCCAGATGCCGGCGACGCCCGGCAGCCGCACGCTGGAGAATTATTATCGCGCCATCTTCGTCGGCGGCACGCGCACCAGCCGCGAGCCGGTGGCCAACATGCTGATCAATTCCTTCGTCTCGGCGATCGGCATTGCGGTCGGCAAGATTTTCATCTCGATCCTGTCGGCCTATGCGGTGGTCTATTTCCGCTTCCCCTTCCGCAAGACCGCGTTCTGGATCATCTTCATCACGCTGATGCTCCCGGTCGAAGTGCGGATCTACCCGACCTACAAGGTGGTCGCGGATTTGCGCCTGCTCGACACCTATGCCGGCCTGATCCTGCCGCTGATTGCATCCGCCACCGGCACGCTGCTGTTCCGCCAGTTCTTCATGACGGTGCCGGATGAACTCCTGGAAGCCTCGCGCATCGACGGCGCCGGACCCTTCCGCTTCTTTTGGGACACGCTCTTACCGCTGTCGGTGACGACCATGGCGGCGCTGTTCGTCATCCAGTTCATCTATGGCTGGAATCAATATCTCTGGCCGCTTTTGATCACGACGCAGGATTCGATGCAGACCATCGTGATCGGCATCAAGAAGATGCTGGTGACGACCGACGAGCTCGCCGAATGGCAGCTCGCAATGGCGACCGCGGTCCTCGCCATGCTGCCGCCGGTCGCGGTCGTCATATTCATGCAGCGGCTGTTCGTGCGCGGCCTGGTCCAGACGGAAAAGTGAATATGGCGAATGCTCGATGGCTAATGTAACGCTCCGCAACGTCCACAAAACCTACCTTGGTGGCTTCGAGGCCATTAAGGGCATCGATTTCGAGGTTGGCGACGGCCAGTTCTGCGTGCTGGTCGGCCCGTCCGGCTGCGGCAAGTCCACGTTGCTACGCATGGTCGCGGGGCTGGAGACCATCACCGGCGGCGAGATCGATATCGGCGGGCGCGTCGTCAACCAGATCGAGCCGGCCGACCGCGACATCGCAATGGTGTTCCAGAACTATGCGCTCTATCCGCACATGAGCGTCTACAACAACATGGCCTACGGCCTGCGCAACCGAGGCATGGCAGAGGGCGAGATCAAGACGCGTGTCGAGGAAGCCGCGCGCATTCTCGAGCTCGGCGCAATGCTCGAACGCAAGCCGCGGCAATTGTCTGGCGGCCAGCGCCAGCGCGTGGCGATGGGCCGTGCCATCGTGCGGCAGCCAAAAGTGTTTCTGTTCGACGAGCCGCTATCGAACCTCGACGCCAAACTGCGCATCGCCATGCGCGTCGAAATCCGCAGATTGCAGCGCCGGCTGTCCACGACATCGATCTACGTCACCCACGACCAGCTCGAGGCGATGACGCTGGCCGACATTCTCGTGGTGATGAACGGCGGCCAGGTCGAGCAGATCGGCAATCCGCTGGAAATTTACCAGAAGCCCGCCACCACCTTCGTTGCCTCCTTCATCGGCGCCCCGCCGATGAACCTGATGCCGCTGCGCTCCGAATTGAAATCGCAACTGGCCGGCGATGCCCGCGCCGCCGAAGCCGGCATCATCGGCATTCGGCCTGAGGACTTTGTGATCTCGAACCAAACGGTGTCTGGTGGCGTGGCGCTCGGCCTCACCGTGGAAGCGATCGAGCGCGTCGGCGCCGAGACTTTTGTCTACGGGACGAGGCAGCAGGAAATGCAGGGGGTAGCCACCAATCCGGGCGAGCTGCCGCCGGGAGAAATCATCGTGCGCATTCCCGGCGCCGTCGGTCCCGCCATCGGCGAGCGAATCAGGGCGGTTGCCGCGCCCGACAAGCTGCATCTGTTTACCGCTGATGGAAGGAAGCGCGTGGGCGGGTAATCCGTCATTCCGGGACGGTCCGGACGATGGAAAACCCCACCACCGCCGATTTACGCTGCATTCAGAGGTGCTTGAACCCTCCCCAAATCACCCCATATTCCCTCCTGACCGGACGGCAAGTCGGCCGGCCGGTTGAATGGGGCGCCGCAAGGGCCCCTCAAAGTCGCTTCGAGAGGACTTTGTGATGTCTCGTGTTCCTTCGTTATCAAGTCCGTTCCTGCTTGGGTTCGACGAAATTGAGCGTGCGCTCGATCGCGTCGTCAAAGGCGCCGACGGCTATCCTCCCTACAACATCGAGCGGTGTGACCGCGCCAACGGCCAACCCGAACGGTTGCGCATCACGCTGGCGGTGGCGGGTTTTACCCGTGACCAACTCGATGTGACCATTGAGGAAAACCAGCTCGTGATCCGGGGCCGCCAGCAGGACGACAAGGCCCGGCAATACATCCATCGCGGCATCGCCGCGCGCCACTTCCAGCGCACCTTCGTGCTGGCGGAGGGGATGCAGGTGCTAGGCGCGGATTTGAAAAACGGGCTGTTGTCGATCGACCTTGCCAGGCCGGAACCTGAAAGGGTCGTTAAGACAATCGCTATCAATGAGCACGAATAATAGTGGAACAAGGAGCGGACTCGACCGCTTAGTCTCCAGAGGAGTCGAGACCATGAGTGACGTGAGTGTGACCTTCGAAGCCGAAAAGGTTTCTGTTGAGGCGCTGGCCCATCTTGGTGAAGGCCATATCGCCTACGTGAAACAAGTCCGTTCCGAGGACGTGCCGGGACTGTTTCCGCAGGCGCCGAAAATCGCGCCGGGGCTGAAACTGTTCGCGCTGCATGCCGCCGACGGCACCCCGATCATGCTGACCGACAGCCGCGAAGCTGCGATCGCCAACGCATGGAGCAACGAGCTTCAGGCCGTCAGCGTACACTGACGCAGCACTTGCTGCTGTCACTGACGCAGCTCCTGTTGCTGCTGTCACTGACGAAGCTTCGCCGGCATCGACTGATCTGATGCCGAGTGAATGCGAGAAGAGAGTTTCGGATACGCGGGCATCGCCCGCGTATCTTCGTTAGTAGCAAATTCCAATCCGCTTATATCATGATGCGATTTCGTAGAATCGCATCATGATCTCATCTCTTGTTTGAGCATGATCTTTTCGGAAGATCGCTTCGCACTTTTCCGGATCATGCTCTAGGCCGCGCGCACGGTCGAGAGGAATTTCTCCACTTCGCCCTTGAGGTGATTGCTCTGTCCCAGCAGCGAGCGGGCCAGACCGTGCACATGCGTCGATGCCGCGCCGGTATCGGTCGCGCCGCGGTTGACGTCGGTGATGCTGCCTGCGACCTGTGTGGCGCCCTGCGCCGCCTGCTGCACGTTGCGCGAGATCTCCTGGGTTGTTGCGCCCTGCTCTTCCACCGCCGCCGCGATTGCCTGCGAGATTTCCGCGATGCGGCCGATCGTGCCGCCGATTTCCTGGATCGCCGACACCGACTGATTGGTCGCCGATTGCATCTGGCCGATCTGCTCGCTGATTTCCTCGGTCGCTTTCGCGGTCTGCGCGGCAAGCGCCTTGACCTCGGAGGCGACGACGGCAAATCCGCGTCCCGCCTCACCGGCGCGCGCCGCTTCGATCGTGGCGTTCAGCGCCAGCAAGTTGGTCTGCTCGGCGACCGCGCTGATCATCTTGACCACTTCGCCGATCCGGCTGGCGGACTGCGCGAGATCGGCAATCCGCGCATTGGTCTGCTCGACCTGGCTGACCGCCTCGCGGGATATCTTGTGCGAATCCTGAACCTGGCGGCCGATCTCCGACACCGACGAGGCCATCTCTTCCGCGGCCGCTGCGGCGGACTGCGCATTGGCCGAGGATTGCTCCGATGCGGAGGCAACGGTTGCCGAGAGCATCTGGGTCACTTCGGCGGTCTTGGTTAGCCGTCCGGCCGATGATTCGAGTTCGGATGAGGCGGTCGATACGGTCTGAATGATCTTTCCAATCGCGGCATCGAAGCCGTCGGCCATCTGCTGCATCGCTGCCCTGCGTTCGCCTTCGGCCTTCGACTTCAGACTTGCCTGCTCCTGTTCCATCGACTGAACGCGCAGCGCGTTGTCCTTGAACACCTGAACCGCGCGCGCCATCGCTCCGACTTCGTCGTCGCGGCTGAGGGCCGGGACCGAGACAGAGAGATCGCCGCCGGCGAGGCTCTTCATCACGTCAGTCATTTCGGCGATGGGACGTATGACGCCGAATGCCACACCGAAAATGCCGGCGCCGATCACCAGAAACACCGCGGCCGAAACGCCCCACAGCACCCACGTGAACGTGCTGACGCGGCCCGTCGCCGCGACCTCCGTCGCCGCGTTCCGGTCGTTGGTCTGCTTGACAATGTCGTCGATGATGGCGCGATGCGCGGTATAACGCGCGGTGATCTCGGCATAGGATTTCGCCGCAGCCGTGCCGTCGCCCTTGGCGAGCGCAGGCAACAGGCCGTCCTGGATTGCGGTCCAGAAGCGGCGCACCTCGCTGTCGGACTTCTCGACCAACTTCGTCTTCAGCACAGGATCGAGATCGGATTTGGTCCAGAAATCGTGCCGCTCGTCATATTCCTTCTTGAGCTGCGCAATACGGTCGCGATGCGACGAAAGCTGCGCCGGATCGTGCAGCACGAGGGTGGCCTCGAGATAGGCCTCGATGACGTATTCCGGCGGCGGCAGAATGTCGGCGATGAGGTCGTTGCCGAGCTTGATCTGGCTATAGAGCGGGCCACCGACCTTGAGCTGCGACAGCGCATAAACGCTTGTGGCAATCACCGCACCGAGGCCTAAGGCGGTAACCAATCCGAAAATCAAAATTGCGCGCGAAATCGTCAGGCGCAGCGTCATGGCAATGTTCTCCGGGCCTAGTAAAAAAAATCCCAGCGCCCGAAATAAGCTGCTATTTAGCTTAAAATTGCGTTTATTCTGGCGTACTACCGGCAGGAAACCGTTCTGACGCGCGGAATTAGGCTGCGCTCGCCGGAGGCAGCGCCAGCACCGAATAGATCGCCTGGGCGTCGCGGGAGGCACGCAGCTTCTTGGCCACGTCCTGATCGCGCAACAGCCGGGCGATTCGGGCCAATGCCTTCAGATGATCGGCGCCGGCGCCTTCCGGGGCCAGCAGCAGGAAGATCAGGTCGACCGGCTGGCCGTCCATCGCCTCGAAATCGATCGGGCGTTCCAGCCGGGCGAACAGCCCGAACAGCTTTTCCAGTTTCGGCAGTTTGCCGTGCGGAATGGCGACGCCGTAGCCCACCGCGGTGGTGCCGAGTTTCTCCCGCTGCAACAGCACCTCGAACACCGAGCGTTCGTTCTGGCCGGTCAGGGCGGAAGCGCGCGCGGCCAGCTCCTGCAGCGCCTGCTTCTTGCTGATGACCTTCAAAGCGGGGAGAATCGCCTCGGGTGCGACCAGATCGGTAATCGTCATGGGGCGTTCCGAGGTGAATTAAACCGTCAGGTTGCGAGATAGGTTCTAGAACTGGGGCGTCAAGAAGATGAGACGGGAGGCGGGGTTAAGCCCGGGTCCCGATTTGCACGGCTTCTACTCCAACGCACGCGCGGTGCCAACTCCCGAACAGCCAGTTCCTGCACGCCATGCTTAAAGAGCGGCGGACCATAGGGAGGGCCAGTGGGGGCGTCAATGCCATCGGCTTAGTTCTCAGGGGGTAACCGAGGGAGGATCGATCCAGCCGACATTGCCGTCCGGCCGGCGGTAAATGACGTTCACCCGGCCGCTGGACCCGTGCTGGAACACGATGCAGGCGGCCCCCGTCAGATCGAGTTCCATGACAGCCTCGCTGACCGAGAGCCGCTTCAGCGACGTGGTCGCCTCCGCGATGATGACGGGGCTATAGGATGTGACCTCCTCCTCGCCTCCCGCGGGCGCCTCGATCACATAGCTCGGCGCATCGAGCACCGGGGTATCGATCTCGGCCAGCGCTGCGGAGGCCGCATAGGCCTTGCGGGCCGAGCGATCCTTCAGCCGGCTCTTGTAGCGGCGCAGGCGCTTCTCGATCATCAAGAGCGCCTGGTCGGCGCTGGCATAGGCATCGGGAGCATTGGAATCGGCCTCCAGCGTAATCCCGGAGTCCAGATGCAGCGCGCAATCGGTGCGGAAGCCGAAGCCGTCCTTGCTCAGCGTGATGTGGCCGGAGTAATTGCCGTCGAAATATTTTCTCAAGACCTCATCGGTGCGCTCGCTGACGCGCGAACGAAGCGCCTCGCCGACACTGATGCTTTTCCCGGAGATTCGAAGGGTCATTTGATGCCTCGCTTGATGCCTCGACTACTCTGGTTTTGCCGGAGCATGGCCCATTCGGAAAGCCGGTGTCGCTTTCCGGGTCGCGCTCTGTCGGGGACCTGACACTATCGCGATCTGACGCGAACGCAATCAGGCCGGCGCCGCATCGCGGGACCGGTCGGAGGAAGTGGCGGGAGCGGAAAGGGCGTTACCGAGCATGCTCTGTTTGTCGCGGCGGCGCTGGACCGAAGAAGGAATGCGCATGGCTTCGCGGTACTTCGCGACCGTGCGGCGGGCAATATCAATGCCCGATTCGCGCAATCGTTCCACGATGGTATCGTCGGAGAGGATCGCACTCGGCGCTTCAGCATCGATCAATTGCTTGATGTGGTGGCGGACCGCTTCCGCCGAATGCGCCTCGCCGCCGTCGGCCGAAGCAATCGAGGCGGTAAAGAAATATTTCAGCTCGAAACTGCCGCGATTGGTCGCCATGTATTTGTTGGCGGTGACCCGCGACACCGTGGATTCATGCATCTGGATCGCGTCCGCCACCGCTTTCAGATTCAGCGGCCGCAGATGCGCGACGCCATGGGTGAAGAACCCGTCCTGCTGGCGGACGATTTCGGTGGCGACCTTCAGGATGGTGCGGGCACGCTGATCGAGTGCGCGCACCAGCCAGGTCGCGTTCTGCAGGCAGTCGCTGAAATAGGATTTGTCGCCGTCCTTGCGGATCGTCTTCGACAGCTCGGTGTAATAGACCTGATTGACCAGCACGCGCGGCAAGGTGTCGCTGTTGAGTTCGACATGCCATCCGCCGTCCGGGCCGGGCCGCACATAGACGTCGGGCACCATGGTCTGGGTGCGCGCCGAGCCGAACTTGAGGCCGGGCTTCGGATCGAGACGCCGGATCTCGCCGATCATGTCGGTGATGTCTTCGTCGTCGACGCCGCACAGTTTGCGCAACGACGCTATGTCGCGCCGCGCCAGCAGATCGAGATTTTCCACCAGGGCCTGCATGGCCGGATCGTAGCGGTTGAGTTCGCGAAGCTGGATCGCAAGGCACTCGCTCAGGTTCCGCGCGCAGACGCCGGGCGGATCGAACGTCTGCAGCACCGCGAGCACGGCATCGACATCCGCCTGCGAGGCACCCAGCCGCTCGGCAGCCTGCCCCAGATCCGGCGGCAGATAGCCGGCATCGTCGACCAGATCGATCAGGTACTGCCCGATCATGCGCTGCGCCGGCGCGCTGAAGGCGACCGCGAGTTGTTCGGCGAGGTGACCGGATAGCGTCACCTCAGCGGCGACGAAGGCTTCCAGATTGTATTCGTCGTCGTTGGAGGCGCCCCCGCCCCACTCGGTGTAGGCGGTCGGCGCCGCGTCCTGTGCGGCGCGCGCGGCGGCTTCGGCGGGCTCTTCGGAAAAGACGTTGTCGAGCGGGGTGTCGAGCGTCTGCTCGATCTCGGTCCGGCTGCCGAGGTCACGGTTCAGCCAGTCCTCCTGGCCGGGCTCGAAGGTCTCGCCCCCTGGGCCGGTGCTCATATCGGAGGCATCGCCGCCGCCGTCCTCGCCATAGCTGCCGGAATCGGAGAATTCGGCGCGTTCGGGTACCGGCTCGCCTGCAACCGGCGGTTCGGGGCCGTCGCTGGCCCGTTCCAGCAGCGGATTGCGCTCCAATTCCTCCTCGACGAAAGCCGAGAGGTCGAGATTCGACAGTTGAAGCAGCTTGATCGCCTGCATCAATTGCGGCGTCATCACCAGCGACTGCGACTGCCGGAACTCTAATCTCTGCGTCAGCGCCATGAGGCCAAGAACCGATCTACCAAAAGTTGGTCCGATTCTTGCTTATATTAGTCCAACGCCCTTGTACACGGCTTGACGAATGCGAAAATTGGGCTATGGCGCGATCAGCGACCGTCGGAAGGCGAGCCGCTCCCGGACGCGCCAGAAAATCCTGATTGAGTGCAATACCTTATGACCGCACCGCCGATATTTTGGCGGGTCGCGCGCTATAGTCGAAATTCCTCGCCAAGGTAAAGACGGCGTACATCCGGATCGTTGACGATCTCTTCCGGACTGCCCTCGGTCAGTATCTGTCCGGCATAGACAATATAGGCGCGGTCGGTGAGGCCGAGCGTTTCGCGCACATTGTGGTCGGTGATCAGGACGCCGATGCCGCGGTTGGTGAGGTGGCGGACCAGGTCCTGAATGTCGCCGACCGCGATCGGATCGATGCCGGCAAAGGGCTCGTCCAGCAGCATGTAGTTCGGACGCGTCGCCAGCGCGCGCGCAATTTCGACGCGGCGGCGCTCGCCGCCGGAGAGCGCGATCGATGGCGATTTGCGCAAGCGCGTGATGTTGAATTCGTCGAGCAGCGAATTGAGTTCGGCCTCCCGCTTCTTGCGATTGGGCTCAACGACCTCAAGCACGGCGCGAATATTCTGTTCGACGGTGAGGCCGCGAAAGATCGAGGCTTCCTGCGGCAGATAACCGATGCCGAGCCGCGCGCGCTGATACATCGGCAGTTGCGTTACGTCGTGACCATCGAGTTCGATGGCGCCGCGATCCGCCTTGATCAGGCCGGTGATCATGTAGAACACGGTGGTCTTGCCGGCGCCGTTCGGGCCGAGCAAGCCGACCGCCTCGCCGCGGCGAACATAGATGCTGACGCCGCGCACCACTTGCCGCGTGCCAAAACTCTTTTCCACGCTGTGCACAGCGAGAAAGCCGGGCCGCTTGACGAGGCGTGGCGCTTCGCCGCCATTGGCCTTGGCGCGGGGCGCCTGTGCCCGTGAACGCGCTCTCTCCTCGCGGGGTTCGACGTGGGGCTCAGGCTGCGGCAATTGCAGCCCGGGCAGCGAAGCCGAACGGGCCATTGGCGGCGCATCGCGCACCGGGCTTGCCAGCATGTCGCCGAAGGAATCGCCGAGCGCCGTGATGTCCTCGCGCGAACGCGCAAAGCCTACAGGGCCGCGTTTCGCGGGGCGTCGACGGAACATGCCGAGTAAATCCACCATCCCGCTTCGCTTAAGCCTTTCACGGTGATTCCGCGACGCGCCCGCCGGCGAATCGCTTCGCTAGCGAACCATGAATGAATGGATGTCCCTGCCCAGCGAAACACCCCGCCGTGCGCCCTACCCTGTGTAAATACAGGCTCGCGCTACCAGCTTCAACCGTGACAGGCCCAAATAATCTTTAAGACGCTGATCTGGCTTATTTTTTACCAGGGATCAGCGAGGGTATCTGAACCGGAGCAGGCTTCGACCCGCCCGATCCCGCCCCGCAATTCTCTCCCTGGATGAACATGCCCTGCACCTTGCCGCTGTCGGATTCGACGCGCGACACGCCGGTCGTCATGTCGACCTTGAGGCGGTCACCCTTGAGCACGTTCTTGCACTGGGTCAGCACGACCCCGCCCACCATGGTGATGAGGTTGGCCCGCGTGTCGAAAATCGCAGTCTCGCCGGTCACAACCTGGTCCTTCTGCGTGACCACGACGGAGCCCTTGGCTTCGAGCCGGCGGATAGACGAGCTGCCGCCAGGCCCGGGGCTCGCGGACTGCATCGACGCGGATTTCGATCCCTTGGGTGCGGCGGGCGGCGCGTCCGATGCCGGACCGGAGTCGTAAAACACCACCAGCGACTTCGAGGTCATGGTGGTGTCGCCCTGCACGACCTTCACGTTTCCGGAAAAGGTCGCCTCTTTTTTCTTGTCGCGCATCTCGAGCGACGCCGCCTCGATTTGAATCGGCTGATCGCGATTTTGCGAAAAGCCCTGCATCGCATTCGGCACGCCCGACATGGCGCCCTGCGCGAAGGCGCCATCGGAGGCGGTCAACGCGAGCACAAGTGCTACGGCCGCAAACCTGCGCGAGAACAACTGCATCATAGATATCATTTCGTGTTGGCGGACTTGCCGCTGATGGACCGCGTCTTCGGCGCTGGCTGCGGCTCGGGCTCAGGCTCAGGTGCCGGAGGGCTTTCCATGATCAGGTTCATCACGACATTGCCTTCGAAGCGCACGATCTCGCCGCTGTTGATGATCCTGAGCCGATCGGCGGTCAGCGTCCCGTTCAGCAATTTGACGTCGACATGCTCGTCCGACGTCACCGTGCCCTTGTTGATGTCGACATAGGCCTGCGACAGCTTCGCCTCGTAGCCGGTGGAGGATTGCAGGAAGATGTCCTTTCGCAGGTCGAGCATCTGCTGCTTGCTGTCGAAAAATCCCGTGCGGGCATCCATCGTCACGGTGCTCTTGTCCTCCATCATGACCTTGGCCCGCAGCGTCTGGAGTTCGACGTGATCGGGGTTGGTCAGATCCTGGATCGCTGCCTTGGCCCACAAATCGTATGGGCGCTGGTCGGTGGAGAAGCCGGCAAGGTGCGGCGTTTCCATGGTGATCTTGGTGCCTGACACGACGAGATTGCCCATGTCGACCGGCAGCTTCGAGAGCCCCGTGATGCGGAACGGATTAAAGACCGAGATCGCGACGATCCCGGCCATGGCCAGCAGCACGGCTGCCGGAACCGCGACCCGCAGCACCCGCACCATCCGGCTGTGACGGGCGGCCGCAGCGAAGCGGGCCTCCATTCCGGTGGCAAAGGCTGGGTTCTGTAACGAGTTCACCGCGGCTCCAAAGACGCCCAAGAGAGCGCCATCCTACCCGCAATCGCGGGATTATGCAGCCCGGACACTCGCGATGAGTGTGACCGAAACGGGGCGGAAGCGGATTATTTGACCGTGTCCCGGACGCGGTGCAGCGTTCTTCGCGCTGCTCCGCAGAGCCGGGATCCAGCGCCCGACGTGCGGAGACAGGCCCGGCTCAGCAGCGCATCACCATAGTGCTTCGAAGACGCGCGTAAACGCGCTTATGGCGCTGCGCAGCATCCGGGGCACGCATCACGAATGCGCGAAGATGTCCTCGGCCTCCCAGCCGCCGAGATCGAGTTTTGCCCGGGTCGGCAGGAAGTCAAAACAGGCCTGCGCCATCGCTGTGCGCCCCTCGCGCGCCAGCATGGCATCGAGCCGCTCGCGAAGGCCATGCAGATGCAGCACGTCGGACGCGGCATAGGCGAGCTGCGCCTCGCTCAGACTCTCTGATCCCCAGTCGCTCGACTGCTGTTGCTTCGATAGATCGATGTTGAGCAGCTCGCGCACCAGGTCCTTCAGGCCGTGGCGGTCGGTATAGGTGCGGCTCAGCCGCGAGGCGATCTTGGTGCAATAGACCGGCTGCGGCATCACGCCGAAGGTGTTGTAGAGCACGGCGACATCGAAGCGGGCGAAGTGAAAGATCTTCGTGATGGCGGGATTGGCGAGCAGCGCCTTCAGGTTCGGCGCGTCGGTGTGGCCTTTCGGGATCTGGATGACATCAGCGCTGCCATCTCCGCTCGACATCTGCACCACGCAGAGCCGGTCACGATGCGGATTGAGCCCCATGGTCTCGGTATCGATCGCCACCGAATCCTTGTAACGGGACAGATCGGGCAGGTCGCCACGATGCAGGCGGATTGTCATGAAGGGAAGCCTCGTGTCTTCAGTCGATTCGACGGAAACACTAGCGCCCGAAACCGCCGGAGGCGAGCGGCTGGGCATGGCTTATACGGCGGGAATTGCGGAGTTCGCCGTGATTTTGTCCGCCACTCAGGCCATCGCCCGCTTCGTGCATGGCGACGTATGCCCGCTGCCGGAGGTCAGGGCGGATTAGCCCGTCTTCTCGTCGGGTGATTTCGGCGGCTGAAGCTCCGGACTGTTGGCCCAACGGTCGAGATTTTCAATGACGTCCGCATGGCTCGGCCGGCGCGGCGGTGGCGGTTCCCGCTCTTCGGACAGCTTGCGCGGCAGCTTGACGTTCTCGGTCATGGCCATTCTCCAAGACCAAATTATGCGCCGGCGCAGACGCTAAATCAACCTGTAACACATTGTTTTTACTGGTGTAATTAGCTAACTTAGCTCCTGAATCTCCATTGCTGGAACCTGCGCCGGTCACGCGCATTGAGTGGATTACTCAATCAGCTCAGTTTGGGTCGCAGCGATGTCCGATATCCGCGATGAACGATTGCAGGTCATGCTTTCGCCGGATGAACTGACCGCAATTGACGATTTCCGCTTCAAACACCGCATGCCGACGCGGGCAGCGGCCGTTCGCGAACTCCTGAAACTTGGGCTGACGGCGCAGGCAGCCGATGGCGACGGGGCGAAGTCGAGCAATTACGGCGTGTTCAGTCGTGGTCCGGACGGACACACGACGGCATCCGATCCGGATCCGACGGCATAGGTCAGCAACATATCGCCACTGCAGGTGAGCATCCATCGCCCCGGGGTCTGGCGCCAGCCGGCATCTCAACTCGCTCGGGCAAGGGCAATGGTGCCCAGGAAAGGATTGTCCTCCAACACCGCAAATTGAAGCAAAATCAAAAGCTTAGAACCACACCGAATTGGCCCTTTGTACCAAGCAAATGTGCCGACGTCCACCAATAGGATGATGCACGATCGCCCTTGTTGAAGTTGGCGAGTTCGTTCGCCCCATGCATGCGAGCCATCGTGTGTCGGTTCCTAACCCTTGGAAGGAGACCTTCTACTTGGCTTCGGCCGGACCCGCGCAACTAGCCGCCTCTCGTCGGCCTGCCAAATGACCGCTCAGTCGATCGGCGATCTGCATCAGGGTTACGAGGTGTTGATGGTGAGGTGAACATGACCGAAACAGTGCGTCGTAAATCACATACATCCAGCCCAAGATGCCGTGGATGATTGCCGAAAGTATCGAGAGATCGGCAGTGTAGGATATGGCGAGGGCAGATCCGAAGCCAACGCCGTATTTCGCTCCCTCAACTTGAACCCCGTAGTAACGATTTCCGTTCAAAGCCGTCTAAAGACGGCTTCTCGGCTGAGCGTCACTAACTCAATACGGGGCGCACGTACGCAGCCCTTTCGTCGGCACACTCATGTTTGAATGGGTCTGTTGCTCATCCGCGATAACGGTGTTCACTTCCACGAAGATCGTTCGGGGTCTGGCCTTGCCAAGTAGCAAAAATCTTTCCTGGAACAGGACGGGTCCGGTATTTTTTGAAACCAAGCCCGGAATATGTGGCGGCGTCTCGGTAGCTCTCGATATGCAAGCTTGTTGCCTTCTGCGCAGCAGCTTGCGGTAGCAAGGAGCCCGAAGCAACCCGCATTGGGGCATCGGGCCTGCCGACATCTTGCGATGAGCAAGTGCCAGCGTGTCCTCAGAGAGCGGCAATGTAGCAGACAGCGCAACAGTAGAACGCACAGCGCTAGACAATGATCCGAAGCCGTTTGTATGAACGGCGTCCACCGCAGCGATCCTGCTATGCGCCACTTCGACTCGAGCGCGAGTGCCGAAGTGGAACGAAGCCTGTGGACTTGTGAACTTAACGCACGATCAATTCTGCTGGAAACCGTGAAGTGAATGACCCAAAGAATGCGGAAGCTTACGCAAGGTCTCTAGGTGTGCGGGGCGGATTCTTCGAGATACCAACCTTCGGGATTGTAGAATGCGGCGACTGACTCAAGTTGCCCGGCCGATTTGCGCGGGATGAGTGGCTGCCAGGCGTCGCAATGATCCGGGGACTGATCGCACGAAGTGGGGGGAGCCCATACGTTCGAAGCTGTTAAGGGATTCCTGATGCAAACGAATGTGCAGAATCTTGCTCGGCGTGAGTATCGCTTCTGCCTAGGGCAGTGCCGCGCCATAAGCTGTAATCACTAAAACGCGCGACGGGCGGTGCTTGGGAACAGCATAGGCAGACTTGGCCCGATCTGGTACGATGCCGCCATCTATGGGATGGCAATCAGATGTCGTCGAGTCTGGACGAATTTGGACGCAAGCTCACCGCTCTTCGCGCATCTCATTCTCGTGGAGAAACCGACGTTGCGGACGTGTGCGATCAATTGCGCGACCTGTGCTTTGGCATGTCGACGAGCCCTAACGCTCGTGACCGGGCCGCGAGCGCTCTCTCATTCCTAGGAGAACTGTCTAGCAACCCTCGTGCCATCGATGAACGGGGCTACTGGGGAGCCATCGAGTCAACGGCATGCTGCGTTCGCGCAAGTGATGAGCGCCTGACGGAAGAACTGGTGCGGCTGATCAGGGAGGGACTGCCGGTCGCTCGCAACATGGGCCAGGAAATCGGTACGTTCCGGGCTCTCCTGTCTTCTACCATGAGCGCGCACGAAATTCGCGACGCCATCTTCCAGGGTTTGCTGCTTACCCGTCACCTTCAGCTTTGCCTGGGAGAAATTATCGATGAGCTTAACCGACGCAACGAGGATGAATACGGAGAAGCATTCGACCGCATAGCCGGCAATTTCCTGCAGCGTAGTCTTGAGACTCGTCTATTCACGACTTGGTTCGAGTTCTACAACCCGGATATTCCCTGGACGGTCTCGCGTTATGTGCGGACCCATACTCCTCGACACATCTTGGCAGAGTGGGAGCGCAGAGGAAGGCCCGCGGACCATGACGCAAGAGCAACGATCCTGATAGACTGGAACGCCAGGAGCTAAAGAATGAGCGCGTTAACGGCGACCTCCACACGGCTTCGCCATCTTGGATGCATGCGATGACATCCAGCCTTGGCACACCAACCAACAACTAGAGAAGCAGAGACCCTGTTGCCTTGGGCCTACCGAAGGCGATCCCTCAAGGACGGCCTGAAAACAACGCATACGCGCTCCTACGGCAGCCGGTGAAGCAACTTGACCTGCCGACGAGCGCAACGGTCAGCGATGCGGGCTAGGACATCAGCCAGCCAGGCCTGCGGATCAACTTGTGCCGAATAGTGTTGGGAGGTGTGCGTCATTTGCGCGTACTTGTTGAGCGCGAGTACCGATTGTCCGTAACTTTAGGCGCGAAACGCCAAGCGTCTCCGGATAGACACGCCGTAGCACGATGACTGCTAGTACGGGTTGGAGATCAGCTTGCCGTTCGTCCCGTGGGACGACAGCATTGCGCCGATGCGCCCCTCGGATAGACCATCGCCAACGCGATCGGGTGCGCGCAGGCTACGGCCTGCAAGCCGCAGCGTTAACCAAGCCAAATCGGCCGGTTTCAAAATTTAACTACTTAAATCGATCTTCATCGTTTTGGCGATCTAAAATTGCGATCTGCATGGCCTCTAACTCGTCAACGCCACGCTGTTGTCGGTAGAAATTTATCAGAGCGGCTTGACGATCAGCGGTTAGCATTGCGAACACCGATCGAAAGCTCCGTCGAATTGAGGCCTCGTCTCCCAAAGGTTCAACAATCGATACGATGTCATCGTTCCGTTTCTGCAAGCCGCCGCTTTGATTGGGTTGCTCTGAGGCCCCTATACCTTTCTGTGCAGGTGATTTTTCCTCGCGAGATTTAGTCAGCCATGCAATCAGAATGAAGATCACGACTATGACGACAACATATTCCATCGCAGCCCTCCAGAACTGATGCTGGGGAATTTTGCGCGCCTTCGCAGTAGTCTGCACCTACCAATCTCGACTCGGTCCAAATTGGACGGCTCCAACGCAACGGGGCACAACGTTCCGCATTGTCGCCGAAGGCGGTCAAGGGAGCGGCTCCAGCGCATGCAGGTACTCCGTTGTCTTCTCACATCTGGCTTGGTTCAAACGTCAAATTGGGTCCGCCACGACGGTAGGTTCGGAATCTGAAGCCATCGTGGTCTGAGCCCGCAATTGCTCCAAAAATGGATAGCGCCCGCCATCTGGGAATTTCTGCTCGTTGGCGCGTGCAGAATTGCGCGCGCACTGCGCTCAAGCAGGAATCCTAGCACGGAGCGCGGCTGGCTGGAAGAAACCACACTGAGCGTCAAGTAGGTCGCTGCAGAAACCGGCAATCAACTTTGCGACAGCTCGAGCGCGATTTCAACCAATTGAACGGCGTCGTTCTCAGCGTTGCTCTATTACGTTATCGCCCTCGACCCCCGCAACTTGGCGCGAGCGCGGCACCGCGGTCACGCGGATCGCACCGGTGACGGAGCCATTCTTGCACTATCTGGCGCGCGATCTGGCACTCGGCTGAGAGCGCAATTCGGAAGCTCGAAAGGGGTCAGCGCAATGCGGACTGAGAACGTTCTGGCATCAGTTTCTCCCAACTGCAAACCTAACTGTCGCAGCCGGGTCTGGCGGCCGTCGGTAAATATGAAGTGAATTCAATGCGATGCAGGGCTCGAACCAACAGCCGGCTGGTCAAGAGTCAGTTGGGCCCGCTTCATAAATCTTGCCAAAGTAGTGCTAGGATGTCCCGATCGGCCTTAAGCTTCGCCACTTCGCGCTTGAGCCGTGTGATCTCGAGCCGCGCGCCCAGAGATTCGCGACGACACTACTCTTTCGGCCATCGAGGACACAATCGGAGACGGTAGATGCTAAGAAAGGGCTCAATGGTTACAAAGATTTTTCCACTGTCAGTCAGAAGTATTGATTCCGACATCCTTGCCGCATTTCAAGATGATTTGCAGAACGTCAAGAGTTCACCCTATCTTTCTGACGACAATTTTTTCTATCAACTCGCTCAAGAATTCGAGAACCTGTGTGATCGGATCGCTGAAAGAGATCCTTACCTCATTGATCTAATTTTTCACAAGCTTCTGGGTGAGGTCGAAGACCCGGCGAAATTCTTTGCAGCGTTCACCACCGTTTGTGCCTCGAGTCGAAACGAGTATTTTGTCAAAGGAGTCTACCAACGGTTTTTTTTACCGCGCTATCTAACCGATCTAGACGCGGGTCTCACTAGGCCATTTGTAAAAGATTATTGGAAAAGATCGGCCGAAGGAGAGCGTTCCTACCAGTACCCTAGGTACATGGGCGAATTGTGGAAGATCTACGATGAAAGATTGTACAATGCTTACAACTTCGAGAAGCCAGTTATCGCGGCGTTCGAACAGCTCACGTATGAAATCATCGGAGAACTATCAACCGAAAATGCTAACTATGTAAGGACCAAGTTTCGCGTGAGACACGCGAACGTCGACCGGGAGTCAGGCGCTTTTCTGAAATGGGCAGCAGAGAACAGCTATCAATCGCCGTTCGCACCAAAGTGATCGGAAGCGCCGAAAATAGTCACTTTGAGAATATCAAATGGAAGCGGCGGTGACTGCGACTATGGGGATCAATCATTGCACCGGCAACCTTGTTCGTGCGCCCTATTGCTTGGGTGCCTCAACCTTCTCCCATGTCAGGATCGCTGCCGGTATATCAGACGTCACTTGGATGAAAATTCCGCCGACTATCTCTAAGGCGTTGATCCGAACAGGCACTCGTTTCCCGACCTCACTTCGCGAATCAGAACTCATGATCGCCTCACCGACGTGGGTACCGATCACGATCGAGACCTCACCGTTGCTTAGATCGAAATCTGCGGCTGCCGCCACGCTGCACTCCCCCTCGCCATCGGCCTCCGGCGCTAAGCTTATGGTGAACCGCGGGTTGCCGGTCTCTTTGTCAAGGTAAGGCGTGATCCGGCGCAGGCGATGAGGAGTTCCGCTGGCGACGCGGGCAACCAGCTTCACACCTCCATTGGCGCTCGTGTTGATCGCGGCTGCGGTGTTGAGCCAAGTCTCGAAGGGTAACTTGCCGTCCGCCTTCGGCAGAACGGTCAATTCGAGTTCGACCCGAGTTTTCGCATCGGCCGGGAACAGGTAAGCGGCGCGATAGATCCTACTCATGGCGAGCCGGGGACGCACACTGAGCCTGCCTACCACCGAACCGTCGATGGCATAGTGATCGGCTTCCAATTTCCAGATGGCACTGAGCACGGCACTCTCGAGCTGTCGGATGAAGGACGACGTTTCCGTCTCCTTCAGCTCCAGATAGGCTCGTCCCCATGAGCGCTTCAGGTCATCGGACCACACGTCGGTTGAGGATTGCAGTGGTCTTTGGAGACGCCCACTTCGCAGGCGTTCCGCCAGACCCTGCTTGCCAAACTCGCTGGTCCCAATCGCCTTCCGGAGAGCGATCTCGGCTTGGGTAGGATTGAATACGACTGAGCCGGCGAGGAGCGACAGAACCGTGAACGATACGCTGGCAGAGATGAAGACGATCCCGAGAGTAACTCCCGACAGAAGAGCGACAAGCTCCACGACGCCGATCGCCGCTCCGACTAAGCCAATGGCCGCATCGACTCGTTCGCCGCTTTGCGTCTGCCGCTCGACTGCCAGCAGCGTCGACCAGATCGAAAAGACCCGCCCCATCGGCCCGGCAACCTTGTGAATCGGGTCGCCGATCTTCTGCGCCGATTTCAGGAGCGCAAGGAAGCGGCCGAGAGCCTCCTTTGCGCGACCGCTGCTCGCCCCTGCGGCGGTGGCTACAGTGACCATGTCCTTTGGCGAGGCTGAAATATCTGAGATCATCGAGACGAGTCCGCCGATGACTTTGGTAGTTTTCTCGCGCTCGCCCTCATTCTCCAGCGAGAACTTCGCCTCCGATAGCTCGACCGACAGGGCTGCAATCTTTATGGGTAGGAAGATCACGTCGATGTCGGAGAACAAGTCGTTGGGCTTTTTCTTTTCGAGCGCGCCGCGAAGTCGCCCCTCCCGCAGGCTGTCACTGAGATCGGACCGAAGCCGACCCAGATATGGGACGCCGACGAGACGCCCCTCGCGAACCGCGAAGACATTGCCTTCAAAGCTCTTCAGCCAGCTCATGTCCAGCTCGTCGAGCTTGCCTAGCCAAATGCCACGGCGGTGGAAGATGTCGGCGATTGACTTCATTGCTCCTTTGACGTTCAGGACGGTCGTCGTCGTCCCGGCCACCGCCTTGATCCCTGACGACAGGGACAAGGGCGTCACGAACGCAAAAGCCCTGAGGTCGTCGACCAGGAAACTGCGGCGGGCGCTCGAACCGAGCGAGGCCTGCAGCGACACGGAAATGCCCTGCAGCCAATCCTTCCAAGCCGATTGCTCCTCGTCTGCCCGGGGGAATTCGCGCTTGAAGCGTTGGCTCTCGAAGCGCAGTGACGCCTTCAGCGAGTGCAGAGCCTCGAAAGCGCGAATGGCGGCGCTTATCGCGCGTAACGGTGACGTATCGTTGCGATGCGTGAAAGATCTCACCATCCAGTGCGCGACCGCAGCGAGCATGCCATCCGGAAGTGGCGTCTCGTCCTTTGCCGCCTGCGCCAACCATTCGAGATCGGGGCGCAGCACGCCATGCGATCTCCCCTGCTTCATCCGCCAGTATTCCTCGTCCGCTGCCTGACAAAACCCGTTCTCGAAACTCGCCGGAAGTAGCTCGCGCAACGCGGTCGCATTAGCCATGATCGGTACGAGACGCTCGATGAGGTCGAACTCATGCAATTGGAGCAGCATCTCGGTGGTATTGAGAAAGATTGGCGGCGCCGACCTCCCTTCGGCGTCGTAGTCCTCCTCGACTATCACGAAGCGACCCAGAACGGGATCCCTGACCGCCGCCGCCTTGCTGAAAATGGTCCCCATGGTCTGGTCCAAACCATCGATTAGGGCGGCAAGCTTCACTCGCTCAGCTCGCCTGGCCACGCTTATTTCGAGACGATCGAGCTCGCGCTCCAGTTGCTCGGTGCGATCGACGATCGCGAATAGGCGTGGAAAGCTCAGCGCCATGGTCAACGTGACTTCGGCGCCCCTGACGAGTTCGACCCGTTGCGGCACGTAGATAACGGCCCACTCGGAAAGTGCCTTGTCATTATTGGGCTGGCCGTTGAGCGCAGCGGTCAATCTCCATGGAGCACCGGACCTCCCCCCTGCGCTCAAGATCTTGCCGTATGTGTCGCGCCAACGCGGCCGTCCCCCCCGGTGACGCTGCACATCGTGAAATTCCGCGCCATTGGGAGAGAACGCGAGGAACGGCAGGCCGATCTGCTTGCACTGGACATGGGTCGGCAGCCCGACAGCATTGGCTCCGGCCGCGACGAACTCGGTCGCCGTCTCCCAGCTCAGCTCCCCAAGGGGGATCTCGATGCGCTGCGCATCCCAGCCCACGGCCGGTTGTTGTTCGGCGGGCGGATCGGCCATGGGCGGCTGCAGCGCTCCGAGGTTGTAGAAAACCGTCTTCCGACTAACCACGGGCGTGCTACCACGCATCTGCGCAAACGCGAGGTCAATCTGGATGCCGCGTGGGAAGGCACGGCGCAGCATCTGGTAGTTGACCGCATCATCTAGCTCGAAACGAACGGCGACGGTGAAGCTCTCGCCCCTCGTCGGCTCCTCTAATCCGTCGCCGGCACTGGCGGGCTCGCGCTCTCCGCCGCAGCCAGCGGCGGCCGGCCTTGTTTCGCTGTCGAAGGCTATAGTTTGCCCGGCGTCGACCACCTCCCAGGTGGCCTCCAACATCCCGCCGTGTTGGCCCACGGGGTTGCTCGCGCTGGGACTGGCGACCGCCTTGAGTCTGCCTTTCGTCCCCAGCATGCCGAGCTTTCTTTTCCCGACCGTGTTGCCGGCCGTCGCTTCGCCCGTGACGATCGCCGAAACCTGTCCAACCTTGCCCTCGATGGGAAAGTCAGGCGTAATGTAACCGCGCCCTTTCAGCTCGCGTTCGAGAGCCTCCAGCAAATCGCTCTCGAACGCCGCAGGCCGGCCGGCAACTTTGTATCGATCGGCCGTGCCGTTGACGTCGATCTTGCCTGGTTCCAGCAACCAGCTGGGCCCCCAGGACCAACCATTTGTTGGAGTGACCAGAATTCTTGCACCCGATACGGCAATCCCAGGCATGGCAATTCCGAGCTTGCGACCATCTCGTCAGTCTAAGCCGTGGGCTTCGGCAGATTTTTGTCACACTACGCCCGCGTCTCTGGTCAAGGTAAGGGGTATTGATTATGGTTGGGCTGTGGGGAGTTTACGATGGCGGCAGGACCAAGGACGGCATCAAAAACTAAGAAAACTGCATCACCCGCCGCGCAAGCGGCAGACATTCCCCTCTTCAGAAATGGACAGTTACTTCGCGCCGAGGACTTAAATCAGGCGTTCGAGCTGACGCGACGGTATGCCGAGCGGCTTGCTCATGGGCACGGTTCATTGGGCGTTTTCCGCCCGGCGGGCGCCCTGGCCGCAACCCTTACGGTCAGCGGCGAGGGGCACCTCAAGGGCACCGGCGTCTGGATTGTTGACCAGGTTGGCCGGACGTTCCACTTCGATGCGATCGACCACCCGGCCAGCAAGTCGGCGAAGGCGATCGCGATTGTGCGGGAAGGTCAAATCGATGATGCGGCCGAGGCGGCGGGATACAAGATCGCTGCAGTCGGTACAGGGGGCTGGACTGTAACCGCCGGGCTCGCCTGCCTCGCCGCCGTGGACAGGGTCGAGGCTGAGCTGGCAGCCCTGATGGAGGCGGCGCAATCGTGGCGCCGCCGGTTGCTCGAGCCGAGCCGCATCGTCAATCCGGTGGACCACGTCGCGGCTGCGCCGGTCCTGGTTTCCTTCGATCAGACGATGCAGCCCGATCTCGCGACTATCGATGCGCCAAGCGCTTTTCACCGGCTGACATCCTTTGCTGCGCTCGCTCGGCACGCGCTGCGGGCTTCCGACCCGGCCTCGTTCGAGGAGTTGATCTCGGCGCCTGAGGCGACGGTCGATGCGACGGAAGCCTGGCTGCGGACCTGGACAGTCGCTTTCAGTGCGAATGGCGTCCTCGACCGGCTGCTGATCACCGGAAACAAGCTGAACGCCGAGGTCAATAAGTCGCGACGGGGCCTCAGGGGGCAAGTCCGCTGCGTGTTCAGCCTCGGCCACCCGCAGCCCGCCAAGGTCCGGCTTTCATTCTCCAGCCGGCCGCCTCCGGTGCAGTGGGGGTTCGACGACGCGGCCCTGCAGCCGTTGCGCGAGAGCAGCAGAGTCTCGGGTTCGCCTGATGAGTGGCTGTACGACCTGCCGGTCGAGGGTCGGGCAAAGTCACTGGTCGTGATCGGGCCTGAGGACACTCGGGTGGAAGGTCGCTCCGGCTAGAGCGCGTTCGAGGGGGCAGGAATGACGGTATCGAGGTCTACTGGTAGCACCAGCACTGAAATGGCGGAGCCCGAGATGTACCCGGATCGCCTGAGGAACCTGGGCGAGGAACTCGCCGACTTTCGGACGACGCTGAAGGCCCTGACGCGATCCACGGCCGACCCGGAATCGCTGTCGCAACTCGAAACCGAGATCCGAGCCAAGTTTCGCGGCCTGGCTGCGAGGTTACCGGCGATGGCTGAGCTCGCTCCCGAACTCGGCGATGATGTCCGCGACCTACCCGTCGAGGCACATTACGCCATCTGGTCCGAACTAATCGAAGCCGGGTGGAACGAAGGTACCGGCGCCATCGCCCGTGGCCTGCTGCTCGATTTGTGGGACATTTGGCTGGCCGGGGCCGGCAGCAATGGGGAACTGACGGACGCAGCACTGGCGCAGGGGCCCGGCGTGAGACCGGCCGTCGTGCGCGACCTACTGGCAACCGGCAATGGCATCTTCGCTCAGTTGCTGCCCGGAGAGAGAGCCGACTTTGCAACCTCGATCAGCACCGCAGGGCTCGACGTCGCTCGCCGCATCGCCGCGGAAGGCCAGTCAGCGCCGCTCTCGCTGCGCTCCACCCTCTACGCCCTGCTGCGGCTCGACCGCCTCATGCAGGCGGCGGATGCGGGACGCGACACCATCGTAGCCGAAGCCGCGACGCTTCGCGCCTACAAGGAAAGCCGTGGTGCAGCGAAAGCGCCCACCGACATCTCGGCTGCGCTCTTGGTCGCAGACGGGAAGGGCCGCGAGACGACTGGCCGCGATGAAGCCTACTCAGTGCTGCTCTATTTCAGCGGCGTGGCAACCGATACCCCGACCGGTGAGTACGGCACGTCTTCGGTAGCCGAACTCCTTGGCCGCTTTAACGGCGCGGGCGTGAGTGCCGAAGACATTGACGATCTGCTCAATTTCTGGGCGGCGAGGCATCCCATCTTCGGGCACGCGCTGGCCGATATGTTTGACCATCGCTTCTGGAGCCCGGAGTTGGATGCCGGACCGTCGAACGGTTTCGCGGCTCCGCACCTGGGTGACCTATGGGTCGCCGTCTTAGGTGCGCCACGCGTGGGCAAGACCCATTTCATCTTCGCGACCGAAAAGGCGCTCAACAGCAAGGCGCATTCGGGCCTCAGGACCGAGGTCGAGCCGTTCCCCTACCCGGAGAGCGACCGGAAGACCGCGGCGGCCAAGATCGAGGAGATTCGGCCGCGCTGGGAAGCGGGCACGGCCGGCGACATGAACACGGTGCGGGGCGGCTGGCGTGTCCTGGCCCGCGTCGATACCGCGTACCATGCCAGTTTTCGCTTCTTCGACGTTGCCGGCGAGCAGCTATGGAGTGCGGACACGCGGGCTCCGTCCGGCGTGCTTGCCGACAATCTGCGCGGGCTCAACCAACGCGCATTGATCTTCTTTGACGCCGCGGACGAAACCCACGACGGCCGCAATTATCCCGTGATCTTCCAGAACTTGCTCGGCGATCTCAAGGACATCCCGGTCTATCTCGTTATCAATAAGTCCGATCAGATTGTCGAGCGGTATGCCGGACCGGTCCAGGACGCGATACGCCAGATACTCGGCGGTCGGGCCGAGGACCTGCAGAAGTACAAGGACGCGCGCGGCAACGAACAACAGCTGCCGTTCTTCAGCCTCCGCAGCGTCGATGTCCAGCGGCTGAAGGGTGGGGCGGCGGACGTGGTCAAGACTCTGCGCAGCCATCGCGGCATCGTCAAGCGTCCGCTTCTTCAGGCTCAGCTCGCAGCAGACATCGCTCGCCTCAGCCCGGTTATTGACACCCTCCTCGCGCAAGGCAACCGCGACATCTCCATCGTCTACGCAACCTGCCTCGCGGCCGGTGTTCCGGACCACCTGCTTCCTCTCAATCAGCTTTGGGAGGATCTGACTCAGCGGCTGCTGGCGGCTACAGCTAGCCAGCGCAAAGCCGGGTTCAAAGAGTTGCTCAAGGGGCGCATCGATGCCGACCGGACAGCAGCCGCCAGTCACCTGGAGGCCGTAGAGGCGACCGTCGCGCAAAGTGCCGCACTGGCGTTCGCCGCCAATGGTGCACCCAGTCCGTCACGGCCGCCGGAAGTGACCGTGGCGGAGGGCGATTGGGAGAATTGTATCTCCCAAATCGCCAAGATCGATCCCGATCACCCGCTCATTGCCACGGGAAAAGGGGTACTGGCCGCTGCCGCCCAAGCGCGAGTGGTGAGGGACAAAGTGCTTCCCGATGCCATCGAGGCTCTCCTTCGCGAGGCGGGCATCGATCTGAATGGCGACGTGGTTGAAATCGTCGCCAAGACCCAGAGGCCGACGACCGACGTCGAACTCGAGGCCGATATCCTCGAGCAGGTGAAGCAGGGCCTGGCGTCCGTTCAATGGGAGGCCAACGGCAAAGTGACCTTCTTCTCGGAATATCAACGCGACGAGCTGGCCAAACTAATCGGGCGCGCCCTTCCGTCGGCCCTTGAGGCTTCTGACGCAAGGCCAATGGTCGCGCCCCCGGGAAAGCTGGCCGGGCCGGAGCGCACCGCCGCCTACGACGTCCTGGAAGGCGTGCAGTCAGGCACGGAATCCAGGATCTGGGAGCGCCAAGTCTCCCCCGAGGTCGCACATCGCATCCTGGGTGCCGGCCGAATTACCACAATTGGCGAGCTGTTTGCGATGGGCAAACAGGACTGGCAGATGGCCGATCAGCTTGCCCTGACCGATGCTCTCTACGCGGTTTCGGAGGGAAACAGCGACTACCGCGCCCAGTGGCTGCGCTTGGGCAACAAAGACCTGCACCAGTTCGCAGTGCTGACCGAACGGTTGGCCGTAGACAAGCGGGCGTTCCGGATCAACTTGCTTGAATGCCTGCAGGTTCTCTATTCGACGCTCGACGACCTGCGGGCGCTCGATCTCGCCCGGTTCGTCGACTACACCATGGCCTTCCGCGTCCTGCAGTACCTTGCTCGCCTGAACGCTGCAGGCCTGCCTACCGGCGACGAGCAGCTGCATGCGCTCATACGCTCCATTGCGTTGCCACCCCCCCCGGCCAGCAGCGCGCCCGCACCAGCCGCTCCCGCCAAGCCTCCCGCAGCAGCCGCCAATCCGGCGGCTGTCGGCCCGGCGTCCGCCGCACCGCCTCAGGGCGCCTTGCACTCCGTTGCGACAACGCTGCGGTCTCTGCAGGAAATGTTCTCGGCCTTCCGTCGTCAGCATCATTCAATCCTTGACGAGAGACAGCAGGAGACCGCTACTGAAACGTGGCTTCTAGACTCGATATCGTGGGGCCGCAGGGCCCGGACCGCCAGTGCACTGCGAGCCTTCGAGGCGATACGCGCAGAAAAGGGCACGCAACTGGCCGATGTCGTCGAAAGCGCCAGGTCACTCGATGTCTCTTTGGGCCAGCAGGTCGAGGCCGTTAACAAGGCACGGCGTGTCACGAACGAAGTATTGACCTCACATGCGCTGGTGGAGGCCTGCCTCTCCGCGACGCGGCGCCTAGGTGTAAAGGACACAGAAAAACGGCATGACGTCGAACGATCGCTCCAGCTCTTCGTGAAGCGCTACCACTCAATGCTTGCCGGGGAGCTTCGTCGCGAGGATTTCCGCAACAAGGTCCGGGAATTGTTCGAGAAGCGCAGGCTGCTGAACGTTACCTCGGCCTTCTTCTATCTCGAGCAAGGCCAGTGGATCAAACGTTCGCGAGCCGTACGGCAGTCGCTCTCGGATGACCTCGCAAGGCAGTCGGAGAAGGCGCAGAACCTGCAGACCGCAATTGCCGGCAAGCTACTGCCGGTGCAAGGCGTGCGGAGGGCTGGGCCCGGCGACCGCGACTTCGTCACCGCAATCGACAAGCTCGAGGCCGAGCTCGTGGAGCTCGGCGACCTCATCACAGCGGCCGACAACTTGGCTTCCCCATGAGCTGGTTCGTAATCGAGTTCGCCAAGCAGCAGGGTTACGTCATCAAAGGTGCCGCGCCCGACGAGCAGCCTGATGCCGATCGTCTCTTTTCGACCTGGCTGCCATTCGGCGCACTGGGGGAGTCGGTTGCCGCGGTCGGCCACCAGAAGGCCGCTGACGACTTTTGGTACGTAGTGGTCAAGCCCGCAGGCTCTAACTCCATCTATGCGCACCGGGTCAACCGCAGCGAGTACCGGTCGCTTGGCTTTTCCCCGTTCGTGGATGCGCTCGCGGCGCCTTGCGCCGAGGAGCTTGGCCTCGATACCGTGTCACCGGGACCCTTGCGATGGGTCGGCAAGCCGGACGGCAGGATCACCAGCGGAGGCGGAGCGCCGACCCTGCAGCTGGCACAGCGGCTTTTCGAAGCACTGAGCGAGACCGACCGCGAGCCGGACTACATTTCAATTGCCCCCGAAAGGGGAACTGCGCGAAACGCGGCGCACTGCCGCTTCCTTTTCGAACCTGGCGCCAAACTAGATCGCGTCGCCGCGGCCGCTGCGGTCGGCCGGCCGACGGCAACGGACACGGATCCTTCGATTCGGCAGGCTGTGCGGACCGCTACCCAACAAGGTGCGGAAACCAGCCGAGGCCTGCGCAATCTTGAGAAAAGCTTTAACTCGCTGTCTGAGGCAGGTGCTGAGGAACGCGTCGGCATGGATCGCAGGATCCAGGCTGTGTACGATCGCCTTGGCAATATCGATGAACGCCTGGGCAAGGTCGGCCAGCGTGAACCGATGACGTCACCTTTGCCAGACAACAAGCCCGGGTCAGTGATCGGGGCCCACACCTTCGCAGCCGCCGCCCTCGCTTTGATCATGGCGATCGGGTTAGCCGTTAACCAGTTCTCGGTGGCTTCTGCAGTTAACCAGCTACCCACGAGCGTGACGGTCGGCCTGTTGGAGCGGAGGGTCGAGACCGCCGAGCGACGCCTCGATGGAGCGATCACAGCACAGAGCTCGGAGGCTCAAGCCAGGCAAGCTGCAATTATCGACTTAGACAACAAGATTGCGGCCCTCAAGACCTCAGCAGATACGCTGAGGACGTTTCTGGGGCCCGATGCGGATGTCAGTCAGTCTTCGCTTGCCTTGTTTGTCGATGGACGACTCGCGAAAGCAGGTATTACCGACGACCTCCACGCTGCCGAGCGATTGCGAGTGCTCGGCGACGACCTGACCAGCATCCAAACCTTTTTGGGAGACACGTCAACCGGCACGCTGCACTTGCGGCTGAAGAGTATTCCCGCGGCCGATGTTCAAGCGGACGGAAAACCGGTAGCGAAACTACTGGAAGACCTCGCAAAGCAGATCTCTGACCTCAAGAGGGCTGCCTGTAGGCTCAGCTCGTTCCGCGGCAAGCCGCCCTGCCCTTCCCTCCAGCTGGGGGAACCGGAATGAGCGAATACTTGTTCATCGGCCGCATCGAATCTCTGGACCGCAGCCTCCCAGCCTGGATCAAGGAGGTACCCCAGCTCTTGCGCGGGTCGCCAGTTCCCGTCGAAGCCAAGGATTATTGGCCCGCCGCCGGAGCTATCGGTGCAACCGAGCTCCGGCTGGTCCCGAACACGGAAGCCCCTGATGGGTGGCTGGCTGGCGCGTCAGACAACGCGGCCGTCATCGACGTGCTTGGGCGCGACAACGCCAAGCTGCTGGTCTGGGGCTCTGATTTCAAGCTTAGGAAATTTCAGCTCACCGACGTGAAGGATGACAAGTCGAGGCCGGTCGCATTTTTCGAGCGGATCGACGTCGACGGCGCCAAGGAGCACTTCTTTGGTCTAACGATCGACCCGTGGCTGGAGAGCCTGCAACCGTTCCGTCAGATCCCGACGCCTGCGAGCGCGGTGCGTCAGCAAGAGTACGCAATTGTCGAGCTTCGAGAGCGCCGCGCGCTCGGCGATGGCGGAGTGGACGCTCACCTCAATCCGGTCGCGATCCGCCTGGAAGGGTCGGCAGCATGGCCCTTGCCGAGCGCCGCGGGTACGCACAGCGCCACCGCTGCACTGGCGGAAATCGGGAGGCGCCGGAGTTGGTGGCTCATCCCTTGTCTGTCGGAAAATGAAGTAGCTCGGGCAACCGCGTTGGAGATGCTCGAGCATCGGCTTGCCGGCCGGCCGCCGGCAGCCATCGACCTGCTGCTTCGTCGGACGTCCGCAGGCGACAATGACCCGGTCGTTCCGCGCGCCGTTGACTTTGTGGGCCTGGATGTGCTGCGCGGCACCTTCCGGTTCTCGGCGGCTTCGCGGACCTGGTCCTGGACCGAGCCGAACCTCGACCTCGAGAGCGTCGATTTCAAATTCGCCGCCAGGGCTCTAGGACGCCTCGGAGTTGAGCGCCTCGCCCCGGACAAGCTTGCGGCAAAGGCGACAGCCTTCACTGAGCAGCAGCGGCCCCCTGCGGACGCGCCGATCGACCTGGGGCACCGCGGAACGCTGGAGGTGCAACTGGAGCGCGTCGGGCAAAGAACGGCTGAGCGACCCTTGGAGATTGAGTTCGCCGTCGCGGTCCTGGCCGAGCTTCGCAAGCGCTTCGCCGAGCCTGCCCGGCTTCCGGCGAACCTGGGCAACGAGCGAGGCGGCAAGTTCCAGCTGCATCACGAACTCGATGCCTTTGCCCAAGCGTTTCTCGTCCCGCAGTCCAGCCTGACCGCGGACCTTCCCCTGCTAGAGGACCATTTCGACGGCGAAGTCGACAGCGCCATGACCAAAGCGCATTCCGCGTTCGAGCAACCCTACATGCTCGACCTGGTCAAGACCGTACGGGACGGCGGAGCAACGTTTCTTGCAGTCCTCAATAAGCAAAGGCCGCTCGAGGCGGTGCCTCCGATCCTTTACCGGCCGAACTGGTGGCAGGACTACCTGAGGCAGCTCTTCTGGGCACCGGCTGAGGCGCGCCCAATCCTCAAAGCGGCAACACGAGGTTTCCATCTCGATGAGGATTACCTAGATCAGGTCAACGGCCCGCCCTTGGGAGCGGGCGGCGCGGGATGGCGGCCAACCCACGCACTGGGAGAGCCATAAGCGATGTCTCTCGACCAGGCCAAGCTCAAGGAGATTATCGGCCGGCTCGGCAACAACGCTTTCGCCGCCGGACAGGCGCTGGGCCCGCAACACCTGTTCATGGCCGCACTGGCCAAGCGCTCCGAGCGGACCTCGGACCCCGCTGCCCGCCTTGCCCACGATGCCATCGCTCGACACCTGTTGCCGGCCACCGAGAAGGCCGCGGCGGAGCAGGACGTGTCGAGCGCAACCTTCGATGCGCTTGAGGCGATCGAGCGCTGCCTCGAGTTCCTCGCCGACAAGCCGGATCTGCCCGACTTCGACCAGTTGCTGTGGTGGTTGCTGGCTGACAACTACGATGACGCCTTCAACTTCTTCGAGGCCTGCCGCCGCGTCTGCTACGCCAATCGCATGACGCCTGCCGCCTTTGTCGCCACCGACGGGACCATCGCGGGCAAATCAGAAATCGGCCTCGGCTTCTTCATTGCCGATGACTCCAGTGCCGACGACAAGCTCATTGGCCGGGACGCCGATATCGAGCGGCACCTGGGGTTGTTGCGCAATGCGTTGCTCGCCGACCGGCACTATTTGATCACCGGCGAGCGAGGCGTTGGCAAGACGATTTTCCTTGAGACGTTGCTCCAGCGCGCGCAGCGACGCTTCGCCACCGAAGCAAGCGAGCGCCTACGCCGCCGGCGCTTTCTTGTGTTGCGCCCCGACGATTTGATGTTCGATGCCGAAACGACTAAACAGCGCGTGACGACCGTGTTCGATCTGCTTCGGCGCGATCCTTCGATTATCCCGGCGTTCGACGACATCCACACGTTTCTCGAACCGGCCCTGCCGAGTGCCTCGGCGTTCCGCGAGATGATCGGCTTGCACCTGCTCCGCCCGCGCCAGAGCTTCGTGCTGGTTAGCACGGTGACGCCGGCCCGCAAAGACGAACTGCTGCGCACGCTGCAGGCGCATCCCCTGCCCGCACTCGACGGCGACTCCACCGGACGGCTGACCTCGAACATGCTGGAGGCGCGGCGGCGGGAAAATGCCGCCAAGCTGACGCTCGATCCAAGCGCTGATGTTATTGCTCGGGAGATCGTCGCCTCCGCTCGCGAGTACTACCCGGGCCGCTTCTTCCCGGAAGTTGCGCTCCATCTGGCCTCAAGTACCATCGAGCGAGGCGTCGCCCGCGTCGGCTTCCTGAAGGAGGCGCCGCTCGACAGCATCGGCCTCGATGATCTGAAGGCGGCGATCGTCGGCGAACTCGGTATCGCCCCGGAGACCCTCGGTCAGAATCCGGATGCGTTCTACACCGAGCTGGACCGCAAGCTGGGCGCACAGATCATCGGGCAGGATCACGCGGTGCGACTGGTGACACGGGTGCTTGCCGCCGAGCGGAAGGTGGGGTCGACCGAGCTGCCGCGCGGACGGTTCCTGTTCGCCGGCCCGCCCGGCGTCGGCAAGACGCTGCTGTCGCGACAGCTAGCGCGCAATCTCGGCTATGACCAGGATGCGTTCATCGTCCTCAATATGAGCGAGTACTCCACCGACGGTTCGCGCACGCGGTTCATCGGCGCCGACCCGGGCTACGTCGGCTACGGCGCTTCGCGCACCATCTACGATGTGGCACACAGCCGCCCCAGCTGCGTCATCCTGCTCGACGAGATTGATCGGGCGCATCCCTCGATCCAGGACATCCTGCTGTCGATACTCGAGGGGCGGGGCAACAATGCCAATGGCGAGGAAGTGCGCTTCTCCCAGGCGATCATCATCATGACGACCAACCTCGGGCAGGAGCAGATTGAGGCGGCCTATCGCGACATGCGCGAGGACGGGGACGATCGGAAAACCATCGCCGCGTCTTTCGACGACGCACGCCTGCGCGAACTCATCCTGATGGGGGCAACCGACAAGTTCGAGATGGAGATGCTCGACCGGTTGGATGCAGCAATCGAGGCGGCGCGCGTCCCGGCGGCGCAGGCAGATCTTGCGTCCATTGACCTTTATCTGAGTTTGAAGCAGCGCCGGGCTGCCCTGCAGCAGAACCGGCGCCATTCGAGCCTGGATAGGGCCTTCTTGGACCGGATTGACTTCATCGTGCCGTTCTTTCCGATCGATGAAATCGGCGACCTCACGCGTGTGGTGCAACTGAAACTTAAATCGCTGCGCTGGTCGGATTGTCCCGAGGACATTCAATCGGCAGTTGTTCGCGAGGTCGCCGGCGCCGGTTCGATCCGGATGATCGAGCGGCTCATCAAGAAACGACGACTGGACATGTGGTATGGGCAATCACAGGACCGAAATACGCGTTCGGACCGTCAGGAAAAAACCGGAGGAAAATAATGGCATTAGCCAACGATCAGCTCGCAAGACTGCGGGAGTACAATCGGACGATTCAATTCATCGGCAAGTTCAACCAGAACCCTGAGAAGACGAGGAGCTTCGTGTTCGACAGTCGAAACACGGAGGAGGGAGCGCCTGGGGCACCTCAGGTGCAGGCGATCTTCGAGGCAGTCCGCCCCCAGGTCCTGAAGGTCGGCAACAAAGCGCTGCGAGTGGGCAACACCATCTACGACAGCTACACCTTAGAGCAGCCCGGCTACATCCCCAAAGCCGGCGAGGCAATCACCGAGATCGAGCTCGATCCGGAGGACGCGTTGTTCGAGGTTATCGGCGACAGCAACCCTCTAAGCAACCCAGTGCTGCGCGCGCAAAAGATCGGCGGCGGGCTGTTCCGCACGCTCGTCCAGAACCTTGACGGGCTCGCGCAATTCATGACCAGCGGCTTCACAAACGCGCTCCTGACGGTTGCCGACGGGTACGCCTCAGAACGCGCGGGTCAATTGCTGGATAAGCTGCGTGGCGTCGTCTTTCAGCCAGGCGCTTCGACAGCGGCCCACTTCGAACACCCGCAGATCGCCGGGGCAGTCGTCAAGTATCTGCTCGCCAGCCCGGCCGACGAGAGCAGTGCGCATCAGCAGCTCCTGGCTGCGTATGCTGCATTTCCTTTCTTCCAGGACAACGCAATTCAGTCAGACGCCGCCAACGCCATGGCCCAGGCAATGCGCGATCTTCGGCTAACGGTCCTCGACGCAAAACGCGCCGACGCTACCTGGGAGAAGATGGCAACGCGGGAGCCATTCACGACCGGTTGGCTAAAAAACTACGCCAGCGACCCGCGATTCGACCTGTCGCTGGACGAGCGGATCGTCAAGGGCGGCAGCTTCATGGATGTCTACCGGGCATATCGGCGACGCTCTGACGCCGTTCACGCGTTCGCGCGGTCCCTGCCGCATCAGTCCTTCTTCTTTGTCTGGCTGATGAGCAAATACGATGCCTACGACAGCCAAGCAGCTCTGCCCAAGGTCGGCCGGGCCGTCTTCGAACAGACCATGAAGGACCGGCAAGGGGTGCGGTTCAGCACCGGAGCAGAAGATCAACGGCTCAGCGCCGACCTGATCTCGCGCGCCGTGGACACGGCCCTTGCAACCTCCCTCAAGGATTTCGAGAAAGAACTTCAGGCGCCCCTTACCGGAATCATTACGGGCCTCGGTCAAGTGCTGGTGAGCAAAATCGGTGGCAAGACCCCCTTCACCCGGGGCGCGCTGGACAAGAAAGTCGAAAGCCTGCTGCTGACACTCGGCTTCCGGCTAGCCGGACCCGCGGCCAAAGCAGTGGACGAGGCCGAGAAGTACGCCGACCGGCTGGTGGAGGTGCATCATGAGGTCCTGCGGCTTGCTGGTCCGGCTCCGTCGGAAGAAGCGCGGCTGAAGAATGTGGTCGAGGGGCTCACGAAGGAGTCCGCGGGCGCGGACGTGGACGTCAAGCAAATGCGTCAGCGTGTTGTCTCGGCGCTTTCGGCGGTCAAGCTGGGCAAAGATGAACGGGCCCTGAGGCGGGCTCTAGACGTAACGGTCGAGGAGTATGCGACCAGTTCGGTGGGTTATCTAGTGGGCCTCCTTGCCAAGGCCAAGGTTGAGCTCGGCGTGCAGCTTGGTGTGCTTAAGCGCATCCTGGCGCTGAGGCGAAGCCGCGACCTCGATACTTCCGGGAAAAAGGTGGCCCTACCGGCGCGGGTCATTGCCGCCGGCGGACTGCGTCACTACGACGAGGTCAAGAGCCGCGGCTGGCGCGCTGAAGGGGCGGCGGAGCGTGAGAAGGCTACCCTCAAGGCAGCAATCGCCGGCCAGAATGCCAACGCTCCGGCTACGATCAAGCTCCCGCTGACCCAGCAAGCCATCGATGCCCTCGGCGGGCCGCCACCAGCGGACAAACCGGTCAAGCCGCGGAACGGAAAGCTGAAGGTCGGAGACACCGACGCAGCAAGCATCGTCGTCGATCCGGCCGCGGGAACAGCGGAGATCAGCTACAAGCCAGCGATCCTCAAGGCCAGCGTGGCAGAACTGAAGGCGGTCGTATCGGGCGCGGGGCCGGACGTTACCATTCCCGGCACGGTCCTTGATGCCGATGGGGCTCTGACCGGTGCGCTGAAGGCAGAACAGGACCTGCGATCGGCACTGCCCCAGCCGGGCGACGAGGACAAATATAGCGACCTCTCGGCCTTCTTCGACAGACTGGCGCACGTCTATAGGAACAAGGGCTCGCTGAGCGAGGCGTCGCACGAAGTCCTCAAGCGCGAAGTCCGGGCGGCACTGCTCGGCGAGTTCATCGAAGCGGCCCCCGAGGACAAGACGGTGCTCAATCTGCGCGACCTCAGCCAGGTCGTGGGGTTCAGCATGGACGCGGTCAAGGAGATTGGCGCAAGCGGACTGCCCGCGACGCTCATCGAGAACAAGCCCGACAACGAGTCCTATGCGGGACTCAAGAACATTCCGTTCGATGCATACTACCCGGTGCCCAACGACCTCAGGGAAGGCTCGGATCAGATCGCGAACATCATTCGCTTCCACCTCCGGCTGACCGACAGCGTGCTCGATCTCGCGGACTACCTCGGCGACGTCGTGAACCTCCGCAGTACCGCCATCACCGTACCTACTGATACGCGGCTCATCGTCACGAGTATGACGCTGGCCGAGCACAACGCCAAGCTTGTGGCAAATCCGGTCAGCTACGCCAACAACGGATTCCCGTCCTTCATCTACCTCAGCAAGTCGGCGGTGCCTACCGAGGACTCGATGCGCGCGCTGTCGGACTTTTATGGCTCGCACCACCAGAACTACTACCCGCCCCAGCAGAGCGATCAGTCCCTGCCGCTGGTGCCGATTGTCCTCTCCGCGAACCTCGTGGCCCCCACCGAGGTCCATTTCCCGGTCATCTCGGCGGCAAGCCTGCAACCTTTCGAGGCCAGGACCAATCATACGCCGCCCAAGAATGATCAGCCTGCCAACGAGGCAGGACTCATCTGGGCTAAGCCCAACGATCCCGAAGGCGTCGGCTTCGAACTGGCCTTGCTGCTGAGCCTCTTCGCCGACGACAACAAGCTGGCGCAGCTGGACGACCAGGCCTCGTCCTCGATGCCCTTTACTGCCTGGGTCAAGAAAACCTACGGGATTGACTTCCAGGACGGCCGGAGCCTGGTCTCGATCCTGCGGGGAATATGGCTCAACCGCAAGGTGCACAACGCGCATCCCGCGAGCGGCTCGCTATCACAGGCGTCCCCCCTCCTCTACGCGCTTGTCGGGGTCCGGCTGGTCAATATTGCGATCCTTGAGAGGACCGCGCTTTCTCCAGGTGCAGCGCTCGCCGACTCGAGACTGCTGCTGGATGGGTTGGCCCGCTCGGCCGGTGGCCGCGCGGAGACCCTGAGGGCAGCGTTCGACCTGCCAGCGCTGCGCGAGTTTGGCGACCGGGGCATAACGCTGAAGCAGATCGACACGGGTCCGACCGTGACTGATCTCGGACCCGCGGTCGCGCTGTGGAACTTCGGGCGGTCCGAGGGAAAGTGGCTTCGTGTCGAAATTGAAGGTTTCGACCGCCCACTGGATTTTGATGCCAAAACATCCGTTTGGCTGGCGGGATTCCCCAAGATTTAGCACCGACGCAAGGAGCATGTTCGATGTACACACTAAGCCGAGGCGTAGATAGGGACATTGCCATTGTTTCGAGCCGCCTGACGAGCTTTTGGATTAGACTCATGTTCACCCTCCAACCTAATGGGCTCGTCGCACTGCAGACGGCTCATTTTGCCGTCTACCTGACCTATAGCCATACCGACGTCGACAATGGCCATCAGCCGCAGAACATCCCGTTTCCGGGTGGAGCCGGCGGAACGGGCACACTCCAGATCAGCAGGCGGGGGGTCAACGAGACGCTTGTCATCAAGCGCACGCGATTGCTGCGACGCTCGGCGATTCGGCGCAGCAACGAAGTTGGCATCCTCATGCTGTTCGACGTCAACAATCCTGGTGCCGTCGATGAGCCATGGATCGACGCGGCGGGCTGGGCGCCGGTCGTTCCAGATTTGGGAGTCAATGCCGACAACACTCGGTTCGCGCCCTCGCGCGCTTCGTTTGGCGCCTTCCAAGAGCGCTTTGTCCACGAAGTCGGCCTCACCACAAATAACCAGGGGGTTACCGAACTCGCTCTGGTGCTCGACCTGCAGCAGCAGCCCATGACCGCCCAGATCACCGGGACGGCACTGGCCGGGCATACTTTTCCGACGCTTTCGCTGCGCGCAGAGGGAGGAGGCCAGACCCCCTTCTTCCTCCCCAACAGCATCGCCGTCCCGGTTCGCGGCTGCGTCATGGCTGCGGTTGGCGCGTTCGCCCAGATGGATGCCGATCTATTGTTGCGGAGTTGGGTCGCCGATGCGGCCGAGCTTACCAAGTCGCTGTCCGAACTGATCTGGTCGCCGCACAATGTGGCTACCGGTCATGAGGGAAGGATGGTCCGCAAGGTCGGAAACGTCCACAGCACCGACAGCAGCGACAACAGTCTTTTCGGCGACGCGTCAGTCGTTCGCGAGGCCCTCTATATGCAAGCTAATCCTCCGGCTGGTGCTGCGGCTGGCGCTGCCGGGCAGTCCTTCCACCCCGACCCGGGGTTCATCTGAACAGTGGCTCAATCCCATGCCTTACGTCGCCTTCGACAGCACCGAGCTCGACATCAGCGGCCTGGCCGTTACGTTGGCGCTCGGCGATGCGCCGATCCTGGAGGTGCTCATCGACAGGCGAGGAGATTTCGATCCTCTCGCGCTGCTTCGGACACTCCCCCAGTGCCATTTAAAATGGCACGACAAGATATTCCCATTCGAGTTGCTGGGGTTTGAGCTAGCCGGTGAAGCGAGAACCCGTGTTGTCGGTCGGTGCATCGACCACGCCGCGCGCGAGTGGTTCGCGGCAACCGCGCTTGGTTCGGACGCTGGCGAAGTCGCCTATGTCATCTACCAGCGCGGGCTCAAGGAAGAGGCCAAGGACTATTTCGCCCGCATGTTTGCACCTGCCTTGCGAAGCGCCGGAACGGACTTCACTGCCCTTGCGGTTGCGTCCAAACCGCTCGGCTGCATGATCCGTGACAGCGCCATCGACAATCGCACACACCTTAATCGCGTCTGCCGGCTTGTGCGCAAATCCGTACCCCAGCTTCTTGGCTGGTGGGCCAACGGTAAGAACGAAGGATTCGTCCACCTGGCGATCACCGGCAAGGCTGTTGACGCGGATCTCTCGGAAGGCTGGGTGGCGCCTGGCGCAACCCGTCTCTCCGGCTACGACGGCCAGACAATGCGCCGCAGCCCGCTGGTGCTGCACCGAAGCTTTCGTGGCCTCACCGAACCGCACCACTTCCTCGCCCAGCTGCTGCTCGCCGAGGGTGACCGGTGGGGCGGGCTTGCGCAAGTCGCGCAGCTTCCTGGCCGGCCCGGTTCGTTCATGTTCGGCGCCCAGCGCTGGATTTGCGCCAGTATCCGCTATGAGCTGCGCGTCCCCGGCTTCGTCAGCAATCCGGGCGCGGGGTCGGTCGTCGTGACGGCGACGCTCGATGCCCCGCTACTCGACGACGAAGCCGGCGGCACCCGACTGTGGGTTGAGGGTGTAGCAGGCGACTGGTCCGCCGATGGCGGGCAACTCGAACTCAACCCGCCCAAGGGCGGCAACTGGACCGTCATGGCAGCGCCCGGCGGCACCGAAGCTTTGCTAGCGGTCCCGCTCTCGCCGACAGGCTTCGGCGCGAACCGTGGCCACGCCGGCTTTTATGCCAGGCATATTGCCGGCGACAACCTAGTGGTCGCCATCGATGGGCATGGCATGCCGCACGCGCTGGGCGGCCACCGGCGACGCATCGCAGCGATCGACGAAGCCGCCTTCGACCTGGTTCTGAGTGCCGCCAAGGTCGGGCTGCTGACGAGCAGTGACGCGTCCGACCCCACCGCCTCAGATGGACTGGTCGCGGCAGGGCGCAAGACGACAGTCTCCGGCGATCAGTTGTCGGTTCTTGGTACTACGTTGATCGTGGCCCCCGGCGAGGTCGACGCCACGGGGGATGTAACGGTCCACGGCACGTTCGATGCGACGCCGTGACCCCCGCAAATCCGCGCGGCCCTATATCTCGCCGTCCTTAGGCACACCGTGGCCAAATGCCGGGGCGGTGCTCAATCTCGCTGAAGTTTCCGACCGATTGTCTCGGTCATCCGGCATCGTTCTGTGGATGCACAGCCAAGACAATTCAGACAGCCAGCCCGTCGATACCAGAAACTGGCAGTATAGCGTGCGCTACCTTCTTTAAGCCGGAGGGATTGAGATCATGACCTGACGCGCTGATTTACGGCCTTCGGAAAGCGGGGGTATGCCGCTATTGCCGCGCTTGCCGGCCCAAGTACACCGCTCGCCGCCCGAGCGGCCTGGTAAGATGACCAGATGTCAGCTGTAGGTGCCTTGCGCTGAAACCCATAGATCAAAGTACGTTCATACGAGACGAAATCTAAGAACTCTGTCTAGTCATGGATCAATGACCGTCCCAACTGCGGTGAATGCAGCCTTCGAGTTAGCAATTCCGAGTTTCCATATCGAACCGTCTCACCGAGATGGCTGAATTTATGAGGAGAGCATCAGTATGCTAATCGGGCACGGCTTTACCTGCCCGCAGCAAAGTTGCTCGCCTGGTTGGGCGGCAACGGTTTAGTCAACATCAAATTCGAGGATCGAAAGGCATGAAGGGCGTCGATCAAGTCGTTCACGATCGTCGGCGAGGAAGGTGCCGCCATCAAGGCATAGCAGGACAACATGGGTGAGCCCTATCGCTTGGGCGTCACCCTCTGGATCTGCAAGGACGGTGCCGACCGCGGGGCCGGCGTCTTCCGCCAGGATCATCACCTCGAACAACTGATCTCCAACCTCAGGCTCATACGGAACAAGAAACGATGAACCCGAAGTTTCTACCAACCACGCTCGACGGACAGATTGACCGCGTCGTCGAGGAAAGCGGCGAGGTCGCCGAGGTGATGGGGAGAGTGCTCCAGATCATCGGCAAGACCGGCAGATTTGGTCTGACCAGCGCTCACCCCGAAGGCGGGCCGAACAACGCAGCGCTGTTACTGTCAGAACTGGCCGATTTGCGACACGCTATCTCCGTCGTCGAGAACGGGATCACAGATCGCGCCAGGATCGTGAGATCGACCTCCGAGCTGGTCTGGACTGTCGCGCGCCATGGAAAACTGCCCCCTCAGCGTCACGAGGAATTGCCCCCTCCTCGGATAGCTGAGGAGAGAGTGAATGAAGCGGGAACGAATCACTGAAGGCTCGCCGTGGAATGATCCACGGGGGCAGGTGATGAAGACGCCGGATGACGTGGCGGAGATGATGCGCCTGAGGGCGTGCGGGTGGGGTGTGAAGCGGATTGCGCGGAAGGCGGAGGCGCTGGCGACGACGCGGTTTGAGACGCCCCCGGGCCGGCAGCTGCAGATCGACTTCGGGGAGCGCCTGGTCGAGATCGGAGGGGCGAAAGTCAAGGCATTCGTGTTCGTGGCAACGCTTGGACACTCGCGACGGCTCCATGTGCGTGCGTTCCGGGCCGAGAGGCAGGAGCATTGGTTCGCCGGGCTCGAGAGCACATTCACGACCTTCAGCGGTGTGCCGGAGGAAGTGCTGATGGACAATCCACGCGCGCTTGTCGTGCGCCACGACGCAGTGAGCCGGTCGGTTCAGTTCAACGACAAGCTGATAGCCTTCGCAAAACATTGGGGCTTTCGCCCTCGCGCCTGCGCGCCATATCGGGCGCGCACGAAGGGCAAGACGGAGAACGGCGTCGGCTACGTGAAGAAGAACGCGATCGCCGGTCATTGCTTCCCAAGTTGGGAAGCGTTCGAGGCGCATCTCGACAGATGGGAGCGTGAGGTTGCGAACGTTCGGATCCACGGCACGACCGGCGAGGCGCCGATCATCCGCTTCGCGCGTGACGAGATACATCGGTTGAAGCCGCTCGGCGGGCAGCCGTCGTTCGGATCCTTGCGTGAACTGTCCCGCGTCGTCGGCAATGATTGCGCCGTCGAGATCGACACGAACAGCTACTCGGTACCGTGGCGCCTGATTGGTGAGCGCGTGGCGGTAACGATCGCGGCCGGCGAAGTGCGGATCCGCCATGGATTGCACCAGGTTGCGGTCCACAAGCAATCGGAGGGTCGCCGGCTGCGGATCATCGACTCCGCCCATCTCGATGGTGTTGCTGGTCGCAATGGCGCGGTCCGCCGGGCGGAGATCGCGGCGGCGGTGCTGGCGCCGTCCTCACCGCCGTCGTTGTTACGTCCTCTTGCCGAATATGAAGCCGCGGTCGGAGGAAGCTTCTGATGACGATGGCAAAAAAGGTAATGGAAGCAACGACCGATCCGCTAGATGCCATGCTGGCGCGATTGCAGCTCTCCGGGATCCGCGATCAGCTCGACAGCCTCCTCGACGAGGCGGCGCGCGCGAACTTGTCGGCGCGTGAGACGCTGATCTTGCTGTGCGAGCGCGAGATCGCACGCAAGGACCATCGCCGCATCGAGATGGCGCTGAAGCTCGCACACTTCCCGGCCGTGAAGGAGCTTGCTGGCTTTGACTTCGAGGCGCAGCCGTCAATCGATCCAAAGCAGATCCGCGATCTTGCCGCGTCACGTTGGATCGCTAACGGCGAGAATGTGCTGCTGCTCGGGCCGCCCGGCGTCGGCAAGACGCACTTGTCGATCGCGCTGGGGCGAGAGGCAATCCTGGCCGGGTACACGGTGCAGTTCACCACTGCGACGACGCTGGTCGCGGGCCTTGCCAAGGCGCATGGCGAACGGCGTCTGGACGAGAAACTGCTCGCGCTGTCGAAGCCAAAGCTGCTGATCGTCGACGAGCTCGGCTACCTGCCGCTGGAACCTGACGCGGCACATCTGTTCTTCCAACTGGTCAGCCGGCGCTATGAAACTGGCGCCATGCTGATCACCTCGAACCGCAGTGTTGCCGAATGGGGCACCGTGTTCGCCGATCCCGTGGTCGCCACCGCGATCCTCGACCGGCTCTTGCACCACAGCCACGTGCTGACGATCCGCGGCGACAGCTACCGGCTCCGAGCCAAGCGCAAGAGCGGCCTCATCAAGACGCCGACCGCCGGTGACGGCCCTCCGGTCGGCTCCGCCTCCCTCCGGCCCGTCACCGGCGGAAACAACCTTCAACCGAGATCATAATCCCGATGGTGGGGGCAGTATAATCCCGATGGTGGGGGCAGTTCTTCATGACGCAAAGGGGGCAGATCCGGATGGCGTTTGACACTGGACTGACGAGCTGATCCCGGCCGATCTTATGCGGGAGCTGATCGCATGGGATGGCCCGGATGATGAGTTCAATTCCACGTTCAAGCACTTCCAGGTCTGTGCCGGCGAATGGTACCGCGAAGGGCTGGAGTGGCGCTTCTATAAAGATGCGGAGTGGGAGTACTGAGATGGTTCCGCGATCCCAGCAAGGAGCGCCTGTCGAAGGCCCAGGTCCAATTCCTGGACGAGAACGTTCCCAGCATTCTTGGCCTGGTCAGATCTGATCGGTGCGATCGAGAAAGCCCGAATCTAGGCTCCTCGGAGAACTACCCTTCCCATTCGATGCCACCGGTGTCACCGCGGTCGGCTCCCTCAGTCGTCCCCACCCGACGCCATGTCCACCGGCAGCGGCCCGGACTGCGACACGACCACCAGCAGCGGGTCGTCCAGCGTTCCCGCGTGCTTCTGACTGGCGTTGAGCGCGACCAACCGGCGCGTGGTGAGCACCGCTCCATCGGCGGCGGTGATCGTCACCGCGAAATCCGGGCCCGGCTCGGGTGCCGGCGCGTGCGCAGTCGATTGACTCAGCACCCTGCCGGTCACCACATCCTCCTTGGTTCGATAGGTCGTGATAGTCCCGCCGATCGCATTCGGGCGGACCCGGAAACGCACAAAGCCGTCCTCATCGGTCGCGGCGGTTCCGAGCAGTTCGTCTGCGCGAGGATGGTAGGACCGCACCTCGGTCGTGAGGTACCGGCCGACGAGGTGCTCGATAGGCTCCGCATCTGGAACCGCGACGTCGTCCCCGGCTGGTGGCGGGTTGTCGAGCTCGTAGAGCGCCACCGTAGCGTCTGCCACCGGCACCCGAAGCGACGGACGGCGCGGCACGATCGGGTTCGGGTACAACACTTTGAGGTACACGAACCAGTCGGTGACGTTGGGGACGATGCTGGCGACGCCGGTCGCGACCGCGTAGCCCTCGTTCACCTCGAGCCGCGACAGCGCGGCGCGAAGCCGCAGCTCCGTCCTCGGCAGCACGGGCTCCAGGAATGACGGGAGCGACTTGTCGTCGAGAGCTGGGTTAATCGCTGCGATGATGCCGAGCACGATCGTGTTGGCCAGCAGCCCGAACGGGCCGAGTAGGCCGCTCAGAAGCGTACACACCAGCGCATCCGTGTTGTCGAGGTTGATGTCGATCTCGGTATCGGCCGCGTTGACCTGACCGCCAGCCGCCGTCAGCGTGGACGTGACTGTGACGACCATCGCCAGGTTCTTACCCGCCACGCACGCGTCTTCCCAAACGGTGTCGAGCGTGATCACCATCCGCCCGCCGGTGAAGCGCACGGTACCGCCGTCGAACCGGATCGGCGCCGGGTTCAACGGATCTAACTTCGATGCAATCTTGCGGTTGGCAAACGCGGCCAGATCGCCTGACTCGATGGTGGCGGTGAGCACCCCGGTTGCCAATCGCTCATCCACCACGATCCGTAGGTTCTCTGACTGGTCCGGCACTGCCACCGCCAGCGAGTTCGGCCGCGGGGTGCCGCCGAGCGGGGCTAGTTCAGCGCCTGCACTCAGGTAGCTGCGCCCGCCCGTGGGCCGTGCGTAACCGGCCGCTGCGCCAATCGTCAGCGTGGTGTTGTCCAGTCGTCCGCGGAGGGCGATTTCCGACGGCAGCGAGTAAGCGAGGCGCGCGTCCACCGCGAGAGTGCGAAGCATGTCGGTCAGCCGCTCTTCGAGCATCTGAACGGCCGCCGCCGAATTCGGCCGCACCAGTGACGACTGGTCTACGGTTAGGTCCACAGCCAACGCTTGCACAGACGCTTCCGAGAGGTAGACCCGGCTCGCTGTGGCGGTGCCGACGAGCGGAAGCCTGAGTCGGAGCGTGACGTCGAGAGAGGCGGGCTGCGCCCCAGTAATCCGGAGACTCACCGGCTGCACGACGATGACGTCGCGTCCTCCGGAGTACGCTTCAAGCTCGGCGGCGCCGCGGAGATCCATCTGCCCAACTGCCGCGTCGGGATCGTCCGGTACCCCGTCAAACGCCGCACGGATGGCGGCGATGTCGAGCACCTTGCGGACGATCGACGCGGGCACGCGCCGCTTATAGGCCCTCGCGTCCCAAAACGCGCGAACGATCTCGTTCACGAGCGCAACGTCGATCGTAGTGGAGAGGCCGTAGTCGGAGCGGTCGCTGGCCGGCTGGGCTGGCCGGTCACCCATGGTCACGCTGACCTCGGGGAGCGGGCCGTACTCGCCGAGAAGCCTCGCGTACGCCACCGGGTCGAGCTTGAAGGCTGGCTTTTGGTCCTCGAGCACCTCGCGGATCTCGGGGTCGGCCACGATCCCGGCCGCGGACATCTCCGCGAGCGGGTCGGCACTGCGGGCAAAGCGTCCTGCTTCCGAGGCGATGCGTTTCCAGGCGGCGAGGCTAGGCATCGGGCACCTCCAGGAGGTGGCTCTGAGCTGCGACAATCCTAGCAGGAGATCGAAGAAACTCAAGCGCAGGCCAAGGGACAACACTGTCCGGATAGCTGGCCGGAAGAGTGTCGAATATCCGCAGCAGGCAAGCTCCCAGCGGCGGGAGCGCTTCTGGGGCGAGTTCGACCGCACCATCGCCGTTCCAGTGCAGATCGATCCGGATGGCATCAAGGCCGAGTATAGTGACGGCCTTCTGGACTCTTCATCCCGCGTGCTGAGCGCGACAAGCCGCGCACCATTCAGATCAGATGAGTTGGGGAGCAAAATGAGCGAAAAACAGGAACTGAAGGTGCAGCAAAAGCGCGAGGTCGAGAAGCAATAGGAATCGACCAGGCCGATGCACGCCTTCATGCCAGCCGCTGGCATTTTCGAGACTGAGGAGGCGCTGACCGTTGCGCTACTCTTGGGCGATAAGGATTCAGAACGTCTCGGTTGGCAGGCCCTTGCGATCCGAACAGGGCCGGAGACTTCAGAATGGGATAGACCGGCTGCTACCCTCGCGGGGTAGTCTGCCTAGACTGCTTCGCATCAATCGGAGAAGCAGCCGATGCAGGAGGCGCTGTTCTACGAGTTCAGTCTGGAGCGGCACGTGCCGGCCGATCACCTGCTGCGCTCGATCGACCGCGCGATCTTTCTACAGCTCGATGGGGCGGCCCTCGATCGATCCAGAGCTGATGATCCGGATGCTGATCATCGGCTACTGCTTCGGCATCCGCTCCGATCGCCGGCTGTGCGAGGAGGTCCATCTAAACCTCGCCTACGCTGGTTCTGTCGGCTCGGCCTGATGGCGGCGTGGCCGGTCAAGGAAGAAGCGCAGCATTTCCGTCGTCGCGTCCGGTCCTCGCGGATCGGTGCCATGAACAGGGCGGTGGGGCCGAAACGCACATCGCCACCTAACGGAATATAATCGTTAAACGGTGTTGTGTATCAAACTGGATGTGTGGCTATCACAGGCGGCTACCGCGGGTTCATGGTTCATGTGCGTCCGTGCCTTCCTGAACACCCAGCCAGAGCCGGTCACCGGCCAGGGATAGTTTGGTGATCGAACCACCCGTTACTTAAAGGAGCAGCAAACAATGAGACGGAAATGGCATAGTCCTCATCCTAAGGTCCCTGAGCGAAAGACCTCGGAGGTGCACCGCTCTATGTGGGAAACGGCACCGCGAGCGGCAGAACAACCCGCCAAGAAACCGAAGGCTGAGCATAAGACTAAAAAAACTCCTAAGCCACTTCCGAAGCCTAGGGGGATAACCCCAACCATGGATATCAGTCGTAAGCTTCCTTGGAAACTTACACGATCTTAAAAACCATGCCGACGCCCCACTTATCGCGAGTCAACTGTAACATCCGAAGAGCGTGGATCAGCGTTGCGCCATTTTGCTGGTCTGGTCAGGGATTGACTTCATCCAGCGGCGATTAGGTCAGGCGGACATTGTCAGTCCCACATCCTTATGGGGTGTCCAGCGGCATTTGTACCGAAACGCAGTTCAAATTCGTCGCACTTGGGACAGCGATAGTGGCCGTTAGTCAGCGTCAGGGCGTCGTCCCTTGCCAACCCCATAAGCCAACTCTCGATGACATTGCCGTCACCTTTCCACCACCGAAGGTCGGTGGGTGAAGTAACGTCTTGGCTCTTGCATGATCGGCAGACTAACGGCGACTCCTTGAAATTGGCCGTCGTGACTGCTGCGCACGTCTTACAGCTCACCGGCCAGGCTGCGTACGTTGTGTGGTTAGACATGCCCCCTCCGAGCATCAGGAATGTGTCGTACCCGCAGGCGGAGCAGTGTGCATCGGTTGATGTTCCCACGTTGTACTCTCCTATGAAGTGGATCGTGTAGCTATCACCGGCGGCTACTGGGGATTCACGTGCGTCCGTGCCTTCCTGAACAGCCCATCACCGGACGGGCAGTGGCTGTTTCGCGATCAGCACGCGCCTGCGTAGCTTCTTGTTCCGCTTCATCTGCCGCAGAATCGCTCCCACTGTTTCAATTTCATCGGTCGGACCTCTCGATGACCCGGCTTGTTGTGGCCATAGCTGCGGGCGCCAAAGGTGTACTTGCTAAACATGCAGGTCTCCAGGTCAGGAGAAGATTCCCCCTACCCTAGGTGTGGGGACTCAAGTGCCCCAGCGTGGCTGAAACTGTATTTTTGCGGAGATCGGCAGCCAAGGCGGGGTCGGGCGTCAGGATTACACGTCTATATTTTGGTACTGGGAAGTACACGGGCGCACAAAGAAGTACCCTTATTTATAGGGCTTTCTTGATTTAGCCTTATCGGCCAATGCCCGCCGTTTTCCCAAAAAAAGAGCCGGGCTCTTAAGCCTCCGGGGCCCTCCCAAGGGCCGCCCCGCAAGCCAAGAACCCGGCTGATCCCAACCCTGACAGGAGTTAGAACCGTGAATAACATTGCCTCGATCCCGGGCCGGCGCAAGGGCCGCCCCGCCGCCAGCGCCCTGGTCGAAACCCGCGTCTATATCAATCCCGATGTCTGCCGACTCAAGGTCGCCAAGCGCACCAAGTTCTTCGACACCGAGTGCGAGGGCTTCTACGTTGACGTATCGCCGCGCTCGGCGAACTTCCATTTCCGCTACCGCAACGAAACCACCGGCGGCAAACAGCGCAGCATCAAGATCGGCACCTTCGATCCGAGGGAGTGCACGCCGGTCAAAGCCCGCGCCGCCGCCTATCATCTCAAGGGACAGACCGATCACGGCGGCGTCAACGTTGCCGAGCAGCGCCGGCAGGAGCTGACGACCGCGACCAAGCACAACAAGACGGTCGCAGAGCTGATCGAGCTGCGGATCGAATGGATGAAGCAGCTGGAGCTTAAGGAAGACGGCGAGCGCCGGCCCCGGATCGAAAGCTGGAAGGGCATGGCCGGTCATCTCAACAATCTGGTCAAGCCACGGCTCGGCCGCAAGCGCGCCGTCGAAGTGACCCGGCAGGACGTTGCGGGACTATCGAAGGACATCGTCGAGGGCAAGTTCGGCAAGGCCTCGTTGAGCCGGGCCCGCCACATGCGCCGCGCGGTTTCCGGCCTGTACAATTGGGCCGCCGAAGCCGAGCAGGATTATCTGCCGCCGACCTGCCAGCCCTTTCTCAAACTCGGCAAGCTCAAGGAGCGTCCGCGCCAGCGCTATCTTTCCGAGGCCGAGATACGCACGCTCTGGCACGGCCTCGACGACGACGATCTGATGCCATGGGACCGCCGCACGCGGCTCGCGATCAAGCTGGCGCTGACCACGATGCTGCGCTCGGCGGAAATACTCGGTGGCCGCCGCGACGAATTGATTGATCTGCCGATGCCGCACATCGTCATTCCGCTCAAGCGGGTGAAAATGCGGCGGGTGATCAAGCAGCCGCTCAACAGCCTCGCGCGGGAGGTGATTGCCGAGGCCAAGTCGCTCGGCGACGAGCAGCATCTATTCGCCAGCCCGCTCGGCGATAAGCCGATGAACCGGAGAGTCATGGCGACCGCGCTGCGCGGCACCAAGCAGAGCAAGGGCATCTGTGAATTGCTCGGGCTCGCGCCCTTCACGCCGCACGATCTGCGGCGCACAGCCGCTACCCTGGCCGGCGAGATTGGCTGCCCCGAAGGCTGGATCGCACGGTGTCTCGACCACACCATCTTAAAGGACGAGGACACCGGCAGAGCGCTGCCGACGGTGACCGGCAAGGTCTGCAACCTTTCAAAGCAGCTCAAGCAAAAGCGCGCGGTGCTTGATCAGCTCGACGTCGCCTTGCGCCGGATCATTGCCGGCAAGTCGCTTGATGATCTGGAGCCGCTGATCCGCATCGCCGCCTGATCGTCTCAAAAAAGTGTAAGCCCGCCCCGATTGACTCCAGGGCGGGCTTCTGCGTCATGATTAGGCCGGGCAAGAAAAGCCAAGAACATGCACCACTGGTGCAGCCGGGGTTTTCCGACGCGCCTTGCATCGCTTGGTTCTGGCCAATGGGCGCATGCCCAAACGGGCAAGAGCGGTGCGCATCGCTAGGTGGATAGTCGTTCCGAAGTTGCGTTGTCGCTATAAACGCGTGTCACCAAGCGGCAAGCGCGAGAGCGGTGAAGCGCAGGGCGGCCGCTAGACCACACAGGCTTCTGCGGCGGGCGCGCTTACTAATTTTGCACTTGGTCTCATGCGCCAATCGCCCGGCGTGCCGCGAGAACGTGTTGGCCGAGCGTGACGCTGGTGATGGTCTGGCCGCAGAAGCAGTGCGCGATCCCCTCCGGCCTCTGGGTCGGCAGCGGCAGGCGGGCGTCGTGCATCTGGTATTTCCATAACGTCCAATCGCGCTGATCGCGCCACGCCTGACAGTCAGCCTTGGTCCGGCTTTGCCGCGAGCGTCCGCCATGCTCGCTCGAAACTGGCGCGCGCTTCCTCGAATGTCGCGGCGATGCCGGTGCGGTGCTCGCCAGGTGAGGTGCCGGGATACACGCGCTCAGATAACAAAAAAAGGTTCAATTAATCATCGGCATGGTGGGTTAACTACTATTGAAAAGTTAGACTGAAACATGGTGAACGAAACGATGTCCGACGCTAACAGGTAGCCCGCTGCCCCGTACGCAACAGCGAGCGCTTTTACTATTCTTGGAATACCGGTTTCGCTGAGAAAGGGATCCGCCAGAGTTGCAAGACCTGTGATGACCGCCGCCTGCGTTGCGATCTCTTTCCTTATTGGATCGATCGCTTGTTGTCGGCGCTCTTCATATTTTTGGCTGAAGGCGGCTAAGCAGCTTTGCTGCCATAGGTATCGTTCGACCTCATAAGAACCAAGTTCGATCGCATACTGCCTTGCTACGTTTGCACTTCGTTTGGCTTTAGCGCGTCCTGGAGCAGTGCGTCCTGCAGGGCGACCTCCTTCCCTCCGCCCCTCGGCGGTGCGCTCTGCCGGTTCAACTCGCTCCCTCATTGAGGGAGGGGGTCGGACAACTGTTGTTTCTGTTTCTGTTTCTGGTCTGTCACGGGGGGGTGCGTAAACGGTTATCTCTCCTGTTTCGAGATTCTCTTCGTTAATTATTCGTCCGGTGGCTTGGTCGTAGATCGTCCTGACACCATTACTCACCTCAACGCAGCGCTGCCCGTCGCACTCCCTTAGCCCCAGTGGATCAGTCAGATTAATTGGGTCGTTATGGGCATACGTGTAACCGTTGGAATCTTGTACACCGGAACGTGGATCAGGTTGTGTAAAGCGGCCCAACGCGGGAGCGTAGTATCGGTTGATTGCGTAGTCCAGTCCCGTCACCGGGCTTCGCTCATAGTTGGTAAAATAGCGGTTCGTAGTTCCGGGCGGCCCCCTATCCAATGGCGTTCCAAACGGCAGGACTGACTGACTGATGGTCGCATCTTCTGCTGGACTGGTGATCAGTCGGGTGTGGAGCCGGTCCGGATGATAGTAGCGCACCATCTCGCCTGTGGGACCTGGTTCGAACGTGGCGAGCAACCGCGAGCCAAGGTAGACATAACTCCGCGTCAAGCGTGGAGCCCACGCAGAGCCCTGGGTCTCGGTGTAGTCAGCAATGACCGACTGATCGTCCCACACATGGTAGACTCGCGAGTTCAAAAGAATGGATGTCTGTGAAGCGCCAACACCGACGATCTTCGCGTTTTCAGTGACCACCCGATGTCCGTCGGCCCCATAGCGGTAGATTTCCGTAGAGGAATCATCGGGGAAACAGATGGGGTATCCGCATGGGGCACCGGTATCGGTGACAGAGACCAACCTGCCTCTGCGGTCGTAGTCGAACAGCTGCCAAACACCATCCAACCGCTGAGCACGCGTAATTCTGCCCGCCCGATCGTACCCGAAGCCGGGGCTCTCTATTCGCCCGGTGGAGGGAGACACCGCCAACTGGGTAATCCCGTCAGCCGGCGCCTGCGCACCCCCGGAGATCACGCCCGCAGCGTGGGTACCTATCCGGTTGCCATATTGGTCGTAGCTATAAGTCTGATTCCATTCGGCAGAAGCATGGGATCCCACGACAACGGGGATTAACCGTCCAAGGTCATCGTAGCTGTAGCCGGGAATGTGGGATGGGTAGCCGCGAATGTGGGATGGAGCAGCGTGGGGTCCCCCGGCAACAGTCTTCAGTCGCCCGAGCGCATCATAAGTATAGCGCCGAATATTGGCATCGTTGTTCTCAAGTTGGAGAAACAGCTGACCTGCCGCAGAGTAGTCATAATGAGCCCAGAAGAGTTGATTTCCGCCTCGCTTGATCGTCTGACTGAGCATCCGTCCGTTGGCGTAATAGTCATTCGTCTCCTGTACAGGTCTTGGCCCGTTCGGTCCCAAACTCATACCGCTGATTTGGCCGCTCGCGTTGTAAACTATGTTGGCAGCAATCGGCTCCCCATTGACTTTCACGGTTTGGGGCCTGCTGTCCCGCCCGTACTCGTAAGTCACGCTCTTCCCAAGCGCCACTCCGAACTGTGCCGGATAGCGTTTGACCGTTAAACGGCCAAACTCGTCGTAGCCATAACGTATGTCGAGTGGAAAATTCGGTCGGTTCGCCGGAATACGGCTCAGGACTTCAAGCCGTCCCTCTCGGTCATAATTGTAGATCTCCTCGACGACCCCAGGGGTCGTGATCTTGTGTATGCGTCGCACATTACCCGAAGTCATGTATTCGTAGCTGACGTTCTGTGCTGCTGCGGATGGCGATCCAGGCCGGTTAAGCACCACCCCGGCGCCCCCCGCAAGCTCGATGCGCTTCAGCCGTCTCAGCGGATCGTCGTCATAGATGTAGTTCTCGCCACTATTGCGCGCGTCCCGGCGGCTAACCAGATTTGAGAATTGATCATAGACGAAGACATCGCTGTATTTTTTGCCATCAGGTCCATCGAATACCGCGTCTCTCCCCGGCATCGCCTGATGCGTCAGGCGGCCCAGCGAATCGTAGCGAAATCTTTGCTCTTGGCTTCCCTGGTTCACCTGGAGGTATTGGGCATCGTAGCTATAGCGGGTGAGGAGCGGCATGCCCGCGAAGACCGAGCCTTCTCCAGCGGGGTCTGGCTGGACGAGTTCCTGGACGCGGCCCAAGGCGTCACTGAGCATCCACGTTTCGCGGCCGATCGGATCTACCAGACGAATTGTCTGCCCGAAACCTGCTGTCGCGCCAGTCGGCCGATTGGTCTCGTTGTAAAACAACCGACTGCTCGCATTGCTTAAACCATCGCCTGGTTCTGCGCGGCTCGTGAGGCGATCGAGCGCGTCATATGTCTGGACGATCCAGTGCTGCCCAAGTCCTCCCCGAAATGGAAATGACCGACGTTCCAGCCGGCCGAGCGCATCATAGCGCAGCTCGACGACATCCCACCCCCCGTCATTCGCGCGAACTCGCGTTTCCCGGGGCAGACCTAAACCGTTGTAGGTCGTGCTCGCCTCGGCTGCCACAATCGGTGCGGCACCAGGCGGTTTCGCAACAGCGCCCCACCCAATCGTCATCGCCACATCATCGTACTCGTAGAGGATGTTTGGTAGTGACGGAGCCTGGGCGGTCCTCGGAAAGCTCGTGGAGGCCAGTCGAAGCGAATCCGGAAAGTGTCTCATTTCGGTGATGCGGCCATCAAAATCCGTGGTTGCGATCGTGAGGCCGGTTCCGAAATCGTATCGGAAGCTCTCTTCGAGCCGCACCGGGGAGTTCGGATCGCCAGAACCGCGGGCGATCCGCGATGGCCACGCATATTGCGTGGCAGGCTCGAATACGAAATGGATCTGTTGGCAGCAGGCCGATCCGTAGATGTAAATGAGATTGCCCGTCTCGTCGTATAGGTGATCCTCATCCTGGACCACAGAGGTGCTTGGGTTCGCAGCATCGGCATAGCGCCGAACTTTGGTTATCAGGCCTCGTCGCCTAGTCTCTGGGTCATAGTCGAGGCCTCTCGTATAGCGCTCATCACGACCGCGTGTCGCTCGTGCCGGCAGCAATGCGACCTCGTCATAGCTAAACTCGGTCTTGGATTCGATCGCCGCAACTCCCGGCGAACCGGCGAAGACCTCCACAACCTTGGGCAGGTTGAATATATGACGGCTGCGGTAGTGCCAATCAGTCTCGTAACTTATCCTGGTTCCGCGCAGGATCTTCCCACCCCCATAGTCGAGCTCCCGCGTGGTCTCAACTTGATTATGCCACGGACCATAGTCGTATTCAGTTGCCGTTTTCTGATCCGCCTCGTCGGTACGCACAATCTGCTTGATCCGCGGAGAATAGTAGCCGTTAGCATCCCCCTGCTGCCAGACCTTGGTAGTCGATCGCAGCCGCTGCTGGTTGGTGTCAAAGACCTCTTCCAAAGCTGGGAGCCCGTCGTCAAACTGGGAGGGTCGCGAATATGCGGTTTGTACGATGCGAGTGCCGTCGGGCCGTGTGATCGTCGAAGTCCGTTTAATCGGATCCGTTTGGAACCGCGTCACCGGCGGCGGTGCGTCCATGCCGGTCCATTTCTCTGTCATCGTTGTATAGGCCGGCGCGTCGGCCAGGCCGCTTGGGACCAATGGATAGTCGTCGTAAGATCGCTCACGTGTCATGAGCCCGAGGGAAATCGAGCCCTGCTCATTGAGCGAGCTGGCCACAAGATCCATGTTCCGCCGTTCACTGACCTTGGTCGGCATGCCGTAGCTGGAGTAGGCATCACCAAACCAGTAACCAGTTCGGGTGCCAGGATAGACTACCGCGTCGATCACCTGCACGGGACAGGGTTTGCGTCGCTCACCTACTGCCGGGCTCTTGCACGTGTGTGCTACCGCCTGCAACGGAGCGGCAAAGGCATTCTCAAGATTGAGATCAATCTCTGCATAGTGGAGGCGGGCGAGCGTGCGTCGATCTCGGTCTCCATAACCGGGTGCAGTGATCGCTGTCAGACGCTCCTTTGTATCATAGTGGAACCGCACGGCTCGACCGACTGTGTCGTAAATTGTTTCGATCTGCGGCGCGCGATTGGAGCGATAGTCGATTACGATGACGTTGCCATTCACGTCGATGATCCGCGTGGGGAAAATGATTCCTTCGTCGATGACCGATTTGGCCCTGTAGTGGATTTCCATGCCGTTCGGATACTTTGCAACAGCGAAAAGAACCTGGCTCCCGTCGAATTGGACAGTGTAGTCAATTAGGCTGCCGTCGGTTGTGCGGTAGGTTCGTTCATCCTTGTTATTGATCGCGTTCTTGCCTTCAAAATCCAGGACAGTCGGACGTGACGTACCATCGGGCTCGATCAAGCGGCTGATCAATTTGCAATGCGGGCACGGCAACCCGTTAGGGAATTGGATAATACTTCCGAACCCCAACTGGAACCCGGGTGCCGGCCAGTCTGCGCCGACGTCGAAGACCATAGTCCGACCAGCGCGGTGCCAAACATGCGAGTCAAAGTGGAGATCGAGCGCCAAATCGAGACCACGGCCGGGTAGTCGCGCAACCGGAATTGTTAACTTGAAGCTGGCATAACCACGCCCGTTGCTCGAAACTCCTGAGCCACCGCCCGCGCTCGCAGGACTCTCGAGAGCCTGACGCGTAACGCCTAGCGACAGCTGCGATAGGTTTGCCGGCCGCGCCGCCTCTCCCAGTGCCTGCCCACGGCGATTACCCCAGTTGGAAGTCGATGCAATGGTCTTCCTATCCCAGCCGGTGCCGCCCTTTTCGTACTGAGGCGGCATGGCCAAACCGGTCTCAGGACGCAGGAGCCAGGACACGAGCGCCACAAGAGCGAGCAGCTGATATGAACTCCGATAGTGCCAGAGAGCTGAACGACTCTTTCCAGTACCGGGTGCCATCGCGCTCCCCCCAAAATCGCGGGAAGAAGAACCTCCAATATACCTCTCTTCCGTCTTTGCCTCAAGCAGCGCAGCGTCCGTGCGCAGGGCCTGCGGCATTTTCATTCCGAATGTCACCTGTTGGCACATCGCGTCATTTCGCTGCGATGCGGAGTTTAGTCGCTCTTGGGGCTTAGCGGCCTTTGGGAGGTCGCCGTCGGGTCTTCCGCTCTTGGCCGTGCGCGTATGCTTTACCTGACCTGCCCAACGCCGGCAGATCGACCAAGGCGTCAAAAAGGGGCAATTCGCAAGATGCTTGGACCTCTGTCCGGCTTGTCCCTGAGATCATGGTCGGTCATTTTCGGGATGCGCCGTCATTTTGCCATCCGGCGGGCACAAGCCGAGTTCTTTGGCCTTACGGGCGACTTCATCCACGGTGCCCCACACGGCATAAAATTCAGCCACCTCTTCGATCGAGCGGCCATGTTCGATCGCAGCCCGGAGGTCGTCTATAACCATCGCCGTCCATTCGGCATCGTCGTAGATGTCCATCACAGGTCCTCCCGCAGGCCCTTGAAGAAGGGATGACGCACCTTGCCCTCGGCGGATTTGGCGCGGTACTCGATCTCGGCTAGTAACTCCGGCTCGACCCAAATGCCTTTGTGCGCGATGCGCTTGGTGTAGGGCTGAGTCTTGCGGATCAGCGGCGTCAGTCGCTTGCGTAGTGCTGCCGCTGAGATCTTGTCGAAGCCGTGGTCGACCTTGCCGGCGTAGATCAGATCCTCGCCCTTGCGCCGGCCGACGTAAATTCCGTCCCACTTGTTGCCGTCGAGCGCGAACCCAGCGATGGTCAGCGTCTCGCGCTGGGCACAGGTTTTCTTGACCCAGTTGTTGCCCCTGCCGGAGATATACGCGCTGTCGCGCACCTTGGAGACGACGCCCTCAAGTCCGACTTTGCAGGCGTGGGCATGCATTTCCGCTCCATCGACCTCGAAGCTCTCGCTGAACTGGATGTCGGTGCCGTCAATCGTCTTCTTCAAGTGCACCTTGCGCTCAATCAGCGGCAGCTTCCGTAGGTCATAGCCATCGAGGTAGAGCAGGTCGAATGCGACAAGCACGATCTTTTTCGACTTACCCTTGAGCTCATTCTGCAGAACGGAAAAGTCCGTCGTGCCGTTCTCGGAGGGGACGACGACCTCACCATCGATGATCGCCGAACCGGCGGCGATATGCCAGGCGTCGTCGGCAATCTTCCGGAAACGCCTGGTCCAGTCGTTACCGCGCCGGGTGAAGACCTTCATCGCCTCGTTCACGAGGTGGACCTGCACCCGGTAACCGTCGAACTTGATTTCGTGCAGCCAGCGTTCGCCGCTTGGTACCTTTTCGATAGATGTTGCGAGGGCCGGTTCGATGAAACCGGGATACGGTGCTTTGACGCCGATGGCGATAGGCTTCTTGCGCTGAAATGCCATGCACTCCTCGCCGCCTAAACCAGTCGTAACGCCAATTGCTGCGTCGGCCCAGCGCAGGTGTCAACGAAGTCTCGGAGATGCTCAGGCACGGGCTCGCCCGCAATGTCGCACCGAGCTTGAATTTCGTCAGCGACATCTTTCGAAACATCGTCTGCCCAATGCTCCAAAGTGTTGAAGGCAACGACGCGAACCGGATCGTTGAACTGCCCGGTCAAAAAATCGCTAATGATCGTTTCGAGGTCCGTGCGCTCGATCTCAGTCTCGCGATACACAGTGCCATTCCTAAAACGGTCGACCACGAGATAGACCGTCTGATCCGCGCCGTACGGCACGGTACTCGGTGACCAGCCCATTCTTGGCATTGCAATACTCCGACGCAACAGGCACCCGAAAGGTAACCAAGCCTACACTGGCCGGTTCGTTCCTGCCACTGCAGCGCTCAGCCGGTCCCAATCGATCATCGGGCTCGTGGTGGGTCATTAGGGTAGTATGGGCGCTGCAGGGTCGACGTGGCGTTGAGATGCGATAAGCCCTGATGCCCATGGCGACAGTTGCTGGCTTTTGGCTATTGAGGCCGTCACGTTCCAAACCTGGGTTTACGCGGCGGCCTTGTCCTCCTTGTCAGTGCCGAGTTCGGCTACGACGTCACCGAGACCGGCGAAGGCGAGCGTGTCATACCCACCGCGATCACCGAGCATCTCGTCATAGGTGCCGATGGTCAGCTTGAGCCGGTGACCGAGGGCAGCACCAAGGCGGTCGCGCAGATCGTGCACCACCGTGGCATTTACACGGTGAGGCGGTACGCATTCAGCATCTTCCGTACAAATAGAGCTAGGCCCCGATTTCCAACTAGGTCCGTAGTTATACGGGAGGGGATGAAACGAAATACGGGATGGGATGAAACCAAACTGAAACAGGGCTGAGGTACGGTATCAACAGCACCGAGGGCGACGATTTCAGTACGGCAGAATTACTTTGTCGGTGGGCCGCAGAGCAATCTGCGGCCATTTTGCTTTCAGTGCAGCGCGAGCGCGCTCGATTTGCGGCCTGTCCAGATCGTCAACATCGCGCCCGGCATAGGTCGTGCCTCGGTTTCGGCGATGCCGTCAGCATCCTTCCCCGGTTTCGTCATCCGCAGCGCCTATGACCTCGTATTCAAACACGACGCCTTCAGGATCGTTCACCAGGAACCACTCATCGGCAAGGTCCGAGTTTGCAAACACCTTGAGATGGTCACGATCGCCGACCTGTTTGCCGGTATCAACGTAAATCCAGACCGTCTTCATCGATCTCGCGCCAGCTTGCGGGTCCCCAGTGGGGGCTCTTCCGAGATGAGTTAAACTCCCGAACGCGGCCTCGGTTCAATGCGCGCATCATGCCAATCCGGGCGAACATGGTCGGGCCGCCGAGATCGGCAACCAGGAGCAGCGCTTCCATCGCGGCTTGCCATTCGGCGGCACCGTGTTCGGCCTCCGGCAGCTCCATGATGTACTCGGCGGCGTCCTGTAGCGTGACGAGCTGGCGACCGCGCGGCAACGGTATCGGCTCATCGAACGGGCGGGACCAGCCGCGATCGGTCACGCGGCGGTTGCCTTGTCTTCCTTGTCCTCGCCTCGCATGACGATCTTCAACGCTTCATCCGGTAATGGCCGCTGTAGCGCCTTTGCCTCATCCCACGGCGCGCGCATCCAAACGTCGCGCTCCTCATCCGTCGTCAGTATCACCGGCATCGCCTTCGGATGGATCGGCTCGACCACCGCGTTCGGCGTGGTGGTCAGGAAGCCGTAGACGTTATGCGGGCCCGGCACCGGTTTGGATTTGGTGCCACGGTCGCCCTTGAACTCGGTCCAGATGCCGGCGAAGGCGGTCAGCGGCCGGTCGTCGTTCAACGCGAACCAGACGACGTCCTTCTTCTTGGTCTCGGGGTTCGGCTCGGGCGCGTACTCGGCGAAGCTGTTGAACGGCACCAGGCAGCGGCTCTCCGGCGTCAGCCAGCCGCGCCAATGCGGCGACGACGTGTTGCGGATGTTAGTGGCCGGCGGGCCGCCGATCTTTGGCGGCGGCGGCATGCCCCAGCGCATCATTGTTAGTTCGCGGCCATCGTTGGCGTTGCGGACCACCGGCGCGGGATAATCCGGAAACACGCCGGGCATCGGCGGCAGGTTGCCGACGTAGCGGTTGATGACGCGGAAAAGAGCGCGGATGGCTTCCTGGTTCGTGGTGATCGAATAGAGATTGCACATAGGCCTTCCTTCAGGCGAGCAGATCTGCGCCGGATTGAGTGAGCCTCACAAAGGTGCCCGACTCGTGCATGACTAGCCAGCCGCGGTCGATCGCGTGTTTCAGCGCTGCGCCATATTCGGCGACGCTGCCCTGTTCCTTGTAGAGGAACGGGGCGTTGATCTTTTCAATATGGATGCGGCCGTCCTGGACGGATTCAACTGCCTTGGCGATCTCCAAAAGCTTGCGGGCGGCCTTTTCAGGATCGGCAAACGGGCGATTAGCGGCGAATTTCACGCTGGTGCTCAGTTATGTGGGGAACGTGGATACGGGTGTGCTCGAGCCGGTGGCTATCAAACCGTTCGCCGCAGGGACAGCGCATCATCGAATTAGGCCTTTGAGGGAGCTTTTCCCACGTTCCCACATCGCGTATTTACGGGCCGTCCAGTCTTGCTGATCCCGCCAGGCTTGGAAGTCCGCCGGGCTGCGCCGGCCCAGAAAAGCCGCCCAGGCGCGCTCAAAGGCTGCCCGCGCTTCGTCGAAATTGTCTTCCGAACCATACGCCTGTTCACCCGGATTGCTGCCCGGGTAAAACCCACAATGCGAATTCCAGCGCTCCGTGGCGCCGGGGTTACCTACAGCGCGGCCGATTTTGCCGGCACGAACATCCCTGTAGTAGATCAGCCACGTTTCTTCTGCGCGATCCGGATCGCGGCGGCGGGTGAGCTCAGTCATCGGTCGCATCCAGCTTCCGCTTCCGCCGGTTGCCTTAAAATGCCGGTCTGCTCCACCACGCGCGTGAAATCGGCAATGGTCTTTTCGTTGATGATCGATGGCTCAGAATCCGGGCGCTGCCGAATGATCGGCATGTTGCGTCCAGTAAGAAAGGTCAGGAAGCGAGGAGCCATGGCCCTATCAAAGCGCAGCTTCCCAGGCGCGGCAAATTTTCTACAGATTGTGGGTCACCGAGCTCGCGAACTACCGCGCCTTGATGAACCGCCATTACGTTCGCGAGTTCAATCCAAAACGGAAGGAGCGCATTGGGGCCGGCGCAAGCTAAAGAGGGACCAATGACCGTCCTTGTCTATGTCAACACAAAACAAACAAGTCGGCGACGTCGACTACATCAAGGTGATCGCGAATGCTGATGCCGTAGAAAAAATGGTTCGAGGAGAACGATCCCGAAGGCGTAGCATTCGAATATGAGGGGCTGGAATGAACCCGCCGCTTATATATTAGTGGTCCGCCCGCCTGTTACACCAGCGCTCGACAGCTAGCGGACTAGTCCTTCCGTGTAGGTCTGTGGAGCTACCGCGGGGTAACTAGAAGGCGCTATCCGCTTAATGTGCTGTCTAGCTGTGCAAAGCATTCCTGGGCAAGTTTCGGGTAGGTCTTTCCTATGACGTGATAAATCGTTCTGCGAATTACTCTCAGAGCGTTTTCGTCGGTAGCCTCAATTGCGGCAGCCTCAATGGTCTCATCATAAAAGACCAAATTTTCGCGAGCATATTCAACCATTATACGATTGATTAGACCGTCTGTGCTTTCACGGGTCGCGAAGCTTTCTGTGCGGTTTGCATTGTAATGCCCGATCGCCCCTTCTCGGACTCTCCCCTCAGTAAAGAGAATGACTCCGAAGACCATAGAATCGACAAGCGAGCAAAACGGGTTTGTCGTTAGCAACAAACCTGGAATGGCTCGATATTCCATCACCTCGAACGGCTGCATGATCTCCTTGAAACGGGCCGAAGTTTCAACCGCGAACACCCGCTCAGGCTTAAAAAGTTGAGTCTTGGTGGGTCCTTTCCTAATTTCATCAGGCGGCCCCATCAACTCATCGAAAACCTTAGGAGACCAGCCGGGCCGCGCAAGAATTGACGATTTTGAGAACATCAGACTTCTTCACGAATCTTCGAGCTACTTTCCACCTCGTTACCACCCCTCGCGCATCCACTGTTCTAGATCCCGCGACGATAGAACGCGTTCTGTGTACTCCCAATCTAGACCGCGGTCGTCCATATCTTGGTTGTAGCGAAGCTCCATCGCGGGTTTAGTGTTTTCCACACGCTGCGAGAAGTTTAGCACCGCAGATCGATCCTTTAGGACGGCCGCGATCCAATCGTCTTCAAAGGCGTCCGGGAGTTGTCCAAGGACCGAGAAAATATCTCCGAACCGGTTCGAAAGAGCGGTATAGACATCGTCCTCAACCGTACCCGCGTAACGAAGGTTCAGAACGTGCACGTTATCTCGGATTTGGCCGATCCGCTGCACACGTCCCTTACGCTGTTCAAGCCGCGATGGATTCCACGGCATATCGACGTTCACCTGTGCGCCGAGACGCTGAAGGTTTAGGCCCTCGCAAGCCGCGTCTGTGGCGCAGACGAGCCTAATTTCCCCGTCCTGAATGCGGCGTTTGATCTGCTCACGTGCTGCCGTCCGTCGTTCATTACCTCGGGCGACGAACGATGCCGCGCCACCCGCGTATAGGGCGACCGGCTCGTCGGGGAAAGCTTCGCAGAGCGCTTCCAGAACCCACTCGGCGGTAGTGCGGTACTGGCTAAAAATGATCGCGCCGTTGTGCTCAAGCCATCGGCGTTCGCGTAGGAAATGGAGGATCACCTGAACCTTGGGATCAACATCAGAACCCTCAATGACGGCCGCAAGATTGCGCTCGACCTCGCGTAGATAGCCAATCTCTTGCGGATCGGGAGGAGCGGTATCGCGAGGCTCACCCTCGTCGCCGATCTCATCTTCGGAAAGGAGCGGTTCCTCGATGCGGTTGAGCAGGCGCCTAGCGGTTTCAAGGCCTGCGAGGGCCGACGAACCGATCCGCCTCAGCAGAATTGTTTTCAGGAAGCCTGCGCTGGGGCACCTCTGGGCGTAAAGGCGACTAAAGGCCTCTGCTGCCTCGTAGGCTGCTTTAAAAGCGAAGCTCATCTCTAGCCCTTGACCGCTGAATAGCGCAGCCGGAAGCCCGTCGTCCCCTCGCGGGTGGACAATCACGCCGATCCTCTTCAAAAGTCCCTCAGCTTCCAGCATCGGTCTAGTACGGCGTACGACGCGGCGGACAATCGGATTGTGCTGCTCGGCAAGCTTGCGGAAGTCATTTAGGAATTCAGTGCGAATGTCAGCACTCAGCGCATCGTAACGAGGGCCAACTACCTCGCGCGATTGCAGGCCGGCGTCGCTGCGGATGTCGCGAAACACCGTATGCTCAGCAGCGGGTGGCAGCGGATTCCTGAAGAGGCCCCACCTATTTGTGTCGTTCGTCGGCCAGGCGCGACCGCCAGTTAGAAAGCCAATTGACTCTTCGCGAACCCATTCGCCGCCATCGAAGGGCGTCCCCAGCACCTGCGGCGCTCCTTGCCCCAAACCCATCAGCAAATCCCAGAGTTCGACGGCATTGAGCTGGATCGGAGTCGCTGTGCCGAGGATCACGTTCGTCGCTTCGCGCGAGACCGTCCGCAGGAACGTGAGTAGGTTGTTCGCCTTCGGCGCATCGCGGCCGTTCTGCCCTCGCGAGGCTCGCGCCTTGTGCGCCTCGTCGAGAATGACGACGCCGAACCGCTTTCGCGCCAGAGCGCCGCGCTCGGCTTCGTCATCGCCATTGACGATAAGGCCGGTCGAGATGATGCCGACGCGCCAAGGGCTGGGCCGCGATGTATCTACGTGAGCATCCTTACAGCTATCGGATCAGGCGCACCGAGGCGCAGTACCGCGAGAGCGCGCTGGCGCAGGGACAGATCGCGGTCAACTCGATCCTGCGCGATTGGATCAAGGGCCAGCTCATCGCGATTGAATGCGGCGTGTTGAGCTTCGAGCAGGTCTTCCTGCCGTTTCAAATCACCCACGATGGCCGCACTGTCGCCGAGCGCGCCGACCAGCTTGGCTTGTTGTCAGCAGGAGAAGCACGATGAACAGACGGGAACAAATTGTCCACGATATGCAGCGCAAGATTGGCACCGACGTCACCGCGTCAGCGGCGCGCGTGCTGCAGTTGATGCCGTGCGACTTCTATCTTGCGCTGCTGCTGCAGGGCACCTGCGCCATGCTGGAGATGACGGCGGCGGTAGTCGAAAGCGAACTGGATTTCGACGAGAACGCACGACCGCTCACGGTCTATCTGGTCGCGCTGATGGCCGCCCGCGCTTACGCGGAGAAGCAGCCAACCACCAACGAGCTGTTGCTCGCGAAGGCGCGCGACGACATGCACAAGCTGGGCCTGATCCCTCCAAGGAGCAGCCGATGAAACAGCAGCTAAACAAACGCATCCGACATCTGGAAATGCCGAAGCGGCTTTCGCATCTTCCGATCAGTAGCGAAGGGTTTCCGGTGCCATACTTCGTGCCGTGGGTCGATGGCAAGCCGGAGTTTCGCGGTTTCGACGGCGAGAAGCTGGGCATCTGCGTTCGCCACAAGCGATGCTGGCTGTGCGGCGAAACGCTGGGCAAGTGGCTGGCATTCACCGTAGGGCCGATGTGCGGCGTCAACCGAACGTCCGCTGAACCTCCGAGCCATTACGATTGCAGCCGCTACGCGGTCTCGGCTTGTCCGTTTCTGACGCAGCCGCGCATGCGCCGCAACGAAGCCGATCTGCCCGAACACCGTGGGCCCGCCGGCTTCATGATCCGGCGCAATCCAGGCGTGACGCTGATTTGGGTCACCGACAACTACAAGCCATTCCGGGATCGCGGCGGCGTCGGCGTGCTGTTTCACATCGGCGAGCTGGAACGCGTCGAGTTTTACGCCGAGGGCCGCGCCGCAATGCGTGACGAGATTATGGTCAGCATCGATAGCGGCATGCCGATCTTGCGCGAAATGGCCGAGCTGGATGGCCCTGAGGCGATTGCCGAACTCGATGAGATGTACAGCAAGGCAATGCAAACGATGGGACTGGCGGCATGACGTTCTCGGCCCGGGTCTCCTGCCGGCGGCGGGGAGGTTTCGGGTAATTGCATCAGCCGCCACAACGGAGACAAAACATGAAGCACATCGAAACTAGCGAACTCGTTAGTGCTGTCCCGATTGCTTCCGCGAAAATGACGCGACGCGAGAAGCTGCTGCACTGGGCCGCGCTGGTGCGTAAGGCAGGCAGGCCCATCGGGCTCTATCATGCGCTGGAGTATATGAGCTGGGCCCAGCAGCAGAGAACCCGCATCGGCCCCGACGACGTGACCGCTCTCGGCATCGCGGCGTCAGACCCGGTGTTTCAGGCACAGGGTCTGAGCGCGTCGACGTCGATAGCCGATGCGCTGCGCTTCTTTGAGTTGTCGATCAGCCAAGCGCACGCCTTCTCCTGCGACTGCGGCGGTGCAATCTCGAACGACCAGCAGGCCGACCGGATCGAACGGCTCGCCTGAACACAGGCCGGCTGGCGGCGTGACTGCAATCGCGCCGCCGGCCAGACAAAATAGCAATTAGATGGGCCCGCCACAATGATGTGAGCTACGCCCGGCGCGGGGTCGGCATGGGCCCGCGTCCAGGCGGGAGGTGGCTCGCGGATGTTCGGGAGTCTTGGCCCAGCTCTCTTGGCATCCGCGGGCGCGCCTCTATTTGATGGCAAAACAAAAGCGGAGGTCACTTTGAATGACAACGCCAGCTCGGTATCGCGCACTGCAATGGCTTCGTGATCACGAAGCCGATCCGCTTTCTGTTCTGCTGCGCAAGCGACCCAGCGCTCGCATGTGCAACCTGATGGAGCGCGAGCATCAGGTGGTTCGGGCCGCGCTAGGGCAATTCAATCATTACCGCTGGCTTTTGACAGGCATGGGAGCGCAAGTGCTGGCCGACAAGACGAGAGGCCAAGATGGACGACGGCAACGAAAAACAAGAACCTCGGAAGATGCTGAAGCTCAACGAGATTCTGGAAATTGTCCCGATTGCGCGGACGACGCTGGAGCGCATGATCAGGCTGAAGCAATTTCCGAAGCCGACCTACATCAGCAACAATCGCCGCATTTGGTACGCTGACCAGATTGTCGAGTGGCAGCGGCAGGTTGATAATTCGCAGCCCGAGCGCCGCCGGGGCCGGCCCCGCTCAAAGACCAGATCGGGCGCGGCAGCCTGAAAAACGGGGGACTGGTCTAAATAGGCCGCCAACTGAGGCGGCCTTACTTCCTCTGATCAGCGAGCAAGTTTTCCAATGACTTGGGGGGCTGCAGTCCTGGCGATGTCAGCCACTTATTGATGTGCGATGCTGTCGCGGCGCGCCCAGCTCGCCGCTAAAGCAGTTCTCGGGCCATGCTGCCTGGAGCTTGCTGTTCGGCCGCCTCTTTGAATTTCTGTGCTTCTTCCGCTAGCCGTTCTTCAAAGGTCGCTGTGTGTTTGACGCGTCTACGCTGTTGAGCCATGGGTCCCTCTTAAGCCCAGACCGTTTGTTCCATTTCATCTGTCCGGTGGCCGACTCTCGTCAACACGGGGGATGCGACGCGGCTTGTTCGGAAGGAACGACCTGATGGCAGCCCATGCAAAGTTTGTCGGTTCATACCGCATGATCCGAGGTCCCGCTTGGGCGCTTGAATCACGTCCAAACGATGCCTTCAATCGGCAAAACCGGACAACAGGCATTTCCGAGATTACCCCCTAACCGGACATGCTGGGGAAATATCGACGAGAATGACCCAGAGCCGACTTCGCGCCCTTCGGATGCGCTGACATTTCACAGCGCCTTTGCGGGATTTTGTGCTATGCTAAAGTGCCTTGGTGCTCCACTGCTCGGGATCTCCAAGATGACGGTGAAATGGCATCCTACAGCGCATGTTCGAAAAGACTGACACGAGGCGGCAAGCTGATCTGGTCAAGCTTGTCGCCGGATATGTGAACCCATTCGTCCGCTGATCGTGGCCTCTCGCCGGATACCCTCCATTTGGAGGGCGCAAGTCGCCCGACGCCATTGTCCCTGAGGAGCTGAAGCCCCAGCTTGGCGGTGCGTCGCGCGGAGGGAGAATTCTATGGCGCCGCAACCACTGTTGAAGGCCTTCGTCCCGGCAGTGCTGCTCGCGCTCTTGGCGTGCCTTTGGCTTCCGGCTTCGCCGGCTTTGGCCCAGAGCGATAATCCGCCGGCTGAACCTTCATCCCGAGCGGCGAGTGCCGTTGATGCCTCGGCGGGCGGTGCGCTCGAGACTAGCTTGGCAGTGGCCGTTCCGGCGGCACGCGGTCCCAGCCCGAGCATCGGGCTGGCCTACAGCTCCGCGACCGGCAATGGCATCGCGGGTTTTGGCTGGGTACTCACTGGATTTCCAGCGATCGTCCGTGCGCGCGATACGGGGATGAAATTCGACGCCACGGACCAGTTTGTCTTTCTGCCCGGCGGCTGGGGCACGTCTGAGAATCGTGACAATCGCCTTGTCAACGCCGCGGGCTACTACTACCGAAAGAAGGTGCGCGCCGGTTCGCCGCCGGAGCAGTTTCGGCCGAGCAATCAGAGTTGTGGCAGCGGCCCTTGTTTTTGGGAGATGCGGGACGGTTCGGGCAGGAAGTATTATTTCGGCGGCGACGCGAACGCTCATCCGGGATTATACGCACCAGGTACCTGGCATGCAGGCCTGTGGGAGCCGGCGAATGGTGTCACGCACAACCGCGGCATCGTCGCCTGGCCGCTCTACAAGGTCGTCGATGCGGACGGGAATTACTTTGTTGTCGCTTACAATCAAGCTGCCGGCACGTTCCGGCCCCTCCGGGTGGATTACAACCTGCCGCTCGTAGGCGCGCAGGGCCGAGCGAAGTCCGTACATTTTCAGTATGAGAACCGGCCCGACCGAACACCGATGCCAAGCTATCATTCGGTGCGTCTCAAGAACATCAGGGTGTACGGGCATTCGATCCCACCGTTGGCTGGAACGCTGATCCGCCGCTACGAGCTCGGTTACACGATCAGCGCGGCTTCCGGCCGTAGCCTGCTCACCTCGTTTCAAGAATTCGGCAGCAACGGCAACGACGCGAGTGCCGTCGGGCTCGAGGCGACGACCTTCAGCTATACATCGAACCCAAATGCATCGTTTGTCGGAACTCAGGCCACTCAACCCGATGACCGCCCCCCTGAATTGCCCCTTGACCTGGTGCCCAACTGCCAGCCAGGATCTGACCTCAGCGGCTGCTTGTGGAACAGCTTCGTCGGCGACCTAAACGCCGATGGCAAAGCCGATATGGTACGCACCTACTACGGCAGCTACGGCGGCAAAGTGCTTTACCGCTGCGGCGGAGACGATTGGCTCGCCAAGCCGCCGGTCGAGCACAGCAAATATTCAGGAGTGCAGCCGACTTATCTGACGGCAATGGGGGATTTCAATGGCGACGGCCGGCAGGACCTGGTGGCGATTTACCCGGACGCCGGCACGCTCACCACCTACATCGCCTACGGCGCACATGCGAACAACACATGTGCACTCGGCCCCTGGATCTTGCAGCCGAGTCAGACCGTCGCCAACGTGACGATGTCATCCTCGCCGGCGGATTGGCGCATCCTCCCCGCCGACATTGATGGCGATGGGATGTCGGACGTGGTGTTGTTCGACAGGAAAAACACCGTCCTCTACTGGAAGCTTTACCGCGATAACCAACTGTCTGCGATATTGGCGGGGCGCTACCGGTCAGGTGAATGGACGTCGTGTAATGCGGACTATCCGTACCCCGACACGGTTGGCTTCAACGGCATCGACCTCACCGACTACAACGGCGACGGCAAGGCCGACATTGTGGCGAGCTGGTCGCGCATGCAGATGGATGGCACGCCCTTTGCCGGAATGATCTCCATGCTCACGGTGCTTGGCACGTCGAGCGGCTTGTCACCCCCGAGCGAAGAGTGCCACACCCCGTCCACACCCTACGGCACTCCAGCGGTGCGCTACCCTTACACGGCGGTGCGTGATGGCGATATCAACGGCGATGGCAGTGGCGACACACTTCTAACCTATCAGGGCTGGGCGATCCCGGGCAGCAACTGCGAGGGGGGCCTCTGCAGCGGCGTGGTCAACGGGCGCGACATTCGCGTTCGCCTCGGCACGACCAGTCGTGCGGGAAGCAACCTCCAAGTCTACGCGACCGACCCCGATCCTTATCCATACCCAAGTCGAGATGAGCGGCCTCCACACCTCAACCAGTGGCAGTTTGCGACTGCGGACATCAATGGAGATGGCATCGACGATTACATCCAGTCCTACTCCGGCCGCCAGGGCGATCGGCTCTATTATGCGCTTGGATCACCGACTGGGCTCGGGCCGATTGTCGGACACATCGACGACCAAGGTTCACTTCGCGCCGATGGTGGTGAGATTCACTATCCAAAATCCACCATCGCCGTTGGCGACTTCAACGGCGATGGGATCAGCGACGTCGCTCGGATTCAGTTCCGCTGGGGTCTCCTAGAGCATCACCTCTGCGCGTCGTGTCGGGAACCCAAGCCTGCGCCTCTTTGCAGCGGTTTTACCCACGAGCGCTGGCGCGAGCAGGTGGTGACCTGCTACACGCACGTCTATTTAGTCGATTCGACGATTTTTCTTGGAAGCTCGGGTGGGCTCATCCAATGGGGGATCACGCAGACGACATTTTCGCCCGTCGGCGGTGACTCACGGGCACTCGACGTCCTCGTTGCCGACTACAATGGCGACGCCCGCGATGATCTGCTCTTTGTCAACAACAATGCCGAGCCGCCGAACCCGCCGAACAACAGGTGGATACCTAACAGGCAAGGTGGCCTTTCCTGGCTGATCAGCTCCGCGAACCCCCCCGATCGCCTACCGGACTTGCTCAGCGGCATTTACAACGGCGTGCTCGGCACGACTACTGTTACCTATCGCCTAACAGGGGATTACCCGGACTACCAAAACGCCGTCAAGCCCGAGTGGCCGGACCAGTGTTATGGCTGGAACAGTTCGACCCAGTCCGTCGGATATATTACGGGGCCGGTCTGCGGCCGCGTCGAGAGCCGGCCGCGGGCGCTCGTCCACAGCATCGTCAGGAATCACGGAATTGCAAGAAACGGAGTCACATTCAAGGAACGTATCCAGTACGACTACAACAATGGCCGGGTGTACGGTGGCCCCCGCGAGCAAAGAGCAGACCTTGGCTTCTCTTCGGTGACAATCAAGAATCTCGATACTGGGGCCTATACAGTCCGCTGGTACCGCCAGGATAAGCCTTTCGAGGGCAGACTCGCCGCAGCAAATCTGTACGATCGCGACCGGACGCCGTTGCACCGCTCGCGCTACGTTTACTTTCAGGGAGCCCCGCACCCGGGCGTGATCGCCATCCACCGCTCCGATTCCTATTCGTGCTCCTACGAGGCGGAGCTCGCTCTGCCGTGCGCGCACCGCTACGTGGCGCACGACCCGCTCTACCTCGTGCCTGCCCACAGCCGCGAAGGCACGAACGACATCCCGGGCGAGAACGACGTCTACAGTTACTACCGCTACCACCTCGACAGCGCGAACTGGCTGTTTCGGCCACGCTCGAGTTGGACGAAGCGAGCGAACGCATCGGGTACCGACATCGTGCTCGACATGCGCCGCGTCACCTATGACGACGACGCCGGAAAGACCACGCACGTCCTCAGGCGCGAGCGCATTCTCTTCGACGACGCCGAATCAGCAAGCTGCACCGTGATCGACGACCCATGGAACGTGAACGCGTGCGGCGAAAAGGTTTCGAGCGGTGACGCTAGGTGGGTCACGACATTCACGACCAACAGCTCGAGCTATGACGCCCAGGGCAACCTCGCTTGGTTTGGCAGCTATCCGGTATCGCGCGATCCACCGAACCCGCCCTGGGAGCACCCGGTCACGCTGACATATGACGCAGAATACAAAGGCCTGCTGGCGTCGACCACCAACACGCTGAACCAGACCACTAGGCTCGCCTATGATGCCGCCGGTCGGTTGCTCACGACCACCGATCCCAATAATCAGACTACGACCTTCGGTTATGACGTCTACGGCCGACCGACGACCTACGCGCCGCCTGGGGTCGGACTGTACCAGAAGCGCTGGGCCTACCCCGGCATCGACCCGGTGCGCGGCTATCAAGTTGATGAATTCACCTATGCGAGCCCTACCGAAAGCCATCAGTTGAGCGTCTACTTCGACGGCTTTGGCGGCCTGGCTCAGACCCGGGATTATTCAGGCCTTGACGGTGGCACGATCGATACCCTGGACCAGGGTCTCTATATCTCTAATCAGCGCGCGCGTCGCGAATCGTGGCCGTATTTCATCAGCGGACCGATCGCCAAGTTCATCGAGACGATATCTGACCCATGGGGCCGTCCGCTCACGATCAAGCGCGTCAATAATGACGCGAGCTTAAGCCTCGATTACCATGCGTCGGGGCAGCCAGCCATCCGCAGGTTCTCGTACAACAACCCGGACGGCTTACACAGTGTGACCACTGCCATCAACGGCAATGGCTCCGTCCGCAGCGTCTATCGAAACTACCGTGGCTTGGTGACCAAGGTCGTCGATGACGCAGGCACGACAACCTTCCGCTACTCGACGGGGCTCAGGCTGGCGCAGGTCACTCTGCCGGCCACAACCTTCAATACCGTCACCTATGCCTACGACAGCTGGGGGCGCCTCAAGACCGAAAATGATCCGAATGGCGAGGGCCTCGTTGGCTACACGTATGACGACGCCGGCATGCTGACGAGAAAGGTCTACTACCGCTTGTCAGCCACCACTCTTAATCGCCCGCCGGCAATGACTGTGACCCGTCAGCTCTTCTATGCGTATGACCAACTCGACCGCATTGTCGGAGAACGTGGCTTATCCCTCACCAATCACATCACCCACACCTACGATGAGAGTTCACAGACGAACGGCGTCGGCCGGTTGACCACGGTCAGCGATAGCTCGGGAACGACCAAATTCAACTATGATGGCCGTGGAAACGTGACCAGCCAAACAATCACGCTCAATGGGCTGAGCAGCGTTACCTATGCCTTCGGCTACAACGACCGTAACTCCGTCACCAGCATGACACATCCCGATTCGTCGCAGTCCTTCAACTACACGGTCGACGGCGTCCTTACCGCCGTCTCTCCGAGCAACACCTTCGCCCCGTGGGCCAGCTGGAGCGATTTCAATGCCTTCAAGCAATCACGCAAATATGATACCTACTGGCACTACTTTATGCCCCGGTGGGCCAACACGACTGAATATGCCTATGATACCGACCAGAGGATCTCACACATTATTCAAAAGCAGAGAGATGGCACGACGATTCAGGACCTAAGCTACACCTATGACGCGATCGGCAACGTCCGTGCGATAATCGATAATCGTTCCACCAAGGTCATCGGCGGCGTCGACACCGACCTGACACAAAGCTTTGCCTACGATCCACTCAATCGATTGTGTGCGACCTGGTCGGAGGCAGTTACGGAGCCGACGTGCTCGACCACCGTCCCGCCGCCTGCTGCTACGTTCACCTATGACGGGATCGGTAACCTGATCACCGATTCAGGCAGCACAAACGTCTACTTCACGACGCTTTCTGGCGAGCGCAGGATCGAGAACAAGACCGGCACAACAATCAACTGGCGCGCCTATCATGACACGGAAGGGAAGCGTACCCGGTTCGAGGACTGCTCATTCTCCCCATGCGTTACGCACCACTACGGCTACGACTTCCGCGGTCGACTGAGCAGCGTCACCCGGGACGGTGTGGTGCGCGACGCTTACGAGTACGATTTCGCGGACCGGCGCACGAAGAAGAGCTACAACGACCTGACGAACACCACCCACAGCTGGCTCATCGGCGCGAGTTATGCCGAGCGTAAGAGCTCATCGGACATGTCATTGACGGCGAAGTCGCTGTCGCTCGGTGGTGTCATCAACCGAACTTACGGCGACGCCATCAACGGGCAAGCGACCGCACCGATGGTCACCGGCCACATCAATCAACCCTTCCGCGGTGACATCAATGCCGGTCCCCCACAGGGGATCTATATTCGCCAGCCGGATTTGCTCGGCACGCCGACGCTCATGACGCGCACCGAGGACGGTGTGCCGGTGACCCGATACAAGTACGATGTCTGGGGCGCCCTTCTCGCGGCGGGCAGTGTCGGTCTCGACACGAGCTACGAGAAATTCACCGGTCATCCACGCGAGGACTTCAGCGGCCTCGCCTACTACGGCTTCCGTTACTACCACGCGAAGACCCGGCGCTTCATCACGCCAGACGACCGCATCGTGGGTGGTGGGGCGCAGGGTTACAATCGGTTCGCTTATGTGCGCAACAACCCCGTGAGCCGGATCGATCCGTCGGGCCATCAGGATGTTGGCGTGAAGGTCTGCAATCCACCGCCGTGCGATCCCCCTGGTGGCGGAGGCGGCGGAGGCGGAGAAGCCACGTCACTCGGGAATCCGTTCGATTTGTTCAAAGAGCTAGGCAGGGGCCGACGAGGCGGCAGGGATGACAGGAATGATCGGGATGAGGCGAGCCGCGAATTGGAGCGTCTTGGCGAACTCATCGCGCCGTATGAGAAGGCTGCGTACCTGGTCTTGAAGGGCTACAGTTACGCCAAGACGACGACTGCGGGCACGTACTCGCCCTTGATCGAACGCGCTCTGCATACGCTTGTCGGAGAGGAGTTCGTGTTTGCAAATCGCGCCGGTATTCACGTGAGAGGTGCACGCCTGTTCGCGGAGCGACTGTCGCCGGCGGCCCAGCGGGCGGCTTGGTTCAATCCCTCGCTCCAACAATGGTTGAGGCAGTTCTCCGTGACTGGCAATCCGAATCTCGTTTTCAGGCCGGCCATGTGGGGTTCGGAGAAGGCAGTTGCATGGGCATCGAAGTTTCCGGCCGCTGCCGCCGGATCCCTGATTCTCGTCACAACCGCGGGGCAGCTGCAGACCATCTTCCAGGAGGTGCTTCTGGAGGTGAAGGAACTGAATCGAATGCTGTACGATCCGAACCTGGACTTTTTTGACCTAAAGCCAGCTCCGGTTCTGCCCATAAGTCCGTCCGAGAACGTTCCGCCGCCGCCGCCAACAGAGAGTCCCGAATATCTGTACGAGGTACTGTCGGGAGAGCGCTTGCAGTGATGTCGGCATCCCGAGCCGTTTTCACAATTGAGCGCAAGGCGGAGCTTGCGGACCCGATCGCGTCGCCTCGCGTAAATCCTCTCGGCTGATATGGGCAGGTGCCGCACTGGCTTCGTGGATTGCTCCAACGAGGTCCGTTAGTGGGCACTTTTCGGACCTCACGCGATGTCCGACTTCAGTCCGAAATGCGCACCAAAGCGGACGTCGGCCGACCCTCTGAATTTATGGGTTCACACCCCAGGCCGCTGAGACTCGGAAACAGGCCAGCACCAAAATCGGGGAAAGTCGTGGTCAAGAGACAAAAAAGAGCCCGGCGCGATTGGTCGGGCTTCTTGCTTTTTAGAAAAAATCAAAGAAGTCCTTGTGCCATGTGGCTTTCTTGCATTTTTGCGGCGCGAAAGATAGGACTGGACGTCAAGACCACACGACTACGCCGTCAGCGGTAGAGCATTCGTCGTTTGCCTGGCCGCAAACGACGGCTGTCCCAGACGCGGCCGGATCACATACGACCTGGGCCGTTGAGATCGACGCCGTACAGGTGCGCGATCGGATCGCCCCTGTTCCCCTCGACGTACCAGTCGGGCGGGTTGTTGAGCTTGACGAGGACGCCGAGCGTGCCTTGCTCGCCAAAATAGCGGTAACCGTGCCGACGACACCGATCATACGGTTTCCGACGCGGTCGCCGATGGCGGCAAAGGGTCTTCAGTTCGAGCAGTTTCTCAATCACCGGCCGGCTTTCTAGGCTGCCGGCCTCCATGCTGTTGAAGACAAAATTCATGCCTCAGGCAAATGCATGCATTTATGAAACGTCGATTTGGTCATTTATGAATTTCTACAGGTGGTCTTTCAGGAGAAACAGGGTAGAAAAACGATCGAAGGCAATGTTATCCATATGATTTTACTGTTATTTTTTGCATGTCATGTCGTGAATCCCTTATGCGGGTCTAAAAATTCACTTTTATGAAAGTCCTGGTTGGGTCGCTGTCCATTTGGTTCGATTCCGCGCCAAGTACTTCTCGAACTTTGCCAAATCGGCAGGTACTCCCTCCTCCCAGGCGAGAAGTTTTTCTTTGGCTTTGGCCTGTTCCTCTGCAAGGTCGCGGCGATAACGAAGGTTCCGAATTTCCCATCCTGTAAAAAATGAAGTGCCAGCATCATCGTCGAAGGCGGAGATTACCGGCAGGAACTCATTCGCCTTGCGCCTTGCGGCCCGATCAAGCCCGCGCGAGACTCGCAGGCGATGCGGCGTCATTTGCTTCCCTACTGGTCTATTCAGCTTTGGAAGCTTCAGGCCGTCAATGAGTTTGGCGTGTTCGTTGGGATCCAATGATGCACATAAGCTGCGGATGAGCGACCAATGGCGCTCCAATTGCTTCTTATCATTCAAGTCTGACGGGTTGTGCCTTTGCGTTCTATATTGTCGAACGATTAGCGCACGTTCCGAAAGAGATCCAAGCACTCGTTTTCTAAGAAACTTCCTTTTCAGCCATTCTTCAATGTCGAACTGGGGTGGAATATGAGCCACCAAATCAGTGACAATGCCTTCAGCTTCACTGTATCGATGGACGTACATCCAATGGGCCTGAGGCTGATCGCGTCCTTGCCTTCGGGCCGGTCCATCAATCATAAGTCGAAGCTCTCGACCCATGTCTGTGATCAGAACGCTCGGCGACTCTTCTGTTTTTAACGGCAGGTCCTTATGCAGGATTGAGATCGAAGCGTTTAAGACGTCACCATAAACTTGGACCATAAACGACGCGGCATCCCAGAGCTTTCTAACGTCTTTCCCTTTCAGATACTCTTTCTCATTTGGGAGAACGGAAACCGAGCCTTCAGGTTTTACAGACGCCCGTTCGCGTGCACGCAGATTTTCTGTTCTTTTTCGTTTACTGAGCCATTGAGCAACGGTCTTCGTCGGACTTTTATCAGCGGCCAGCATTTGTCCGACGATTTCGTCGAACTCGCTGGCCTTCCGCAGAACGGTTTTCGAATCTTGCTTAAGCTCAGCACTCCATATCCTCAGTATTTGATGGGCGAATGCGCGCGGTCGGAGCCCTAACAGCTGAGCGTTCTTGAAGTAATCATCAACCGCCGGACCGCATTCGTTAAGAGGGCCGAATACAGGCGCATCAACCGACCGCCGCACTGCCATACGAAACAGCCGACCAAGATAATCTCCAATTAATTCGATTTTACGGACGGATGTCTCTTCCCAATCGTCCAAGTATTTTAGCTGCGTTTCGAAATCCGCCTGCTGAAAAACAAGATCCACATATTGATACGCCGCACGCCCTCCGAGGTAGAACTTCTCGACGCCCTCCTTATCTAGCGTCTCTATGCGGCTAATGATCTCCAATTCCCGGCTGATCGCTGTAAACGATCCATCGGATAATTCTGCCATAAGTTCAATGGCGCCCTTGCCAGCCGAAATCTGTGCGTCGCCGCAAAGCTTCTCGAGGTAGGCAATCCGCGTCTTAATGTTGGGAAGAATAACCTGCAAAGGGATTAGTAGTTCTGCCGTTCTGGCAGGCACCGCGTGAAGCTCTTCGGTACACAGAATAAAGGTAACTTTAGATAGTGGGCGAGAAATGTGTTCGTGAAGCACATCGAATGCTCTCTTGCTCATCAGCTGGGCCTGGTCGATCAAGACGACCAGCCAGCCGCCGCCTAACGACGCCGACGGCAGCTCTTCAGCAATCTTCTCGGCGAATTGCAAATCATTGACCGCACCATGCCGCAGAATTCGAAAATTTGGGTGCCTTTCAGCCTGAATAAGACTGCAGTCTTCACAGTCGTCTCGCATGCAGGGCCGGGGTTCGTCATCTCCCGTCCCTCGACAGAGCAGCCCACTCGCATAGATGCCGGCGATGCAGGATTTCCCACAACCACTCGGTCCATGAAGAATTATGCTCCGTCCACGCTTGTCGCTTAATTGATCCGCGATGAACGAGACAATCCGAGGCTGGCCCAATATATTTTTAAGCTGCGTCGGCCTATATCGCTCGGCTAGACTTTGATTTTGGGCTGCGGACATCGTGTTGCGATGAATGTGGCTTTCACTCTATATGCATATTGCTGGATTCGAGGTGCCGATGGAAGATAAACAACTGGACGACCTCGATTTCTTCCACGACTTGGTGGAGGGACCGTCGGCCTCTCTTGACGATTCTGGCCAGTTTGTACCTCGCAGCTTTGCAGCCATTGTGCCTGACTTCAACCGGTTTCCACTTGCAAACGACGAGTTCGGATTTGCAATTGAGGAAAATGAATTCCGATGGCTCGCGCGTCTTTTTGAGATTTTCTATCGCGGCGTGCCCGATCAACATCGCCTGTGCCGGCTCGTTGTATCGCAAGACGCAATTCGCATCGACGGCGACAACATGGGGGCGTTCCTGCGATTGAACCTTCAGGGCAAGCCCTTGAACTTTACCGGTCCGAAACAACGCACATACGTTCTCTCGTACGACGAACTCGCTCGCGCGTCCAAAGCCGTCAAAGGCATCGCGTCCATCAAGATTGGCACGACGGCTCATCTATACTCTGAGCGGTTTCGCCGTCCCCTGACTCTAGTTTCTCAGACGAAATTTGTTGGACGCTGCGATAAGTTCGCCAATGATCTCGATCTTGCGATCTCCAGCGAATTCAACGCTAGGACGACTTCCAAGGCCCTTGAAATGCTGGGCCAAGTTCTCGGGGATGCGATTCCCGACGGTCTATCAACTCTGATTACGCTTTCGCCCGGTCTTGTGCGTGGCGGCGGGAGCTGCGCTATGCTCGAAGCGGCGTCTGCGACTTTGCCCAATCTAAGTACTTCAATTCGCCTGAACGCCTCGATCACACTGTCACTTGTTCTCCTGCACATGGGTCAGACGCGAATCGCAAAGAGTGGACCGTTTTGCATTATTTCCGATGATCGCCTGGCTTATGGATTCGAGACAATCGCCGAAGAGGCGCCGACATGGCACGTCGCTCCTTCAACGGAAACCTTGCTATTGCCGAAATCGGAACTAATCGATTTCGTGAAAATCACCGAAAGTGCATTCATGGAGAATGCTCATATTACCTTCACAATAGACGGCGACGGCAAACGTGAATGCATCCTTTTGGGTTCTCCCGGGGTGGATGATGATCCGCACGAGATCCACAAGAAAACGACTGGTTTCTGCACCCGAAATCAAGGTGTCAGATTCAAGCTTCCCACGCGCCCATTGAGATTTCTCCTCGACGCTGTCGACCCCACGAACGTGGAGTTCGCGATTCACAAAGCCGGCAGTTTCATTGGATTGCAATTTGAAAATGATGACCTGACCTTTTCAGCCTATTTGTTAGCGGCTTCAAAGCCAACCTTGTCTAGCAAGGCAGTAGGGAGCGCATGAATGCACGGATCATCTGAGGGCGTTGGCTTAGAAAATGGTGAAGACCCGAGCCTCAACGGCAACGCTCTCGTCCTTTATGCGGACGCGTCGCTGCTGTTAAAGACGACAAAGATGTGCGACATCATTGCGCCTAAACAGAGCGTATCATTTTCGATCTCTGACACGGCAATGACGGTGCGCGCTGGTAAATCCCTGATGATTGAAGCGACCATCCCCGTCAGGCTTGAAAACTCCAGCGACCACCTGCCACTGACATTTGAGGCCTCGACCCGATTTACGGCGGTTATTCCGGAGGATGGTACGCGGTGCGAATTCAGATTCTGCTTTGTGCGTGCCGAGTCGGCGCCCTCAAGCGCGCAAACATTTATCGGCACCGTCGCCGACCTCAAAATAAGATGGCCCTACAAGACAACAAATGCCCCTCCGGTATCTTGCGATGAACTTCGAGACGCCAAGCCTGTCGCCCCGTCAGAGATCGCGAAGGCTGTGATGATGGCGCGCCCTTTCGCAACGGACAAAGATACCACAGCACCTACTTCGTCTATTGGCATTCTCGGGGCTATCGCAAAGGCCTCAACTTCGATCGGCCGCAGGTCCGTGACTTCCGACAAACTAAGCGGCCTGGAAATGACAATTACCCGACCCGATTCGAAAGCAATAGCGGAAGCGCTTCGTCAGTTTGATCCGTTATCCACGCAATTTTGCAAGATGGGCCAGACTCAGATCTTTTTCGATGACGCATTCAGACTCAGAATTCCCAGGGCGGATAAAGACGTTCCTTGGCTCGAAGAACCGTTCGAGGCATATCAGGAATTCCAGTTTGATGATCAAGCGCTCAGTGAAAGCCTTTCCTGGATATTATCGCAAAAGCCAAAACATCACGGCATGGGTGGTCCAATCGATATTCGCTCTGACGACACCGCTCAGAATTTGATATTTTCGTATGCGCTCGACAACGGCCGAGCAGTGGTCGAATGCCCTTGCACGAGCAAGCACGTTGTTGACGGCATCCACCTCTTGGTGGGCTATTCGAACCTATCTAAACTATCCGGCTTCGCAGGTTCGAGCACGTCGCTCGAAATCTGCCCTTCTTCTATACGATTCAATGAAACCGCCAATGATTTTAGTGTCTGCACGGAAATTGCGGCTGCTCGGTCGGCCAGCTGATCTTTGCACATAAACGAAGGAAGGCCTCGGCGCGTTTCACAATCTCCCTGGGTAGGCTTATTCAACCTGCCAAACGCTATGACAGCTGCCGGGTTTTTCGGCTCAGCCTGCTGAAAGACCTAAGGCCTCGCGACTATATCTTTTGATCTCTCAGATTGACGGACAAACGATCCAATCTGTCATTCCGGCGACCGATAGAACCGCCAAGACCCGATCATCCCGCCGTCACCCGGGCACAGCTAGCAAGCAAGGACTAACCATGAACCCACCCTCACTTTCCAAAAACATGTACGCCGCGATGGTCCGCCTGAAACGAGAGGGCATTTGGTTTGAGCGCAAAACCGCTTACCATTTGAAAGTCGGGTCGTACAATTTTTGGCCGAACAGCGGCAAGATCCATCGCGACGGCGCCCCGCAATGCGACCCCGAAAACGGGCTCGATAGATTTATTAAGCTCGTCAAAGATGCCGAGGCCAGAGCCGATGCGCCGGCTTCGCGGGCCTAAGCTTCTGCACGAACTATCGTTACATTTGATGATGCGCGCACGGCTCGTGTCTCTGCCGGCGCCGCACGATCGCTCAGAGCCGGACCACAGCTTCTGACGCTAACCAGTCCAAGCGCCGATAGTGCAGATCTATTGCTCAGTCATAGCAATAGCCTGCCCCTTACGGGTTCTGGTCCTTAACGCTAGCCATGCGACTTAGGGACAGCCAGATACGACCATTGGCAGTGGTGAAAGCGATTGCGATTGCGCTATCGCAGGAGTGAGCTCCGGGATGCCCCGACTCACAGACGATCCTATTGCAGAAGGATGTGCAGTACGATCCGTCCGCGTCAGATGAAGCAGCGCGTAAAGGCCGACCGCCTGACCCCGGCCTCCCTATAATAAGGTTGCGTTCAATCCAGCGGCTTACCGACGGCGTGGCTCCGAGGTTCGGACACATCTTGGTCAGCAGGCTTCGCCCCGACAGGCGAAGCCTTGCCCTGACGGGCAAGGAGCGACTCCCCTCAAGCGTCCACCATGGTTCGGGCACTCCCTTCTCACCACCTCGATAGAGAGGTGGTGCCTTTCGCTGGCGTACCGCATCTGTAACTGATGCCGATCGCACCCGCCGTCTCGATGGGAAGCATCTCAGATAACTTCTTGCGTTTTTCGGCAGTCTCGACGACCGGTGACGGATCGAAACCAGGAGACGACGATGAACAACTCAGAGTTTCCATTCACGGCTCGAACATCGCCTAAGCTCCGCACAACTCGCAACAAAGCCGATGCCCATCCGAATCTTCGGCGTCCTTTATCACGCTGGAGATTTAGATGGTTGCCTGTTCGAATGCGCCCTTCACACGCGCCTCGCTACCACGTTGCCCGTTAATCACTGACGAGCTAGCCAAAAAGCACAATGTCCATTTCGAGATCGATACGCGGTTCCGTAAAGCCGCGCGATTGCTTCAGGCACTTTGGCTGCAGGATCATAACATCGAGACCGGTATTCACGTTCGTGGTGAAGGAGACACCGCCGTTGTCATGCCGCTTCACTCGAATCTCAGTCGCGATGCGGCTCGCGCCGGCAAGAACTTTCTCTCACCCGACATTCATGCCTTCGTCCGGCATGAGTTGTTAATGCGCGAAGAAGGCGCCGCGATCGACGAAGAGCGGTTGTTCGGCAACGCTCTCAGCTCGATGCCTCTATGCTTCAATCTGTTCGGCCCAATGGCCCTCGACCTCAAGCTCGCCAGCGATGTTTTTCGTGGACTGCTCCCCGATTTCGTCGAGCAGGTCGAAGGATTTATCTTTGAGCATTCACCCGGACGCCGCGAGGAACGCTTTCTTCATGACGGGACTGCCTTCGATCTCGCCATGCGCGTCATCACGCCTGACGGCGAGCCCGGCACTGTCTTCATCGAGGTCAAATACTCCGAGGATATGACTGGCCCCGCCGCTCGGCTCCGTGACCGCTACGACGAAGTTTCTCGCAAATCCGGCCTTTTTGTTGATCCTGACAGCCCGGTGCTTCGTTCGTTGGGGCTCGAGCAATTGTGGCGTGAACATATGCTCGCACAGCTCACGGTTGAGCAGGAAATCGTGCAAAGAGCCATGTTCATTGCCGTTGGACCGCGCCTCAATCGCCGCGTTATGGCTGCGTTTAAGGTGTACGAAAACCAGCTCATCGATGATGACGATCGAGACACTAATCGTGTGGCCTTCCAGGCCTTGACGCTGGAAAGCATTATTGAAGCGATGCAGGCGGCCGGCGCCAATGATCTCGCCCGTGACCTCTGGCGCCGCTACGCCGACTTCGAGCGCATCTATCATCTCTCACTTCACGAGTTCGTTGACTGCTCATCAGACAACACCGCCGCCTCCACGCTTGCTCCGCTTGCGAGGCCATCCGCTGTCACTCGGTCAGCGGGACGAAATCGACAGGCAGGACCACCGCAAAAGATAGCGGCTCAGTCTCGAATGAACCCGAAGGAGGTTAAATGAAAAACGAACCCCTTCTCACGGTCGCGGACCGCGTCGAACTTCTGGTGAACGCGCTTCTTCCGGCCACGGACCATCGGCCGGTGGTCAAATTGTTCACGCCGGATGGCGTGGCCACCTGGCTCCTCAGTGAAGTTGACCCCGACGACCCGGACCGCTTGTTCGGTCTCTGTGACCTGGGCCTGGGTTTTCCCGAACTTGGCTATGTCAGCCTTGCTGAAATCACTCAATTAAGAGGAAAGCTAGGCTTGCCCGTCGAGCGAGATCAGCACTTCGTCGCCGACAAGCCGCTGTCGTCGTATGCCGCAGAGGCCAAAGCAGCGGGCCGTATCACCGCATAACCCGCACCGCCCGGATCCCGGACCTATGCAGGAGCCGGCGGGGCGCGGGCGCGCCGTTGGGGTGAGCGCTCCGGCTCGCCCCGCCGTCTCATCGGCCCACCAATCCAAACCAATTGTCAGGTTCGGCGTCGCTTTGGCCTCGATCAAATCCAGATTGCGCAGAATTCGATTGGCCAAAGCGACGAGCCTAGGCCCAACAGGATAGCTCATCTCAGTTACTCCACCGCGCGCCACTCGATCGCATCCACCGCCAGGTGAGTTAGGCTTTTGCCCGGACTTCGTTGACTGATATAAGCCGCCTTTTGCACGCTGCGGCTCCGACATCTTCGTCCATTGCAAGGGCGGCCTGGGGCGCGCTGGCATGATTCCGGCACGCCTGCCGGTCGAACTCGGCATGCCGCCCGAAGAGGCAATTAATTCGGTACGCATCGCACGCAAAGGCGCGATCGAGATGGCAGATCTTGGAGGCGGCTGCTTGGATTGGTTTGAGAGGCTGACGGGATTTCAAGAGACCGACTACGCTGAAACCCGCGCTAGGCTTGTGGTCGATCGCGGCCGACTGAAGTCGCTAGTCAACGGCAAGAGCTATGCCATCGGAAAGTTGGAACTGGCATCGCTCGAAACCCTTCGTCAGCGAGCGAAATGCATCAAAGGCTTATCGGGGCGCCTTAAGGTATCATTGGTGACTGGGGACGTGCGGGAAATGCACAGGCAGCCTCAATACGCGGGCACGCTATTTCAGGTCGCTTCCCAGTTTAATTTGCTTGAAATGACCGGTCCGAACATAACGCCAGAGGACGGCGTCGCAATTTATCAATACGATCGCACTCAGGGGCCGGCTTGCGCGATAGCTGCCGGGGCTGCAACGATCTACCGCAACTATTTTGCCAAAGTTGGGAGTGCGGAAGGACAAACAAGGAAACGTCAGCTTGACGGATTGGAGGATATTGGAACCGCTTTGAGTGAGGCCCTAGGCTGGCCGGTTGGGTCGTTTTGGGAGATGAAAAACGGCTACGCTCAATGTAGCCAAAGCGGACTTGATGCCATCGCAGAGCATATTCGCTCGGCTCGGCCTGACCACGTCGAAATGTTGCGTGGGAAGCTGCGCATTGGGCTCCACACCGACGTCGAGGTTACCGATGCGACGGACAAGCATCCTGCGACGGTCGTCTCGCAAGCATTCTGCTCCGCTCTACCCGTGAGTTACAACCGCCATATACCTTCGGTTCACTGGAAGGCGTTCGCCTCGCTAGTTCTGGAGGCGGCCTACGAGGCAACGATGTGGGCAGCGGTCCTGAATGCTCAGCGTGGCTCATCGAATATCGTTCTGCTCACAAGTTTGGGCGGAGGCGCCTTTGGCAACGATGAAGCTTGGATCCATAGCGCGTTGCGACGAGCCCTTAAAATGATGACGGGATTCGGCCTTCAAGTGAGGCTTGTTAGCTTTGGAGCACCTACACGCGCGTTTGCAGAGATAGTGAATGAATTTGATCCGAGCGCGCTTTAACGAAGTACGCTGCCTAGTCTGAATGCCAGTATCAACATAGGTCAGTTGTGCAGGTGACTACAACCAGCGAGCGCCAGACACTCGTATTAGGATACTCGTGTCAATGGAGGGAACTGGTTATGACAACATCCGTCGGCATACTGGCATTCGGTTCGCTGATCGATAACCCGGGCGCAGAGATCGAGGAGGCTGTGGTCGGATGCAAGCTGAATGTGCGTACTCCATTTGGTGTCGAATTTGCGCGTAGCAGCATTAAGCGCGGGGGCGCGCCCACACTGGTGCCTCTAGAACACGGCGGCGCTTCAGTGCTTGCCCAAATTCTACTCCTAAATGTTTCCGAACAGGTTGCCAAGGATCGGCTCTGGCGCCGCGAAACTAATAGAGTTGGACAAGGTGGACACTACACCCACCATGCCAACCCAAGTCCGAACACGCTAATTATCGACCGCTATGCAAACTTCGAAGGGGTTGACGCAATTCTGGCAGCACGATTTCCTGCGACCATCGCGCCACTTACGGCAGCACATCTTGCCAAGCTCGCCATAGAGAGTGCGCGCCTGGAACGAACAGGTCGCGATGGAATCACGTACCTCATCAACGCCAAGCGAAATGGAATAAGGACACCTTTGTCAGATGCATACGAGCAAGAGAGATCCTGCATCGTCTTCAAGCCTCTGATCTGATCGAAGCAATCAGCAGGATACAGACGACGAACGGCGGATAACATGGTTGGTTACCAAGAGGCTCTAGACGAAATTTCCGAGCAGGATACTTCATCCCCGGCACTTGATTACGGGGGCAGCACACCTCTTCCGATCCTCCAGACTTCAACATCGCCAATTAAACCGGTGTCTTCGACTTGCTCGAACAGAGTCTTACCCCAATTGTCGCGTTATCGGCGCCAGGACCCCACGCCGATTAACATTTGTGAACTTAACGCATTTCGTTGTGGTTGCTGGAAGGACAAGGAGGCTATCGATGGACGCGGACATTGAAAGGATACTCTTCGATCATACTACCTATCTGCCTGACCGCATTTCACGCGTGTCTCAGTTCCGGTCGAAACATCTTGGTGCTTAGCAAGACGCACCACCGGCGTCGGTCTTCAACCAGTCCACGGGCTGCTCTCGATTAGATAGGAGCCGCCAACTCTAGGTACCTGCAAAACGCGTTGGCAAGTAGCATCTGGCGGGGCGTCCTGCACTCCGCTTCAAACAAACGGGGCGATGCGACGACGACACAGATACATTTCGCACGCGAAGTGGCAACGTTCAGACGGTTGGCGCTATAGAGAAACTCCATGCCACGGGGGGCGTCGGAGTGGCTTGAGGTTGTCATCGAATAGATCACGATGGGCGCCTCCCGTCCTTGAAACTTATCTACGGTCCCGACACGGGCGCCGGGAATGCGTTCCTGAAGCTCGAACGCCTGCGCGTTGTAGGGCGCGATGATCAGAATTTCCTCCAGCCCGACCGGCGCCTCAACACCCTCGCGATTAACCCACGTCGCCCCGCCACCTAGGATTTCGGCGACGAGATCACGGATCACGTCGGCTTCCTCCCGCGATGAGCTTTGATTGCCTTGATGCTCTACCGGTAGGTAGCGCAGTCCCGCGCCACTGAGCCTACTTTTCGACCTGATCGCCTGGTGCTCCAACCCCGGACGGGGATGCAGGCGGCTTTCGTAGAACATCTCCGAATTGAATGCGCAGATGAGCGGATGTAGTCGCCAGGTCTCCGCAAGGAAGAGGCCGCGGTCCGCGGGCACAGTCGCATGCGGGCCGAGGATATGGTCGAGCGATGAGACGTCGACACCGTCGGGATGGCTCCCTTGTATCGGCTGCTCAAGCTGACGAGGATCCCCCAGAAGTACGACGCTCCGCGCGGCATGGGAAACGGCCAGAACGTTAGCCAGCGACATTTGGGCGGCCTCGTCGATAAAGAGCACGTCGACGCTGCGGGCGGCGTCCGGTCTGGCCCAAAACCATGCCGTTCCGCCCCCGACCTGGCAGTCAGAATTAAGGGCATCGAGGAATGCCGCATTGTCCGTCGTGAACTTCAAGCTTGGCCGATCGTCTTCCTTGTCGGAGATCTTCTGAATGCAACCGATCGGCAAGGCCTGTTCGCGCGCAGCGACCACAACTTCATCCAGAAGGTTGCGGATGACCTTGTGACTGTTGGCAGTAATCCCAACTCTCTTACCCTCGCGCGCGAGCGCGCAAATCATCCGGGCGCCCGTGTAGGTTTTGCCCGCGCCGGGCGGTCCTTGCACGGGGAAAACGCTGCTGTCGAGGTTGAGGGCTATCCGGATCGCCGCCGTCAATGACGGCTCGCCGTCCAGCTGCAAATCTTGCCCTAGAAGACGTGGCGCAACGGCTATCAAAAGGTCGCGGGCCGCACGATAATCGCCCTCGCCCTCCATTCCGTGCTCCGCCACGTATTCGCCGATCCGCATCAACGCATCGGCGAGCACCTGGGTATCGACGAAGTTGTGGGCGAATACCGCCTCGGGATGACAGCCTGCGGTGTCTCCGCGCTTCTTGATGTCGATTGTGCGATCGTCGAGAGAAATACCGACTACGCGTCCGAACTTCTCGCCACCGATGCTCCTGAGATCGTCTTCGGCCCGGATGTCGGTATCTTGCAGTGCGAACCGGTAGCGATGCACGGGTGCCTTTGTGGTGCCGCCGACCTGCTGCAGGAACGTGATGTCCGCCAAGCCGGCCCGCTCATGAAGCAGGTCTTCCGCCGAAAAGTCGCGAAGCCGGAAGTATTCCCACCAAACAGCCTTTTTCTCGCGTCCGTGCCAATCTAGCATGAACGCCAGCAGCCATCGCGCTTGCTGTTCGGTACTCCGTTCACTGAGGTCGTCAGGCACACCGTCCGTGAGACGTGCGACAAGCGCGGCGACTTTTTTCTGCCATTCGTCGAGCTCAGTGCTGATCTCAGACACCGCCGCCACCGGCCGGTCGATTACCGCGCCGCTTGCAATAAGATCCTCACGTACCGTCTCCAGCCAACTCCGCAGGGCCTGCGGTGGACACGCAATCGTCCCGATTATAACCCCTGATCGCGGTCTTATCATTTTCCGGAATTCCGGCCGTATCGGCCATTTCGAGACGCGCTTGGGTACGGGCCATCACCGCACCGACATCCTCCAACGGCACGGTTCGGACAAACGAGTAAAGCGGCTCGAGCTTCTTTATCGAATAGCTCTCTACACTCGCTCGGATACTGTGGCGTGCGACGGAAAAGAGGTCGACGAAAATCTCCGCGCGCAACAGACCGTCGACCTCGTTCTCGCGCGTTGCATAGCGACCCATCAGGCGCTTCATTGCCGCCGGTTCGTATGGCGCAAAATGGTAGATGTGCAGATCGGGATAGACTTTGAGCCGCTCGGTCACGAAATCGACGAAGCGCTCGAACGCACCCCTCTCCTCCTGCCGGTTCGAAGCCCAATCGCCCACATAGCAATCGGAACCCTGACCATCCGAGTAGATATAGCCGAATAGAAACTCCAAACCGCCGTTGCCGACGAACGGATCGCCCTCGAAGTCGAAGAAAATGTCGCCCGGAGAAGGTTGGGGAAGGCGCGAAAGCCCGAATCCAGCAATTACCGGCAACGTCTCGTAAAGGACCTTGCCTCTCGTCCTTCCCTCGACCTGGATCCTGGCCTGCTCGCGTATCTTCTCGAAGCTCTTGGCGGCCCCCCGATCAGGCCTCCACTGAAGCGGCAAAGGCAGCGTCGCCAGCGCAGCAGTGCTCGCGATCCCATGCCGCTCCAGCTCACCGATCTGGGATTTACTGATGCCAGCGACGAGGGACATATGATCGTCGGCTCTCCTCCTCCCGTCACAGTGGCGGCGCCAACGACATATCTCGCAATGTTCGATCGGCTCAGGATAAGGATCACACGCGATCGCTCCCGAGACGGAGCGCTCGAGACTGCTCCGGACATGCCGATAGTACGCGCCATAGTCGGCGACCCGGTACGCCTCCGGGATGTAGCTTGTACCCGGCGTAACCACGAAGGCGGAAATTGGCTCGACCTCCTGGGTTTTCGACAGCAGGTCCGAGTATAGTGATATCTGAACGACTGTATTGCCCTTCGTCTCCCGCGCGAGCTTGGTGTCGATTACTTCATAAGACCAAGGGCCGAAGCGGCTTGGTGTTTCCACCCTCCTAAGAACGTCGACCCGACCGTTCCAGCAGCCCGCCTGCAGCGCACCCTGAACGATGATCGCGTCTCCGCGGGCCATGGCGGCGCTGGTGGCGTCCAGCGATTTGGTATCGACACCTACACCATCAACGATGGTTGCGGTCAGACCGCCTGCCTCGATGTGCTCGATAAAGCCCCGCTCGTGCAGCCTTCCGCGCTCCGCCAGCACTTCGAGCACCGGATCCCAAATCGTCGGCTTATCCAATTCGCCGTTGGCGACCCTGAGATCGAGCTTGGTCAGATAGCGGCAATTCAGATGCCCCACCAGGTCGCCAGCACTGAGATTGAGCGTTCCCTCGACTTTGTGCATCTGCCCTCGGTTTATTGAAACGCGTTTGCAAGCCCGGTATTCACAGCTAACCTTTAAACGCCTGTCAAAGGCGGGTTAATCGAATGCTCTGCGTTTGTCACAGCTTCATCGAACTGCTGTTCTAGCCAAGATGACGTACCGCGCAGCCCGGCAACCACATTCTTGGCCCATGCGATGTATTCGAGTCGACGCTTAACAGACCAGCCGGCCGCAGGACTTGACGCGATTGTTCGCAAGTTGCTCGTCTTATCCGCAAGTTTGATCAATTTCGCGCCCTGGCTCTTCTTAGGTGCGGCTTCAATCTGCTTGCTTTTCCGTTCTTCTTTTGGAAGGCTCTTATCGTCCGTTACTTCCAACACAATATCAGCGACCTGCTTTCCAAATTCGCGGGCGATTATTTCAAGTGGCACCTCCTGATCCTCGACCGCGTCGTGGAGCAATGCCGCAATCAGCAAATTCGGATCGGAGCCGCCGGTCGCTTCGGTCACTAAACTAGCCACTTCCAGCAAGTGATTGATGTACGGCTCCTGAGCGATTCCCTTGCGCCGCTGATGGACATGCCATCGCGCCGCGGCATCCGCAGCCCGCAACACCGAAACCCATTCCTTCATAGTATTCGTTCCTTTCTGTAGGTTTATTTTGACCAGCATCGCTGCCTCTGGTGTAGCATTTGTCGATTTCGCTTACCGACCAAAAGAAATGCCAATCGAGAGGTCATCCAGTCGACGCAGCCTGCGCTGATGCTTCTTTGACAGCGGCTTCGGTTGCCGCCATAACGAGCCCGCCAAGTGTAGCGCACACCGTTCCAAGGCCGTGCTTCTTCTTGCAGGACTTCTCTTCCATCTAGAGACGCCTGTTACGGTCAACAAAGTTGCGATACGAGCTCACTGTTGCGCAGTAGCGCCTTTTAGCAGCTCGATCAGTAAGACGTCTCATTGGGTTTCCACTGCCGGTCCTCAAAACAAACAAAAGGAAGTCAGCCAACGGCTGCCCCGATCACCTGCGCGAAGGATCGACACCGGATGGCGGAGGCGGTTCCCGGAGCGCAGCAATGAGAGGCCAATGCGCCGTCAGGCGCACGGCTCAAATCAGTCGTCCGAATGACTCGGCAGAGTATCCTCAGCCTGATCGACCTCGATGACCTTCTTTAGGTCCGCGATGTGGGTCTTTGTGAAATAAATCGTAGCATTCGCCTGCGCGAGAACGACTTCAAGTTCGTTACACGACAGCTCAACGAACATAGCGCGCATAATTTCAGCGGAACCGTTCGCTTCCTTGAACATAGCGCCGTGATTGGGACATAGCGCAAGATAGTTTTGGTAGTGCCGCTTCTTCAGTTCGGGCAGGAATTCAATCTTTTCGAAGTAATCCGTGCCGTCATCGAGCTTGAACGGCATCGGCGCTTTGCAGATTTGGCAGACCACGTCGCCGTCACCTGTGTATTGTTGACGAAGGTACTGAGCGGCCTCTTCCTTGACTGCTTCGCGCCCAAGTGACACGGACCTCCTGCGCTCTTCGGTAATCCTTTCGGGCGCTTCGGCGGCTTGCGCAGCAACGCCCTCGGCGCGGCGAACTGGGTTGCCGGGCTCGTGGTCGGGGAGTTCCACGGCCGCCCGGAGATCCTGATCAGCCAAAATCCGTTCCTGATCTTCGGGCGGCAGAGCGACAAAGCGCCTTGCGCGTTCCAGGCTAGCGTCGTCCGTGAACCCGAGCTCCTTTGCGACCGTTTCTTTTCGACGCTGTTCCTCCGATCGCCTTGCCGCCTCCTCGCCGAACTTAACGGCTTTGAGCCATTGCTGGCCCGGATCAAACGCGAAGCCGTTGGGAAGCAGGTTGCGCGAGGCCTCAGCGGGGCGCACGAACGAGCCATTATCCTGAGGGACCCAGGCACTGCGCTTTAAGATATGAACCAACTGCGAGTTGGCGCTCCGCGACCCTGAGCTAGCGTTCCGACGGTAGGTAGCGACAAGATGCCGCCCGTCGCCCGGTAACGAACACATGGTCCGCCATACGAGTCTGGAAAGCTCCAGCGAGGGCGTACTCAGCAAATCCTCAAGAGCCGCAATTGCGTAATCGCGGTCGATAGGCGAAGTGCTTCTCTCGCCGCCGACCGCCCGCAGGTATGGCCATTCTGGGTTTCTGTAACAGGCCACATGCGTGACCTTTAGCTCGGTTACGGCACCAACTGCCTTTGCGAATGCCGCAAGTCTCTTAGCGGCTATCCCACAATCCTGATACCGCCCGGCGAGCGCAAACAGCTTTGCATCTTGCCCCCTCGCTGCGTAGTAGGCACTCAAGCCTGTGTCCAGAAACGGTTGATCAAGATAAACCTCGGAGGGCTGGCACCACTGGTCGCCATCGCATTCGAAGACATAGTAGTCCTTAAACAGCTTGAAGCAGTCCGGCTGCTTCTCAACGAGAGCGATAAAGCGCTTCAGATCCTTGAGGTACGTCTCGTCACCCGGGATCTCGGCCTCGCGAGTGTATCTCTGAGTGAGAATGACCTCGACCTGCTCGGCCTCACCGACCACGCGAACGCCGATATCTTCAAGAAATTTTCTTGCGTTGCTCTGCTGCACTTTGCTCTTGCCCGAGCCATAAACGGCTGATTCAACGCGCGGCAGGACTTCATCGTGTTCGACACCATCGCTGGGAAAAAAGGATTTGTCGCCTGTACTGAAGCTGCCATCGCTGCGTCGAACGATCCGGCAATCCTTGAGGCGATACAAATCGCCTTCTGGCGCGAGCTCCGTATAGAGGAGCGCATAGAACTGCTGGTGCCATTCCACAGGCTTTGAAGCAAGCCACGCCATGAAGTCCTGATCGGGCTCAGACGCGTAGTACGGAGGGTGGGAAAGATACCGTGTGCCCTCCGCGACTTTATTCGTCAGAAGCTCGACAAACTCCTCTATGCCCCAGTCCTTTATCGCAAGCGAACCGAGGAAGCGGTCGATGTTCGTATTCTTCTGCGTTGCCGCCACAGCCCAGCGCGGTGGTTGATCGTCGTAATCGACCAGATACTCAATATCCCCCTCAGCAAGGAGGTCCTTTAGTGAGGCCTTGGCCTGGAGCAGGTGTTGGGCTGGACCATGCCCTTTGGCATGCGTCGGCGTAAGAACCTTGGTGTTCATCGCCTCGATGAGGGTCTGCCGTATAGCTGCATAGCGCGGAGGTATCTGCTCATGTCGGTTGGGCAGCACAGCAAGAAATTCTGCCGTGAGCAGGCCATGGTCGCGAATGTCGTGCAGAGCGGCTGCCGTAAGTTCGGCAAGCTGCTCGAACAGTGGCGCATTAGCGGGTGTGTCCTTGATGCTGGCGCGGCTGAGTTCAGGCACGAAAGGTGCGTGCATATGAAAGCGCAAGCCTGACGTTTCTTTTTCCGCCGGAAAGTAGACTGCCACCGCACCCCGCGTCTCGACGATCCTGAACTGCTTGGCCAGGGGCAGCTTTTCATCGAACCGCTGCACGTTCGGCAGGAGGTCGAGCGCGAAGGCGACCGCCACGCGTTGTCGTTCCAGCCCGGTAACAGGCCGCTCAAATTTCAGGAAATGCAGACTGGATGTCGGCTCGGCGCTGCTCTCCTTGAGAACCTCAATGTGATTGTCGGAATGGTGAATACGCAGAATCTGACCCGATACGCCTGCGCCGGTCTTCCATCCCACAGATTGCAAATGGGACAGAAAAAGAAGGGCAGTCTCAGCCAAGTTGCGAAGACCGTCTTCGACGTCAGCGTAGGCCTTCTCCTTTGGCTTCTTGGAATTGTTGAAAGGAAATTCGAAGCGAGTCTTGGCTCCGAGCTCGTGGCTGTGCTTAATCGCCGTTGGCAGTACGAGGTTTTCGATCTTGAAGGAAAACGTGGGCGACCAGATGTGGGGCGTTTCAGAGTAGGCAAACACGGCCTTAAAGCCGACACCGAACCGGCCGATTTTATCGTCGTCTTGGACCTTCGTTCCCTCTCCGATATCGGTGATCCCGTAAATGTCCTTCTTCTCAAAAGGACGACCATTGTGCTCAAAGATCAGGCTCGTGTCGGACAGTATGAAATTGGCGTCGGTGGCACCTGTGTCCTCAGCATTCTGCAAGAGTTCGTAAATGAAATGCGCACTGTCCGGATAAAGGTCTTCGACGATCTTCCGGATTCCCGTGTGCTTCTTCAAAACCCGCGCAAGGTCTTCCCTGTCGCGGCGCACCTCTTCAATGAGGTCCTGCTCTTGGCCGATAACCTCCATCGCTTGCTCTACGACGGTCATGCTGAGGCTTCCTTGGTCACCGCTATCGTCCCGAATACTACCGGCGCCGTCCGAATGTCTCCGATTCCCGCCGCAAGATTGAGTTCCTCGATACGGCGGTTAAAATCGGCATTGGCGCGCGCCAGCTCGCTCTCCTTCATCAAACGGATTTTTTCATTGGTCGCCCGCGCAATCTGATCCTCGATCGTCTTGCAGCGCGCGCGATGGCTGGCTGTTAGGCTCTGAACGCGGTGGTCGGCCAGTTCCCGGTTCTGCGCCATGTGGTTGGCCTGGGCTTCGGACCACTTCGCGTGGTGACGCACGTCCAGTCTATCGCATGCCACCGCATCCGGCAGCGGCGCGGTGCCGGTCTCGCTTGCGGACTGCAACAGGTTGAACAGTGCTGCTTCAAGCTGCGGGTCGTCCGCTACAGCGACGAGAGATTCGTCCGGTTTGATGCCAAGCTTCGTCCACCGATACAGGGCAAAATGATACGTTCCGGGTCCCACCGCATCGCTTTGCGCCGTGAGAGCACAGTACTTGGTCTCGGAAAGGTCCAGGTAGCCCGCAGCCTGGCGGACCAATGGATGCACAACGGTTAAGTGAACGGCTTTCGGGTTTTCGGCAGCGGCTTCCTGTTCGAAGGTTACGGATAATAGCGGCTGCGCACCCTTAAGCCATTTCTCCCATTCGCGCGCAATCGGGTCGATTGAGCGCGGCAACCGCTTGTAGTCGTCCAGCAATTTGTTTCGCGCTTCCTGACTAAGCCGCAAGGTCTTGAGCGGCTTTTCGCCCAGAATGTACTCCCCGTCGCCGCCAAGGCGCGCGGCCAGATAGCTCGCAACGCAGCGCTGGATCGCGGCAGGCGACAACCAGTAAGTCTCTGCGGCTGCAATGTCATCGCGCCAGGACTGATTGGGAACATTCAGGCCGAACAGCTCTGACTGCTTTGATTCGAGCTCCTGCTCCTCGCGGATGTGGCGGATTCCGTTGTCCGCGAGCTGCTGAAGCCGCTGGGCGCGCTCTTCGGGCGTGAGCGTGAAGCTCTCGGCGATGTCATGCAGTTCCTGCGTGATTGTGCCCAGAATCTCCTCGCTGCCGCCCACCGCGTGCTGGAACACACCGATGCGCCACAGGCACCGCTGATAGATGTCGGCATCGACCGTTCCCGGCGTGATAAAGTTGATGATCGCGATCGCTTCGCTCTTTTGGCCATAACGGTCGATGCGGCCGATCCTCTGCTCGATCTTCATGGGATTCCACGGCAGGTCGTAATTGACGAGAAAGTCGCAGAACTGGAAGTCGAGGCCTTCGCAGCCCACTTCGGAAGAGAGCAGAATGTCCAGCGCTTCGCTGTCTTCCTTCGGCAAGGCGAAGCGGCGGCGCAGATCGGCCCGCTCATCATCGGGGACGTCGCCATGAACAAGGCCGTAGCGCAGGCCGGCCTTCTGGGTGTGCTCGGCAAGGTAACGAAGCGTGTGGCGGAAGGTGCTGAAAACAAGCGCCTTGTTATTGGGAAGGCGGTTCTTTTCGGTAAGCGTCTTGATAAATGCCTCGACCTTCTCATCTCGGGGATCGAGATTGCGCGCTTGATCGATCAGGTCTTCAATATCTTCGCGGACCTGGCTGATGAAATCGAGGTCGATATCGGCATCGCTGTCGCTCGCCTCCATCGCTTCGAGGCGGTCCAGTTTGCCGGCAAGGATTTCGGAGAGCATCGGTGCAAGCCCGTATAGACAGCTCGCCGCCTGCCGGCGAATCGTTGTCATCATGAACTTGACGTTCTGCTGCCCGTGGCAACGGCCGAGTATACGCGCGATCACGTCGAGCAGGCCGTCATGAAGGCGGCTTTGCTCGGCTGTGAAATCGATCGCCGCGGTTTCCGGTTTGCGGGTTGTGAACTCGCCTATGTCCCGGCGGCGTGTTCGGTTGATGAGCGGACTAAAGGTATAGAGCTCTTCGATGGAACGGGTGAGCGCGACCCGCTCCGCGTCCCCGAGGCCGCTGTCCTGAAGCTTATCGTAGGCCGCTTGAAACGCCGGCGCCTCGCGAAGGAAAATCCGGCCCCATTCGGTTTGTGCAACCTCGGCAAGACAGTTCCGCGCCTCCTGTTGCCAGTTCGGTTTGGCCATCCGGCAATGCTGGACGGCTGTGTTGATATGCCGGTTCGGCTCGGCCATCTGCTCAAAGCTGGCATGGTCGATCACCAGGTCGGGCCGCAGCACGTTAAGTAGAGTAAAAAGATCCTGGCTGCCCAGCTGGACAGGGGTAGCCGTCAACAGCACCACCGCCTTGGCGTTATCGCAAAAGAACCGCACGCCTTGGTGAAGAAAGGTTTCGCTGTTGCGGATGTGATGTGCCTCATCGACGATCACCAGATCGAATTGTGGCGGCGGATTGAGGTTGAGAAGCCCCAGGTCCTGTTTCCTCGCCCGTCCACCTTGGCCTAAGACAAGGTCAGAATCGAACAAGGAAAAAGGCAGTATGGCCTTCGCATACTGTTCGGGCCATTCGCCTTCAAGGTCAGTTTCCTTCAGGCAATGTCGAAGCAGCGACCCGTCGAGCGCGGTGAAATGCTCGTCAAACCGCTTCATCTCAGCGTACCATTTTCGCTCGGCGACCAGGGCCTTGGGGCAGATGACAAGTACGGAGTTGATGTCCATCCGTGCCCGCAGTTCCTTGATGATGAGGCCCGCCTCGATTGTCTTTCCGACGCCGACCTCGTCGGCAATCAACAGGCGAGGCCGATCTGCGCGGATGAGCTTGAGAACCGGACGGTACTGATATGGCACAAACTGCACCCGTCCGGAACGGAGCGAGAAGAGATTCGCCGTCGAGGGCGACAGAATTTGCAGGCCGATCAGATGCGCGTGAAGGTTTTGCACGGGGAGCGCTTCGCGCTCATCCGTCTGCGCCGCAATCGCCTGCAACTGGCTTTCGTAATAGGTTGCCCTCGTGTTGTTCTCAAAGACTCTATATCGACATTCTGGTCCGCCAGTGAGCACCTCCAGAACCGGCACATGAGCGCTTGGATTTGATCGCAGGGCAACGAGATCGCCCACCTTAAAGCTCGACAACACCGGAGCCGGAATAATGTCTGTAGAGCCTGGTACAGCGTGCAAAGGCTCTTCAGCCGCCTTCGCGGCTTGAGCGTTCCGGTTCGGAGTCATCGCCGCCAGCGCAGTTGCCTTGACCGACTCGGCGGCCTCAAGTGAAGCTGAATCCGCGTCGATCATTCCGAGAAAGCGGCCGAGAGTGTCGGCATCGCGATACACTTCGCTGGCCGGCATGGCCTCCGAAGTTAAATGCGCCCACTTGTTTCGCACGGTCTGCAATTCTCTGACCCAACTCCTGCCCTCACGAGGGAGGCGCATAGTGTTCGAAAACTCGTACCAGTTCTGATCAAGCACGCGCAGCAATGCGGCAAAGTCGAGCTGACGCAGCGTCTTGTATCCGCGCTCCTCTACGGCGCGTTGCTGCTGAAAGCTCAGCCGATCCACGACGTGTTTTTCCCACCAGTCTGGCGACAGGGTGGGCATTTTTAGCTCCAGGAATTGAGCCAATGCGGCAGTGGCTGCTCTTATCGCTTCGATCAAGTTATCCTCTCCTCAGAGTTGCGGATAAGCTCAAGTCTTAAGTATTAAACGCAATCTATCGCCATATAAATTTCGTCATAAATTCAAGACGGCTCAGAAGCCGTCTTGTTGAACGGTCCCCTCCAGCAATGGAATTTGAAGGCCCTCGATCTCCTGAAGGGCCTTACCCGCTATGCCCTGCAAGTCGCCGTACATTCCGACGGTGGACTCGATGACACCATGGATTTGCGCCTCGCGCTTTGCCCAAAGGCGCATCATTGACTTGCGCTCTCTGTCGAGGTCGGCCTGCATGTCGGAAAACTTCTCGACGATGGCTTCAACCCGATGCTTGAACCTCGGGCCGGTAAGGTACTGATAGACGAGCTGCATCTTCGTCTCCTGCCCTTCCTGAGCATGCCTAACGCAGGAGATTTCGATCAATGACTGGCGAAGCGCGGCGGCAAGCGGAATAGCGAACCGAATATCTGTGATCCAGATGCCGTCGATCTGGCCGAAGGTTTCAATCTCCTTCGGAAGAGCGCTGGAAACAAGGATGGCTATCTCGGCGCCGGAAGCGCGCTGGTCAGCGCGCAGTTTGGCGAGCCAGCCGTCTGTCCAGTTTTTTGTTCTCTTGGTTTCCCAGAGGATTGATCCGCAAGCTTGTCCGAGCGGCCCATGTACACGCTGCGTTACATCCCCGCCGAACTCCCCCTTGCAAACCGGATCGATGGTGTCCCACGGGAATTGTGATCGAAGCGATGATTCAAGCTGGAGCTCCAGGACTTCCCCCTGCAATTGTTGCGACCCTTGCTCTGCCTTACGCTTCAAATCATCGATCTGGCGTTGCATCGACGCAATTTGCTGTTCCTTCTCCGAGACCTTGAGCTTCAGGCCGTCTTCAGCCTCCGTCTTTGCCTTCAGCCGGACTTCGTTGACTGACTCCTGGACTCGCTTTTCAACCGTGAGATCGAGTTCGCGCTTCGCGTCATCCAGCTCGCGCTGCTTACGCAGCAACTCCGCTTGCGCCTTTTGCGCTTCTTGCAGCTTCGCATCCCGCTGCTCCAAGAGAGCGTGTAGGTCGGCGACTTCTCTTGATCTCGATTCGAGATCGGCTGCCGCGGCTGCCTGAGCTCTCTTCGCTTCTTCAGCGGCTATGGCTGTCCTTGCCGCTTTCAGCCTTTCCGCGACTTGGTCATCAATCGACCGCCTGGCTTCCTCAATCTGCTCCAGCCCCGTCCGCAAGGCGGCCTCACGCTTGGAAACGTCAGCCTCCTTGCGAGTAAGCTTCGCCTCGTATTCTTCGCGCGTCGCCTTAATGAGCGGAGCAGCAAGCGACTCGGTGAGCCTAATCTCCGTCGAACAGGACGGACATGCAATTGTCGGTTCGCTCATGGTACCCCTCATTAGTCGCGCCGGACCCGATCAGCGTCACATCGGCAGCACTCAGCAGGCATCAACATCCATCCGTATAGAAATTATATGGATATCATTATAATGTCAATATATAAACTATATACATGTGCGCATTTGAGGAAACATCGATTGCCATCAATCGACGACGATGAAACTCGGGACTACTGAGCCGCGTCCGAACACTCAGTGGGTCGTCTGCCCGATCGCACACACGACCGAAACAACCACGGTTCGACATGGCTACCTAACCAAAGCCCCCGCTTGGCCCACTCCGCTTCGCGCTGGGCCTCGGCATGCCGGCCTTTGGAGTAGCGCGGCCAATCCAATGCATGTCCTTGTTGCACCAGCCAACTGCCAAGCTCAACACCGTCCACGTCACAGATTGCCACCACGCGGTTGTAGCGATCCCGATCGATCTGAGAACAGCCGACGATACGATCGTCGATAAATTTCGCCAGTGAATTTGCGGCTTCGGTACCGCATCGATAGTTACGGCCATCGGCATCGCCGCAGAGCTGGGTGCTCTCGGGTGCGTCAATACCTGAGATACGAATACGTTGACCGTGGATTTCAAGCGTATCGCCGTCAATAACACTCGCTTGCCCGACCAGTCTTTCAGCTCGCGCAGACGTGGCCGCAAACATCGCGGCGATCGCAACCATCAAAAGCACGCGCACCATCATGATATATTCACCCGTCACCTATTCCCCCCGACTGCACGATCAGTCGGCGCTCACCAATTCCGAATTGCATCCGCCGACAAGACCGACTATCCAATTTTGGCCATCCGCGCCGAACCTTTGGATCCCTGCTGCGCTGAATCCGCAAGCTCGAGCGCCTCCCGCACCTCATCCTTGTTCAGCGCAACGATGTGCTGCTGTCGAGGGTCTTCTTTTCCCGGGTCGTTCAATAGGTTTAGCCTCTTCAGTACATAGAAGAGCATCGCGTAGCGGACGGAGAGGACCCTTTTCCCGCCAGTCATCCCGTAGTCCTTGGCGACGACTTTCTTCTGGCTCGGCGTCAAGGCTGGATGCGGGGCGATCTCAAGCTTGAAATGCTGACGCCAAAGTTGATCGTTTTCGGCGGATCCTCCCGGCTCGCCCGGAGCTCGAACCTGGAGCGCTCGCGGGAGCAGAAAATCCCGGTAACTGCCTTCGTCATGGGAGAAGGCGCGAACGTGCCATCGCAGGCCGTCGTAGCCCAACGCGTGTGGAGTAATCCGTCGCCAGCTCGGATCGGGTCTTGCCTTGTTCATCGACTGGTAGTGGATCTCGACCGACTGCTTGTTGCGGATGGCGGCGAGTATCATCCTCAACACATGGCGATCGACATCTCGCTTGGGCGTGAGCGTCACGTCCGCCTCGGGCGGTTCGGCTAGCCACGACTCCGCCGCATCCGCGGAGCCCTCGGTGAGCGATCGGAGCCTCGAGAAATAGGCGTCCGGATCGCTGTCGAGATAGAGCGGCTTAAAATCTTCCGATGCGACATAGCGCTTGGCGCTCTTATCGTAGACCACATTGCCTGGCGCCTGCTCCTGATAGAGCGAAAGATCTTTGGAGGCTTGCGGCACCGAAATACCGAAGGTGTCGATCAGATCCGCCCGGTTCACGCCCCCCTCCCAGAGCAACCGGAATTCGATGAACTCAAGGCGTCGTTCCACGCCCCAACGGACGTGTTTGAGCTCCTTCGTCATACTTTCCTCCAATGGGTATCAAAACTAGATTGACATCGTAACTAGACGCGTATAGTTACTAGTCTAACGAGGACAGAAAGTCAACTCGAGGGGAAGATTTCCATGAAAGCTCTGCACAGGGACGAGGCTCTCAAAGTGGTCCCGCTGGCTCCGCCGGAGCCTGCCAACGACACCAAACCGATGCCCGTTCAGCCGAAAAAGTGGCGACGCGTGACCATTAACAGGAAAACGCTGGCCTCTGCCTTTGTTGCGGAGCTCATCATCATTGGCGCGATCCTGGTGGTGAACTGGTCAATCGCCGAGCGGGGGGACACGGGCGAGGCGCCCATACTGTTTGGAAAATCAGCATTCTGGCTTGCCGCAATGGCCGGTGCGCTGGCCATGGCGACCTGTGAACTTGTTAGGACTGGATTGGTCTATCTCGGCGCAATCCATCGTCGCCGCGTCGTGCGGGGTTTCATGCTCTTCGGCGCTTTGCTTTCGATCCTGGTTACGACGAAAAGCCTGAGCATCGTTTACGAGCAGCTCTTTGCCAGTCGCCTGCGCGAGGTTGCAGAGGCGACGATGACGCTCAACAAGGCACAGGCCAACAAGACCACTCTCGAGGTGAGACGCAAGGGCCCTGTATCTGAGGATGCCGATCGAAAGGTCCGATTGGTCCGGTTCGATTCCGAGCTGGCAGGGTTGCGGGACACGCTCAAGCAGTTTGGTACGCCCCCGAAGCCGGTGACGAAATGGGTACCGATTTACAATCGCCATGGGCAGGTAACCGGCCAACGCCCTGTTACGACGACGCCTCCGTGGTCCGGCGCGACCATGCAGTCGCAATACCTCAAGGCTCAAGAGGAGCGCGACAAACTATCTACGGAGCTTGTACGGGGCGCCTCCGGTCTTCGTGACCTCGAGATCCAGATAGCGCAGGCCGACGAAGCCGTGACGGCGGGAAACAACCAGCGCATGGCGACGGTTGCAGAAAGCCAAATGCATTCCTATGCGGCGATGATCTTTCTCAAGTCACCGCATGACGTCACCGAAAAAGAGGTGCACGTCGTCCTCCTCGTGTTCGTCCTGCTCGCCGCATTCGCAACCGCAATCGTCGCGAGCCTGGCGGTCTACGGCTCCTTCACACGATTCACCACCAACGATGATCCGCGTCGAGGCGATGACAGCCCGAACGCCGTGGTGATCACACCGACCCTGCAAAGCTGGATGGAGAGGCTGGCGTCGCAAGGAACGACAACCCCTCGCACACGGCACGCCTGAGCAACCGACTTAAGAGGAAATCATGGAACAGATCATCCGATCCACGTCACCCATCGACGTCAACCTGGCAGCAAGCCTCATCGGCGAGGCGAAATCCGCGGCGTTCAAAAGCAGGGCCATCGGGATTGGCGCCGCCGGTCTCGCGTTGTCGCTCGGGGCGGCGGCAATTCTGTGGGCGCACAACCAGAGCGTCGATCCGGAGATACTCAAAGCCGCGCTAGCGAGCATGCCAGCCCTAAAGGTCGAAGGTACCGTGAAGGCCGATGGCGAGCTCAAACTTGCCGAGAACGCGACCGTGAAGCTACAGGATGGTTCTACGGTCAAACTAGCTGACGGCTCTGTCGTCGCTGTCACGGGTACGATCCCGGCTCAGACACAGCCACAGATCGTCTTGCCGACACTAAAGCCTGAGGAGAACCAGGCAATCAAAACGACCGTCACTGTATTCAAGACCTTGCCGCACGGTGATGGTGAAGTCACGAGCGGATGGAAGTTTGCAAGCGGCGACTCGAAGAGCCCCTCGGAACAGTACTGTTACTATCTACAGAAGGCTGGCGAGGGAACAGATACCCGACAGCACATAGCCAGCAATCGCGTTATCTCCTTTGCTGCAGCAGTAGCTCCTGCCGAGCAGGCGGCTCGCTTCCAGAAATGCCAGTGGTGGCAGGGCGGCTCCCATTGAGAACCGACGATGAGCCGCCGCACCCGAAATCGGAACAGAAATGAGGCACACCTTGCTTGTCGCCACACTTGCCACGACGTGGCTGGCATTGCCCGCAGAAGCCGGAAAGTTTGAGATCCCCAATGATCAGGCGATCGTTATCAGCGGTCGCCTCGATCCCGGCGACGACGCGCAATTCCTCTCGTCACATTCAAGACTTCGACGCGATGGAACGATTGAAGTGCATCTCAGTTCGCCGGGAGGCTCGGTCCTGGCCGCGATGAAGATTGCGGATATCGTCCATCGAGCAGGTCTGGCCGCCCAGATTCCATATCGAGCGACTTGCGCGTCAGCGTGCGTTCTCGTGTTCGCGGCGGGCGTGACCCGTATCGCAGACGCTGACTTGACGATAGCAGTCCATTCAGTCGGCATGCCTGGCCAGGCTGACGCTGACCAGAAGTTGATCGAAAACGGCGGAACACTGGCTGGCGACAACCCTCAAGGGCCGCGGTCAGCTTAACTCCTCTTCTTCGGAGGACAGCTGGATGTCCTACTCCAAGCTGGCTCGCTTCTTCGAAAACTTCCACATGTCGCTGCTGCCGCCCGAGGTTGACAAGCCATTCCTACTCAAGAGCTTAGCATTAGATTAGACCATCTAGAAATGGTCGGCGCTTGAACCGAGAGGTGAGGCCGAATTCGAGAGAGCATCTGTCAGCGACGGCAAAATGTGGGGTCGCTGCGCCGACGAGAGTGACTCCTCGAGTCACACTAATACGAAGCTTCAATTGAAGCATTCGACAAAAACGTTTGCATTGAAGTCCCCTAACTCGGGGCGCGGAAGGTCCGTGCAGTTGGCACCGGAAGTGATTCGGCTTTCCATGTGAACGAACACCGTCCGCTCGTTACTCGGGAACAACGGCTCATCGAACTGCCCAGGTTGCGGTGCATTTAAGTAATCTTTCTTAGGATCCGACCCCCTGTGCTGTTTCGCTTTTCAGGTTGCGAACTCGCAGGATTTGCCGGCGGAGTCGGCGTGGCGTTGCGGCTTCTTACCATTACGCTTTGCCCAGAGACCTGCAGTAGCGCTCCATTCGCCCCATTGATGGGCGTTATCATTACGCCAAGCCTGATGCCGTTTCTGGCCGATTCGTAGGCGTGCTTCAGATCCTTAATAAGCCGTTCGCGGTCCGACTGTGAAACCCCCGACATGATCGTTATAGTCCGAATGGCCCTCTCATATGCACCGTTGACAATTCCGATCCGCTTCACGTCACCTTTCTGAAAGGCGTCATACCCGTCATTTCGAAGGTACCTGCAGGTCCTTTGCCCCAGAGCGTCGGCTCGCGAACGCGCGCTCGAACGTTTAACCGGCTCTTTCACCATCCCCTCCCGCAGAAAAGCTTCAACTCCCGGCCGAAATTTCGACTTTGGATTTAGCTGCGCACAAGCAGTTTGGGACTATCTAAGCCGTTTAGGCAATGGACCGACTGGCTCAATACGGAAGATATCGACCTTTGTCTCAAGGCATTTGCGCAGGCTTAGATCGTTTGCTCCGACTTCAAACCAGCTTCCGGGCCTTTGATAGAAATCGAGCCCCCTCCCGATCTTTATGACCCAGCCATTGTCGAGGCGGATCTCCCGGTCGTGCATGTTGGGGTTCAACTTCACATCGAGCACGACATCCGATTCCAAAAGGCTCTGCTTGAGGCTGTCGATCTTCTCAGAAATATCGGCGAGCTGCGTCTTATCGTCGTAACCGGTGATCAGATTGATCGCCTTAGTCGTCCCAGATTTTAGACAGGTCTCACAGAAGCGGACAAAATTCTGAATCTGATGAGACAGGCGAATATACGGGTCCTCGATCGTGACTTCCCTAGCGCCTCGCAGATACGGCCCCATGATCGACTCGTAGCTGTACCCGGTGTCGCCGTACAAAATCGTGAAATGCCGCTCCTGCGGCTCTGAAGGAACCGGCTCGAGCTCGACCTCATGGCCGCCGACGGAAGGCTGGGCAGGAGCAGCTGACTGCCTGGATGTGGCAGGGTCCGCCCGCTCTGTCCCTGGCTTGGTCGCACTCTCCGTTTCAGCCTCTTTGAGCCGCCGGCGCGCCGGTTGCTGCGTCGCGAGCGCGTCTTTGGACTCTGCGCAGAACACGACGACTTCTTCTCCGGTCGCCGTGATGAACGAGAGGTTGATGCGCGCAAACTCGTCGTCGGGCTTTCGCTTGTTCATTTGCTCCTTCACGCGACGCCGACATTCTGTGGCGTAGGCGACGTATTCCTCAAACTCCTGATCGGTGGCGGCGCCGTCCGGATGAAGGATCTTCAAGAAGGCCGCGACCGTCTTCTTGATGCCCTTCTCATCTCGCCCTTCGATGGCATTGCCGAGCCGGATCCGGCGGCTGACCTCTTCGTAGCGGTTCGTATGTTTGAATTGGTAGTGGAAGGCCTCAGCGAGATAGTCGGTGATGAAGCCGTAGCGGTTTGTCAGAAACTCGCTGCTGTTCTTGGGCATCTCCCAGCCCGGGATGTAGGCGGCAAACCGGTCCATCACCGCCAGGTCCAGCTCGGGGGGAAGCGGCTGGAAAAGATCGTATTCGGTCGAGTTTACGACCTGATCGACCGAAAGGTCGATGTTGCCGACAAAGCTCAAGCTTGCGTCGGCGATAACCTCCGCCCCGCGCGAGAAGCGACCGTTGGCCATGAAGTCCTTCATGATCTGGATGGTGTCTGGATCGCGAACCTTGATGCCGCCCACCTCGTCGAATGCGACCGTGTCCCAATATCCGACAAGCCCAACCTTTCGGCGCGCATTATTGTAGAATAGCGTCGCCTTCGTCGCCTGACCGCCAGAGATCAGGGTCGCGTAGGGGGAAAACTCGCTGAAGAAATAAGACTTTCCCGTGCCGCGTGGGCCAAGCTCAATATAGTTGTAATTCGGCTCAACCAGAGGCGCCAAGCGCGCGATATAATGCAGCTTTACCCGCTTGGAGAGCTTGGCCGGCTCCAGGCCGACTGAACGCATGATCGAGTCGAGCCACTGATCCCGTGTGAAGGCTCTTCGTCCTTCCGCATACTGCTCGAAGTCAAAGCGAGAGAGCTGAATCGGGCGCAAATCTTCAATGTAGAAGGCGTAGTCGTCTTCTTCGATAGCGTTGTGCGCCAGCGTCACCTCGGCCCAAATCCCGCCTTCGAGGAGGCGATCGTTGTCGCGGTAGAATTTCTCACCGACAGCGATGCGCTGGGAATTGAAGTTCTCGAGAGACGCCCAGTGGCGCTTTTCCTTCTCGACAAATCGGACATGCACTTTATCGATGAACCGGTGCTTGCCCTTGGTCGCGACCATAGACTGGGCTGCGTTCGCCTCGTCAGGACGGACGTAATTGTCCTGCAGCGTAGCCAGTACGGCCTCCATCCCCGCGTCGATCTCGGCCTGGTCGTCGCTGGCGCAGAATCGTGCGAGAAGGAACTCCAGCACGAACGTCGGTACGTTCGTGCCCTTTTTGATCCGATGCAGCAGGTCCTTGCGGACGACCTTGCCGTCGAATGCCGATGTCAGTTGCCGATCGAGGTCATCCAATTGGATCATACCGTATAGTCCGTTTCGAGAGCGAGGAGGCTGAAGCTCGCTAAGGTCGTGGGATTGAGCGCTTTGACGGAAAACTTCCCTTCGAATTCCGGATCCATGCGCAAGGCGATCTGCTTGCTCTGACCGGGCATGAGGGTGAGGGTGCGCGTTGCGGGGTTCACATCGCCACCAGGCCGCGGTTCACCAACGACATTGCCTTTGGCGTCTTGCGCCTCGATCAGCACCTCGACGCTCACGTCCTGCGAGAACATGTCGTCGGATTGCACCCGGATATCGATCACCGGAACGCGCGTCGTAATGCGTTTGGCGCCGTTCTTGTAGGAAAGCTCCACGGTCACCTTGCCGACCACGGCATGCTCATCCGTGTCCAAGCGCGCCACGAGCACGGGCACGACCGCTTCGGCGAGAGAGGCGCCGCCGTGGAAATAGAGGTGTCCCGCTCGGTAAGGCGCCATGCTGCGAGGCATTGCGATCTGTGTGAAATCGCCCCGAACGCCGAGTTTCTCGGCGCCGACGACCGCACTGTGCGTGTCAGCGTTGCCGTCACCCAACATCATCCGATCGTGCGCAATAACCGGCCAATTGCCCTGGGGTTTGATGCACACATCGCCGGCTTTGGCCTGGGCATTCAGGAAGAAGCCGTGGTCGGTCACGATGATCGCTTCCTTGAAACCCATGCCGCGAAGTTTATAGAGCGCAACGCGGACGAGCTTCAGTGTCCCCGGGATCAAGCCGAGGGTGGTCTCGGGGTTGCTCTCCAGTTGGCTGTCGATCTCGGTGGACCGCAGAACGAGGAGATCAACCCTCTCGGAGATTCTCGGCTTGCCGCGAACGAAGTCGTTGAGCAACATCTCCTGGAAACGGTCGCCGAAGCGCTTCCGCAGAATCTCCATGCGCTGGCTGACGTTGCCGACACGCGCACCGCCCAGCTTGGGCGCCAGCGAGTCCGCCTCCAGGCCGAGCGTCAATTCAGTCCGAGCGCCGGGCAGGAGGCTTGCCATTCCCACGACCGTGATCGTCGGAAGTTGGGCGTAGGCTGCCTGCAGCTCGACCGGCCCGTCTTCCGCCAGCATCTTCTCCAACACCACGCCGAGTTCATAGCGCAGCGCGTCAACCATCAGATAGGCCACCCGTCGGCCGCCTTCTCTCAAGCGATCCGCCAGCAGGCGATCAAAGACATCCGAATTGGCCAGGCGCCCCTGCGGAGGCCATCCGGTCGTTTCGATATGCTTGACGAAGACCGTCTGCACCTTCTCGGCGAGGCGACGATAGCGCGCCCGCGCATGGTCGATGACTTCCTGCATCAGGCCATGCGGATCCAGAAAGTCTCCGACCGCTTGCTCGAACTCGCGCTGAAACCGATCCGCTTCCCGCAGGCTGCCTAGGTAGAAATCCAGCAGATCGGCCTGGGAGCGCGCATGGTCGGGCAGCAGACGCTCATAGTCGTCGCAGGCCTCTACGAGGCTGAGACCGGCGCGAATCAGCTCCCACTGAGCCTGGCTCTCGCCCTTCCCCAGCCACACTGAGTTCTTCTGGCGCGCCAGCACGCGACGGGTGACGTCAGTGTCGTTGGCCGAAATCCCCTTAATTGCAGCCTTGAGGAAGGTTCGCTCCTCGAATGGGAACGTGTCGCGTTCGCCCAGGTCCTCAATCGAACTGCACTGACCCGGCAGATCCAGTTCGGCTTCGATCGCCTCGGCCCGTTCGATGTACGAGTTACGGGTGCTCGGGTTGCTGCGCAGGCGATCGCAGACATCCTCAACGATTGGCTTCGCCTCGGCGGGCGCATGCGGCACGCCCTTCAGCGCGTCCGGCAATGCCACCGGCAGATCGAACACGAATTCGCTGAACAGCACGAACCGCCAAAGCTCGTCGGCGAGTGCGTTCCAGGTTTTGCCCCGCGTCTTGACGCTCATCCCGAGTGTCGCCTGTAAGAAATCGCGGGCCTCCTGAATCCAACCGTCAGTGAGCGCTTCCGCCTGCCGTGCGCTCGGCGCCAACAGAGCGGCCAAGATCTCGCGCCCGGATTCGACCTTCAGCGCTGATCGTAGTTGCGGCCAGCTGGTGCCGCCGCCGATCGCGTTAATGACTGAGAAGGCAGGCCCGTTCGGAGAACCCGCGAACACGCGGCGAACATCGGTCCCGTGGTCGGGCTTCGCCCGCAGGCAAAGGCTCAGATATTCGTCGCCATCGTCTCGGGGGAATACCGCGCCGCTCTCTGCATAGATCGAGAATGGATCTACTTGCTTCTCTTCATCGGTCACTGGACGCATCTTGGGCACATAGATCAGAACCGCGTCCAGGTCGCTTTTGGGACGAGCGCACTCGCGCAACGCCATGATTGCGGCCAGGCGGCTTTCGATGCTGCTTTCCGACGCATCGATCACGCGCGTGTGGTCATCATCCAAACCGGTGCAAATGCTGTGATAGCGGCGGTCCGGGTCATAGACGACCATGCAGCCAGCCTCGCGCAAGCGCGGGCGCAGGACGGCGTCGCGGATGAAATCAGCGATACTCATGCCGCTACACTGCCGTTGGCTGTTTGGCGGGACGACCACAATGCCTCGATCGACGGACTGGCTCCCGCCGCCAAAGACTCCATTGCCGCGACGACTAGGTTGGCGCGATCCCGCAGGAAGTCGTCGAAATCTTTCGAGAGTTTTTCCTTTAGTGCGGCGCCCTGTAGATCCGCATAGTGAGCATTCGATAGCAAATCGAAGGATATTAAGTGAGATTTCAATCGGTCCGCCACGACCCCGGCATCCGCCCACGCGACCCTTTCCTGAAGATAGGCGAGCGGATCTTTCCGACCGATAGCGCGGTTAGTCTTCCAGGTAATGAGGGCGCAATTCAATGCCAGAGAACTGTTGATCTCCACCTCGCTAAGGAGCGCGTCGGGAAATATGTGATGATATTCGCGATCTTGAACGCTCTCGTAGTAGGCCCTCTTGTTGTCCGCAAAATCGTAGGCACCCAGATATGTAGTGATCGCCAAAATACCACGAGCCTCGATGCCCATCGCTTTGGGCCATCCTGCGGCCATCAGAGAGTCGGCATTGGCGAGCGGGTACTCTGACCGGTTCAACACAGGAACTGTGAGCTCTTCCTCATTCGTGAATTGTGGCCGTTGCAGGAGGGCCTTGATTGCCTTGAAGTCGGCAAAAGCGCGTGTCGCCGCTGTGTTCTCGTATCGATCGGTGAAAAACGCCGACCATAGGTAGCGGCGAAGCAATCTCTCCGCCTTGGCAAGAAAATCTCCATCGTCGGGGATGAATTCGTAACTGGCTGCGATGACCGCTAGGACCGCGTTGGTCGGCAGGCGGGCCTGGTCGAAAACGCCTTGGCCAGCCAAGAAAGCGGCCATGCGCTCCAACCCGCGCTCCAGTTTCGGCCAGTTGTCGACAAGCACCTTTTTGTCCATGTCGATCATGCCCCGATTGTTAGGCAGTTGGTCTTGCAAGAGGGCCGAGGTCGACAAGATCAGATCACGAAGCTCCCCGTACCTGGCTGCGTGAGGACACTTCTCATGCAGGCTTGCTTCGCGTTGATGAAGCGATTCTTCGTTTACACTCTCGACCTCAGCGACGATTATATCGTAAAGCGACAAAGGCCTGCTATTGGTGTTCATGTTGATGAACACCTGCAGTGCCACCTCCTTCTCCGTTTCAGCAGGCAGAGACAGGTACGGAAGATTGAAGAATTTGACCCGCTCGCGCAAAGCAGAGATCTTCGATTTGAGCCGGTCCTGGAACGCGCTGTAGTCCTCGAGCTTAGTGAACGCATCCGCTTCATCGGGCTTTGGCTTTAACGGCAAGGACGCCATCTTCACCCAGCCCTCGATCTCGCCCGAGATGTCCTCGGGCCGAAGGAGCGAGAGCGGAACCAGGCCACGTTCGAGGCACTGGGCGGGATCCTCGGCCCACCGCGGCATGCGCAGTTTGTTCTTGTTCACCCATCTCGGAATGCAGCGAATCGCCGTTTCGCCCGATGCCTCCCCGATCCGATCGAACTCTGGCAAGTCGATGAAATAAGCCTCCCATTCGTAGTTGTTGTGCACCGACCGCCAGAACGCGGTCAGCCGTTGTTGGCCATCGAGGAGATGCTGGGTCACGGTACCGGGCACGGCAGGCTCCGCGCTACTGATGTAGCGTGAAATGAACTTTCCCTTGCCGGCGACTTCTAGCGCCAGCGTGACCCCCACAGGCAGGTTATTGATGATCGTGTTGAGGAAGCTGGTCACACGTCCGCGGTCCCACGCTTCGAGACGCTGGAAACGGGGCAGTTTGATCTGCCCCTGCTGGATTTGCTGGAACCAGACGCCCAGGGTCCTGTCCTGCGCCTTGCTCGATTGCTGCATAATGCTCATTTTGCCCCCCGGCGTTTCTTCGCATTCTTCGGTTCAGGTTCGACGTAGAGCTCCTCCAGGCCATGAGCCATGGCGAGAGACTTGTCGGTCTTGCACTTCTCTCGCACCCGGTCGGGCCAGTTGGCCATGGCGAGATGCGTCCAGTCGTAATCGCCCTTCGCTAGTTTTGCCCAAGTGTCCTTCAGCAATTTCTGCCAGGGCTTGTGGCGGAAGAGCGGCCAAAGCGGTGCTGCGGTGATCTGAATGCCGTCATCGTGGTTCAGGCGATAGGTCGGTGCAATCTGTAGCAGGACATCACGCAGCTCGATCAGCTCGAGGTCCAGAGACTGCAGCGCCTCGAAGCTCTTCTCGTCTTCGCGTGTGCGCGCCCCGCCCTTGTTGCGCAGCGTGGCAACCTCCTGGCCGACCTGCTTCAGCTTCGGCTCGATAAAGTCGTTGACCGCGGTGTAGAGCGTCTGGCTTGTCAAACTCGGGTAATAGAGCCAGAGCGTATAGCTGCCAGATGCAGTTGAGAGCGGCCAATAGATGGGCGCCTTGCGGCGGCTCTTCGAATAGCGCTGCAGGTGGAAGGGAAAAAAATCGCGTTGCAGCCAGCGGCGTACATCCGATGGCACGGGGGCTTCGACACGGGCGAGCACTTCTTCCACCAGCCGGGCGAGGTCGTGCGGATGACCGGAGTCGTCCACCAGGATGCCCGGATGGGTGTGGAACGGAGCCGCGCCCTCGGGCAGCATGCCGGGGCTTCTTGTCGGCAGTGGGTCAAAGGGTTCCGGCTCAGGAGGGATGCTGCGCTCACCCGTCGCCAAACGCCAGTCGAAGCGGGCAAAAGGCACACCCACGGCCCAGCTCAGCAGCCCCGCGCTTTGGTCGATCGCGGCGGCGCTGTCTTCGTCCTCGGCGTCATCCTCGACCGTTTCGCTGGCCTCGATCTCGCGCTCCGTCAGCGGGCCATTGCCCGCGTGCGCAGCGACGCGGTCGGCCCCGCTAAAGCCATAGAGGTCGAAGGCGATGGCGTTGATCTCGGCCTGTATGCGCACCAGTTCCTCCTCGATGGCCGGTGGGTCGTAGTCACCTAGACGGGCGCGTAGGGCCGAAGGAAGCAGGAAGGCATGAGAGGTTTCCTCTACGGTATCGAGCCTTTGCTTGAGAGTCCAAGCGCGCCGGGCAAGTGCAGACAGAGTCACCTGCTGTTCAGTGCTAATTTCGGGAACTGGGGTTTGTTGGATCAATCCAACTTCGAAGGATTGCGCCAGCTCGGTACGCGCCAATTGCACTGAAACCAGCAGACCAAAGGCTTTGCTGTTAACGATTGCGCAAAGGGATAACAATGCTTCGGACTTATCGCCCGCTACAAAGACAGCCGGCCCTTTGTCGGCAAAAATGCAGCCCCTAGGCATCATGCGAAAGCTGAGGCCATTCGTACGCCGTGGCCATGTGAGGCCGGGCCGGAAATAAAACTCTGCAGAGGCTGGCAAGAGCGATGGTCGATGCGGAAGTCCATTAAAAGAATGAAAAGTTCGTAAATCCACGTTCCAACGTGCGACCAAGTGAAGATCGCCATAGAAGGTGCCAAAGGCTCCGCCTTTGGCTACAGGAACATATGTGCATTTTCCATCTGGCTGATTGGATTGCTCCAGCCATAGTCTGAGCCAACGAAAGTCGTCGCCATTGACTCCACCTTGTCGGGCAACATTCTCCTCGTTTTCCAATGCTGGCAGGTTGGCAAAAACCTGACGCACCGCCTCACTTACCCAATACGCAAACGGAGCCCCGGGCACCGCACGAAATGACTCAGGCGAAACCTCGAACAGCCCCGCACTATCAGAATTGGTACGTAAGGCCTTGCATGTCGCCAGCAAGCTGCTGGCTTTGTCCTTGTCCGCAAGTAAACGCAGGAAGGTCGTCATGCCTGCTTCTCCAGCACATAGGCGGCAGCTTCAACTGCGGCATCATCCATCACGCCAAACCCCAGATCGGCCATGACCTCAGGTCGGGAGATGCCCAGCACGATCTCCTCGCGCCATTTCTGAAAGCTGCTGAGAAAAAAGCAGGTGCGCGAAGTGATCGCGCCCAGGCGGCCACCGCCTCGCAATAGCTCCAGACCGCGCTCAACGAAGATGGAGAGCAGGTCGTTCTTGCTACGAGGATAGGTCTTCACGAGTTGGTCCTTTGTGACCGCGGCCAACGCGCCGAATGGCGGGTTCATTACAACCACGTCCATAACCTCTCGCGTCAGTTCGATGATCCGCAGCCCCTGCAAGGCATCCTGGGCGAAAAGCCTCCCCTGGTAGGTGGACCGCGCTGCACTAGCGAATTCGGTCAGCGCCTCATGCAACCGCGTTTCAGCCTTCTGCCACTGAGCTATGTCCGCGTCCTTGAACAACGCACCATGCTCGCCGAAGACGTTCCGAATCAGGCTTGGTAGCTCCTTTTCTACATGGAGCAGCACGCCGAGCTCCGGCAGCCCCTTCAGCAGAAACAGCGTCCTCTCGAACAGGTCGGCATCCAGCGGATCAAGCCCTTCCATGAAACGCTTGCGCAACTCCACTTCGGCCGGCGGCGCCACCGCCGCCACGACATTCCCACGTCCGACTCGCGGCCGGTCCTTGGCCTTCACGCCCGCTTCATGCCAGGCCCTCTGCGCCCGCAGCCACAGCGCCAGGGAGGCGATCTGCGCCGCGCGCGGATCGATATCGACGCCGTAGATGTTGTGCTCGATGATCAGCCGCGGCATGTCGTGCAAGAAAGCCGCCTGGTCGGCATAAGTCTGAGACAGCGGCTTCAGATCGAGGCTGCCACCAGTCTCCGTATCTAGGCAGCCAGGGCCGTGCGCCTGCTCCCAATCCCAGGCCTCACGGTAGATCTCCAGGAACAGGTCGAGAGCGTAGAGTCCGAAGTGCATCGAGCCGCAGGCCGGATCGATCAGCTTGACTGTGCGCGGATCGCGCAGCCGTTTCGCTGGCTCGGGCTGTTCATCGGGTTTGACGAGCAAATATTGGCAGCGGTCGTGCAGGCATGTCTGCCCGCCGGTCCAGTTGAACCAGAGCTGGCCCAGCGTGTTGTCGACCAGGAACTCCACCACATAGCGCGGCGTGAAAAACTGGTTGCGCACCGCAAGTTCGCGACTGTTGCGTGGCGCCTGGGAGGCGTCGCGCATCGCTTTGCGCTCTTCCTTGGAATTGAAATATTGGTAGATCCAACCGATCGTCTCATCTTCGGCCCAGAGCGGATCGATCTCGCCGTGGTTGATGAGTTCGAGGACCTGGATCAAAGCCGCCTCGCGCGGGAACAGGCGCCCCTGCGGCGAAAAGCGGTCGAAAAGCCCGGGCAGATCCTGGGACAGCTCGTCGAAGATGCTGTGCAGGTAGACGCGGTAGGCGTCACCGGTTTCGCCCAGGGCCGCGCCGGCCAGTCGGGAATAGAGCTGGAAACCCTTGGCCTGATAGCCGTTGCCGACGGACTCGATCAGCAGCCCGCGCGCCTCGGCCATCCGCAAGGCCGCCAAGCGGTTGAGCACCGTGAAAGCCTGCTCACGCACGATGCGGTCCAACCCGGACTTGGCGTCAGTATCCGAGCTCGCGCAATAGTGGGCCAGCGTATCGCGCAGGATGCGGGCGCTCTCGCGCTGCTGGTCGTTGATATGCCGGAGGCTCTCGAACGGCGCCACGGTCCCGGAGACCGGGTCCATCCCGTAGTCATTTTGCAACTGACGGGTGAATTCCTCCTCTAGCGTACGTCGCGCCTCGGTAACGAAGCGCTGCAGCCGGTTGCGGGTGATCTGATCAAACGCCATCGTCACGCATCTCCGCCGAGGACGAGCGACACATCGATTTCATCATAAAGCAACAGCTGCGCTTTCAGCTCATTGAGCTGAAAAATCAGCGCGTCCAGTTCGCCGGCCGAGGCGAGTTTTGCTGGGACCGAGATCGACCGCGACAGCTTCGCGGTTTTCTCAACTTTGATCTTTGCTGCTTCCTCGTCGAACTCCTGGCGCTGCCTCTCCTGATGCTGTCGGGTGATCGATCGTTTGAGGTCGTCGATCGTGCTGCTGATGTCATAGTCGCGGGCCAGCAGTTTCTTGAGTCCAATTAGGTTCTCCGAAACCGTCAGCGCCAGCGCCTCTAACCGCGTGGCAGCATTGCCGCGTTCTTCCTGCGTGAGCCCAGCCCATTCAGGCACGCGCTGCAGGTCCTCGACGCTCTCCTTCAATCGCAGCTTCTGCTGGTCCGAGAGGGAGATCACCGCGTCCCGTACTCGGCCCTTGATGTGCGTGAGAAGCGAACTGAGGTCGGCGGCATGCTTGAAAAATTCTTCTTTCTTCAAGCGCTCGGACAAGTTCCCCAGATCTTCACCCAGTTCCTTTCGGAGTTCCCCAGGGGCGCCCGTGTTGGGCAGCTCCTCAATCTCGTGGCGATGGGACTGGAGCTCGCGCACGGTCGCGTCGAGGCCGTTGTCCAGCGCCCGCTTTGCTTCGAACGCCCATTTCACGTTGTCATAGATGGCGGAGTCCTCCGCCCCCAACCGTTGCGGAGCATCGGACGCGTCGGTGAACAGGACATCGGCGATGTCCTTATTCAGAGTCCGACTCCGATCGGCGCCGCCAAGGCCCAAACCGCTCAGCTTTTCCGACAGCGAACCATAGTCGTGCTGGAAGCGAGGGAAATGCTTCGCGGCCGCCTTGCTGATTTCCTGTTCAAGGGGAATGACCGTTTCGCCGACCAGTTCCGTCAACCGCTCGGCGGCCCGTCCGAGCATCTCGATAGACGGGCGCTCGTCGCGCAGCGCCACGCCAATTGGCTTGAACGAGTTGTTGGTCTTCAGGGCGTCGATCGCCTGCTGCCCCGCCGCGGTAACCTCACGTCCAGAGACCTTGAGCTTGATTTCCCCCGCCATCAGCATGGCGGCGAGGATGTAGCGGGCGGTGTCGGGCGACCATCCAAAGGGATCGCTGCTGAAGTCGTCGAGCAGTCGCTTGCCATCGACCGTGCCACGCTTGTCGATGTAGTCGCGTATGCTGATCATGGCCTTATGGTCGGAGCGAAAAGAGGCACGACCAGCGACTATTTGCACTAGACCAAGCGGATCTAGACTGCTGCTTATGGCCGCAGGATTAGCGACCTTGAGCAATTTTTCGGCAGTGTCTGTCGCGACTCGGACTGGCGCCTCTGCGTAGCGGTCAAAGACTTGCTCGGCGACGTCGGTGAGGAGCTTCTTTGCTGCTTCCAACAAATCAACATTGAGGGCGGACACCGCTGTGGCCTGCCCGCGAAAAACGAACGATCCGCCCTGCAGGGTCTGCTTGATCTTGCTCTGAAGCTGAACGGCAAGCTTAGATGCCCGATCAAGCTGCGCCCCGCAATAATCCCGGACCTCTTGGTCGGGTTCATTGCGATGAAGTTCGGCGATGCGCTGGCTGCGGTAAATCTCGTTGGCAACGTCGTCCAGTTCGGGATTCGCCCGAGCCAGCAGGCCGATGGCGTTTCGCCCTGTACGGCTGCGCGAGTCGTCGAGCATGCGATTGCGCGCGGCGTCGTAGTCTGCCGCAGGCACCAACTCGACGACCGTCTGGATAGGATTCTGATCGCCAGCAAGGCTGGTCACCGCACTGCCCGTTTGCGCCTTGAGGCCTGATGCAACGGCCAAGGTCCCATGCAGATTGACCCGCGGCAGCGGATCGAAAACCTCGCGCAGGGCGTCATTGAAGGCGCGCCTAACGTCCACCGAACGCAAGGCCAGCGCACCGCGCTCCTGCTCGATATCCCGAAGCTTCTCGCTCAGAAAAACGAGGCTGCCATCCTTCTCGCCCAGCGGCACGTGCACGTCGCCGAGCATTTCCTCGACCGACTTTTGTACCTCTTCGAGCTGAGACGGGGCGGTAACCGACGGATGCATCAGGCTAGCGACGTTCTGCAGGGTCACCGGCAAATTGCCTAGTATCTGCAAGACGGCAACGGTTTTCGCGATGTCCTGATGTCGCTGCGTGTCCGGAAACCGAATGAGGACCTTCCCGACAGCTTGATGGATCGATGGGAACGCGCGCCGAATGTCCTTCTCCAGCTCGTCGTAGAGCGTAACGGTAGTCGCGAGCCAGCCAACAGGTTGGTCGGCCATCGCCGTCGACCCACCCTCTCCCTTGAGCACGTCTTGGACCACCTTGATGGCCGACCGCAGGCCAATGCCGCCGGTCGACTTCGCCAAGGCGCCCAGGAGGTGCAGAAGGATATCAAAATGAGCCGGAAGGAAAGGATAGAGGTTAGTGAACGTCTCACGGCTGAAGTCCGCGTCGTAATACTTCGCGTCCTGCAGCTTGGTGTTGTGCCGAAGCGCCTGGCCGTGGGTATCAAACCGCTCTCCCAGTTGCTCCTCGCCGGCCGGTGATTTCTCGAGCAACCGGCGATAACAGATCTCCTTGATATCACTGGATTCGAGGTCGATCTGGATCGGAAACCGATCCTTGAGCTTATAAAGCTTATCCGAATTCAGGGCCGCCCGCGGGTCATCCTCGGTCAGGGTCTGCTGCGCCGTGGATATGATCCAGACCTTCCCGTCACCCAGTCGTTTGAGGTTCTTGGCCAAGCCGTCGAGATTGAGGATCAAGTTGTCGCGTGACGCGACATACTGCCCGACCTCGTCGACGATAAAGATGATGTTCTGCTTGCCGCTCTTCTCGCGAACAATGTCGATCATCTCCTGGACGCGTTGATCCTCGAACTGAAAGAAGCCCTCCGTGCTTGACGAGAAGGACTTGGCCTCGGGGAACAGTCCCGGATACATCTCATGCGCGATCTTTGGGATGAGCCCATCGATCGCAAGCGGATTGTTTTGAACGCGATCCCAGGATGCGCCCGGCAAGGCCGCTGCGACACGCCGATGCAGTTCTTCGGTGCGATTGTCCTTTTCGATCATTCGCTCGAAAGCAGCAACCTTAAGGTTCCGCGAATAACCGGCCCACTGGAGGACCTTGAAATAGAGGACCGTGGAAACCTCTTCCATAGTTGCGCCCGCCAGCATCTCACTGGCCAAGTCGAGCAAGACAACCGCTGCAGGGAAGCGTTGCGCGACCGTGCTGAGCAACGCCTTCGTTTGGGGCTTATGCAGGCGGTCCTGCAGGTGCTTGATGAACGGGGTTCCGTCGATCGTGCGCTGGTTGTCGAAGGCGAGGCCAAGATACTTGGTGAACGAGCTCTTGCCCGAGCCGTAGAACCCTGACACCCAGACGCCGACCTCGTTCTCTCCGCCCGCCTCCATGGCGAGCTGCATGCGATCGAGAAGCTTGCGGAACTGCTCCTCGATGCTCTCGGTCACGACATATTCGGAGATCTCAGCCTTCAGGCGCTCTTCTTGCGCAGCGCTATAGGTGATAACCTTTTCGATCGTCCTGTAAATATCCTTGGACGGATCAAACAATTGCCGAATGTTCATAGCGTTGTCTCCCAGCCGCTTATTAGTTCTCTAACCGCCAACATGGACCGACCGGTAATTCCCATCTTCCGGGTAGAAACCCAGAAACTTCAAACGGGTTTTTCCTGTTCGAACGCCGGGATAGAGGAAAACAGTCGGTACATGGAATTGTCCTTGGAGCTGACTTTCGATCGCTCCAATCCGCAGAAACGGATGGAGCGCCTCCAGGTCCGTCACCAACAGGAGAGCATTCGGCTTAGCTTCGAGCGGCTTAAGCGCTTCCTCCATGCGGCGAAGCAGGCCGCCGCCTGTCGTGACAATGTCGGCCAACGCCTTATTGGTGCGCGCCCAGTCGAGGGGCGAGGCTTTGTCCTCCATGAGACAGAGCGACCAGAATGGATCGCGCTGAAGGAGATCCCAGAGGTTCTCGGCGATCGAAAATGTGTGAACGCCCCAACCCTCTTGATGAAGCTTCGCCACCCACGCAGGCGTTTGACGCTTCGCCTCCAGGATCTGATCTGGCGAAAAGATCAGGTAGTAAATAGGTTCGAAACTGGCGTGGCCGAGCTCGCGCCCATGCCGGATGCGCTCGCGCAGTTCGTCAAAATCAGCCCTGAGAGAGGACATCGCAAAGCACCTCCATGCTCGGTTGTTTCCAACTGATCCGAACGACTTCGCCCGCCACCTGGATTATGAGATGCCCCTTGAGGGAGAGTTTCTTGAGCTCCTCAAGCACATCCTCTCGGGCTAATCCAAATAGTTGCCAATCGGGATGGGTCAGCAGTGCATTGTCTCCAACGCCCGCGAAATGAAGATCGTAAGCAAGATACGCTGAAGCGGGGTACGAGATCCGAAGCGGCAGTATTCGACGGCTCGATCGCGACCCACGCTCAAGCAAGCCATAGTCCGCACAGCACCCGGTCAAATAGGCGGAAACCCGTCTGACCGTAGACTCAGACCAGCGCTTCGCCATCTTTCCGTCGTCGATAGCACGTTCCACAAAAGCCCGCGCATCTTCATTGGAAATTTCGGCGTAGCCACCAGCGTACCTGGCCCAATAAACATCACGAATAAAATCGCTCAAGATTGGGTTAGCCCGTCCTGCAAATATTAGCATGAGCTGAGCCAGGTCCGATCCGGTGACGGCACCCAAGACTTGCTTCAGATGTTCAGCCGGAGTTCCATTAGCAATCAGGTAGCGAGGAGCAAAGCATTCAGCGATAATATTGCGTAGACGTCGAGCGGTGACAGTAGGAAACCTTCCGGAGTCCAGGGCCAACTGATGTAGCTGTGACGCCGACATACCCGGCGACCACAATTCCAGCAGCGCTTTGGTCTCGTTAACGAGACCCAAGCCTGCCTGCAATTGAGTCGTGTAAAGAGCCGCCTCGGCCACAGCTATCTCACTAGGTAGGGGAAAGATTGGGTGTTGGACAAAAAGGCCGAACGATAAATCGAGGCAATTTCTGTCAGATGGTCGGCAATATCCCCCACACTTCCGATTGATACAGGCCCCACACCCTCCTTCTTTGCAGAGCCAATCATGTTGGTGAGGGCGTCGAGTGCGGTCTGCTTATCTCGATAGAGATCCGCAGGCGACGATTCCTTGGACCCGCTTTGCACCAGTATATGGAGATCCTGCTCCATTTCCTCCGGAAGGCGGAAAAGGTGATAGGTCCCCACATTCAGGTGTTCGTCGTGGAGACGGCGGGCAGCCTCTACTACCCCATGATATTGGGCGACCTGCGGTGTTTTCGAAAAGATAGGCTCAAGGAACAGTCGGCCCGACGGCTCATAGAATGCGGTCGGCCACCATCCAAACTGTGCTCGCTCGCCAAGAAAACCAACTAGCAACCTGAGTCTTAGTATCGACATAAGTGAACACCGTATCCTAGCGACCCATGTGGGTCTCTCTTAGATGGGGCCGCCGAACGGGTGAACCGATTGCGCAGATCGGTTTTGCCACGTGGATGACTTCAATCGAGTTTTTACGAGGCGACTTCATCGGTGTACCAGATGCGCCCACCCGTTGAGGAGGCGAGCTTGAGAGCAGCCGGATGCACTTGACTCCTTCATCCCTCTGAAAAGCCCCCGCCCTCGCGGCGGATCCTTCTCACGACCGGAGATTGAATCACCGATACCGCGCCCCAATCTCCTATTGGAGATAAGAAGCCCCAATTCCTATTGGAGAAAAGTTGAAGAAGGCTCGGACTGAAACTGCGAAATGATCAATAACACATTGAGATCACTGGCGCGCCATTCAGAATAAAACTGCGAACCCTTATGTCATTGAAATAACGTTATAATTTAGTGGGTCCTACCAGTCTTAGCGGTCCGCGAAGCGCCTGACGGCTCTCCAATCGGCCTTCGGTTAGCAGGGTCGCTCCCATGCCGGAACTGAGGGTAATAGCCCTCGTGAGACGGTAATCACAGGGTGCGCTTTAATTGAGACGGCACTAACCTAACCCGTCTTCCGCTCGCCGCTTTCTCCGTGAACGAGGTCGTGGACCTGAAAACGGTTGGATAAATCCCATCCCTTGGGGATGCGGGTGCGATCACAAAGCATGCAGCGGCAGGGCCGGACGCTTTTCGTCTTCTGTTTCGATAGAAAATCGCGCACTGCGCCGGTCGCACTGCCTGACGGATGAGGGAGTGCCACAACCCGTCCAGGATCGATCCCCGCAGCTTTGGCTGCATGGCGGACGATCTTGGGGCCTTTTTGGCCAAGCGCCACGATATCGGCATCGGTTGGTACGCTCGCGAGCTCCTCGGCAAGACGGGTTTCCACGTACTTCCTGAGTTCCGGATGCTCGAGAGAATCGATTTGGTTGTTGAACATCTTACCCTTGATGAAGGTCGGGTATCGGATGGTCGATGTAAAATGCACCTTGGACGCCTCTTTGGTCCAAAGATAGTCGATGTCCGCGATACCGGCGCGTTCGGCCAGGCCACTATGCTCCAAGAGTGACTTCAAATTCGGTTCGATTATATCGCCGCGGAACGATGACTCGGCCTTTATCCTTTCAAGGTCTGCCTGGGGATCGTCACCTTTAGCGACAGCCACCCGCACAGACTTGTAGCTGCGCCGCGCCTGGTTCGGCCCCGGCGTTACTCCAACGATTACGATCCGGGCATTCCGGTTTACGAAGTCAAACGGAGCCCAAAGAATCTCGATGCCTTCGGCATCGCTCGTTCCACGTGATGGATAGAGACGGAGCGCATTCGGATTCTTCAATTCTCCGTCCAGGTCATGGTCGGAGAGTGCCAGCAAAGTATTCATCATCGCGTTATTCCAGAGCTCAATCACGCACAGACTCAACCTAATAGGGGTTTGGAGAGCCAGGCCAGATCTGTTGAAGCGTCCCAAACGCGACATGTACTATGGCGGCAGCCAGGACTGAGCGACCTGAAATCGGCCGCGCTTCACGACCGTATTTTCGCGTAAAAACCATGAGTGCTCTTTTCGTCATATCGTACGCGGGTATCCCGCTCTGTATCGAGAAGCCAAATTCGGAGCGCACTGCAATCATCTCCATCGACCGGCATGGCTATCTTCTGACCTTCCAGGAAGCGAGCTTGATCTTGCGTACCGAGCTCTGCCCAGAATCCGTCTGTCGCCACGACGAACTCTTTCTCAAAATTCAACTCCATCGCATCAGGGGCCAAAAACTCCCGGGCGCGAAAACTCCGGGTCAGTCGATGCCGTGTCGTAAGCCCGGCTATTGTCGCAACCGGCACATGTCCCGTGGCGTTAGCGAGCGTGTGAGGCTGGCTTAACCACTCGATTTCATCCGTTTTGTCCCGTCGTCCCAACAGACAATCACCGGCATGCATGACGAGAAGCGCGTCATCCTGTATATGCATAATCATGTAGCTGGCTGAAGCTCGGGGATGCAGCCGGGACAAAGTTCCGTGAAGCTGTCTCAGCTGCACGGTCAAGCTCTCCGAATTTATTTCCTCGTCAGAAGCGACGTACCAATCAACCATGTCGCGTATGATCTGCCGTGCAAGTATGCCGCTGTCGGGAGCGGTCGTCGATCCGTCGAGAACGACGCACAGCGCTTCATCGGCTCGTATTCCAATGCCGCCGCAATCGCGATTATCGCTGGTGCGCGTGCCGGTCTGGCTGTGCCAACTGACATTGATCGCCATTCTAATCACCGCCGCCGCTCAAGGCGATGAAACGCTTGCGAACGATGTCAACACGCCCTTCCGGTCCCCGAATATTGCCTTCGAGAAAATAATCGAATTCGGGATTATCGAGCAAAGCTGCGAACTGTTCTGCAATGAACTGCCGGATGTCATCGTCCGCCGCCAAGACTTCCGCAACGATTTCCGGGCGGCCATCGACAATCAGGAGGATGTCCTCCAGATCGCGGCTCGTGAAGAGATCGCCTTCGCCGCGACCGAGATAGGCCTCCAACTTCGTGCCTATAAACAACTCCGGCGTCAGGCGCCGTATGTCGAGGGTGTCGGTTAGCGGACAGGTTACCGCAGTTGCGATTCCCTTCGCATACCAACGGTTACTGAACCCGAGAATGTCGGCATCATCGGGCATAAAATCGACTTTAAGTTCGCCGAGCCGCATCCGGCAGATGACCGTATCGTCGTGTGACTCCGAAAACCCTTTTTCACGGAGCTGCACCTGCAGCTCCGCCCAATCCGAATATCCGGCGAGGTCGACAATAAGGTCCACATCGTCCGTGGCCCTTACGCCTTCAAGTGTAACTTCATCAGTGATGAAAAGGGCGGTCGTGCAACCGCCCACGAATACAAGCCGCTCGCGAAAATCGTCTCCGAGCGCCTCCGCAACGGTCTGCAGCATCTGAAGAAGTTGGCCTCTGACGGTCATTTCTTCAGCAACCTTTCGGAAAGCCTATCTCCGGCAAGCCCAACTTCTCTTTGATTTCCGAGCCGGATCGCGTCCACGAGAGCCAAATATTCATACAGCCGCTCATCTCTCTGCACGGCTTCGGGAACGCTCTTGAACAATGGCTGTACAGACTGCCCCATGTCACGTCCCTCGGCGGCCGGCCAGACGTAAATGTACTCTCCGCCGCTGACCAGCTGGCCTTTGAGCATTGGCGCGGCGAACGCGGTAGGAATACCACGCGTCATAGCGCCGGGCTTTGCAGGAAAAACAAACTTCAGGCCATGGACGATGAAGCTATGAAGATTGCGGCGATTGGGCTTAGGCCGACCGGAATCACGGTCTTTGATGGCCAGCCCTGTTGAAACGCTGCGCTTTATTGAGGCGTTGATCTCGGTCTTGCTGATGCCCAGGAGCGACTCAAGCCCGCGCACTGAATACGGTGCTTCACTCGGGAAGCTCCATTGGAGCGCCCCCGAACCCTTTTCCTCTTCCTCCTGAAGGCTTACGAGCTTCAGCAAAACCACGATATCTTGGCTTTTAATCCCATTCATGCGAGCCGTCCTCTGTCCTGGGACTGAGGACAGTACAGCACCACCTTGCGGCTGCTGTCAAATGAAAACGACGCCTGGGAGTCATGGCGATAGGGGTTCACCCACAAAACCCGTTTCAAATCAGACTGTTAATCGTGAGGTTCGTGTAGCTTGGCTTCACCTCTGGTCCGGAGTTTTTGTAGCCTTGAGATCGAGGGCGGGAATTTTCTTCAACTCGCGAAACAAGGCTTCCATCGGAAATTCCCCATAGCTGTCAGCCACGCTTTTTTGCCCGTGACCGGTGATTGCCTCAAGGAGGTCTTTCGCCAACCCGTGCCGGCGTCCCAGCGTTTTGATTCGGTGGCGCCAGGAATGGCTTGGTGAGAGGCGCAGGTCGGTGATGCCGAGCGATCGCACAAATCGGCCAATGACCTTGGTGCCGTTTCCACCCCGCTTGCCAAATTTATCGGGCTGGAGATGGGGAAAGAGCGGGCCCGCTCCGACGCTTGCGACGAACTTCAAAAACCCGCTGTCGATCAGCGCTGGATGAAGCGGAATCGTACGTTCCGAGCTGCTGTTCTTGAGCGGACCCGCCTCAGGGTCGAACTTCATGCACCGGATACCGTCGATCTCGACCACATCCTCGACGCGCAACTGGCAAAGTTCGGATACCCGTGCGCCGGAATAGGCACCCAGCCATGGCACCCAGCGGCGGACCGAATCCTTCTCCCGCAAGGATGCCGCTAAAATCACGCGGGCTTCATCATCCGTAAAGCTGCGCTTTTTCTCGGTCGCGATCGCCTTGACCTCGATCGTGACATGATCGGCTGGATTTTTCGCGAGCCGGCGGTTGTCGACGCCCCACTGCAGGATCGCCCTTACCGGCGCCAATTTCGCGTTCTGGATCGTCTTCGGCCGCAAGCCGGCCTCAACCATCGAGCCTTTCCAGGCAATCAGATCTTCGCTCAAGATTCTGCCGGCGTTATCGTGGCCCAGAAAGGCTTCGAGCTGGCGTAGCACACGGCTCCATTCGTAAAGCGTCTTTTGGGCGGGTTTGCGCTCGGCGGACCACCCCTTGGCGAGTTCGGCGAGCGGCACCGGCAAGCCCGTGTCGGGCACAACCGAAGAATTGCCTTGCCACACCCCTCCAGCCCCTCCAACCCGCGGGCCGACGCCGAATTCACCCTTCGCGTAACCCGCAAGCGTCAGGCTGGCACGCTGGATGGCAAAACTAAGCGCCTTGGCGAGAACCAGTTCGCTCTCTTGGTCGACCACCAATCCACGCGCCGCAAGGCAATCCTTGGCACCGGCGCGGCACCAATTCTCCATATCGCGGAGCTTTGCGACGTCGGGATCGTACTCAGACAGAAATTTTGACGCCAGCGGGCCCGCGAGAGCCGCCGGGGACCGCCAGAGGCGATCGCCGAGATCGACCCGCCAGGTGGTTTGTTCGCTTGGGTTGTTCTTGTAGAGTTCCAGCCAGCGATCATGCGAGACGGCAGCCAGCTCGTGGGCCTCACGTTCGCTCAGCGTGCGGCCCCCGCCGCGCAGATTGGACCACCGGGCCTCGACCTCAGCCAACGCGTCGGCATGCCGCCGCCGCGCGATCGATGGGTCCTTTGTCTGCAGGCTGCGCTTCTCTTCGCGCTTGCCAACGAGCGCGCGCAAGTCCGCGGGAACGGCCCTGCGAAACCAATAGACACCGCTGTCGGGATGCTTCCACGGGCGAGACATGCTGAGGGGCATTTGTACCAGCCTTTTGTACCAAGCCGGTAGCCCTAAGCGTCTGATTTTGCGTTACTTGTGTGGAAACAATCGCCTAACGAAGCGATGGTGCCCAGGAAAGGACTCGAACCTTCACGGCCGTGAAGCCACTGGCACCTGAAGCCAGCGCGTCTACCAATTCCGCCACCTGGGCCCGGGCGGGTTAGTAAGGATCGGTCACGCGCTTGTCAAATCGCTTCAATGCCATCCGAAATCCGCTGTACAGCGGAGCCGTGTTGGCGTATCGCGAATCCGCTAAATCCCACCGATATCTTCGAATTTGACCGGCAGGAATTGACCCCGATGGCACTGCACGCGGCAGCGAACCTGGAAACGCTCATCACGGTGTTTGGTGGATCGGGCTTTCTGGGGCGAAACGTGGTCCGGGCGCTGGCCAAGCGCGGCTATCGGATTCGGGTGGCGGTACGGCGGCCCGAACTGGCCGGGCACCTGCAGCCGCTCGGCCGCGTTGGCCAGATCCACCCCGTGCAGGCCAATCTGCGCTACCCGGCTTCGGTGGAGGCGGTGATGCGCGGTTCCGAAACCGTGGTCAACCTGGTCGGCACCCTGGCCGAGAGCGGCGCGCAGACCTTCGACGCGGTGCAGACCAAAGGCGCCGAAACCATCGCCAAGGCCGCCGCCGCCATCGGCGCGCAGATGGTGCATGTATCGGCGATCGGCGCCGACGAGAATTCGCCCTCGGCCTACTTCCGCTCCAAGGCGGCTGGCGAGAAGGCCGTGCTGGCGGCGGCGCCATCGGCCACGATCCTGCGGCCGTCGTTGTTGTTCGGGCCCGAGGATCAATTCACCAACCGCTTTGCGTCGCTTGCCCGGATATCGCCGTTCCTGCCGCTGATCGGCGGCGGCGAGACGCGGGTGCAGCCGGCCTATGTCGCCGACGTCGCCGACGCGGTCGCCGACGCCGCCGAGGGCAAGACCAAGCCGGGCGCGACCTACGAGCTCGGCGGGCCTGATGTGCTGACCATGCGCGAGATCATGGAAATCATCCTCAAGATCACCGACCGCAAGCGCATGCTGGTTTCGCTGCCGTGGGGACTGGCGAGGCTAAAGTCGCACTTCCTGCAATTCGCGCCGGGTCCGTTGAAGCTGACGCCGGACCAGGTGGCGATGCTGCAAGTCGACAATGTCGTGTCGGACGAAGCGAAGGCGGCTGGTCTGACGCTGCAGGGGCTCGGCATTACGCCGCAAGCGATGGAAGCGATCGCCCCGCAATATCTCTGGCGCTTCCGCGCCGCCGGGCAGTTTCAAAGGAAGAGCGCGTAGTTTTTTCGTAGGGTGGGCAAAGCGAAGCGTGCCCACCATCGCGAGCGCAATGCTGGATGGTGGGCACGGCGCAAGAGCGCCTTTGCCCACCCTACAATTCGAGACCTACTTCCCCAGCGCCAGCGCGATCAGGCCGAGCATGCCGATGGCGACGCGCCACCACGCAAAGAACGTAAACCCGTGGCGGGTGACATAGGTGAGGAACGTCTTCACCACGATCGCCGCAGTGATAAACGAGACCACGAAGCCGATCGCGACGATACCAATGTGATCGGTCGTCATCTCGGCGCGGTTCTTGTAGAAATCATAGCCGAATGCGCCGACCATGGTCGGGATCGCGAGAAAGAACGAAAACTCCGCGGCCGATCGCTTGTCGCCGCCGAGCAGCATCGCCGCCACGATGCTGGCGCCGGAGCGCGAGACGCCGGGAATCATCGCCACGCATTGCGCAATGCCGATCCACAGATACATCAGCAGCGGATAGCGTGTGGCGTCATGCTGTGTCGGCTTGAGATAGAGTTGATCGACCCACAACAGAATTGCGCCGCCGACGATCAGGGTGAAGCACACCACCCACGGATTGAAGAGAAACTCCTTGATGTACTTGCCGGCAACCAGGCCGATGACCACCGCAGGCAGAAACGCCAGCAATACGCCGATCACGAAACGCCGGTCGTCGGAGTTGGTGAACATGCCAAGCGCGACGCGCGACAATTTGACGAAATAGAGCATGACGATGGCGAGGATCGCACCGAGTTGAATCAGCACGACAAAGCTCTGCCAGAACGCGCCCTCACCAAGCCCAAAGAACCGTTGCGCGACCAGCATATGGCCGGTCGACGAAACCGGCAGGAATTCCGTGACGCCCTCGATGATGCCGAGAACCACCGCCTTCACTACATCCGACATCATGATGGGGGTCCGTTTTGACTGGAAAGGCCGGGTCCTTCTCGCCTATTCATCCCGATGCCGCAATCGCAAAAAAACGCCAAAGACAGTTGCCTCTTGCGCCGGCTTGGCTATAGCGTTTTCGGGCGAACTGAATCCCGGTTCGCGCAAACAAAACGCGTCAAAACAAAGGCTGGAGCCTATTCGGTTCTGATTTCAGGCAGAACCGAATAGGCTCTAGCGTCGCGAATCGCATGACGCGGCTTGACCGCTCGGGTTCCTTGAGCGTCGCCGCGAATTGTTCAAGGATTTCATGTACACGCTCTATCATCATCCGTTCTGTCCGCATTCGCGCTTCATTCGCCTGGTGCTGGGCGAACACGGCCTGGACCTGCGCCTGGTGGAAGAGCGAGCCTGGGAGCGGCGTGAAGGGTTTCTCGTGCTCAATCCCGCGGGCACCACACCGGTGTTGATGGCTGACGGCTTTCCGCCGATTCCCGGCGCAGGCGTCATCGCCGAATATCTCGACGAGACGCACGGCCTGGAGGCGGGCGAGCGGCGGCTGTTGCCGGCGTCGATGGCGGAGCGCGTCGAGGTGCGGCGGCTGATGGCGTGGTTCAACGAAAAATTCTTCGAGGAGGCCTCGAACCCGCTGGTAACCGAACGCATCTATAAGCGTTTCATGAGCGAGGAGAATGGCGGCGGCGCGCCGGCGGCCGACGTGATCCGCGCAGCCAAGGCCAATGTGCGCTATCATCTGGCCTATATCGGCTGGCTGGCGCAGACGCGCAATTTCCTCGCCGGCGACCGGCTGAGCTACGCGGATCTCGCCGCCGCGGCGCACCTTTCGGCGATCGATTATCTGGGCGATGTGCCATGGAGCGAGGACGAAGCGGCAAAGATGTGGTACGCGCGGGTGAAATCCCGCCCGTCGTTCCGCCCGCTCTTGAGCGAGTGGCTGGCGGGCGTTCCGGCGTCACGCACCTACGTGGACCTCGACTTCTGAACCAGGCCGTCAAGCTCTCCGCCACCGATCTAAAGTCCGCGCTCGTGCGCGAAGCCGCGACGCTCGGTTTCGATTGCATCGGCGTCACCGATCCCGGCGCGCTCGGCAATGCCGGAAAGTATTTCCGCGAGTTCCTCGATGACGGCGCGCATGGCGACATGGACTGGCTTGCGGCTCAGCCCGAGCGGCGGATGGATCCGCGCGTGCTGTGGCCGGGTGTGCGGTCGATCATCATGCTCGGGTTCAATTACGGACCCGATGACAATCCGCTCGCGCTCCTCGAAAAGCGCACACGCGGCGCAATCTCCGCCTACGCCCAGGGCGACGACTATCACGACGTGATCAAGAAACGCCTGAAGACGCTGGCGCGGTGGCTGGTCGCGGCTTCGGGCGAGGACGTAAAGGTGTTCATCGATACTGCAGCGGTGATGGAAAAGCCGCTGGCGCAGGCGGCGGGCCTAGGCTGGCAAGGCAAGCACACCAATCTCGTCTCGCGCGAATTCGGCTCATGGCTGTTTCTCGGCGCGATCTTCACCGCTGCCGAGCTGCCGCGCGACACCGCCGACACCGACCATTGCGGCTCATGCAATGCCTGCCAGGAGATCTGCCCGACTGCTGCGTTCCCTGCACCTTACAAGCTCGATGCAAGACGCTGCATTTCCTATCTGACGATCGAGAGCAAGGGCCCGATCCCGCGCGAATTCCGCAAAAGCATCGGTAACCGCATCTATGGCTGCGACGATTGCCTCGCCGTGTGCCCGTGGAACAAATTCGCGCAAAAAGGCCGCGAAACCAAACTTGCCGCGCGCGCGGAATTGCGCGCGCCTGCGCTAGCAGAGTTGGCGCGGCTCGACGACGCCGCATTTCGCGCTCTGTTTTCGAAATCGCCGGTCAAGCGCATCGGCCGCGACCGCTTTGTCCGCAACGTGCTGATCGCGATCGGCAATGCAGGGGATGCGGCGCTGGCGACTGAAGCAGAGCGATTGCTCGAGGATGCAAGCCCGCTGGTTCGCGGCGCAGCGGTCTGGGCGCTGTCGCAATTGATGAAGCGGGAGAAATTCGACGCGCTGGCTGCGAGAGCTTCGAAGAGTGAAGCCGATGAAAGCGTTCGGCAGGAATGGCTGCAAGCTTCCTAACCTCCGCCACGGCGCGCGTTGTCACTCCGCCAAATGCCGTTTCATCTCCGGCCGTGCCTTCAGCGCCGCGCCCTGCTTGGCCACGATCTTGGCAATCCGCTCCGCCGCAAATTTGAGATCGACGAAGGCCGGCGCGGTGTTGGCGACCTCGTGATATTCCATGATCATGCCCTCGCGCAGCCGCATGACCGCGACGCCCTCGAACATCGCCCGCGCACCCTCAGCCTCCGGCAGCGTCGAGCGATAGCTGAACGTATAGCGCGCATAGAGCGTGTAGCCGTCACTGACGGGATCGTGCATGTCCCAGCGAAAATCGGTCGCTGTGCGATAGAACCAGTCGTCGATCATGTCAGCGATTTTGGCCCGGCCCTCGAACGCGCCGTAGAACACGTCGTGATAGACGCCGTCCTCGGTGAACAGTTCCGAGAACGCCTTGCCGTTGCGCTGCTCGACGGCGTCGCAGAAGGCGCGGAGCATGGTTGTGGTGTTCACGGTGTTGTCTCCCGAACTCGTCATGCCCCGCGAAGGCGGGGCATCCAGTATTCCAGAGAAAGCGATTTTGATCGATAGGCCGCGGCGTACTGGATCGTCCGCCTTCGCGGACGATGACACCGTAGCTACCGGTGAGAACTCACCCCATCTCCGCCACCGCAGCGATGATCCGCGCGATGTCTTGCGGGCGGGACAGACGGTGGTCGCCGTCCTGGATCATGGTCAACACCACATCCTCGGCCGGCAACCGGTGCGCCAGCGCGAAGGCGTGCTGCCAGGGCACGTCGGGATCCTGCGCGCCCTGCAGGATGCGCACGGGGCATCCGACGTCGATGGCACTGCCGAGCAGGAGATGGTTGCGGCCCTCCTCGATCAGCGCGCGCGTGATCGGATAGGGCGCGCCGTCGCCATACTCCGACGGCCGCATCCACACGCCCTTAGTCCGGATCTCCTCGCGGACCTCGTCGGAGAAGCTGTTCCACATCAATTGCTCGGTGAAATCAGGCGCCGGCGCGATCAACACCAGTCCGGCGAGGTTCGCCTGCGTCGCCTCACGCTCGGCAATGGCGCGCGCCAGCAACAGCGCCAGCCAGCCGCCCATCGATGAACCGATCACGACCTGCGGGCCCCGGCAGAATTGCTCGAATACCGCAACGCTCTCTTCAAGCCAGCATCCGATGGTGCCATCGATGAAAGCGCCGCCCGATTCGCCATGGCCGGAATAATCGAATCTAATACAGGTCCGGCCATGTTCCGCAGCCCACGCGTCCAGCGCGAGCGCCTTGGTCCCCCGCATGTCGGAATTGAAGCCACCGAGCCAGAATAGTCCGGGGCCGCTGCCGGCACGGGCGCGCACAGCGATCCGGCGGCGCGCGGCGCCCTCTCCCACCTCGATAAAGGTCGGTTCCTGGTCGATTGGCGCTGAATTTGTCGCTGAATCAGCCATTGGATCGGTCACTCTCGCCCTACCGCTTTGTCCGCGAGCACGCTCTATCGGTCAAGCACGAGACCGCCCGGCGCTTGCGGATCAGGCCTCCGCGCTATATTTGCCGGACGTGACCGAAATGCCTCGCATTTGACGGTTTTCGGGCGCAGACCGCGAGTTCGCTTGCTGTCTTGAGCGTATTGCTTCACACTACGGCCCTTCTTTCACAACTTTGGAGAGTTACCCATTCGCCGTCCCAACAGAGCCCCGCCCGCTGCAACCAAAGACGGGCCGCGCACCAATGATGATATCCGCAACGCGCAAATCCAGCTGATCGATCAGAACGGCACCAACCACGGAACGGTCGAGACCGTGGTCGCCATCAAGATGGCGCTCGAGGCGGGTATGGATCTTGTCGAGATTTCGCCGAACAATAATCCTCCCGTCTGTAAGATCATGGACTACGGGAAGTTCAAGTATTCGGCACAGAAGAAAGCCGCCGAGGCGCGCAAGAAGCAGAAGATCGTCGAGATCAAGGAGATCAAGCTGCGGCCGATGATCGACGATCACGATTACGACGTGAAAATGCGCGCCATGCAGCGGTTCTTCGAGGAAGGCGACAAGGTCAAGATCACCTTGCGCTACCGTGGCCGCGAAATGGCGCACCAGGAGATCGGCACCAAGCTCCTGGACAAGGTGAAGGCCGACGTCGCCGAATTCGCCAAGGTCGAGCAGGACGCCAGATTCGAGGGACGCCAGGTCGTGATGGTGCTGGCGCCGCGTTGATGTGAGTGAGTGGAATTGAGGGCGGCCGGTCGGACGATCCGGCGGGCCGCTTCCTTTTCCGAGGGTCAGCTCCGCGTGGCCTGCCAGGTGCCGCTGCAGTAGTCGCCGGTGATAATACCGCGCCATGCGCCGGCGCCGTAGGCGCCGGCGAGCCGGCCACCGCCGCTCGCCCTGGAAGCGCCAACCGAAACGCGAACCGAAACAGCCCCGGCGCGATTCACCGAGCCCGAAACCCTGCCACCACCAGCCGATGAGACGCGGCCGCCTATCACGGTGAAGGGGACGCTGTAGCCGGAACTGCAATTGCCCCGCGTCGTGGCGAAGACCACGTTCCAGATGCCATCATAGGCTCCCGTGGCCCTGCGCCTGGTCGCGGCGTCGGCGGCGGGCGCCGTCGCTATCGCGGCGAATGCAGCCAATATCGGAAGCCAGCGCATGCTCCGCGGGCGTGGAAAAGCGGCAAAACGGGCAATCGATCGCTGAAAGTGGGCCATTTCTCTCGCTCCGGGCCGGGATGTTGATGATATCAGCGACTTGGTCACTGCACCGCGATCCGCGGTTCATCGTTGCCATTTGGCGTTTCCTCTGCCATAAGCCCGACCTTCATCGCCCGGCTGATCAAGGGCTGCCGTGTCGATGTTCGTGCGGGTTGACTCACTTTTTGAGAAAAACCTGAGCACTTTCAACGCTCTAACGAGCATTTTAAGCCACAAAAGCGCCCCTCGGGCGCGTTTTTCTGCGGCCACAGGAGAGCCAAATGCCCAAGCTGAAGACCAAGTCAGGCGCTAAAAAGCGCTTCAAGGTGACTGCCACCGGCAAAGTGATGCACGCCCAGCGCGGCAAGCGCCACGGCATGATCAAGCGGACGAAGAAGCAGATTCGTCAGCTCCGTGGCACCCGCGTGCTGTTCAAGACCGACGGCGACAACGTCAAGAAGTACTTCTTGCCGAACGCCTGATCGCGTTCACGTCATTACAGCCGAGCCGCGCCCGCGCGGCGATCCCGTCATCTTATCTGATCAAGGATACCAGTCATGTCTCGCGTCAAACGCGGTGTGACCGCTCACGCCAAGCACAAGAAAGTCTACAAAGCCGCCAAGGGTTTTTACGGCCGCCGCAAGAACACCATCCGCGCTGCCAAGGCCGCCGTCGAGAAGGCCGGGCAATACGCGTTTCGCGACCGCAAGCGCAAGAAGCGCACCTTCCGCGCGCTCTGGATCCAGCGTCTGAACGCGGCTGTGCGCCCGTACGGCATGACCTACAGCGTGTTTATCAACGGCCTCTCGAAGTCGGGCATCACGGTGGATCGCAAGGTGCTGTCGGATCTCGCCATCAACGAGCCGGCGGCGTTCCAGGCGATTGCCGAGAAGGCCAAGGCCGCGCTGGCGGCCTAATTCGCAATCGCTGCGGCGTTCTTGCAATTCCGGTGTCATGCCCCGCCTTGTACGCAATTGCGCACCGGGGCGGGGATCCAGTAACCACCGACCGACATTTTGATTCCGGGGGTTACTGGATCATCCGCTTTCCGCCTTCGCTCGTTGAGCTTCGGCGGACAAGTCGCGGATGGTGAGGGTCCCGTTTGGACTGCGAGCGCGCGTTGCCCAAAGGTACCGTCGCCATGTCCGACCTAGCTCAACTCGAATCCCAAATTCTCAGCCAGATCGCCGCCGCCGGCGACGAAGCAGCACTCGAAGCCGTGCGTGTCGCTGCTCTCGGCAAGAAGGGCTCGATCTCGGCGCTGCTCGCCACCCTCGGCAAGATGTCGCCGGACGAGCGCAAGACGCAAGGCGCCGCGATCAACCTCGCCAAGGACAAGGTTACACAGGCGCTCTCCGCGCGCCGCGACATCCTGAAGTCGGCCGCACTCGATGCCCGGCTTGCCTCCGAGACCATCGACGTCACCTTGCCGTTGCGCGAGACGCCTGCCGAACAGGGCCGCATCCATCCGCTGAGCCAGGTCTTCGAGGAGGTCAACACGATCTTCGCCGACATGGGATTTGCGATCGCCGAAGGTCCTGATATCGAGACCGACGATTACAATTTCACGAAACTGAACTTCCCCGAGGGCCATCCGGCGCGGGAGATGCATGACACCTTCTTCTTCAATCCGAAGGAAGACGGTTCGCGCATGCTGCTGCGGACTCACACCTCGCCGGTGCAGGTGCGCACGATGTTGTCGCAGAAGCCGCCGATCCGCGTGGTTTGCCCGGGCCGCACCTATCGTATCGATTCGGACGCGACCCATACGCCGCAATTCCACCAGGTCGAAGGCCTCGTGATAGACAAGGGCTCGCATCTCGGCCACCTCAAATGGATCCTGCACGAGTTCTGCAAGGCGTTCTTTGAGGTCGACCACATCAACATGCGGTTCCGCCCGTCGTTCTTCCCGTTCACCGAACCCTCGCTCGAGGTCGACATTCAGTGCCGCCGCGACAAGGGCGAGATCCGCTTCGGCGAGGGCGAGGACTGGCTGGAGATTCTTGGCTGCGGCATGGTGCATCCGAACGTGCTGCGCGCCTGCGGCATCGACCCTGATGTCTATCAGGGCTTTGCCTGGGGGATGGGCATCGACCGCATCGCGATGCTGAAATACGGCATGTCCGATCTCCGGCAATTGTTCGAGAACGACGTGCGCTGGCTCTCGCATTATGGCTTCAAGCCGCTCGACGTCCCGACGCTCGCGGGGGGATTGAGCACGTGAGTACCGTCCCTGCGAAATATCAGGACTTGCGATCCTTCGCGTTCGGCGATGGGCCGGAGCTTGCCGACGAACTGCTCGACTTGGTGATCAAGGGCGTGAAGACCGCGACCTGCTCTACCGAGGACGAGCCGAACACGTCGACGCCGGGCGAACGCTGGATCGTGGTCGATGGACGCGGCACGCCGCGTTGCGTGATCGAAACCGCCGAAGTCACCTACCGCCGTTTCGGCGAAGTCGATGCTGCCTTTGCGTACGAAGAAGGCGAAGGCGACCGCAGCCTCGCCTATTGGCGCAAGGCACACCGCACCTATTTCGGCCGGCAAGGCAAGTTTCGCGAAGACATGATGCTCATGTGCGAACGCTTCCGGCTGGTCGAGGTTTTCTAGGAACGTACAATGAAATTCACGCTCTCCTGGTTGAAGGAACATCTCGACACCGACGAGCCGCTGGAAAAGCTTGCCGACAAGCTCACCATGATCGGGCTCGAGGTCGAGAGCATCGAGGACAAGGCGAAGGCGCTCGCGCCATTCTCTATCGCGCGGGTGATCTCGGCCGAGCAGCATCCCAATGCCGACCGTCTGCGGGTCTGCATGGTCGATACCGGCAATGGTGCTGCCCCGGTGCAGGTGGTCTGCGGCGCGCCGAATGCGCGCGCTGGGCTTATCAGCGTATTCTCGCCGCCCGGCACGTTCATCCCGGGCAAGAACATCACGCTCGGCGTCGGCACCATCAGGGGCGTCGAGAGCCGCGGCATGCTGTGCTCAGCGGCGGAGCTGCAGCTTTCCGAAGACCATGACGGCATCATGGAGCTGCCGGCCGATGCACCGATCGGCAAGGGCTATGCCGAATGGGCCGGGCTTGGCGATCCCGTGCTCGAAATCAATCTCACGCCGAACCGGCAGGACTGCACCGGTGTGCACGGCATCGCGCGCGACCTTTCTGCCGCCGATATGGGCAAGCTGATCGACCCCGGCATCAGGCCGGTGAAGGGCGAATTCCCCTGCCCGGTGAAAGTGACGGTCGAAGATGCGATGCTGTGTCCGGGCTTCGCGCTGCGGCTGGTGCGCGGCGTCAAGAACGGTCCTTCGCCGGAATGGCTGCAGAAGCGGCTGACCGCGATCGGGCTGCGGCCGATCAATGCACTGGTCGACATCACCAACTTCATGACCTACGACCGGGCCCGGCCGCTGCATGTGTTCGACGCCAGGAAGGTGACCGGCAATCTCACCGTGCGCCGCGCCAAAGAAGGCGAGAGCCTGCTGGCGCTCGACGGCCGCACCTACACGCTCGATCCCACGATCTGCGTGATATCGGATGAGCATGGCGTTGAATCGCTCGCCGGCATCATGGGTGGCGAGACTTCCGGCTGCGACGAGAATACATCAGACGTGCTGATCGAATCGGCGCTGTGGAATGCGATCAACATCGCGCAAACCGGACGCAAGCTCGGCATCAATTCGGATGCGCGCTACCGCTTCGAGCGCGGCGTCGATCCGGCCTTCATGGTGCCGGGGCTCGAGCTTGCGACCAAAATGGTGATGGAGCTCTGCGGCGGCACGCCGTCGGAGACTTTCGTCGTCGGCAATGCGTTCGGCGACGACCGCATCATCGATTTTCCGCTGAGCGAGGTCAAACGCCTGGCTGGCATTGAGGTGCCGTTGGTCGAGATGCGGCGCATCCTTGGCCATCTCGGCTTCATCGTCGCCGGCAACGGCCCGGTCGTGAAGGTCGCCGTTCCCTCCTGGCGCACCGACGTGCACGGCAAGGCCGACATCGTCGAGGAAATCGTCCGCATCGTCGGCGTCGACAAGGTGCCGATGGCGCCGTTCGAGCGCGGCGACGAAGCGCGCAAGCCGGTGCTGACCACGATTCAGTCCCGCACCCGCCGCGCCAAGCGCGCGCTGGCCACACGCGGCATGGTGGAGGCCGTGACGTGGTCGTTCATCTCCAAGCCGCATGCTGAGATGTTCGATCGCGATCCGCCCAGCGCTTTGCCTGACCATGCACTGGCGAACCGCCGCGGCCACCCCGAGCTGTCGCTGGCCAATCCGATCGCGGCGGATATGTCCGACATGCGGCCGAGCCTGCTGCCTGGTCTGGCCACGGCGGCGCAGGCGAATATCAACCGCGGTGTTCCGGATCTGGCACTGTTCGAAGTCGGACAGGTCTTTGCCGGCGACAAGCCGGGAGATCAACTGGTTGCAGCCTCCGGCGTGCGCCACGGCTTTGCGTCGTCGAACGGCATGGGCCGGCATTGGTCCGGCTCGGTCACAGCAGACGCGCTCGACGCCAAGGCCGATGCGTTCGCGGTGCTCGCGGCGGCCGGCGCGCCAATGCAGGCGCTGCAGATCGTTCCCGGGGGACCTGCGTGGCTGCATCCGGGTCGTTCCGGCACGATCCAGATCGGGCCGCAGAACGTGCTCGGCTATTTCGGCGAGCTGCATCCGCGCGCGCTGGAGGTGCTCGGCGCCGATGGCCCGATGATCGCATTCGAGGTGATCCTTGACCGCATTCCCGACGCCAAGAAGAAGCCAACCCGCGCCAAGCCGCTGCTAGAGCTCTCCGCGTTCCAGCCGGTATCGCGCGATTTTGCCTTCATCGTCGATCGCGCCGTCAAGGCCGGCGACATCGTGCGCGCGGCGCAAGGCGCGGACAAGAAGCTGATCACGGACGTAGCCGTATTCGATGTCTATGAAGGCAAGGGCATTGACCCGGCCAAAAAGTCGATCGCGATCGCCGTGACGATCCAGCCGCGCGAGAAGACGCTGACGGATCAGGAGATCGACGCCGTAGCGGCGAAGATTGTGGCCGAGGTGACGAAGAAGACCGGCGGCACGTTGCGGGGATGAACCCTCTCGGGCTCATCCCTTCCGACATCAGCCTCAACGCCGCAATCGCGATTTGCGCCGTCGCCTTGATGTCGGGCACGGCGCGGGGCTTTTCCGGCTTTGGCTCGGCGCTGATCTTCATGCCGCTGGCCAGCTCGATTGCCGACCCGCGGCTGGTTGCCGCGCTGCTGCTGATCATCGATTTCGTCGCCGCCGCGCCGCTGCTGCCGAATGCCTGGGAGAAGGCTGACCGCAAGGCGACTGCGGTCATAGTGGTGGGTGCGCTGATCGGCGTGCCGCTCGGCACCTATTTCCTGAGCCGGTTAGAGCCGGTGACGACGCGCTGGATCATTTCCGTCTTCGTGTTCGCATTGCTGTTGCTGCTGCTCTCGGGCTGGCGTTACCGCGGCAAGGACCACGTGGCGGTCTCGATCGGCATCGGCGGGCTGTCGGGCTTTTGCAGTGGCCTTGCCCAGACCGGCGGCCCACCGATCGTCGGCTACTGGCTCGGCCGCCCGATTCCGTCCGTGATTGCCCGAGCCAACATCGTGCTGTTCTTCGGCGCCTCGGATTTCTTCTCCGCCGTGAGTTACGCGGCGACCGGACTGATCACGATGGATGCGATCAAGTTCGCGCTGGTGGTCGGCCCCGTCTACGGCATCGGCGTCTGGTTCGGCGCGTCGCTGTTCGGCAAGGCTAGCGAAGCCGTATTCCGCTCGAAGTTACGCGCTGATCGCGGCCGCGGTCGTCTTCGGCCTGCCGGCGCTGGATGGAGTGCTGCGGTGACGTCACCGTCGTCCCTGCGAAAGCAGGGACCCATAACCACAGGCGTTCGCGATTCGAATTGGATGTAGCCCCAGCGTGCTACAGCACTAGCAACTGTGGCTATGGGTCCCGGCTCGCGCTTCGCTTGGCCGGGACGACGGATTCATTATCCATCACCAGATCGCAATACGCATATCCGTCGCGCGGGACGCACTCTCCGGTCATCACCGCAAGTCGTCGCGAAAACATCGGCCCTGCCACGACACAGGTGTGAAACTCGCCGTTCTCGCCGCAGGGATCGATACCGTCCGGCAAGTCGGCGAGCAGCGTTGCGTCGAATTTGCGACCGGCAAATTCCGCCGACAGCTTCTTCAGATCGACGGTCGCGATATGGGCTTCGAGCCCGCTTGCAATCATCGCTCGCGCGAGTTCCGGCGTTGGCCGCTGCCAGAGCGGAAACACCGGCGTAATTCCGGTGCCTGCCAGCTTCTGTTCGCGATAGGCGCGGATGTCAGCCAGGAACAGATCGCCGAAGATCATATGCGTGACACCATCGGCAACCGCTTGCGCGACCGCCTCACCCATGCGCGCCTCGTAGATCTCGTTCGGACAGGGATAGGGAATTACCACGATCCGCTGCGGCAGGCCGGCGGCCTCGCATTGCGCCTGCAAGATTTCCTGCCGCACGCCATGGATCGAGACGCGGCCGAACGTCTCGGTCACCGTGGTCAGCGCGCCGACCACCTCGAATTCTCCCGCGCGCAACACTTCATGCAGCGCAAAGGCTGAATCCTTGCCGCTCGACCAGGAGATCAGTGCTTTGGGACGGGCCATCAGTTGCTCGGAGATGGTGCGCGCCGCCGCTGCTTCGCCGGCCGCGCCTCCGGTTCGGAGTCCTTCAACGCACCGATCCGTCGCAGGGCCGCCTCTGCCGCGCGTTCGCCGCTTTCCCAGGCGCCGTCGATCGTTCCCCACAGCGTTTCATGGGTCGCCTCGCCCGCGAGATACATGCAGCCAATCGGATCGGTCAGAACCTTTCGTGACGACTGCCCGCCAGGACCGGCCGCTGACATCGCGCCGAGCGTGAACGGCGCGGCGTTCCAGCGCGTCGCGCTCGATTTCGTCACCGCGGCGGCCGCCTCGCTGCCGTACAGCTTCGTCAGCCATTCCACCGCAAACGCCACCATGGCCTTCTCGCCCTGCGCGGAAAGATCGCGGCCGAACGAGCCGCCGACATCGAGGGTGCAGAGCGACGAGCCGCCGATATTGGCTGATATCAGCGCCGTCTTGGTCGAGTTGCTCTGCTCGATGATGACATCGTCACGGGCGAGGCCGAGCGGATTGCCCGCCATCTGCAGGGCGATCCGGTCGTAGCTGCCGAGACTGAGCTTCGAAGCGGCGTCGAGCATGCGCTTCGGAATTTCGGGCGCAAACTTGATATTGCCCGCCGCCAGCACGTTGCTCGACACCGTGACGACGGCAGCGCGGGCGACGATCTTTCCGGCAGGTGTTTCCACCATAACGTCGCGGTTGCTCCAGACGATGCGATTGGCGGGCGTCGACAGTGCCACCGGCACCTGCTCGCCGAGTTTTGCGATTAGCGTGCCCAGTCCTTGGCGGCAGCCGATCGCGATGTTGCGGTCCTGCGCGCGCGACTTGTCGCCGACCGAGACGTCGTTCAGATCCTTGCCGGAGAAGCTGGCCCCCAGCACGAATTCCGCCGTGCCCGCCCAGACGCCGAGATCCTTCGGCAGCACGGAAGCACAGGAAACATCGAACCGCCGCGCGGCGTCGTCGATGGCGCGGTTGGCGCGCACCAGCGCCGCCAGAAACTCTTCGGTCTCGCCGGCTCGGGCATTGCGGCGACCGATGCGGATCTTCTGGCCCGATGGCGCGCTTGTGATCTCGAGCCCGGCCGCCCGCGCCAGCTTGATCATCGGATTGGTCTCGGGATTGTGCATCCAGCGCGCGCCGCGGTCGAACGGTACGTCGAAAGTCGAAACGTCGGTTTGACAGCGGCCGCCGATCTGGCTTGCCGCCTCCACCACGATCACCCTGCGGTTCGCCGCCATGATCCGTCGCGCCGCAGCAATGCCGGCCGCGCCTGCGCCGATCACCACGATGTCGGCGTCCCGCGGCAAGGGCGCGGCCCCCGCACGTGCACCGAAAAGGCCCGGAACCGCCGCCAGGCCTGCAGACGCCGACAAAAAGGCGCGGCGGGTCAATGTCATGTCATGGTTTCCGGGACCTGAAGGACGCGAGAACAGCTAGCGAACTGTGCAGCATCTCACGTGACGCAGCAACACTCATGGTAAATCAATCATGATTGACCGGCATCCCGCATGAACTAAATTGAAACGGCTTGCGACCATGATAAGGAAACAAAAAAAGCGGAAGAAAAGCCGCTCTGGGGGAGTTTCATGGGCGTAATGCTCGACACTATCGGCCAGTTGATTGCGGGCTACCTGCAGAAGGAAGTCCCGGGCTATGAGCCGTTCACGCCCAGCGACCCCGAACATTTGCGCGGCGTCATCGAGCCCGGCGATGTGCTGCTCGTCGAAGGCAACAACCGGATCTCCGGCATCATCAAATACCTCACGCAGTCGACCTGGTCGCATGGCGCGCTCTATGTCGGTCCGGTTGACGGCGCCACCGAGCCCGACGGCGAGCCGCATGTGCTGATCGAGGCCAATATCGGCGAGGGCGTCACCTCGGCGCCGCTGTCGAAATATTTTCCCTATCACACCCGCATCTGCCGCCCGGTCGGCCTGTCCTACGAGGACCGCACCACGGTGTGCCGCTACGCCATCAACCGGATCGGCTTCGGCTACGACACCAAGAACATCGTCGATTTGATGCGCTATCTAATTCCGTTGCCGATACCGCAGCGATGGCGGCGGCGCATGATCGCGTTCGGCTCCGGCGATCCCACCAAAATCATCTGCTCGGCGCTGATCGCGCAAGCCTTCGACGCCGTGCGCTATCCGATCCTGCCCAAGATTACCCGCGCTGCCTCGCGAAAGGCCCGGCGCGAAATCCTGCATATCCGTGATTCCTCGCTCTACATGCCTCGCGATTTCGACATCTCGCCCTATTTCGAAGTCGTCAAACCCACCATCGTGCACGGCTTCGACTACACGGCCCTGCACTGGGCCGACAAGCAGAAGCCGCTCCCGGAGGTAGCGGGCCAATTCGGTGTGTTTCCAGAGGTCAAGTCGCCGCCGCTTGTTCCTGAAGAGATTGACGAAGAGACGCCGCTTCCGGCTGCGGCTGAAGAAATGATTGTTGCGACGATGGTCGAACGCGTCACGGTGTCGGAACATTATCTCGCCGTCGAATACGTCCCGGTCCGCCCGCCGGAGCGCCGCATGAGGCCGCGCAGGCCGGAGCCGGTGGCGCAAAAGCACGAACTTGTAGGGTGGGCAAAGCGAAGCGTGCCCACCAGCGACCTACACCGCGTCACGAATGGTGGGCACGCTGACGCCTTGCCCACCCTGCAGTCTAAAATCTTCCTGCCAGCGTCAGCCTCACCGCCAATGGCTCCGCCGGATGCACATGACGATCCGCCACGCCATCGATCGGCTCGCCCGGCAGTCGCGACAGGTAGTAGTACTCGATCTGGTTGGTCTTCGCGTCGAAAAGATTGAGCACGTCGAGCTGTAGCCGCAGGCCGTTGTCGAACTTGTAGCCCGCGCGTGCATTGAAGATCAGCGATGACTGCGAGCGGACGCTGTCGTCCTCGATCAGGGGACGTGGGCCGAAATAGCGTCCCCGCAGCGCGCCGAACCAGCCGGCCTCGCCGCCAAATGTCAGACCGCCGCTCGCGACCCATGCCGGCGCGCCCGGGATGAAGTTGCCGGCGGAATCGGGATCGGTGAAGCGGGCGCGGGTGTAGGCGACATCGAAGTCGAGCCGCATCCACGGCAGCATTTGATATTGGTTGGTCCATTCCACGCCGACGCGCCGGCTGGGCCGGCTCGGTTCGGTGGTGCCGGCATCGCCGACGAACAGCAGCTCGGAATCGAAATCCAGCACGAACACCGCAAGCGAGCTGGTGAGACCTTCAATAGCTTTGGTGCGGATGCCGATCTCGCCGCCCTTCGATCGCACCAGCAGCGGCACGCGATCTTGCGGCGTCACTTTGTCGATCGGATCGACGGTGATGGTTGCGCCTCTGATATCGTTAGAGTGCAGGCCGTAGCCCGCATTGCCGTAGAACTCGGTTCGATACCATGGCCCCAGCACGAATCCGGCCTTGGGGCTCGCCATCGACGCCTGCGCGTTACCGGAATTTTGCGGCGTATCGCTCAGCACCCTTCCCGCAAAATAATCCTCGCGGATGCCGACCGTGGTGCGCAGCCAATCGGTCCAGCGCCCCGTCGTGTCGGCCCACAGGCCGACATTGCCTTCCCTCACGCTGTCTTCGCGAACAGTCGAAAGCGTCTCGCGCTGCAACGTCTTGAATAGGCCGACACGGATATCATCGCTGCGCGTCTGCAATCCGATGCGGGTCTGCGTTTCGATCCCGCCCACGCGTGCATCGAGGGCGTGGCTGGCGTTAAGGCCATAGATCGTGCGTCCGTCCATCTGGCTGAACTGATCGCCATCGACGGGATCGTCGAGAAAATAGGTGAAGTTGTTGTAGAGCCGCAGCGACGAGTTGATCACATAGGCGTTGACCTTGCTCTGTCCGTATTCGCTCGACTGCGCCCAGTTGCTCGACAGCGAGAACCGGCTCGAGACGCCGCCATCGGTCGGATCGAGCGTTCCGAACCGGCCGATCACGCCCTGGTCGATCGCGCGCTGCGCCACCTGGTCGGTCGAACTCCAGCCGTTCGAATAGGCCATTGCCGACAGCGTAAAGCCGTCGGTCGCGGTGCCCTGGCTGTAGCGCAACACGCCATTGAGCTTGCGCACATTGTCGGGTACGTCCCATGGACCATTATGTGCGACGCCCTCGAACGCGCTGAGCAAGGCGCCCGCCCCGACCGCCGTCGACGCCGCTGCCAGCGCGCGGCGATGGCCAAAACTGCCGAACGTCAGCTCAGTGATGTTCTTCGGCAGCCCATTGAAATAGTCGACGGCGACAGCGCCCGCGGACGCGAAGTCGCCTTGGTCGGCGAAGCACGGTCCCTTGCGGACACTGACGGACTGCACCAGCTCCGGAATCAGAAAATTGATATCGGCATAGCCCTGGCCGTGACCGTGGCTCGGCATGTTGACCGGCATGCCGTCGACGCTGATGGCGAGATCGGTGCCGTGATCGAGATTGAAGCCGCGCAGAAAATACTGGTTGGCTTTGCCCTCGCCGGAATGCTGGGTAACGATCAGCCCGGGCACCACCTCCAGCGCCTCGCCAACGCGCGAAAAAGGCCGGGCGTTCAGCTCCGTGCCGCTGATCGTCATGGCGCTGGCTGAAGTCGGTTGCAGGTATGCCGGCCCCGCCGTTGCGGAGCCGGACGTCACGCCACCACTGACCGGCAGCAGAACAGGTGCGCTCGGCTGAACGGCGGAGGAATTTCGGGCGGCTTGGCGAGCGCGCGGCAGCTTGGCCCGGTCGCGCGGCCGCGCTTCGGGAGGATCTATAGTCACAGCGGGAAGCCGGTCGGCCTCTGCGGCAGCGACGTTCTGCGCGTTCGCCGGCGACACCATCGCGAGCAGTGATGCGGCGGCGGAAAATGCCCCCCAAGCAGATCGACGCAACGCTCATGCCCCTGCATGATAACTGCTACAATCGGCGCGCGACCGCATCAGTTCGACTTAACCGGCGCATCACGCTAGCAAGCGCAGTATGACGATACAATAGGAATGTCATACTGGAGCAAGAACGGAATTTTCCATGCAACGGATTACGATCACGATCGAAGACGAACTGCTCGCCGAGATCGACGCGGCCGCGGAAGCGCGCGGCTATCAGAACCGTTCCGAGATCATCCGCGATCTCGCCCGCGCTGGCCTGCAGCAAAGCGCCGAGAACGCCACGCCGGCGGGCCAATGCGTCGCCGCACTGGTCTACGTCTACGATCACGCCGCGCGCGACCTCTCAAAGCGGCTGGTGCAGAATTTCCACGGCCATCACGATCTGTCGCTGGCGACGCTGCATGTGCATCTCGACGACGCTTCTTGCATGGAGGTGACGGCGCTCAAGGGTGCAAGCGGCGAGGTCCGGCACCTGGCCGATCACATCATCGCCGAACGCGGCGTACGCTATGGCCGCGTGGTGATGATCCCGACTGGTTCGAACAAGAAGCCGCGGGCGCGCAGGCACACGCACCGGCACGACTGACACTGATCTGGATCAGGGCGCGCGGTTGGCTCGGAAGCAATACTCGCCGACCCATCTCACGAGACCATTGCCACGATGCTACCGGTCGGAGCGCCCGATCACGTCCATCAGTTCAGCGATCTTTTCGCGCTGGTCGGCCTTGTTGCCGCTGGTGATGGCGTGCTCGACGCAGTGCGCCACGTGATCCCGCAAGACCTCCTCCTCGACACGCCGCAGCGCGGCCCGGACGGCGGAGATCTGGGTGACGATGTCGATGCAGTAACGGTCCTCATCAACCATTCGTGACAGGCCGCGGACCTGGCCCTCGATCCGGCTGAGACGCTTCTGACAGGATGCCTTGATGTCTTTTCGCATGCGGCCTATATACCCCTACAGGGTATAGGTTTCAAGCCGGAGATGATGATGAACAACAATGAAAACGCCGATCGAAACGGCGCTTCCAGGCGCGCCTGCTGCGGCGGGCATGGCCACGCCAGTCACAGCCACCACGGCCATCAAGCCGCCGGTACGGCTACCGTTCGCGATCCCGTCTGCGGCATGACCGTCGACCCCGCGATCAGCAAGCACCGCTTCGACCATTACGGCGAGACCTTTCATTTCTGCTCGGCCGGCTGCCGCACCAAATTCGTCGCCGATCCGATCGCTTATCTCGAGAAGGACAAGGCACCGAAGGCCGCCGTGCCGGAGGGCACGATCTACACCTGCCCGATGCACCCGGAGATCCGCCAAGTCGGCCCCGGAAGCTGCCCGATCTGCGGCATGGCGCTGGAGCCGGAGGTAGCAAGCCTCGATACGGCGCCCAATCCGGAACTCGCCGACATGACGCGCCGCTTCTGGATCGGCCTCGTGCTTTCCCTGCCGGCCGTCGTCCTCGAAATGGGCGGCCACCTCGTCGGCGGACATGGCTGGGTCGACCAGACGCTGTCGAACTGGATTCAGCTAGCATTCGCCACCCCGGTCGTGCTCTGGGCCGGCTGGCCATTCTTCGTACGCGGCTGGCAGTCGCTGGTGACGCGCCATCTCAATATGTTCACGCTGATCGCGATGGGCACCGGCGTAGCCTATGCCTACAGCGTGGTCGGCACCGTTGCGCCCGGCATTTTCCCGGCCACCTTCCGCGGCCATGGCGGTGCGGTCGCGATCTATTTCGAAGCGGCGGCGGTTATCACCGTGCTGGTGCTGCTGGGCCAGGTGCTCGAACTCCGCGCCCGCGAAGCGACGTCAGGCGCAATCAAGGCGCTGCTGCAGCTTGCGCCGAAGACCGCGCGCCGCATCGGCGACGACGGCACCGATCATGAGGTCGAGATCGACGCGTTGGCGGTGGGCGACAAGCTGCGGGTCCGGCCGGGCGAGAAGGTGCCGGTCGACGGCATCATCCTCGAAGGCCGCTCCTCGCTCGACGAAGCGCTAGTGACGGGCGAATCCATGCCGGTCACCAAGGAGCCTGGCAGCAAGGTCATCGCCGGCACGCTGAACCAGTCCGGCGGCTTCGTCATGCGCGCCGACAAGGTTGGCCGCGATACGCTGCTGTCCCAGATCGTGAAAATGGTGGCGGATGCGCAGCGCTCCCGTGCGCCGATCCAGCGGCTGGCCGATCAGGTTTCCGGCTGGTTCGTGCCCGTTGTCATCGCCGTGGCGCTGATCGCATTCGGCGCCTGGGCTTGGTTCGGACCGGAGCCGCGCATGGCATTTGGCCTAGTCGCGGCCGTCAGCGTCCTCATCATCGCCTGCCCCTGCGCGCTCGGCCTCGCCACGCCGATGTCGATCATGGTCGGTGTCGGTCACGGCGCCCAGGCCGGCGTTCTGATCAAGAACGCCGAGGCGCTGGAGCGCATGGAAAAGGTCGACACGCTGGTTGTCGACAAAACGGGCACGCTGACCGAGGGCAAGCCGAAGGTGGTCACCATCGTGACGGCCGTGGGATTTGAAGAGGCAGAAATTCTGCGGCTGGCGGCGAGCGTCGAGCGGGCCAGCGAACACCCGCTTGCCGACGCCATCGTGCGGGCGGCCAAAGAACGCAATCTCGATCTCGGCACGGTCGAGGCATTCGATTCGCCGACCGGCAAGGGCGCCACCGGCAAGGTCGACGGCAAGACCATCGTGCTCGGCAACGCCAACTTCCTGCGGTCCCTCGACATCGATGCCAGCGCGTTGAACGAACAGGGCGAACGTCTGCGCGGCGACGGCGCGACGGTGATCAACATGGCGGTTGATGGCAAGCTTGCGGGATTGTTAGCGATCGCCGATCCCGTGAAGGCGTCGACACCTGACGCCCTGAAGGCACTGGCGGCGGACGGCATCAAGGTCATCATGCTGACCGGCGACAACAAAACCACGGCGAACGCCGTCGCACGCAGCCTTGGTATCACCGAGGTCGAGGCGGAAGTACTGCCCGATCAAAAGAGCGCGGTGGTCGCAAAACTGCAGAAGGCCGGCAAGATCGTTGCGATGGCCGGCGACGGCGTCAACGACGCGCCGGCGCTCGCCGCAGCCGAAGTCGGCATTGCGATGGGCACGGGAACGGATGTTGCGATGGAAAGCGCCGGCGTCACGTTGCTGAAGGGCGACCTCGGCGGCATTGTCCGCGCCCGCCGGCTGTCGCAGGCGACCATGCGCAATATCAGGCAGAACCTGTTCTTCGCCTTCATCTACAACGCCGCCGGCATCCCGATCGCCGCCGGCATTCTCTATCCGGCGTTCGGCCTCTTGCTGTCACCGATCATCGCGGCGGCGGCGATGGCGCTATCGTCGGTCAGCGTCGTCGGCAACGCGCTGCGATTGCGGTTGACGCGGCTGTAGCTGCGTCATGCGTTTCCCAGGATGCGATGCTGTTCCGGGGTCCATACTTGCGGCGGGTGGGCGCTAGATCACGCCGCCTTCCCGCGCGGCAATCCGGCGCGTGCCAGACCGCCATACAGCGTCTCATCCGGCATTTCCGATTTCAGAATGCCGCGCACCGCGATCAACCTTTCAATATCGATGCCTGTGGCAAATCCCTTGCTCTCGCACAGAAACACCAGATCCTCGAACACCACGTTGCCGGTCGCGCCCGGCGCGAACGGGCAACCACCGAGGCCGCCGAGCGATCCATCGAGCACGCGCGCGCCGGCATCGAGCGCGGCGGAAGCGTTGGCGATTCCCATGCCGCGCGTGTCATGCAGGTGAATACAGATCGGCTTTCCTCCGGCGATCTTCACCGCGCCCGCGACCAGTTCGCCGACCTGATTCGGCCCGGCATAGCCGACCGTGTCAGCGATCGCGACCATGTCGACGCCGGCCTCGAACAGCTTTTCCGTCAGCCGCAGCACTTCGGCAGGGTCTACGGGACCTACGATCGAACAGCCCAGCGCCATCGAAATCGCGGCGTTCACCACCGGTCTGTGCGCGCTGGCGTCGCGCAATTCGCAGAGCCGCCTGACGTTGGCGATCGCTGACACCCGCGACCGGTTGGCGTTGGCCTGGCTGTGTTCTTCAGTAGCCGAACCACCGAAGCGACTTCGGCCACGCCAGACGCCAGCGCCTCGTTGACGCCGCGCTCGTTCAGCGTCAGCGCGATGCCGTAGGCGCCGGGCAGCGACGCCACGGTCCCGATGATGTCGCGCACATCGGCGAATTGCGGAAACGTCTTTGCCGGCAGGAACGAGCCGACCTCGAAATGGCGCACACCCGCGGCATACTCATCGCGAATCCAGCGCTGCTTGGCGGATGTGGACGGAAATGTCTTCACGAGCTGCAGCCCATCGCGCAAGCCGACCTCGCGCAGCACGATCTTGTTGTCGGGATAGATTTCCTCAACACGAGTCATGGCAGCCTCTTGCGGCGCTGTTTTTGATGGCAGTCTCTCCCCCAGGCACCGGCAGGCTCTTGCCGAAGCCCTTGCGGCTATCTACCTCTCGCGAGGGCTTTTTCACAAGAGGCAGAACCGCCATGTTGGACGCCGCCGTCAAGGCGCTTTCGCAGATCCTGTCGCCGCCGATGCGCACCATCCTGTGGCGCTCGATCGGGCTGGCGCTGGTGCTGATTACGGTGCTGGCCGTCGGCTTGCAGCGCGCATTGAGCTGGTTCGCTGAGTACGGCGAAGTCTGGGCCGAGGCGATGCTCGGCCCGGGCTTCCACACGTCGCTCAATATCCTTTCCTGGATCATCTCGATCGCGGCCGGCCTTGGCGTCGTGCTCGGCGGGATCTTCCTGATGCCGGCGGTCACCTCGCTGGTTGCGAGCGTGTTCGTCGATGACGTCGCCGAGCATGTCGAGCGCGAGCACTATCCAGCCGAGCGTCCCGGCGACGCGCTGCCGCTCGGCATCGCCATTCCCGAGGGCATCAAGACGGCGCTGCTCACCATTCTGGTCTACCTGATTGCGTTGCCCTTCGTGCTGTTCGCAGGCGCGGGCTTCCTGATCTTCTTCATCGCAACGGCGTGGCTTTTGGGCCGCGAGTATTTCGAACTTGCCGCGATGCGCTTTCGCCCGCCGACGGAAGCCAAGGCGATGCGCAAGGACCACGCGGCGACCGTGTTCACCGCGGGCCTATTCATCGCGGCGTTTGTGTCGATCCCGATCGTCAATCTGGCGACGCCGCTATTCGGCATGGCCTTCATGGTCCACATGCACAAGCGGTTATCGGGCCCGCGGCCGGAGTTGATCGAGCCCGCGCGCAAGCCGGGCATGCCGGTGGTGTAATCTCCTCCCTCTCCCGCTCTTCGCGGGAGAGGGAGAAGGGACTCACACCGTCTTTTCCGGCCACCGGCACAGATCGTTGATCAAGCATACTTCGCAGCGCGGCTTGCGGGCGAGGCAGGTATAGCGCCCGTGCAGGATCAGCCAGTGATGGGCGTGCCGCATGAATTCCGGCGGGATCACCTTTTCCAGCCCTAGCTCCACCGCGAGCGGCGAGTTGCCGGATGCGAGACCAGTACGGTTGCCGACGCGGAACACATGCGTATCGACTGCCATGGTGTGTTCGCCATAGGCCATGTTAAGCACGACGTTAGCGGTCTTGCGCCCGGCGCCGGGCAGCGATTCGATTTCCGCGCGGGTGCGCGGCACCTCGCCGCCGAATTCATCAATCAGCTTTTGCGATAGCGCGATGACGTTTTTCGCCTTGTTGCGATAGAGCCCGATGGTCCTGATGTAGTCGCGTACCTTGTCTTCGCCGAGCGCCAGCATCTTCTCCGGCGTATCGGCCACCGCAAACAGCGCGCGCGTCGCCTTGTTGACGCCGGCGTCGGTCGCCTGCGCCGACAGCACCACCGCCACCAGCAGCGTGTAAGGGTTGAGATGTTCGAGCTCGCCCTTCGGCTCCGGATTGGCCTTGCGAAATCGGCTGAAGGCCTCGTGGATCTCGGCCGGTGTCCAGGGTTTTGGCTTCGGCGATTTCTTCGCCTTGGGCACCGCTTTGGCGCCCCTCTTCGTCGGCTTCTTCGGCACGGACGGAACATTGGTCTTGGCGTTGGAAGCGCGGATGATTTTGGCCATGATCGGGGATATACTGATACGCGATGACCGCAAGCAACGACTTTGATCCGACGCTTGATCAGCCGACGCTGTTTTCGGCGCGGGTGACGCCGCATCGCTCGCTGAACCGCACCGGCTTTTTGGTGCTGATGATTTTCATCGGCGGCGTGAGCTTTGTCGCCGGCATCGCATTTATGCTGATGGGCGCCTGGCCAGTGGTCGGCTTTTTCGGCCTTGATGTGCTGGTGATCTACTGGGCGTTCCGGGTCAATTTTCGCAGCGCTGATGCCACCGAGGACATCATGGTGACGCCAACGGAGTTGCGCGTCCGGCGGGTCAGCCATCGCGGCCATCTGATGGAATGGTCGTGCAATCCGCTCTGGGTGCAATTAGAGCAGACCGGCGACCCGGAATTCGGCATCGAGCGGCTTTACCTGGTCACCCGCGGCCACCGGGTGTCGATCGGCCAAGTTCTGGGACCCGACGAAAAAGCCAGCTTTGCCAAAGCCTTATTGGCCGCACTACAGGTCGCCAAGCGCGGGCCGACCTATAATCCGGTGGCTTGAGGTGCTTGTCAGAAATCGGGTGGTTTTGGAGGCCGCATGCGCCCTAAATCAGACCCCATGATGATATCAGCCATACATGACCAGCGCCTGGCCAAGCCGGGCCACCAGAGCGCCGCGCTGCGCGACTATGACTCGGTGCGCCGGGCCATCGCGTTCATTTCGGAACAGTGGCGGACGCAGCCGACCATCGAGGCGATGGCGGATGCCGCCGCCGTGACGCCGGACGAACTGCACCATCTATTCCGCCGCTGGGCGGGGCTGACGCCGAAGGCGTTTATGCAGGCGCTCACTCTGGACCATGCGAAGGGCTTGTTGCGCGATTCCGCGAGCGTGCTCGATGCCGCGCTCGACTCGGGGCTGTCCGGCCCGGGCCGGCTACATGATCTCTTCGTCACCCATGAAGCGATGTCGCCGGGCGAATGGAAGAACGGCGGCGCCGGCATGACGCTGAGTTACGGGTTCCATGCTTCGCCATTCGGCACGGCCATCGTGATCGCGAGCGAGCGAGGCCTTGCGGGGCTCGCCTTCGCCGACCCCGGCGACGAGCCGACAGCGTTCGCCGACATGAAGCGGCGCTGGCCGAATGCGACCTATGTCGAGGACCATGACGGCACCGTCGGCCTCGCGCAACGCATCTTCGACACGCGGCTGTGGCGGCCGGACCAGCCGCTGCGCGTGGTGCTGATCGGCACCGATTTCGAGGTGCGGGTGTGGGAGACGCTATTGAAGATCCCGATGGGCCGCGCGGTCTGTTATTCCGACATCGCCACCAAGATCAAAAGCCCGAAAGCCTCGCGCGCGGTCGGCGCCGCGGTCGGCCGCAACCCGGTGTCGTTCGTGGTGCCCTGCCATCGCGCCCTCGGCAAAGGCGGCGCGCTCACCGGCTATCACTGGGGCATCACCCGCAAGCAGGCGATGCTCGGCTGGGAAGCGGGGCAGGTAGGATTGCACTAATCCCGAAATCCGTAGGTGGGCAAAGGAGCGTAGCGACGTGCCCACCATCTATTCTCGACGGCGACTGAAGTGGTGGGCACGCTTCGCTTTGCCCACCCTACAATCTTAACTCACGCCGCCAGATCGAGCTTCGACGCCACCGTCGAATCGGCATTGAGCCGGTAGATCACCGGCGCGCCGGTCGCGAGTTCGCGCTTCAAGATCTGCTCGGGCGTCAACTTCTCCAGCACCATGATGAGCGCGCGCAACGAGTTGCCGTGGGCGGCGACCAGCGTGCGCTCGCCGCGCAGCACGCCAGGCAGAATCTCCTGCACGTAATACGGCAGCGCGCGCGCCAGTGTGTCCTTGAGGCTTTCACCGCCGGGCGGCGGCACGTCATAGGAACGGCGCCAGATCAAGACCTGCTCCTCGCCCCATTTCTTGCGGGCGTCATCCTTGTTGAGTCCCGAAAGATCGCCGTAATCGCGTTCGTTGAGCGCCAGATCGCATTTGGTCGGCAATCCGGTCTGGCCGATCTCGGCCAGCGCCAGGTCGAGCGTGCGCTGCGCCCGCTTCAGCACCGAGGTAAAGGCGACATCGAACGTCAGTCCCTGCGCCTTCAGCTTGCGGCCGGCCTCTTTCGCTTCCGATACACCGAGTTCGGAGAGGTCGGGATCCTTCCAGCCGGTGAACAGGTTCTTCAAATTCCAGTCGCTCTGGCCGTGCCGCACGAGCACGAGAAGACGATCGCTCATTCCAAGATTCCGTTTTTCGATGGTTAGAAGTCGGCGAGCCCCAGCACGTCGGTCATCGTGTAGAAGCCGGGCGCCTTGCCCCGCGCCCACAGCGCCGCCTTGATCGCGCCCTGCGCGAACATGGTCCGGTCCTCGGCGCGGTGGGTCAGTTCGATCCGCTCCATCGGACCTGCGAAGATCACGGAGTGATCGCCGGTGACGGTGCCGCCGCGAAGCGAAGCGAAGCCGATATCGCCGGGTCGGCGGGCGCCGGTATGGCCGTCGCGGCCACGCGCGGAGCGGGCGTGCAGGTCGACGCCGCGACCGGCGGCGGCAGCTTCACCGAGCAGGAAGGCCGTGCCCGAGGGCGCGTCGATCTTGGCCTTGTGGTGCATCTCGACGATTTCGATGTCAAAGCTTTCGTCCAGCGACTGCGCGACACGCTTGACCAGCGCGGCGAGCAGATTGACGCCGAGGCTCATATTGCCGGACTGCACCACCACCGCACGCGAGGTGACGCTCTTGATGACCGCCATGTCTGATACTGACAGGCCGGTGGTTCCGACGATGTGGATCAGGCCGCGTTGGGCGGCGATCGCAACATTGGCGATGGTGGCGGCGGGCACGGTGAAGTCCAGAATGCCGTCGGCATTGGCGGACAGTGTCCAGAGGTCCGCCGACAATTCGACCCCGTTGGCTGGCACGCCGGCGAGCACGCCGGCATCCTTGCCCAGAAGTTCCGAGCCCGGCGCTTCCAGCGCCCCGGCCAGCACCGCACCCGGCGTTTCCGAAATGACGCGCACCAGCGCGCGGCCCATCCGGCCGCCGGCCCCCGCTACGATCAATCGCATATCGGCCATGGCTTTTACCTCTGCACGCCCTATAGCGGGATGAGGCCGTTCCGGCAACCAACCAGGCGCTTTTGATGCTCCCGGCCGCCAGGCGATCCGGCCGGGCGAAGGCAAGACGGCAATCAGGGTGCTCGGGATTGTCGGCGTCGTGTCCGCCGACTCAAACCAGATGCTCCGAAGACTGGTCCCTAGAGGGTAAGTTCCAGTTCTCTCTCCAGAACGATCCGACCGTCGCGCTCCACGACATATGTGGCCTTGTAAGTGCCGCGCTCCCAGCCCGTCGCCGGACGCTTTCTGCCGGTAAACAGCATGAATTGCGCCTTGTTGCTCTCAAGTTGCGCGGCTCGATTTTCGGCGATGGCCTTTCCGGTTGGATTCTCGATGACGAGCCGTTGTACGTCGCCCGCCTTCAGGCCAATGACGCGAACGAAAGCGACAATTGCCGCCGCGCTGGCAGACGGCTTTTCCATGCCCGCGCTTCCATCCTCGACAAGCTCCATTGTCACCGGACCGTTCGCGAAGCCGGCGTTCAGAATAGTTCGCTCCTGATAAGCAAGTTGCGCGTGAAGTGCCGGATGCCACAGCAGTTCGCCGCCCCCGCAGGAGCCGGAAGCAGCACCATATGCGAAGGGATCTACGACCGCTCCCTTATGCCTGACCGTGAAATGCAGATGAGGATATTCGGTCAGCCCCGAGAGACCGACCCGGCCAAGCGGCTGCCCAGCTTTGACTGCCTCTCCGGGCTTTACCACGAGGCTGCCCCGAGCCATGTGACAATATTGGGTTTCCCAATGTTCCGGGTGTTCGATCACAACGCCGTTGCCACATTCGACGTCGCGAACAGTTTCGGGCGCAGACTTGCCAAGGGCGCCGTCTGGCGCGCCGTCTCGCGTGCGAAGCACGCGGCCACTTGCGGCAGCCAGCACTTCCACGCCGGCCTTTTGCGACGCCAGCGACGGCAAGCGAAAGTCCGTCCCGTTGTGGCGGTCATACGTCAGGGTGCCGCATTTATAGTCTCGCGCTGACCCCGACGGATCGACATCGGTGTAATTCTGGATGTAGCAGGTCCGGCCGGGTTCGCACGCGATTGGCATACTCAACTGAATGCTCTCGGCGATCGCATTGGAAGAAAAACCCAGTGCCGCCGCCATGGCAAAGGCTCGATAAGAAGTCACACGGCGCATGAAGTCCTGGACCATGGCAATAGCCGGCGCATCAGTTCGGGGGCCGCTTATCAGCCGCACAAAGCAACTGGCAATCCGGTGACGTCGGCGCGACGGCCTTTTCGCGCCTGCCGGCCCCGAATGGGGACTGCGTGAGATTATAGAGCAGAAAGAACTCGGCCTGTCGATTGATCCCCAACTTGAGCATGATGCGCTTGGTGTAGGTTCTTACAGTCGCCTCGGTCAATCGAAGGTCGGCGCCGATATCACGTGGACACTGGAATTGAAGGATCCGAGCGATGATTCTCTCTTCGGCCCAGTTCAAGCCGAAGGCGGTTGCAATACGGTGTGCTCCCAGCACTTCATCGAATTGCGGCACGATGACCAATGCTTTCCCCATGTCGCAATGTGTTGGCGCGGCCCCGATCTTGGCGAAGGCAAACTGCTGACGCTCCGTAGAAAGAGGCACAGTTGTGTTCAGCCAAACCTGCCCGGGCCTGGGAATCAACGCCTCGCGGACTGCCATCCTCAAACGCTCGGTTACCAGTCTGCTGGACCCTGCGAGCCGGTCACCATCCACCCTGAGCAGTTCGCCCTTTGCAGATAGCGCTCGACCACAGCGATTGACCTCGTGAATATGCAGGCCTTCGTCCACGATGAACGCAGGGAATGCCAGGTTTTCCAGCCAGATTTCTGCGTCCGGATATCGATTGGGTGAACGCTGCACGAGGGAATGAGCCGTCCCCCAAACCGCACGTACGGCACGCGCGAGACACGGAATTTCGGCCCGAACTAGCGCAGCCTGCCGCCATCCCGCGACAAACACTACGGTAGATCTGTCGCGAGAGGCAAATCTGCCGATGACGGAATGACCGTTTGTTCCTGGCTCGGAGCCGATCAGTTTCCGCACAAACGTGGTGCGTGCGTTGACAGGTTCGAGAAAGGCGCAATCTGTCCCGGCGCCCTTGCGGGCAATTCGGGCGACGGTCATGGTGCATGAGGGATCGATTGCGGCGTGTCCGATTCGGACCTCTTTAAGCTCCGATCCGGTGTGAGACATGGCCGCGACGTAGCAACTGCTGCACTCGAAAAGTTCGGCAACAGCCTTGCCGAAATATTCCATCGCGCGCTGGTCTGGGCCTTGCTCCGCAGGCCCTCCTATCTGATGACCTTCGGCGTACTGAAGAGGCTCGCCGCGCTCAGCGTCATTGAAGCGAAATCCACCCTGCCTGGAGGGTAGCGTTTTGCCATTCTCATGCACGGGCGCCTCCCGCAACAAGATGCCGTCGAGCTCATGCCGACGGCTTAGTGCTCCTTAAACGCGCGGTTGATACGCAGTTCCATTGGCTGCAGTAAATATTCCGCAAAGGTTCTTTCTCCCGTCTCGATAAATATCTCAACGGGCATTCCCGGCAGTAACGAAGAGAAATACGAGGCGGTCGGCGCGTTGATGTCAAGTTCCAGTTCCGCCATGTAAGACGTAATGCCACTCTTGGCGTCGGTCAGTGCGTCTGCCGCTACAGCGACGACCTTTCCGTCGAGCATGGGCCGACGACGGATGTTCAATGCGTGAACCCGGACGCGCGCAGCCTGTCCGGCATGGACCTCTTCCCGATCGATTGGTTTCAATGCTGCCTCGATGACAAGCCGGTCCTCCGTCGGAACGATTTCGAGGAACGTTTCGCGGGGTGCAAGCACGGCTCTAAGGTCCCGGCTGTTGAGGCCCACGATCTTTCCGCTCTCGGGGGCACGCAATTCAGACCGTCCAAGTTGATTGCGCAGAGCGGCAATTCGATGTCGGAGATCACCGATCTCCTCGCTCGCCGCATGACGCTGCTTCGCGATTTCCTGATTCTGGTTGAAGCCCAACTGTCGGCGCCTGTCCTCAAGTTCCGCCATTTTGCCCCGCTTCTCCGCAACCGACGCTGCGTTGCGGTCAATCTGTCCGCTCGACTCGGCCTCGGCTCGTTTCAAGGCTAACAGGCGTGGCTTTCGGGCGAGGCCCTTTGTAAGGAGGTAGCTTGTGTCAGCTATCTCCTCTCGTAATAGCGCAAGTTGTTGCTCGACACCCTTGGTGCTGCTTTCGAGGCCTCGGATAGAGTCCGTCAACTGCAGCATCTGCTGATCGATCATTTTGCGTTCATTCTCGATTGCGGCCAGCCGCGCCGCAAACTCGCCCTCCTGGGTTTGCATGGCAATGCGCGCGGACGCATGGCTCGCGCTTCTCTTCAGTTCGTCGGGAAAGGTGATCGATTTCGCGCCGGCCTCTTCCGCCGCCAGCCGCGCCTCCATCGCCAGAACTGCAAAGTATTTCGTCTCAAGCGAGCCGAGGGCTGCTTCGATCTGGGTGGTATCGAGCCGGGCGATCAGTTGGCCGGCCGTGACCTGATCGTTTTCCCTGACGTGAACCGACTTTACTATTCCTCCCTCAAGATGCTGGACTGCCTTGCGCTTCGAATGAACCTTTATGACACCTTGCGCCACAACCGCGCCACGAAGCGGAACTGTCATCGCCCACACGCCGAAGCAGCAAAATTGCAGAACCAGCAGCACGCATCCCCATCCAATAATCCGCCGCATATCGGATCGTGGTCGTTCCTTGCGGGAAACGACGACTGCACGATCTCGACCTCCTTCCGTCATCGAGCGGTCCTCCCCGCGGCCAATCTCTGAGATTCCGTACCTTGCCGGACGACATGCGGCTTCGCGACAGGGGTGACAGGCAGGCGAAGGACTTCAGCAGGCGATCCGAAAGCGAGCTGCGCGCCATCCCTCAAAAGCAGTACGGCATCTGCGATGGTCAGCAGTTGGGGCCGGTGGGTGACGATCACCAGTGTCGCGCCGCGCGCCTTCGCCCGCTGAATGGCGGAACACAATGCATGCTCCCCGTCCGGGTCAAGATTGGCATTTGGTTCGTCCAGCAGGATCAGTTTGCGATCCCCGAAAAAGGCACGGGCGAGACCGATCCTCTGGCGCTGACCACCGGAAAGTCTGTTGCCGTCGCGCCCTATCTCAGTCTGATAGCCGGCTGGCAGGGACAGGATCATCTCATGCGCCTGTGCAAGCATGGCCGCGGCAACGATGTCCTCGTCGCGCGCATGTTCGTCAAAGCCGGCGATTGCTTCGGCCACTGTGCCGCCCAGAAGCTGCACCTCCTGAGGAAGATAACCGACAAACTGCCCAAGCTGGTCAGGGTCCCAGTTATTCAGGGCTGCGTCGTCCAACCGGATGGTGCCGCCGCTTGGTCGTTCCAGTCCCGCCATCAGGCGCAGCAAGGTCGATTTTCCGGCGCCGGTCGGGCCGATCACGACGATGATCCCGGAAGGCGGACATTCAAAATCTATGCCTGCGAGTATCGGGCGCGGCGTCGTAGGTGTCCGATGCGACACTCGCTCGACTGCAATTCTGCCGGACGGGGACGGAAGCAGCGTACGTTTCTCGCGAGCAAGAACCGGCGCTGCGGCCGTCTGAACTTGCTTCCAGGCCTCGTGCGCGGCAGTAAGGGCGCGCCGCGCCGAGATCAGACCTTCCATCGGCTGCAGCGTACGGGCGATCAGGATCGAACTCGCAATCAGACTGCCTGCCAGCACCTCGCTCTGGAGCACGAGCCAGGCGCCTGCGCCGATCGCGGCAACCTGCAACGTCGTTCTTACCATGCGCGCCGCGGCGCCGATCGCATAGACGCGCTCGCTGGCTCGAACCACGGGGGACAAGGCCTGGTCGTTGAGGTCCATGAATTCGCGGATGGCACCTCTGGTCCAGCCCATCGCACGCACCAGGGCGGAATGCCGGACAATTCCGTCAAGTGTGATCTGGGTCTTCTGCGCGGCCTGGGACGCCTGCGCGATTTCGCTGCGCGCGATCCAGCGGCTCACGATGCCCATGGTGAGGAGGACCGCCGTTCCGACCAGCGCAATCAGGCCGTACCAGGGGTGCAGAAAGAACAGGATGAAAATAAACGCCGGAAGAAAGGGAGCATCGAGCAGCGATGCAATCGTTGCGCTGGATAGGAACGTCCTCAGCTCGCGCACCTTTGCAAGATCTTGCGCCCTGCTGTCACCCCGATTGGTGGCATCAACGATCATGCTTTCAAGCACGATGGGAGCGAGGTAGCGCTCAAATCTAACCGCAAAGCGACTGAGCAGCCGGCTGCGCAGGGTGTCGAACGCGGCGCTGAAAACAAGAGCAATTGCGGCGATGATGGTGAGGCCAACAAGGGTTTCAACGCTACCGCTGCTGATGACCCGATCGAACACTTCGATGGCGTAGAAGGGAACGACAAGGAGAAGTATGTTCAATGACACGCTAAAGGCCACGACCCACACGAATGCGGATCGTCCCGGAATCAATCCAAGCAGCGATCGTGCAACGGACGCTGGGATCTCACGACGCGAATACATGACTGGCCGGCACTACCACTGACTGACGTATTGCAGAGAGGCAGGAGCGGGGCGGCACGGCAGCCGGCCCGCTGAAGTTGTGGGGTTAAACGATCTCGATGGCCTCGTAACCCGCCGCGTCGTTGATGTCTTCGATCGACTCGAATGGGGTCGCGCCGCCCGAAACGCCGGTGAGCGTGATGGTGCCGAAGCCGAAATCGAGCACCGTGTTGGTGCCGTCGTCATCCACCACGATGGTGGCCGGATCAAACGCCGGATCGGCATCGACATTAACTTCATCGCCAGCACCAAAGTTCAGGTCGGTGACTTCATCGTCGCCGAAGTTGGTGGCAGTATTGTCGCCGAAATTGTGGTCGTCGGAGCCTGCACCGCCTGTCAGCACATCGTTGCCGACGCCACCGTCGAGGACATCGGCGCCATTGCCGCCGTTCAACTCATCGTCGCCCGCGCCGCCGTTGAGGGTGTCGTCGCCGGCGTTACCGGAGAGGATATCGTCTCCATCTCCGCCATTGAGCACATCGACATCGGCACCGCCGACAAGCATGTCATCTCCGGCGTCGCCGTCCAACGTATCGTCGCCAGCTCCGCCGCTGAGCTCGTCCGCGCCTTCGCCGCCGGACATTATGTCGTTGCCAGCACCACCGGTCATGGTGTCGTCGCCGTCGTCGCCGGACATGGTATCGTCGCCGCCACCGCCGGCCATGTCGTCGGCGTCGTCGCCACCGCTCATCGTGTCATTGCCGCCTTGGCCGTTGAGCGTATCGTTGCCGGCACCGCCGTTCAGCGTGTCGTCATCGGCGCCGCCATTCAGCGTGTCGTTCCCGAGACCGCCATTCAGCGCGTCCATGCCCGCATTGCCGTTCAGGGTATCGTCACCGACCCCGCCGCTGAGCGTGTCATCGCCCCCGTTGCCCGACAGGACGTCATCACCGGCGCCGCCGTTGATGATGTCACTATCGGCACCGCCGGCGATCGTATCGTTGCCGGCATTGCCGTTCAACGTATCCATACCGGCTCCGCCATCGATATTGTCGTCGCCCGCGCCGCCATTGACGGTGTCATCGCCTTCACCGCCGACGATCGTGTCGATGCCGGCGTTGCCGTTCAGCGTGTCGTTGCCGGCTCCGCCATCAATATCGTCATCGCCCGCACCGCCACTGACGGTGTCATCGCCTTCACCGCCGGCGATCGTGTCGTTGCCGGCATTGCCGTTCAACGTGTCGTTGCCGGCTCCGCCATCGATATCGTCGTCGCCCGCGCCGCCATTGACGAGGTCATCGCCTTCCAATCCGGTAATCGTATCGTTGCCGGCCAGACCGTTGATCTCATCGGGATCTGGCGTGCCAACCAACGTGTCGTCGCCTGGTGTTCCGGGGATAATTGCCATGGTTTCTACTCCTTGCGCCCGCGCATTCGCATGCGGGTCGGCCGCGGCCCGTCATGCACTAGCGATTTTGTGTTGGCTCGATTTCCATCCCGATCGATGTGGACTTCGATGGCGCGCAACTTGATGAAGGCGGGGCGGCGTCACAATCCCCATATGGGGACAAAAGAAATGTCTGATAGCGCACGTTTGGCCCGCAGACCCCGCGTTCGCTTGGAATAACGATCAGCTATTTGCTATTTTTCGACGGGAGCCGATCGGCTAGGCACGATCGGAAACATTCGCACATATTTCTTGATTGCGATGAGGTCCCGCGAAGCGGCGCGAAAATAGCCGCTTCTACCGGACCTCCCGCACTTTTGCGTTGGCCCCTGAGGAGCGCAGACGTAGATCGCGAAGTAATGGGCGTTCAGGGCTGCGGGCCGTCATAGCCCTCGATGACGATGAGGTCCGCAATCGAGTGCGGCTGACGGACCTTGATGTTGGCCTGATATTCCGGCGAATTGTAGCAGGCCAGCGCTTTCTCATAGCTGTCGAATTCGATCACCACGTTGCGCGAGCGGCATTGGCCTTCGACTGCGGTGAACTGGCCGCCGCGCACGACATAGCGCCCGCCGAATTTCTTGAAAATCGCGAGATTGGCCGCCGCATAGGGCTTGTAGCCCTCGTCATTGCTGACATCGACGCGACCGATCCAGTAACCCTTGGCCATTTCACTTCTCCGTTTTCTTGTTTCGCCGAACTACGCCAATGCCTGTTTGATTTCCACCTGAATGGCATCCGCAGCAAGCCTGGGATCGGCGGCTTCCGTGATGGGACGTCCGACCACCAGATAGTCGGCGCCGGCACCGATTGCCCGCGCCGGTGTCATGATGCGCTTCTGGTCGCCGGTCGCAGCGCCCGCCGGGCGGATACCCGGCGTCACCAGATGCATCTGGTGGCCGACGATCTTGCGCAACGCGGCCGCCTCTTCCGGCGAGCTGACGAGGCCGTCGACGCCGAGCACCTGCGCTTGCTGGGCGCGCGCTTCCACCAGGTCGGAGACGTTGAGCCGATAGCCGGCGGCATGCAGGTCTCCATCGTCATAAGAGGTCAGCACGGTGACGGCGAGAATTTTCAGACCCGAGCCTTGGCGCGCCTCGACCGCGGCCTTCATGGTCTGCGGATAGGCGTGCACGGTGAGGAAGGTCGCGCCGAGTTTGGCGACGCTCTCAACGCCGCGCGCCACCGTATTGCCGATGTCGTGCAGCTTGAGATCGATAAAAACCTTCTTGCCCGACTTCGCCAGTTGCTGCGCCAGCGGCAATCCGCCGGCATAGGCGAGCTGATAGCCGATCTTGTAGAAGCTCACGCTGTCGCCGAGCCGCGCGATCAACGCTTCCGCTTCACTCACCCCGGGCAGGTCGAGCGCGACGATCAGCCGATCTCTCGGCGCGATACTGGCTGGCTGCATGTCACCTCACATCATGCGTTGGGAAACTTCGATCAATTGCCGCACCAGCGCTTTCAGCCCCTCGGCATCAGCGGCATTCTTCAGGCGGTCCATCTCGTCATAGGCATCGTCGGCGAACGCCAGCGCTAACTGGTTTGGTATCACGGTTGCATGACACGCCGACAGGATCAGCCGCAGCGCGGCCAGCGCGCGGGCGCCGCCGAGCCGGTTGCCGGAGGCCGACGCAATCGCAAACACCCGATCGCGAAACACCTGGCCGCGGGTCTCGTGCGCGTCTTGCACCCGGCTCACCCAGTCGATGGTGTTTTTCACCAGCGCCGGCACCGAGGAATTGTATTCTGGCGTCACGATCAGCACGCCATGATGGGCCGCCATCATCCGCTTCAGGTTGACCGCGTGTTTCGGCACGCCGGATTTCGCCTGCAGGTCGCCGTCATAGATCGGCAGCGGGAAATCAACCAGCGAGATGCGGGTGACCTCGGCGCCGGCTTGCGCCAGCTCATGCGCGGCCACCGCCGCCAGCCTCGCATTGAGCGAGCCGGTGCGGAGCGATCCCGGGATCACGAGGATTTTCAGCGCGGACATTTCTTAGAAATCGCACTCGGGGCTGACCGGCCGCGCGACAGCGCACGGCTCAGCCCTTGCGATACACCCAGACCCGCGCGGGCGGAAGGTTCATCCAGATCCGCTCGGAGGCCTCTGTGGACACGCCCGGCAGCGATTTCGGAATCGGCGGCGCCACCGAATAGGTGAACTGCACGAAGGGCGCGCCCGGGGCCAGTGCCAGGAACGCGTCGCGGATCAGCTTCAAGCGGGTCAGCATCGGTTTTGTCACGAGCGGCAGGCCCGAGATCACGGCAGACGCCGGCGCATCCAGCGCATCTCCCAGCGAAGCGCGAAGCGTGTAGGCATCGCCCTGTACGACCTTGGCCTGAGGATAGCGATCGCGCAGCAGAGCGCAGAAACCCGGATTATATTCGACCAGCACGAGCCGCTTCTGATCTACGCCGTGTTCGATCAGCGCGTTGGTGATCGCGCCGGTCCCGGGCCCAAGTTCGATGACCGGCCCTTCGGAATCGACATCGACATATTGCGCCATGGTGCGGGCGAGCACCTTGCTCGATGGCATCACCGCGCCCATGTGCAGCGGCTTTTCAATCCATGAACGAAGGAAGCGCACCTCGTCGTCGAGACGAGGCTTCTTCAACGCACGCACGGACGATTGCAAAGGCATGTCGCTACCAGGCGGGACCCGCTGACAGGCGGGAATGTCAAAAAACAGTCATGAACACGTATAGGTCGACGGGGATATGGTCAAGCCAAACGGTGATACGCGAGCGGCGCCAACGTGCCCGCGATCCGTCGATAACACCCTGTGCAAGCTGAATGAATCATGACTGCCGGGCGAGAGAACGGCGCTCGCCCAGGCGACGTGCATGCGGTTCAGGAGGCCGCGCGGCTGCCGAAGAAGTCCTTGACCTTGGTGAAGAAGCCCACCGCCTCCGGCTGGGTTGCCCCGGAGGACAGCTTTTCGAACTCGGCGAGCAGTTCCTGCTGCTTCTTGGTCAGATTCTGCGGCGTTTCGACCATGACCTGGACATACATGTCGCCGGTCTGGCGCGAGCGGAGCACCGGCATGCCCTTTGATGCAATGCGGAAACGGCGGCCGGACTGCGTTCCCGCCGGCACCTTCACCTTGGTCTTGCCCTTGTCGATGGTGGGCACTTCGAATTCGCCGCCGAGCGCGGCCGCGACCATCGAGATCGGAACCCGGCAGTGCAAATCGGCGCCGTCGCGCTGGAAGAATTCGTGGGTGGCCAGCGACAGGAAAATGTAGAGGTCGCCGGGCGGGCCGCCGCGGACACCGGCCTCGCCTTCGCCGGCCAGCCGGATACGCGTGCCGTCCTCGACACCCGGCGGAATGTTGACCGACAACGTCCGGTCGCGCGTCACCCGTCCCGTGCCCGAGCAATTCGGGCAGGCGTCTTCGATCATCTGACCGCGGCCCTGACAGCCGGGGCAGGTCCGCTCCAGCGTGAAGAAGCCCTGAGCCTGACGGACGCGGCCGGCGCCACCGCACATCGCGCAGGTCTTCGGCTTGGTGCCGGCCTTGGCGCCGGTGCCCGAACAGGGCTCGCAGGTGACCGAAACCGGAATTTCGATCTGCGCGGTCTTGCCGAGGTAGGCTTCCTCGAGCGTGATTTCCATGTTGTAGCGCAGATCGGCGCCGCGCTCGCGTCCGCCACCGCGCCCGCGCTGCCCGGCCATGCCGAACAGGTCCTCGAAAATATCTGAAAACGACGAGGCAAAGCCGGCGCCGAAGCCGGGACCGCCGCCGCCCATGCCTTGCTCGAACGCGGCATGGCCATAGCGATCATAGGCGGCGCGCTTGTCGCCGTCTTTGAGGACTTCGTAGGCCTCGTTGATTTCCTTGAACTTCATTTCGCTGGCGGCATCGCCCGGATTCCTGTCCGGATGCCATTTCATCGCCAGCTTGCGGAAGGCCGACTTGAGCTTCGACTCGTCCGCGTTCCGATCGACTTCCAGGGTTTCGTAATAGCAGCGCTTGGTGGACATCAGTCAAACCCGCCCGAATTCGTCTTCATGCCGAAGGCACCCTCGATCGAAAAAAGATGCAGCCATCGGCTTAAAGAAAAATGACCCCCACCCATCGAACGCAGCGCTCGCGCTCTTTGGAGGAGGGTCATGATCGAAAGCCCGCTTATGCTGACTTCTTGTTGTTCTTGTCGTCGTCGACCTCGGTGAACTCCGCGTCGACAACGTCATCCTTAGCAGCATCCCGCTTGGCGTCCGCCTCGGCCTGCTGCTTGTACATGGCCTCGCCGAGCTTCATCGAAGCCTGCGCCAGCGTGTTGGTCTTGGCCTTGATTGCCTCGGCGTCGTCGCCCTTCAGCGCTTCCTTCAAATCGCTGACGGCGTCCTCGATGGCGCGGCGCTCGGAGTCTTCCACCTTCGAACCGTGCTCGGCCAGCGCCTTCTCGGTGGAATGCACCAGCGCGTCGGCATGGTTCTTGGCGTCGACCGCCTCGCGTCGCTTCTTGTCCTCGGCCGCGTTGGCCTCGGCGTCCTTGACCATCTTCTGGATGTCGGCTTCGGAGAGGCCGCCGGATGCCTGAATCCGGATCTGCTGCTCCTTGCCGGTCGCCTTGTCCCTGGCCGAGACGTTGACGATACCGTTGGCGTCGATGTCGAAGGTGACCTCGATCTGCGGCATGCCGCGCGGCGCCGGCGGAATGCCCATCAGGTCGAACTGACCGAGAACCTTGTTGTCGGCCGCCATTTCACGCTCGCCCTGGAAGACGCGGATGGTGACGGCATTCTGGTTGTCCTCGGCGGTCGAGAACACCTGACTCTTCTTGGTCGGGATCGTGGTGTTGCGGTCGATGATGCGGGTGAACACGCCACCCAGCGTCTCGATGCCGAGCGACAGCGGCGTCACGTCGAGCAGCAGCACGTCCTTGACGTCGCCCTGCAGCACGCCCGCTTGAATGGCCGCACCGATGGCGACGACTTCGTCCGGGTTGACGCCCTTGTGCGGCTCCTTGCCGAACAACTGTTTCACGACCTCCTGGACCTTCGGCATGCGGGTCATGCCGCCGACCAGCACCACTTCGCCGATTTCGGCGGCGGTCAGGCCTGCGTCCTTCAAGGCCTTGCGGCAGGGCTCGATGGTCTTCTGAACGAGATCGTCGACGAGAGCCTCGAACTTGGCGCGCGTCAGCTTCATCGTCAGATGCTTCGGCCCGGTCTGGTCGGCCGTGATGAACGGCAGGTTGATTTCGGTCTGCGTCGTCGAAGACAGCTCGATCTTGGCCTTTTCAGCCGCCTCCTTCAGGCGCTGCAGGGCGAGTTTGTCGTTGCGCAGGTTGATGCCCTGCTCCTTCTGGAATTCGTCGGCGAGATAACCGACCAGGCGCATGTCGAAATCTTCACCGCCGAGGAAGGTATCGCCGTTGGTCGACTTCACCTCGAACACGCCGTCGCCGATTTCGAGAATCGAGACGTCGAAGGTGCCGCCGCCGAGGTCGTAAACCGCGATGGTGCCGGATTTCGATTTGTCGAGACCGTAGGCGAGCGCTGCCGCCGTCGGCTCGTTGATGATGCGCAGCACTTCGAGACCGGCGATCTTGCCGGCATCCTTAGTAGCCTGGCGCTGCGCGTCGTTGAAGTAGGCGGGAACCGTGATGACGGCCTGGTCGACCTTCTGGCCGAGATGGGCTTCCGCGGTCTCCTTCATCTTCTGCAGGATGAAGGCGGAGACCTGCGAGGGCGAATAGGTCTTGCCGTCGGCCTCGACCCAGGCGTCGCCGTTCGATGCCTTGACGATCTTGTAGGGAACGAGCTTTTTGTCCTTCTCGACCATCGGGTCCTCATGGCGGCGGCCGATCAGGCGCTTCACCGCGAAGAACGTCCGCTCGGGATTGGTCACCGCCTGGCGCTTGGCAGGCTGGCCGACGAGGCGCTCGCCGTCATCGGTGACGGCAACGATCGAAGGCGTGGTGCGCATGCCCTCCGCGTTCTCGATGACTTTTGCAGTCTTGCCATCCATTACGGCGACACACGAATTCGTGGTGCCGAGATCGATCCCAATGACCTTTCCCATGGTCCTCATATCCTTCTTTTTGCGGCAGGTTGGCTGGGCCCTGGACGGCGCACCTAACCGAACCCCCAACGTTCAAATACTCGCGATATTGCGACGGTGAGCCTCATATAGGAGGGGGGGTTGTGCCTGCAAGGACCGAGCGCAAGCTTAGGGCCTGAAAAGGCTGGCGTTTGAAAGATTGTGCCGCCTGGGGCCGGGCCCCGGTGCCGTGACCGGCGTTAAGAAATCGGCAACTCCTTTATCACTCACACCCCGAAGCGTTGCAGAGCGATACGGCAGCATCCTCACGGCGTGGACCGCCGCCAGTTGAGCGGACGCGGTATTTGGCCGCTGGAAGCGCCCAAAAAAAGCGCTCCGAGACTGGGCAGAATGCCGCGAAAGGCCAACATATAGGAGCGTGACACGGGAACGGACGCCCGCCCTGCCCTGTTGCAGGGACACCAAAACCGCTAAAAGCGGGCCGAACGGAACGACCCAGTCGCGCCCCGAGGCCCAGATTCCACCAGCTCCACCGTCCGATCTTTGAACGGCCTCCATGCAAACCCGGTAGACCATCCATGAAGCTACTTAGATATTTTGCTGCGGTTGCCCTCCTCGTTGCCGCCACCTCCTCCGCGTTCGCCGCGGACCCGGTTTTCCCGCCGGGCGCCAGGGTCGGCATGACGCCGCTGGTCGGCCTCAACAAGGCCAGGGCGTTCACGGGATTCGAGACCGAAGACCAGGGCGTCAAGGTCCTGGTCGCCGACCTGCCCGCCGAGGCTTATGGCGAGGTCGCCAATGCCTTCAAAGCCAATCCCGGCGGCACTGGCGGCATCAAGCCGGAGAGCATCGAGACCAAAGCGGGGCTCGCCTACTACACCGTCGAAAACGCCAAGGACGGCGCCACCAACGTGCGCCGTTACTCCATGATCCTGCCCGGCCCTACCTTCTCCGGCTACATCGTCGTACAGGTGCCGGAGAACGCCTCGAAGATCTATACCGACGATGCCGTGCGCCAGATGTTCGCATCTGCCGTGATCCGCGTTGAGGTTCCTGTCGAGGAACAGCTCGGGATGATGCCGTTCAAGATCGGCGAGCTCTCGAGCTTCAAGAACGTCCGTACGCTGGCGCCAGGCGCCGCCCTCATTCTCTCCGACAGCGACGAAAAGAAAGGCTTCGAGGTCGCGCCCTTCATGATCATCGGCCTGATCGGCTCGACGGCGGCATCGCCTGACGATCGCGGCCGCTTTGCCCAGCAGATCGCGACCACCATTCCCGGCGTACGCGACGGCAGGATCACGATGTCGGAGCCGGTCCGCATCGATGGCCAGCCCGGCTACGAGACGCGGATCGACGCCATCAGCGGCAAGGACAATACGCCGGTGACGATCGTGCAATGGCTGCGGTTCGGCTCCCAGACCTCGATGCGCATCATCGGCTCTTCGCCGCGCGACGATTGGACCAAGGCGTTTCCGCGCTTCCGCGCCGTGCGTGACGGAATCCGGCCGCGAGCCTGATTGCGAATTCGAAAAAAGTGCGCGCCCTGATATTCAGGACGCGCCGAAATTTCGGGCTTTCGTTCGCACACCAATGGAACTAGCCTTCCCCCTGCCGGGTTCATGACAGGGGAGACGCGCTATGCTTTCTCGCAGGCTGGTTCTGACAGGCTTTGGCGCGGCATCCCTCCTCGCCCTCGTTCCAACGACGCCATGGGCTGCACCGATGAAACCCGACGACGCCTCCGCGCTCCTCGTCATCGACGTGCAAAACTGCTTCCTGCCGGGCGGCAGCCTCGCCGTAAAAGACGGCGATCAAGTGGTGCCCGTCATCAACCGCATCGCCAAGGCCTTTGCCAATGTAGTGATGACGCAGGACTGGCACACCGCGGGCCACGTCTCGTTCGCCTCCACCCATTCCGGCAAGAAGCCGTTCGAGACGGTCGATCTTCCCTACGGCAAACAGGTGCTGTGGCCGGATCACTGCGTGCAGGGGACCGAGGGCGCATCGCTGTCAAAGGACCTCGCAATCCCGCACGCCGGGCTCGTCATCCGCAAGGGTTTCAACAAGAACGTCGACAGCTATTCGGCCTTCACCGAGGCCGACGGCAAGACCACGACGGGGCTCGCGGCGTACCTGAAGGCGCGCAAGGTGAAGCGGGTTTTCCTCGCCGGCCTTGCGACCGATTTCTGCGTGGCATGGAGCGCGCTGGATGCGCGCAAGGCAGGTTTCGAGACTTACGTGATCGAGGACGCCTGCCGCGGCATCGACACCCAGGGCTCGCTCGCAAAAGCCTGGGCCGATATGACCAAGGCCGGCGTCAAGCGCATTCAGTCGAGCGATATCGCGGTTTAAAGTCCTCCTCTTCGGAGGCCAATTGGAGAAGCGAGGATGTCCGATCCGGCGGCTCCGTTTGCGTTCGAACTGGCCCGTCGTGCGCCGTCACAGCGCACGGCTGGTCTCATTTCCGGGATGACGGGTTATCGCGAAACCGCGCGCGGCCGGTTTTCCCAGCGCGAAACCGCGTCGCTGGTGGTACCGCTGATCATCAGTTTTGGCACGCCGTTCCTGATCGCGCTCGGGCGCGAGCCTGATGCCGCCGACCGGCAGCCGAGCTTCGCCGCCGGGCTTTATGCCGGCCCGGTCCATATCGAGTCCGACGGCGGCGCCGAATGCGTGCAGGTGGACTTCACGCCGCTCGGCGCCTATCGCTTCTTTGGCGGGGCCGTCGCCGATCTCACCGCGCGCATGGTCGACATCGGCGACGTACTGGGCCGCGAGGGCCGCGAGCTGCGCGACCGGCTCGGCGCTATATCCCGCTGGCAGGATCGCTTCGATCTGGTCGAGGATTTTGTTGCTGTTCGCGCCAACCACCTGCCGTCCCCGGAGATCGAATTTGCCTATCGACGATTGGCGCGCACTGCGGGCGGCGCGCGGATCACCGCGCTCGCGAAAGAGATAGGCTGGAGCCGCAAGCACCTGGTGAACCGTTTTCGATCCGAACTCGGTCTCGCGCCGAAGCCGGTCGCCCGCATCATGCGCTTTCATCAAGCCTGCCGGCTCGCACATACAGGAGAGGCGCACGGCTGGGCCGGGATTGCGGCCGAGAGCGGCTATGCCGATCAGGCGCACCTCGCCCGCGAATTTTCAATCCTTGCCGGCGAAACGCCAACGTCGTGGGCCCACCGGCTGGCGCTGACTGACAGCCGCCTGCTGCGCCCGCTGGACGCACTGGACGCGTAGCCGGTCAGGTAACAAATCTTCAAGCCGACCGCCCTCGCCTCGCGATATTAGTAAGGTAACGCAATGCGAGGAGTTGCCCGTGACCAGTCCAAGCAAAAGCGAAGCGCCGCGCCTTTATCCGACGATGCGCTGCCGGGATGCTGAAGCAATGATCCGCTGGCTCAAGGAGGTCGTCGGCTTCACCGAGCGCGTCGTCTACCGCGACGGTGGCGCGGTTCAACATGCCGAGCTTGCCTACGGACCCTCGCTCCTAATGCTCGGCCAGAGCCGCGACGATGAATATGGCAAACTCGTCGGTGATATCGGCGGCCGCCGCACCGACGCGCTCTATGTCGCGGTCGACAATCCCGACGCGCTGTATGCCAAAGTGAAGGCCGCCGGCGGCAAGATCGAAATGGAACTGCGCGATACCGACTATGGCAGCCGCGACTTCGCGTGCCGCGACCCGGAAGGCAATCTCTGGAGCTTTGGCACCTACCGGCCGACGGCGGACGAGAAGCCGCTGTAAGTGTAAGCCGACACTCGTTCACGCAAGTGATATTGCGACACGGTGCGAATTGCTGTGTTAGGTCCCGGCTCTGCGGAGCAGCGTTACCGGACGATGCTTCGCATCGCCTAGGCTGCACCGCGTCAGGGACACGAGATTTTAGCTCTGCTCTGAAGGAGCCGCCGCCGGCGCGGCCTTGGCGCCGCCCTTCGACACGCCGACCAGTGCCGGGCGCAGCACGCGCTCGCCGATCATGAAGCCGGCCTGCACGACCTGAACCACTGTCCCAGCCGGAACGGACGGGTCGGGCACTTCGTACATCGCCTGCTGGAAATTGGGATCGAACTTCTCGCCCGACGGATCGAATTTCTTGACGCCGTTCTTCTCCAGCGTGTTGAGCAGCGAGCGCTCGGTCAGCTCGACGCCTTCGATGAAAGCCTTCAGCGCCGGATCGGCGCTGGCCTTGGTCTCGGCCGGCATGGCATCGAGCGCGCGCTGCAGATTGTCGGCGATTTCGAGAATGTCGCGGGCAAAGCCGGTGATGCCGTAGGCGCGCGCGTCGGCGACTTCCTTGGCGGTGCGCTTGCGCAGGTTTTCCATCTCCGCCAGCGTGCGCAGCATCTTGTCGCGCGCTTCCGCTGCTTCCTTGGTCAACGCCTCGGTCGATCCTTCCTCGGGATCGTCGGGCATGATGTAAGGTTTTGAGACCACGGGCTCGCCGGTCTGGTTGGCGGGTTGTGCCCCGTCGTCACTCGGCCGGTTGGGATCGGTCATAAGACTGCCTTCTCAAAAAACGGTTCTGGTTGGATGGGGATTTGCTGAGCGGGATATCGTGCTTTAGGGGCCGAAAATCAAGCGGTCCATAGCGTTATCGAGCGAAGTGGGCACCGGTTCGCGTGAAGAAAACGCGTCAAAACGACAAAGTCCTGATCGGGGTCGATTCGTGGCGGACTAGCCGCCCAGCATCCGGCTAACAATGCGGGCGGCGTAATCCACCGTCGGAATCACCCGCGCATAGTTCAGCCTTGTCGGCCCGATCACGCCGAGAACGCCGACGATACGGCCCGACGCGTCGCCATAGGGGGCGATGATGGTGGAGGAACCGGACAGCGAGAACAGCTTGTTCTCCGATCCGATGAAGATCCGCACGCCTTCGGCGCGCTCGGCCCGGCCCAACAGGTCGATCACGCCTCGCTTGGTCTCGAGATCGTCGAACAGCGACTTGACGCGTTCGAGATCTTCCAGCGCGTGCAAATCTTCCAGCAGGTTGGCGTGGCCGCGCACGATCAACTGCCGGTCTTCGTTTTCGCCGCCCGACCAGCTCGCAATGCCCGCCTCGATCACTTTCTGCGTCAGTTGGTCGAGCTCGATGCGGCTCTGCGCCATCGCGGTTTCGAGTTCGAGCCGCGCTTCGGCGAGCGTACGGCCGCGAATCCGCGCATTGAGAAAATTGCTCGCCTCAGTCAGCGCCGAGGAAGGTACGCCGGGCGGCAGCGTCAGCACGCGGTTTTCGACCTGGCCATCTTCGCCGACCAGCACCACCAGCGCGCGCTCCGGCTCCAGCCGCACGAATTCGATGTGCTTTAGCCGTGAATTGGATTTGGCGGTCAGCACAACCGCGGCCGCACGCGTCAGGCCGGACAGCCGCGTCAGCGCCTCGCCGAGCGCGGCCTCGACCGATTGCGCCCGGCCGACGGAGGCAAGCTGGTTCTGGATCGATTCCCGTTCGGGTTCGGTGAGGTCGCCGACTTGCATCAGGGCATCGACGAAGAAGCGCAGGCCGAGTTCGGTGGGCAGGCGGCCGGCGGAGGTATGCGGCGCGTAGATCAGGCCGAGCGCTTCGAGGTCCGACATCACATTGCGGACGGAAGCCGGCGACAGCGGCACTGCGATCAAGCGGGATACATTGCGCGAACCGACGGGTTCGCCGGTCGCGAGATAGCTCTCGACGATTTGACGAAAAATATCGCGCGAGCGTTCGTTGAGCTGGGCGAGCCCCGCATGCGGCGCGATCAGGCCAATCGGATCGTGGTGGGCCACTGTTAACTCCCTGATACCCCTAATTTGTCGATCCGGTGGGCCGATGACAAGCGTCCGCTCTACCCCGAAACAAGGCAAAAACCCTTGCCGCTGCCCGCTCCCCCTCCTACAAGCACCGCGAACGAATTTTCGCTCGATTTTTGGAAGGATTCCCCATGCGGCCGAGCCGCCGTGCGCCCGATCAGTTGCGCCCCGTGTCGCTGGAACGCGGCGTGGTCAAATATGCCGAAGGTTCCTGCATGGTGAAGTTCGGCGACACCCAAGTGCTGGTCACGGCCACCCTGGAAGAACGGCTGCCGCCCTGGTTGAAGGGCCAGGGCCGCGGCTGGGTCACCGCCGAATACGGCATGCTGCCGCGCGCCACCTTGGAGCGTACCCGCCGCGAGGCCGCGGCCGGCAAGCAGGGCGGCCGCACCGTCGAAATCCAGCGGCTGATCGGCCGCTCCTTGCGCGCAGCCGTCGATCTCGAAGCGCTCGGCGAGCGCCAGATTACGGTCGATTGCGATGTGATCCAGGCCGATGGCGGCACCCGCACGGCCTCGATCACCGGCGCCTGGGTGGCGCTAGCCGACTGCATCGGTTGGATGAAGAACCGCAACATGCTGAAAGCCAACGTGCTGCGCGACAATGTCGCCGCGATCTCCTGCGGCATCTATCAGGGCACACCGGTGCTCGACCTCGATTATGCCGAGGATTCCGAGGCCGAGACCGATGCCAATTTCGTCATGACCGGCGACGGCCGCATCATCGAGGTGCAGGGCACCGCCGAGAAGACACCGTTTTCACAAGACGAGTTCCTGGCGCTGATGGAACTGGCGCGCAGGGGTGTCGCGCGTCTGGTGGACTTGCAGAAGCTGGCTTTGGCGTAGTCTGATCGTACATGCACCGTCGAATCACCGGCCGGCTCGTGATCGCGACCCACAATCCCGGCAAGCTCGCCGAGATGCAGGAATTGCTCGCGCCGCACGGCATCGAGGCGATTTCCGCAGGCGAGCTGGGTCTCGGCGAGCCCGAGGAAACCGGCCAGACGTTTCGGGCCAATGCCGCGATCAAGGCGATCGCGGCGGCGAAAGCCGCGCAGTTGCCAGCCTTTGCCGATGATTCCGGCCTCCTCGTCGATGCGCTCGACGGCGCGCCCGGAATCTATTCGGCGCGCTGGGCCGGCAATGGCAAGGATTTCCTGGCGGCGATGACCAGGATCGAGCGCCTGTTGCAGGAGCGCGGCGCGACCACGCCGGACAAGCGAAGTGCGCATTTCGTCTCGGCCCTGTGCGTCGCCTGGCCCGATGGCCATCTCGAGGAGGTCGAGGCCCGCACCGATGGAACCTTGGTCTGGCCGCCGCGCGGCACCGCCGGTTTTGGCTATGATCCGGTATTCCTGCCCGACGGGCACACGCGGACCTTTGGCGAGATGACTTCCATCGAAAAGCACGGCCTGCCGCCGCTCGGGCTTGGCCTGTCGCACCGGGCACGGGCCTTCGTGAAACTGGCGGAGATCTGCCTTGGCTAGTCGCGAGCGACCCCGCCCCAAAGATGCCTTCGGCGTCTACGTGCACTGGCCGTTCTGCCTGTCGAAATGCCCCTATTGCGATTTCAACAGCCACGTCCGCCACGCACCGATCGACGAGAAACGTTTTGCGCGCGCGTTTGCGCGTGAGATCGAAACCACGGCGGCGCGCGCACCAGGGCGGACCGTCACATCGATCTTTCTCGGCGGCGGCACGCCGTCCTTGATGCAGCCGCAGACCGTCGGCGCGATTTTGGATGCGATCGGAAAGCATTGGCGCGTCGCCGGCAATGTCGAGGTCACGCTCGAAGCCAATCCGACCAGCGTAGAAGCGACGCGGTTTCGCGGCTATCGCGCAGCCGGCGTCAACCGCGTCTCGCTCGGCGTGCAGGCGCTCGACGACGCCTCGCTGAAAGCGCTCGGACGGCTGCATACTGCGCGCGAGGCGCTCGACGCGGTCGCAATCGCCCGCACCGCGTTCGATCGCTATTCATTCGACCTGATCTACGCCCGCCCCGACCAGACGCCGCGGATGTGGGCGGATGAACTGAAGCTCGCGATTTCCGAAGCCGCCGAGCACCTCTCGCTCTACCAACTCACCATCGAGGAAGGCACGCCGTTCTTCGGCCTTCACGCCGCGGGCAAACTCAAGACGCCGGACGAGGCGGTGGCGCGTGCGCTGTACGACGTAACGCAGGAGGTCTGCGCGCACCATGGCTTGCCGGCCTATGAGATTTCCAATCACGCGCGCGAAGGCGCGGAGTGCCAGCACAATCTCGTCTATTGGCGCGGCGAGGAATATGCCGGCATCGGCCCCGGCGCACATGGCCGTCTCGACATCGACGGCGCGCGACACGCCACCGCGACTGAGAAGCGCCCGGAGGCCTGGCTGATGCGCGTCGAGGCCAACGGCCACGGCGTCGTCACCGACGACCACCTCAACAGCGAAGAACGCGCCGACGAATTCTTGCTGATGGGCTTGCGGCTCGCCGAAGGCATCGACCCACGCCGTTATGCGGCGCTATCCGGCCGCGCGCTCGATCCGAACCGGATCGCCATCTTGCGCAACGAAGGCGCGATATCCGTCGACTCCGACGGAAGATTGCGCGTGACGAAGGACGGTTTTCCGGTGCTCGACGCGGTGGTGGCGGATCTCGCTGCGTAACAGCCGTCGTTCCTGCGGAACGCAGGGGTGACGAAAGATCACGCCCCAAAACTCTTCGGCGATCCGGCAACCGGCGCGCTGCCGCCGCTTGCGACCTTCATCACCGCAAGTCCGCGCTCGTTGGTGCCGTCGGAGCGGAATCGGAACAGCCCGTCGATGCCGGCGAAGCCGGACGGGTTGGTCAGCGTCTCCGGCGCAAAGCGCTGGCCGCCCTGCTGCTTCGACAGCGCAGCAACCAGCGCGACTGCATCGTAAGCGAGCGTTGCGGTGCGCACGGGGTCCGTGCCGTACTTGGCGCGGTACCGGCCGGAGAAGGCGCGGAAGCCCGACGGATCCGGCGCCGCATAAAGCCCGCCCTGCAGCGTCCCGCTGGCATAGACTCGCGGATTGTCCCAGAGCCCGGTGCCGAGCAACTGGATGTTGCGCAAATTCGCGCCCGCCGCGGTCAGGGCATCCGCCGCGGCCACGACGGATTCGCCGTCGTCGGCGATGAACAGTGCGTCAGCCGAGCCGAGCGATTGCGCCACCGTCCGCGCTGCCCCGGCCCGATCGGCGGTGTATTTCTCGAAGGCGACGAGACGGCCTTTGCGGCCGACCGCCTGCTTGAACGCCGCTTCCACCACATTGCCATAGGCATTGTCGGGCAACAGCGCCGCAAACGATCGCTTTCCGATGCCGGCGGAATAATCGACGATCCGGTTGACGTCTGATTCGGGCAGGAAGCTCAGCAGATAAACCCCGCGTCCGGCGACGCTGGAATCGGTCGAGAACGCGATCACTGGAACGTTGCGCGCGCGCGTCAGTTGCGCGGTCGCCGGCACCGAGGCCGCAAACAGCGGGCCCAGAACGATTTCCACGCCTTCGCCGAGCGCCTCCTGGGTGACCTGCTGGGCGCCCTGCGGACTGCCGCCGTCGTCCTTGATCAGAAGCTGGATGTTCGGATTCTGGAATTCCGCCAGCGCCATCTCGGCCGCGTTCTTCATCGATTGCGCGGCGACGCCGGCATTGCCGGCGGCCGAAAGCGGCAGGATCAGGCCGACCTTGACCTGCCCGGTGCCGACCGCAAGCGGCTGTTGCTGCGGGCCTGGGGGCCCCTCGGGCGCGGACGGGCCGAACGGGTTGGAAATCTGACCGCCGCCGGAGCAGGCACCGAGCAGCGGCGCTCCTAGAATAAGTCCGACCGCCGTCCGCCGGGTCGGGCCTGACGGCCGCGAGTCCGGGGATCCAAGCTTGCGATTGAACGGGCCTTCCATTCTGTCTCTTCTCTTGACCGACCGCCGTCGGCCAGGATTCCGGCCTTCTGGGCCGAGGCACCTGAACCGCTACTGAACCCAATTGGGATTCTGCATATTGTCGAGGATTAGTTAACCAAAACAAAAGGATTAACACCCCGCCGCGCATTGTCTTCCCGCAGGGAACTCCACCCTTGCCGCCATCCCGCCAGATATGGCGCTTGCCCCAAGACCCCTCTAGATTGCCGTCATGCGCGCCAAACCCAGTTCAAGCTACGGCTCCGATACCGAACCGGGTTCGGCCAACAGAACATTTTTGATTGGCGGCCACCTTCTGAATGCCCCGAAGCCGGTTCCCGGCCTCTATCTGGTGGCAACCCCGATCGGCAATCTCGGCGACATCACTTTGCGCGCGCTGGAGACCTTGGCTGGCGTCGACATCATCGCCTGCGAGGACACCCGCATCACCCGCCGCCTGATCGAGCGCTATGCGATTTCGGCGGAACTCAAGCCATACCACGAGCACAACGCGGCGATGGCGCGGCCGAAAATCCTGGAGCGGCTGGCGCAGGGCGCTTCGATCGCGCTGGTGTCGGACGCCGGCACGCCCCTAATCTCCGACCCCGGCTTCAAGCTGGTGCGCGAGGTCTCTGCCTCCGGCCATGCCGTGATCGCGGTGCCCGGTCCGTCCTCGGTGCTGACGGCGCTTTCGGTCGCAGCACTCCCGACCGACCGGTTTTACTTCGAGGGATTTTTGCCGGCCCGGCAAGTCTCGCGGCGGACGCGGCTGGCCGAATTGGCAAGGATCGATGCCACGCTGGTGATGTTCGAATCCGGCAACCGCGTGCAGGAAACGCTCGCCGACCTCGCCGAGATCATGGCCGGGCGCGACGCCGCGATCTGCCGCGAACTCACAAAGCTGCACGAGGACATCAAGCGCGCCCCCATCGCCGAGCTGGCAAGGACGGCCGCCACGCTGGAAACCCGCGGCGAGTTCGTGCTCGTGGTCGGCCCGCCGCGCAAGGACGCCGACGTCATGACCCAGCATGACCTCGACGACCTGCTGCGATCGTCGCTGGCGCGCGAAAGCGTCAAGGACAGCGTGGCGCACGCCGTCGAGCTTTCGGGGCGGCCGCGCCGCGAAGTCTATGCCCGCGCGCTGGAGCTCGCCAAAGAAGTCAGGGGCGACGATGGCGAAGACTGACGGCACCGCGCCGCCTGACGCGACCACGAAACTCGCTGCGCCCGAGCGGGTTGCGGCGTTTCGCACCGGGCTTTCCGCCGAAAGCCGCGCCGCGGCCTATCTGATGGCAAAAGGCTACCGCATTCTCGCAAAGCGCTTCCGCACCCCCTATGGCGAGATCGATCTGGTGGCGAGGAAGCGCAGTTTGATTGCCTTCATCGAGGTCAAGGCGCGCGCCAGCCTCGATGACGCCGCCTATGCCGTCACGCCGCGCCAGCAGGCCCGCATCATCGATGCCGCCCAAGCCTGGCTGATGGCGCATCCCGAGCATGCCGAATTCGAGCTCCGTTTTGACGCCGTCCTGATTGCGCCCCGGCGTCTGCCACGCCATCTGTTAGCGGCATTCGACGCCAGCGTTTAAGATCCCCCCAGAGACCCGGACCTCACTCATGAAACTGAATGTCGCCGTCCAGATGGACCCCATCGCGCGTATCAACATCCGCGGCGATTCGACCTTTGCCCTGATGCTGGAAGCGCAAAAGCGCGGCCACAGCCTTTCCTATTTTACGCCGGACCAGCTTTCGCTGCGCGGCGAGGAGCTGGTGGCGCCGGTGCAGCACCTCACCGTGCGCGACGAGGTCGGCGATCACTTTACACTGGGAGAGCCAAAGCGCGAGCGGCTCGAAGCCTTCGACGTCATCCTGTTGCGGCAGGAGCCGCCGTTCGATATCGCCTATATCACCTCGACGCATTTGCTGGAACGAATCCATCCAAGGACGCTGGTCGTCAACGATCCCGCCAGCGTGCGCAACGCGCCGGAAAAGATGTTCGTGCTGAACTTTCCGCAGCTAATGCCGCCGACGCTGATCTCGCGCGATCTCGATGAAATCAATTCGTTCCGCGACGAGCATGGCGCGGTCGTCATGAAGCCGCTGCACGGCCATGGCGGCGCGGCGGTGTTTCGCGTGATGCCTCAGGACATGAATTTCGGCTCGCTGTTCGACATGTTTTCCGTCACCTTCAGGGAGCCCTGGGTGATCCAGCGCTTCCTCCCCGAGGTGAAGCACGGCGACAAGCGCATCATCCTGGTCGACGGCGAGTTCGCCGGTGCCGTCAACCGCGTCCCCGCTCCCGACGACCTCCGCTCCAATATGGTGCGCGGCGGCGCAGCGCAGGCGACCGACCTTACCCCGCGCGAGCGCGAGATTTGCGACACGCTGGGCCCGCAGTTGCGCGAAAGCGGCCTGCTGTTCGTCGGCATCGACGTGATCGACGGCAACCTCACCGAGATCAACGTGACCTGTCCGACCGGCATCCGCGCGATCCAACGTCTCAACGGTCCGGACGTTGCCGGGAAGATCTGGGATACCATCGAGAAGAAGCGCACCGGGAAATAGTTTCGCTGCGCGTTCATACGCGACTTATACCGCATGAATTGCGTGCGCCTCCTGCCGGCTCGATTGGAACCGAGGAGGAGAGCCGCGGCACCGTTCTGCTACGCCGCCGGGAATGGCCCGCCGGATTGCAGGACGCGCCATGTGATCCCATGTTCTACCATCATGCGGCCATTCTTTGGGCAAAACTGCACGGAGCGCTGCCGGATGCTCAACCGGCCACCTTCGGATGACATTGGACGGAAAGGAAACGCCAATGAACTCCACACCTACGCCGAAAGAAACTGAACCCCACGATACCGTGGCCGCGCACGCCGATGAGAAGCTCGCGCACGCCCGCGAACAGATCAAGCGCGCGGATGAGCAGCTCGCACGTTTAACTGAACAGGTTGCAAAAATGGAGCGCGATGCCGCGCATCCGTCTTCGGCGCGACCCGACCCGACATCGCCGCGACCTGGTCCGCAATCACCCAGAACGCTGGCGCTCCGCACCCTCGCCGCGTTGCCCCTGGCGGCATGCATCATTGTCGCTGCGCTGGTTTTGCAGGCATCCTATAGCGGCGGAGCCAAGCAGGTTGTCGCTTGGTGGGCGCCGCAGCCCGTTTCATCTCCATCATTGCCGCCGGAAACTCCACCAATTCCCGCGCAGCCCGCTCCGTCTACCGTTCAACTGGCCGCCGCGGAGACAGCACCACCGCAAGCGTCCTCACCGCAAGCAGCACCACCGCAAGCACCAACCTTGGCTCAGGCTGCACCACCACAAGACGCCCCGCCGCCAACTACAACGGCTGTTCCCGACCAGACTCAGTTGCTGCAAACGATCGCGCGCGATCTCGCGAACCTGGAGCGAAACATCGAGCAGCTCAAGGCGAACCAGCAACAAATGGCCAGCGACAACGCAAAAGCCATTGGGGAGTTGAAGACGAGCCAGGAAGAGATGAAACGCGATCTCGCGAAGGTCTCCGAGCAGACCCCGCCCAAGACGTCAGCGCGTCCGGCCCAGCCGGCTCCGACCTTGCGCAAACCAGAGCGGTCGCCGCCGCAAGCGAGATCGCGGCCTCGATACCCGAGGGAGTGGATGTACGACGACTACGATTGGTAGCTGTCGATGCTGATCTTCAAAATCTGTCCTGCAAAATCGCTGCGACGCGATACGGTGGGCCATCGTCATTTTCGCATCCCTGTCGTGCCTCCTCGTCCCACTTGCCAATTTCGGGAAGCGGGAGCAGCCTGCAGCCACGGATGACTTCGTCCGGGCACGTACTGCAATCAATAAAATTAGTGGAGGAAGAGGCATGACGACGAATCTTTCGCGACGGTCTTTGCTTGCGCTCAGCGCCGGGTTCGGTGCGACAACGATGCTCGGAGGCAGCGCTCTGGCCAAGGCGCCAAAACTCGGCACGCAGACGCCCTACTGGCACCGCTTCATACTCGGCGACGCCGAAGTCACCGTCGTCTCGGACGGCCCGTTGCCGCTCGGCGATCCCTCCGGCACATTTACCGGCGTGCCGAAGGAGGAAGTGAAAAAGATGCTGTCCGACAATTTCCTCAATCCGGACAACGTCGTGCTCGAACAGAACTCGCCGATCGTGAACACCGGTGACAAGCTGATCCTGTTCGATACCGGCATGGGCACGTCAAAGGCATTTGGCCCGACCACCGGCCAGCAGCAGAAGAACATGATGGCGGCCGGCATCAAGCCTGGAGACATCGACGCCGTGGTGTGCTCGCACGCCCATATCGATCACATCGGCGGCCTGGTCGGCGCCGACGACAAGCCGCTATTCCCGAACGCGCAGGTCTATATCGCCCAGAGCGATTTCGATTTCTGGACCGATGAAGGCAAGCTCGGCAGTCCGTTGAAGGATTTTATCATCCACGCACGCAAGAACCTGATGCCGGTGCGCGACCGCATCGTCTTCATCAAGGACAACCAGGAATTCTTGCCCGGCGTCACCGCGCTCGCAGCGCCCGGCCACACCGTTGGCCACACCATCTTCATGGTCAGTTCGAAGGGCAAATCCTTCTGCTTCCTCGGCGACCTCTCGCATCACGCGGTGCTGCTGTTGGAGAAACCGCGGATGGAATTCGCCTACGACAGCGACCCAAAGCAGGCGGCCGCCTCGCGGGTGAAGATGCTGGACATGCTCGCCGCCCAGAAGATCCCGGTTATGTCCTATCACTTCGCCTGGCCCGGCTACGGCCATGTCGCCAAGAACGGCGACGGTTTTAGGTACTATCCCGAACCGATGAACATGCAGCTCTGAGAAGAACGCTTGATTTTGGGGTCGGCCGGTGGTCGGCCCTGGATCATCCAGGTGCTGCCGCACACCTGCATGCGTGCGGCTGAGATGCTTCGTCGAGGGCCTTCATCGAAAGGCCCATCTTAGGAACCATCCCGCTTCGCCGAAATTGGTCTTTCCTCAGCGCTTGGCAGCCAGTTTGGAGGCCCGGCAAATGACCAAGGATATGGTAGCTATCGGAGCCGGAATGCTCGTCGTCTGGCTCGCTGTGTGGAGCGTCCGGGGTAACTCCGAGAATGAGAGCCCTGCAAGGACAGAGGCGGTGCGCGTTCTCGCTGATGATCCGGCGCTGAAGCTTGTTTCTGAGCACAGCCCGTACATGCGAACGGAGCGCTAACGCGGGTCGAAATGTCGACGATCGATTGAGCACCGGCATGTCGATGCAGGAAGTGCATTGGCAGGCCCGAGGCGCATGATGTTCTCTTAATGTTCTTGACTTGCTCCCCGGTTCCACGCTACCTTCGATTGCGTCGCGGGGGGCAGCATGGTTGCGCGGGTATCTACCGTAGCTTTTGAAGGGATCGAGGCTCGCGCGGTCGACGTGCAGGTGCAGGTAGCGCCTGGGCTGCCGGCGTTTGCGATTGTCGGCCTGCCCGACAAGGCGGTGTCGGAGGCGCGTGAGCGGGTGCGCTCGGCGCTGATCGCCTCGGGGCTGGCCCTGCCGGCGCGGCGGATCATCGTCAATCTCGCGCCGGCCGATCTGCCGAAGGAAGGCAGTCATTACGATCTGCCGATCGCGCTCGGCCTGATGGCGGCGATCGGCGCGATCCCGCCGGATGCGCTCAACGGCTTCACCGTGCTGGGCGAACTCGGGCTCGATGGCTCGATTGCAGCCGTTGCCGGCGTGTTGCCGGCAGCGATCGGCGCGAACGCGCGCGAGGAGGGGCTGATCTGTCCCGCGGCGTGCGGCTCAGAAGCGGCTTGGGCGAGCCCGGACATCCAGATCATCGCGGCCAAATCGCTGATCCAGATTGCCAACCATTTTAAAGGCACGCAGGTGCTGTCGCGGCCGCAGCCGAAAGTGCACGAGCCGGAAGCAACGCATCTGGACTTGCGCGATATCAAGGGCCAGGAGAGTGCCAAGCGCGCGCTGGAGATCGCGGCGGCCGGCGGACATCATTTGCTGATGATCGGCTCGCCCGGTGCGGGCAAGTCGATGCTGGCGGCGCGGCTGCCTTCGATCCTGCCGCCGCTGTCGCCATCCGAACTTTTGGAAGTGTCGATGATCGCCTCCGTCGCCGGCGAAATCCGCGACGGCGCGCTGACCGCGCGGCGGCCGTTCCGCGCACCGCATCATTCCGCCAGCATGGCTGCGCTGACCGGCGGCGGCCTGCGCGCAAAACCTGGCGAGATTTCGCTGGCGCATCAGGGCGTGCTGTTCCTCGACGAACTGCCCGAGTTCGATCCGCGCGTGCTCGACTCGCTGCGCCAGCCGCTGGAGAACGGCGAGGTCTCGGTGTCCCGCGCCAACCACCGCGTCACCTACCCCGCGCGCTTCATGCTGGTTGCGGCGATGAATCCCTGCCGCTGTGGCCAGGCCTATGATCCCGGCTATTCCTGCAGGCGCGCGCCGGTCGACCGCTGCACCGCGGATTACCAGATGCGCATCTCCGGCCCGCTGATGGATCGCATCGACCTGCGGATCGAGGTGCCGGCGGTCACCGCCGCCGACCTGATCCTGCCGCCGCCTTCCGAAGGCTCAGCCGAAGTCGCAGCCCGCGTCGCCGCGGCGCGCGACATCCAGCTCGCGCGCTATGCAGCGGCCGGCATGCCGCATATCCGCACCAATGCCGAAGCGCCGGCTTCGCTGCTGGAAACGATCGCGCAGCCGGATGCACAAGGCCAAAAGCTGCTGCGCGACGCCGCCGAAACCATGAAGCTGACCGCGCGCGGCTATCACCGCGTGCTGCGCGTCGCGCGCACGCTCGCCGACCTCGATCGTGCAGAAAAGATCGGCCGGCTGCATCTGGCGGAGGCGCTATCGTATCGCGTGCTGGCGGAGGATCTGCGACGGGCGGCGTAGAACTGCGGCCGTCGGCCGGCCAAGCGACGTCGGATCTCTCGTCTCTCTCGCGACCAGGATGCTGCCGCCAGAAAGAACAACCAGCGTCAACGCGGCGGTAACTAGTTTCCTTTACCCTCTGCCAACCATAGGTCCCATGTCGCGGACTTATGGTGAGCGAGTAGCGTGTCATGTTGCGTTTGAAGATCCTGGCCTCGGTGATTCCGCTGGCAATTGTCGCCCTGTTCGCGCGCGGCGAATTTTTGGCCGGCCCGCGGCCCTGCATCGAACTATCAGGCACTTCCGTCCAGATCGCCGCCCTCTCCTGGCAGGCGCACCGGCACGTCAGTTTCACCAGCGATCCAGGCCGCGCGACGGTGCGAGTCCAGATTACCGACAACGCGGAAGCGGCCGACTTCACCGTGATCGACGATATCGATACGGCCGAAGCCGGTGCCTGCGCGAGCAACGCGCCACCGCTTCTGGTCGCGATCTCCCGCAATCCCTCAGGCTCCGATCCGGTGATCTACCTTTCCAGGGATGGACCGGCCGACCACCGCATCTTCGTGTCCTCGAAGAGCTTTTCGCTGCTCGATGCCGCCGCCCTGATCGTCGGCGCTCGCGGCGAGCGCCACCGCATCGAAGCGGCATCGCTCTAGGTTCGGGGCATCGTGTTTTCGGAAAACCGGTTCCCACTTTGCGCGAACGCGGCCCTCCGGGTCCGGACCATGCTCGGTTAACCTTTCATTCACCCTGTTCTCATCGCGGCCGTCATGCGCTGGGAGCCTCAAGCACTTTGCAACATCGGCGACGCATCTTCGAGAGAGGCGGCGAAGCAGGCCGGTTCAATTCAAGCAGCAAGCTTAGGGTCATTGGCGATGGGACGGACTTTCCGGATCAAACTTGCCTTTCGCCGCTTCGGCCGCCGTCATCCCTGGCTCACCTTCGCGCTGCGCTCCGTCATGATCTTCTCGGCCGTGTTCGGCGGGGCCTTTGGCTTCATCACCGGAGCCAAGGCGGAAAACTCCGGCTATGATCCGCACTCTTTTGCGATTGGCGTCGCCTTCCTGTTTGCGGTCGCCTGCGTCGCGCTCGCCGCCTTCAGCGTCCGGCTCCGCCTGCTGCGCAAGAAGATGCGCAAGGTCGCGCTGCATAATGAAGCGTTGGCCGACCGGAACTGGGAATTGCAGGAAGCCGAGCAGCGTACCCGGCGGCTGTTCGAATCGCAGGGTGACCTGATCGTGCTGCGCGACGGCGAGGGTCGCATCACCTACGCCAACGACGCCTATTGCGCGCTGGCGCAAATGCCGCGCGACGCGCTGATCGGCAGCCGTTTCGCGCTTACCATTCTCGAACAGGGCGATACCGCGCTCGAGCCGAACGGCACCCGCGTTCACGACCAGCAAATCGAGGGGCCGCTCGGCCCGCGCTGGATCGCCTGGCGCGAAGGGTTCGTCCGCAACGACGCCGGCGAGCGGGCGGAAATGCAAAGCGTCGGCCGCGACGTTACCGACCGCACCGAGAGCGAACGCGCGCTGACCGAGGCCCGCGACCAGGCGGACGCGGCAAGCCGCGCCAAGTCGCGCTTCCTCGCGATGGCGAGCCACGAGATCCGCACACCGCTCAACGGCATCATCGGCATGAGCGGCCTGTTGATGGACACGCCGCTGACGCCGGAACAGGCGACCTATGTCAAGGCGGTGAAGACTTCCGGCGACGCGCTGCTCTCGCTGATCGAGGAACTGCTGGATTATTCCAAGATCGAGGCCGGCAAGATCGACCTCGAACATCGTCCGTTCGCCTTGTCGGGCCTGATCGAGGACATCACCGAATTGCTCGCGCCGCGCGCGGAGGCCAAGAAGATCGAGGTGGCCGCCTATGTCGACGAGCGGCTGCCGACGCACGTGATCGGCGATGCAGCTCGCTTGAGGCAGGTGCTGCTCAATCTCGCCGGCAATGCGATAAAATTCACCTCAACCGGCGGTGTTGCCCTGATCGTCGAACCCGGCATCTGGCCCAACGAGATCAGTTTCCTGGTCCGCGATACCGGCATCGGCATCGCCCCCGAGGCACGCGAGCGGATCTTTCGCGAGTTCGAGCAGGCCGACGACAAGATCGCCCGCAGCTACGGCGGCACCGGTCTCGGCTTGAGCATCTCCGACCGTATCGTCAAGCGCATGGGCGGCTGCATCGCGCTGGAGAGCACGCCGGGCATGGGCTCGACATTCGAAGTGTCGCTGCCCCTTGCCGCCGCGGGCGGTGAGCAAATCTCCTTTGCGGCGCCGGATCTTTCCGGCAACTCGATCATGCTGGTCTCGCCCGCGAGCATCGAGGCCTCGCTGACCGCGCGGCGGCTGCAGCGCTGGGGTGGGCAGACCTGCATGGTATCAGACGCCAACGTCGCAGAGGCCCTGCTGCCCGAGCGCGCCTGGCACGCCGTGCTGATCGATCACGCGCTGGGGCTCGCCGAAATCGAACGGCTTGGCGAAGCTGCGCGCCTGCATGCCACCCAGCGCATAGTGATGTTCACGCCGGCGACGCGGCACGAAATGCAACCATCCGCCACTTCCGCCCTCACCGGCTATCTGGTCAAACCGCTGCGTGCAGCCTCGCTCGCGGCGCGCATGACGGCCGCGCCGGAAGTGGCCGCACCGAGCCTGGATCCGGCCATCGACCCGAGCGAGACGCCCGCCGCGCCGTCAGCCAAGGGCCTGTCGATCCTGGTTGCCGAGGACAACCAGATCAATGCGCTGTTGATCCGATCGCTGCTCGGCCGGCTCGGCCATCATGCCGTCATCACCACCGACGGCGCCGAGGCGCTGGAGTCCTGGCTCTCGGCGAAATCCGCGGGCAGTCCCTACGATCTCGTCCTGATGGACATCCAGATGCCGCAGCTCAACGGCATCGAAACCACCAAACGGATTCGTAGCCTCGAATCCGGCGAGCCGAATAGCCGAACGCCGATCCTCGCGCTCACCGCCAACACGCTGGTGGAAGATCGCTACGCCTGCTTCGAGGCCGGCATGGACGGATTCCTGATCAAGCCGCTCGACCGCGAAAAACTCGCCGAGGCGCTCGCCGGGCTGATCGCGTCACGGCACATCGCGGCGTGAGGTCGAACAAACTCGACGTCGTGCCTGCGAACGCAAGGACCCATAACCCCAAGACTTAGTGATAAGCAAAAGTCGTCTACCCACCTGCCCAAAGAAAAGCCGCGGGGTATGGGTCCCTGCGTTCGCAGGGACGACAGCAATCACAGCCGCCGCAGAGCGACCGTCTCGACCAGATGATCGGCGCGCTTTTTCAGGATCAGCGTCGCGCGCGGACGCGTCGGCAAAATATTGTCCTCGAGATTGGCGAGGTTGGTGCGCTCCCAGATCGCGATCGCGGTCGCGGTCGCCTCCTCGTCGGAGAGTACCGCGTAGCGATGAAAATATGATTTCGGATCGTGGAACGCGGTATCCCTGAGCGCCAGGAAGCGCCGCACATACCATTCGCGCAGCACCGGCTCCTCGGCGTCGATATAGACGGAGAAGTCGAAGAAGTCCGACACCACGGGCACCGCCTTGCCGTCGCGCGGCAGTCGGCCGGTCTGCAGGACGTTGACGCCCTCGACGATCAGGATGTCCGGACGATCGACCTCGATCCACTCGTTCGGCACGATGTCGTAGACCAGATGCGAGTAGACCGGCGCGCGCACCGGTCTGCGACCGGCTTTGATGTCGGAAAGAAACGCCAGCAGCATCGGCAGATCGTAGCTCTCGGGAAAGCCCTTTTTCTGCATCATCCCCTGCCGCTCGAGCACGGCGTTGGGAAACAGGAAACCGTCGGTCGTCACCAGGTCGACCTTCGGCCGCGGCGACCAGCGCGCCAGCAGCGCCTGCAGCACGCGCGCAGTGGTCGATTTGCCGGCCGCGACCGAGCCGGCGACGCCGATGATGTAGGGGACCTTGCGGTCGCGGATGCCGAGAAACTGGCGCTGCGCCCGGAAGAGCCGATCGGTCGCATCGACATAGATCGACAACAGGCGCGACAGCGGCAGGTAGATGTCCTCGACCTCCTGCAGATCGAGGCGGTCATGCATCGAACGCAGCCGCTCGAATTCGCCAGGCTCCAGCGTCATCGGCGTGTCGTCGCGCAGCCGCGCCCACTGCTCGCGGGTGAAGATGCGGTACGGATTGTATTGCTGATCGGGAGCCCGGATATCCATGCGTTGCCCTCTCGGTCAGTCGCGCTTGCGCGACGCCTTCTCCTCAAGCCCGGACATCGAGGTCCGCTGCGCCAGCGCGGCTTCGACGTCCTCCAGCTTCACGCCCCGCGACTTCAACAACACCAGCAGGTGAAACAGCAGGTCAGCGCTTTCGGCAATCAGGTGACTGCGGTCGTTCTCGATCGCCGCGATCACGGTCTCGACCGCTTCCTCGCCCAGCTTCTTGGCGCAGTGCTCCGCCCCCCTGTCGAGCAATTTGCGGGTGTAGGACGCCTCTCCTCCCGATGCGGCCCGTGCATCGATGGTGGCGGCCAGATCATGGATCGTGAAACGCGACATCAACCGAACTCAACACTCGCGCCCGCCCAAAGGCCGGGTCGCTGTCCCTATGCAGGGCTTAGCACTTTTGTGACAGGGAGTCGTCAGGGATCGAGCCGCATCGGCAGCCCGGCGCGCACCATGTGCTCCTTGGCTTGGCGTATGGTAAATTCGCCGAAGTGGAATATCGAGGCCGCCAGCACTGCGGTGGCGTGGCCCTGGCGGATGCCATCGACGAGGTGGTCGAGATTGCCGACGCCGCCGGAGGCGATGACCGGTACGGGGACACTGTCGGCGATGGCCTGCGTCAGCGGCAGGTCGAAGCCTTGGCGGGTGCCGTCGCGATCCATCGAGGTCAACAGAATCTCGCCGGCGCCGAGCGAGACAACTTCCTGCGCGTATTCGATGGCGTCGATCCCGGTGGAGTTGCGCCCGCCATGGGTAAAAATCTCCCAGCGGTCCGAGCCACCGCCGCGCTTGACCCGCTTGGCGTCGATCGCCACCACGATGCACTGCTCGCCGAATTTTTCCGCCGCCTGCTTGACGAACTCGCGGTTAGCGACGGCGGCCGAGTTGATCGAGACCTTGTCGGCGCCCGAACGCAGCAGCGTCTTGATGTCCTCGATGGTCCGGACCCCGCCGCCGACCGTCAGCGGCATGAAGCAGGCTTCCGCCGTGCGCCGCACGACATCGAGCATGATGCCACGGTTTTCGTGGGTGGCGGTGATGTCGAGGAAGCACAATTCGTCGGCGCCGGCCGCGTCATATGCAATCGCCGCCTCGACAGGATCACCGGCGTCGCGCAGGTCGACGAAGTTGACGCCCTTGACCACGCGGCCGTCCTTGACGTCGAGACAGGGGATGACGCGGACCTTGAACATCACAAAACTCCTAGGCGCGCGCGTTGCGGATCAACGTCAAAGCGGCGGCGGGATCCAGCCGCCCATCATAGAGCGCGCGGCCGGCAATGGCGCCGGCGAGCTTCTTGGCGCGCGGCTCGAGCAGCGCCTTGACGTCCTCAATGGAAGCAAACCCGCCGGATGCGATCACGGGAATGGAAATGCGCTCTGCGAGCGCGACCGTGGCATCGAGGTTCAGGCCCTTCAACAGGCCGTCGCGCGCGATGTCGGTGAAAATGATGGCAGCGACGCCGGCATCCTCGAACCGTTGCGCGATTTCGAGCGCGGTCACCTGCGAGGTCTCGGCCCAGCCTTCCACCGCAACCTTGCCGTCGCGCGCGTCGAGTCCGACCGCGACGCGGCCGGGAAATTTTTTCGCCGCGCCCTTCACCAGCTCCGGATCGCGCACCGCCGCCGTGCCGATGATGACCCGCGCGATGCCCTTGTCGAGCCAGGCTTCCACCGTCTTGAGATCGCGGATGCCGCCGCCGAGCTGCACCGGCATGGTGACCGCTTTGAGCATCGCCTCGACCGCCAGCGCGTTCATCGGCTTGCCGGCAAAGGCACCATCGAGATCGACGACGTGGAGATATTCAAACCCCTGCTCGGCAAAAGCGCGCGCCTGCGCCGCGGGATCGAGGTTGAACACGGTCGCGCGCGCCATGTCGCCCTGCTCGAGACGCACGCATTGGCCGTTTTTCAGGTCGACGGCAGGAAAGAGGATCACGGCTTCCACTTCAAAAAATTCGAGATCAGGGCCAGGCCGAAACGTTGGCTCTTCTCGGGGTGAAACTGCGTGCCGATGGCGGTGTCTCGGCCTACGATCGCGGTCACCGGCCCGCCGTAGTCGGCACGCGCCAGCACATCGGCCTCATTGGAGGCATTGAGGTGATAGGAGTGCACGAAATAGGCATGGCGGCCCTTCGGCCCGAGCGGCAGGCGCTCCAGCACCGGGTGCTCGCGGACCAGGTCGAGCGTGTTCCAGCCCATATGGGGAATTTTCAGATTTTCCTCGCGCGGCGAAATCCTCTCGACGTCGCCCTCGATCCAGTTGAAGCCGTCGGTCGTGACGTGCTCCTTGCCGCGCGTCGCCATCAACTGCATGCCGACGCAAATGCCGAAGAACGGCCGGGCCTTGACGCGCACCGCTTCCGTCATCGCTTCCAGCATGCCGTCCACGGCGTCGAGACCACGGCGGCAATCGGCGAAGGCACCGACGCCCGGCAGCACGATGCGATCGGCGCGGTACACGGCGTCCGGATCGCGCGTCACCATGACCTTCTGCGGATCTTCCATGCTCCGCGAGGCGCGCTCAAAGGCCTTTGCCGCAGAGTGAAGATTGCCGGAGCCGTAATCGACGATCGCAACGGTCATCGTGGCCCTCCCGGCTCCGGAAACAAGCCGATGATTCCGCCTTGCGGCAAGGGCGGCGGCGGCTTGGAGAACGACTGGCCCGGAATGTTGCGGGTCGGCGGCGGCGCGCCGCGATCGACCGACCGTTGGTCGTTGATCAGCCCGCGCTGCCGGCCGGTCCAGCGTTCGAAGAAGCGGTGTTCGGCAGCTTCCTCGTCGTCGGCAACCACGATATCGAGCTGGCGCCATTTGCGCCGCGACAGCGTCCAGCGCCGCAGGCTGGCCGCTTCGAGGCCCATCAGGATGGCGAGCAGGACATCAACAGCGAAGATCGTGCCGCGGCTGGCGCCCAGCGCCCACATACCGAACTGCACGGCTGTCATCAGAACAATCCAGCCGATCAGCGCCAGCCACAGCCGATGCCACAATAGCCAGATCACGCTCGCGACCGCAGCCCAGAAATGGAAGCCGTCACGGACAAACACGAATTTGTCGGTCGCCGGAAGATCGGCGCCATTGGCTATGGGAGCATGCACTGTGTAGACCGGCATCGAATCTCTCCGCCGCGAACGAAAACGCGAACAAGCGTCAGCCGCCGAGCTGACCCTTGGTGGAAGGCACCTCGCCCGCCGCGCGCGGATCGATCGCAACCGCGGCACGAAGCGCCCTCGCCAGACCCTTGAAACAGGATTCGGCGATATGATGGCTGTTCTCGCCATATAAGGTCTCGACGTGCAAAGTCACGCCGGCGTTGATGGTGAAGGCGTTGAACCATTCGCGCACCAGCTCGGTATCGAACTGACCGACCTTGTCGCGCGGAAAATCGACCTTGAACACCAGTACCGGCCGGCCCGAAATGTCGATGACGACGCGCGAGAGCGTTTCGTCCATCGGCATGTGGATCGAGGCATAGCGGGTGATGCCGGCCATGGTGCCGAGCGCCTGCTTGACGGCCTGGCCCAGCGCGATGCCGACGTCCTCGGTGGTGTGGTGGTGGTCGACATGCAGATCGCCATCCGCATTGACGGTGATGTCGATGCGGGAATGCCGGGCCAAGAGATCGAGCATATGGTCGAAAAAGCCGATGCCGGTCGAAATCTTGGACACGCCCGTGCCATCGAGGTTCACCGCGACCTCAATGTCGGTTTCCTTGGTCTTGCGCTTGATGGACGCTGTGCGCATGAAAACTGCTTCCCTTGGGCCGCCTGGGGCCGAAAACGCGGCCCTTTTAACAGGCGGATGTCACCTTCGCTACTGCGGGATGGCGTTTGAAGGGCTGAACTTCGGCCCATGGTGACCGGATTCGGGATGAAACGGCGCGATTGTAACCCCTCCCCTCAACCCCTAAATCTGACTGGAAAGAGGGCGATCCATGCAAGCATCTGAGAACAACCTGCCGATCTGGCACGGCACCACGATTTTGACGGTTCGCAAGGGCGGCAAGGTGGTAATCGGCGGCGACGGCCAGGTCTCGATCGGCCAGACCGTCATCAAGGCCAACGCCAAAAAGGTCCGGAAAATCGGCAAGGGCGACGTGATCGGCGGTTTTGCCGGGGCGACCGCTGATGCCTTCACCCTGTTCGAGCGGCTGGAGAGCAAGCTCGAGCAATATCCGGGGCAATTGACCCGTGCGGCGGTCGAACTCGCCAAGGACTGGCGGACCGACCGCTATCTGCGCCGGCTGGAGGCGATGATGATCGTCGCCGACAAGGACGTCTCGCTGGTCCTGACCGGCACCGGCGACGTGCTGGAGCCGGAAGCCGGCGTGATGGCGATCGGCTCCGGCGGCAACTACGCCCTGGCGGCCGCCCGCGCCATGGTCGATACCGACAAGGATGCCGAGACCATCGTGCGCCGGGCGCTCGATATCGCTGCCGACATCTGCGTCTACACCAACCGGAACGTCACGATCGAAACGCTCTGAGGGGAGCCGCCGGTCATGGCGCCGGAATATGTCTTCCGCCCGATGGCTGTGGCCGACCTGCCGTTGATCCGGCAGTGGCTCGCGCGGCCGCATGTGCGCGAATGGTGGGGCGACCCCTCTGAACAATATGAACTGGTCAGCGGCGATCTCGATGAACCGGCGATGGATCAGTTCATCGTCTCGGCGGGAAGTAACGATTTCGGCTACCTGCAGTGCTACGACCTGACGGCGTGGAATTCAGGCTTTGGCGAACATCCGCGCGGCACCCGCGGCATCGACCTCTTCATCGGCGAGCCGGACATGATCGGACGCGGCCATGGTTCGGCGCTCATCCGGGCCTTCGTCGAGAACCGGTTGAAGCGCGGCGCGCCGCGCATTGTGACCGATCCAGATCCGGCCAATACGCGGGCCGTGCGTGCCTATGAGAAGGCGGGCTTTGAAAAAGTCGGCATGGTCGATACACCTGATGGCCCCGCTCTATTGATGGTCCGCAACGCATGACCTCCACCAACAGTATCGAGAAAGCTCCAGTCACGCTTTCGGGCCTACACTGGACATTACTCGCAGCCGCCATCCTCGCGGCGCAAGCTGCGATCCTGTACGGGATGGGACGCCTGCCGATCTGCGCCTGCGGCTACGTCAAGCTCTGGCACGGCATCGTGCAGAGTTCGGAAAACTCCCAGCACATCGCCGACTGGTATTCGCTATCGCATATCCTGCACGGCTTCCTGTTCTACGGCGCGGCCTTCCTTGCGTTCCCGCGCCTGGCCTGGCAGGGCCGGCTGATACTCGCCATCCTGGTCGAAGGCGGCTGGGAACTGGTCGAGAATTCCGATTGGATCATCAATCGCTACCGCGCCGGCACGATCTCGCTGGATTATTTCGGCGATACCATCGTCAATTCGATTTCCGATATGCTCTTCATGATCGGTGGCTTCTTGATGGCGAGGAAACTTCCAGTGGCAGTCACCGTCGCTCTTGCAATGTTGTTCGAGCTGGTGATGACGCTCCACATTCGCGACAATCTGACGCTCAACATTATCATGCTGATTCACCCCTTCGAGGCGATCAAACTCTGGCAAGGTGGCCCGCCGATCATTTAGCGGCCTCGTGCACCGCTTGCTCTCGCAACATTGGACACCTACCTAGGACCCATGACCGACTTTTCTCCCCGTGAAATCGTCTCCGAACTCGACCGCTTCATCGTCGGCCAGGCCGACGCCAAGCGCGCGGTATCGATCGCGCTGCGCAATCGCTGGCGGCGGCTGAAGCTCACCGGCTCGCTTCGCGAAGAGGTGCTGCCGAAAAACATCCTGATGATCGGGCCGACCGGCGTCGGCAAGACCGAGATCGCGCGGCGGCTGGCAAAGCTCGCCGGCGCACCCTTCATCAAGGTCGAGGCCACGAAATTCACCGAGGTCGGCTATGTCGGGCGCGACGTCGAGCAGATCATCCGCGATCTCGTCGAGGTCGCTATCGTGCAGGTGCGCGAGCGCAAGCGCAAGGACGTGCAGGCCCGCGCGCAACTTGCCGCCGAGGAGCGCGTGCTGGACGCGCTGGTCGGACCGGCCTCCAGCCCGGCGACCCGCGATTCCTTCCGCAAGAAGCTGCGCGCCGGCGAGCTCAACGACAAGGAAATCGAGATCGAGACGCAATCCTCCGGCGGCATGCCGATGTTCGAGATTCCGGGGATGCCGGGCGCGCAGATGGGCGCAATCTCGATCGGCGACATTTTTGGCAAACTTGGAGGGCGAACCAAGACCCGCCGGCTCACGGTTGAAGGCTCGCACGAGATTCTCGTCAACGAAGAGTCCGACAAGTTGCTCGACAATGACCAGGTCGTGCTGGAAGCGATCGCCGCGGTCGAGAACAACGGCATCGTGTTCCTCGACGAGATCGACAAGATCTGCGTGCGCGAAAACCGCCTCGGCGGCGACGTCTCGCGGGAGGGCGTGCAGCGCGACCTGCTGCCGCTGATCGAAGGCACCACCGTCACGACCAAGCACGGCGCGGTCAAGACCGACCACATCCTGTTCATCGCCTCCGGCGCGTTTCATATTGCCAAGCCCTCGGATCTGCTGCCGGAATTGCAGGGCCGCCTGCCGATCCGCGTCGAGTTGGAGGCATTGACCCGCGACGACATGCGCCGCATCCTGACCGAGCCGGAAGCGTCGCTGATCAAGCAATATGTCGCGCTGATGCAGACAGAGGGCGTGACGCTCGATATCACCGACGGCGCCATCGACGCGCTGGCTGATATCGCCGTCGCCGTCAACTCGGCGGTCGAGAACATCGGCGCGCGGCGGCTGCAAACGGTGATGGAGCGGGTGCTCGACGAGATTTCATTCGCCGCGCCGGATCGTCATGGTGAGACCATCAAGGTCGATGCCGAATACGTGCAGAACCACATCGGCGATCTCGCCAAGAACTCGGATCTGAGCCGGTTTATTTTGTAGCCGTCAACGGTTTCTTGTTTTGACGCGTTTTCTTGACGCGAACCGGTGTCCACCCCGGATCAAATCCCGGGCAGGCTTTCGCTTGAAAACGCTCTAAGCGAGATTAGAAACGCGCTCGCCGCACGCGCACGTACAGGGCACCCTCGCCGCCATGGCCGATATGGGCTTCCTCGAAGCCGACCACCAGGGCGCGGAATTCCGGTAGTCCGAGCCATTGCGGCACCTGACGGCGCAGCACGCCGCGCTCGGACTCAGTACCCACCTTGCCCTTGCCGGTGATGACGAGCACGAAGCTCAGCCCGTCATGATGGGCGCGCTGCAGGAAACCTAACAGCGCGCGATGCGCGCGCGTCTGCGTCATGCCATGCAGGTCGAGCCTTGCATCGATCTCCTTGCGACCGCGCGACAGATGCGACCGCTCGCGACGGCCGATCGGCGCCAGCGGCGGTGGTTCCGGCTTTGAAGGCGCAACCAGTCGCGCCGGCGCGACGTGCCTCGGTGAAGCGGCGGGTTTCGGAGCGATCTTGTGCTCGGTTTCCGCCGGAGCAGCCGACGGCTTCGAGACGCGGTGCCGCTTGCGCAGCGGCTTGACCTGCTTGGCGACGCTCTCCCACAGCGCGCGCTCCTCTTCGCTCAGGCCGCGCTTGCGGCGCGGCGGCTCCGGCAATTCGGGAATAAAACTCGACGACCGGCGCTTCATCGACGATGGCGATATCGGCGCAGGTGACGCGGCTGCGGCTTTGCCGAAACCGCTTCAACGTTCGGCCGCGGTTCTGGAAGCGGTATTGGCTCTGCTACGGCGGCCTGGACGGCCGGCGCCGGCGAGGGCCTGCTTGCGGACGATGTCGTCGCCTGCATCGCAGGCTTGGCGTTGGTCGCCGCCGTTACATCGGACGGCTTTCCGGCACTCTTCGGATCCTTGGACGGATCCTTCAACGGATCGGTTTGCGGGAATAGTCTTGCGATCGTCTCCGACGGTCGCTCGTCCGGCACCGGCATCTTGCGGCCACGCGCCACCGGATCAAGGCTCTTCGGCACCAGGATCACGAAGCGGGCATTGTGGCGGAGGCGGCCGGACACCTTGCCGGCGTCGAGGCCGGCGCCGAAGTAGAGATCGGCGCGCGCGGGCCCGACGATGGCGGAGCCGGTGTCCTGCGCAATCATCAGGCGGCGAAACGGTGTCTTCGATCGCTCCGATTCGATCGGCAGTTCGCCCTCGATGAAGAACGGCGTGCCATAGACGTGCAGCGATTTGTCGACCGCGATCGACCGCCCCGGCGTCAACGGCACGCCCTGGGCGCCAACCGCCTCATCCTTGTCGGAAAGCTGCACCTCGCGGAAGAAGACGTACGACTTGTTCTGCCGCCGCACCTCCTCGGCCTCATTGGGATTCTGTTCCATCCATTCCCGGATCTTCTGCATCGACATCTGATCCTTGGGGATGATGTTGCGTTCGATCAGGATGCGGCCGACCGGCGTATACGGAAAACCATTATGCGCATCGTAGTTGATGCGAACGGTCGAGCCGTCGTCGAGGCTGACCCGCGCCGAGCCTTGGATCTGCGAGAACAGCAGGTCGGTCTGGTCCTTCAGCCAGCAGATTTCCAGGCCGCGGCCGGCGATTACGCCATCCTCGATCTCGGCGCGATCGTAATAGGGTACTAGCTTGCGGCGGCCGATCTTGCGGAACACCTGGCCCTTGTTGGGCAGGCCGGCCGAGCTCTGCGTGGTGCCCCGGACGAACAGGTTCGAGGGCCGGCGATAGACCGGCACCTTGTAGACCTCGTTCTCCGTCCGTGAGCCGTCGACGATGGGTTCGTAATAGCCGGTAACAAAACCCTCGCCTTCACCAAGCCGCGAAATGCGTAAGGGAAGAAAGTGCTCCTCGAAGAAAGCCCTCGCCTTCACGCCATCTGATAGTTCGAGACCCTTGGCGATACGGCAGGGATCGCGGAGCGACATACCGAGTGCCTTTGGATCGGCAGGCGGCTTCTGCTGCGCCGCTATCGGCCTGCAGCTCGTGCGAAATGCCTTGTAGGCGGCGAGATGATCGTCCTCGCGCCAGCCCGCGATCTCGGACCAGGCGACCGGCGCATACTGGCCGCCGCTAATCTGAAACGGGAATTCGAGCGGTGGGTATGGCAGGTGGCGGACGGGCTGCGGATGCGAAGGCCTTTGCGCGCGTGAATGCCGCACTGCTGCGGCATCCGATGGTGCGATCGAGCACGCCAAAGCGAGCACGCCCAACGCAAGCCCCGCAAGGCTTCGCGTCTTAGCCCGCGCTTCCAGTGCCAACCAGCTTCCAGTTCGGATCGCGAGAGCTCGTGTCGCGGGCGAAAGTCCAGACATCGGTGATATCGGCGACCTTATCGGGGTTGCCATCGACAATGGCGCCGGTCTTGTCGCGTGTGACCGAAATCATCTGCGACACGAAGCGAACCGTCAGTTGCGCCGCGCGGTCGCGGGCTTCCGCACTCACCAGCTCGGCCTTGTCGATCGAAACAAACCGCGTTTCGGTTTTCTGCTCGTGCTTCTCGCGATCCTTGATCACGGCCTCGAAGCTCTCATAGACTTCGCTCGACAGGAGATCCTTCAGCGCCCGGCGGTCGCCATTGGCGAAGGCCAGCACGATCATCTCGTAGGCGCTGCGGGCGCCGGAGAGAAAGTGCCGCGGATCGAATGAGGAGTCCTGGGCGGTGATGGCGTCGAGGCCTGCGGCGAGCGGCGTGCCCGGCTCGGCGATGCCTTTCCAACGATCAGCCGGCGCAACATCGGCATTCGGCGCCAGCGGCGTCTGGTCGATGACGGTACCCGGCAAGGGAACGACGTTGTTGTCCTGCGTACGCTGCACGACGTTGGGAGCGGCGCGATCATAGGGCGGACGTTCGCTCCCTGTGCGCTGTCCGAGGACGCTGCGCAGGCGCAGGAAGATAAAGACCGCCAGCGCCAGGAAGATGATGGTATAAATATCCACGTCGTATTCGCTTTCTGGTTCCAGCGCCGGCAACGGTTCCGGCGGTCGAGCGTTCCCTGGTGAGAAGCTCTCTTACGAGATTTCCCTGGGAACGGCAGAGATTACATCATCGATCGAGACTGCAGCATGTAGGCATGAAACTGCGCCCGGCCAATGGCGCGTTTTGGCGCGGGTCAATTGTAGCGCGTTTTGGCGACGAGGGGAAACCCGATCATGGCCGGAAATCACGCACATTCAATTATTTAGGATACATTTGCGCGGCCGGCGGGACGGTATTAGGCATATCCGCCACAATTGACGGCCGGGCTGGTCTGCGGCCGAACCGTCGTCCTTGTGGAATGAGCCGGGGCTATGATAGCCACTCGCCCGGAAAACGCATTCTCAGACGAACCCGGGCCGCGCTCGCGAGCGCTTCAGGAGAAATTTTCATGACCAACGGCAACGGCGCGCCTCCCGAACAGGCCCCTCCCCAGCTCAACGTGCTGGCCCAGTACACCAAGGACCTGTCGTTCGAGAATCCGAACGCGCCCTCCTCGCTGACACCGCAACAGCAGCAGCCGGCGATCAACATCCAGATCAATGTTTCGGCGAACAATCTCGCGCAAAACGAGTTCGAAGTGACGCTCTCGATCGAGGGCAAGGCTGAAAATGCCGGCAAAGTGATGTTCAGCTTCGAACTCGCCTATGCGGGCGTGTTCCGCATCGTCAACGTGCCGCAGGAACAGCTTCATCCGCTGGTTATGATCGAATGCCCGCGGCTGTTGTTCCCGTTCGCGCGCGAGATCATCGCGACCGCGGTGCGCGACGGTGGCTTCCCGCCCTTGATGCTCGATCCCGTCGATTTTGTCGGCCTGTACCGCCAGAACATGGAACGGCAGGCCGCGGCACAGGCCGCCTCGGGCGCCAAGCCGAGCTAAAAGGCGAGCGGCGGCTTGTTTGCCGCTAGGCCATTGCCGGAAGAAAATCGTTCCAGATCGGCTTGTCGGCCAAGGTGGCGATGAAGGCGCGATGGGCTTCGCGTTCGGCCTCGGTGATTCGCGGCGCCAGCGGTATTTCGCGCTGCCGGCGTGGCGTATCACCAATCCCGCTGGTAACCGTGATGCGGGTTTCCGACGCCAGGATCAGTTGCGACTGCCGCGCGCCGATCAGGTCGATATAGACCTCGGCCAAGAGCTCGGCGTCGAGCAGCGCGCCATGCTTGGTGCGGCGGGAATTGTCGATCGCATAGCGCGAGCAGAGATCGTCCAGCCGATTCGACACGCCGGGATGCTTGCGGCGGGCCAGTAACAGCGTATCCACCAGCCGTTCGCGCAGAATCGGCTGCCGCTTGATGCGGTCGAGCTCGGCATTGATGAAGCTGATGTCGAACGAGGCGTTGTGGATGACGAGCGGTGCGTCGCCGATGAATTCCAGGAACTCCTCGACCACTTCGGTGAACAGCGGCTTGCTGGCGAGGAACTCGGTCGACAGGCCGTGCACGGCAAAGGCTTCCGCCGGCATGTCGCGCTCGGGATTAATGTAGCGGTGAAACGTCTGCCCCGTCGGCATGCGGTTGAAGATCTCGATGCAGCCGATTTCGACCAGCCGATCGCCGCGCAGCGGATCGAGGCCAGTGGTTTCGGTATCGAGAACGATTTCGCGCATAGATGTGAAAGGCCGAAGTTTCGACGAATCAGGTCCGCCGCTGCGGCATCTTAACAACCTCGGCCAGAATGTCGCGGATACGCGCGCGCACCAGGTCCAGCCCATACGAGGTATCCACCACGAAATCCGCGCGCTTGCGCTTTTCGGCATCGGGCAATTGCCGCGCCAGAATGGCGTCGAGGGCCTCTGATGTCATGGTGCCGCGTGCCAAAATTCGCTCGCGCTGCGTTTTCGGATCGGTCGTGACCACGACCACCGCATCGACGCGTTTCTCGCCGCCGGTTTCGAACAACAACGGGATGTCCATGACGACAACCGGCGCGCCGGACCGCTCGGCCTCATCGAGGAATTTCTGGCGGGACGCGCCGAGCATTGGGTGAACGATCTGCTCGAGCTGCTTGATGGCAGCAGGGTCATGCACCACCTTGGCGGACAATTTGGCGCGATCGACCTTGCCGTCCGCCGTCGTGCCGGGAAACGCGGCCTCGATGGCGGGCGCCGCCTCGCCTTCATAGATTTTGTGAACAGCTGCGTCGGCGTCGTAAACCGGCACGCCCGCCTCGGTGAACAGTTTTGCGGTGGTGGATTTCCCCATCCCGATCGAGCCAGTGAGTCCCAGGATCCGCATCAGATCGCCGTTGGCAAAGTAAGGATTCTAGACATTGAGCAACCCCTCGCCGCGCAGGAACGCCATTAACGGCAACAGCGGCAGGCCGAGAATGGTGAAGTGGTCGCCTTCGATCTGTTCGAACAAATGCACGCCTAGCCCTTCGAGCTGATAGGCACCGACGCTGGTGGTGACCGCCTGCCCGGCCTGATCCAGATAGGCTTCGATCTCGCTCTCGCCCAAGCGCCGCATCGTCATTCTGGCAATGCTGACGTCGGAAAACACTAGCTTGCCGTCGCGGGCAACCGCAACGGCGGAGTGCAGCTCGTGCGTCTGGCCGGCAAGCAGCCGCAATTGCTCCGCGGCCTGAGCGCGGCCAGCCGGCTTGCTGAACAGGCGGCTTGCCAATGCCAGCGTCTGATCGGCGCCGACGACATAACGGCCGGGATTTTTCGACGATACGAAACACGCCTTCTCGCGCGCCAGGAGGCCGGCGATTTCACCCGGCGCGGAAAGGCCTGAATTGTTCTGCACGGATCGTTCGTCGATATCGGCAGGAACAGCGTCGAAGGAAATGCCGGCATTGGCAAGCAGCATTTGCCGCGCGCGGCTCTGCGAGGCGAGAATCAGCGGGTGTTGTCCACGCCAAATGGTCATCTCGGCTGCGTCATTCCGGAAGCCGCTGCCGCTGGCGATCAGTGAACAGTTTTAGCACCGCCGCCGCGGTTTCCTCGATCGAACGCCGGGTCACGTCGAGCTGCGCCCAACTGAATCTGGCGCTCAGTTTTCGGGCATAGGCTACTTCATCGGCCACTGCCTGGCGATCGATGTAGTCATCATTAGGAGTATCGGCGCCCATGCTCAGCAAGCGATTTTGCCGGACCTGGATCAGCCGCTCCGGCGTCGCATGAAGGCTGACGACCAACGGCTTTTTCAGTGTCTCCAGTTGGTGCGGCAGCGGAATGCCCGGGACCAACGGCACGTTCGCGGTACGGACGCCGCGGTTGGCGAGATAGATCGAAGTCGGCGTCTTCGAGGTGCGGGATACGCCGACGAGAACGACATCCGCCTCTTCGAGGCCTTCGACGTGCTGTCCGTCGTCATGCATCATGGTGTAGTTCAGGGCGTCGATGCGCTTGAAATATTCCGCGTTCAGAACGTGCTGGGCGCCTACCCTGCCCGTCGTCGCCGCGCCCAGATATGCCTCGAACAACTGCATCACCGGACCAATGATGGAAAGGCTCGGTATGTTGATGTTCCTGCACTTGGCTTCCAGCCGGGCGACCAGATCCTTTTCCAGCAATGTGAAGAGCACGATGCCCGGTGCTTCCTCGATCTCGTCAAGCACGCGGTCGAGCTGCTTCTGGCTGCGCACCAGCGGATAGACATGTTCGACTGCCGTCACGTTGGCGTATTGCGCGGCGACCGCGCGCGCCACCGTGATCAGTGTCTCGCCGGTCGAGTCCGAGACCAGATGAAGATGAAAATAGTTGCCGGTCGTGGGCACCAGAACCCCTGTGTATTCCTGTGAATCCTGTGGAGCATAACCGAGATGTCCGGCCCTGGATCGCCACCCTCGGGAAAACCCTTGGTTTCTTCACAGGGCCTCACGCGAGGACAAGTCCAACGCCTCGCGGCGATGATAGTGAGAAGATGTGGATTTGTCTCTTCATAAGCTGGCCACAAAACATCGCAAGCGATTGATGCACGTGGTGTTATCACGACGATCCGGTGTTCGGCCCGAAGTGGTGATGAATGTGAACAAGCCTCGCAAAGAGACTGGACGGTTTTGTATGAGTCCAAATCACCGTCACTAAGACTCAAACCTAAGATTCTAAAATTATTAGTTTAGGGAAGCGGTGCTTTGCGGATATGCCTTGCGTCCCACGCTGGCGGAGCTTCTTTGCGACGCTTGAGAAGATCGGAATGTTCCGGAGATCAGGACGGCTGCAATGTACGAGTGGATCACGATCACGGCCTACCCGTGGATCAAAGCGCTGCATGTGATTGCCGTCATCTCGTGGATGGCCGGCATGCTCTATCTGCCGCGGCTGTTCGTCTATCATTGCGAAGCCGAGGTCGGATCGAAGCAGTCCGAAACCTTCAAAGTGATGGAGTGGCGTCTGCTGAAGGTGATCATCAACCCCGCGATGATCATCACGTGGCTGGCCGGGCTCTATATGGCCTGGAGCGGACATTGGTACACTTCCGGCTGGTTTCACGCCAAGCTGACGCTGGTGATCATCCTGTCGGGTGTCCACGGCTTTTTTTCCCGCTGGGTTAAGGATTTCGCCGCCGACCGGAATACCAGAAGCCAGAAATTCTATCGTATTATCAACGAGATACCTACCATCTTGATGATCTTTATCGTTATTCTGGTGATCGTGAAGCCGTTCTAGGGGACCTATTCGTGGATCGGTCGGTTTCTGGCCTGCTTGCGAAGCGGCGGCCGATTTTCTATATTGTCGAAATCCCACCCCACGCAGGCGGATGTGGCTGCGTTCCGGCTCCTTCATTGGACCGGCCGCCGCATCAGGTTTGAAGCCTCACCGGCGCTTTCCTTGCTTAGACCTGCGGACCTTCCATTTTTCGTGTCCGGCTTTCCCCAAAGCCAGCTTCGCATCCTTCTTAAAAGACACTCCACAGGACCACCCCAATGCGGGAAATGAAACTCCAAGACCTCAAATCGAAAACGCCGGCCGAGCTCGTTACGTTCGCCGAAGAGAGCGGGGTCGAGAACGCCAGCACCATGCGCAAGCAGGAGCTGATGTTCGCCATTCTCAAGCAGCTCGCGATTCAGGAAATCGACATTATCGGTGAAGGCGTCGTCGAGGTTCTCTCCGACGGCTTCGGCTTCCTGCGCTCGCCAGACGCCAACTACCTGCCCGGCCCCGACGATATCTACGTCTCGCCCTCGCAGATCCGCCGCTTCGGACTGCGCACCGGCGACACCATCGAAGGCCACATCCGCAGCCCGAAAGAAGGCGAACGCTATTTCGCGCTGCTGAAAGTCAACACGCTCAATTTCGAAGATCCGGAAAAGTCCAAGCACAAGGTCAATTTCGATAATTTGACGCCGCTGTTTCCGGATCAGCGCTTCCGTCTCGAGCTCGAAGACCCGACGCGAAAAGACCTTTCTGCACGGGTGATTGATATCGTCGCGCCGATCGGCAAGGGCCAGCGCGCGCTGATCGTGGCGCCGCCGCGCACCGGCAAAACCGTGCTGATGCAGAACATTGCGCACTCCATCACGGCCAATCATCCGGAGTGCTATCTGATCGTGCTTCTGATCGACGAGCGTCCGGAAGAAGTCACGGACATGCAGCGCTCGGTGAAGGGCGAGGTGGTGTCGTCGACGTTCGACGAGCCGGCGGTGCGTCACGTTCAGGTCGCTGAAATGGTGATCGAGAAAGCCAAGCGCCTGGTCGAGCATGGCCGCGACGTCGTGATCCTCCTCGACTCGATCACGCGTCTCGGCCGCGCCTACAACACCGTGGTGCCGTCATCAGGCAAGGTGCTGACCGGCGGCGTCGACGCCAACGCGCTGCAGCGGCCGAAGCGATTCTTCGGCGCCGCGCGCAACATCGAGGAGGGCGGTTCGCTGACGATCATCGCCACCGCTCTGGTCGATACCGGCAGCCGAATGGACGAAGTCATCTTCGAAGAATTTAAGGGCACCGGTAACTCCGAACTGATCCTCGACCGCAAGGTCTCGGATAAGCGGACCTTCCCGGCGATCGACATCTCGCGCTCGGGCACACGCAAGGAAGAGCTGATCACTGATCCGCAGCTTCTGAAGAAGATGTATGTGCTGCGCCGGATCCTCAATCCGATGGGCACGATGGATGCGATCGACTTCCTGCTCGATAAGCTCCGCAACACCAAGAACAACGCCGAGTTCTTCGACTCCATGAATACCTGAGCCGACAAGCTAGGCTTAGGGGAGGGCGCCTCGCACTGCGGGGCGCCTTTTTCATGCTGCGATCACCGTTGCGGTGCCAATGCAGTACGGGAAAGTTGCTGTTATTGAGTGGTTAACCATTTAAGGTATTGAATTTTATATTGTTTCTTCCATCTGGAGATCAGGGCAGGGCGCCCCTCGCGATTTTGCAGCATAGCTGCTGCACCTTCGCTCCAATAAGGGTCAGGAATGTTGGCCCTGCATCCTCAGACCTCATATCGAAACTGCGTTGCCTTTTCAGGACCTCCCGCACAAATAGGCTATGCATCCGCGGGACCAGACCATTTTTGCACTATCGTCGGGCCGGCCACCGAGCGCGATTGCCTTGGTGCGCGTCTCGGGTCCGCAGGCCGGGAAGCTCGTGACGGCGCTGGCTGGCAAATTGCCGTCGCCGCGAATGGCCACGCGGGCGCTCCTCCATGATGTCGGCCAGCGGCCGATCGACGATGCCGTGGTGTTGTGGTTTCCGGGTCCGGCCAGCGCGACCGGGGAAGACATCGCCGAATTTCATGTCCATGGCGGGCGTGCGGTGTTGGACGCGCTGTTCGCGGCACTTTCTGCGTTCGAAAATGTGCGTCCGGCCGAGCCCGGTGAATTTACCCGGCGCGCCTTCGAGAACGGCAAACTCGACCTTACCGAAGCCGAAGGACTCGACGATCTCATCCATGCCGATACTGATCGGCAGCGACGTCAGGCGCTGCGCCAATTGAAGGGGCTGCTTGGCGACCGAGCTCGCGACTGGCGTGCGCGGATCATCGAAGCGTCCGCCCTGATCGAGGCTGGGATCGATTTTTCGGACGAGGGCGACGTGCCGGCAGAATTGATCGCGCCGGCGTTGGCGAAAGTTGAAGTGCTGTCAGCTGAGATCGAGGAAGTCCTGGCGGAGCAGGGGCGGAGTGAGCGGCTTCGCGATGGCCTCGTCGTCGCGATCGCCGGGCCGCCGAATGTCGGCAAGTCGACACTGATGAATCAGCTCGCGCGCCGGGAGGTCGCGATCGTCTCGCCGCACGCCGGCACCACGCGCGATGTCATTGAGATGCAGCTCGATCTCGATGGCTATCCGGTGACGGTGATCGATACCGCCGGGATTCGCGAGACGGACGACCCGGTCGAGCAGGAGGGGGTTCGTCGCGCCAGAACCCGGGCTGCGGATGCGGATCTCGTGCTGTGGCTCTCCGACTCGCCCGGGGCAGCGACCGACCACGATTGGGATGCGCCAGTGTGGCGCGTGCGAAACAAGATCGATCTCGAACAGATAGGTCGGCCATTGGCCGATGCGTCAGGGCAGGGCGGTTTTCAGATCTCGGCGAGCCGAGGCGATGGCTTGCCCGAGCTGATCGCGGCCCTGGTTGGTTTCGCGCAAAATTACTTCGGCGGAAGCGAGGCTGGCCTGATCGGCCGAACCCGGCAGCGCTTACTTTTGCAGGAGACGGCGGCCTCGTTACGGCGCTGCGTGCAGGTAGTCGGGCGGGGCGAGGAGCTGGCGGCGGAAGAGTTACGCATGGCGGCCCGCTCGCTGGGGCGGCTCTTGGGGCGCGTGGATGTCGAGGACATTCTGGATGTTATCTTCCGGGAGTTCTGTGTGGGTAAGTGAGCCTTCCCTACCACCCTGTTTCACGTGAAACAGTTCCATGGACTTGGAATGTTTCACGTGAAACAGCCGAACCTCAACATCCAAGCAATTCTTTCTTCCGCGTTTTCAAACTCCGCGATAGAAGTCGCGGCATGATTTTCCAAGCAGACTCCTTCGACGTCGTTGTTATTGGCGGCGGCCACGCCGGCTGTGAGGCCGCGAGCGCGGCTGCGCGGATGGATGCGAAGACGGCCTTGGTGACTCATCGGTTTGCGACTGTCGGGGCAATGTCCTGCAATCCCGCTATCGGCGGTCTCGGCAAGGGTCATCTGGTCCGTGAAGTCGATGCTCTCGATGGCCTAATGGGCCGGGTGGCGGATGCCGGCGGGATCCAGTTTCGGATGTTGAATCGCCGCAAGGGTCCGGCCGTCCGTGGACCGCGCGCCCAGGCAGATCGCAAGCTTTATGCTGCGGCCATGCAGACGGCGATCCGGGAGACCACTAATCTCAGCGTGATCGAAGGTGAAGCGGACGAGCTGATCGTCTCGAACGGCCAGGTCGCTGGAATCCGCTTGATCGAGGGAAGGCTGCTTTCGGCGGGAGCCGTGGTCATCACGACCGGGACCTTTTTGCGCGGTCTCATCCATCTCGGAGAAAAGAACTGGCCGGCGGGCCGGGTCGGGGAGGCGCCTGCGATGGGGCTGTCGGCCTCGTTCGAGCGCGCCGGCTTTACGCTTGGACGGCTGAAGACCGGCACGCCGCCGCGGCTCGATGGCACGACCATCGACTGGGCCGCCGTTGAAATGCAGCCCGGCGACGATCCGCCTGAGCCGTTCTCGGTCATGACCGATCGTATCACGACGCCGCAGATCCAGTGCGGGATCACCCGGACGACCCCAGCGACCCACGAGGTGCTCCGGGCCAATGTGCATCGCTCGCCGATGTATTCCGGGCAGATCAAGAGCAGCGGCCCGCGCTATTGTCCCTCGATCGAGGACAAGATTGTCCGGTTCGGCGATCGCGATGGCCACCAGATCTTCCTGGAGCCGGAGGGGCTCGACGACGCGACCGTCTACCCCAACGGCATCTCGACCTCGCTGCCGGAGGAAGTCCAGCTCGCGATCCTCGCGACCATTCGCGGGCTCGAACGGGTGAAGATGGTTCGGCCGGGTTATGCCATCGAATACGATCACGTCGATCCGCGTGAGCTGGAGCCGACCCTGCAGACCAAGCGCCTGCCGGGTCTTTTCCTGGCCGGACAGATCAACGGGACGACGGGATATGAAGAGGCGGCGGCCCAGGGAATCGTTGCCGGTCTGAACGCTGCGTTGATGGCGGGTGGGGCCGATCCGATCGTGTTCGATCGCGCTGACGGTTATCTCGGGGTGATGATCGACGACCTCGTGACCCGCGGGATCACCGAGCCATATCGGATGTTCACCTCGCGGGCCGAGTACCGCCTGACGCTCCGAGCCGACAACGCCGACCAGCGCCTGACCGACAAGGGCATTGCCTTGGGCTGCGTAGGACAGCCGCGTTCGCAGCGGCATCGCGGCAAGATGGCAGCGTTGGATGCCGCCAAGGCTTTGGCCAAGTCACTGATGATCACTCCGAACGAAGCGGCCAAGCATGGTCTTGCACTCAACCGGGACGGCCATCGGCGCTCGGCGTTTGAGTTGCTGGCCTACCCGGAGATCGAGTGGACTGCCCTGCGCAGCATATGGCCGGAGCTCTCGGCCATCGATCCATCGATCGCCGTGCATCTCGAGATCGACGCCAAGTACGATGTCTATCTCAAGCGCCAGACCGCCGACGTTGATGCCTTTCGGCGCGACGAGGGTTTGGTCCTGACCGATATCGACTATGCCGACGTCCCCGGACTTTCCAACGAAGCGCGCGCCAAGCTTGTAGCGGCGCGGCCGCGGACAGTGGGGCAGGCGGGTCGGCTCGACGGTTTGACGCCCGCGGCGCTAGGTATTCTGGCGGCCTATCTCCGGCGCGAGGCGCGGCGCAAGAATGCGAAGGCGAGCGCGTAAAGGCTGTTTCACGTGAAACGAGGATATAGGATGGGTGGAGCGTAGCGATACCCATCGCCGGGTGCTCCCGTGATTGATGGATATCGCTTCTCTCCTCACCCTACGATTGATGCGCTCAGCGAGACCAATATGGCGAAGGCCGCCGCCCCCAGCCTCTCCCCAATCCTGCCCTCAGACAAGGCCGCCGCTCTGGCCCTCACTCCCGTTTCACGTGAAACGGAGAAGCGGCTGAATCTCTATGTCGATCTCCTCATCGAATGGCAAACCAAAACGAATCTCGTGGCGCCATCGACGCTTCCGAATCTGTGGACCCGTCACATCTCCGATTCGCTGCAACTCCTCGACCTGGCGCCGTCCGCAAAAATTTGGGTCGATCTCGGTAGCGGTGGAGGCTTCCCCGGCGTGGTGCTCGCTTGCGCATTGGCGGAGACGCCGGGCGCCAACGTCCATTTGGTCGAGCGCAACGCCAAGAAGGCAGCCTTTCTGCGCGAGGCGGTCCGCGTAACTTCTGCGGTCGCAACCGTGCATTTGGCGGGAATCGGGGATATTGTGGATAGAATCGGTAGCCGCGTCGATTGCGTCACTGCGCGGGCGCTGGCTCCGTTACATCAGCTTGTCGGTTTCGCGGAACCGTTTGTGAGCAGTGGCGCGAAAGCGCTGTTTCTCAAAGGTCAAGATGTAGAGGCTGAATTGACCGAGGCCACCAAATATTGGAGTATTGAACCGCGACTCCATTCCAGCCGAACGGGCGGGCACGGCTGGATCGTCGAACTCGATCGGATCGAGCGGCGCAACCCCTCCGCGATCACACATGGCGATCGGGCATGACCGAATTAGATGAATTATATCAAGATGATAGGGAACCAACTCCGCCGCCTCATCCACGCATCCTGTCGCTCGCCAACCAGAAGGGTGGCGTCGGCAAGACTACCACAGCGATCAATCTTGGCACCGCGCTCGCCGCGATTGGCGAGCGCGTTCTGATCGTCGATCTCGATCCGCAGGGCAACGCTTCGACAGGCCTTGGCATCGATCGACGCAACCGCAACTGCTCGACCTACGACGTGCTGATCGGTGAAGCGCCGCTGCGCGACGCGGTGGTTGCCACCGCGGTGCCGCGGCTGCACATCGCGTCCTCGACGATGGATCTGTCGGGCCTCGAGCTCGAACTCGGCACCACGCCTGGCCGCGCGTTCCGCCTGCGCGATGCGATCGCGGCGTTGAACAAAAACGCGGCGCCCGACACCGACTACACTTATGTGCTGATCGATTGTCCGCCGTCGCTCAATCTGCTCACCGTCAACGCGATGGCAGCGTCGGACGCGATCCTGGTGCCGTTGCAGTGCGAGTTTTTCGCGCTCGAGGGTCTGTCGCAATTGCTGCAGACGGTGGAGCAGGTGCGCTCGACACTCAATCCGAACCTGTCGATCCACGGCATCGTGCTGACGATGTTCGACTCGCGCAACAACCTGTCGAACCAGGTGGTCGCCGACGTCAGGCAATTCATGGGCTCCAAGGTCTACGACACCATGATTCCGCGCAACGTCCGCATCTCCGAGGCGCCGTCCTACGGCAAGCCGGTGCTGGTCTACGATCTCAAATGCGTTGGCAGCGAAGCGTATCTGAAGCTTGCGACGGAAGTGATCCAGCGCGAGCGCGAGCTGAGGACGCATTAGAGGGAATGTAGGATGGGTTGAGCGCAGCGATACCCATCAAAGCGCGCGATGATGGTGATGGGTTCGCTTCCTCTACCCATCCTACGCGCGCCGTCGCGAAAGCTGGTGGGCACGCGTCGCTTTGCCCACCCAACCGAGCAATCGAATTCTGTAGTGGAGTAGCCAAGTGAATCCTAGGGAGTTGGCGGCGATGGCCGACGAAACGCGTTCGCGACTGGGTCGTGGTCTCGCAAGTCTGATCGGGGACGTCGGCGGCGAGGCCGCGCATGTCGAACGGCCGCGCAACCAGCGCAAGGTACCGATCGAATTTCTAAAACCAAATCCGCGCAACCCACGCCGGACATTTTCCGATGCCGAACTGGGCGAGCTTGCCTCCTCCGTGAAGCAGCACGGCGTGATCCAGCCGATCGTGGTGCGGCCGGTGAAGGGCACGCAGGACCGCTATGAGATCATCGCTGGCGAACGGCGCTGGCGCGCGGCGCAGCTCGCCAGCTTGCACGAGGTGCCGATCGTTCCCATCGATGTCAGCGACGGCGACGCGCTCGAGATCATGATCATCGAGAACGTGCAGCGCGAAGACCTCAACGCGATGGAAGAGGCGCAGGGTTATCACGCGCTGGCCGACGAATTCAAACGGAGCCAGGAAGACATCGCCAAGGAAGTCGGCAAGAGCCGCAGCCACGTCGCCAACATGATGCGGCTGACGAAGCTGCCGGCGGAGGTGCAGGCTCTTATCGCGAGCGGCGAATTGTCGGCGGGACACGCCCGTGCGCTGATCAGCGTGCCCGATCCGCTGGCGGCCGCCAAGCGCATCGTCGCCGAAGGCCTCAACGTCCGTCAGACCGAGGCGCTTGCCCACGAAGAGGGCGTGCCAGAGCGCAAGCCGCAGAAGGCGCGCAGCGGTGGCGGCAAAACAAAGGATCCCGACACCATCGCGCTGGAGAAACGCGTCAGCGACGCGCTCGGCCTCAAAGTGATCGTCAACCACCGCGATCCCGGCGGCACAGTCCAGATCAGCTATCGCAACCTCGAACAGCTCGACGAGGTGATGCGGCGGCTGGAGAAGGGGAGTTGAGATATCTCCATCGTCCCGGGCAAGCGAAGCCCGACCCGGACCCATACGCCGCGGCGGAATTTATTAGGCGAACTGCTCGACGGCCTTCCTAGTCAACAAGATCCTGTGGTTATGGGTCCCTGCGTTCGCAGGGACGACGCCGAGATTCTGGCGCCTGATAGCTCACCCCCGCCGCTTGGCATTCGCCGCAATCGACAGCAGCGTGCGTAGCGCGATGGCTGATGCCAGCGAGGCCTGCTTGCGCATGTCGAGCGCGGCGGTTCCGAGCTGGTCAATGATCCCGGCAAGCCGCGCCGCACTGAAATTGCGCAGCGCGATTTCGACGGCGCCCTTTCGCGAAAAGTGCAAGCGCGGATAGCCGCCCTCGAGCAAACTGGAGACGGGCGTTCCGTCAGCAACCGCAAGCGCCGATTTATGCAGCCACGCGGCCTGACGCTGCGCGGCCGAGATGATCACGCGGGGATAGGTGCCGGCGACCATCGCCTTGGCGAATTCGCTTTCGACCAAATCCGGCTTGCCGGCAAACGCGCCATCGACGATCGGATCGAGCTTTAGCTCGGACGCATCGGAGACGACGGTCATGACGTCGTCGAGCGAAATTTCGCCCTTGCCATGGGCATAGAGCGCGAGCTTGCGGAGCTCGTTGCGCGAGGCCTGGCGGTCGCCGCCAAGCAGCGACATCAGCACGGCGCGGGCATCCGCGGCGATGCGCAAATTGGAAGTCCGTAGTTCCTCGTCGATCAATCGAGCAAGGTCGCGCTCGGTGTCGGGATAGCAGGCGATGGCGACTGCGCTCTTGGCGCGCTCGCAGGCCTTGCGCAGCGGCGACTCGGGCCGCAACTCGCCGGCCTCGATCACAATGCGGCAATCCTTGATCGGCGAATCAGCCAGCGTATCGACGCCGCTGGCAAAACTGCGGGAGCCGGCGCGCACACGGATCGCCCGCCGGCCGCCGAACATCGGGATCGTCATCGCCTCATCGACCAGTCGCGATGGCTCGGCGGCCAGCTCGTCGCCGTCGAGCCGCACCAGCGAAAAGGGATCATTGGGATCGTCGACCGCCGATGCAATCAGCGCGTCGGCGCGCTCGCGCACGAGACCGGCGTCGGGACCGTACAGCAGGATGATAGGGCGGCCGGCATCAGGCCGGGCGAGAAAAGCGTCGATGTCTTTTCCGCGGAGCGCGACCACGACGGAACATCAGGTGCCGGCGTAGAAGTAGGACGCGAGCCGAGTCTGGATGTTTTCGGCGATCTCGTTGGCGGCGCGGTCCTCGGCGTCGCGGAAGGCGCGGGCGCGGGCGAAGCGCTGCAACTGGCCGGGGACGTCATAGGACACGCGGGAGAACGTGGTGCCCGTCATGACCGATTTGTTGGTGGCGAGGTCGATGAGATTGTACTGCGCGTCGATGCCGTAGTTTTCACTCGACGGCAGGGCGGTGGCCGGATCCAGAATCAGCGAAGAGCGGGTGGTGTTGAACCGCAGCACCAAGCGATGGGTCGGCGGCATGCCGGTGGCGTTGCCGTAGAGCTTGAACGCCAGTGCGTTGCGGATTTCGACCTGAATTCGGGCTTCCCGCGAGGCGTTGTTCTTGTCGACCGGCGGGATTTCCACGCCCATCAGCTTTTCGCGAAGGCCGGGCTTGCCGTCGGTACGTTCGGCATACATCGGCTGGAAACAGCCGGCCGTGAGTGCCGCCAGAGCGGCGACGGCGATCAGCCGAACGGCGATCCGGGTCCTAGCCAACGACATTCACGATCCTCATGGGAACTACGATTACCTTGCGGACGGCCTTGCCGCCGAGGGCGAGTTTTACCGCATCGAGCGCCAAAACGGCAGCCTCAATTTCCGGATTTTGGGCGACCCGTGGCACGGTAACATCACCCCGCTTCTTGCCATTGACCTGGACCACCAGCGTCACAGTGTCTTCAACCAGCAGATCGCGTTCGATTTGGGGCCAGTTGGCCTCCGAAATCAGCCCGGGCTGCCCCAGAACCTGCCAGCACTCCTCGGCCAGATGCGGCATCATCGGCGCGAACAATTGAACCAGGATGATTGCCGCCTCCCGGACCGACCAGGCCAGATCCGGCGCCGGCTTCTCCTCACGGCCCAGCACCTCGGCCAGCGCATTGGTGAATTCACGGATGTGAGCAAGACAGACATTGAAATGCAGCCGCTCGATACCTGACGACACCTTGTTCAGCGCGCCATGGGCCGCCTTGCGCAAGCCAAGCGCATCCGCCCCGAACGAAGCCGGCCGCGCGGCCGGGGCCACCTTGGCGATTTCGGCGGATTCATTGACCAGTCGCCACAGCCGCTGCACGAAGCGTGAGGCACCCTGCACGCGCTCGTCGCTCCAGATCACGTCGCGATCGGGCGGGGAGTCCGACAGCATGAACCAGCGCGCGACATCGGCACCGTAGGTCGCGATGATATCGTCGGGGTCGACTGTGTTCTTCTTCGACTTCGACATTTTTTCGATCGCGCCGATCGCGACCTCTTCGCCGCTGTCGAGCAGCGTGGCCCGGCGACCATTGCCGCCGGTCTCGACCTTCACCTCGGCTGGCGTCACATAGGAGCCGTCGGATTTTTGGTAGGTCTCGTGCACGACCATCCCTTGCGTGAACATGCCGGCGAACGGCTCGTCCATGCCGATGTGGCCGGTCGCCTTCATCGCGCGGGTGAAGAAGCGGCTATAGAGCAGATGCAGGATCGCGTGCTCGACGCCGCCGATATACTGGTCAACCGGCATCATCCGGTTGGCGACATCGGGCGTGGTCGGCGCCTTCTCGTTCCAGGGATCGGTGAAGCGCGCAAAATACCAGGACGAATCCACGAAAGTGTCCATGGTGTCGGTTTCACGCTGCGCCTTGCCGCCGCATTTCGGGCAGGTGACGTGCTTCCAGGTCGGGTGATGGTCGAGCGCATTGCCGGGTTTGTCGAAGGTGGCATCCTCCGGCAGCGTCACTGGCAGCTGGTCGTCGGGGACCGGCACCACGTCGCATTTCGGGCAGTGGATCACCGGGATCGGGCAGCCCCAATAGCGCTGGCGGGAGATGCCCCAATCGCGCAGGCGGAAGTTCACCTGCCGCTCGCCGACGGGTGCGTTGCCGCGCATTTCCTTTTCCAGCCGCTTCGCGACTTCCTCCTTGGCCTGCTCGATGGTCATGCCATCGAGGAAGCGGGAATTGATCATGCGGCCATCGCCGTCATAGGCGGTGTCGGTGATGACGAAACTTTTCGGGTTCTGGCCTTCCGGGCAGACGACCGGCGTATTGCCGAGATTGTATTTGTTGACGAAATCGAGGTCGCGCTGGTCGTGCGCGGGGCAGCCGAAGATGGCGCCGGTGCCGTATTCCATCAGCACGAAGTTCGCGACATAGACCGGCAGCTTCCAGCTCGGATCGAACGGGTGGACAGCCTTGATGCCGGTATCAAAGCCCTGCTTCTCGGCGGTGTCGATGATCTCCTGCGCGGTGCCGATTCGCTTCACGTCCGCAATGAACTCGGCGAGCTTTGGATTTTTCGCAGCCGCAGCCTGCGCCAGCGGATGATCGGCAGAGATCGCCATGAATTTTGCGCCGAACAGCGTGTCGGGACGCGTCGTGAAGATCTTCAGCTCCGTCTCACCGGCCGACGTCGTTGCGGAATCGAGCGCGAAGCGGATCAGCAAACCCTCGGAGCGGCCGATCCAATTGCGTTGCATCAGCCGGACCTTGTCCGGCCAGCGATCCAGCCCATCCAACGCGTCCAGCAGTTCCTGCGAGTACTTCGTGATCTTGAAGACCCACTGGTTCATTTCGCGCTGCTCGACGACGGCGCCGGAGCGCCAGCCGCGGCCGTCGATCACCTGTTCGTTGGCGAGCACGGTCATGTCGACCGGATCCCAATTGATCTTGCGCTTCTCGCGCTCGGCCAGTCCCGCGCGCAAGAAGTCCAGAAACATCTTCTGCTGATGCTTGTAGTAGCTGGGATCGCAGGTCGCGAATTCGCGCGACCAGTCGAGCGACAGCCCGATCGATCGCAACTGCTTCTTCATCGCGGCGATATTGTCGTAGGTCCAGGCCTTGGGCGCGACCTTGCGCTCGATCGCAGCATTCTCGGCCGGCAGCCCGAAGGCGTCCCAGCCCATCGGGTGCAGCACGTTGAAACCCTTGGCGCGCATGAAGCGGGCCAGCACGTCGCCCAGCGTGTAGTTCCGGACATGCCCGATATGGATGCGCCCGGACGGGTAGGGGAACATCTCGAGCACGTAGTACTTCGGCCGCGGATCGTCGTTTTTCGAGGCGAAGATCGCCTTTTCGTCCCACTGGCGTTGCCAGCGCGGCTCGGAATCACGGGCGTTGTAACGTTCGGAGGTCATGGAATCGCAGGCTTCTTGTGGATTTGGGTCCCGTCCAGAGGACGGCGGACTAGGCCACAAAAGCGGCCGCGGGGTCAACGGGTTGGGACAGTGGGATGGGGCGTTTTAGCCGATGGCGTGGAGCGTCCGCTCACCCGGCCATCGCGATCCCCGACTGGTCTACCAGCTTTGCAAAGCCGTGCTCGACCACGGTATTTCGCCCGCGGTGTTTGGCGGCGTAGAGGGCGGCATCCGCCGCCTCGATCAGCTCGCCGGGGGTTTGGGCGTCGTTCGGGAGCGTTGCGGCGACGCCGACGCTGACGGTGACGGTGCAGTAGCTCGAGGTGATATGCGGCAGGGCGAGACCTTGAACGGTGGCGCGCACAGATTCACCGATCTCCAGCGCTTTTTGAAGGCCGGTGTTCGGCAGCAGCAGGCAGAACTCCTCGCCGCCATAGCGGCCGGCAAAGCCCAGATTATCGGCGGCGATGCCGGCCAGCGCTTCGCCGATCCGGGTGAGGCAGGCGTCGCCTTCCGGGTGGCCATAGGTGTCGTTGTACAGCTTGAAGTGATCGACATCGATCATCAGCAGCGACAGCTCGCTATGATACTGCTGCGCCTTCATCCATTCGAAATCGAGCCGGCTCTGGAAGCCGCGCCGGTTGGCGAGGCCGGAGAGCATGTCGATCGAGGCCATCACGGTGAGCCGGTCGTTGGTGGCAACGAGCTCGCGTTCGCGCTGGCTGAGTTGCGCCGCCATCGCGTTGAAGGCGCGGGCCAGCGGCATGAATTCCGACGGCAGGCGGCTATGCGAGACGCGGGCCGACCAGTCGCCTTCGCCGAATCGCCTGGCCATGCCGGTCATGACTTCGATCGGGTTGATGATGAGCTTTTCCGCGCCGATCAGCGCACCGAGCAGCACGAACAGGCAGACTAGTCCGAGTTGCAGATAGGCGGTGCGGATATCGCGGTTGATCTCCGCCGTGATTTTGGCCTCATCGATGCTGACGATCAGGCGGGACTGCGTGCCGGGAATGCGCGCGAAACTGATCGCGCGTTGCGACCCGTCGGCTGCGGTGAAGGAAAGCGAACCCATCGGGGTGTCGGAAACGAGTGCCTTGTGAGCGATGGCCGTCAGCAGCGGCACGTTGTTGAGCGGCTTGCCAATCATGCTGGCCTCATCGGCCGGCGCAGCCAGCACGACGCCGGCGCCGTCGACCAGCAGCGCCGAAATGCCCGGTCGCCCGCCGAGCTTGGCCATGATCTTCGACATCCAGTCGAGATTGATGCCGGCGACCACCACAGCGTCTTCTTCCGGATTAATTGCGGCTACCGGATAGGCCGCCATCAGGATCGGTCTATTGCTCACCCTGGCGAACAGATAATCGCTGAAGACGAAGTCGCGGGTCTGTTGTGCCTTTCGGAAATACTCACGGTCGCCGATGTTGAGGCCGACCAGCATGTTCAGCGTCGAGCACTGCACCGCGCCGTCCTTGCTGACGATCATGATGCTGCGGATCCAGGGCAGGTTGGTCGGCAGGCTGGCGCGCAAGATTTCGCAACTGCGCCCGATGCCGCTGGATGCGCGGATATAGGCGGCCGATTTCAGCATGGTTTCGACCGAGGAGACGACCTCGCGCTGGGTCTCCGCAGTGTGCAGCGTAGTGTTGGCGTATTCCTCCGAAGCCATCGCGATCTGCTTGGCGCGCGCGTCTTCGAGCGAACGGACCCGTTCCAGCATCAAGGGCGCCACCAACATCACGGCGAGCAGCGCAAGCCGCGCCCGGATTCCCAGAAGCTTCTTGAGTTTGACCCGTTTGCGGTTGAAAGTAACGCCAGACATTCTGCCCCCCCACACGGCAAGGTAGTGTGAAGGGTTCAAAAAGCCTTTCCCGAACTTGGTAAAATTAGAGGAAATGCCGTAAAATTTTCGGCTGAAATCGGGACATGACGCGAGAGAGATGCCGACATGCTAACCAAGTCTTTACCAAATGGTCTTGCTCAGGTGGAGCTAAAAATCGCGCGCTCCTGCAAGGAGGCGCGCCGTGAGCGCGCATCGGTGACGCTGATCGCGGTGTCGAAGAAATTCGACGCCGCAGCCATTTCGCCTGTCCTCGATGCTGGGCAGCGCGTGTTCGGCGAAAACCGCGTGCAGGAGGCCAAAGCGAAATGGCCGGCGCTGGTGTCGGCCTATCCCGGAACTGCGTTGCACCTGATCGGGCCGCTGCAATCCAACAAGGCGAAGGAGGCCGTCGCGCTGTTCGATGCCATCCACTCGGTCGACCGACCCAGCATCTGCGAAACGCTCGCCAAGGAGATCAATTCGCAGAACAAACGTCCGGAATTGTTCGTTCAGATCAACACCGGCGAGGAACCGCAGAAGGCCGGCATCGCACCCGGCGAGGCAGATGCCTTTATCGCGAACTGCCGCGACAAATACGGTCTGGTCATTTCCGGCTTGATGTGCATTCCGCCGGTCAACGAGGCGCCGGCGCCGCATTTCGCGTTGACGGCCAAGATCGCCGCGCGCCACGGGCTGAAAAATCTGTCGATGGGCATGAGCGCCGATTTTGCAGTCGCGATCCAGATGGGTGCGACGCATGTGCGCATCGGCTCGGCAATTTTTGGCGCGCGCTGAAAGTCTGTGCCGTGTCCCTGCGAACGCAGGGACCCATACTCCGCGGCGGCACTGAATAGCACGCGGCCAGACGTCCTCAGTCAACAAGCATCGGTGGTTATGGGTCCCTGCGTTCGCAGGGACGACATCGATTGTGAGCAGCGCTTATTCGAACCCGACCGACACCTTACCGAGCGCGCCGAAATCGACAGCGCAAAAATCGCCTGACTGAATTGGCAGCGGTGGGTGACAGGTGCCGGTGGTGACGACGCGGCCGGCTTTCAGCGTCACGCCAAGCTGGCGCAGTTCGTTGGCGAGCCAAGTCAGCGCAATGCGCGGATCGCCCAACACGTTCTTGCCGTGGCCAACGAATTGCTGGCCGCGCATCGTGATAACCGGCCGTTCCTCGACGAGGTCCATTGAACGCCAGTCGGCGGTTGCCGCCAGCCCCAACACGAACAGATGCGCACAGGCATTGTCGGCGATGAGCTGGGCTTCGCCGGCACCGACGAAATCGGCAAACCGCGAATCCGGAATTTCGATGGCCGGATGCAGCGTGTCGACCGCATCGAGGACCTGCTGCGTCGTATAGGGTGCGGAGCGCGCCGGCAGATCCACGCCCATGCGAAAGGCGAATTCGGGTTCGGCGACGCGCATTTCGTTGCCTGCCATCGAAGCCGTTCCGCCGTCGCGGATGACGGTTTCCGCCAGAATGCGTCCAGCCATGGGGCCGTCGACGTTGATGTGTTTTTGTCCGGCCTCGCTGGTGGCCGCGATCTTCCAGCCGAACAAACTATCGGACGAGTATTTTTCGATTCCCGCCTGGATCGCGTAGGCTTCAATGCGGTCGCGCGGCCGCAGCGATTCGTCGAGGCCGGAAAATTTGGTGCCGTCGCGCCAGTGGTCGTGCAGGATCTTTGACGCGGCCGTTATTGCGTTCCTGTCGAACATTGTTTTTGCTTTCCCATCAGCCGATCATGATTTTCGTCTGCGGACCCATTCGCCGCAACAGCCGAAGCATGGCGGATTTCGTCATTGAGACGCATCCCGCCGTGGGCGAGAAATTGGTTCGCGCCAAATGCAGGAACACGGCGCTGCCACGGCCGGCAATTCGCGGCGAGCTGTTGTGATCGATCTCGACGATGAAGTCGTAGAGGTGATCTTCGCGCGTCAGCCGATCACCAGCCTGATCCCGGACCAGACGGATTGGCTGGTTATAACGGCGATCCTGCGGGTCCTCGCACCAGGCATCTTCGGGCCGGATCGGCCGAACCGGCAGATATGTCCGCGGCCTGGGATGCCGGTCGGCGCGCCACCACAATTGCAGCGGATGATAGATGCCTCGCGGCGTGCCGCTGTCGCCCTCCCGTTTGTTGGCGAGGATGCCGCCGCGGCCAAGTGCCACCGGCACGGTCCAGCCGCCCGCCGTCAGCCAGCCCCGGCAGGGGTTGCCGGCAGCCCTGTGGACCCGGATTGCCGTCAACGGCCGATCACGCGCAACTTTCTGATAAGTGATTGAAGTACCGTTACTTTCCATGCCAATGCCCGAATCCTGGGGTTGCTTGCCCTGCCTCAATTGTCCTATTTGGCGGCATTACAGGACATTCATCCAAACGCGCCTCAAATTTGGGATAGACTGCGGTTCGGCTTGTGAAATTGTAACAATCTCCTACCTCAATGCGAATCAGTGCCTGATAACCCGGCTTGCTTGTGAAGTTTGCCCGCGAATCAGGTTGTTATCGACCAAGACCCGGCTTGAGACGCTCTCGCTTGTGTCGCCGCCTGCCTCAAGAGGATCGTATCCTATGCCCAATGCCCGCAAGATCCTGATCGTGGATGACGACACCGATCTGCGCGATACGTTGGTGGAGCAATTGTCGCTGCATGAGGAATTCGAAGCCTCCGCAGTCGATACCGGCGCCAAGGGCGCCAGCGCCGCCAAAGCCAATTCCCCCGATCTGGTACTGATGGACGTCGGCTTGCCCGATACCGATGGAAGGGAGGTCGTGCGCAGCCTTCGCAAGGGTGGCTTCAAGGCGCCAATCATCATGCTGACTGGCCACGACACCGACTCCGACACCATTTTGGGGCTCGAATCGGGCGCCAACGACTACGTCGCCAAGCCGTTCAGGTTTGCCGTCCTGCTCGCCCGTATCAGGGCGCAGCTCCGCCAGCACGAGGCCAGCGAGGACGCGGTATTCTCCGTCGGCCCTTACAGTTTCCGGCCCGGCTCCAAGATGCTGACCGCCGCCAATGCCAGGAAGGTGCGGCTGACCGAGAAGGAAACCGCGATCCTGCGCTTCCTCTATCGCGCCGGCCAATTGCCGGTGTCGCGCGAGACGCTGCTGCAGGAAGTCTGGGGTTACAATTCGGGCGTTACCACGCACACGCTGGAAACCCACATCTACCGTCTCAGGCAGAAGATCGAGAAAGATGCGGCCAACCCGGAAATCCTGGTGACGGAAGCCGGTGGTTACAAACTGGTGCCGTGATACGATTCGCAACCACGATTCGTAATTTTCGCGCATCCCGGTCAACGGTCCATGTCGATCGACGATGATGTAGCCCTGCTTGAGCGGGTCCCGACATTACGCCTGTTGGGAACGGCGGCGCTGCGCATGCTGGCGATCGGCTCGGAGCAGCGCGATTTCTCTCCCGGCGATTATCTGTTCAATGCGGGCGACGACGCGGATGCGGGCTATATCGTTCAGCGCGGTTCGTTCCGCGTCGAGGACGGCGGCGCTGAAGTCGTTGCGGGCCCCGGGGCCCTGATCGGCGAGTTGGCGCTGATCGTGGCCATGAAGCGACCGTCCAGCGCGGTCGCGCTTGATCATTCCTCGGTTATCCGGGTGTCGCGCAGCCTGTTTCAGCGTGTGCTCGAAAGTGACCCCGCCGCGGCGCGCCGCCTGCGCGACGAACTCGCCACCCGGACCAGCCAGCTCGCCAGCGATATCCTGATGGCAGGCGCGAAACTGAGTATCTGAGCCCCGTCGTCCCGGACAAGCGAAGCGCGATCCGGGACCCATACGCCGCGGCTTCTCTTTTGGGCAATTTGGGTAGATGGCTTTCGTAACACGAAGGCCTGTGGTTATCGGCCCCCACATTGGCAGGGGCGACGGAGGACCTACACCTCCAGCGTCACCGTGACAGGCACGTGATCCGATGGACGCTCCCAGCCGCGCGCATCGCGGGTAATCCTGAAATCGCTGACGGCGTCCTTCAGCGCGCGCGAGACCCAGATGTGGTCGAGCCGACGGCCACGGTCGCCCACCGTCCAGTCGGCGGCGCGGTAGCTCCACCACGTATAGACCTTTTCCGAAAGCGGGATCCGCTCGCGCGCGACGTCGAACCATTCGCCATGGGCCTGCGCGGCCAGGAGCTTTTCGCATTCGATCGGCGTGTGCGAAACGACCTTCAGAAGCTGCTTGTGCGACCACACGTCGTTTTCATGTGGTGCAACATTGAGATCGCCGACCAGGATATGCCGGTCGTCACCACGCGGATGCAGCGGTTCGCAGGCTTTCATCTCGTCGAGAAATTTCAGCTTGTGATCAAACTTCGGATTGAGCGCGGGATCGGGAATGTCGCCGCCGGCCGGAACGTAGAAATTGTGCAGCACCAGTGGCTTTGCAAGCTGAGCCTTCTCGCCGAAAGCCACCGAAATATGCCGCGAATCGATCTTTTCGCAGAAGGTTCTGATATCGGTGGCGTCGAAGGGCAGTTTCGAGACGATGGCGACGCCGTGATAGCCCTTCTGCCCGTTCAGCGCGACATGCTCATAGCCGAGACGCTTGAACCGCTTCAGCGGAAAAGCATCGTCGATACATTTGGTTTCCTGCAGGCACAGCACATCCGGTCGCGCCGATTTGAGGAATTTGGCGACGATATCGATGCGCAGGCGCACCGAGTTGATGTTCCACGTTGTCAGGGAAAAACGCATGTGAGCCGTGTCTTACCACGGTTCCTGGCGCGCATTTCCTCCTCTCCACAGAAAGAATGGGGAAAGCGCGTCGCTCAGTTCGCCGGAGTGAAGTAGTTGGTGAAGTCGATTTTGAACAGGCCGGGATCGACCTTCTTGGACGAGTCCAGATTGTAGACCGCTACCGTGGTGTCGTAACCCTGCGGGTCGGTCACCGTCCATTGCTTGAGCTGCCCGTCCTTGACGCCAACCATCAGCATCAATCGGCTGGTGCCGATCAGGGCCTGCTTCTCCTCGATGGTGACGCTGATGTAGACGTCATCGGCCGTGACGCTGACGACATTGGTATCCTTCAATAGATCGATCCGGTCCGATAGCAGGAAACGCAGCGGCGTTTGCGACAGCGGATAGATGTCCTGGGTCGCGAGCTTGCGATCGCGCACGGCCAGCGATGAACCGTCGGCGATAATCGCGATCGGACTCGGCTCGTCATATTCGAAACGTACCTTGCCCGGCTTCTGGATGTAGAAATCGCCCTTGGTCCTGCTGCCGTCAGGGCCGACTTGCACGAAATTCCCGACCAGCGTCTGCAGCGACGATAGATATGAACTTACCCGCGCAGCCTGTGCCTTCTGGTTGGCATCAAAGGTTGCGAAAACATTGGTCGGGACATTGCGGCGCGGATCCGGAAGCACCGGATTCGGCGGCGCCTGGGTGGCGCCGGTGGTCATCGGCGCTTTTTCCTGTGCGCTCATCTGCATGCCGCCGTCGCGAGCCTTGGGCGCGGGCTTCGGAACCGGCACGGTCTGTGAGAGGGCCGATGTCGCGAAGCCGGCGATGGATATGGCGATCAAAAGGGCCAGTCCGGAGCGCAGCCCGCGATGGGTGGATTGTTGTGTCATCAGATATTTCGGATCTCTATTCGACGAGGCATCCCGCTGCCGGCCAGTTTATCGCGCTTCGACCGAAGGAGATATCGTTTTTCCGTGAAATCGTTGCGCCGAATCCAGGTTCGGCGCTTTAGAATCCGCCCTCTTCCTCCTCGACCAGAATTTCGCGCTTGCCGGCGTGATTCGCCTGCCCAACGATGCCTTCCTGTTCCATTCGTTCCATCAGCGAAGCGGCGCGGTTGTAGCCGATTTGCAGCCGGCGCTGAATATAGGACGTCGAGGCCTTGCGGTCGCGCTTGACGATCGCAACCGCCTGCGCGAACAGGTCGCCGCCACCATCGCCGCCCATGCCGGTGGAATCGAATACCGCCCCGTCTTCTTCGCTCGGTTCCTCCGCAGTGACCGCTTCCAGATATTCGGGTGCGCCTTGCGTCTTGAGGTGACGCACCACCTTCTCGACTTCTTCGTCTGAAGCGAATGGTCCGTGCACGCGGCTGATGCGACCGCCGCCGGCCATATAGAGCATGTCGCCCTGGCCGAGCAGTTGCTCGGCGCCCATCTCGCCGAGAATGGTGCGGCTGTCGATTTTCGACGTGACCTGGAATGCGATGCGGGTCGGGAAGTTCGCCTTGATGGTGCCGGTGATGACGTCGACCGACGGACGCTGCGTCGCGAGAATGACGTGCAGGCCGGCGGCGCGCGCCATCTGCGCCAGGCGCTGCACCGCGCCTTCGATGTCCTTGCCGGCCACCATCATCAGGTCGGCCATTTCGTCGACGATGATGACGATATAGGGCAGCGGCTCGAGCTCGAGCTTTTCTTCCTCGTAGATCGCCTTCCCGGTTTCCTTGTCGAAGCCGGTGTGCACCGTGCGCGTCAGCTCCTCGCCCTTGGCCTTGGCTTCGACGAGGCGCTGGTTATAGCCGTCGATATTGCGCACACCGAGCTTGGCCATTTTCTTGTAGCGCTCCTCCATCTCGCGCACCGCCCATTTCAGCGCCACCACCGCCTTCTTCGGATCGGTCACGACCGGCGTCAGCAAATGCGGGATGCCATCATAGACAGAGAGCTCGAGCATCTTCGGATCGACCATGATCAGGCGGCACTGATCCGGCCTCAGGCGATAGACCAGGCTGAGGATCATGGTGTTGATGGCGACGGATTTGCCGGAGCCGGTGGTGCCCGCGATCAGCATGTGCGGCGTACGGGCCAGATCGATGATGATGGATTCGCCGCCAATATTTTTTCCGAGGCAGAGCGGCAACTTCACCGTCGACTCGTTGCTGTCCTTTGTGGTCAGCAATTCACGCAAGTAAACTTTTTCACGATGCGCATTCGGCAGCTCGATGCCGATGGCATTGCGGCCGGCAACCACGGCGACGCGCGCCGAAAGCGCACTCATCGAGCGAGCGATGTCGTCGGCAAGGCCGATGACGCGCGAGGATTTGATGCCGGGCGCCGGTTCGAGTTCGTATAGCGTCACGACCGGGCCGGGATTGGCCTTGACGATCTCGCCGCGGACGCCGAAATCGCCAAGCACGCCTTCCAGCGCGCGCGAATTGGCCTCCAATTCGGCCTTGCTGAGCGGCTGCCGGTCCGACGCCTTCGGCGCCGTCAGCATCGAGACTGAAGGGAGTTCGAACTTGTCGGACTTGCGCGCCGCTGCACGCGGTGCAGGCTTCTTGCGCGGAGCGCGTGCGGCCGGGACTTCCTCGTCCTCCTCTTCCTCTTCTTCTTCGTCCTCGAATTCCTCTTGCTGCGGGGCCAATGCCGGTGCGCCTCGGCCGCCGAGGCTCGGTTCCTGACGTTCGAACGAGGACTTGCGAGGCGGCGGCGAACTCGACACCAATGATCGGTAGGCCACGCCCATCAGCCATCCGAGCCGAGCCTTTGCGCTCATCAGGGCATGGTACACCCAACCGAGCGATACCGAACTGCGATCCTCTTCTTCAACGAAGGGCGCATCATCGTCCTCTATCGGCGTCAGCTCTTCCTCTTTCGGGCGCGAGCCCCAGCCGCTGGCAAACAGAAAGGTCGCAGCCATCGCCGCAAACAGGACGATGCCGAGCACGAGGCGAAAGGTGAAGCCGGCCGGGCCAAACACGACGGCGGGCGCACGCACCAGCGCGTCGCCGACGACGCCACCAAGGCCGGTCGGCAGCGCCCACGCGCCGCCATGCGGCCAGCAGCTCGCAAAGCCTGCCGCGATCACCGTGGATAGAATCCAGCACCCAAGACGCAGCGCTTCGCGGTCGAAGGCGCGATGGGTCAGCATGCGCCAGCCCCACACCGCGACGGGGAGGATCAGCATGATCGCACCGAGGCCGAGAATCTGCATCAACAGATCGGCGCCGATTGCGCCGGGGTAGCCGAGAACGTTCCGGATCGGGCGCGACGTCGCGTGGCTCAGGCTCGGGTCCTGCACCGACCACGTCATCAGCGCCGCCGCCGCCACGCCGGACAATGCGATCAGGCTGAGGCCGGCGAGCTCGCGCAGCCGCCGCGCCAGTGCCTCGCGGATCGAGACCGGCAGATGACCGACCAGGGGAATGACACGTTCGATCGCTGGCATGCTCATGGGGCCCTGCGATTAATCCAGAATTTCGACCAGCCGGTGCAATGCCTCGGCCGTTGATTCACTATCGGAGACCAGCGCCAGGCGGATGTAGCCGGCGCCGGGATTGAAGCCGTCAGGCTGCAGCCGCGACAAATAGCTTCCGGGGATCACACGGACACCCGCATCTCGATAGAGTTTCACCGCCGCCGCCTCGTCGCCACCGCGTTCGGATACGTCGAGCCAGACGCAAAATCCCCCGGCGGGCCGCACATAGCCGTAGCGGCTGCCCAGGATCTGGTCGGCAAGATCGAACTTGATGCGATACAGCCTGCGGTTTTCTTCGACATGGGTCTCGTCGCTATAGGCGGCGACCGCGACGTGCTGCAGCGGCACCGGCACCTGCGGTGCTGCGACGTTGCGAAACTCATGGAAGGCGGCGAGGAACTTGCCATCCCCGGCGGCAAAGCCGACGCGCATGCCGGGCAGATTGGAGCGCTTCGACAGCGACTGGAACGCAACGACATTGGTAAAGTCGGGCCCGGCGCATTCGAGCGCGCTGCCCGGCGCCTGCCTGGTGTAGATTTCCGAATAGCACTCGTCGCTCAGGATCATGAAGCCGTAGCGGTCGGCGAGGGTCTTCAGCCGCGTGAAGTAATCGCGCGAGGCGACGGCGCCTTGCGGATTGGCGGGCGAGGCAATGAACATCACGACGGTTCGGGCCAGCGTCGCCTCGTCGAGCGTATCGAGGTCCGGCAGGAATCCGTTGGCGAGCGTGGTCGGCAGGTAGATCAGTTCGCAACCAGCGGCCCGGGCGCCTGCGCCATAGGCCGGATAGAACGGGTTGGGCATCAGGATCGCGGGCCTGCCCTTGCGCGGGCCAACATAGCGGGCGGCGGTGATCGCCGCGAAAAACAGCCCCTCCCGGCTGCCGTTCAGCACCAGGATTTCGCTCTCGGGGTCGATCGGGCGGGGGAGCTGGAACCGGGTCGAAAGCCAGTTGGCGGCGGCGCGTCGGAACGGCTCGATGCCCTTGGCCAATGGATAGCGGCCGAATTCGGCAATGTGTTTCGCCAGCACCGGCCCGACGAAGCCAGGCACCGGGTGCTGCGGCTCGCCCAATGACAGCGTGATCAATGGCTTGGCCGGCTGGTAAGGCGCCAGCAGCTCGGTCGTGCGCAGGAACGGCGAGCGTTCGGCCTGACCGGCAGAGGTTGCACTGCCAGCGCCTTGCGCCACGCCGGAAGAGGCGATCATTGCCATGTCTGAAACGCCAGCACTTTCAAAAGCGGTCAAAGGGCTTAAGCGAGCCCCGCAAACCCATCAAACCACCATAGATACGGCGAGGTTAAGACGCGATTAACCATCGGCTGGTCTGGACAATTTGCAGGGTATTACCATATTTTGAGCGGGTATTACTTCCGGGAGTTCTGCGATGGCGACGACAGTTACGAGCAAGGGCCAAGTGACAATTCCGAAACGTGTCCGCGACTATTTGGGGATTCAGCCTGGCAGCCAGGTGGATTTCCGCCGCAGCGCCGATGGTGGTGTGGTGATCGAAAAAGCCGATGGGCCTCGGCCGCCTAGCAGGTTTGCCAAAGCGCGAGGATCGGCTGGGCCGGGCATGACGACCGATGAGCTGATGGCTCTCTTGCGTGGCGAACCGGAATGACGCTCGTCGATTCGAACGTCCTCCTGGATGTCGTCACCGACGGTGAAACATGGGCGGACTGGTCGCAACAACGGCTCGAACAAGCGGCCTCGTCCGGGCCGCTTATCATCAACGATGTCATCTACGCCGAGATATCGACGCGCTACGCCACAGTCGAAAGCGTGGACGCGATGCTCCGCGATTTGGACATCGAACTGGCGGCGATCCCGCGCACCGCGCTCTTTCTCGCGGGCAAAGCTTACCTGGGGTATCGTGGCGCCGGGGGCCTTCGCACTGGCGTGCTGGCGGATTTCTTCATTGGCGCTCACGCCGCCGTCGAACAGCTATCTCTGCTGACACGCGATGCAAGGCGTTATCGAACCTATTTTCCGACTGTCGAACTGATCGCGCCGGAACGGGAACAGTAGCGGCACAAAAAGAAAGGGGCTCCAGCTTGCGCTGGAGCCCCTCAACGGTCAGGGCATTGCCGGGTATGTGCCCGAACCGGAGTTGTGGATGCGATCCCTTCTAAGAGATCGCACCCCGGGAGAACTTACATGTTGTAGGCGCGCTCGGTGTGCTCGGTGACGTCGAGGCCTTCACGCTCGGTCTCGACGTTGACACGCAGCCCGACGATGACGTCGACGACCTTGAACAGGATCGCCGAGCCGATGCCGGACCACACCAGCGTGGTGCAGACACCCCAGAGCTGCGAGGTCATTTGCGCAACGAAGTCGTAGTCGGCGATCTTGCCGGCGACGTAATCCATGACGCCGGTGCCGCCAAGCGCCGGATTCACCAGGATGCCGGTGCCGAGCGCACCGACGATGCCGCCGACGCAGTGGACACCGAACACGTCGAGCGAGTCGTCGTAGCCGAGCGAGTTCTTCACCACCGTGCAGAAGAACAGGCAGACGACGCCGACCACGAGGCCGAGCACGATCGCGCCCATCGGACCGGCGAAGCCGGCTGCGGGCGTGACCGCCACGAGGCCCGCGACCGCGCCCGACAGCGCGCCGAGCACGGAAGGATGGCCCTTGACGATCCACTCCGCGAACATCCAGGCCATCGCCGCCGCTGCGGTCGCAACGAAGGAGTTGGTCATGGCAAGCGCGGCGCCGCCTGAGGCTTCGAGGTTCGATCCGGCATTGAAGCCGAACCAGCCGACCCAGAGCAGCGAAGCGCCGATCATGCTCATGGTCAGCGAGTGCGGAGCCATCAGCTCCTTGCCGTAGCCGACACGCTTGCCGATCAGGAGCGCACCGACCAGACCGGCGATACCGGCGTTGATGTGCACCACGGTGCCGCCGGCGAAGTCGATTGCGCCCTTCTTGAAGATCCAGCCGGCATCGGCGTTGATCTCGTCGAGCTTGGCCTGCGCCGCGGTCTTCGCCGCACCGTCAGTCGCCGCGGCAAGCGCCTTGGCTGCGTCCGTGATCAGGTCCGGTCCCGGCCAATACCAAACCATGTGCGCGATCGGGAGGTAGATCAGGGTGACCCAGAGCGGCACGAACAGGGCAATCGCGGCGAATTTCATGCGTTCGGCGAAGGCGCCGACGATGAGGGCGGGGGTGATCGCCGCGAACGTCATCTGGAAGCAGATATAGATGAGCTCGGAGATGTTGGCGTCGACGCTGAAGGTCGCCGCTTTCGAATCCGTCGTCACGCCCATCAGGAAGGCCTTGGAGAAGCCACCGATGAAGTCGGAACCGCCGGTGAAGGCGAGGCTGTAGCCGTAGAGCGCCCAGAGCAGGACGACGATGCAGACGGTATAAAAAACCTGCATCAGCACCGAGAGCATGTTCTTGGCACGGACGAGACCGCCATAGAACAGCGCCAGGCCCGGGATGGTCATCAACAGCACCAGCACTGTCGATGTCAGCATCCAGGCGTTGTCGCCCTTGTTGACGGTCGGCTCGGCGTAGGCAGCGGTCGCGGCGAACAGGCCGACTGCGAGGGCCGCCAGTCCCGCGCTATAGGGACGTTTAAACGTCATTTGATTTTACTCCTGAGTGGTAGGTTTGTGCGCGAAATCAGAGGGCCGCGGCATCTGCCTCGCCGGTGCGGATGCGTACCGCATGGTCGAGGTTGATGACGAAGATCTTGCCGTCGCCGATCTGTCCTGTCTTGGCAGCCGATGTGATGGCGTCGATGGTCTTGTCGACCTGGTCGGAGGCGATCGCGACCTCGATCTTGATCTTGGGCAAGAAGCTCACGGCGTATTCGGCGCCACGATAGATTTCTGTATGGCCCTTCTGGCGGCCATAGCCTTTGACTTCCGTCACCGTGAGACCGTGAACGCCAATGGCGGTCAGGGCGTCCCGGACTTCTTCGAGTTTGAATGGCTTGATGATCGCCATAACAATTTTCATGGGTCTTGGTCCCCCGCTTGGGCCCGGGTCAGGCGGACCGGGCGTTCTCGACTGAGGTTCACCACGCGGAGATGTTCACTACGCGGGCACAGCCGGGACCCTTAGAATCAAATGCCGTGCCAGATCGGGATCGTTACCTAACAGACTATGAATCCGGACCTTTTCGCCCTCAGCGAGAAATGCATCTTCCTGCGCCATTCCGCCGCGCCCAAAGCGTAGTCAGGCCTGCCCAAAACGTGGGCAGAGTCTGACGGCCGACGCAATCGTGCTCAGCAGCAGGGCACGAAAACGGTAATAAGGTGGGTGGCCTATTGCAGGGCTTCGCCGTGCTGCGAGATGTCGAGGCCTTCCAGCTCCTGCTGCAACGAGACCCGCAGCGGCGCGAACACGCCCACCAGCTTGAGCAGGATAAAGGTAATGCCGCCAGACCAGACGAGGGTAACCGCTACGCCATAGAGCTGGGTCAGTACCTGCTGCGCATTGCCCTCGATCAGGCCGGCAGTACCCCCGATCGCGTTCACCGCGAAGACGCCGGCGAGCAATGTGCCGGTCAATCCCCCGATGCCGTGAATGCCGAACACGTCGAGCGAGTCGTCATATTTGAAGCGCTGCTTGAGCCAGGTGCAGGCCCAGAAGCAGAGCGTTCCCGCGACAATGCCAATGACGATGCCGTGCCACGGCGCGACGAATCCTGACGCCGGCGTGATCGTGCCGAGGCCCGCGATCGCGCCCGAGATCATGCCGAGTACCGACGGTTTGCGCCGGGTCGCCCATTCGATCGCGGCCCAAGTCAGCGCGCCGGCGCAGGCGGCCAGATGCGTCGCGGTGATCGCCATGATGGCGCGCGAGTTCGCGGCCAGCGCCGATCCGCCGTTGAAGCCGAACCAGCCGACCCACAACAATCCGGTGCCGATCACGGCGAGCGAGAGGTCGAACGGCGCGAGGTTCTCGCTGCCATAGCCGTGACGCCGGCCCATCACCATCGCAGCTACCAGTCCGCCCACGCCTGCGGAAAGATGCACGACGAGACCGCCGGCGAAATCCAGCACGCCCATGCTGGCAAGGAAGCCGCCGCCCCATACCCAGTGCGCGAGCGGCACATAGACGAACATGAACCAGCCGACGGAGAACAGGAGATAGGCCGAGAACCGCATCCGGTCGGCCACTGCGCCCGCCACCAGCGCCACCGTGATGATCGCAAACGTCATCTGGTACAGCATGAAAAGCGCTTCCGGAATCGTCTTCGCCGCCGGATTGACGCTCTCCATCGTCATGCCGATCAGAAACCAGCGATCGAGCGTGCCGATCCAGGCGCCATCACCGACAAACGCCAGCGAATAGCCGAAGGCCACCCAGAGAATCGAGATGATCGCGACGGCGGCGAGGCTTTGCGCCATGGTCGCCAGCACGTTCTTCTTGCGCACCATGCCGGAATAGAACAGCGCCAGGCCCGGTATCGTCATCATCAGCACCAGCGCGGTGGCGACGATCATCCACGCGGTGTCGGCGGCACTGATGGTGGACGTCTCGGCCTGCGCCGGCGTGACGAGTGCGAAGCTCGCCGCAAGAGCAATGAGCGCAGCATTGCCTGCTGCACGATACGATGGTGCCCCCATAAAAATCCCCCGGCCTGTTGTCGTTTCGTTGCCGCTTCTGGCTTCGCGCGTTCAGCGTCGTTGCCGCCGCGCCTTGAATTCCGTGATGTCTCAGAGCGCGTCGCTATCGGTCTCGCCGGTGCGGATTCTCAGCGCATGGTCGATCGGCGTGACGAAGATCTTGCCGTCGCCGATCTGCCCGGTACGCGCGTTCGCGGTAATGACCTCGACCGCTTTATCCGCAACGTCGGAGGCGACCGCGATTTCGATTCGGAGCTTGGGCAGGAAGTTCACGACATATTCGGCGCCCCGATAGATTTCGGTGTGGCCCTTCTGGCGGCCGTAACCCTTGACCTCCGTCACCGTCATGCCGTGGACGCCGATGGCGGTCAGCGCCTGGCGTACCTCGTCAAGCTTGAAGGGTTTGATGATCGCGACGACGAGCTTCATGGTCAGGCCTTCATTTCTCTGGGGTATTTTTGAGCATGCGACAGGCTGGGTGCCCCGACGGCGGACCGCCGATGCAAATCTGGCATCTTTCTGGGCAAATGGCACAAAAAAGTTGCAGGTAGAAGGGGAAAACATTTCGAGCTGGTGACGTCGATCACTGTACAGGCACCTGTAACGTCCGCCAAAATGCGGTTTCACCCCCAGCCGCCCGCCGGCTACCTCCATTTTCCACGGCTCAAGGAAATAAAATGTCGAACCGATCGTGGTTTTATGCAGCCAACGGACAGCAACAGGGTCCTTATCCGGAGTCCCAGCTTCGCGACCTCATCACCCGCGGCATGGTCGGGGCGGATACGCTGGTCTGGACCGAGGGAATGTCGGGCTGGCAGCGGGCAGGAGAAATTCCGGGGATGATACCCGGCGGATCAGGTCCGCCCGCCTTCCCGCAACCCGGTGGCCCATCTACGGCTGCAGGTGGAGGTTACGGCGGCGGTGCGCTATCGATCGATGTCGGGCTGTGGGAACTCCTCGGGCGCAGCCTTGTGTTCGTCATCGGGATGGTGCTGGTGATTCCGGCACCCTGGGTTGCGACCTGGTTCTATCGCTGGATATTTTCCCGGCTCTACGTGCCGGGCCGGCCGAACCTTGTTTTCACCGGCCAGCCTCTCGACATCTGGTACGTCTTCATCGCCATCGGCATTCTGACCTATGTAGGCTCGGCCGACCTCTATTACCTGCAATACCTCTCGATCCCGATTCAGGCCGTGCTGACCTGGATGGTCATTCGCTGGATCGCCTCCAACCTGAGCTCCAACGATCAGCCGCTTCCGATCGCCTTCAACGGCAGCGCGTTGGGTTATGTCGGCTGGCATGTGCTGTTGTATGTGTCCTTCATTACCATCGTCGGCTGGGCCTGGGTGGTCACGGCCTGGATGCGTTGGATCTGCCGCAACATCGACGGCACACAGCGCGAAGTCATCTTCATCGCGTCCGGACTGGAAGTGCTGTGGCGAACCATCGTGTTCGTGATCGCCTGCATCTTCATCATTCCGATCCCCTGGATGCTGGCCTGGTACGCTCGCTGGTACGCGTCGCAATTCGCGCTGGCCGAGCGCGGAACGCTGGCGAACGTGTAGCGCGCCCGAGCTCTTACTTGCGCTGGCGAACCGAGCCTTCCTGGGCGACCGACGCCACCAGTGTGCCGTCAGGCTTGAAGATCAGGCCGCGGGTCAGTCCGCGGCCGTCCTGCGCGCTCGGCGAATCCTGCGCGTAGAGCAGCCATTCGTCAGCGCGGAACGGCCGGTGAAACCACATCGCGTGGTCGAGGCTCGCCGGCATCATGCGCTTGTCAAACAGCGTGCGGCCGTAGCGCGCCATCACCGCGTCAAGCAGCGAGAAATCCGACGCGTAGGCCAGCGCGCACATGTGCAACGCCGGATCGTCGGGCAGCTTGGCTGCTGTCCGGATCCAGACGTGGATGCGCCCGTCCTCGATCTTCTGGCCGAAATAGCGGCCGAGCTCGACCGGGCGCAGTTCGATCGGCCGGTCGGATTCGTAATAGCGGCGGATGAATTCCGGCATCTCGCGGAACATCGGCTGCTTTGCCACTTCCTCCGCGGTGAGTTTTTCCGGCGGCGGCACGTCCGGCATCTTGTCCTGATGGTCGAAGGCGCCTTCCTCCTCGGCATGAAAAGAAACCATGATGGAGAAGATCGCATTACCGTGCTGGATCGCGGTGACGCGCCTTGTCGAATAGCTCTTGCCGTCGCGCAGCCGTTCGACCTCGTAGATGATCGGAATCTGCGGATCGCCGGGCAGGATGAAATAGCAATGGATCGAATGCGGCAGGCGGCCTTCGACAGTGCGGCATGCCGCGACCATGGCCTGCCCGATCACCTGTCCGCCGAACACCCGCTGCCAGCTCGTCTTCGGGCTGTTGCCACGGAACAGGTTCACCTCGAGCGGCTCCAGATCGAGGATGGAAATCAGGTCAATCAGGCCTTTGGACATGGTGGTGCTTTCGGTTGGATTCCAGCGTCATTCCGGGATGGTCCGAAGGACCAGACCCGGAATCTCGAGATTCTCAGGGGCGCAAGGGGCGCCCCATAGTTCGATACTGCGTATCGCCCCGGAATAACGGCTTAACCTTGTTTCTCAGCCCTGTTTCGCCCAGCTATTATCGGGTAGCAAGTCTGGTCTGAGGGCGTAACCGGGTACGGATCGCATGGCGACACAGCGAAGTATTGTCATCTGCGGCGGCGCCTTTGCCGGGCTGGCGCTGGCGCTGGCGCTCCGCCAGGGCCTTGGCGCCGAGATTCCCGTTGTCGTCGCCGATCCTGCGCTCGGGGTGCGGCCGAGCCGCGACCCACGCGCGACCGCCATTGTGGCGGCCTGCCGGCGGCTTTTCGAGACGCTCGGCGTCTGGAATCAGGTGTCGGATTCGCAAGCCATCCTCGACATGGTCGTTACCGATTCCAGGCTGGATGACGCGACACGCCCGGTATTCCTGACGTTTGCGGGAGATGTCGAACCCGGCGAGCCGTTTGCCCATATGGTCGAGAATCGCCGCCTGATCGACGCGCTGGTGGAGCGCGCCGAAGCCGAAGGCATCGATCTCCGGGCTACCGCCGTTTCGACCTACGATTCACGTTCCGATGGCGTCACCGTGACGCTCGCCGACGGCGGTGTCATCGAGGCAAGCCTGCTGGTCGCCGCCGACGGCGCGCGCTCAAAACTGCGCGAGCGCGCCGGCATCGCCACAAATGGTTGGGACTACGATCAATCCGGCATCGTGGTCACGGTCGGCCATGAGCGGGATCATCACGGCCGCGCCGAAGAGCATTTTCTGCCGGCGGGTCCGTTCGCGATCCTGCCGCTGAGTGGAAAGCGCTCGTCGCTGGTGTGGACCGAGAGCCGCACCGAGGCCGCACGCATCACTGCGCTTGGCGAAGCCGAATTCCACGATGAGCTCGAGAAGCGCTTCGGGCTGCACCTCGGCGAGGTCAAGGCGCTCGACAAGCCGCGCGCGTTTCCGCTCGGCTATTTCGTTGCGCGCTCATTCATCGCCGAGCGGCTGGCACTGGTCGGCGACGCCGCGCATGTGATTCATCCGATCGCGGGGCAGGGGCTCAATATGGGCCTGAGGGACGTCGCGGCGTTGGCCGAAGTCATGGTCGACGCGGCCCGGCTCGGCATCGATCCCGGGCAGGCCGATGTGCTCGACCGCTATCAGCGCTGGCGGCGGTTCGACACTATGGCGATGGGCGTTGCGACCAACTCGCTGAATTTTTTGTTCTCGAACGAATCGACGCTGCTTCGCACTGTGCGGGATATCGGGCTGGGCCTCGTCGATCGTGCGCCGCCGCTGAAAAACTTGTTCATCCGCCAGGCGGCGGGATTGTCGGGCGAGGTGCCGCGGCTGTTGAAGGGCGAGGCTCTGTAGAAGGCGAATGGCGAATAGGGAGTGGCGAAGGGACCATTCGCTATTCACGACTCACCATTCGCCGGCTTCGTCACTCGATCTTCCGCGCCTCTTCCGGCAGCATGATCGGGATGCCATCGCGGATCGGATAGGCGAGCTTGGCGGAACGTGAAATCAATTCCTGCCGGTTCGAATCGAACTCGAGCGGACCCTTGGTCACCGGACAGACCAGGATCTCCAGCAACTTTCGATCGACGGTGACGTCAAGGCGTTCGGGTGGGGCTGTCATTTACTCTCTCCAGATATGCGTAGCCCCTTAGCATCCAAATCGCGGGGTGTCATGACGCTGACATCCGTACCAATTCGTTGACCACGGCCTCTTGTCGTGCCTTCGGCAATGGCTGATCCGACAGCGCAAAGCCGAGAAATGCCCAATACAGGATTTGCGCCCTGGCGCGGGCCACATCCGCCGACAATCCGGATTGCGTCAGAAGACCTTCGACGTAGCCGAGCCGGCGCCGGTCGATCGCCTGCACGGCGGCGCGGGCGGCGGGATCGACGCTCGCCCAGGTGCGGACCGCCCGTTCCAGCATCAGCCGTTCGCCGAACACGCGGCGCAGCAGCAGCGCGAGCGGATTCTCGTCCTTCGAGGCCGCCTCGACATTGGCGATGATCTGCTCGGCCGCGACCTCATGCCAGCGCGCGAGGATGGCGGCGTGGAACGCGCCGATATCGGCAAAATGCCAATAGAAGCTGCCGCGCGACACGCCCATCGTCTTGGCCAAAGGCTCCGCCTTCAGCGCGGTGAAGCCACGGGTTGCCAACGTCTTCAGGCCCTGATCGAGCCAGTCCGTTGCCGATAGTTGATTGCTCATGCTGGGTTCCGCGATCTTACTACCATACACCACTGTATTGACAGGCGCCAGAATGCAGCGCATGCCATACAGCAGTGTATGGAGACGCTATCGATGCGGGATCTCATTTTGCAATGCGCCGGCATCGCCGGCATAGCGGTGGCCCTGATCCATGGCGTGCTCGGGGAAACCAAGGTGTTCGCCAAGGCGACCATTCAGCCCGAAAGCCTGCGCACCCTCATCCGCCTGGTATGGCAGGCGGGCACGGTGGCCTGGATCGGCGGCGGCGTGCTGCTGATTGCCGCGCCCTCGTTTGGATCGGAGAGCGCGCGGCACTGGATCGTCGCAACAACCGTCGCGGTCTACGCCTTTGCCGCCGCCGCCAATGCGTGGTGGTCGCGCGGCCGCGGCTTCGGCTGGAAAGCCCTTGGCGCCGTCGTGGTACTGGCAATTGCGGGATATTAGCCCACGCTCCTGGCAAGTAGCGCTACGTCGCTCGACCTGTTGCGCAATCAATACGGTAGTACGGTAACAAGTTTCCGGTGGTTTTACGGGAATTCGGCCGTTATTGCGCCGATTGCATTTACGGCCCAATAAGCATGCAACTCGGTATTGCACAAAATTAACGGGACGATGCCTGTTGCGCGCTTTCATCGGCAGTATTGACGATGGGGCGCGTAATATGTTCCGCGTTTTTAATTGCCTTATTGCCGAGCACGATTGGCGGCTTGTTCTGCTCGCTGGTTTGGTCTGCCTCGTTTCCAGCACCGTTGCCGTCAACATCTTTCATCGCGCAATTGCTTCACAGGCCCGAACGCGGCTGATCTGGATTGCAATTGCCGGCGCTGCGATCGGATACGGAATCTGGGCGACGCATTTCGTCGCAATGCTCGCTTACGAGCCTGGCGTATCAACCGACTACGGCCTCGTCCTGACGGCGCTGTCGCTTGCCGCAGCGATGATACTGACATCCAGTGGCTTTGGACTTGCTGTCAGGATTCCGGACGGTGGCGCGCGGCAGCCGGCGGTGCCGTCATAGGCGCAGGCATTGCGAGCATGCATTATCTCGGCATGTGGGCGCTCGAAGTGCCGGGCTACGTAACCTGGTCGCTCGACCTCGTGCTTGTCTCGATCGGCCTCGGCATATTCTTCAGTTCTGCCGCGCTGGCGATTGCGCTTGGCCATAAGGAAAACTGGGGCACGCTGGCAGCGGCGCTCATGCTGACGCTTGCAATTGTCTCGCATCATTTCACCGCCATGGGCGCGGTGCAGATCGTTCCCGACCCGACGCAGACGTCCCACACGCTGTCGCTCTCTCCCGGCTTCCTTGCCCTGGCGATCGCCGGCGTGGCTTTATCGGTGCTCGGAATGAGCCTGATTGGCGTGTTGGCGGATCGCCGCCTCGCCAGCCGCACCAGCCAATTCGAGGAAATAATCAACCAGCTTTCGGTCGCCCGGCAGCAGGTCGAACGCTCCCAGCGAGAACTGCAAGAACAGAAGCTCAGGCTGGACACAGCCATTAATCACATGGGTGAGGGCCTCTGCATGTTCGATGCAGAAAAGCGGCTCGTCGTCTGCAATGCCCGCTATGCCGAAATGTACAGGCTGCCGCCGGAACTGCTGAGAGCGGGGACACCGCACCGCGAGATCATCCAGCATCGCATCGCCACCGGTATCCTCAAGGGCGAGGCTGCGCAGCAATTAGTCTCGACCATTAACGCCCTGCCGGTGAACGCAACCGCAAGCCGCATTGACGAGTTTGCCGATGGCCGGCTGATCTGCGTGACCCGACAGCCAATGGCAGGCGGCGGGTGGGTGGCGACGCACCTCGACGTCACCGAGCAGCGGCGCTCCGAAGCCCGGATCATCCATATGGCCCAGCATGACGCGCTGACTGACCTGCCAAATCGTGTGCGGCTGAGAGTGCGCATGGAGCATGCGCTTGCAATCATCCGCGAGGGCGGATCCGGTCTTGCCGTCTTGATGCTCGATCTCGATCGCTTCAAGGAAGTCAACGACACGCTCGGTCATCCTACAGGTGACAAGCTGCTGCAAGCCGTCGCCGCGCGGCTGCTCGAATGCATCCGCGATACGGCCCTGATTGCACGGCTGGGCGGCGACGAGTTCGCCGTTATCGACTACGTGACTAATCCCGTCGTCGAAGCCACGGCCCTCGCCGAGAAAATCAGCCACGCGCTCTGCGAACCTTTCGATCTCGGCGACCATCGGGTGACCATCGGCACCAGCATCGGCATTGCTATCGCGCCGCGCGACGGAACAAGCCCTGACGAGATCCTGAAGAGCGCAGATCTCGCGCTCTATTCCGCCAAGAGTGGCGGACGCGGCGCATTCCGCTTCTTCGAGCCCGAGCTGGACCAGCTCATGCGTGCCCGGCGCAACCTGGAGCGCGATATGCGTGATGCGCTTGCCAAGGGTGAATTCGAGCTCCACTACCAGCCGATTGTCAATGTTGCGAGCGGAGAACCCAGCGGCTTTGAGGCGCTGTTGCGCTGGCATCATCCTCAGCGCGGCCTGGTCATGCCTGCCGATTTTATCCCGCTTGCGGAAGAAACAGGCTTGATCGTGCCTCTCGGAGAATGGGTGCTGAAGGCCGCCTGTGCCGAGGCGGCCAAATGGCCCACCGATCTGCGGATCGCAGTAAACCTGTCACCCGCTCAATTCAGAAGCAAAGAGCTGGTTTCGATCATCGTGGCGGCGCTCGCGAATTCGGGAATTGCGCCACAAAGACTTGAGCTCGAGGTCACCGAGACGGTCACCATGCATGACAGCGAGGCTGTGTTCGCTGCGCTCGATCAGTTGCACAAGTTGGGTGTGCGAATAGCCCTTGACGATTTTGGGACCGGCTATTCATCACTAAGCCTCCTTCAGAGGTTTCCATTCGACAAGATCAAGATCGATCGCAGCTTCGTCAACGCATTGTCGGATGCAAAGGAGGAATCGCGCCTGATTGCCCGCGCGGTGGTTCGATTTGCGGTCAATCTCGGCAGGACGACAACGGCCGAAGGAGTCGAAACCGAGGAACAGCTCGAAATCCTTCATGCGGAGGCATGCACCGAAATGCAGGGCTATTATCTTGGCCGACCAATGACTGGCGCCAGCGTTCTGTCGATGGTGCGCCCCCAGGCTCAACCGGCGCGACGGCGCAAGAGTGCTCGGAGCATGGCGCACTGAAGGGGAGTCAAGCAGGGTACATGTGGATTAGCGGCGCACAGGCATCGCAACGCGCCTGAACCGCTTCGGCGAGTGGCTTGCATCTACTGCAGCCCGGTGTCGCCGCTGGTGCGCTTCTTGGCGAGGTCCATTTCGGTCACCGCAATCAGGATCTCGGCGCGGGTTTTCAGGTCCGGCGCCTCCAGCATCGCCTGCTTCTCCGCCGGACCATACGGCGACATCATCGCGAGCGCGTTGACCAGCGCCTCGTTCGGCGCGCTCTCGATACCTTCCCAATCCACCTTCAAATTGTTGGCTTTTAGAAAATCGTTCAGCACGTCGAGCAACGCCGTGCGGTCGACTTCCTCCTCGCCTTTGCGCGCGACGAAATCGTCGGCATAGGGGAAGAAGTCCACCTTGCATTGCCGGTACGTCGTCAGTGCTGCGATTTCCTCGACCACCTTGAAGCGCGCGACCCCGGTCAATTCGAGGATGTAGCGGCCGTCGCCGGATTCGGCGAGCTGGGTAATGCGGCCGACGCAGCCGACCTGGAACAGCACCGGCCTTGTCTCGTCCCTGGAGTGGGAAATGTCCGGCTGGATCATCCCGATCAGCCGGTGGCCGTCGCGCAGCGCGTCGTCCACCATAGCCAGATAGCGCGGCTCGAAAATATTGAGCGGCATCTGGCCGCGCGGCAGCAACAGCGCGCCCGGCAACGGAAATACCGGAATGACTTCGGGAAGCTCGCCGGGTCCGCGGTATTCGGCATTGATCGGCATCTGCAGTCCCGGTCAGTTCGTTGGTTCGGTGGGTGTTCTTTTCACAAAACCATGGTCCAAACGTGCGGAATACGTCCTACGAGAATAGGATCGTCGACAGCCGCTTGCGTCCCTCGACGGTTGCCTCGTCGGTGCCGCCCCACGCCTCGAAGAACTGCACGAGCTGCTTGCGCGCGCCGTCGTCGTTCCACTTACGATCGCGCTTGACGATTTCCAGCAACTGGTTGGTCGCCTCGTTACGCTTGCCGAGCGCATTGAGCGCCGTCGCCAAGTCGAATCGCGCCTGATGGTCGAGCGGGTTTGCGGCGACCTTCTGTTCGAGCTCGGTCACCGGGCCGACTGACTGCGCCTGCTCGGCGAGATCGATCGAGGCCTGCACCGCCTTGACGGCGGCATCATTGCGCTTCGATTCCGGCACCATCGCGAGGGTCTGCTTGGCTTGTTCGACGGCGCCCGTCGTCACGTAGCACTTCGCCAGTCCCGCCAGTGCGGCGATATTGGTGGCATCGAAACCGAGTATCTCGGCATAAATCTGTGCTGCGGCGGCCGGATCGCCTTCCGCCAGCACGGCCTCAGCCTCTTTCAGGATTTCCGCAATGTTCGGCTCACCCGGCGCCGTCATGCCCTTGGTGAGCTTGTCGATGAAGGCGTTGACCTGGCTCTCCGGCACCGCGCCCATGAAACCGTCGGCGGGTTGGCCGCCCACGAACGCGATCACCGCCGGGATCGACTGAATACCCATCTGGCCCGGAATGGCCGGATGCTCGTCGATATTCATCTTGACCAGTTTGACCTTACCCTTGGCGGCCCGAACCGCCTTTTCCAGCACCGGCGTGAGCTGACGGCAGGGGCCGCACCAGGGCGCCCAGAAGTCGATCAGCACCGGCTGGCGCTTCGATTCCTCGATGACATCCTTCACGAAGGTCTGGGTAGTCGTCTCCTTGATCAGATCGGGTACTGCCTGCGGTGCCGGGCCGCCGCCCTGCTCAACTATCGTCACGGTATCCTCGCCTGATGTCTCGAGAAGGAACGCAGAATATCGGCTGCGGGTCGGGCTGCTTCTAGCACGGTCCGGAACCAAGTTCTCGTTCGCTAGATGGCGCCTTGGCCGCAAAAATCAATCGGTCCGGGCGTCGCCGCCTTCTGCAAGCTGTGCTGACCGTGGGACATTCGGCGAATGTAGGGTGCAACCGCCGCTCCGGCCGGCGTTCCGAACCGTCCGGGTGGCCCGGGGCCATTGGCTCCCGCGAATCGGGCTATCGCGCCCTGACAGGTGATTCTGGGTTCCCCGCAGCCCGATAGTTCCGTTTTGCTGTTGTTTCGGACCGATTCGAGCCTATTTAGTCAAAGAAATCGGATTATCCGGAAAAGCTTCGGACCGTGCGCGGACTGTTGCATTCGCAGCCCGCATTTGGCATAGGTCTGCCGTTGACGGCGAGCGATCGCCGCCATCTCGGATGCGGGTGTAGCTCAGTGGTAGAGCACGACCTTGCCAAGGTCGGGGTCGAGGGTTCGAGCCCCTTCGCCCGCTCCAGATTTCTAAAATCAGCAAACACTGGATCCAAACGACAGGCCGCCATTTGGCGGCCTTTCGTTTACCGCCGGCAACGGGTGCGCCTCCGGCGGCGGCATCTCCTGACGGGTGGTTCACCGCGGGATGCGATAGACCCAGATCCGGGCCTTTCCCGAATTCACGTTGCGAAACAGACCTGGGAAGACGCCGCTGACCGGCTGGTTCAGATAGACGAACAACTGCCCGTCGCGGGTCGCTCTGAATTTCTCGTCAAGACGGCCGTTCACTGGCTCGCCATCAATGAAGTTCTCCTCATTGCCGGTCTCGCCGTAGCGGAGGATAACGTGGCCAAAGGGCCGGTCGAGCGTTCGCTTGAGCGGGTAAGCTGCCGCCAGCAAAGCGAATCGGCCCAGCGGAACGGTCGGATCGGTCATTACACCGTTCTTCTTCCAGTTGGGCAGGAACGCGCGGAGCGGCATTCCACCCGGGCCGGAAGGCGCGCCGAGAAATGACCAGTCGCCACCCTTTTCCAGAATGAACTGATAATGTCCGCGCCGCTCGAGCATGACGCCAACAGGCGTGCAAAGGTCGGCGGTGTTGAATGCGGCCAGGTCGACCCCCCGGCACGCCGCCGACGTGCAGGTGCCAGGGAAGCTGCCGTCGGGCGCGCGCTTGCACAGCTTCATATCATCGGGGTCGCACACCTCCAGCGTGATTGGCTTTTCCGCTGGCTGGCAGAAGTGGCCAAGGCTGTCGCGAATGTTGAAAAGATAGTGGCTGGCGAAAGCGATGCCGCCGACCAGGAAGAAAACTGCAAAGAATGCAGGCGCGACCTTGAGTTTGATGTTGGTGAGCAATCGCCGGTAGGCGTCCTTCAGTCTGAAGCGCGCGATCGTCCTGTCGGGGAGCAACATGGTGACCAGGACGGCAAAGGCGAAGAACTGGAAATAGGGGTGGGTGATCCGGTCGATGAAGGTCTGCGGCGAGGCAGACAGCTTTGGCAAGCTGTAGCCGGTCCAGCCCGGTAGCGGATAGAGCGCGACAAAGAGCAGGCCAGCCAGCACCACCATTTGCGATGTGCTCAGGCCGATCCTTGGTTTGGATTCGCCCCGGTGCAACTCGATCTTTGCAAGGCTCACCCGCCACGCGCGGCGCATCTGATCGGTGATTCGGTCCTTAAGGCTGGCGCTCAACCATAGCAGCAGCGCAACAAGACTGGCGCAAAGCACAAACCAGAGCGGCTCCCTCGCATAGGCATTGATCCAGCGTGAGGCCGCGCCCGGCAAGGCGAGTCCGACCATCCGAATGAGATCGGAAAGCGGCCGCAGCGGCGTGGTGAATTCGGCGGCCGCCGGCGCGGTGGATGTAAGCGGATAGGTCAGCAAATAGAGCGACGCGATGACGGTCAGGAAATAGATGATGCGTCGCCGCCAGATCGAACTTCCGACGACGTGCTCCTGGGTGAGCTCACGCTGACGGGCGGAGGCCGGACTCTCATACTTCGGTCTGCCCGGCGGGACGGTCAGCTTGTCCGGGGTGACGATCCTCTCGTCATAGGTCAATACTTCATAGACCGGTGGCAGTGCGACCGGCGCATAGAGATGCGCATCGACGGAGATCCGGTCGAATACACTTTCGTGGATCTTGGGCATTGCGATCTTCACGCAATCGCGCTTGTCGTCAGAAAATTTCGTATCCGACAGCGCGGCCACGCTCCGTGGCCCGTAGCGGTAGTAGCCGCCGAGCCCATTGCGGGAATCGTAGATGCGGCCGTCCTTGTCCTGGGTCGATTTCACCCGCGTAAATGCGTCGGGATCGGCTCCCGGCGCCGCCTTCAAGGTAAGGCCGCGGCTGCGCGCCTCTGATAGCATCCAGGTCAGCGACACATGGGCGAGCGAGTCGTCCGGATATCCACCGCCCACGTTGGAATGCACGCCGGCGAACCAGACCTGAGTGATCCGTTCCGAACTGGTCTTCCGGGTACCGGTGACAACGGTCTCCGGACTCTCGTCCCACAGCAGCGGATGAAACGTGGTGCGCTCATCGTCGAGCGAGAGCGCATGGCAGGCCTTTCGCACCAGTGGATGAAGCTGCCGGTCCGGCAGTTCGAGCGGCCAGAGATAGCGGCTCACGCCGCGAGTCATTTCGTCGATGGGCAGGCCGTAAGCGGCGACGGTATCCCAAAGGCCGAGGAAGGCGATGTGATCGACCGGGCGCTCGTTCTTGTCGTGCTTGGCTGACACGAACAGGTTACGCAGCTTTCGAAAAGCCCATTCGACTTGAAACCGCGACTTGAACGTCTCTGCCCGGTACGCCCGGTAGGCCGCCGCGACCTTTCGATCGAGTTCTTCTTCGGTCTGGTACTTCACCAGGCCCTGTTCGCAGATCAGACCGTTCACCACGCGGATGGTGAAGGCCCCCCGGCTGAACCCGAATGCAAAGATGTCGTCGCTCTGCCAGGGACCGTATCTCTCCTCGCGACCCTCGGCCTTTGCAGCGGCAGCCTCGAGCGCCAGATAGTCCAGATGCGAGCGATAGTTGCGGCAGGCAAACTTGTAGATATCGAGCACGTTCCGCTTCAGGCCGAAGCCGAAGGCGCCGCCCAGGATCGCGAACGGCTTGAAGGACGAGGTGCCGACCCCGTCGTCATAGAACGCAATCTGTTGCGAACTCGTCAGGTCCAGCGATTCGAACACACGCCAGACGTTCGTCCGCCAGACCTTGCCGGCGGAATTGCCGGTGCCGTCCGAGAGCAGAATGATCCGCTTGTTGGCCATACGGACGCTCGCTCAAACCCGGGCGAGGGGAGACAGACGTCGAGGGATATGCCGAATAGTTTCTCAGGGTTTGATCCACTCCTGTATGAAATGGACCACAATTGCGCTGTTCGTTTATCAACTGGGTGACAGCGCAAGGGGTCCGCTTGATATGGAACGCCGCCCACTCGTGCGCCTTGCGCGTATCAGCTCGACGCGGATATTGCGATGCAGCGGGGCGCAAGAGCGGTTGAACGCGCGGCTTGGCAATCCGTCTCACAATTTGTCTTGATCGTACTGGGCCGCGCGGCGCGCGCTTCTCTGCCGCAATTGATGTGCTACCATTTTTCGGTCTGCCACACTTCACCAGACCAAATTCGCCTCTCGAAGTCCAAAATAACAAACAGGCGCGGCCCATCCGGCCGCATAGGGAGTGACGTGATGAAAGCGGCTTTCAATCGATCTATTCTTACGCTCGCAGCCATTCTCGTTGTCGCGGGGGCCAGCCAGGCTCCCGCGCAACAGAAGGCTCTGAAGAAATACGAGTCCGGCACCAAGGACTTCTGGAATAATCCGCCGCCGGACTGGTTCCTCGGCGATGAGACCGAACAACAAAAGGGCCTCGCTCCGCCGTCAGGGCCGCCGACCGGCGCCTCGGACGCAGAACTGGCGGTTCTGATGAAGAAGATCAAGCTGCCCGACGGCTTCAAGATCGAAGTTTATGCGTCTGGCGTATTGTCCGCGCGGCAGATGGCCTGGGGCGACAAGGGCACCCTGTTCGTCGGCTCGTTCGACCTCGGCAATGTCTATGCGATCAAGGACAATGGCGGCAAGAAAGAGGTCAAGACCATTCTCAAGGGCCTCAAGATGCCGACCGGCCTCGCCTTTCTCGATGGCGCGCTCTACGTCATCGCGGTCGACAAGCTGATCAAATACGAAAACGCCGAGGCCAATCTCGACAACCTCGGCGCCGGCAAGGTGGTGTATGACGACATGCCGTCCTACATCGCCCATGGTTGGAAATACATCACCGTCGACAAGGATGGCTGGTTCTACCTGCCGTTCGGTCCTCCCTTCAACATCGGCATTCCGCCGACCAGCGTTTCGCAAATACGCCGCGTCGATCCCAAGACCGGCAATGCCGAAATCTGGGCGCTTGGCGTCCGCAACAGCGTCGGCGGCGACATCGATCCACGCAGCGGGCGATACTGGTTTACCGAGAACGCCCGCGACTGGATCAGTGACGACATGCCGAGCGACAAGCTCAACATGATCTCCAGGATCGGCGAGCATTTCGGCTATCCCTATTGCCACCAGGGCGATATGCCGGACCCGAAATTCGCGATGGGCCACAAGTGTTCGGAATTCACGCCGCCCGTCGTCAATCTGGGCGCGCACGTCGCGCCGCTGGGCATGAAGTTCTATACCGGCGATCAATTCCCGGCCGAGTACAAGAACAACATTCTGATCGCCGAACACGGCTCCTGGAATCGGCATAAATACCAGGGCGCCCGGATCAAGCGCGTCATCGTCGATGCCGACGGCAAGAACGCTAAATCCGAGATATTTGCCTCTGGCTGGCTCGAAGGCGACCAGGGCTATCTCGGCCGGCCGAACGATATCTTGCTAGACAAGGACGGTTCGATCCTCGTGGCCGACGACTGGGCCGGTGCGATCTATCGCATCAGCTACACCAAGAAGTAGGATTTGAGCTGGCAGAGGCTGTGGTTTGCTTGGGGAACGGGTGGCCGCAGCCTTTGCTGTTTGGTGCACAGGGCGGAGAGTAGTTGAAATGCGAAGTGCATTGATGGGGTTGCTGGCGCTCGTTATTTGCGTGCCGCTCGCCCGCGCCGCCGATATCGCCGCCGGCAAGGCGAAAGCCGAGCTGTGCGTCGGTTGTCATGGCGAGGGCGGCATTTCGCAGATCGAGAACATTCCTTCGCTGGCGGCGCAGCCTGATCAATTCATTCAGTGGCAACTCGTGTTCTTTCGTGCCGGCACCCGCAAGAACGAGCAGATGCAGCCGATCGTCGAACAGCTCAATAATGAGGATATTCGCAATCTCGGCGCCTACTACGCCTCGCTCGAACCGCCGAAAGCGCCCAAGCCCGACGAAAACCCCGATCTCTCCAAAAAGGGCGCGCAGGCGGCCGCTGGCCGGCGCTGCGCGTCATGTCACACCGATAACTACGCCGGCACCAAGGGGGTCGCCCGCGTCGCCGGCCAGCGCGAGGAATACCTGGTCAAAGCGCTGCGCGAGTACAAATCGGGAGTGCGATCCGGCGGCGCGATGGCTGCGATGACGGACGTCGCCTATTCCCTCAGCGAGGAAGAGATCGAGGCACTGGCGCATTATCTCGCGCATCTCTGAGTGGCTCGTCGTCCCTGCGAACGCACGGACGACCGAGATAAAGTCGGATGACTACGCTGAGCGCTGCTTCTCATATGCTTTAAGATGCGTATAGGCGATGCGCAGCTTCGGCACCGGAATCTTCGCCGCGTCGGCGCGTGCGACGAGATCGCCGATCACATGGTCGGCTTCCACCGGCAGTCCCGCCTTGATATCGCGGAACATCGAGGCGGTCATTGGCGAGCCCTCGGTGGTCAGCAGGCCGCTGGTACGCTGGAAGAATGGTCCCGTCGGCTCGTAGCCTGAAGCCTTTGCAATCGCGCTGCATTCATCGAGCATGCCGAGCAGAAAATCCTTGCCGCCGGCGACTGCCAGGATGTTGCCGACTGAGGTGCGCATCAGGCAGGTGGAGGCTGCGAGCGAAGCAAGGAAAACCCACTTCTCCCACATGTCCTGCATGATGTGTTCGCTGGCCGCGGCGCCGAACTTGCCGCTGTCGAATACTTTTGCAATCGCACGCACCCGCTCCGACATCGAGCCGTCGCGCTCGCCAATATTTAGCGATTGCATCGGCGCGAGCTGGACCACCTCGCGGGCCTCGTTGAGCGTCACCGCGATCGCGCAGAGACCGCCGAGCACGCGGTCGGCCCCGAATTTCTTGTCCAGCACGTTGAGGTGCAGCATGCCGTTGAGCAGCGGGATGATTGCGGATTGCGGCCCGATCGCAGGAGCAAAAGATTTGATCGCATCCTCCAGGTCGAACGCCTTGCAGCTCAACAGCACGACGTCGAATGTCTCGGAGAGTTTGTCGGCCTGCACGGTCGGCGGGTTCTCGAGCGTCACGTCGCCGGCGGGGCTCTTGATGACGAGACCGGCGCTTGCGAGTTCGGATGCGCGCTTCGGCCGGACCAGGAACGTCACGTCGTTTCCTGCCTGAAGCAGCCTGCCGCCGAAATAGCCGCCGATGGCGCCGGCCCCGACCACGAGAATACGCATGGATCAACTTTCCTTATTGTTGATTTTGGAACCGGCGAATAGCGAGTAGCGAATGGCGAGTAGGAAGGTGCCGGCTGCAATCTACTCCCAACTATTCGCTATTCGCTACTCACCATTCGCTTGCCTACCATGTGGTCTGATCTGGGCAGCTACTTCCCCGAAATCATTTCCTCGACTTCGCGAAGCTGCTCCTTGCCGAAGAACATTTCCTTGCCCACGAAGAACGTCGGAGAGCCGAACGCGCCACGGTCGACCGCGTTTTGCGTATTCTCGATCAGCCTGGCCTTTACATCCGCATCCTGCGATCGCGCCAGCAGCTTGGCAGCATCTAGGCCGGACAAGGTCAGCGCCTTGGCTGCGACTTCGGGATCATCCATCTTCTTTGGCTCGACCCACATGTGGTGGAAGGCAGCATCGACATATTTCTCGAACACGCCCTCGAACTGGGCTGCCACCGCCGCGCGCATCAGGTTCAGCGTGTTGACCGGGAAGAACGGGTTCCAGACGTAGGGCTTGACCCCAAAGCGCTTCACGAAGCGTTCGGTTTCCAGCGCGTGGAATTCGCGCTTGTTCTTGATGCCGGCGAGCGTTTCGGCAGGCGACTTGTTGTTGGTGGCCTTGAAGATGCCGCCGAGCAGGATCGGCACGTACTCGAACCTGACGCCGGTACGTTTTTCGATCGCCGGAATCGCTTCATGGCTGAGGAAGGCGTTGGGGCTGCCGAAATCGAACAGGAATTGCGGATTTGAGCTCACGGCAGTCTCCTTATGTTTTGGCGCATTGTGACCGCGCCTATGGCTCGGCGCGATCGCTGAAGGCGAGCTTGACGACGTGGTCGCGGATATCGTCGGGCCAGCCGGCGACGAGAGCGACGAAGCGCCGCCGGTCATCGGCGAACAACGCCCGCGAGGCTTCCTCGAAGCCGGCGAGATTGCCGGCCATCACCGACATGAAGCGATAGGCGGCGTCCCTTGCTGCGCGGGCGCGATCCGCATCGCCATTGGCGCGGCGCGCCTCGTCGACGAGCTTGCGCAACGCCACCGACGCGCCGCCGGGCTGCGCCCCGAGCCATTCCCAATGGCGCGGCAACAGCGTCACCTCGCGCGCGACCACGCCGAGCTTGGGCCGCCCCCGTCCGCGCGGCTCAGTCGCCGCAGCAGCCTCGTCGGCCTCGACTTCCGGAGGCGAGGCCAGTTGCGGCAGGCGGGCAATAACGTCGCCCTCGGTCCCGCGAAGGTCGAGATCGATCGGTTGGCCAGTCGCGTCGTTGAATATGATGATCGGCAGCACGGCAGGCCTGCGGGAAGCCTGCATGACCGCCAGCGCGACCTCGGCGAGCGGACCGGCCGCCAGGCGTTGCGGGCCGATGAAGGCTGTGAACAGGGGGCGAGACGGGTCAGCCATTGGAGATACTCTGGATCTTCAGTGCGCTATATTTACCCGGATAAATTTAGAGTCAATATCCCCCGGATAAAATATGACCTGGCTCGGGCCGTCTCGACTTTCCATCCCCCGGCTGGCACCAACGCCACGCCAACTCCAGGGGGGACGCCATGCTGACGGTTCATCATCTCAACAACTCACGCTCCCAGCGCGTGCTCTGGCTTCTCGAAGAGCTCGGCGTCGCTTACGAGATCGTCCGCTATCAGCGCCAGCCGGACATGCGCGCGCCGAAGGAACTGCGCGCCATTCACCCGCTCGGCAAATCGCCCGTCATCACCGACAACGGCAATACGATCGCCGAGTCCGGAGCGATATGCGAATACATCGTCGGCACCTACGGCAACGGCCGCCTGATCCCGCCGCCGAACACGCCTGAGCGGCTGCGCTACACCTATTGGCTGCACTATGCGGAAGGCTCCGCGATGTCGCCGCTGCTTTTGAAGCTGCTGTTCACGCTGATGCCGAAGCGCGCGCCTGCGCTGCTGCGGCCGCTGGTGCGCAAGGTCTCTAACACGGCGCTGACTACCCTGGTTAATCCGCAGCTCAAGCAGCACATGGATTACTGGGAGAGCGAGCTTGGCAAGAGCGAATGGTTCGCCGGCAATGAATTCACCGCCGCCGATATCCAGATGAGCTTTCCCCTGGAAGCCGCCGCGGCGCGCGGCGGGCTGGAGCAGGGCCATCCCAAAGCCATGGCGTTTCTCGAACGCATCCACGCGCGGCCGGCCTATGCGCGCGCGCTGGAGAAGGGCGGGCCGTATGTGGTCGGGCGGTGACATCTCCTCGTCATTGTTGTCAGCCTAGCGCGACGTCTGCGCGGCGCCGACCGAGGGCAGCGCCTGCACCGAGACGCCGGGCGGCGGCACGTCGTCGTCGGGGACGAAGAAATCCGACATCAGCGGCACGGACCGATCCACGCGGTAGCGCTCGAAATCCCTGACGCCGGAGGCGTACAGCACCTTGTCGTCGATGCAGAACTGTCCGGTGAATTCCCGCGCCGGCCTGGTCAGGATCGCGTGCGCGGCGTCGCCCATGATCTCGGGCGTGCGGCTGGCGCGCATCATCGCTTCGCCACCGAGCAGGTTGCCGACCGCGGCAGTGGCGATGGTGGTGCGCGGCCATAGCGCGTTGACGGCGACGCCGGCAGATTTCAACTCACCCGACAAGCCCAGCACGCACATGCTCATGCCGAACTTCGCCATCGTGTAGGCGGTGGAATGCTCGAACCATTTCGCCTTCATGTCGAGCGGCGGCGACAGCATCAAGATGTGCGGGTTTTCCGCCTTCTTCAGATGCGGAATGCAGTATTTCGACACCATGAACGTGCCGCGGGTGTTGATTCCCATCATCAGGTCGAACCGCTTCATGTCGGTTGCTTGCGAGTTGGTCAGGCTGATGGCGCTGGCGTTGTTGACGCAGATATCGATGCCGCCGAATTCGGCGACGGTCTGCTCGATCGCCGCCATCACCTGCGCCTCGTCGCGGATATCGCACAGCACCGGCAGCGCCTTGCCGCCGGCGGCGCTAATTTCTTCCGCCGCGGTGTAGATCGTGCCCTTGAGTTTCGGATGCGGCTCGGCGGTCTTCGCCGCAATCGCGATATTGGCACCGTCACGCGCGGCGCGAAGCGCGATCGCCAGCCCAATGCCGCGACTGGCGCCGGAGATGAACAACGTCTTGCCTTTGAGGGATGTCATCTGAAAATCTCCTGCGAAGGAAGCATACTACGTGAGGGACGCATACTGCCCGGGCTCCCGCAAGGGGGAGTGAACCCATCCGCCAGTGCCTCCCTTAAAAGCCAGCGTCCCTCATGTGTGCACATCGGTTCCTGCCGTATCGTTCTTAATGCCCCACTGCCGCCGCCCCTCTCGTCCGCGGATCGGGGGCGCCGAGCAGGCCGTCGGGCGTGACCGCGATCGAATTGGCCGAGGTCTGGCCGAGCGGCTCGATCACCTGATGGCCCTTCTCCTTTAGCGCATCCAACGTTTCCTGCGGAAAACCGCGCTCCACGCGCACCACGTCCGGCATCCATTGATGGTGCAGCCGGGGTGCGGCCACGGCGGTGGCGACGTCCATCTTGTAATCGAGCACGTTGACCACGACCTGCAGCACGGCTGAAATGATGCGGCTGCCGCCCGGCGAACCCGTCACCAGCACCGGCTTGCCGTCCTTCAGCACGATCGTGGGCGACATCGACGACAGCGGCCTTTTGCCTGGGCCCGGCAAATTGGCCTCGAAGCCGACCAGGCCGAACGCGTTCGCCGCGCCGGGTGCTGCGGTGAAGTCGTCGAGTTCGTTGTTAAGCAGCACGCCGGTGCCATCGGCGACGAGGCCGACGCCATAGGAAAAATTCAGCGTATAGGTGTTGCTGACGGCATTGCCGCCGGCATCAACGACGGAATAATGCGTGGTATTGCTGCCCTCGCGCGGCAAGCTCGCGGATAACGCCTCGGCGGGCGTAGCGCGCGCAATGTCGATGCTGGCGCGTTGCTTCGCCGCGTAATCCTTCGCGATCAGGATATTCGCCGGCGCATTGACGAAGGCGGGATCGCCGAGATAGCGCGCCCGGTCGGCGTAAGCGCGCTTCATGGCCTCGATCATGACATGCAATGAGGGCGCCGAGCCCTGCTTCATGTCCGCCATCGCAAACCCTTCGAGAATGTTCAGCGCCTCCAGGAGCACCGTGCCGCCGGACGAGGGCAGCGGCATCGACACGATCTCGTAGCCGCGATAACTGCCGCGCACGGGACCGCGGATCACCGCCTCGTAGGATTTGAGATCGTCCGCCGTCATGATGCCGCCGGCATCGCGGACGGCTTTTGCCAGCCGTTCGGCGACCGGCCCTTGGTAAAATCCACGCGGTCCCTGCTCGGCAATCGCCGACAGCGTTGCCGCGAGATCGGCCTGAACCAGACGGTCGCCCTCCCGCAGCGCCGTGCCGTCGTCACGGGAGAACGCCTTGGCCGGGTTCGGCCAGCGCGCCATCCGGCGATACATGTCCGGTAGCGTGTCGGCGGTGTCGTCGGCGATCACGAAACCGTCTCGTGCGAGCTCGATGGCGGGCTTGAGGATTTGCGCGAGCGTGAAGCGGCCGGAGCCGTATTTCTCCAGCGCCAGTGCCAGTCCGGCCACCGTGCCGGGCACGCCGATACCAAGCGCGGAATTGCGCGACTTGTCGGTATCGGGCTTGCCGTCCGGTCCCAGAAAGATATCGCGCGTGGTCGCGGCCGGTGCGGTCTCGCGATAGTCGATGGCGACGTCTTCATTGCGCTCGGCTGAATGGATCACCATGAAGCCGCCGCCGCCGATGTTCCCGGCGCGCGGATAGGTGACGGCAAGCGCAAAGCCGGTGGCGACTGCGGCATCAACCGCGTTGCCACCCTGCCGGAGGATATCGGCGCCGACTTCCGCCGCGATCCTTTCCTGGGCGACCACCATGCCGTGTTCGGCTGGAATGGAGCGAACGGCGGAGAGGTCGAGGGACGAATGGAAGCCTCGCCGATCCTGCGCAAAGGCGGTCGTGCCGCAGGCGAATGCCAGCACGATTGCGGCAATCGCCTTGCGCCGGCTGATCTGAAAGATTGTCATCGAAAATCCGCCGCAGTTTGAGCCTGTGTGGCGCGTGGGCAACAGCGCCAGCGTTGGTGACGCATGCTATATGGGTTCGGTTTCGGCACGCAAAACGCTTCGCGAGACTTTTGAAGGAAATATCCGACATGGCGGTGATCGCTTCCGAGGCAGTTGGCGCCGAGATTCCGCAGGCATATCCGCGCCGCGCCGCCGTCGTGAGCTGGATCTTCTTCGACTGGGCCGCGCAGCCTTATTTCACGCTGATCACCACGTTTGTATTTGCACCCTATTTCGCGGGCTTCGTCGCGCCGGATCCGGAGCGGGGACAGGCGCTGTGGGGATTTGCCACCGCGGCCGCCGGCCTGATGATCGCGCTGCTGTCGCCGGTGCTGGGTGCGATCGCCGACGCCAGCGGCCGCCGCAAGCCGTGGATCGCCGGCTTCGGCTCGCTGCTGGTGATCGGCGCCTGCCTGATGTGGTTCGGAAAGCCCGGTGACCCCAGCATCATCGCGCCGCTGCTGCTCGCCTATGCGATCGCGAGCGTCGGCGTCGAATTCGCCACGGTCTTCAATAACGCGATGATGCCGACGCTGGTGCCGCCGGATCGAATCGGGCGGTTGTCCGGCACCGGATGGGCCACCGGCTATATTGGCGGCATCCTCAGCCTCATCCTGGTGCTCGGCTTTCTGGCGGCTAACCCCGACACCGGGCGTACACTTTTCGGCCTGGCGCCGCTGTTTGGTCTCGATCCCGTATCCCACCAGGGCGATCGCATCACCGGCCCGCTGACCGGCATCTGGTTCATCATCTTCGTGTTGCCGATGTTTCTGCTGACGCCGGATTACCCGGCCAAGCGCCCGATCCGCGAGGCGATACGTGAAGGATTGAGCGGACTGAAGCGAACGCTCGGCGAACTGCCGAAGCGGAAATCGGTGGCGACATTCCTGCTCGCCAACATGATCTATACCGACGGGCTGGTGTCGCTGTTTACGTTCGGGGGCATCTACGCCGCCGGCACTTTCGGCTGGCATACGATCCAGATCGGCACGTTTGGAATTCTGCTGGCAATCGCCGGCACATTCGGGGCGTGGCTCGGCGGCAAGCTCGACGACAAACTCGGACCCAAGCGCGTCATCGCCGGCAGCCTGCTGATCCTGCTGCTTGCGCTGGGCACGATTTTGCTGGTCGACAAGGACTCGATCCTGTTCGTGAAGGTCGCGCCGCCGGCGCCGGGCGGCGCGCTGTTTTCCGGCGCCGCCGAGCGCGCCTATCTCGTGCTCGGATGCCTGATCGGCGCGGCCGGCGGTCCGCTGCAGGCGGCGTCGCGCACGCTGCTGATACGCCTCGCGCCGAAGGATCGTATCGCGCAATATTTCGGACTGTTCGCGCTGACCGGGAAGGTGACGTCGTTCATCGGCCCGCTCCTGATCGGCGCGATCACCTATGTTACCGCGAGCCAGAAAGCCGGCATGGCGCTGCTGGTGGTGTTCTTCGCTGCCGGCCTGGCGCTGCTGACGCGCGTGCGGGAGTGAGGGTAGACGACCGTATGAGCGTACGTACACGTTGCAAAACCAGTCCCGTAGGATGGGTGGAGCGATACCCATCAATGCCGATGCACGTGACGATGAGTTTCGCTTCGCTCTACCCATCCTACGCAGATAAGCTTTCGCGATCTCGCGGCATCATCTGCCCGAGCTTTGCTCTCGACTTCCCGCCCTCTCACTCAGAGGGCGCAGGGAAGACCGGGTGCTTGCTGCACCCGCGGTCCCGTGTGCAATTGCGCATAAAGAACGCGCACACGAGCATACAGGTATAGCGGGAGCATCCCGGCCTTCCCTGCGCAATGGCTTTACGGCTTACTTCGTGCTCTTCCCGGAGAACGGCTCTTTTGCCTCCGTCGCTGCGCAAAATAGTTTCACGCAGCTTAACGCCAGCACCGCGGCGCCCGAACCACACGACTTCGCCGTACGCGTCAGGCGCCTACGTCTTGTGCGCCATCCACGTCCATCGCATCTCACCGCACGTTCGTGACGATCGCGAGCGCCCCTCAATTGGGTGAGACGGGCGGAAATATGCGGCTGATTTGCCTCTCGCGTGAAGCGAAATATTTTTGATTCCCGGGCTTGACACCATTTCTGAAAATCAGAAGTGATTTGCCCGTCGGGTTATCTTGTCCCAGGTCGTTGCATGATTGCGCTTGCGTGCGCGGCAAATCAGTCCGTCGTCCTGGGCAAGCGAGCAACGCGAGCGCGACCCGGGACCCATACGCCGCGGCGTATATTATTTCGCGCGCGAGTAGACGGCCTCCGTCAACAACGCAAGCCTGTGGTTATGGCTCCCTGCGTTCGCAGGGACGACGCGCATCAGTGCCGGAAATGCCTGACGCCGGTGAACACCATGGCGATGCCGTGGTCGTCGGCGGCCTTGATGACCTCTTCATCGCGCATCGAACCGCCGGGCTGGATCACCGCCGTTGCGCCGGCTTCGATGCAGGCCAGCATGCCGTCGGCGAAGGGGAAGAACGCATCGGATGCGACGACGGAGCCTTTGGTCAGCGGTTCAGCGAGCTTCATTTCGGCCGCAGCATCCTGTGCTTTGCGGGCGGCAATACGCGCCGAATCGACCCGGCTCATCTGGCCGGCGCCGATGCCCACAGTGGCGAGATCCTTGGCGTAGATGATGGTGTTCGACTTGACGTGCTTGGCGACGCGGAAGGCGAATTTGAGATCGCGCAGTTCGGCGTCGGTCGGCGCGCGTTTGGTTGCGACCTTGATGTCCATGTCCTCAACCACCGCATTGTCGCGGCTCTGCACCAGCAAGCCGCCGGCAACCGTCTTGGCGGTCAGGCCGACCGTGCGCGGGTCGGGCAGGCCGCCCGCGAGCAACAGGCGCAAATTGCGCCGGCTGCCGATGATCGAGATGGCCTCTTCGGTGGCGTCGGGGGCGATGATCACTTCAGTGAAAATGCCGATGATGGCGCGCGCGGCCTCCGCATCCAGCGTGCGGTTGACCGCGATGATGCCGCCATAGGCCGACGTCGAGTCGCAGGCGAGCGCGCGGCGATAGGCGGTGACGAGATCAGGTCCCTCCGCGACGCCGCAGGGGTTTGCATGTTTCACGATGACGCACGCCGCGGTGCGCTTCGGATCGAATTCACCGACGCATTCGTAAGCCGCATCGGTATCGTTGATGTTGTTGTAGGACAGCTCCTTGCCCTGCAATTGCCGCGCGGTGGAGACGCCGGGCCGCTTGTCGGGCGTCGCATAAAACGCCGCGGTCTGGTGCGGGTTCTCGCCATAGCGCAAGGACTGGATCAGCCGGCCGCCGAAGGCGCGGAAATCCGGCGCGTTATCCTTGAGCTGCGTAGCAAACCAGTTCGAGATCGCGGCGTCATAGGCGGCAGTGCGCGCATAGGCTTTTGCGGCGAGGCGGCGGCGCAGCCCGAGCGTCGTCGCGCCCTTGTTGGCGGCGAGTTCGTCGAGCACGGCCTGATAGTCCTGCGCCTCGACGACGACGGCGACATCGTCGTGGTTTTTGGCGGCCGCCCGGATCATCGCGGGCCCGCCGATATCGATATTCTCGATGCAGTCTTCGTAAGCGGCGCCTTTGTCGACGGTCGCCTCGAGCGGATAGAGATTGACGACGAGCAGGTCGATCGGCGCGATGCCGTGCGCCTTCATGGCGTCGGCGTGCTCCTTGTTGTCGCGGATCGCGAGCAGGCCGCCATGCACCTTCGGATGCAGAGTCTTGACCCGGCCATCCATCATTTCGGGGAAGCCGGTGAGTTCGGAGACGTCCTTGACTTTCAGCCCCGCGCCGGCGATTGCCTTCGCCGTGCCGCCGGTCGAGACCAGTTCGACGCCATGTCCCGCCAGCGCCTGGGCAAATTCGATCAGGCCGGTCTTGTCGGAAACGGACAACAGAGCGCGGGTCACGCGGCGCGGATGGTCGGTCATGGCTGGATTCCTGGCTGTTAAGGCCAGCCCGGTAGCATGGATTGACCGGTCATGAAACCGCCAGAAGGCGCCAAATCCGGGTGTGGAAATCTGGCCGGGAAGGGCTCAGAGCGGCAATTCCGGCTCGCGCCGCGCAGTGCGCCGGGCGTTGGTGGCGCCCGCCGACGTGCTCGAGCGGACAAAGCTCCAGCGGATCGAGGAGGCGTGGCGGGAATCCTGGCGGATCACGATCTGGGCGGTGCGGCGCGGGCCGTCATTGCCCGCCAAAAACACGCTGTCCTCGAGATCGACCTTGTCGTCGAGCGCCTCGAAGGTCCAGACGTCGCGGTTGGGCAATACCAGCATGACGCCGCGCGCATCGCTGAGGCGGCTGGCCTTCACCGCGGGATGAAGATGAAACCGCAGCGCATAATCGGTCTCGGCGCCCTTGATGCGCGTCCCCGGCGCCGGCGACACGGTGTCTTCGCCGTCGAGCCTTGCGCCGTCATGGGAGATCATCAGCACCCGGCGATGCACGACGCCGAAGCGTGCGAGATAGCCGTCATGCGAGGTGGTCAGGAGATCGCCGTCGGCCACGGCCTCGCGGTAGCTTTCCACGTTGGCCGGACCGCTGACGACCGGCGCGCCCTGCAGCAGGCGCTTCATCGCCGACAATTCGACGAACTGGCACGAGGACGCCTCGTGATAGGTCAGGGTCGAATGCGCCGCGGTGCTGCGGGCAAAGGTGCGCCAGTTATCCCTGCCGGTCGCGGGCATCCCGCAATTGACCACGATCCGGCTCGGCCCCGAAGACAGTTCGAACGAGAGACATCCGGCGTGCGCTTCTTGGCTGACATTCGGCGGCGGCGGTGGGCCGGTGTCGATGATGACGGTCGTCGTGCCGGCGTCGAGACGCTGGAAGCCGGTATGCGGCATGTTCGCCATCGGCACGCCGTGCGTGTCGTCATAAGCAAGCAGTGTCGCCACCAGGTCCGAGGGCGCGTTGCTCATGCCGTTGAAGAGCGCGAAGCTGCCGTCGCCATGACGGAAGAAGCGCAGCATCGGCATCATGCGGTCGATCGCATTCAACAGCGCGGGCGGCGGCGCGATATTACGGGCGGCAAAGGTCTGTCGCAGGGGCAGGAGGTCGCTGAGCAATTCGACCAGCGCACCGGGGTTGCGCGAAATATGCCCGCCGTCGGGCTGGATCTGGCGCTGCAATTCGTCGGAAAGCCGTCGCGTGGCGGAGCGGATGTGTCGCGCCTGATTGGCCAGGCACAGCGAGGCGTAGCACAGCGCGATCAGGACCTGCAGCCGCGGCACACCGTCGGCGATGTCGAGCATCGTGTAGCGAAGATATCGAATTTCGCGGGTCAGCCCGCGCAGATATTTGCGATAGAATTTTCCGTCGGTGTCGCCGAGCACCAGCGGCGCCTGCGACAACAGCGAGATCACGCGGCGGGCCAGCACGTCGGGGCGGCGTTCGAGCGGCCGCTTGCGCGCCGGATTCGAGATCCAGTCGTCGACCAGCGAGCGGGCATTGGCGCGGGTCAGCGCGGTGTCGGCGGCGCGCAGGTGCCGCAGCCAGCCGAAGCCGAGCAGCGCGACTTCCCAATCTTCCGACGGCGGCTCGAGATCGAAGATCGAGCGGCCGTGGCAGGTGACGATTTTGCCGGCGAACACGAAGCGGCCGGCATAGATTTCCGCGGCGCGGGTGGCGTCGGCGGTGCGCAGATCGTGCGGGGCGATGATCAGCCGGTCGGCGCGGCCCGGCCACAGCCGCGATACCGCCACCGTGGCGCCGGTCGCGCGCGCGATCACGGTCCGCGCCGAGCGGCTCATGATAAGCGTCGAGATGCGTCTGCGTTGAGCGACCGACACGCCGTGCCTTGGGCTTAGGGAGGGAGGGGTATTCTGGCGAATCCTTTTAATCCGGAAACGCCGGTAAGACACCATCTTGAAAATCGACGAATCACCCAAAGGCAGGGTGATTCCGGTCTAAAATCAGGTTTTAACCAGCCGCGCCGAGTAAAATCCATCCAGCCCGCCGAGCCGGGGGTCGTCATGGGGCAAATGGCAGGGAAGGGTGCGTAAATCGCCGCTTGCGGTCACGATTTCGCTGAGGCCTGCGACCTCGTCCACCTCGACCGGGACACGGCGCATGCCCGGTTCGGTAGCGAGCAGGGACGCGACCGCCTGTTCGCCTTCCTCGGGCTCCAGCGAACAGGTACAATAGACCAGCGTTCCGCCCGGCTTGAGTAGGGCGACCGCCTTTTGCAGCAACCGTTTCTGTAGCGCGGACAGCGCCGCAATGTCGGCTTCCTGACGCAGCCAGGCGACATCGGGGTGACGGCGGATGGTGCCGGTGGAGGTGCAGGGCGCATCCACCAGCACGCCGTCGTAACCGCCATTGCCGCTGCCTTGCCATTCGGCCGCATCAGTCACCACGTCATCGGCCTGCAGCGAAAGCCGGGCCAGATTTTCGCGCAGCCGTGCCATGCGCGCCGGCGAGCGATCGACCGCGGTGACGCGCGCGCCGGCGTGCGCGAGCTGCGCGGTCTTGCCGCCGGGCGCGGCGCAGAGGTCGACGATGCTCTTGCCGGCAACATCGCCGAACAGGCGCGCCGGCAGTGCGGCGGCGGCGTCCTGCACCCACCACTGTCCCTCGGAAAAGCCGGGCAGCATGGTCACCGAACCCTGCAGCAGCGTGCGCACGGTTCCGGTCGGCAAGGTTTCGCCATGCAGGCGGCTCGCCCATTGCGCCGCGTCCGTCTTCACGGTGATGTCGAGGGACGGTTCGTGGCCGATGGCGCGCGCCATCTCCCGCGCGGTGGTCTCGCCATAGGCGCCGATCCAGCGCGTCAACAGCCACGGCGGAACATCAAGCGTCTGCGACTTGACTTCCTCGATCAGCGGCTGTCCCTCGCGGGCGCAGCGGCGCAGCACGGCGTTGACTAGGCCGGCATACTTTGCGGCGCGTCGGTCCGATTGCACCAGCCGCACCGAAAGGTCGACAGCGGCGTGATCAGGCACATCCATCCAGAGAATCTGCGCAGCGCCGATCAGAAGCGCGCTCTGTGCCCGCGGCGCATCCGTCGGAATGCCGCGATCGAGCAGGCGCGACAGCAAATGGCCGAGCGTGCCGAGCCGCCGCAAAATCGTCGCTACCAGCCGCCGCATCAGTGCGCGGTCGCGATCGGCGAGCGCCTTCAGTCCGGGATGGGCGCCTGCGCCGTCGAGCTGGTCGTCGAGGGTGCGATGCTTGTGCAGCACGCCGTCGAGAATATCAGCCGCGATCCGCCGCGCCGCGAGGCCGGGCACTTCTGAAGGTACTGCGAATCTTGAAGAGGGCATGAAGCAGGAATATCTCGGAAGGCGGAAAGGGTTCGGCTCATGCCAATGAAATGAAACACTCATTTGGCATGCGAATATGCCAAATGTAAGAATCGCCACAGACAATTTCCCGATTGTGATGTCATCTGTGCGCTCATCCCGTGCTATGGGAGAGTTGCGATGACCGACAATTCTTCATCCCCCGCGCCGGTTGCGGAACGCAAGAAGCTGACGCCCGCAGCCGAGCGCGCGCTTGCCGAGGCCGAAGCGCGCCGCAAGGCCACTGACGCCTGCGCCATGCCGCAGCAGAAAGAATTCCAGGGCCCGAAGGGCCCGGAACCGACTCGCTACGGCGATTGGGAGCGCAAAGGGATCGCTTCGGATTTTTGACGGCACCGGCTCTTGCCGGACGGCCCGACTCAGCCCTTAGTCGGGAATATGCCTCCATACGAGAAGATAACTGCTTACCGGACCTCGCGCCGGGGTCCGCGGCGCCGCTGGTTTGCGGCGGCCTTGCCGTGGATGTTCGTGCTTTGCGTCGCTGCGGCGACGATGCTGCCGGTCCGCGACTGGGTACGCCGGTCGTTGCCTGACTTCGCCGACAGCCAAGCGGCGCGCGATGCCGAGATGGTCTGGAAGCGCGCTGGAAGTCCTGACGTGCGCCATCCCGTCGATGTCATCCGGACGATCGATGGTGACACGTTTGAGGCGCGGGTGCATTTGTCGCCCGGCGTTGAGCCGACCACGCGCATACGCCTGCGCGGCATCGACGCGCCCGAATTGAAGGCATCGTGCCCTGGGGAATTGCAGATGGCGGAGGCCGCGACCGGTGCCCTGCGCGCGCTGCTCGGCGAAGGCGGCGTCACGATCTTCAACATTGGACCGGACAAATATAACGGCCGGGTCGTGGCGGAGGCCGCGACGCGACGCACCGGAAATGTTTCGGCGGCGATGCTCGCGGCAGGTCATGCGCGAAACTATGGCGGCGGGCACCGCAACGGCTGGTGTGCGAACGCGGGCCAGGCACTGCCGAACTGAAAAGGCCGCGCGATCGCGCGGCCTTTGCATTCAATTCAATCCGAAAGTCAGTGCATGACAGTCACCGTCGTTCCGACCGGCACGCGTTGATAGAGATCGGAGATGTCGTCGTTGAGCATGCGGATACAACCGTAGGAGACGAAGCCGCCGACCGAGCCCGGCACGTTGGTGCCGTGAATGGCATACTCCCCGCCAGCCAGCGTCATCGCCGCGACGCCCATCGGGTTGCGCGGCGAGCCGCCGGGAATCACGTCGGGCATATAGGGCTTGTCGCGCCTGACCTCGCTCGGGGGCGACCAGGCCGGGTTGAGATACTTGCCGTCTATCTTTGTGGTGCCCGACCATTGCTTGCCGGCCTTGCCGACGCCGACCGGATAGCGCATGGCGCGGCCGGACTCGAGAATGAGATAGAGACGTCGCTCGCCGGTCTTCACCACGATCGTGCCCGGCGCGTACTCGCCGCTGACATCGACCAGTTCCGGCCTCGCTTGTGCCTGCGACGACATCATAGTGCCCGCAGCCAAGGTGGCGGCCAACGCCACCGCAATCCTCTTCGACATTCCCCAGCTCCGCTTTTGCTCGCCCCTCTCGGGGGCCCTCAAATGTCCTTTCAAGCCTGACGGCCCGCTGTCTCGTCCACGCGTTTTCAGTTTAGTCGCGCGAACTGACCGGCTGGTTTCAACGCCAGCCTTCGAGATTATTCTCGATGGGGCAACCAAGGGAATGTTCGAAACAAAGTAAAATGACCGTAACACCACGCAGCGGCGACAAGCCCGGTGAGGCTCGCCACTGACAAACGCGTGAGCGATGGGATTGCCGCAAAATTCGGCATCATCTCGTCCCGGGTCCCGGGACGAGATGCTTGTGCCAGGCGGCGCCTTACACCGGTGCGCCCTTCTTGTTCTGCCGGTTCTTCACGAGGTCGTCGACCACAGCGGGGTCGGCGAGCGTCGAGGTGTCGCCGAGGCTGGAGGGCTCATCCTCGGCGATCTTGCGCAGGATGCGGCGCATGATCTTGCCGGAGCGGGTTTTCGGCAGGCCTGGCGCGAACTGGATCTGGTCGGGGGACGCGATCGGGCCGATGTCCTTGCGCACCCAGGCGACCAGCTCCTTCCGCAACTCCTCGGTCGGCTCGGTACCGGCCATCAACGTCACATAGGCGTAGATGCCCTGGCCCTTGATGTCGTGGGGATAGCCGACCACGGCCGCTTCCGACACCTTGGCATGCGCCACCAACGAGCTTTCGACCTCGGCGGTGCCCATGCGGTGGCCGGAAACGTTGATGACGTCGTCGACGCGGCCGGTGATCCAGTAATAGCCGTCGGCGTCGCGGCGGCAGCCGTCGCCGGTGAAATACTTGCCTTTGTAGGTCGAGAAATAGGTCTGCTCGAACCGCGCGTGGTCGCCGTAGACCGTGCGCATCTGCCCCGGCCAGGATTTGGCCAGGCAGAGATTGCCAGTGCACTCGCCTTCGAGCACCTTGCCGTCGGCATCGACGATTTCGGGCACCACGCCGAAGAACGGCCGCGTCGCCGAACCCGGCTTTAGTTTTGTCGCGCCCGGCAGCGGCGTGATGAGGATGCCGCCGGTCTCGGTCTGCCACCAGGTATCGACGATCGGGCAGCGGCCGTCGCCGACCACGCGGTGATACCATTCCCATGCTTCCGGATTGATCGGCTCGCCGACCGAGCCAAGCAGGCGCAGGCTCTTGCGGGAGGTCTTCTTCACCGGCTCGTCGCCGCTTTGCATCAGCGCGCGGATTGCGGTCGGCGCGGTGTAGAAGATGTTGACGTTGTGCTTGTCGATGACGTTCCAGAATCGTGAATTATCCGGATAGTTCGGCACGCCTTCGAACATCAGCGTGGTGGCGCCGTTCGCCAGCGGGCCATAGAGAATGTAGCTGTGGCCGGTGACCCAGCCGACGTCGGCGGTGCACCAGTAGATGTCGCCGTCGTGATAGTCGAACACGTATTGATGCGTCATCGACGCGAATACGAGATAGCCGCCGGTGGTGTGCAGCACTCCCTTGGGCTGGCCGGTGGAGCCTGACGTGTAAAGGATGAACAGCGGGTCTTCCGCGTGCATGTGCTCGCACGGACATTCCGTCGTCACCAGCTTGGCCACTTCGTGGTGCCAGAAATCGCGCGTTGGATTCATGTCGACGGCCGCGCCGGTGTGCTTCACGACGACAACCCAATCGACGCCGCCGGCTTTCTCGATCGCCGCATCGACATTGGCCTTCAGCGGCACCTTCTTGCCGCCGCGCAGTCCTTCGTCGGCGGTGATGATCACCTTGGACTGGCAGTCGGTGATGCGTTGGGCGAGGCTGTCCGGTGAGAAGCCGGCGAACACCACCGAATGAATGGCGCCGATCCGCGCGCAGGCCAGTATCGCGTAGGCGGCTTCCGGGATCATCGGCAGATAGATCGTGACGCGGTCGCCCTTCTTGACGTTCCGCGTGCGCAGGATGTTGGCCATCTTGCAGACTTCGTCGTGCAACTGGCGATAGGTGATGTGCGTGGACTGAGAGGGATCGTCGCCCTCCCAGATGATGGCGGTCTGGTTGCCGCGCTTGTCGAGATGCCGGTCGATGCAGTTCCAGGCGGCGTTCAGGACGCCATCCTCGAACCATTTGATCGAGATGTTGCCGGGGGCGAAGGAGACGTTTTCGACCTTGTGGAAGGGCTTGATCCAGTCGATGCGCTTGGCTTGCTCGGCCCAGAAACCATTGGGGTCCGAGACCGAGCGGGCGTACATTTCGCGGTACTTGGCGTCATCGATATAGGCGCGTTTGGCCCAATCGGTGGATACGTCGTAGATCTTCTCGGACATATTTACCCTCCCACTCATCGCGGCCGGATGCTCGGCGGCCACAAGTCGTCCCTGATTGTTGAAGCGATTATGCGTCGCGGGACGATGCCCGGACAAGGCGGAACGTCTGCGACCTTGGTCGGCCAGCCGGTCTCCGGCCTTGTCGCGGATCAAAGTCAGGCCGTTTTTTGCGGGTTCCGCTCAGGGCAAATCAACGCTATCGGCGGAATGGCACCCATGAATGGTATCTAATAACCTTCAATGACGGAATCGGGACTCGCAAAGTGGTTCGTTACCCCCTAAATGGCCTCCCCGGGGCCGGCGGCCTCCCGGAACAAGCCATAACAAACGGCATTACCGGCGAAACAGGCGGAGCAAGGCGACAACGGACATGATGGATCAGCAGAATTTCGAGGCTACGCGGCCCGTTTCCGCCGATCCTGCCGTCGCATTGGCCGAAGCGCTCGGGCAACTGCCGAAGGAACCTGCCAACTCGTCCGCGGCAAAGCCGCACATCACCGTCGAAGCGCTGGCACAGGAACTTGGCCTCAAACTCGGCGATCAAAACGGCCTGACCATCCGCCGCATCAAGCGCGGAAAAAGCTATTCGTTCATTCGCGCCAATGGCACGCAGATCCGTCACGCCGGAACGATCCGGCGCCTGCATTCGATGGCGGTGCCGCCGGCCTATCGCGACGTTCGCTATTCGGCCGATCCGAATTCGCATCTGCAGGCGGTCGGCTTTGATGCCGCTGGCCGGTTGCAATACCGCTACCACGCCGATTGGGAAAAGGTCCGCGAGCACCGCAAGGCGCATCGCCTGGCCAAACTCGTCGCGGCGCTGCCCAAGATCCGGCGGAAGGTCTCTGCGTTTCTGTCGGGCGAGGAGCCGACGCGGGAGTTTGCGCTCTCGGCCGTGATCGAGTTGATCGCGCGTACCGCGATCCGTCCCGGCAACGAGTCATATGCTCGTCTCAACGGCACCCGCGGCGCTACCACGCTGCTGAAATCGAACGTCACGCTGGAAGACGATTGCCTCGTCCTGACTTTCAAGGCCAAGGGCGGCAAGGCGGTGCGCAAGGAATGCGACGCCGCCAAGCTGGTGCGCGCGATCGGCATCCTGCGCACCGTGCCAGGCAAGCGCATGTTCCAGTACCGCGACAGGTCTGGCGTCGTGCGCGCCGCCTCGACCACGGCCGTAAATGCGTTCCTGCGCGAGATCGCCGGTATCAAGATTTCGCTGAAGGATTTCCGCACGCTGATGGCATCGGCCGTGGTGCTGGAATCATTGTCGCGGGTTTCACCGGCGGCGAGCGCCCGCGGCCGCAAGAAGCAGGTGCTCGAAGCCGTGCGCGCGGCGGCTGACGAACTCTCGAACACGCCGGCGATCTGCCGCAAGAGCTATGTCCACGACACCATCGTCACCGCGTTCGAAGACGGGATCCTCGAGCGCTTTGCCGCGACGATGAAAGGCTATCGCACGCAAGCCAAGCGCGAGGCCCTGCTGGCGCAGGTGGTGACGGCGGCTGCTGCGGCGTAAATTCGCCGCCGTAGGGTGATGAAATACTATGACGCCGTTCTGATCCAGCCGATCGTCGATGGCACCGAG
>NZ_JAGWDK010000005.1 GCF_018398875.1 Bradyrhizobium sp. sGM-13 | reverse complement strand
TTCATATTCCGTTGTCGTCACCCGCGAAGGCGGGTGACCCAGTATTCCAGAGACGTCAGTGATTGAACTGACAGGCCGCGGCGTACTGGATCCCCGCCTGCGCGGGGATGACAACTGTTGCTGCGTCGTCACTATTCGTCATCTCGTGGAACGCAGCGCCCTACTCCCGCCCCGGCGGATTTTCCTTCAGGAAACGATCGACGTCCTCCTGCACCGAATATGGCAGCGGGATCGGGTCGCCCATGTGGTCGATCGCACGGTCGAGGCAGAGGCGCAGCATGCGCGCCAATTCGGCTTTGCGGTACGGCTTGGCGAGCAACAGCACGCCCTCGCCGGGGCGCTCGCTCGAACCAAAGGCATCGAAGGTATGGCCGGACGTATAGAGCACTCGAAGCGGCCGGCGCAGCTTGGCGACCTCCTCCGCAAGCTGCCGGCCATTGATCGCGCCGGGCATGACGATGTCGGTGAACAGAAGATCGAATGCTGCACCGGAGTTGACCAGCTCAAGCGCCTGCGCCGCGCTGGCGGCGGCAATGACCTTGTAGCCGAGGCTTTCGAGCCGGCCGACGACGTGCGCCCGCACCACGTCGTCATCCTCCACGCAGAGGATGGTTTCCGTTCCGCCCCGCAGTTCGCCGTCCGCCTCCGGCGGTGCATCGCTCGCGTCGAGCGCGTCCGAGGGCTCGGTATCGGCCTTGGGGAGAAGGATGCGGAAGCAGGCACCCTTGCCCTCCTCGCTCTCGACCACGACGCTGCCGCCGGATTGCTTTGCAAATCCGAACACCATGCTCAGCCCAAGTCCCGTGCCCACGCCGAACTGCTTGGTCGAAAAGAACGGCTCGAAAATCCTGTCGCGGATCGCGGGTGGAATGCCGGCGCCGGCATCGATCACCTCGATCACGACATAGGCGCCCGCGCCGAGCCCGCCCATGTCGGCGTCATGCTCGCCGCGCGTGAGATTTCCCGTCCTGAACAGCAGCCTGCCGCCATCGGGCATGGCGTCGCGGGCGTTGATCGCGAGATTGACGAGGGCGGAGGAGAGCTGGCTGCCGTCGACCAAAGCCGGCCAGACCTGATCGCTCAACGCGGTTTCGATTTGAATCTGTCGTCCGAGGGTCGGCTCCAACAGTTGCACCACTTCCTCGACCAGCGCGTTGACGTCGGTCTCGCGCGGGCGCAGCGGCTGTTTGCGGGCAAAGGCCAAGAGGCTGGCCGTAAGCTGGGATGCGCGATCGGCGGCGTCGCCGATCATTCGGGCGATCGAGGCGAGCGCCGGATCATGCTTGACGCCGTCGGCCAGGATTTCGATCGTGCCCGTGATTACGGTCAGCACGTTGTTGAAGTCATGGGCGATGCCGCCGGTCAGTTGCCCGACCGACTCCATCTTCTGCGTCCGGAACAACTGCTCCTCCGCGGCGCGCTTCGCGGTGATGTCCCTAATGAAAGCGTTGATGACATAGCCTTCGCCGCGGCGCAGTGCTGTGAGCGATACTTCGGCGAAGAATTCGCGGCCGTCCTTGTGCAGCAACAGCGTTTCGTAGCGTCCTCCGACGGCATCGCCCGCCGCCTCGCTCAGGAATCGATCGATCCATTGCCGGTGCACCGTGCGCTGCGATTCCGGAAAGACCAGTTCGTCCACGCTCCGGCCGATGGCCTCAGTGCGCGTCCATCCCATCAGGGCCTCGGCATGCGGGCTCCAGCCGAGGATGACGCAGCGCTCATCGGTCTGGACGAAGGCGTCGAGCGAGCCTTCGATAATGGCTTGCGCCATTTCGCTGTCGATCAGCGTCTGGTCAGCGCGTCCCTCCTCCGCTCCGTTGCGTCCATCCGCAAGATCCGCGACATCGGAAAGCCTGTGCCAAAGCCTCGCCGCGGCAAGAATCGCAAACAGGCCGATGATTGCAGCGCTCGCCAGCGCGGCGCCGACGATGATCGCCAGCGGCCCCAGCGAGGGGGCGCGCGTCGCCAGGAAATAGGTCACTGCACTCACGACGCAGGACGTCACGAGGACCAGCAAGATCATCGCCGGCGCGAGACGTCCTGGTTGCTTCATGGCGGCTTTACCAGCGTAGAGATGATGGCTGACTTAACCAACTTCCCGGAGCCGGTCCTATCTTTTCGGCCCCGTAGGATTACGGATCAGGTCGCTTCGGGACGCGCCCGCTCGGGATTTGTCCGGTCAGCTCGCGCGCGTGTGCGCTTTGAGCGCCGCCCCGAACGCCTCGAACAGCTTGCGATTGATCGGGTTGCGCTGCGGATCATACTCGGCATGCCACTGCACACCGAGCGCAAAGCTCGGTGCGTCCGCGATCCGGATCGCTTCGATGGTGCCGTCCTCGGCAATGCCTTCGATGACGACGCGCCTCCCCGGTTCGAGGATGCCCTGCCCGTGCAGCGAATTCACCCGGATGGTTTCGCAGCCGAGCAGGCTTGCAAAGGTGCCGCCGGGCGTGAGATGGACGTCATGGCGGTCGGCGAACACGACCGTCGGGTCCGGATGGATTTCGCCGTTCTCCAGGCGCGGCATGCGGTGGTTCATGCGGCCGGGGATCTCGCGGATTTCCGGATGCAGCGAGCCGCCGAAGGCGACGTTCATTTCCTGCAGGCCGCGGCAGATGCCGAAGATCGGCACGCCGCGGGCAACGCAGGCCTCCGTCAGCGCCAGCGCGACGTCGTCCCGGTGGATGTCGTAGGGCTCGTGCCTCTCGTGCGGCTCGGTCTTGAAGCGGGTCGGATGGACATTGGCCCGTGCGCCGGTCAGCACGATACCATCGACGACGTCGAGCAGCGCGCCGATGTCGGTAATCTCGGGCGATCCGGCAAACATCAGCGGCAGGGCCCCCGCCACGTCGGCGACCGCGCGCAAATTGCGCTCTCCGACCACCTGGGTCTGAAAACGATTTTCGACGCGATAGGCGTTCCCGATCACACCGACCACGGGCCGTCTCATCGCCAATTTTCCGCTGTCATCGTCCTCTGCAAGGATCTTGTGGGTTGGGCCGCTATTGCGGACGATAATGCCCGCGAGCCGGCGGCGGATCAATATCCGGCAAGGGCTCGCGGGCCTGCCCTGCTATTTTCGCGTGAAAGCCTCGCGGGCGTCCATGCCGTCGACCCCGGGCAAACCGGCCGCCCGGAGCGCCGCGGCAGCCGAATTGCCGGCATCACCAAGCCATGGCAGTTTCGCCTGAATTCCACGTGTGACCGGCTCGCCCAGCGCGCCGCCGAAATCGACCGGCCAATATCCATTCGGCACCACTTCAGCCGATATCCCCTGAATGCGATACCCGCTGCCGAGCACCGCCTCGGCATCGTCGGGTGCGATCCGCCGCGCGGTGCCGGGCTTGGCCGGATCGGTAAAGGTCACGAGCACCGGGATCAGCGTGTCCTTTACCGGCACGACGCCGGTCAACCGGCTCATCTCGTCAAACGAGACCCGCTTGCCGGCCGCCGACGTGTAGGCGCGCAGAGCCACGTAGTTCACGTCGTCGAGGACGAGGTTGTTGTCGACATGCGCGAGCAGCGCGACAAGGTTCTTGCCCTGCCCGAGATCGACGAAAATGGCGTCGCCGACGGTGCGGGTCTGACCGCGGCGGGTGTAGCTGCGATCGGGATGAACGGCGACCACGCCAGATGCCGATTTGCGCCCGTCCGGCGTCTCGACGTCGACCGACAGACGATATTTGTGGGCGGGACGGTTGATTCTGATCTGGTCGCCGATCACCAGCGCCGCCAACAGCGCAATCGGGCCGAACCATTTAAAATTCATCTCGTCCTCGCCGGCGCTATATCGGATTCGGCTACCGCTTGGCATACCGGACGTGGCAGCGTCAAACCGGCGCGTGCGCTCCCGCTTGATCCCGGCGGCGTTTTTGGCGAAAGACTGCAGACGACATTCTGCGAAAAGGAATCAACGTGAAAGGTCCGGCTGACAATCGCCTTCAGGCCCGCAACGATATGGCGTGGGCGATATCGGTCGGCGGCATCGGCGTCGTGCTGTTCGCCGCGCTGCTCGTGTTCACCTGGCACTTTGCCGCGACACTGTTTCTTATCTTTTCCGGCATCCTGCTCGGCGTCACCCTCAACGCCATGAGCAACCTGCTTGGACGCGTGGTGCGGCTGCCGCATGCGCTGCGCCTGACGATGGTCTGCCTGGTGGTCGCGGGCATGCTGTCGGGCATCGTCTTCCTCGGCGGCACCACAATCGCCCAGCAGACAACGACGTTGAGCAACACGCTCAAATCGCAGCTCGTCAACGTCAAGGGCTTCCTGGAGCGGAACGGCATCGATACCAGCTTTTTCGATTTCGGCACCCTGTCCTCGACGTCGGATGATGGCACGCCGGCGCCCGCCGCGACGCCGACGCCGCACACACTTCCCAGCGCCGGCACGATTGCGGCCAGCGGCGGCGCCATCTTCAGCCAGAGCCTCAAACTGATTCTCGGCACCGCCAGCGCAGTCGGAAACTTCTTCATCGTGCTGTTTTTGGGGATTGCCTTCGCCACCCAGCCAAGCGTCTACCGCAACGGACTGCTGTTCATGGCGCCCGTGAGGCATCGCGCGCGCGCGGTTGCGATCGTCGACCGGATCGGCGAGACGCTGGAGCGCTGGCTGATCGCGCAGATCATCACCATGGTTGCAGTGTTCCTGGTGACCTGGATCGGGCTATCGATCATCGGCATCCAGAGCTCGTTCATCCTGGGCATCCAGGCTGGGCTGCTCGCCTTCATCCCGACGGTCGGCGCCATTCTCGGCGGGCTGATCGTGGTGCTGGCCAGTCTCGCGTCGGGATGGGTCGCGGGCCTCTCCGCCTTCATCCTGTTCCTCGGGGTGCACGCGCTGGAAAGCTACGTGCTGACACCGATCATTCAGCGGCAGGCGCTGGACATTCCGCCTGCGACGCTGTTTGCGTTCCAGATACTGCTCGGCGTCGTGTTCGGCATTTGGGGGCTGGCGCTCGCGCTGCCTCTGATGGCGATCGCCAAGGTGATGATCAATCATTTCAAGGCGGAAGCGGCGCCGGCCGCGATTGCAGCCGGCTGATAGCTTCAGTCCGCCGTGGTCAGCACCGTCTCGGTATGCTCGACCTCGGGCGGCGAAGCAAAGTACGGGCCGACCAGCGCGCGCCAAGCGGTGAAATCTTCCGAGCCGCGAAAGTCCACGGTGTGGTTTTCCAGCGTCTCCCATTTCGCCACCAGCCGATATCGCTGCGGCTTCTCGATCGACTTGTGCAGTTCAAACCCCTTGCCGCCCTTGGCGCGCAGGAACAGCGGACGGGCCTTGGCGACGGCCGCTTCAAAATCCTTCTCGGTGCCCGGCTTGACGTCGATTTGCGCGATTTCGGTGATCATTGGTTACGCCCTCTCATGAGAATTGGCGTGTCTAACCCAGCCGCCTCAAAAGCAAAAGGCGGATGCATGGACGTTGTTGCGATGCACGGTAGTCGTTGATGCCGCAAGCGTGAGGAAACCGCGCCAGTGACATGCTCCCGCCGCAACCCTGGTCTGGTGTAGGCTTGCGCCAATAACGAGCGACAACAAGCTCATGGTCACGGGGAGAGAAACGATGAATCTCGGTCGGATCCTGTTCTCCTTCACCCTGGCTGCGGCGGCAAGTGGACTGAGCTTGATGGCGGCGCCATCGCATGCGCAGCAGCCAGCGGCGGTTGCGATCGACAATGATGATATCGGCGGCGTGGTGCGCGGATCGAGCGGCCCGGAGGCCGGCGTCTGGGTCATCGCTGAGACCACCGAGTTGCCGACGAAATTCGCCAAAATGGTGGTTACCGACGACCAGGGCCGCTACGTGATCCCGGACCTGCCGCCGAACGTCAACTACGCGATCTGGGTTCGCGGCTATGGTCTTGTGGATTCACCCAAGCTGCGCGCCAAGCCCGGCCAACAGGTCAATCTCACGGCGGTCGCGGCGCCGAACGATGCCGCCGCCGCTCATTATTACTCGGCGATCTATTGGTACACGATGATGAAGATCCCGCCGGCGAAAGATTTCGGCGGCTCCACCGAGATCCCGAAGGAGATTACCCAGGAGATCTGGCGCCAGCGGATGAACAATGTCGACTGCATCGGCTGCCATCAGCTCGGCCAAGAATCCACGCGCACGATGCCGGCAGCGTTCGGCGAATTCAAGTCCGGCGAGGAAGCCTGGATGCGCCGTGTCGCTGCAGGGCAAACCGGCGAATGGATGGTGAACCGGCTCGCGGGGCAAATGGGCGGCGTGCCGTTCAAGTATTTCGGCGACTGGACAGACCGGGTCGCCAAGGGCGAACTGCCGAAAGAAAAACCGCCGCGGCCGGCCGGCCTCGAGCGCAACGTCGTCATCTCATCTTGGGAATGGGCGACCGAGAAGCACTTCGTCCACGATCTGATTTCGTCAGACCGCCGCTACCCGACGGTCAACGCCTACGGCCCGCTGTACGGGGCGAACGAATATTCCTCCGATGACATGCCGATCCTCGATCCCAAAACGCACAAGGTGACGTTCTCGAAAATGCCCGTCGCCGATCCCAACGCTCCGGAATCGTTCGGCCCTCCGCTGCATGGCACGGCCCTCCTCAATCCGGTCAGCCCTTCGGCCTATTGGGGCGACGAGAAGATATGGAGCCAGCGGACCAATAATCACAACAGCATGTTCGACAAGAAGGGCCGGCTGTGGTTGGCGGCCGCCGTGCGCGGCATCGAAAATCCGGCGTATTGCAAGAGAGGATCTGATCACCCGTCGGCCAAGGCGTTTCCGCTCGAACGCTCGGGCCGGCAAGTGTCGGTATTCGATCCCAAGACCCAGAAGTACAGCTTCGTCGATACCTGCTTCGGCACCCATCATCCGCAATTCGGCTACGACGCCGACGATACGCTGTGGCTCTCGGGGACCGGTCCGGTCGCCGGATGGGTGAACACCAAGCTATGGGACGAGACCGGCGATGCCGTCAAAGCGCAGGGATGGGCACCATTCGTGCTCGACACCAACGGCAACGGCAAGGTCGACGAATATACCGACCCGGGTAAACCGGCGGAGGCCAACAAGGACATGCGCATTGCGGGCTCCGGCCCCTACGCGGTGATGCCGCATCCGACTGACGGCTCGGTCTGGTACACCGTCAACGTGTTCGTCGGTCCACCCGGCTTCATGCGGTTCGATCCCAAGACCAAGCTGTCGGAATTCTACGCGATTCCGAAGGAAGGCATCGGCATCCGCGGCGGCGATATCGACAAGAACGGCGTGCTCTGGGGCTCGGGCTCGAACGGCAGCCTGATCCGCTTCGATCGCAGCAAGTGCAAGGCGCCGCTGAACGGGCCGGGCGCGACCGGCAATCACTGCCCGGAAGGCTTCGCCTACTTCAAATATCCGGGCCCCGGCTTCGAAGGGTTCGAGAACTCCAGCGCCGAGGCGAGCTATTACACCTGGGTCGATCACCACAACACGGCCGGGCTCGGCGAGAACATCCCGATCTCCACCGCCAACCTCAACGACGGCTTCGTCGCCTTCAAGGACGGGCAGATGGTGATGCTGCGCATCCCCTATCCGCTCGGCTTCTTTGCCAAGGGCCTCGACGGACGCATTGATGATCCAAACGCAGGCTGGAAAGGCCGTGGTCTCTGGAGCTCGAGCGGTGACCGCACACCATGGTTGATGGAAGGCGGCAAGGGCTCAAAGCCGCGGGCGGTGCATATTCAGGTTCGCCCCGACCCATTGGCGAAGTGAGGAGTAGCGGCTAGCCGAACAGCAGCGCCGTGCCGGCGATCATCAGCGCAAAGCCGATGAACAGTATGGCAGGCCAGCGCATTCTGCGCTGAAGGTAACGCCCCTGCGCACGGCGCTCGGTGATGAGCGCCATCTCAAATTCTTCCGAGGTCGAGAACATGCAACCAAACCCGCCGCGGGCGGAGGCCGCGGCCGCTTCGAGCGACATCAGGGCAGCCTGTGGGTTTCGTCTGCGGGGTGAATTCATACGCCGATGATATGGATGGAATGGTAAACGGGAGGTTACCGCGCCAACTTCATCCGGAGACCAATTCGAAAGTGTTGAATTGGCCTTCGGACGTATCGTCTTGTTCACGCGTAGAGAAGCGCTACTCCAGCTTGATGTTGGCGGCTTCGATGACCTTCTTCCATCGCGCCGTCTCCGACGCGATGTAAGCCGCAAACGGTTGAGCATCGAGCGCCACGGCGTCAGCGCCGAGTTCGGCCATCTTTTGCACCGTCTCCGGCTGCTGCATGAAAGCCCGGATCTCCGCCGACAGCTTTTCGACGATCGGCTTGGGCGTGGCGGCCGGGACGAAGAAGCCGTGCCAGGCGACCGCCTCGAAGCCGGGTAGATGCTCGGCGACGGTGGGAAGGTTCGGATCGAACGACGCGCGCTTGGGCGTTGCGGCCGCGATCAGCGCGAGCTTGCCGGTCTTCGCCTGCGGCAAGAGCAGCGGCACATTGTCGAACGCGAGGTCGATCTGGCCGCTGAGGAGATCCGTCAACATCGTGCTCGAGCCCTTGTAGGGCACATGCACCATTTTGGTACCCGTCATCTGCTGGAACAACTCGCCCGCCAGGTGCTGCGAGGTGCCGACGCCGGCCGAACCGAACGACACCTTGTCCGGATTGGCCTTCAGATAGGCGATCAGGTCCGGCAGGGTCCGCGCCTTGATCTTGTCAGGATTGACGACCAGCACGTTGGGCACGACGCTGATCTGGGCGATCGGCTGCAGATCCTTATCGGGCTGATAGCTGAGCTTCGGACCATACAGCGACGGGTTGATCGCAAGCGCGGATGTGCTTGCCAGGCCCAAGGTCAGTCCGTCCGGAGCCGAGCGCGCCAGCCGGGTCACGCCGACGATGCTGCCGGCGCCGCCGACATTTTCGACCACGAACGGCTTGCCCAATTTCGCCTGAAGGTGATTGGCGACCATCCGCGCGAAGATATCCGCAGTACCGCCGGCGGCGAAGGGAACGATCACACTCACCTGCCTGGAAGGATACGCCTCTTCCGCCTTCGTTGGCGCCGCCGCCAGCAGCATCGCTGACGTAATAATAAGCCTCATCGATCTCATCGAAGTTTCCTCTGCTTCCTGCTTGTTATTGGTTGGTGCCGTGCGCCGCAGCCGGGCGGGCTAGAACGCCTTCTCGTACATCTTCAAAATCTCGTCACGGCTCAAATCGCGCGGGTTGTTGTCGAGCAGACGACGGATGGCATGCGCCTCGTCCGCCATGACGCCGAGATCGTCCTTGGGAACGCCGAGCGCGGACAACCGCATCTCGATGCCGAGATCGGCGCAGAACCCATAAGCGGCGTCGAACGCAGCCGCTGGAACGTTACGTTCTGGCAAGCCGAGCGCGTGCAGCGCGGCGATCGTCTTCGCCGAAGTCGCCGGCATGTTGAACGCCAGCGTATGCGGGAAGATCACCGCGCAGGCGAGGCCATGCGCCACGTGATGCCGCGTGCCGAGCGGATAGGCCACCGCGTGGCCCGCCGTTGTATTGACCGGGCCGAGGCAATAGCCGCCATAGAGCGAGGCCAGCGCGAGGCCGGCGCGCGCCTCGCGATCGCTGCCATCGGCTACCGCGCGCCGCAGATAGCGCCCGACCAGCCGCGCGCCTTCGATCGCGTAGAGGTCGATCGCAGGATGCGCCTTGCGGCTGGTATAGGCTTCGACGCAATGCGCCAGCGCATCGACGCCGGTTGCTGCGGTGACGTCGCGCGGCACAGTCATCGTGAGGTCGGGATCGACGATGGCGATATCAGCGAGCATAACGCGGCTCTGCACCGCGAGCTTGTTGCGGCTGGCCGGATCGGTCACGAGCGCCCGGGTGCCGGCTTCGCTGCCGGTCCCCGAGGTGGTGGGGATCTGCATCAGCGCAACGCTGCGGCCCGTGACCTTCTCGGCACCGACGACGTCGGCAAAGACGGTATCATCGGTGCAGAGCACGGCAACCAGCTTGGCGAGATCCATCGCGCTGCCGCCGCCGAAACCCACGATGAGATCGGGCGCGGCTTCACGCGCCATCGCCACCGCCTTATCGAGGTTGGGCATATCAGGCTCGGGCTTGACGTCGCCGAATACCTTAACGGCACCGGGCAATGCCAACTGATCGACGCGCCGCGCGTTGAAGGGATCCGAAATGACCAGCGGCCGTCGCGCGCCGATCCGCTCCGCAAAGCGCTGAGCGGCAGCAATCGTTCCGCATCCGAACTCGACCACCGTGGGACGCAGAATTTCGATCGGCGTGAAGGAATTGGTCATTGGATGTCTGCTCTCGTCACTTTGGAGCTATGGAGGTCCGCCGGCCAGGCGCTCGGCGTAATCGATGGCCTCGATCAAGCTATGTTCGTTGGCAATGCCCTTGCCTGCGATATCGAAGGCGGTGCCGTGATCGACGGAGGTGCGGATGATCGGAAGGCCCAACGTGATGTTGACGCCGGAAAGCTCCTGCCAGCGGCCAGTGGTAGGATCGACCTGGAAACCGAGCAACTTCACTGGAATATGCCCCTGGTCGTGATACATCGCGACGACCGCATCGAATTGGCCGGCGCGCAGCTTGACGAAGATGGTGTCGCCGGCCACCGGGCCGACGACGTCGAGACCATCGGCGACCGCCTTGGCAATGGTCGGCGCCGAGACGTCGATATCCTGCCGTCCGAACAACCCGCCCTCGCCCGCATGCGGATTGAGCGCCGCAATTGCGATCTTGGGGCGCGCGATGCCGAGCCGGCGTAACGCATCGTCGGTGAGGTCGATCACCTGACGGAGCCGCTCCGGGGTCAGCCGCTTCGGCACGTCTTCGAGCGCCACGTGCGTCGAGACATGGCTGACGCGCATGTTGCCGTGGGCCAGCAGCATCACCGAGCCGCGCACGCCGGTGAGATGCGCCAGCATCTCGGTGTGACCGGGATAGTGGTAGCCCGCCTTGTTGAGCGCCTCCTTGTTCAGTGGCGCCGTGACGATGGCCGCTGTCCGCCCGGCCTGTGTCAGCCGCACGCCCCGCTCGACCGCCTTGAACGCAAACCTTCCGCCATCGGCACTCAACACGCCCGGATGGATCGGCGCGCCGTCAGCGTCGGCCTGTAGAAAACAGAGATTGGGCCAATCGCGGTCTTCGGCGCTCACTTCCGGAATCGCGATGCTTGCGCCAAGCGCGGCCTTCGCGGCGCCCAATGCGGCGCCGCTGCCGATGATCAGAAGGCCCAGATCGCCCTTGGCGATCCTTTCCTGCAAGCCGATGCAGGCCTTGACGATGATCTCCGGCCCGATGCCGGCCGGATCGCCCATGGTGATCGCGAGATGGCGAGAGGTCATGTCGGTTTCCCTGTTCTGAGCAGTTGATTGTCATGGAGCAGATCGCGCCATAACTCCCTTGTACCAAACGCTCCGGATTTGGAGATCACGTCAACGCCAGCCCAACGGCCGCCCTGCAGGGTCGAGCGCGGCAGGCCCGGCACGAGGCGGCCTGCGACCCGCAACGCCTGCGCGCCGAGAGCGACGCAAACCGCTTTCAAGGTCTCGCCGCCGGCCACGATCAGCGTGCCAGGAGGATCAAGCGCTGCAATCAATGCGGTCATTTCACGCGCGATCCGCCTGGCCGCCTCCGGGCGCGAAAGGCCCTCGGAAAGCGAGAACTTCACCAGCGCCACGCCGTCATCGGCAAGCTTGCGGTGCACCCGCGCCGCACCTCCGGCCTCGGCTTCGACAAGGGCGATGGTGGCCTCTCCGCATGCCTCAAGCTGGGATGCGGTGACGATTTGATCGGAGCCAAACAATCCGAGCACCGGCTTCTTCAAGCGCCGCGATGCGCCAGCGTAGCTGCCGCGCGCCAACGCGCCGGCCAGTCCGCCGCTCCCGGACCATAGCACGGGCGCAGCAAGCTGGCGGCCCATTTCGACCACACGATCGAGATCCTGGTCACTCGCGGCATCGAAGACCTGAACGCCGCCATGCGACAGCGTCTCGAACCGGCCTTGCCGGGCGTGGATGCTTTCCGCTTCGAGTTGCGCCAGCAGATTCGCGCCGACCGGATACCACTCGCCCTGCGACTTGCGGGCGAACTGCTGACCATCGCACGTGCGGCGTCCCTGGTACTCGAAGGCCGGCGCAATGACGCAAGAGGCCCAATAACCAGTACGCAAGCAGGCGCCAAGTTCGGCAACCCACGCTCCGCGCAACAGGCTGTCGATCTTCTTGTAGGCAATCGTGCCATCACAAAGCAGCGGCGCCAGCCGTCCAACGATCTCGACGCCCTCTGCTTTTGCGAGTTCGCGCGTTCCGCTGTCGATCGCAAGGTTTTGCGGTTCGCGCGTCGGGAGCGCCTCCGGCCAGGTCACGTCGAACGGTCCGCACAAGCCGACGAACTCGGCCGCGGTGTCGAGCGCACCGGTGAGGTCATCGGCAAGAAGGCGGACGCTCGCCATCGTCATGCCCCTCCAGCGCTGCGGGTCGTACGGCGCTCGCTCGCGAAGATCTTGTCTGGATTCATCAGGCCGTTCGGGTCGAGCAATTGCTTGATGCCGCGCATCAGGTCGACATCGAGCGCATCGGCCACCCGCGCGAGCCGGTCACGATTGGTGATGCCGATGCCGTGCTCGGCGCTGATGGCCCCGCCCTGAGCGGCGGTTTCGTCGTCGACAATCTCGTTGATCTCCGCCACCAACGCGGCCGTCGCGTCGGGCTCACGGCAGCGATCACGGTCGATCAGGGCGATCACGTGAATATTGCCGTCACCGATATGGCCATGCATCACGACCCGCGCATGGGGTACCGCCGCCATGATCCTGGTCTCGACATTGGCGACGAACGCGGCCTGCCGCTCCAGCGGAACCACGCTGTCGTGCGATAGCACATGGCCGCTGCGCTTGTTGCCTTCGGACACGCTGTGCCGCACCGCCCAAATCGCCTTCGCCTGGGCAACGCTCGAGGCCAGCACGGCATCCTCGGCCAGTCCCGCATCCAACGCCTCCGAGAGCACGGCGGCCAGCGGCTCGTTGAGGTCAATCCCGGCCAGCGTATCGGTCAGTTCGACGATCAGATACCACGGCGTGGTGAGTTCGAAGGGAATGGCGACATGGGGCACGGTCGCGGCGATCGCCTCGATCTGGCTGCGCGACATGATTTCCAGGCTGCCGAGCCGATCGCCGACGGCGCCGCGCAGCCGCTGCATGATCTGCAGGGCGTGGTCAACGCTCTGCAGTTTCAGCAGCGCCAAAGCCGAGCTGCGTGGCGGCGCGAACAGCTTCAGCACCGCCGCGGTGACGATGCCGAGTGTCCCCTCCGCGCCGATGAAGAGCTGCTTGAGCGCGTAGCCGGTGTTGTCCTTGCGCAGCGCGCGGAGGCCGTTGAAAATCCGCCCGTCCGGCAGCACCGCTTCTAGCCCGAGCACCAGGTCCCGCATCGGTCCGTAACGCAGCACCGCCGTGCCGCCGGCATTGGTCGAGATATTGCCACCGATCTGGCACGAGCCCTCGGCGCCGAGGCTCAACGGAAAATGACGGTCCACAGCCGCGGCCGCAGCCTGCACTTCGGCGAGGATACAGCCGGCCTCCACCGTAATCGTATTGGCGAGCGGACTGATGTCGCGCACGCGCCGCATGCGGTCGAGCCGGATTACGACGTTGAATGCGCTGTCATCCGGTGTGGCGGCGCCGCACATCCCGGTGTTGCCGCCTTGCGGGACGATCGAGAGCCGCTTGTCTGCACAATAGCGGACAACCGCCGCAACCTCAGCCGTCGAGCCAGGCTTGACCACCGCGACAGCGCGGCCGCGATAGCGTCCGCGCCAGTCCACCACATAGGGCTCCTGATCGGGTGCGGAATCGATGACATAATTGTCGCCGACGATTGCCGCCAGTCCAGCAAGCACATTTTGGAAGGATCCGGTCATCAGTTCGTCTCGTCGCCCACTGGCGCTAGACGCCGGCGGCGGCAAACGCGCCGGCGTTAGCAAGCAGCTCTTTCAACTGCGGTGCCGGCAGCAACTCCAGCGGCGGCCGGAGGCGTTGCCATCCGGCATGGCCGGTTCGCTGCGCAACCAGAGCCTTCAGCGATGCCATTTGCGCAAAACGTGAGACAAGCTCGCGCGCCTTCACGATGCGCGCCTGCGCCGCCGCGAGCCCGGGGTCATCGTCGCTGTCGCGGAAGTGCCGATAAACATAGGCAAGATCGCGCGCGACGAGGTTGGAGGTGGCGGTGATGCATCCCGCGCCTCCTTTGCGCAACAGCGGCAGGAGCAACGGATCCGCGCCGGCCAGCACCGCAAAACCCGGAAAGCGCTCGACTATTGCGGTCATGTTAGCGAAGTCACCCGAGGAGTCCTTGATGCCGACGAAGGTCGCCGGATAGACCGCAAGCAGCCGCTCTATCAATGCATGCGAGATCGGTTGCGCCGACATCTGGGGAATATGGTAGAGCACGATCTTGAGCCGCGCATCGCCAAGCCGCTGCACGACTTCGCTGTAGGATGCATAGACGCCGTCATCGGTGACGCCCTTGTAATAGAATGGCGGCAGCATCACCACGGTATCGATGCCGACCGAGAGCGCGTGGCGCGTCAGCACAATCGTATCGGTGAGCGCCGCGACTCCGGTTCCGGGCAGCAGCCGGTTCGGCGCGATGCCGTCCCGCACGACCGCCTCGAGCAGCGCGGTGCGTTCGGCGACCGAGAACGAGTTGGCTTCGCCGGTGGTGCCGAGCATCGCGATGCCATCGCAGCCCTCACTCAGGAGATAGCGGCAGTGCGCGACAAAGCGCGCGTGATCGGGTGCGAGCTCGGCGTCGAGCGGCGTCAGCGCCGCACAGAATACACCGCGAGGATGCAGGGATGATGTCGACAAAGTTCCTCCGATCGCCCGAAACCCGTTGTTCGGAATGCGAACATTTGTTATGTAGCTTGCACTCTCCTAGAACCGGACCGCTGCCCCCGTCAAGGGCCGCCGGCCGTCGTTCTTGCAAGCGGGCACTGACGAGATGGCCAAGACATCCAAGCGCGCGCCGACCACCGCGCCGAAAAACCCGAAGAACCACGTCGCATCCGTCGGCAAGGCCTTCGGTGTTCTGCAGAGCTTTTCGAGCGACGCCTTCGAGTTGACGCTCAGCGAGATTGCCGCGCGCGCCAATCTCGATCGCGGCACGGCGTTCCGTTTGATCCAGACGCTGATTGAGCTTGGCTATCTCCACCCCGTTCCGCAAAGCCGCCGGTTCAGGCTTGGCGTCGCCTGCCTCGATCTCGGCTACACGGTGCTATCGGGGGGAGCGCTGCGCGCTTTGGCCGAGCCGTTACTGCGCGACCTCGTGCCGTCAGTATGTGATGCGGCCTCGCTCGGCGCGCTCGACGGAGGCGACGTGATCTATCTCGCACGCGTCGGCACGGGCCTCGACCGGCACAAGATGGACCGTCGGCCCGGCACGCGAATTCCGGCTTACAGCGCCGCACTCGGCCACGTCATGCTGGCGTATCTGCCGCGGGACGAACAGATCCGCCGGCTGGAATCGCGGCCTCGTATCAAATTATCGGAGCGAACCCTGACGGATCTCGATGCCCTGCTCGACCGGCTCGACCTCGTCAGGCGGCAGGGACACGCGATCTCAGACGGCGAAAACGCTTACGGTCTCCGCACGCTGGCAGCGCCAATCTTCGACGCGCAAGGTTCGGTGACTGCCGGCTTGAGCATCACGGTCGATGCGACGCGCGTGGACATGGCCGCCTTCCACGACCAGGCCCTGCCCCAACTGATGCGTGTCGCCACCGTCGTGCAAGACCTCGCAATCAAATCCGGGCTCCCGAACTAGCACTTCAGCCGCGCGCACCATTCCGGGCTAGGTCGCTGTCGCGGGGCGTTGCGAAGCTGCGCGCCCCGCGGTCTTGCGTCGCCACTTCTCGAGCGACAGCGGCAGCTCTTCCGCGGCCTCGACCCGGTTACGGCCGCCGCGCTTGGCCTGATAGAGCGCGGTATCGGCTGCCGCCAGCAATACTTCGAGCTCCGTCCCCGCCGGCCCGCCGGCGACGCCGATGCTGACGGTGGTGTCGACCGGGCCTTCCTCGCAGACGATGTTGGATGCCTCGAACGCCTCGCGCACGCGTTCGGCCACGATTACGCCCTCTTCCAGCGGACACGCCAGCAACGCCGCGAACTCCTCGCCGCCGATGCGCCCCGACAGATCGCTGATGCGCAAATTACTGACCACGACAGTGGAGAACAATTTGAGGATTTCGTCGCCCGCGGGATGGCCGAAGCGGTCGTTGATGCTCTTGAAATGGTCGATGTCGAAAATCATCACCGTCACCGGCCGCCCCGCGGCGGCCTCGCGTTCGATCACCTGATTGCAGGCTTCCGAAAAGCCGCGACGGTTCAGCATTCCGCTCAAGGGATCGACCGAGGCCGCGGTCTTGTGCACCGTCACGGCGCGGTCGGACACCAGCATGAAGATCACGAAGACGGTGCCGATCGCATACAAGATCAGTTCGACCGAGAATGCCGTCACCCATATGCTGCTGGCAAACGTCTCGTCATGCGGGCGCAACAGGCTGCCGAGCAGGATCGGCAGCGCCAACACGCAACCATGCATCACGGGCACGACAATCGTCGGCCAGCGCTTGTGCATCGTCCGCCGCCGTTCGCTCCACAATTCGGAAGCCGTCAACCCAGCGTAGATCGCGACGATCGCCGCACCGACGACCAGCCGCATGGCGGGATTCAACGACGGCAAAGCCAGCACCGTGCCGACCCAGGCGATCGCGCCGAGGGAAAGCCCTGGCAGATTGGGCTTGCGGCCGTGGAATACGCGTGCGGCGTTCCAGACCATGCCGCAGGCCGCGAAACCAAGCGCATGCAGCGTCAGCAACAGCGGCTCGCCGAGTTTGGCGCCGCCGATGGTCCAGATCGCCACCGACGATGCGCCAAGCAGATAGGCCGTCCCCCACCACTTCAAGGCTGGAATGTTTTCCTGCTTGCCGAACAGCACCAGCATCGCCCCGAGCATGCCTGCGACCATCGTGGCAAATAAATAGAGCGTGGAAGTATCGAACGACATGGGCTCACCCGAACGCGTGTGATGGTACTTGTTCGGCGCACACTGAAAATGCAATTTCGCGCCAGCGCATCAGGGGACACTAGGAGGGCCGTGTTCCAATTTCGTGAGTGCGGGTAAGCAAGTTTTCACGAAAATCCGTGGTAACCCATCACTAAATAGTAAGCAAAAAGGGCGCCGATCGGCGCCCTCTTTTCTTCCGGTGAATGCAGCAATCCGCTGCAATTTTTAGCGAAGCTATTAGCGCTTCGAGAACTGGAACGACTTGCGCGCTTTGGCCCGGCCGTACTTCTTGCGCTCCACGGTGCGGGAGTCGCGGGTCAGGAAGCCGCCCTTCTTCAGCACGCCGCGCAGATCGGGCTCGAAGTTGGTCAACGCCTTCGAGATGCCGTGACGCACGGCACCCGCCTGGCCCGACAGACCGCCGCCGGCGACCGTGCAGATGACATCGTACTGGCCGGCACGCGCGGCCGCGACCAGCGGCTGCTGGATCAGCATGCGCAGCACCGGACGGGCGAAGTAAATCTCGACTTCGCGGGTGTTGACCGTGATCTTGCCGGCGCCCGGCTTGATCCAGACGCGGGCGACCGCATCCTTGCGCTTGCCGGTGGCATAGGCGCGGCCGTATTTGTCGACCTTCTTGACGTATTTCGGCGCTTCCGGAGCGGCCGTCTTCAACGACGCCAATTGGTCGAGCGACTGCATGGTATCCGACATCTTATGCGGCCCTCATGTTCTTGCGGTTCATCGAAGCGATATCAACCTTCTCGGGCTGCTGGGCTTCATGCGGATGTTCGGCGCCGGGGTAGACGCGCAGATTGCCCATCTGCACGCGTCCGAGCGGACCGCGCGGGATCATTCGCTCGATGGCCTTCTCGACCACGCGCTCGGGGAACCGGCCCTCGAGGACCTGTTTCGCGGTGCGCTCCTTGATGCCGCCGATGAAGCCGGTGTGCTTGTAGTAGACCTTGTTGTCGCGCTTGCGACCGGTCAGCACCACATGCGCCGCGTTGATGATGATGACGTTGTCACCACAATCGACATGCGGGGTATAGGTGGGCAGATGTTTGCCGCGCAGGCGCATCGCGACGAGCGTGGCGAGACGGCCGACCACCAGACCTTTGGCGTCGATCAAGACCCACTTCTTCGTCACCTCGGCGGGCTTTGCCGAATAGGTTTTCATGTGAGGAAATCCGTGAAAATGGAAATCGGCGCCAGATGCGCCGAACTGGCGGGTTTCTAGAGAACGGCGCGTTCCCAGTCAACGTCAATGTTTGCAAATTACATCAATAAAAACAATTGCTTAAAAATATGGTGTAATACTACCTTTCAAAACTCTATGTGTTTGGAATGGAATAGGTCGCCGTCACATGGGCGATCGGATCGGGCGACGAGCCTGACAGCAGATTGACCTCGCCAACCGCAAGCCGCTTGCCGAGTTTCAGCAGGCGCGCTGCGGCTAGCACGTCCTGTCCCGGCTGGCCCTTGCGCAGGAAATTGATGTTGAGATTGGTCGTTACCGCCAACCCCACCGGGCCGATCGCCGAGAGCAGCACCACATACATCGCGAAATCGGCCATCGCCATCAGGGTCGGCCCCGACACCGTGCCGCCTGGACGCAGCATGCGCTCGTCGTACCGCCGGCGCAGCAGGCAAGTCTCGCCGTCGGCGCTCTCGATCGTGATATCGCCATCGCTGAAGGCCTGCGGAAATTCCTCGCGGAGGAACTTTTCCAGCTCAGCCACGCTCATTTTCGCTGCCGCCATGCCGCCCCTGCCCTCGATTAAGACTGCCTGTTACATTACGTTATCAGCAAAGCCAAAATGAAAATCTTGGAGTGGAAACCTCAGAGATGACCGCCCAAACTGCTCGCGCACCTACGCCGCAACCTCCGATCCTGCTGCAGGAAAATGTCGGCAGCATCCGGGTGCTCACGCTCAACCGGCCGGCGGCGCGCAACAGCCTGTCGGAGGGGCTGATCGCCGAGCTGCACGGCGCGCTGCAGGCAATCCACGGCGACAACAGCGTCCGCGCCGTCGTCATCGCCGCCAACGGTCCCGCGTTCTCCGCGGGCCACGACATGAAGGAATTGACTGCACGCCGCAGCGATCCCGATCGCGGCCGCGCCTATTTCGGGCAGGTTATGAACGCCTGCAGCGCGATGATGCAGACTGTCGTGCACCTACCGAAGCCCGTCGTCGCCGCCGTGCAGGGCATCGCGACCGCCGCCGGCTGTCAATTGGTGGCGAGCTGCGATCTCGCGGTCGCCTCCGAGGCCGCAGGCTTCGCCACCCCCGGCGTCGATATCGGCCTGTTCTGCTCGACCCCCATGGTGGCGCTGTCGCGCAACGTCCCGCGCAAGCAGGCGATGGAGATGCTGCTTACCGGTGAACCGATTTCGGCGACGACGGCGAAGAATATCGGCCTTATCAACCGTGTGGTGGCCGCCGGCACCGAGCGCGATGCGGCGATCGCGCTGGCGCAGAAGGTCGCGCTCAAATCCGCCTATACCATCAAGCTCGGCAAGGAGGCGTTCTATCGCCAGGCCGAAATGAGCCTCGCCGAGGCATATCGCTATGCGGCCGAAGTGATGACCGAGAACATGATGGCGCGCGACGCCGAGGAAGGCATAGGCGCCTTCATCGAAAAGCGGGAGCCGAAGTGGCAGGATAAGTGACGACGCAAAGCGTCGTCACTCCGGGGCTCGCGAAGCGAGAACTATGGGGCGCCCCTTGCGCCCCTGAGAATCTCGAGATTCCGGGTTCGATGCTTCGCATCGCCCCGGAATGACAGGAATTAAAAATGAACCACGACACCTACGACGACAATTACATCCGCAGCATCCTCAACTCCGTGAAATCGATCGCGATGGTCGGGGCCTCGCCGGTCAATGTGCGGCCGAGCTACTTCGCGTTCAAATACCTGGCGCAGCGTGGCTACGACATGATTCCGGTCAACCCCGGTCATGTCGGAAAGCAGCTACTCGACAAGCCCTTTGTCGCCTCGCTCTCCGATATCGGCCGTCCCGTCGACATGATCGACATCTTCCGCAGCTCCAGCCACATCATGCCTGTCGTCGACGAGGCCCTGACATTGTCGCCGTTGCCAAAAGTGATCTGGATGCAGCTCGGCGCGCGCGACGACGCGGCTGCCGAAAAAGCCGAAGCCGCCGGCATCAAGGTGGTGATGAACCGCTGCCCGAAGATCGAGTGTGGTCGGCTGTCGTCGGAGATTTCATGGATGGGAGTCAATTCGCGCACGCTGAGCTCGAAGCGCGCGCCGATCCCGACGCAGGGCATGCGGCTGTCGCTGAACCGGATGAGCGTGGGCGGGGCGGCAACGGCAGCATCGGATCGCGCCGCGAAGAACAAAGGCGAGCCGACGTGAAGCAATGAGAAACAATAATTTCGAAGACGCGGCCTGAAGAAGCAGACCCGTTTCCAATCCGCCGCATGTGAACGCCTCGCCTTGACGCCGGACGCGGCTGCGATCAGCATCGTCAACGCATTTTCAAGCAAGCCAGAGAACAGGACGAAGAAGAATGACCGACCGTCTCCCGGGATTTTCGACCCTTGCCGTGCATGCCGGCGCGCAGCCCGATCCCACCACCGGCGCGCGGGTGACGCCGATCTATCAAACCACGTCCTTCGTATTCAATGATGCCGACCATGCCGCCTCGCTGTTCGGGCTGCAGGCGTTCGGCAACATCTATACCCGCATCGGCAATCCGACGACTGCCGTACTGGAAGAGCGCATGGCGGCGCTGGAAGGCGGCACTGCAGCGCTTGCGGTCGCCTCGGGACATGCCGCGCAGGTGGTCGTGCTGCAGCAATTGCTGATGCCGGGCGACGAATTCATCGCCGCGCGAAAACTCTACGGCGGCTCGATCAACCAGTTCACGCATGCGTTCAAGAGCTTTGGCTGGAACGTGGCGTGGGCGGACCCCGACGATATCGGCAGTTTCGAGCGCGCGGTGACGCCGCGCACCAAGGCGATCTTCATCGAGTCGATCGCCAACCCCGCCGGCAGCATCACCGACATCGAAGCGATCGCAGAGGTGGCCCGCAAGGCCGGCGTGCCACTGATCGTCGACAACACGTTGGCAACTCCATATTTGATCCGTCCGATCGATCACGGCGCCGACATCGTCGTGCACTCGCTGACGAAATTCCTGGGCGGCCATGGCAATTCGCTCGGCGGCATCATCGTCGATGCCGGCACCTTCGACTGGTCGAAGGACAACAAATATCCGATGCTCAACGAGCCGCGGCCGGAGTATCACGGCATCAGGATCCAGGAGACGTTTGGCAATTTCGCCTTCGCGATCGCCTGCCGCGTGCTGGGTCTGCGCGATCTCGGCCCGGCGCTGTCGCCGTTCAACGCCTTCATGATCCTGACCGGCATCGAGACGCTGCCGCTGCGCATGCAGAAGCATTGCGAGAACGCCAAGGCTGTCGCGGAATTTCTGGCCGGCCATCCCGCGGTGGCCTCGGTGAACTATGCGGGCCTCGCCAGCGACAGGTACAACAAGCTCGCGCGCAAGTACGCGCCGAAGGGCGCCGGTGCCGTATTCACCTTCAGCCTCAGAGGCGGCTACGACGCCGGCGTCAGCCTGGTGTCGAACCTGAAATTATTCTCGCATCTGGCCAATGTCGGCGACACCCGCTCGCTGGTGATTCACCCGGCTTCGACCACACACAGCCAGCTCGACGACGACGCCAAGGTGAGAAGCGGCGCGGGGCCTGATGTCGTGCGCCTGTCGATCGGCATCGAGGACAAGGAAGATTTGATCGCGGATCTGGAGCAGGCGCTGACGTAATCGTTCGTCATTCCGGGATGGTGCGTTAGCACCAGACCTCAAGTGCGCAATTGCGCACCGGGGAATCTCGAGATTCTCAGGGGCGCAAGGGCGCCCCATAGTTCGATGCTTCGCATCGCCCCGGAATGACGATCGTTTGACGCGATCGCCTGCCGAAGTGCCCGAAACGCCAAGCCTCTCGTTAACCGTCATTCCGGCATAAAGTGGCGTGACCCGCCCCCGAACGATTCGGAGCCAACCATGCTGCGCTGGACGATGTCATTGCTGATTGCGACGTTCGTGATCGGAACCGCTGTCGCCGCCGACGGCCCCGCCGCCAGCAAGCGCGCCGCGGTTCGTGCCGCCAGCAATTTGCCGCTGGGCCTACCTCGGGCGCATTACAATTACCGAACCACGGTCGCCCCCGCCGCATCACTCTACGTGCGGCGCGGCCGCCAACTGGTGGTCGTCGCGGAAGACGAGCCCGAAGTGCTGATCAAGCCGGTGGGCGTGATGCCCTACGTGCCGCTGGTCAGGGGTACGCCATTGCTGCCAGGGTCGTCGACGCTGCCCGGCTATTATGGAACGAGCCATTCCTACAGCTATGACGGCCCTTATTATGGCGGCGCCTATACACCCTACTGGGCTCGCCTGCCCTACGCCTGCGGCGTGTACGGATATTGCTAACGGCGCATCAGCGACGGAGACGGACAACAGAGGTGGCAGGGGCATTGAAGAAAGACAGGGCAACAGGTGCTGCCAACGCGGTCACGGCGGATCTGGTCGCCGTCCTCGTCGCCGTCACCGAGGGCGAACCCAAGATCATGACCATCGCCAACGACGGCGCGCTGCCGAGCGGCCCGTTCGAATTCGCGCACCGTTCGCTGCAGTCGGGATTGCGGGCTTGGGTCGAGGCACAGACCGGCCATCCACTCGGCTATGTCGAGCAGCTCTACACGTTTGCCGATCGTGGGCGCACCGGAGATGCCAAGTCGCCGCATTCGATCTCGATCAGCTATCTGGGCCTGACCCGCGAAGACAAGGTCGGCCAGGGATTTGAGGCGCACTGGTCCGGCTGGTACGAGTATTTCCCATGGGAAGATCGCCGAGCCGGTCTCCCCGCTTCGCTGGCCAAGACATTGGCGTCGCGGCTGCGGGCTTGGGCGAAATCCGCTGAGACCACCGGCCTGCAGCGCCAACGGTGGCAGCGCGCCGCCATCACGTTTGGCCTCGACGATCGCGAATGGAACGAGGAGCTGGTGCTGCAGCGCTACGAGCTGCTCTATGAGGCCGGCTTGATCCCGGAAGCGGTGCGTGACGGCGCGGCCGCCACGACCGTCATTCCGGGTAAACCAATGACCGGAGATCATCGCCGCATTCTTGCCACCGGGATCGCGCGACTGCGCGCCAAGATCAAATACCGCCCCGTGGTGTTCGAACTGATGCCGGCGGAATTCACCCTGCTGCAACTGCAACGCAGTGTTGAGGCGCTTGCAGGCCGGCTGGTACACAAGCAGAATTTTCGTCGCCTGATCGAGCAGCAGCAACTCGTTGAGGAAACTGGCGCAATCGCCACTGAGGCCGTCGGCCGCCCGGCCAAATTGTTCAGGTTCCGCCACGGCGTACTGGCCGAACGGGCGATCGCCGGAACCAAGCTTCCCCTATCGCGCACTTGACTCCGATTATGCTCAGGATAAGTATAAGCCAAGATATACTCACGGAGAGTATAAATGGCCAATCTCAGCTCCTCAGCGCTCGCCCGCACCGCACCACTTTATGATCGGGTCAAACGGGTCATCCCGCCACCTGAATGGGCCGTCTTTGCCGAGGATGTCGACGCGATTCTGGCGCTCAAGCGCGAGCGCAACGCCGTCGTCCTGGCGCACAACTATCAGACGCCTGAAATCTTCCACGGTGTCGCCGATATCGTCGGCGACAGCCTGCTGCTGGCGCGCGAAGCCACCAAGGTCAACGCCGACATCATCGTGCTGGCCGGCGTGCACTTCATGGCCGAGACGGCCAAGCTGTTGAATCCGGAAAAGACCGTGCTGATCCCCGACCTTGCGGCGGGCTGTTCGCTGGCAGATTCCATCACCGCGCAGGATGTCCGGCTGATGCGCCAGCGCTATCCCGGCGTTCCCGTCGTCACCTATGTCAACACCTCGGTCGCGGTGAAGGCGGAATCCGACATCTGCTGCACCTCCGGCAACGCGCTCAAGGTCGTGGAGTCGCTGGGCGTGGAGCGCGTGATCATGCTGCCGGATGAATATCTCGCCCAAAACATTGCCACGCAGACGGACGTTAAGATCATCGCATGGAAAGGCCATTGCGAGGTGCACGAGCTGTTTACGGCCTCCGACGTCCGGCAACTGCGCGAAAACCATCCTGATGTGACCATCCTGGCGCATCCGGAGTGCCCACCCGAAGTGGTGGCGGAAGCCGATTTCTCCGGCTCGACAGCCGCCATGTCGGAATACGTCGGCAAGCAGAGGCCGCCCCGCGTCGTGCTGCTGACGGAATGCTCGATGAGCGACAACGTTTCCGTGCTCCATCCCGAGGTGGAGTTCATCCGGCCCTGCAATCTCTGTCCGCACATGAAGCGGATCACGCTGAAGAATATCCGCCATGCACTGGAAACTGGCCGAGACGAGGTGACGATCGATCCCGCGATCGCTGCGCCCGCCCGTCGCGCGGTGGAAAGGATGCTGGCGCTATGAGCACCGAGATTTCAGCGCTCAACCACCGTCCCGTCATCATCGGCGGCGGCGCCGCCGGATTGATGGCGGCGCTTCAGATGGCGCCCGAGCCGGTCGTATTGCTGTCGAAGGCACCGCTCGGCGCGGAAGCCTCGAGCCTGTGGGCGCAAGGCGGATTGGCCGCAGCGATGGCCGACGATGACGCCCCTGCCCTGCACCTGGCTGATACGATCGCCGCTGGCGCCGGGCTGTGCGACGAAGCCGTCACTCACCGGATCGTTCATGCGGCGCCTGCCGCAGTCGAACATCTCGCACGGCTTGGCGTTGCCTTCGATCGTACGCCCGAAGACGGCTGGCGGCTCGGCTTGGAGGCCGCACACAGCCGCAACCGGATCGTGCACGCCACCGGCGACGGCACGGGCCGCGAGATCATGCGCGCACTGATTGCAGCGGTACGCCGCTGTCCATCAATTACGCTGCTGGAGGGTGTCGAGGCGCGGAGCCTGATCGTCGAGGATAACGTCATCAGGGGCGTGCTCGCGGTGAACGCGCAGGGGCCACTGGTGATCGATACCGGTCGCGTCGTGCTGGCGACGGGCGGCGTCGGCGGCCTGTTTCTCGACAGCACCAACCCCGCCGGCTGCTACGGCCACGGACTGGCGCTGGCGGCGCGCGCGGGCGCGCTGCTCGCCGATCTTGAATTCATCCAGTTTCACCCAACCGCCTTCGACGGGCCGTCACGCCCGATGCCGCTGGTCACCGAGGCCGTGCGCGGCGACGGCGCCATCCTGATCGACGACACCGGCCAGCGCTTCATGGCGGATCAGCCAGGCGCCGAGCTCGCGCCCCGCGACATCGTCGCGCGCGCGGTCTGGCGCCGTCGCGCGGAAGGGCGTCGCGTTTTCCTCGACGCGCGCAAACATCCGGGAGCGGAATTTGCAAAGCGCTATCCCGTCATTTCCGCGTTTTGCAAAATGGCCGGAATCGATCCCGCGGTCGATCCAATTCCGGTGAGGCCGGCGGTGCACTACCACATGGGCGGGATCGCCGTTGACGGCGAAGGCCGCAGCAGCGTGGACGGCCTCTGGGCCTGCGGCGAGGTCAGCCGCACGGGCCTGCATGGCGCCAACCGGCTCGCCAGCAATTCGCTGATGGAAGCCATCGTCTGTGCGCAATGGGTTGCAGAGAGCGTCACCGGCGCCAGTCACAGCCCGCTGAAAGCGCGCGTGGCCGACGCGCCTGCGCCCGCGTCCGATCCTTCGGCCATACGGCCGATCCTGTCGCAAGGCCTCGGCGTGCTCCGCGACCGGCACGGCATAGAGCGCGCAATTCGCGGCCTCTATCCTCTGGCCAACGGCAGAAGTGCAGCAGCCGATCCCGCGCTGGTGGGATTGATGATCGCGGTCGCCGCCTGGCGGCGCGAGGAAAGCCGCGGCGGGCATTTTCGCACCGACTTCCCCGATGTCCTGCCTTCGGCCGCATCATCATCCATCTCACTTGCGGACACACTCGACGCCGCGCGCGACATCGTGGAAACCGGATATCTGTTTACCGGGAGCGTCCAGCCGTGACACTAACCCCGCTTCTGCCCGTGATGTACGAGCCGCTGGTTCGAACCGCCCTGCTCGAAGACTTGGGCCGCGCTGGCGACATCACCGCAGACGCGATCGTTCCGGCGGACAAGCGCGCCGCGCTGGTGCTGCGCGCGCGCCATCCCGGCGTGGTGGCCGGGCTCGACATCGCGCGCAGTGCATTTCAGCTCGTCAATCCTGCCACCCAACTCGAAGCGGAGCGCCCCGACGGCAGCGTGGTGGCGCCGGGAGACGTGATCGCCGCGATCGAGGGGCCGGCACGCGGACTATTGACCGGCGAACGGACGGCGCTGAATTTTCTCTGCCACCTCAGCGGCGTCGCGACCGCAACGGCCTCGCTGGTATCGGCCGCACAAGGCACCAAGGCGCGCATCGTCTGTACTCGCAAGACGACGCCCGGGCTGCGCGCGCTGGAAAAATACGCGGTCCGCGCCGGCGGTGGCAGCAATCACCGTTTTGGCCTCGACGATGCCATTCTGATCAAAGACAACCATATCGCACTGGCCGGCGATATCAGGACCGCGATCGAACGCGCAAAGGCGCATGCCGGCCACCTCGTTAAGATCCAGGTTGAGGTGGATACGCTGGCCCAGCTTGAACAGGCGCTCGCGATCGGCGTCGATGCCGTCCTGCTCGACAACATGACCGTCGAGGAACTGCGGCAGGCGGTGGCGATGACCGGCCGTCGGGCGATTACCGAGGCTTCCGGCCGCATCACGGCCGAGACGACTAAAGCGATCGCGGCCACCGGCGTCGATCTGATTTCCGCCGGTTGGCTGACCCACAGCTCCGCCGCGCTCGATATCGGCCTCGACTATCTCGGACTCAATCGGCAGGCGGCGTAGCTTTGGCGGATCACTCGGCCGCGCGCATTGCCTTGTCCTCGCGCATCAGGCGGTTGTTGCGCTGGACCACCGAATAGCTCGCCAGCGCAAACAGGATCACCAGGCCCTGGATCGACAGCGCTTCCATGGAAGGATTCAGGCCGATCGCTGTCAGAAACGCCGAGCCCTTCACGTCGGTGACCGTGATGATCGCCTGCTCCTGGAACTCCTGCACCGCCTCGCCGATGAACTTGATCGCCATTACGAACAGGAACGCCGAGGTGACGATGAACAGCGGCCGAAGCGGAAGCTTTCGCGCAATCAGGTTGATGAAATAGAACAGCACGGCGAGGCCCACCGTCGCCACCGCAAGCCCGGCGAACAGGCCCGCGCTCCAGCCGCCCTCGGTCTTCGCCAGCGCATGGATGAACAGCACGGTTTCGGCGCCCTCACGGAACACCGCGAGGAAAGCCAGTGCGCCGACCGCCCACACCGTGTCCTGCGACAGTGCGCGGTCGGCTTTATGCGCGAGATAGTCCTGCCAGCCGCGCGGGTCCTGCTTCACCATCAGCCAGCCGCTGACATAGAGCATCAGGGCGGCGGCGACGAGAATGATGACGCCCTCGAGGATATCGCTGTGGTCGCCGGAGTTCAGCACCGCAAACAGCCAGGCGGCGACGAAGCTGGCGCCGACCGCGGCGAGCGCGCCGCCGTACAGCGCCTGAATGCGGTGGGCGGCACCGGCTTTGGTCAGGTAGCCCGCGAGTGCCGCGATCACCAGCATGGCTTCGAGCCCCTCGCGGAGCAGGATGATTGCGGCCTGGATGAAAGCTGACGACATGAAACTGAACCTTTGTTTTGGCTCGTTTTATCGTCCAAACGATTCAAGTAAAGCGGTCGCGCGCCACCCAAATGCGTTGGGGCCTTTGCGCAGCAAGAAACCCCCGCAAATCGGGCACTTCCGGCAATGACAGCAGATTAGAATTGCTCAATTTCAGCCGGGCTGCCCGAGCGGCATCACCAGCTTCTGCCTGTCGTGCTCGGTGCGCCGCGCAACCAGGCGCTCGGTTTGCAAAACCGCCAGCGTCAGGACCACGATGGCTGTGGCCTGATGCGCCAGCGCGAGATCGATCGGCACCTGGCGCAGCAGCGTCAGAATGCCGAGCCCGGCCTGCAGCGCGATCGCCGCCACCAGAGACCAGGCGCCGCCGACCACGGCAATGCCGGCCCGTGACCTCACGCTATCGACCGCATGAAAGACCGCCAGCACCAGCAGCGCGTAGGCGGTCATGCGGTGTTCGAACTGCACAGTGAGCGTGTTGTCGAACAAATTGCGCCACCACGGCTCCTCGAAGAACAGCCGCGCCGCCGATGGAACGAAGGCGCCATCGATCTCGGGCCAGGTGTTGTATACCCTGCCCGCCCGCAGGCCTGCGACCAGCGCGCCGAAATAGAGCTGCAGGAAGGTCAATCCCAGCAACACCACAGCGGTTATCTTCAGTCGTGGCGCCGCCGCAGGTTGCGGACGCGCACGCATCCGCCGCAGCGTCCAGATGATCGACGCAAAAATGATCAGCGCGAGCACCAGATGCGTCGCCAACCGATATTGAGATACCTCGGTCCGTTGGGACAGGCCCGAGGCGACCATCCACCAGCCGACCGCGCCCTGCAGCGCACCGAGTCCGAAGATCAGCCACAACCGCTTTTTCAATTCAGCGCTGAACGCGCCACGCCACAGAAAGTACAGGAACGGCAGCAGGTAGACCGCGCCGATCACGCGTCCGAGCAGCCGATGGCTCCATTCCCACCAGAAGATGGTCTTGAACTCGGCAAGGCTCATGCCGGCGTTGAGTTCGCGGTATTGCGGAATGGCCTTGTAACCCTCGAACGCCTGCGCCCATTGCGCCTCGTTGAGCGGCGGCAGCGTGCCGGTAACCGGCTTCCATTCCACGATCGACAATCCGGATTCCGTCAGGCGCGTGGCGCCGCCGACCAGCACCATGACCGCAATCAGCGCGGCAACCACGATCAGCCACCATCTGATGGCACCGGCATGCGGGCCCTGCTGTGTGGAACTGGCGGTCATAAACCCGTCTTGAAGTCGGTCCTGGCTCGCCTCGAAGGCGCGCTTGATTGAATTGGCGCGCCCCTTATAGTCCGCCCCTTCCCGCGCGCAACCCGCCACGAGCCTGATATATCCGACATGACGATACGCACCCGCAAATTCTTTGGAACCCTCGCTTTGCTGGTGCTGGTCGTGGTGTGGTCGCTGTTGGGCATGACCATCGCCCAGACGCCGTGGCTGGCCAGCTCAGGCCTGTTGCAGGCGATCTTCTATGTCGTGGCAGGGCTTGGATGGGTGCTGCCGGCGATGCCGATCGTGAGCTGGATGTCGCGGCCCGATCGCGCCGCTTAGACCCAATTGTCCAGAGTCGGCCTGATCGCGGGAAACATCATCCCTGACAGCAACACCCGCATCGAGCGCAGCGAACCATGCCGTCCGTCCCAGGCGATCCGCGGCAATGCATGCAGATTCGTATATCCTTTGGCCTCGACGACGCCTGGGATCGTCGATACCGCGCTGGCGAAACCTGCCTCCTGCGCCATGACGACGTGCTCCCGGCTCCAGGATTGCTGGTCGCCGAACGGATAGGCGAAATGCCTGACGGGCTGGCGCAAGGCGGTCTCCGCTACCGCCTTGCCCATCGTCATTTCGCGCTGCGCGTCCGTCCTTTTCAGGTTGGACAGTGGGGGATAGTTCACCGTTGCGCTGCCGATCGTCACCAGCGGATCGGCGGCGAGCTTGGCCAGATCGTCCCAATCCATCGAGGCCGCGCGCGACAGCGCCGCGAGATCGACGGAGTAGCGCGTGCAGAGGTCGTGGATCGCGAAGGAAAGATCCGGCGGCGGCAGTGTCCGCATCCAGTTCGCCAGAAATTCGAACGTGTCATGCTTCTCGGGCGTGCTGCCCGTTGCGAAACGCCGCTCCTTGCGGTCGATCACCAGGCTGATGCGATCCTCGCGCGCGATCATCTCTTCCAGCGCGAGCCACCAGGCTTCGCCGAGCCCATCCGGAAACGCGGTGGGCAGGTAGACGGTGAAGGGCACGCCCTGCTTCGACAACACCGGATAGGCCTGCGTGATGACATCCTTACAGCCGCCGTCGAAGGTCAGGCAGGCAAACCGATTGGCCCTTGGCAGTGTGACCGCTCGCCGGCACACCTCGTCCATCGCGATCAGGTCGAAGTTCCAGCGCTTCAGCGCACGGATCGTCCGGTCGAGAAATTCCGGCGTGATTTCACGCCACCGATTGGGCTGAAACGGCCGGGAATCCCGCGGACGCACCCGCTCGAACCGCAAAATGACGCCGGCGCCACCGCGCTGCCGCTGCTTCAGCCTGAAATAGCCGCTGAAATAGGCGAGCTCCATCCAGGCCCGCCGCAAAAATCCGAAATCCGACGCCAAACGTACCGCCCTCACCATGCGGTCGCGCTGCCCCCGCCGCGCCGCATCGTATTACCCTTTGTTGACATTTCCCTGCGAAGGTCGGCCAAAGCCGAAATTGTAAACAAATTCATATAACACGGGCTCTGCGATGACCATGGCTGCCGCGATCGAAGACCGTACGGCGGGTGCAGACGGATGGTCGAAGGCGAGCCGCATCGCCGGCATCGACATCGTTCGCGACCTCGCTGCGGCGGAAGGCGTCTGGCGCAACCTGGAAGGCGCGCAAACCTTCTTCACGCCGTATCAGCGCTTCGACTTCCTCAGCCCCTGGCAGCGGCAGGTTGGCGCGCGCGAAGGCCTTGCTCCCTTCATCGTGATTGCCTACGACGCGGAACGCCGTCCACTCGCGCTGCTTCCGCTCGCGCTCAGGCACGCTTATGGCGCGCGCTGCGCCAGTTTCATGGGCGGCAAGCATTCCACCTTCAACATGGCGCTGTTCGACCGCGATTTCGCCGCAAGCGCAACGCAAGCCGATCTCGAAGGCCTTATCTCGGCGATATCGCAGCGGTCGGAAGCCGATGTCCTCGCGCTGCACCAGCAACCGGTTCGCTGGCGCGATCTACCCAATCCGTTCGCCTTGCTGCCGCATCAACCTTCGGCCAATGATTGCCCGCTATTGGTGATTGAGCCTGGCGCCGCGCCCTCCGCGCTGATCAGCAACTCGTTCCGGCGCCGCCTCAAGGGCAAGGAACGCAAGCTGCAGTCCCTGCCCGGCTATCGCAGTCATATTGCGTCGTCAGCGGCCGACATCACCCGGCTGCTCGACTGGTTCTTCCAAGTCAAGCCGCTGCGGATGGCGGAACAGAAGCTGCCGAATGTGTTCGCCGATCCCGGCATCGAGGAATTCGTCCGCAGCGCCTGCACCGCGCCGCTCGCGGGCGGCAGGCATGCCATCGACATCCACGCGCTGGAATGCGACGAGGAAGTGATCGCGATTTTTGCCGGCGTCGCCGACGGGCATCGGTTCTCGATGATGTTCAACACTTACACGATGTCGGCGAATTCAAAGTACAGCCCCGGCCTGATCCTGATGCGCGACATCATCGACCACTATGCCGCACAGGGTTACCGCGCGCTCGACCTCGGAATCGGATCGGACGACTACAAGCGGCTGTTCTGCAAGAGCGACGAGCTGATCTTCGACAGCTTCATCCCGCTCAGCCAGCGCGGCAAGCTCGCCGCCAGCGTCATGTCCGGCCTCAATCGCACCAAGCGGCTGGTGAAGCACAATCCGGCGCTGCTGGAGATGGCGCAAAAGCTGCGCAGCGCGTTTAGCTAGATTATAAGCCTAGGGTGGGCAAAGGCGCATTTGCGCCGTGCCCACCATTCAAGATGACGTTGTGAAATGGTGGGCAGGCGCTAGCGTGCGTTTTGCCCACCCTACACGAATCGTTCAAGCCGCCACAACGCGCGGGCCGGCTTCGACGGCGTACGACGACTCGCACGGTTTGCTTAGCATCGTCACCTCAAAGAAGCCGACTGCCCTGAGCTGATCGCACATCAGCACGCGCGCATCCTGCGTCATCGATGCTTCTGGCACCACGACCGCACGCGCCTGCGACGTCAGCAATTCGGCCGGCAGATCGGACGCCGTGCCAGCATCCAGCAGCACATGATCGTAGACCCGCAGCAACGCGTCGATCGCAAGCGTCAGGCGCGGTGATTGAAGCTGCGCACGGTCGAAGCCGGGGCGTCCCGCGCTGACGAGATGAACGCGCGATAGCCGATCCTTGGTGATGATCTGCGCAAACGAGGCTTCGCCCTGCATCAATTCGGCAAGCCCCGGTGCTACCGGATCGACCGACGCCGCCGTCATCGTCGGCGAGGACGCCACGAGATCGACGACCACGATCTTTGCCTGCTGCGCCATCAGCCGCGCCAACGTCAGTGCGGTCAGCGTAATGCTCTCGCTCGATGCCGTGCCGAGCACGGTGACCTTGGGCGCTGCGGCGCCTGCGCCAACCAGCTCATCAGCCAGTTGCTCGATCTCGCTGTCCCCCGCCCCAGCATCCATGCGCGGGGCGTCGGCATGCGGCTCATTCAACGTTGGCTCTGAAACGTGATCCGCTTCAGCGAGGTTCGCCACAGGCAGCTCGGGCGCGATCGCCGGCGTACGCACCTGTTCCGGCGCAGACGCCAGGACGATTTCGGGTGCAATTTCCGGCGCAATTTCACGCATAACTTCCGGCGAAGCCGTACGGAGTGTCCGCGGCGCAGTCATGCGCAAGAGTTCACCGGTCGCGATCACGCCCGAAGTGAGCAGCAGGGTCGCCAGCGTCGCAATCAAGACGATAGGCAGCTTCTTCGGATAGGTCGGGGTGTTGGAAACGCTGGCGCGGGAGATGATGCGGCCATCGGCCGGCGCTGCCTCGATATTCTCGCGGGTGTTCGCCTCGCGGTATTTGGCGAGATAGGATTCCAAGAGGTCCCGCTGGGCCTTGGCCTCGCGCTCGAGCGCGCGGAGCTGCACGTCCTGGCCATTGGTCGAAGAAGCCTGTTTTTTTAGCTGATCGAGGCTCGCTGTCAGGCCTTCGACCCGGCCGCCGGCGATGCGGGCGTCGTTCTCCAGCGAGCGGGACACCTTACCCGCCTCCTCGCGCAACTGCCGATCGAGATCGGCAAGCTGGGCCTTCAATTCCTTGATGCGGGGATGACCACCGAGCAGCGTCGAGGATTGCTCGGCGAGCTGCGCACGGAGCGTCACGCGCTGCTCGGACAGCCGGCGTACCAGTTCGGAGTTGAGCACCTCGGAAGCCTCGATCGGCTTGCCGCTCTGAAGCATCTCCTTGATCAGCCGCGCCTTGGATTCGGCATCCGACTTCAGCGCGCGGGCGTTGTTCAACTGCGTATTGATCTCGCCCATCTGCTGGTTGGACAGCGTGGTGTTGTTGGTGCCCACGAACAGGCTCGACTTGGAGCGGAAATCCTCGACCCGCGATTCGGCGTCAGCCACGCGCTTGCGCAAGTGTTCTATTTCGCCCGAGAGCCACTGGCTGGCAGACTTCGCTTGCTGCTGCCGCGCGTCCTGCTGCAGCACCAGATAGCCTTCCGCAATCGAGTTGGCGACGCGCGCGGCGAGTTCGGAATCACGCGACTGGAATTCAACGACGATGACGCGCGACTTGTCGACGGCATAGGCCGTGAATCGCTCATAATAGGCCTCCAGCACGCGCTCTTCCGGCGTCAACGAAAACGGATCGCGCCCGATGCCGACCAGTGCCAGCATCGACTTCAGCGGCGAGATCCCCTGCAGCACCGGATCGAATTCGGGAAGCTCGGCAAGCTTGTTCTTTTTGATGATCTCGCGGGCCAGATCGCGCGATTGCACCAACTGCACCTGGCTGGTGACGGCCTCGGCGTCGAGCGCGCTGCGCTCCTCGTTGCGCTCGCCGTTCGGCCGCAGGAAAACGTTCTCGCGCCCGTCGACCAGGATGCGCGCTTCCGACTTGTAGCGCGGCGTGATCATGTTGACCGCGGCCAGCGACAGCACCAGCGCCAGCAATGTCGGAACGATGATCCAGCTCCGCCTGCGCATCAACGCCTGACCAAGCGCATGCAGATCGAGATCGCCGGAATCGGATGCGACGGAATTCGGCGCCGAAGCCACAGGCCTTGCCGTCGCCCGCTGCACCACCCGCTTGTCCTTGCCTGCACGCCAGAACGCCAAACGCATCCCACACTCCCGTGGACGCAACTATCGGTCCACTCGACAGAGGCGATTACACTTCATTATGGTTGCCGCTGGGTTAACTTGCCTTCGCGCCCGAGCAGCACCTCGCGCGCGCAGTCATTTTTTGTTAACCATCAAAGCCCTTAATCGCTGAATACTTTTCCAGGATACATGTAATGCGCGGCGTGCTCGCCCCTATTCCATATCTGATTGCTGCGCTGACGCTTGCGGGCTGCCTGGCCCGGACCGCGCAGGTTCCCGTCGCATCTGAAGGCGGTCTCGATGCCTGTCGTTGACGGTCAGCCGCTTCGGATTCTGCACGCAACGCGCGCGCCGGTCGGTGGCATCTTCCGCCACATCCTCGATCTCGCCAACGGCCAGGTCGACCGCGGCCATCACGTCGGCATCATCGCCGATAGCCTCACCGGCGGCGAACGCGCCGAGCAGGCGCTGGCGGAAATCGCCCCGCGCCTCGCGCTCGGCGTTCACCGCACCGCCATTCGCCGCGAGCCGCTTCCGAGCGATCTTCTGGTGTGGGCCCGGTTCCGGCGCATGATCCGCCAACTGAAGCCGGACGTGCTGCACGGTCACGGCGCCAAGGCCGGCGCCTTCATGCGCATAAGGACCGCTTCCCGCGACAGGATCAGGGTCTACACCCCGCATGGCGGCTCGCTGCACTATCCACTGTCGACGCTGAAGGGCAACATCTATGCCCGTGTCGAACGCGCGCTGATGAACGATACCGACCTGTTCCTGTTCGAAAGCGCGTTTGCTCGCAACACCTACCAGCGCACCATCGGCACGCCGAAGGGGCTGGTGCGATGCGTGTTCAACGGCGTCACCGCCAGTGAATTCGATCCCGTCGTCAAGGCGGAGGACGCCACCGACCTGATCTATGTCGGCGAGTTCCGGCACATCAAGGGCGCCGACCTTCTGATCGATGCGGTAGCGCGGCTACGCGCCGACGGCCGTCCGGTGACGCTGACGCTCGCAGGCGACGGCGAGGAAAGCGAAGGCCTCAAAGCCCAGGTCGCGCGGCTCGGCCTCGGTGAGGCCGTGCGCTTCATCGGCCACGTCAAGGCGCGCTACGGCTTCTCCAAGGGCTCGCTGCTGGTGGTTCCCTCCCGCGGAGACTCAATGCCCTATGTCGTGATCGAGGCGGCGGCCGCCGGCATTCCGATGGTCGCCGCCAATGTCGGCGGCATTCCCGAAATTTTCGGCCCGCATGGCGATGCCTTGTTCGCACCGAGCAACGCCGCCGCCATAGCCGATGCTATCGAAGCCGCGCTGAAGGATCCGGCCGCGACCAAGGAGCGGGCCAAATCGCTGCGCGAACGAATCTTCCAGCATTTTTCGCAGAAGGCGATGGTCGAGGGCGTTGTTGCCGGCTACCGCGAGGCGTTTGCCAATCGTTAACCGAAAATTACCGACGTAACTGTTTCTTCCGATTTGTCCCGTAAGTCCGTGGTGTGGGGAATTCCGCACCGGCGGGCACGTTGCTATGTGCCCGCTCAAGAACGGACGTGGACCAGTGGAACCGATTAACGCACGCTCGATGCTCGATGCCGCGGCGACCGCCAGCGCCGATCGTCCGCAGATCGAACGGCGCCGCAGGCTGTCTCCGGCAGCGCTCGCCGTCACCAATCAGAAAGTTGGCCGCGCCTATTCGCCGATCGTGATCGCAGGCGTGGTTCGCGTGATCGATTTCGCGATGTTGAGCGCGATCGGCACTGCGCTCTATTTTGGTTACGTCGTGCCTCTCAGCGGTTTTTCCTGGGAATTTCTCGCGGCGATCTTCGGCGTGGCGGCAACGGCCGTGATCTGCTTCCAGGCCGCCGATATCTACCAGGTGCAGGTATTCCGCGGCCATCTTCGCCAGATGACGCGGATGATTTCATCCTGGGCGTTCGTGTTCCTGCTGTTCATCGGCGCATCCTTCATCGTGAAGCTCGGCAGCGAGATTTCGCGGCTGTGGCTTACGGCGTTTTTCGTGAGCGGCCTCGCGGCGCTGGTCACGCAGCGCCTGTTCCTGCGCTCGCTGGTGCGCCGCTGGGCCCGTCAGGGCCGGCTCGATCGCCGCACCATCATCGTGGGCGCGGACCAGAACGGCGAGGAACTCGTCCAAGCGCTCAAAACGCAGGACGATTCCGATATCCATGTGCTCGGCGTGTTCGACGACCGCAACGACGACCGCGCGATGGACACCTGCGCCGGCAGTCCCAAGCTCGGCAAGGTCGACGACATCGTCGAGTTTGCGCGCCGCACCCGCATCGACCTCGTGCTGTTCGCGCTGCCGATTTCGGCCGAGACGCGCATTCTCGATATGTTGAAGAAGCTCTGGGTGCTTCCGGTCGATATCCGCCTTTCGGCCCATACCAATAAACTGCGCTTCCGTCCCCGCTCCTATTCCTATCTCGGCGAGGTGCCTACCCTCGACGTGTTCGAGGCGCCGATCACCGACTGGGACCTGGTGATGAAGTGGCTGTTCGACCACGTCGTCGGCTTCGTGATCCTGCTGCTGGCGCTGCCGGTGATGGGTCTGGTCGCGATTGCAGTGAAGCTCGACAGCCCCGGGCCGATACTGTTCCGCCAGAAGCGGTTCGGCTTCAACAATGAGCGCATCGATGTCTTCAAGTTTCGCTCGATGTACCACCATCAGGCCGATCCGACCGCCTCCAAGGTCGTGACCAAGAATGACCCGCGCGTCACCCGCGTCGGGCGCTTCATCCGCAAGACCAGCCTCGACGAACTGCCGCAGCTCTTTAACGTCGTGTTCAAGAGCAACTTGTCGCTGGTCGGGCCGCGCCCGCACGCCGTGCAAGGCAAGTTGCAAAGTCGGCTGTTCGACGAAGCCGTCGACGGCTATTTCGCGCGCCACCGCGTCAAGCCCGGCATCACCGGCTGGGCGCAGATCAACGGCTGGCGCGGCGAAGTCGACACCGACGAGAAGATCCAGAAGCGCGTCGAGTTCGATCTGTATTACATCGAGAACTGGTCGGTGCTGTTCGATCTCTACATCCTGCTCAAGACGCCGATCGCACTGATGACCAAGAGCGAGAACGCGTATTGAGTTGAGGACACGCAAACCGTCATTGCGAGGAGCGATAGCGACGAAGCAATCCATCTATCGTCGCTGGGCGCCATGGATTGCTTCCGCCTTCGCTCGTCGAGCTACGGCGGACAAGTCGCTTTGCTCGCAATGACGGAAGCGGCGGTTCAATTGTTCTGTTGAGTTGCGTGAGTATGTGATGGCGTATGCGGCGACAGCCGGGGAATCACTCCCATCGATAACAGCCGCGCCCGGCGTGCTCGCGCTGCAGCGCGCGCTGGTATGGCTGGTGGGCGCGTCCATCGCCATCGTCTTCATCGAGCCGAGCCCCTATGAGCTGGCGACGCTTGCTGCCTCGGTGATCTTCTTCGCCACGGGCGCACGGATGCGGCTGGTGTTCATGCCGCTGCTGTTGCTCCTGTTCCTGCTCAACCTCGGCTACAGCATCAGTGCCGCCGCCGTAATGGATCGGCCCAACGTGCCGAGCTGGATTGCGACCTCCTGGTATATGGCGATCACGGTCATCTTCTTCGCGATGGTGATCTCCGAGGATACCGCGGCGCGGCTCGACATGCTCCGGCGCGGCCTCATCGTCGGCGCGATGATTGCGGCGCTCGCGGGCATCGCGGGTTACTTCAATCTCGTCCCCGGCGGTCGCGACCTGCTGACACTGTATGACCGCGCCCGCGGCACCTTCAAGGACCCGAACGTGCTCGGCGCGTTTCTGATCCTGCCCGGGCTGTTCGCGCTGCAAAGCGTCGTCTCCGACAAGTTCGGCAAGTCGCTCCGCAGTGCCATCGCGTTCGGCGTGATATCGCTAGCAATCCTGCTTTCGTTCTCCCGCGCCGCGTGGGGTCAACTGATCGTTACATCCGCCTTCACGCTGGCATTGATGGTGCTGACCAGCCGCTCGCAGTCACAGCGCTCGCGCATCATCGTGATGGCGCTCGTTACCGTCGTGCTGGCGGCCGCGCTGGTTGCGGTGCTGCTGTCGTTCGATTCGATTGCGCAGCTATTCAAGGAGCGCGCCAGCCTGGACCAGAGCTACGACGAAGGCCGCTTCGGCCGGTTCGGCCGGCACATCCTCGGCGCAGAAATGGCATTGGGCCTGCCATTCGGCATCGGCCCGCTACAGTTCACCCGCTACTTCCCGGAAGACACCCACAATTCGTACCTGAACGCGTTCATGTCGGGCGGTTGGCTCTCCGGCGTCTGCTATCCGACGCTGGTCTTCGTCACGGTTCTGACGGGCTTCCGCTATGTCTTCGTCCGCGCGCCCTGGCAACCGGCCTATCTGGCAATCTTCGCAGCCTTCCTCGGCACGGTCGGCGAGAGCTTCATCATCGATACCGACCACTGGCGGCACTTCTGGATGATGCTGGGAACGATGTGGGGCATGTTCGTCGCCGCCGAACGCTGGAAGGCGGGCCATGATCCGGCGCGGGCGGAGCGATTGCGACTCGTAGCAGCGTAGGGTGGGCAAAGGCGCTTGCGCCGTGCCCGCCATCTATCCACCCGCACATTGACGGTGGGCACGCTGCGCTTTGCCCACCCTACGATCTGCGGCTATTTCTCAACTTCAAACGTCAGCCCCGCGTGATCAACCAACCGCCTGATCAACTTGTGCTGCATTGCTGCACCCGGCGTCCATATGCCGGCCGGCACATCGGGCGCGTCGCGCAACAGACAGATCGCGCATTCGGAGATCATCTTCGCCGTCGCGCCGTAGGGATCGCAGTTGCCTTTCACGGACGTGCGCACCTGTCGTCCATCAGGCGCGGTCGCGACATAGAGCAAATCGTAACGGCCATTTTCGCGCTCTTCCTTCGACGGCCCCTCGCCCGGCTTGAGTGCGTTGGGGCCGGTCTTTTCGTTATTCGCAGCCACTACAAGCTTCGCGTTCGCTTCTCCCCGATCGCCGGGACCGGTCAATACCATTTCGTCGTAGACGAACTCGCGGCCGTACGGGAATCCCATAAGCATGTTAGAGCGATGAACGTTGCGTGTGTTGATCAACGCCATCGTGAAAGGCGCGGCCCAGGATTGAAGATCTTCTTCGTAAGCCGGCTTGTTACCGCGCGGCTGGCGCACGCCGCTAAATCCCGGTGTGAGCGCAAAGGGATCGTTCAGGATGGAGATGAGGCTGAGATCCCTGGCGACAGCGCCGAACGTCGCCTTGGCGCTTGCGGCAGTACCGCCAGAGAGCGTGCCGCGCATATCGCGCACCCGACCTTTGACGCGAGAGGCGGGCCCACCTAACACGCGCTTGGCCTCCGTCTGGACGAAGAACGCACCAAGTTCAAACGGCAGCGAGTCGAAGCCACATGAGAACATGATCCGCGCTCCGCTCGCTTTCGCCTGCGCCTCGTGCGCGTCGATCATTTGCCGCATCCAGATCGGCTCGCCGCAATAGTCGAGATAATCGGTGCCGGTTGCAGCGCAGATGGCAACCAGATCGCTTCCGTACAACTGATATGGGCCAACACCCGCAATCACCGACTTCGCCTGCTCCACCATCGCTTTCAGCGATGCCACATCACTTGAATCGGCCACGATCAACGGCGTGTCCTTGGGCGCACCGATCGCATCACGGACGGCAGCGAGCTTGTCCTTGCTGCGGCCGGCCATCGCCCATTTGAGGCTGGCGTCACCTTTGTAATGCTCGGCGAGATATTCGGCGACGAGCTGACCGGTGAAGCCGGTGGCGCCATAGACGACGATGTCGAATTTCGACGAAGACATAACTGGGATTTCCTACAGATACGAATTTGGCCCGTTTTGTCATTGCGAGCGAAGCGAAGCAATCCAGAAATCGAGCCACGATGGAAGGCTGGATTGCTTCCGCCTTCGCTCCTTGAGCTACGGCGGACGCGTCATCGCCTCGCTCCTCGCAATGACGGCTGGACTATTTCTTCGGATAGGACACGCCCATCCCGGCGCGCACATCAGCTTGGATCCCATAGGGCGCGATCGGATAGCGCAGGCCGTTCTTCGCGAGCTGCTTCATGCCTATGATGGCCTTGGCAAGGTGCTCCGGCTTGAGCGCGATCAGCATCTCCTCATCAGGCACGCCGCCATAACGCCGTTCGGCAAAGCACGGCAGCGAGAGCGATGGCTCGCCGGTCTTGAGCGCCCTGCCCCAGGAATCCGCGCAGGCGGTCTCGCCGACCACGCCCCATTCGAATTTCTTGTAACCGGTATATTGCAGGCCGTTGATCAGAATGATCATCTGCCCGGGCGTGGCGTAGACCAGACAGATATCCGGCGGATTGAGCCGTCCGCTGGTGAGCGGGCTCACCGCCATCGCTTGGTACTGGCCGAAGGGCACAACGTCGAGCGCTTCCTGACGCTTGCGTGCGTCCTCGGCGGTGCCATGCCAGACGCCCACGTAGTTTTCCCCCGCGAGCCACTTCTCGTCCTGCGGCGCAAGCCCGATCACCGCACGGCATTGCGCGCCGACCAGATCGTCGCCGGTGATGCCGACGGTCCAGCCGAGCCGCGAAGCCATGCTGACGATCTGATCGGTGGTATGCACCGCCGAGGGACGCCGGATTTTTGGAATTGCCGTCATCTCCTCGACGCTGGCAAACATCTTGATACCGATCACAGTCGTCTTCAGCCGTAGCAGACTGTTCAGGTCGGCCACCATGCCGGCGAAATCGAACGCTTCCGGCGTTTGCTGTTGCATGGCGTCAACTCCCAAATCGGCGCGCTTAGCCGGCGCCTGTCGTTTGATTGTAGCCCGGCTGGCTGCCCGCTGCTACTTTGCCGGGCCCGGCAACAACTCGTCGATCTTGCCGGTGGCGCGGTAAGCGATCAGGCCCATCCACTCGCGCACTGCGACATCGGTCCGTCCGAGTCCATCGATCGCGATATTGGTGAAGTCAAATACATCGTCACATCCGCCGACCCGCCAGTCGACGGGATAAGGTTCGACCGCAAATCCCGCCTTCCGGAACAGGCCGATCGATCGCGGCATATGGAAGGCCGAGGTCACCAACAGCCAACGCTCGCCTTCCTTGGGCGCAAGCAGCCGCTTGGAGAATTCCGCATTCTCCTGCGTGTTGCGGGAACCCCGTTCCATGATCAGCCGCGACTTGTCGATGCCGAGGCTTTCGAAGATGGCGCCAGCGAAATCGGCTTCCCTGGCGTCGTTCGAAATCAGTTTCGCACTGCCGCCGGAGAAAACAATGCGCGCCTTCGGGTAGCGGTGTGCCAGCGCGGCAGCCGCGATCAGGCGGTCGGGTGAGCTGCGCACCACCGGTGTGCCGTGCGCAGTGGAAAGATCGGCTTCGATAGACGCGCCGAGCACGATGATGCCGTCAGGCCCGCCGCGCGCCCCGTCCCACGGCGGAAAGCGTTGCTCCAGCGGATAGAGCAGCAGGTTCCCGAGCGGCGACAGTCCGCAGATGACGAGCAGCAGAACGGCTGCGATCACCAGTTTGCGGCCGAGCGATGCAAAGCGCGTGAACAGCAGGATGGCGCCGACGAAGCCTATGCCGATCAGCAGATTCGTCGGCAACAGCAGAAAGCCGAGCGTCTTGGACAGGACAAAAAACAAGGGAAGCCTCTGATAATGTCTGGTACAGCGTCATACGACGCCATTGCAGCAACCAAAAGCCTCCGCATGCCCCATCATCACCTGCATTCCAGCCCCGAAACCTGCCACTGGGGCTTCTTCGAAGCCAAATTGAAGCCCGTCCTGACCATCGCCAGCGGCGAAGAAGTCACCATCGACACCGTGACCGGCGGCCCGGACGTGGTGCCTGATCGCAGCAAGTTTCACGTACCTCCCGAGCTTGCCGAGATACACGTGCGAAGCGAGCGGATGCTGCCGGGCCATATTCTCACCGGTCCGGTCGCCGTGGAAGGGGCCGAGCCCGGCGACGTGCTGGAGGTCGATATTCTCGACGTCCAGCTCCGGCAGGATTGGGGCTACAATCTGATCCGTCCGCTGGCGGGCACGCTACCCGACGATTTTCACGAAACGCGGATCCTGAACATTCCGCTCGACCGCGAGGGGATGGTGGGACGGATGCCGTGGGGGCTCGATCTGCCGCTCAAGCCGTTTTTCGGCGTGATGGGCGTGGCGCCGCCGCCCGCCTGGGGCCGCATCACCTCGCTGATCCCGCGCGCGATGGGTGGCAATCTCGACAACAAGGAGCTGGGCGCCGGCGCCAAGCTGTATCTGCCGGTGTTCGTGCCGGGCGCGCTGTTCTCCTGCGGCGATGGCCACGGTGTGCAGGGCGATGGCGAAGTCTGCGTCACCGCGATCGAGACCGCGCTGCAGGGCCGCTTCCGTCTGACGCTGCGCAAGGACCTGCGGCTCGCCTATCCCCGCGCGGAAACGCCTGACCATTACATGACAATGGCGATGGACCCCGATCTCGATCAATGTGTGGTGCGGGCGCTGCGCGACATGATCGTGCTGCTCGGTGAGAAGCGCAATCTGTCGCGCGAGGATGCCTACACGCTCTGCAGCCTCGCCGCCGATCTGCGCGTGACGCAAACGGTGAACGGCTCCAAGGGCATTCACTGCATGATCGCGAAGGCGGTCGTGCACGGCTGATTGGACGACCTGCGCCTCTTTAAAAAGGAGAGCGCAGCTTCAGCCTGGCGTAGAACAATACGCTGGTCTTTCCGACCAGCGCAGTCCCCTGCACTTGCGCGCCATCGGCGGCGTACGACCCGCTGAAGCCGCACGTGACTTCGCGCCCACCAAATAGCGGCAGTGCGCCGACCGATTTCGTGTGCTCGTTGGTGATCAGTTCGCCGCGCCACTTGCCGCGATCTGCGGTGTAAGAGCCCGTGTAATAGAAATAGGAATCACCGCCGGCGATCTTGCCGTCGAGCAGTACGATCACGCCGTGCGCGCGGCCATGGCCGCCGTCCGTCATCTCAATATGAATAGTGTAGAGACCGTTCGTTACCGTCATTGCGCCCTTGCCGCCGTCCCAGGGCATCATCGGCATTCCTTGCAGCGCGAAGCAATGGGGAAATGACCCCCACACGGCTGGATCGTTTCGCCGGGCCTGTAACCGCCGCTGAGACTGCCGCGCGCTGCGCGTCACAAGCGCTTTGGTTAATCCACAAACCCGCCCTTCGCTTTTAATTTGTTTTTCAAACGGATAGAGAGATATCCACAAGCCGTTTGACTCATGTGTGCAAAACTAAATAGAGTCGAAATAGTAACTTTTCAGTACAGCGTTTAAAAGTTAGCGTTCCCCATGGCTACAGAAAAAGCCGAAACCGACCGCGTTCCCGTGACCTTGGCGCTCTCGACCATCGCTTATATGGAAAGACTGGTGAGACAGGGCACCCACGGCACAAGTGTTCCCGGCGTTGCAAGGACCCTGATCGAGGAAGGCATTCGGCTCGCCATTAAGGATGGGCTGCTTGCAATCCGCGACAACGGCAAGACGTCCTGACGGGAGCAACGCGGCGGTTTTCACAGAATGTGGAACCGAAAAAATGCTTACGAACCTACCGACCTGGACCACCGATCGCGTCGAACTCCTGAAAAGCCATTTTGAAGCCGGCCTCACCTGCCGCGAGATCGCGGCCAGCATCGGTGTCAGCCGTAACGCCGTGATCGGCAAACTCTCGCGCCTGCAATTGACGCGCGGCCCCGCCCCCGCCGAACCTCGTCCGACCAAAGTTGCCAGGGAGCGCTCCAGGAAATCCGTCCCCAGACTGCAGTATCAAGTTCTGCAAGCCGTCTACGAACACGCGCAGCCGTTCCAGGAAGAGCCGATTATCAGCGACAATCGTTGCTCGCTGCTCGAACTCAGCAACGAAACATGCCGCTGGCCGATCAGCACGCCAGGCGCAGAGGACTTCTGCTTTTGCGGCAATACGCCGGTGGAAGGCATGCCCTATTGCTCAGGGCATACCCGCCTCGCCTACCGCCCGGGTTCGCGTCAGCGCGTCTCGCGCGCGTGAGCGGCGTCAGTTGCCGTGATGACGCGTCCAGAATGCAAAGTGCCGGTTCTGATTCCATCAGAACCGATCGTCCGCTACCCGAGCCGCCAGCCGACCTCTTCCGTAAAGCTCTTGTAGAACTCCGGCGTGTAGGCCTTCTCCGGGGCCTGCCGCACCCGCTCGTCGAGCTTGTGAGCATCGTCGCCGACGAGAATCCGCCAGCGCTCGGCCTTGACGCCGTCGAGGATGATTTTTGCCGCAGCCGCCGCCGTGGTCGGCGCCTCCTCACGGAAAGTGCGGGCGCGGTCGAGTGCGATCTTCTGGATGTCGTCATCCGACATTGGCTCGGTGTCGATGCCCATACCCTTCAGGCGCTGCCGCGTCGCCAAAATTTCGTTCGGGCTGAGTTCATCGGATTCCGATCCGCTCTGGATCTTGCGCGAATTGGCAACGATCGAGGTGCCGATATGCCCGGGCATCACGACAGAGCATTTGATGTGCGGAGCGTTGAGCCGCAGATCCGTCATCAACGCTTCGGTAAAGCCTTTCACTGCGAACTTGGCGGCGCTGTAGGCTGTGTGCGAGGCACCCAGGCCCACGGACGCCCAGAACCCGTTGACACTCGATGTGTTGATAATGTGGGCCTCGTCGGCCTTAATCATAAGCGGCAGAAAAGTGCGGACGCCGAGATAGACGCCGCCCCAGCAGATGTTGAAGGTGCGCTCCCACTGTTCGCGCGTGTTGGTGAACAGACTGCCACCGCCGCCGATACCGGCATTGTTGAACAACAGATGGATCTTGTCGGTTGCCTGCTGCTCGATCAGTTCGTCACGGAAGCGCTGCAGATGCGCCTCGATCGAAACGTCGGCGACATGGGTGGTGACGCGCAGGCCCTGCGGCAGCGTTTCCGCCTCGCACAGCCGCTTGGTCTCGGCCATCGCTTCCGGTGAGACGTCGCACATCGCGACATTGCAGCCCTCGGCCACGAGCTGACGCGCGAGCTCGCGGCCCATGCCCGTGCCGCCCCCGGTGATCACGGCAAACTTTCCGGCAAAATCCTTCATTGAGACGCTTACCTCGGTTTTCATTTTTTGAGTTGGGGCCCTCATGACATGGAGCCCGTGCCGAACGACAGTAACAGGTGGGAGCTGCCGGTAAAGCCGTCCGCGAGACGGGCGGCTCGATTGTCTTACAGGGCGTTTTCGCGCAGCGGAATTTACTCCGCCGCCTCGCGCGAGCCGCCGAGCGCGCCCAAACCCTCCAGCGCCTTCCGGATCGCTGCCTGCTGCGCGGGCGATGCTTCCGGCATCGGCGCGCGGGAGAATGTCGTCGGCAGCCCCTGCAATGACTGCGCATAGCGCGTGCATGCCGGCAGATTGTCCGAGACGATCGCGTTCCACAGCGTCAGCAGTTTCTTGTGCAGCTCGAGCGCGCGAGTGTGGTTGCCTGCCTTGACCACATTCCAGAGCTCGACGGAAGCATGCGGCGCGGCGCTCAGGATCGCCGCGATCGAACCATGCGCCCCGAGCGTATAGGACGGATACATCAACGCATCGACCGCGCTGTAGATCAATTTATCCGGCGCCATGATCATGAGGTCGGCAAACAGTTTCAGATCCCCCGCGCTCTGCTTGACGCCGACGACGAGCGGCACCTCGTTCATGATCCGGGTCAGCAGCGCCGGCGAGAGGTACGACCACGGCACCACGTTGTAGATGATGATCGGCATGCCGGTTTCGTCGGCCATGCGGCGGAAATGGTCGACCATCGCCTGCTCGTCCGGCTTGAACAGATAGTGCACCGGCGTCACCTGAAGTGCTGCGACGTCCATGTCGCGCACCAGCTTGCCGCGCCGGATCGCATCGCGGGTGGAATCGACGATGATGCCGGCGATCACTGGCGCGCGCTCTTTCGCGGCCTCCACCGTCGCCGCCACCAGATCACGATATTCTTCGTGATCGAGCGTATGTCCCTCCCCGGTCGAACCGCCGGCCGCAATGCCGTGGCTGCCGGCCCCGATCAGCCAATCGACCTGCGATGCAACGAGTTTGAAATCGATCTCGCCGTCCTTTCGGAACGGCGTCGTCATCGGCGGTATCACGCCGGTCGGACGTGTTTTCATGGGCTGACCCTCGCGTTTCGATTCCCTGATGACGGGTGCATCTCCGTCGCCTTTCCCGACCTGCCCGCCGGTTGCGGCAAGCCTATTGAAGGTCGGGACTGCGATCCAGTTGCGGAATTGACACGGCTGGGCATCGGAAATGCCGTGCAAGTCCCCATGCACGGCACAGCTTTGATCCGCCGCGAGGCCAATTCGCTGAAATAGCCGCAGGCGAGCACATTTGGCCGGGCGCTACAGAAGCACGCCGCGGTGGTCGGTCCACGATGTAGCGCCGAGCAGGCGGCAGGGCCGCAGCTCGAGCTCACGTCAAGAGCCCTGAGGTTGAAGAACCCCACAGCCGGCATGCCCAGGACGCCGCGCGTCTCCGACCGGTTGGACATGCGCAGGTATCGAGCTTGGTTGGGTCATGAAGACTGCGGGGAAATACTTCGCGGCCGCGTAGCTTGAACCTTGAGCCCGCGGCAGCGACTTACATACGGGAGGCAGTATCAATAAAAATGAACAGGAGGCCGCCATGACCCAGTGGCGCGATACTATGGTCGATCGACCGGAAACCGATGGTGCGGCCTATTTGACCGGCTGGACAGTCAGCGGAATAGCTGTCTTGGGGACCATTGTTGCCGTCTGGGTTCTCGGCATCTAGCAGCGATCAAAATCGCCACCGTGAAAGAAATGGTCGGAGCGAAAGGATTTGAACCTTCGACCCCTAGTCTCCCAGACTAGTGCGCTAACCGGGCTGCGCCACGCTCCGATGCCGTTCCATTAGCTGCGATCAGCGCCCGGCGCAAGGCAGGAGAGCGGCCTCATTGCGGCCGGTAGACCACCAGTTCCGTCCGCCCGCTCAGCCGTCCTTCTCAGCCGTCCTTCTCAGCCGTCCTTCATTGCGTTATCCAGCAATTGCTTGCAGGTGATCAGGTCCTGCAGCACCCGCTCCAGGCGCTCGCGGTCGGCGTCCGACGGGCCCGGCTTGCCTCTGGCGAACGGCAGCAAAATGCCGTCGTCGTCGGTATCGACAAAGCGGTAGTCGATTTCCTTCTCTTCAGTCTCGTAATCCTCGTCGTCGGCTGCGACGGTCGGGATCTCGCCCTCATCGGGCTCCTGCAGGCTGAGGCCGATCGCTTCCTCGACGGCGCCGAAAGTGACCGCCGAGGTCTGGTCGGCGAGGCCCTGCACCGATTTGATGCCGTGCTCTTTGAGGATCCGCTGCACGCCGCGGATCGTATAGCCCTCGCCGTACAGCAGACGGCGGATGCCCTTCAGCAAGTCGACGTCGTCCGGGCGGTAGTAACGCCGCCCGCCGCTTCGCTTCATCGGCTTGATCTGGGCGAACCGCGTCTCCCAAAACCGCAGCACGTGTTGGGGAATGTCGAGTTCTTCAGCGACTTCGCTGATGGTGCGAAACGCATCGGGCGCCTTGTCCAAGTGCCAGCTCCTCTCAACTTATTTCGTTGGTGAAGACGCGGTACTCGCCTTGCTACGCGGCCGTGTTACTCGATCTCGCTAGTCGGTCTTGTTAATCGGTCTTACTTTCGCCGTTGCCGGGCGCGTGGCCGTTGATCCGCTGCTTCAGGATCGCCGATGGCTTGAACACCATCACGCGACGCGGCGAGATCGGCACTTCAGTACCGGTCTTCGGATTACGTCCGATACGCTGACCCTTCTTGCGCACCATGAAGGAGCCGAACGACGACAGCTTCACCGTCTCGCCCTTCTCCAGGCAATCGGTAATTTCTTTCAGAACGAGCTCAACAAACGCCGAGGATTCCGTCCGCGACAGGCCCACCTTCTGGTAGACCGCCTCGCACAAATCCACGCGTGTAACTGTTTTTCCGGTCCCGGTCATCGCCTGCCCCGCACTCTCGGCGAACAAAATTTATTCCCTGAAATTATGAGGTTAGCACGCAATGGTCAACAGCGACCATCATGCAGAAGCATGGAACCGCACTACAATTTTAAACAGCATTTCTGCGCCGCGTCTACCAGCGCACCAGTGCGGAACCCCAGGTGAAGCCGCCGCCCATGGCCTCGAACAGCACCAGATCGCCCTTCTTTACCCGCCCGTCCCTGACGGCAACCGCGAGCGCCAGCGGGATTGACGCAGCCGACGTGTTGCCGTGCAAATCGACGGTCAACACCACCTTCTGCGGCGCAATATGAAGTTTATGCGCCGAAGCATCGATGATTCGCTTGTTGGCCTGATGCGGGATGAACCAGTCGATGTCCTCGGCCGTCGTCCCGGTCGCATTGAAGGCGTCCACGATCACGTCCGTGATCATGCCGACCGCGTGCTTGAACACTTCGCGGCCCTCCATCCGCAGATGGCCGACGGTCTGCGTCGTGGACGGGCCACCGTCCACGAACAGCTTCGACTGGTGCCGGCCGTCCGAGCGCAGATGGGTCGTGAGCACGCCGCGATCGGAAGGCAAACCCGGCTGATCCTGCGCCTCCAGTACGACCGCGCCGGCGCCGTCGCCGAACAGCACGCAGGTGCCGCGGTCGTTCCAGTCGAGAATGCGCGAGAACGTCTCCGCACCGATCACCAGGGCACGCTTGTAGGCGCCGGAGCGCAGGAAATTGTCGGCGGTGGCGAGCGCAAAGACGAAGCCGGAACACACCGCCTGCAGATCGAAGGCGGCGCCATGATGGATACCGAGCCCGTTCTGGACTGCAACCGCGGTGGCCGGAAAGGTGTTGTCCGGCGTCGAGGTCGCGAGCACGATCAGATCGATCGCCTGGGCGTCGAGGCCGGCATGTTCCAGCGCCGCGCGCGCGGCGTTGATCGCCAGGTGCGAGGTGAACTCGCCTTCGGCCGCGATGTGGCGCTCCCGAATGCCGGTACGCTGCACGATCCACTCGTCCGAAGTATCGATTCGGGCCGCCAGTTCGGCATTGGTCAGCACCTTCTGCGGCAGGTAAGAGCCGCAGCCCAGCACCACCGAACGTTTCGCAGTCACGAGACAGCCTCCTGCGCGGTCGGTGCCAGCGCACTGCCGTCGCTATTTATCATCTGATTGATCTTGGTGAGGAGATCGCAGCGGACCATCTCATAGCCAACATCGACCGCGTAGGCAAAGCCTTCGGCGCTGATTCCGCCATGGCTTTTGACAACCACGCCTTTCAGGCCGAGCAACACACCGCCATTGGATTTATTCGGGTCGAGCTTGTCCCGCAGCGCCTTGAACGCGCTCCGGGCGAACAGGTAACCGATCCGAGAAAACCAGCTTGAGGCCATAGCATTGCGCAGAAAATCCGCCATCTGGCGTGCGGTTCCCTCCGCGGCCTTCAACGCGATGTTGCCGCTAAAACCTTCCGACACGATCACGTCAGCCGCGCCCGCGCCGATCCCGTCGCCCTCGACGAAGCCGATATAATTGAGCTGCGACGCGCGCAGCAGCTCGGCGGCCTCGCGGATCTCCTCATGACCCTTGATCTCCTCGACCCCGATGTTGAGGAGGCCGACAGTCGGCCGTTCCCGGTTCAACAGCACGCTCGCCATTGCGCTGCCCATCACCGCCAGCGCCACGAGATGGTGCGCGTCGCCGCCGATCGTGGCGCCGAGGTCGAGCACGACGGAATCGCCGCGCGCCGTCGGCCACACGCCGGCAATGGCCGGACGATCGATCCCCTGCATGGTGTGCAGATGGAAACGCGCCATCGCCATCAGCGCGCCGGTATTGCCCGCGGAGACCGCGACGTCGGCCTCCTTTCTCTTCACCGCATCGATCGCAAGCCACATCGACGACGTCTTGCGGCCGCGCCGCAGCGCCTGGCTCGGCTTGTCGTGCATGCTCACAGTGACGTCGGTGTGGATCACGCGCGACGCCTTTTGCAGCGCCGGGTACTTGGCGAGTTGTTCGTCGATCTGCTTGCTGTCGCCGTAGAGCAGGAATTCGCTGTCGGGATGCCGCTTCAAAGAAATTGCAGCGCCGGGAATGACGACCGATGCGCCGACATCGCCACCCATGGCGTCAAGCGCGATGCGAACCTTTTGCGGCATGAACGTCCCGGAAACCTGATCTCTTGCGGCCCTCGTAGAGCCCGGCCGCGCACTGGAATGGCGCCGCTACGCGGCGCCTGGCGAAACGCAACCCGCGCCCCCGCCGGGCCGCGACAATAGCGTGTCCCCGCCCCGACACAACCTCTTGACCACGCTCTTTTGGCGAAAGGGGAAGCTGTGTGGCCCGGAATCACGGATGGCAGATATTTCTATGCAATTCAACACCTTACGGGATATTTTTGGCGTGATTTCAGAATTACCTCACTCTACGGCAGCTTCGCCGGCCATTTTAACTCCCGCCTACTTGCCCTTGGGCTTCCTGGCCCGCGGCCTTTTCGGTGCCGCCGCCTTCAACGCCTTGAGCGCCGCGAATGGGTGATCCTCGGGATTGGCGGCTTCAACCATCGGCTCGAATACGGCGCCGGGTTTGCGCGGATATGGATCGACCGCGAGATACAATGCATCGGTGGCAACCCTGCCGAGATCGATCACGCCGCTCTCGATCGGCTCGGGCGGATCGGGCGTTTCCTCGTCGCTCGCCTCCGCGTCATCGACCAGCGCGGCCATCTGCGGGATCTGCTCGGGCGGAGCGAATATCAGGTCGATCGGCTCGTCGATCTCGTTCTCGATCTCTTCCAGCGTCACCACGCAGGTCTGCCCGATCCGCGCCCGCACATGGCCAGCCACATGGAAGCGGCCGCCGCTCTTCGGCGTCACGTCGAAGGAAGCCTGCGCCGATAGCACCTCGCGCAAGTCGCCCGTGTCGGCCATGGCTTTGCGGATGGCCTGATCGGCCTCGATATCGCGATGGAGGCCCGTCTCAGGGATCTGCGCCACCGCAACGGGAACACGCCACGGGTTGGCCTTCTCTGTGCCAGTCTTGCTCATTGTTGCGCGCCTGCTTTCTCCGGCGAGGGAAACTTGCCCCGGCCGTTGACCAGCGTCGCCTCGTCGAGGCTGTCGAGGTCCGCCATGGCCGCCTCGACGTAAGCGGCCAGCAGTCGGGCTTTTTCGATGTTCCCGCCGTTCAGGATGTTCTTGCACATCGCCTGCGCCAGTGCCTCGCGGCCCTCGGTCAGCGCAAGGTCATAGGCCGCGGTCCGGCCATAGAAGGCTTCGCCAAAGGCCTGCATGCGCTTCGGCACCGCGAGGTCTCCGACCCCCATCTCGCGCAGATTATCGTCCATATCGTTGCAAAAATGGTCGAATAGCCCCTGCGATAGCGTCGTGCCGCCTTCCACCGACTTCAGCCGTCGCAGGACCAGCCACAAGTGCAGGAGAAGTAGGTCAAAGCGGCCGTTAACCGTGTCCGGAACCCCAAAGTCCCGATAAAACAACGGTTCTCGCGCCTGCGTCACGATCATGCCATAGATGGCCTCGATGGTGCCGCGCAGCGGCGTCCGGGGTTTCCTGAAGTGATTGAACGGCCAAAGCATTGTGGGTTCCGCAAGCGAGCCCTCCCGGGCCGCGCATGTTGCAATCAAGCGTGCTGCCCGGTACGTCAACGCACCGCGCGATGCAAGAGGACGGGCGAATTCCTGAGATGACCGAAATGAGCCACCTGAGCGCCCGCGTGTCCACGCCGCGCCGCCTGACCGCGCGCCGGCGCGGTTTTCGCGCCGGCGCAGCCATTGCACTGGTCTGCGCCGCGCTCGCCGGATGCACCGGCGAGCAGTTCCAGAAAGGCTACATCCTGCCGCCCAACGCGCTGGAGCAGATTCCGATCGGCGCCAGCCAGGACCAGGTGCTGATCGTGATGGGAACGCCATCCACGGTCGCGACCTTGAACGGCGAGGTGTTTTATTACATCTCGCAGCGCTCCGAGCGCAAAGTCGCTTTCATGAATCAGCAGGTCGTGGACCAGCGCGTGATCGCGATCTATTTCGACAAGAACCGCCAGGTGACGCGGCTCGCCAATTACGGATTGCAGGACGGCAAGATCTTCGACTTCATCAGCCGCACCACGCCGACGTCTGGCCAGGAACTCAGCTATCTGACGCCGCTGTTCAAGCTACTCAGCTTTAACTAGCGCTCGGTCAGTTCTGATTCACTCTGTTCCGTGGCGCGGAAATCATGCGCCAAGTCGCCCGCTTGCTCTCTGCATGCGCGCTGCCTACGCTTTCCTGCAAACAATGATTCAGCAGGGAGTGAACTTGTGAAGATTAAAGCTATTTCTCGACGCCGCGTTTTGACTGGAGCTGCAGCCATTTCAGCGGCAGCGATCTTGCCGCGCTCAAGCTTCGGCTCCGACTGGCGACCGACCGAGACCGTGCGCCTCATCGTGCCGGCGGCGCCAGGGGGCACCACCGACGTGATGGGGAGGTTGCTGGCCGCACATCTGCAGAAGGCGTGGGGCCAGTCCGCGGTCGTGGAAAACCGTTCCGGCGGCGGCGGCACCATCGGCACCGCCGAAGCCGTTCGCAGCAAGGGGGATGGACACACCATCCTCGTTGGCAATCCCGGCCCCAACGCGATCGCCTACAGCATCTTCCGCAACATGCCCTACAAGGCGGATCAGTTGCAGCCGGTTTCCAACTTGATCCGGATTCCAAATATCGTGTCGGCCCATCCGTCGACCGGCATCAAGTCGATCGGAGAACTGATCGCCTGTATCAAGGCCAATCCGGACAAGCTCACCTATGCCTCGTCCGGCGTCGGACAGAGCCCGCACCTCACCGGTGCTTGGTTCCTGCAATTGACCGGCCTGAAAATGGTTCACGTGCCGTTCCGCGGCGCCGGCCCGGCGCTGCAGGCCGCGCTTGCCGGCGATATCCAGATCCTGTTCGACAATCTCTATCCGACGCTGCCGCAGGTTCTGGACGGCAAGCTCAATGCTCTGGCGGTGACTACGCCGGAGCGTGCCGCGCTGGCGCCCAAGGTCCCCACCATGCGTGAGAGCGCACCGGAGCTTGCAAAATTCGACGTCTCATCCTGGTTCGGCATTTTCCTGCCGAAGAGTGTGCCCGCCCCTGTCCTCGACGCGCTCAACAAGGAGATCAAGGTGTTCCTGGAGCGCGATGACATCAAGGAACAGATGGCCAAGATCGGCGCACGCACCGATTATGGGACGCCGCAGCAGTATTCCGATTTCCTCCAGGCGGAGACGACGAAGTTCGGCGACATCATCAAGCGCGAAGGTCTGCAGATGGACGCGGGCTGAGCGCCAGACGTCTCATCCAAAATCAAAGCCCCGCGGCTTTCACCGCGGGGTTCTTTTTCGATCAGCTTGTCGCCGCTCAGTGCGTCAGGATCGCCAGCGGCCACTCACGGGACCCGCTCGTCCATCTCCGGCCGCATCACCACGCTCTCCTGCGCAGTCGCCTCACTACGCGATCCGACGAAGACCGACGGCGTGTCGGCGCGATTGACCGCAACGTGCAGGACGCCCGCCGGAATGTAGATGTAGTCACCAGGATGCACCTTTTCACAGTGCTGTAGCTGGTCGCCGGTCCAGATCTCCAGCTCGTCCCCGCTCATCATGTAGAGCGCCGTCTCATGATGCTCGTGGACGTGGGCTTTGGTGCGTCGGCCGGCCGGCAGCGTAATGATGCCGAGCCAGATCATTTTCGAGCCGACAGTCTCCGCGCTGATCCCCGGCTGATAGTCAGAACCCTGCTCGGCGCGGTAGCCGGCACTTCCCTTCACGACGACCCCCTTCCCGCCAGCTCCCGAGTCCACGCCGTGCCGTTCCCGTACGATCATGTTGCTCATGTCATCTCTCCGGTTCGGGTTGCTTTGCCCAACATGCGCAGGATCACTTGTCTGGAGGGCCGGAGTCTCAAAGATTGGTCCGAAAAATTCCAAATTCTTCCAAAGCTCGGTAAGCTCGCCGCATGCCCAGCGAGCCCTTCACCTTTGGCCCGTTCATGCTTGATATGGATCGCGGAATGCTGTCGCGGGACGGCCGACCGGTCGCGGTCGGCCAAAAGGGCCTCCTCCTGCTGCAGGCTTTCCTGCAGTCGCCCGGCAAAATCCTCGGCAAAGCGAGCCTGATGGACGTTGCCTGGCCTGGCGTCGCCGTGGAGGAAAGCAACCTGTCAGTCCAGATCGCGGCGCTGCGCAAGCTGCTCGGCACCGCCCATGACGGCGCTGAATGGATCACTACCGTTCCGCGCGTCGGCTACCGGTTTGCTGGGCCGGTCGCTTCCCGGGCCCAGAGCGCCACGCCGCAGCGCGCTGAGAGCAATGCCCAGTCGCGCCCGATTATCGCGGTTCTGCCTTTCGGCATCATTGGCGAGGTCGATAAGGAATATCTCGCCGATGGGCTCACCGAAGACATCATCACGGCGCTATCCCGGTTTCGCTGGTTCCGGGTTATCGGGCGCGGTTCTGCCTTTATTTTCAAGGGCAAGCAGATCGATGTGCTGCAAGCCGCTCGCGAGCTTGGCGCGCGTTACGTGTTGCAGGGAAGCGTTCGCCAATCCGCCCTTCGACTGCGCATTACGGCTCAGGTCATCGACGCGAGCGACGGCAGCAATGTATGGGCGGAGCGCTACGATCTGGAGATGGCGGACGTCTTTGCGATCCAGGACGAGATCGCCGAGCGGGTAGCGGGTGCGATCGAGCCCGAGCTTCTCAAAAGCGAATCCTACGTTGCGGCCATGCTGCATACCGGCAACATGACTGCGTGGGACCTGGTGCGTCGGGGAATGTGGCATTTCCACAAGGTCACCCGCGACGGCCACCTGGCGGCGCGGGCGCTCTTTCGCCACGCTTGTACAATCGACCCGGATTTGCCGGAATCACACATCTGGCTCGGGCGCGTCAGCGCCGGGATAATCGCGTACGGCTGGAGCGACGCGCCCGGCGCGGACAGCAAGGAAGGCGTTGATGCCGCGGCGCACGCGATAGCACTCGATCCGAGAGATCCGTATGCGCACTACGCCTTCGCCATTGCCAGCGCATACAGCAATGCGCCGCTGGTGGCTGTATCGGCAGCCGAGAAAGCGATCGCATTGAGCTCAAGCTTCGCATTGGGGCATCTGGTTCTCGGCCTGGCCCGTCTGTTCGCGGGCCTGGCCCGAGAGGCAATCGAACCACTTGAGCATGGTCTGGCGTTAAATCCGAACGATCCGCAAAATCTCACTTGGTACAATCTGCTCGCATATGCACAGCTTCTCGCCGGAGAAGCCGAGCGCGCCCTTGCGACCGCCAACAGGGTGCTCGCCATTCGCCCGACGTTTCGTCCGACACTGGAAACTCTCACGTGCTGCCATGTCGCGCTCGGCAAAGTGGACGATGCACGCCGCTGCGCAAGCCGCATGAACGAGTTGACAGGGCCCGAGAGTCATTTCCTCGCGCCGCTAAAGCAATTGCATCCAGAATGGGACGAGCAGATATCGCAGATGCTCGACCGGGCTCGCGCATGAATAACCCCGCGGCTCGTACCGCGGGGTTTTCGTTTTGATCAACCTCTCGCCGGCTTAGTGCGCCAGGATCGCCAGCAGCAGCAGCGCCACGATGTTGGTGATCTTGATCATCGGGTTGACCGCGGGACCCGCCGTATCCTTGTAGGGATCGCCGACGGTGTCACCGGTCACGGCGGCCTTGTGGGCGTCTGATCCCTTACCGCCGAAGTGGCCATCCTCGATGTACTTCTTGGCGTTGTCCCAGGCACCGCCGCCTGAGGTCATCGAGATCGCCACGAACAGGCCGGTCACGATCACACCGAGCAGCATGGCGCCGACGGCGGAGAACGCCGCCGACTTGCCGGCCGCGCCGCCGCCCGCGATCGCGTAGATCGCGAAGTAGACGAAGATCGGCGACAGCACCGGCAGCAGCGACGGAATGATCATTTCCTTGATCGCAGCCTTGGTCAGCAGGTCGACCGCCTTGCCGTAGTCCGGCTTGTCGGTGCCCTGCATGATGCCGGGCTTTTCGCGGAACTGGCGCCGCACTTCCTCGACGATCGCGCCCGCTGCACGGCCGACCGCTGTCATGCCGAGCGCGCCAAACAGATACGGCAGCAGGCCGCCGAACAAGAGGCCGACCACGACGTAGGGGTTATTGAGCGAGAAGTCGGGCAGCACACCCTGGAAGTACGGATACTTCTGAGTGTTGGCGATGAAGAACTTGAGGTCTTCATTATAGGCCGCGAACAGCACCAATGCGCCGAGACCGGCCGAGCCGATCGCATAGCCCTTGGTGACCGCTTTTGTGGTGTTGCCGACCGCATCCAGCGCGTCGGTCGACTTGCGGACCTCCTTCGGAAGGCCCGCCATTTCGGCGATGCCGCCGGCGTTGTCTGTAACCGGACCGAAGGCGTCGAGGGCCACGATCATGCCGGCCAGCGCCAGCATCGTCGTGGTCGCAATCGCGATGCCGAACAGGCCGGCAAGGCTGTAGGTGATGAGGATGCCGGCGATGATGACGATGGCGGGCATCGCAGTCGCTTCCATCGAGATCGCCAGACCCTGGATCACGTTGGTGCCATGGCCCGTGACCGAGGACGAGGCGATCGACTTCACCGGGCGATAATCGGTACCGGTATAGTATTCGGTGATCCAGATGATCAGGCCGGTGACGGCAAGACCGACGACGCCGCATTGGAACAGCGCCATGCCCGTGTACTTCACGCCCGCCAGCTCGCCGAAACCGATCAGCCAGTGGATGACGGCTGCGACGCCGAGCAGCGACAGCACGCCGGTGGCGATCAGGCCCTTGTACAAGGCCCCCATGATCGACTGGCTGGCGCCGAGCTTGACGAAGAAGGTGCCGATGATCGAGGTGATGATGCAGATGCCACCGATGGCGAGCGGCAGGGTCATCATGTTCACCAGCAGCGGCGAGGTCGCGAAGAAGATCGCGGCGAGCACCATGGTGGCGACGGCGGTCACCGCATAGGTCTCGAACAGGTCGGCCGCCATGCCGGCGCAGTCGCCGACGTTGTCGCCCACGTTGTCGGCGATGGTCGCCGGGTTGCGCGGATCGTCTTCGGGAATACCGGCTTCGACCTTGCCGACGAGGTCGCCGCCGACGTCGGCGCCCTTGGTGAAGATGCCACCGCCGAGACGGGCGAAGATCGAAATCAGCGAGGCGCCGAAGCCGAGCGCTACCAGCGCGTCAACGACGACGCGATCGTTGGCCTTCAACCCCATGAACTGGGTGAGATAAGCGAAGTAAATGGTGACGCCGAGCAAGGCGAGACCGGCCACCAGAAGGCCGGTGATCGCACCCGCCTTGAAGGCCAGTTCGAGCCCGCCAGCCAGCGAAGTGGTCGCCGCCTGCGCGGTGCGCACGTTGGCGCGAACCGAAACGTTCATGCCGATGAAGCCGGCAGCGCCCGACAGCACCGCGCCGATCAGGAAGCCGATCGCAACCAGCATGCCGAGGAAGTAGGCCAGCAGCGCGAAGATCACGACGCCGACCATGGCGATCGTCATGTATTGGCGGCGCAGATAGGCCTGCGCGCCTTCAGCGACAGCCGCCGCGATTTCCTGCATGCGCGGATTGCCGGCGTCCGATTTCAGAACGGAAGATGTGGCCCAGATGGCGTAGACAATCGAAAGCGCTCCGCAGAGCACAATCACCCACAATGCTGTCATTGAATTTGCCTCGGTTTTTTGTTCGTTCCACCCCCGCGTCGTCGCCGCAGTTGCGGCGGACGCACAAAAAGGAGGCCCTCCCTGCCCAGAAGGGCGGCCTCAAATCGGGCGGGACCATGCCAAAATCGTCCCTCCGGCGCAATGTCACCAAGGGCGAAAACCGTCGATTTTTGAAAGGTGTCACCCGGAATACGTCCAGCCAACTGGCGCCCGGGGCATCGGGTATTCGGCCCGGCCAAAATACAAGAGCCCGCTCAACCCCGGGAGGGATCGAGCGGGCTCACGAGCCATTCCAGTACATCCGTGAAACGACCGTTTCGAGGCCTTAGACCAGCGACAGGTTTTCCGCGCTTACCTTGCCCCGCATCTTGTCGGTCTTGAGTTCGAACTGAACCTTCTGACCTTCGGCCAGCCCGCCAAGGCCGGCGCGCTCGACGGCGGAGATGTGCACGAACACATCCTTGCTGCCATCGCTCGGCTCAATGAAACCGAAACCCTTTTGACCGTTGAACCACTTCACTGTTCCCGTAGCCATTTTCTCTTCTCCAAAGCACATAGGCTTTTCATTCCGCGCGGCGATCGCACGGATTCAAATCCAATCTCGACGATGTCTCTGGAAAGAAGCCCCGCGGGGCGCGTTCAAAAAGGCACGGCGGTAATCGAATGCGCTACAACCTATAGGTTTTCAGCGAAATTGCAATGGCCGGCAGGAAATAAAGCCGACGGCATGATGCGGTGCCCTCAAAAATGGCTGTAGGACAGCCGTTCCAGCGCGATTTCGTTGCCCTCTTTGTCGACGAACTTCGGAACTGAACTCCCCACAACGATCGTTCCGATGGAACTAGGCGCAACCCCTGCGCGCTGCGCGGCGGCTTCGAAGCCCTCAACACGCTCTTCGGGAATCGCGCAGAGGATTTCGTAATCGTCGCCACCGGCGATCAATGTCTCCAGTCCGACAATGCCGCGCGACACCAAACCCCGCGCCGCGTCGGACAGCGGCACCTGCTCCAGATCGACCACGGCGGACACGCCCGACGCGCCGCAGAGCTTTGTCAGATCTCCGGCCAACCCATCCGAGACATCCATCGAAGCACTGGCGTATTCGCGAACGATCTCGGCCATCGCCACGCGCGGCTGCGGGACGCGATAGCGCCCGACCAGCATCGCCCGTGCGGCTGTATCGGCGGCGGCATGCACCTTTCCCCCGCGGAGGATAGCCAGCCCCAACCCGGCGTCTCCGATCGTGCCCGTGACCATCACGCGCTCGCCGGGTTTGGCGCCGCTGCGATGGACCATTCTGCCCGGCGGCACGCGGCCGAATGCAGTCACCGAAACCATCAGCGGCCCCGGCGTCGACACCGTATCGCCGCCGAGCAGCGGACATGCGAACTGCCGGATGTCCTCGCCCAGCGCCGCCGCGAACGGTTTTAGCCAGGCCTCATCCGCGGTGCGGAGCGCCAGCGTCAGCACAAAACCGGCCGGCGTTGCGCCCTTCGCGGCGAGATCGCTGAGGCTCACTCGCAGCGCCTTGCGTGCGACCGCATCGGGCGGATCATCGGGCAGGAAATGCACGCCCTCGACAATCGCATCCGTCGTCACCACGATGTCATCCCCGGATGGCTTCAGCACCGCAACGTCGTCGTCGAGACGAAAGGCGCCGGGGTCGGTTGCAAGCGGCCGGAAATAGCGCGCGATCAGCCAGTCCTCGCCGGACACTGGTTTGCCGCTAGCCACGCGTGAACTCGTCGGCGCGGAACTGGCGCGCGATCTGGTCGAGCACGGCGTTGACCATGCCGGTCTCGTCCTTTTCGACAAAGGCATGCGCGACGTCGACATATTCGGATACGACCACGCGGCCCGGCACGTCCTTGCGATGCTCGAGCTCGTAGGAGCCGGCGCGCAGCACCGCGCGCAAAATCGCGTCGATCCGCTTCAAGGGCCAGCCCTTCTGCAGCGCGTCGTCGATCAGAGGATCGAGCCTCGCCTGGTCGCGGACCACGCCCGACACCACGTCGCGGAAGAAGGCGGCTTCCGCCGGCAGGTATTTCTCGCCCTCGACCTCGTTGCCGAGCCAGTGGCTTTCAAACTCGGCGAAGATGTCGTTGATCCCGGCGCCAGCGATGTCCATCTGGTACAGCGCCTGCACGGCGGCGAGCCGCGCCGCGCCACGGCGGTTGGCTTTCTTGTCGGGAGTTTTGGCGGGCTTCTTCTCTGCCATCGCCTAAGCCTTTGCCAGTCGGCGTTTGATCCGCAGCATTGCCAGCGCCGCGCGCGCGGCGTCGCCGCCCTTGTTCAACTCGCTGGCGCGCGCCCTCGCCCAGGCCTGCGCCTCGGTATTGACGGTAATGATGCCGTTGCCGAGCGGCACCTTTCGCGCGACCGCAAGGTCCATCAGGGCGCGGGAGGATTCGATCGAGACGATCTCGAAATGGATGGTGTCGCCGCGCACCACACAGCCGAGCGCAATCGCCGCGTCATACGGCTTGCCGTTTCTGTCGGCGGCATCGAGCGCGATCGCGATCGCGGCCGGAATTTCCAAGGCGCCTGGCACGGTGATGACGTCATGCGTCACGCCGGCGGCCTTCAGTTCGGCGACGGCGCCATCCAGCAGCGCGTCCTGGATGTCGTCATAGAACCGCGCCTCGACGATCAGCGCGCGCGCGCCTGTGATGTCGGTCTGGTCTTTCAGCGGTGCGCGCCGTGCGTCTGCCATTGTTCAATCCATCTCCACGTGTTGGCAATTTGCAGCGGTGTAAATTGTCAACATCCGCGCGGTTTTAGTCGCGCTCTGTTACCCTGTCACTTCATTTCCGAGAGCCGCGCCGCGTAGCGGGCCATCAGGTCGACCTCGATATTGACCTCGCTGCCTGCTGCCCAGCCGCCAAGCGTGGTGACGCTGAGCGTGTGCGGGATAATCAGCACCGAAAATGTGACATCCTCGACCGTATTCACGGTCAGCGACACGCCATCCAGCGTCACCGAACCTTTGGCGGCGATGAAACGCGCCAGCTCTCGCGTGGTGCGCAGTTCGAACCGGGCCATATCGGGCAGATCGTCGCGCCTGGCGATGGTGGCGATGCCATCGGCATGGCCCGCCACGATATGACCGCCGAGTTCGTCGCCGATCTTCAGCGCGCGCTCGAGATTGAGCCTTGTTCCCTTGGCCCAATGCTTGGCCGTGGTCATGCCGAGCGTTTCCGCGGCGGCATCGACGTCGAACCATGTCTTGCCGCCTTCGACGCCGGAAGCGACTACCGTCAGGCAGACGCCGTTGCAGGCGATCGAGCCCCCATCGGCGATGGTCGTCTGGTCGTAGCGGCAGGCGATCCGCATCCGGTGCAACTGCCCCTGCGCCGTTGGCGTCAGGGCGACGATTTCGCCGATGTCGGTGACAATTCCGGTGAACATTAAGCGCGCTCGTAAATAGTCAGGGTGTCTTTGCCGAGCGCTTCGCTAGCACGTGGCTTGAAGGCGAGCGACCCGGTGATTGCCGACAGCGGCAATGCGTCCAGCGCGGGAATGCCGTCAGCGCCGACTTTATCAGGACCGCGCAACAGCCAGATTTCATCGACCAAGCCGCTCGCGACGAAGGACGACGCCACCCGCGATCCGCCTTCGACCATCAGCCTTGTGATGCCCTTGTCGGACAGCGCGTGAAGCACCGCCGATAGATCCAGCCACGGCGGCTGCGCGGTAGCCGCAACACGTATCACCTGCGCGCCTGCCGCACCGAGTTTCACGGCGGCCGGCGCCTCGGCAAAATCTGAGGTCATCACCCAGAGCGGCGTCTGCCGCGCGGACTGAACGAGCTTGCTGGTGCCGGGCAGCCGCAGCGCACGATCCAGCACCACGCGCACGGGCGACCGCGCTTCCATCCCCGGCAGGCGGCAGGTCAGGAGTGGGTCGTCCGCCAGCACGGTGCCGATGCCAACCAGGATGGCGTCGCATTGCGCGCGCAACAGATGCACCCGCGTTCTCGCGGCCTCGCCCGTAATCGCAACGGGCTTGTGGCCTGCGGCAGCGATCTTGTCGTCGGCGGAGACAGCGAGTTTCAGGATCACATGCGGGCGCTTGTCGCGGACGCGGCGAAAATGCCCGGCGTGATCGCGCGCGGCTTCCTGAGCACCGAGCCCGACATCGACTGATACCCCGGCCGCGCGGAGTTTTGCATGTCCCTGCCCGGCCACCTCCGGATTGGGATCCTCGATCGCCGATACCACGCGCGCAATGCCGGAGGCGATCACGGCGTCGACGCAAGGCGGCGACTTGCCGAAATGCGAACAGGGCTCCAGCGTCACATACAGCGTCGCGCCCTGCGCCGCCTCGCCGGCACGCCTCAAGGCTTCCGGCTCGGCATGCGGTCGCCCGCCCGGTTGCGTCCAGCCGCGCCCGATGATGACGCCATCCTTCACGACGACTGCCCCGACGGCCGGGTTGGACCAGGTGCGCCCCAGCCCGCGCCGGCCGAGCGACAGCGCAAGCTGCATGAAGCGCTGGTCCGCCGCTTTAGACTCCCTGATCTTCTGCCCGTACTGGTCTTCCAGGATGCGGAAGATCATTTGCGCAACGTGGCGATCCGCGCTTCGTCCTCGCCCGAGAGCTCGCCGAGCACGGTCTCAAAATCCTTGGCCTCGCGGAAATTGCGATAGACGGAGGCGAAGCGCACATAGGCGACGTCGTCGAGCTGGCGCAGGTGCTCCATCACGATCTCGCCGATCGCCTCCGAGGAGACTTCCGCCTCGCCGCCGCTCTCGAGTTCGCGCACAATCGCCGAGACCATCTTCTCGACCCGCTCAGGATCGACCGGGCGCTTGCGCAAGGAGATCTGCAGCGAGCGGACCAGCTTGTCGCGGTCGAACGGCACCCGGCGGCCGTTGCGCTTGATGACCGTCAGTTCGCGCAACTGAACCCGCTCGAAGGTGGTGAAGCGGAAGTTGCAGGCGATGCATACCCGCCGCCGCCGGATCACGGCCGAGTCCTCGGTCGGACGCGAATCCTTCACCTGCGTATCGAGACTGTTGCAGCTAGGACAACGCATCCAACGGGACCTTCGACTTGCTAGACCTTACTGATAGATCGGGAAGCGGTCGGTGAGCGCCTTCACGCGTTCCTTGATCGCGGCTTCGACCAGCGGCGCCTTGCCGTCCTCCGACTGCGCCAGCGCGTTGAGCACCTCGGCGATCATGCCGCCTACCTGCTTGAATTCGGCGACGCCGAACCCGCGCGTGGTCGCCGCCGGCGTGCCGAGACGCAGGCCCGAGGTGACGAACGGCTTTTCGGGGTCGAACGGAATGCCGTTCTTGTTGCAGGTGATGGCGGCGCGCACCAGCGCCTTCTCGGACACGTTGCCCTTCAGCCCCTTCGGCCGAAGGTCGACCAGCATCAGATGGTTGTCGGTGCCGCCGGAGACGATGTCGAGACCATGCCCGCGCAGCGTTTCCGCAAGCGCCTTGGCATTCTCGACGACGTTCTTCGCGTAGACCTTGAAGTCCGGACGCAGCGCCTCGGCGAACGCCACCGCCTTGGCGGCGATGACATGCATCAGCGGACCGCCCTGCAGGCCGGGGAAGATCGCCGAATTCAGCTTCTTGGCGAGCGCTTCGTCGTTGCAGAGAATCAGGCCGCCGCGCGGGCCGCGCAGCGATTTATGCGTCGTCGTCGTGGTGACATGCGCATGCGGCACCGGCGAGGCATGGACGCCGCCGGCGACGAGGCCGGCGAAATGCGCCATGTCGACCAGCAGATAAGCGCCGACGCTGTCGGCGATCTCGCGGAAGCGCTTGAAATCCCAGGCGCGCGAATAGGCCGATCCGCCGGCGATGATCAGCTTCGGCTTCACCTGCTCGGCCTGCTTCGCCACCTCATCCATGTCAATGATCTGGTCCTCGCGCCGCACCGTATAGTGCGCGGCCTTGAACCACTTGCCGGACATGTTGACCGGCGAGCCGTGGGTGAGATGGCCACCGGCCGCGAGATCGAGGCCCATAAAGGTGTCGCCGGGCTGCAGCAGCGCCAGAAACGCCGCCTGGTTCATCTGGCTGCCTGAGTTCGCCTGCACGTTTGCAAACTGCGCCCCGAACAGCTTTTTGGCGCGCTCGATCGCCAAGGTCTCGGCGACGTCGACCCATTCGCAGCCGCCATAGTAACGCGCGCCCGGATAGCCTTCCGCGTATTTGTTGGTCATCACCGAGCCCTGCGCTTCCAGCACGGCCCGGCTGACGATGTTTTCCGAGGCGATCAGCTCGATCTCATGCCGCTGGCGGCCAAGTTCACCTTTGATCGCGGCAGCGATTTCCGGGTCGGCCTCGGCGAGCGTGGCCGTGAAGAACGAGTCGGGCGCGGAGCCGGTCTTGGCGCTGGTGGGCGAGGAGGTCATTGGACGAAATATCTCCACCGCCGCAGGCCCTTAGGGGCGAAGCGGACGGGTCTGGTGTGGCGGTCGAAAGAAGCGCCTGCGAGATACCACATCGGCCGGAATTGGCCAAGCATTTGCGGTACAGGGCTGGTATTTATGCAAGATATGGTGGGAATGAAGCCCTATTCGTCGCCCCGGCCTTGAGCCGGGCGTTCCAGTTCACCGTCATTCCGGGATGGTCCGAAGGACCAGACCCGGAATCTCGAGATTCCGGGTTCGCTTCGCGCCCCGGAATGACTGCCTCCCGCTCACGCAAACCGGTATGGCCCGCCCTTGGCGACCGAGCGCTGGAACGCTGGGCGGGCGTGCATGCGCTCCAGCCAGGCCGCCAGGTTCCGATATGGCCCGAGCTTGTCGAACATTTTTGCCAGCTCGCCGACAAAGCTCATCTGGATGTCGGCGCCGGTCAGCGACGCCCCGACGAAGAACTCCCGCCCGTTCAGCGCGCGGTCGATATAGCCGAGGTGGTTCGCCAGTTCGTCGTCGATGCGCGGATGCAGCGGCGCACCCGCCTCCTTCAGCCGGCCGACATAGAGGTTCAGCATCAACGGCAACATCGCCGAGCCTTCGGAATAGTGCAGCCACTCGTTGTAGGCCTCGTAGTCCGCGCTACCGGGCGCCGGCATCATCACGGGCTTGTCTTTCCCCTGGCCGTAGCGGCGGATGATGTAATCGACGATGGCGCCGGATTCGGCGATGGTCATGTCGCCATCAGTGATGACGGGCGATTTGCCGAGCGGATGAACCTCTTTCAACTCCGGCGGCGCCAGCCGCGTCTCGGCGTTGCGCTGATAACGTTTCAGCTCATAGGGCGTGCCGAGCTCCTCCAGCAGCCACAAGATTCGCTGCGAGCGGGAGTCGTTGAGATGATGAACCGTGAGCATGGGGCTTCCTCTGGTCTTGTTAGAGCGGAGCGGTTCCTCGCAATGATGTGGAGATAGCGACGCAATACTCGACCGTCATCCCCGCGAAGGCGGGGATCCAGTACGCCGCGGCTTATCGGTTCTATCACTGGCGTCTCTGGAATACTGGATCGTCCGCCTTCGCGGACGATGACCATTGAGTATGACGTCGCGATCTCGCGACGCGTTGCGCCCGAGGTTTGCTCTTCACTTCCCGCCCTCTCGTTTAGAGGGCGCAGGGAAGACCGGGTGCTTGCTGCACCCGAGGTCTCGTGTGCAATTGCGCATAGCAAAAGCGCGCACGAGCATACAGGTACAGCGGGAGCATCCCGGCCTTCCCTGCACAATGGCTTTACGGCTTACTTCGTGCTCTCCCGGGAGAACGGCTTTCTTGCCTCCGTCGCCCCCGAGAAGCTTCGCTTCTTAAGGACTTAACGCCAGCACCGTGGACCACACGACTTCGCCGTACGCCTCCTGCGCGTACGTCTTGCGCATTCAGCGTCCATCGCATCTCACCGCACGTTCGTGACGATCGCGACCCGCCCCTCAATTGGGTGAGACGCACGGTATATGTGACTGATTTGGTCTACGACGAAAGCGGATAATTTTTGCGTGACCCGCTAGACACAACATCTAGCTGATTTGCCTGTCGGGCGCGAGACCTTTGCCGGCCGCTGCGTAAACCAGATTACATGCCGCCGTTTCGACTGCGCCTGTAACCGCCCGGGCTGACAGACGGATTTCCAACATGGAAAGCTCACTCCCACCGAAAGAGCGCCAGGCCAATTCGCGACGCTGGCTGGTAACGGCCTTCCTGATCTACGGCACGATGGTCGGCGGTCTTCTGGGATTCTTCGTCATTTTCCCGAATGCCGCCAACGAAACAGAGGCCGAAAACGCACGCACTGCAACGGCAACGAAACCGGTGCGATACGAAGGCGTGATCGCCAACTGGAACCGCGATCGCACCAAGGACGCGCGGGCGGACGCACGGCAATTCGAATGGGCTCAATCGAGAACCAGGCGGCCGGCAGGCTCAGCGCGATCGCTTCCGCCTTTGACGACGACGATTTCGCCGCTGGCCGGCGAGACGCCGGTGAGCGCCGAAATATTCGCACCGTGCGTCACGATGAGGAGGTTTCCGCGCGAGGTCCATTTGGCGATGCGCGCGCGGGCGCCCGCCGTTAGCGTCTCTCGTTGATCGCGCAGCACCACGACATTACCGAATGTCGCAACGGTCTCGACCGGCCCCAAGTTCAGCAATTTGGCGGTGTCGATGCATCGGCACCAGGGCGAGCTCAGGATCGTTTCAAACGCAATCCCTTCCCGCTTGAGCCGCGCACCGATCTTCTCGGCGTCCGCCCGCCCCTTGGCGCTTAGGTTGCGCTGGGTGGCACAATCTTCAACGCGGAAACCGGGTGGATCGCCGAAGCCCCCCGGCGCATCGGTATGCCGCATCAGCGCGACATGCCCCCCGGCGCGCAACGCCCTCCAGGCATTGGCGGCTTCGTCGGCAGTGGCGATCTCCGCCGAACTGAACAAGCCGACGAGGAGCGCGAAGATGGCAAAGCGAATGCAGGACATGGCAAAGCGGCCTTGCTAAAAATACGCAATGAGGCGCCCGGCGCAGATGACGCCGAGCCACAGCAGGATCGATAGCAGTGCAGTCACCTTGGCTGCGCCGGACGCCTTGTCACCCCAGTGTTCAACATAACGCCATGGAACGGCATGCGCGATCACGACGTTGATCAGCGCCGCACCGATCAGAAGCAGCTTGATCTGGAACGCAGGATTTTTCACGACATGCGAAGCATCGGCGCTGAACAGCAAAAAGCCCATGCTGATCGCGAGCAGAAAGCCCGCACGCGACAAGGGCAGCAGCAATTGCGCCATCGGTTGAATGGCAAGCGTGCGCCCGAGTCCCAGCAGCCTCAAGTCGAGAGCCAGGATCGATCCGACCAGGATCACGAAACCGATAATGTGCAGAATCTCGACCGCGGGATAGAGCGCCGGCGAAGAGCGCATCGCATGACCCAGCGCGCTTTCCTGCAGGACCAGGAATATCGATGCGGCCGGCTGGTGTTCCACTGCCCTACCGCAACTCGATACGCTTGCCGTCGAGCACGATATATTCGATCCGCGCCTCGTCCGGCTTGCTGGTGTGCGGATAGCCGAATACGGTGCAGGTCTTGCCGGGCGCGATCAGCTCGCGCGTTGCGCCACGCGCCTGCATGCGCGACGGCGGCGCCAGGACGAAGTGCCAGTGCTTGCCGTCGACCTCCATCTCGATCTGGCAATGCGGATTCTCGAAGCTGGATTTCAGGATCTTGCCGGTGACGGTGAACGATTTCGACGTGTCGTAGCCGCCCCAGCCGTGATGGGCGATAGCGGAAGCCGGCACAAGGCCAGCCGCCAGCGACAGAAACAAACGACGCGAGATTGAGCTCATGGCGAGCCTCCATTGCATATGAGGAACAGTATCGATCTGCCCCTTGGCGCTCATTCCTACTTCCAAAATCGCTCGTTGGGCGCCAACCCCGCCGGGTCGGAGGAATATTCGGGCTTGATGCGATCGAGGAAGTACATGTTCACGAGACCCTTATGCTTAACCTCGACGGCACCGCGGGCCTCTGTCTCGAAGCGTCCCTTGATGTGCTGCCAAGTGGTTTCCGAGATACTGATGCGACCAGGAACGCCGGCGGCTTCGACACGTTCCGCAACATTCACTGTGTTGCCCCAGATATCATAGGTGAATTTGTGCTTGCCGACGACGCCGGCGATAACCGGTCCGGTATTGATTCCGATCCGCGCCAGCCAAGGCGGCAGGCGCAGCTTCTCGCGTTGCCGGTTCAATTTGCTCAGGTGATCCAGTATCTGCAGCGCGCATAACGCGGCATCCATCGGGTGCGAGCGATTGGGCTCCGGCACGCCGCCAACGGCGAGGTAAGCATCGCCGATGGTCTTGAGTTTTTCCAGGCGATGTTTCGCGATGATATCGTCGAACCTGGTAAAGTGCTGGTCGAGCTGATCGATGACGCTCGCCGGCTCCATCATTTCGACGATGCGGGTAAATCCGGTGAAATCGATGAAGATGACGGTCGCAGAATCGAAGAAGCGCGGCCTGACGCGCTCGCTGGCCTTGAGCTCGGCTGCGATGGAAGGCGGCAGGATGTTGAGGAGCAGCCGTTCCGATTCAGATTTCTCGGCAACGGCGCAGTCGCGGGCTTTCTCCAACTGGCGCAGCATCTCGTTGCGCTCAAGCAACTGGCGACGCAATTCCAGGTGCACCATGGTTTGCCGTGACAGCCGTCGTAGCGCTTCGCGCTGCTCGAAGCTGAGCTCGCGCGACTTGAAGTCGATGACGCACAGCGTACCCAGGGCATAGCCATCCTGCGTGATGAGCGGAACGCCGCAGTAGAAGCGGAGCTGCAGCCCGGTCGTCACGAGCGGGCTGGTGTTAAATCTTTGATCGCTGACGAGATCGGGAACGTAGAGAATATCGTTGTTGCAGATCGTGGCCTGGCAAATCGAAATTTCACGGGGGCATTCGCAAAGGTCCGGGGGAAGACCGTATTTGGCCTTCATCCACTGCCGTGACGGATCGACAAAGCTGATCAGGGCGGCCGGGCAGTCGCAAATCTGCGCCGCCAGTTCGGTGATTTCGTCGAATCCAATTTCCGGGAGGCTGTCGAGTATGGCGTAGCTTGCCAGCGCCTCAAGCCGTTCAGGCTCATTGGCTGGAATCGCGATGTCCATAACAAGCCCTCCGCCGGATCGACCAGGAAATCTATGGCGGAGTGCACATGGCCGGCAAGGCCTCCTTACGGAGGCCCTGCTTCAACGTGTTGTGGTCCCGATCAAGCGCTTCGGGACGCGCAGCAAGACCGTGTCCTGGGCCTTACAGCCCCGTATACCCCGCCTTCACCGGATCGTTGCTGCCATCGAGCTGGCGTAGATAGGTGAGCCCGCACACGGTCAGCCGGTGCGGATCCGTCTCGCCCGCCTCGACCAGCGTGGTGAGATAGGCCGTGACCTTGGCGCGCGCCTCCTCGCTGGCAGCGGCGCTGCAGTTCAGAAGCAGGTCATAGGTCTGCATGATCCGTTCGATCGCGGCTTCCATGGATTCTCCTGAGTTGCGTGAGCGGTGATCGTCAGGCCAATGCGCCTGCTTCGAACGTGGCGATCGCCCTATTGGCGAGCCTGAGCCTGTTGAATTCGCCGCGCCGGAACAGCTTCACGATGATTGCGAGCAATCGCTCGTCGGTGACCTGGGTATCGGCAATGGCGCCGCTCTTGCGAAGGTAGTTTGAGGCGATCGCGTAGGCACCGCCCACCACCTCAAAATTCATGACCTGAATTCCGCGCTCGACCAGCATGCCCTCACCTGTTTGGTGGCCGGGCCGATAATTCGTAGGCGCGAAGATGGTTCCATCGCGAGAAGAAGATGGTTCCAATGCAGGAAATCGCAATTTCTCTTTAGGAAACAGCGATAGCTCCCCGGAAATGCGGAGGATTTTCCTTCAAAAACAAAGCGCACCGGAGCCGGAAGACCGGCGCCGATGCGCGTTGAGCAGGGCTTGCTGCCCTGCCAGTTTGTCAGCTTGTTGGCTACCGGTCTTCTAGGCGGCCGGCTTACGAATTCTCAGAGCCGATACAGGATCTGGTCGGTCCAGAACCGCTCGAGGCGGTGCAGCGACTTGTTCAGCGTCGCGAACTCCTCATTCGAGATGCCGCCGACCTGCTCCACCGTCTTGACGTGCTTCTGGTAGAGCGCATCGACGATCTTGCGGATTTCCTGGCCCTGCGCCGTGAGGCGAATGCGGACCGAGCGACGATCGACGCGCGAGCGCTGATGATCGAGGAAGCCGAGCTCGACAAGCTTCTTGAGATTATAGGAGACGTTGGAGCCGAGGTAATAACCGCGCGTACGCAGTTCGCCCGCGGTCAGCTCCTTGTCGCCGATGTTATAGAGCAGCAATGCCTGCACCGAATTGATGTCGGCACGGCCGCGGCGATCGAATTCGTCCTTGATGACGTCGAGCAGCCGGCGATGCAGCCGTTCCACCAAAGTCAACGCTTCCAGATAGAGCGGCTGCACCGGAGTTTGACCGGCAGAGCGTTCAGCGGTTTCCACCGCCGTTGCAACGGCTTTGATCATGACACTTCCCCTGTCGTCGTTTTTCGACTTATTTCGACGAAACTTCTGTTCCGCCTGATAGCTTCAACTTAAGGGGGCGGTTTGAAGATCCACTTAAATAAGACAATAAAGAGATCATGAATTTAACAGAGTGAATTGTGGATTAAGCCCCATGGATCAAGGCTTTTTGCAACATTTCATTGACGCTGAAAGCGCCCTGTTCACGCTTCGTCTGCAAGCCTTGTCGCATTCGGAAACAGGTGCGTCTGAAATCGAAACGCTCGCGTAAGATGTGTGGTGGAACCCTTTACGGCCCTTAACGGTGACCAAATCGTTACGGAAAAGCTTCTTGAAAATTGTACGGGATCGCGTCGCGGATTCTGCACGCGGATGGATTATGGCGGAAAACTGACAGAGTTGAAGGATGCTGCTGCGCAACTCCCTCGCCTCGCTCTTCGCGGGGAGAGGGAGCGTATCAGCATACGCCTGCTACGGCGGGCGCTCGCGCGCGGCCATCCAGGCGAGGGCGAGATAAGCGCCGAGCATTACAGCCTCGAGCGCCACCACCGTCAGGCTGCCGCCGTAGATGCCCGGAAACATCAGCTCGATCACCGCCGTCGACACCACCGTGGTGAGCCACACCACCGCGCCCCAAGGCGTCGCGAGCCACAGGCCGACGGCGCCGACAAGTTCGATGACGGCGAAATAGACGGTCGCGGTCTGCCAGGCCATCGACTGGTTCTCGAACGCCTCTTCCTCGCCGCCGATGAAACCCGTGACCTGCGCCCAGTGGTACAGGCCCTTCATGATCGACACGACCGCCATGATGCGCAGGAACAGCACCAGCCGACGCGTCCACACGTTGTCGTCGGGCTCGATCCGCTCCGACGACATCGCCGCCATGGACATCGCATTGTCCCTGGCATGGTCCCGCCCCTGATCGCGCGCCGAAACGTCAGACATGGAAGCCGACCCGGAAGCTGATCTCGGGGCTGGCCTCGCGCAATGCGTGCGGGAATCTTCTCATGGGGTGATGTCTTGGCCCGGCGGGACGGTAAAATCAATTGCTGATGAGATTAGATCAAGGCTCGGTGACGGGGCAGCGGCAAGGTGCTAGAATTGGAAACAAATCAAAACCTTCCCTCCGCCTCAAGGAGTACCGTTCACATGGCGATCAAGTTCGGGCGTCCGATCGAAATGCGCGACGCGCCGCCGCGGCAGACCGCCCTCGCCTCCACCCCGCTCGACCTTGCCATCCGCCCCCGCCGCAACCGCAAGGCGGAATGGGCGCGGCGGCTGGTGCGCGAAAACGTGCTGACCACGGACGATTTGATCTGGCCGATGTTCGTGGTCGACGGCCACAACACGCGCGCGCCGGTGGCCTCGATGCCCGGCGTCGACCGCCTCACCGTCGATCAGGCGGTGCGCGACGCCGAGCGCGCGGCAAAACTGAACATCCCCTGCATAGCGCTGTTTCCCTATACCGAGCCGTCGCTGCGCGACGAGCACGGCTCCGAGGCGCTGAACCCGAACAATCTGGTCTGCCAGTCGGTGCGCGCGATCAAAAAGGAATTCCCCGAGATCGGCGTGCTGTGCGACGTCGCGCTCGATCCCTTCACCAGCCACGGCCATGACGGGCTGATCGAGGACGGCAGGATACTGAACGACGAGACGGTGGCGGTGCTGGTGAAACAGGCGCTGGTGCAGGCGGAAGCCGGCTGCGACATCATCGCGCCGTCCGACATGATGGACGGCCGCGTCGGCGCGATCCGCGAGGCGCTGGACGAGGCAGGATTTCTCGACGTGCAGATCATGTCCTATGCGGCGAAATACGCCTCCGCCTTCTACGGCCCGTTCCGCGACGCCATCGGCTCCGCCAAAACGCTGACCGGCGATAAGCGCACCTACCAGATGGACAGCGCCAACTCCGACGAAGCGCTGCGCGAAGTCGAACTCGACATCGCCGAAGGCGCCGACATGGTGATGGTGAAGCCCGGCATGCCCTATCTCGACATCGTGCGGCGCGTGAAAGACACGTTTGCGATGCCGACCTTCGTCTACCAGGTATCCGGCGAATACGCGATGATCGCCGGAGCCGCGGCCAATGGCTGGATCGACGGCGACCGCGCGATGATGGAAAGCCTGCTCGGCTTCAAGCGCGCCGGTGCAGACGGGATCTTGACGTATTTTGCGCCGAAGGCCGCGGAGAAGTTGAAGGCGGGAGGCTAAGCCTCCCCGTCGCCCCTGCGAACGCAGGGACCCATACGCCGCGGCTTATTAATAGAGCGATGGGGCCAGTTGCCTTTGCTGCAATGTGCAGCGGTGGTTATGGATCCCTGCGTTCGCAGGGACGACGGAAACGTTGTGGTCCGTCCGACGCTCACCCCGAATATTGCGCGCTGTTAATGGTCGCAGGCCCTTGGCGATAGCGCGGCCGGTTCCCATGTCACGGTCTGGAAATATCGGCCTGGAGGACGGACCATGTCTTATAGCGGCTCTGGCGATACTGGCGGCGGCCCTCAAGGTGCTGGCGGCGGCTGGCGGAACGACGGTGGGGTGCCGCCGCATGCGTTCGATCCCTATTCGCAGCCGGAACTGTTTCGCGGCGTGCTCACGCGGCGGGTATTTGCGTTCCTGATCGACCTCGTCGTGCTGTCGGTGCCCGTCATACTCGGCTACATCTTCATCGGCCTGTTCGGCATCATCACGCTCGGGCTCGGCTGGATGCTGTTCTGGCTGGCGTGGCCCGCCACCATCGTGTGGGCGATCGTCTATTACGGTACCTCGATCGGCGGCCCGCATTCGGCGACGCTCGGCATGCGCGCGATGGATCTGGAGCTGCGCACCTGGTACGGCGAGCCGGGCTATTTCGTGCTCGGTGCCTGCCATGCCGTGCTGTACTGGGTCTCGATCTCATTCCTGACGCCGCTGGTGCTGCTGGTCGGCCTGTTCAACAGCCGCCGCCGGCTGCTGCACGACATCATCCTGGGAACCGTGGTCATCAACAGCTCGGTTCGTACCCAGGTAGTTCCTTCGCCGCGCAGCAGCTATTGAGCGAGCAGCAAACTATTTGACCGCCCGCCTTCGGGGCGCGATGTTAGAGCCGGTCGGGCCCCAAGATGAAATCGGGGCCGGGCCGGCGCTTTTTTCGTTCCGATGCGTTTTCTTAACGCGAACCGGTGTCTACTGCGTTGGAAAGCGCTATGGTTGATTTGTTTCGGAGGCGTGACGACCCGACGTGACCCAACACTCGCGTGATACCCCGCAATTCTACCTGACGGCGCCCTCGCCCTGCCCCTATCTGCCGGGCCGGCACGAGCGCAAGGTGTTCACGCATCTGGTCGGCGACAAGGCTGGCGACCTCAACGACCTCCTGACCCATGGCGGTTTCCGCCGCAGCCAGTCGATCGCTTACCGCCCGGCCTGCGACCAGTGCCGGGCCTGCGTCTCCGTGCGCGTCATCGCCAACGAATTCCGCCCTTCGCGCAACTTCAAGAAGGTTTTGGCGCGCAACGCCGACATCATCGGCGAGCAGCGCAGCGCGGTGCCGACCTCTGAGCAATACTCCGTGTTCCGCGCCTACCTCGACAGGCGCCACCGCCATGGCGGCATGGCCGACATGACCGTACTCGACTACGCGATGATGGTGGAAGACAGCCATGTCGAGACCCGCATCATCGAATACCGCAAGCGCGGCGTCGACACCGGTATCACCGGCCGCGGCGAGGAGCTGGTCGCGGTGGCGCTGACGGATGTGCTCAGCGACGGGCTATCGATGGTGTACTCGTTTTTCGAGCCGTCGCAGCACAGTCGCTCGCTCGGCACCTTCATGATCCTTGATCACATCACCCGCGCGCGCCGGCTCGGGCTGCCTTACGTCTATCTCGGCTATTGGATCGAGGGCTCCAAGAAGATGGACTACAAGGGCCGCTTCCTGCCGCAGCAGCGGCTGGCGCCGTCGGGCTGGCTGAGGGTGGATGCGACCGGCGAAATGCTGTCCGAGCCGCAGGATTGAATGAGCGAATGGCGAGTAGCGAATAGCGAATGGAATCCGCTCCGCTATTCGCTATTCGCGCCTCAGCCGAAAAACGCCTCGAACAACAGCTTCACGTTCAGCGCGACGATGATTCCGGCGACGATCCACGCCACGACAGCGACTGTGCGCGGGATGACGAACTTGCCCATCTTGCGGCGGTCGGAAACGAACCTCACCAGCGGGATCACCGCGAACGGCAATTGCATGGACAGCACGACCTGGCTGAACACCAATAATTGGCCGGTGCCGCGCTCGCCGTAGAGCGCGGTGACGATCACGACCGGAACGATGGCGACGCCGCGGGTCAATAGCCGCCGCGCCCAGTTCGGCAGCCGCAGGTTCAAAAAGCCTTCCATCACGATCTGGCCGGCCAGCGTCGCGGTGACGGTCGAGTTCAGACCGGAGGCGAGCAGCGCCACTGCGAACAGGGTCGAAGCAATGCCGAGACCGAGCAGCGGCGACAGCAATTCATAGGCCTGCCCGATCTCGGCGACCTCGGTGCGTCCGCTCGAATAGAAGGTGGCGGCGGCAACGATCAGGATCGCGGCGTTGATGAACAGCGCCAGCATCAAGGCGATGGTCGAATCCGTGGTGGCCCATTTGATCGCTTCACGGCGGCCCTTGTCGTTGCGCTCATAGGCGCGGGTCTGCACGATCGAGGAGTGCAGGTAGAGATTATGCGGCATCACGGTAGCGCCGATGATGCCGATTGCGATGTAGAGCATCTCCGGATTGGTGACGATCTCGGGCGACGGCACAAACCCCTTCAGGACGGCAGCTACCGGCGGTGCCGCAGCCACGATCTGAATCGAAAAGCAGATCGCGATCACAATTAACAGCGAGATGACGAAGGCTTCGAGGAAGCGAAAACCCTTGTTCATCAGGAGGAGCAGCAGGAAGGCATCGAGCGCAGTTATCAGCGCGCCCCAGATCAGGGGAATGCCGAACAACAGGTTGAGCGCGATCGCGGTGCCGATCACCTCGGCAAGATCGCAGGCGATGATTGCCGCTTCGCAGACCACCCAGAGCAGGAAGTTCACGGGCCGCGAGAAGCTGGCGCGGCAGGCCTGCGCCAGATCGCGGTCGGTGACGATGCCAAGCCGCGCGGCGAGCGCCTGCAACAGGATCGCCATCAGGTTCGACAGCAGGATGACCGCGAGCAGCGTGTAGCCGAACTTCGACCCACCCGCGAGGTCGGTGGCCCAGTTGCCGGGGTCCATGTAACCGACCGAAACCAGATAGCCGGGGCCAAGGAAGGCCAGCAGCCGGCGCGACCAATGCCCGCCAAAGGGCACCAGGATCGTGGAATTGACTTCGGGCAGGCTCCGCCGCGCTTCGGCGGCGGCGTCAGCGCGCCAACCGGAGGCGGTCGTATCGGCCATCACCAAACCTTTGGCTTCCGGGCCCAACTCGGGCGTGCGCGCGTCCATCTCAACAAGATGGCCGATCTTCGTTCTTATTGCAACTCATTTGCAACTGCATCTGCTGATCACGAAAATGATACCACCGACCATACGGTCACCACCGCCAAAGCCGTCGAAATCGCCGAACGCGCGGCGCGCAAGGCCGCCAAAGCCGAGGCGATGCCGATCACCGTGATGGCGGAAGCCGAGAACCCGGCGGCGAACAACAAGGCGGAGGCCATTACCATGCTGGCCAAGGCCGACGCCGAGACGGCGACCACCCGCGCGGCCGGCGTCAAATCGCTCGGCCAAGCCGAGGCCGGCGTTGAAGGCGGAAGCGCGCAACAAGCTCTCTCAGGCGATGGTCGACTACGGGCTGCGGGCGGCCCCCACTTCCATATTGCAAATGCCTCTCATTCGTGACACCAATTGCAACTAATTCGCAATTGCAACTGAGGGAGCATCCGGATGCGTCAGTTCAGGCGGACTTGGGAGGCACACCAAGACAGAAACGACGATTTTCACTTCGGCGATTTTCTCGGCCATTTTCATGTGCCGCACCGATCGCACGGCTCGCATGGCCCGGGTGAGCACCATGGCCCACATGGCCCCCACGGCTCGCCGTGCTACCCGGATCCGAAGCCGGTAAAGCTCGAGTACCGCAGCTTCGACGGTTCGCAGAACAACCAATCCGATTCCACCCTCAACGCTGCCGGAACTGAATTCGCGCGCATCGGTGAAGCGCATTTTGCCGATGGCATTTCCGTTCCGCTCGGCGGCAACAATGCCCGCACCATCAGCAATCTTGTGGTCGGCGCGGGCGACCCTGATGTGGCGAACCCGGAAGGCGTATCCGCCTTCATGTACGCATGGGGCCAATTCATCGATCACGACATGACGTTGACCCAGACGGATGGCGTCAGCGATATCAGCGTCGTGGTTCCTGCGGGCGATCCCGTTCTCCCCGACGGCACGATCATTCCGATCACCCGCGCAGTCATCGATCCCACGACCGGTGCGGGCACGTCCAACCCAGCGATGGCGCTCAATTCCAATACCGCCTGGCTGGACGCCTCGATGGTCTATGGGTCCAGCGCCGCGACCGCGGCCAGCCTGCGCACCGCCGACGGCCACATGTTGACGTCTGCGGGCGACAACCTGCCGATTGTCAATGGGATGGCGGTGGCGGGTGACGCGCGCGCCGCAGAGAATCCCGCGCTCACCGCCTTGCACACCCTATTCGTGCGCGAGCACAATTATTGGGTCGACAAACTGCACCTTGAGCATCCGAAATGGAGCGGCGACCAACTCTACAATCACGCGCGCGCTATTGTGACTGCGGAAATCGCCAACATCACCTATTCGGAGTTCCTGCCAAACCTCGTTGGCAAGAACGCGCTCACGCCCTATGACGGCTATGACCCCAACGTCGATCCCCACCTGACGCTGGAATTCGTCGCCGCGGCGTTCCGCTTCGGGCATTCGATCGTGTCGGGCGAAACCGAGGGCCTTGCGGAAAACGGCGAAGTCATCGCCGGCTCCGAGGAAGACCTGAAGGACGTATTCTTCCAGCCGGCGGCAAACTTCAACGACAATGGCGGCGCCGACGGACAATTGCGCCACCTGGCAGCCGATCCGTCACAAGCACTCGACGCGCGCATCGTCGACGACCTGCGCAATTTTCTTTTCGATCCACCGGTGTCGATGGATCTCGCCGCGATCAACATCCAGCGCGCACGCGACCTCGGCCTCGGCACGCTCAACCAGACCCGTGAAGCACTCGGCCTTGAGCCATACACGGATTTCAGCCAGATCACGAGCGACCCGGAGACGCTGGCCGGACTGAAAGCAGCTTACGGCAACGTCAACAATGTCGGCCTGTGGACCGGCGGCTTGTCGGAAAATCATGTGCCTGGCGCGCTCGTCGGCGAAACCTTCCAGGCCATCATCGCGAGGCAGTTCGAGGCGTTGCGTGATGGCGACCGGTTCTGGTTCGAAAATCAAGGATTTGATGCCAAGACGTTATCCGAGATCAAAGGCACGACGCTGGCAGATATCATTCTGCGCAATACCGACACCAAGCATATCCAGGACGATGTCTTCGTCACCTATGCACGGCACACCGGCCTTGCCGGCGGCGTGGAGTCCGAAGACCCCGAAGCCCGCCAGATTGTTATCGGCTCCGATGGCAACGACACGCTGATCGGCGGTCCGCAGGGCGATTATCTGTTCGCCGGAACCGGCAAGCAGACGATGACGGGGAATGACGGCGCGGATCGCTTCGTATTTGATTTCGGATCCACCAAAGCTGAGATCACCGACTTCGATCCAGGCGTCGACGTGCTGGTGTTTGAGAATGCCGGCCGTCTGGACTTTCGCGACGTGAGGATCTGGGGCAACCACGGGAACACGGTGGTTCAGGTCGGCGACGACCGGATCGAACTCACCGACGTGCGGCCCCATGAACTCACAAAACACGATTTCCTGTTCGACGTTTAATGCGAATCCGTCAGCAGGAAGGACGTGCCGGATAAAGCCCGGCCAGGACGGAAGGTGAAAGGCCTCCACGCGTTCGCGTGTGGAGGCCTTTTGTTTGTGGAAAGGCTTGTTGGGCCGGTCGCGCAAGACGATCGTCAACAACGTCACCATCAACAATCTGCTGCCAGGCCCCTTCGTGACCGACCGCATTCGCACAACCAATGCCGGCGAAGCGAAGAGCAAAGGCGTTGCTGTGGACGACGTGAATGACCGGGACAGGCCCGGCCCTTTAAATTTGGTACCGGCGCTCAGCGTTCGCTGAGATTATCCATCGTCAACTTGCGGATCCGCTGCTCAAACGGGGCAACGACACCCACGAAAGGTTTCCCGCCTTCCCGCAGCGCCAAGATCTCCTTGCGTTGCTCCTCGATCAGCTCAAGCAAGGCCTTTTTTTGCTCGGCGTTTAGACCCGTCGCGCTCTCGGTGCGCTGGCGCGCGCCATCGAGAACCGTCTTGATCTCCGCCTCGGGGATCGTCGCAAAGAACCCCTTCATCGTTTCGTCTACTGCGGTTTTCCAGTTCTTCTGATTGAATCCCGACTTGGTAATCAACTTTTGGCTCGCAGCATCCTTCTCGAACCATTCGTCGGCTTCGTCATCATCGTACGCGAAATCGCCAAACTCGGTCTTCAGCTTCTCGATAAGGTCAACGACGGTGGCGGCCTCGCGAGAGGTCAATGCCAACGCGACCTTGTCGAGTTTGGCCACACTCAATGCGGCGAGCAAAGCAAAGGCTAATGCGACAGCTACCGCTGCCCGTGAGGGGAAACCCCGCATTTTCAATCTACTCCTGTTGATTCCAATGAACGATCCCACCCACCTCACGGACGTGCTCACCGAATCAACAGGCAGCTCGCAAGGAAGTCGCGCCACCTGCCACTGCGCATCAAATGCCCAAATTGTCAATTCGCCCGCCGCTCGATCTAGATGTGCAGATGCGCTCTCGCAGTTTGTGAGAGCCTGAGCTTTGCTGACTTTTTCCCTCGACCATGAGGAGTGCGAAGCGCCACAAGGCGCAACGGTCGCCAGCGCCCTCCCGCTTGCGACACCGGACGACACCAGCGCGATGCCGTTGCGGAGCTCCGCGCGCGGCGATTTCTGTCGCGGGGACCGTGTGCTTCCGGCGTGTGTGGAGGTTTTTGTTTGTAGAGAAGCTTGTCGGAAAACGGGTGGGTTGGATCGTCCATAGTCCAGACAATGGGCCAGATCGATTCTGCCAAGGAATACTGCCATGTCCGCCGCCGACACGCCGCGCCTGCCTGCGACCTTCAACCGTCTGGCCTGGTCGAACCTCGCCGCGCAATCGGCCGAGCAGATCGCGCTGGCCGCAGCGCCCATCGTTGCGGTTCTGCTGCTTGGTGTTGGCGAAGGCCAGACCGGATTGTTGCAGACCGCGCTGACGCTGCCCTTCATCCTGTTTGCGATTCCCGCTGGTCTCCTTGCCGACCGCATCTCGCGGCGCTGGGTGATGGCGGTCTCCGAAGCGCTGCGGGCGGCCGCGCTTGCCGCGACGCTGCTGCTGATCTGGCTCGGCGCAATCACTCTGCCGCTGCTCTCGCTACTCGGCTTCGTCGCCGTATGCGGCACCGTGGCCTACAGCGTCGCCGCGCCCGCTTTGGTGCCATCGCTGGTCAATTCGGAGCAATTGCCCGCGGCGAACGCGCGCATCGAACTGGCGCGCACGGTGGCGTTTGCGAGCGGCCCCGCGCTCGGCGGCGTGCTGGTCGGATGGGTCGGGGCAGCGCCTGCCTTCGGCTTTGCCGCCGCATTATCGGTGATGGCCGTCGTGTTGCTGTCGGGCATCTATGAACCGGCACGCGCCCCTGCCCCGCGCCGCCATCCCTTGCAGGAGATCAGGGAAGGCGCCGCGTTCGTGTTGCATCACGCGCTGCTGCGGCCCGTGTTCATCACGCAGTTCATCTTCAACACGGCGTCGTTCCTGCTGCTGGCCGTGTTCGTGCCTTACGCCGTTCGTCATCTCGGCCTATCGGCCACCGGCGTCGGCGTAACGCTTGGCATGTACGGCGTCGGCATGGTGGCCGGCGCGCTCGCGGCCACACGAGTGATGCAGCGGCTCGCCTTCGGCACGGTGATCGGGCTCGGCCCGGTGACGGGATTCGTCGCCGCCGCCATCATGGCGCTGACCACGATCGCACCGACGCCGCTACTGGCAGGCCTGAGCTTCTTCCTGCTCGGCGCAGGTCCAATTCTCTGGGTGATCTCGACCACGACGCTGCGGCAATCGGTGACGCCGCCCTCGCTGCTCGGACGCGTCTCGGCCATCAACATCATGAGTTACGGCGCCCGTCCGCTCGGCTCGGCGCTCGGGGCCATCGTCGGTGGGCTTTATGGCGCGGAAGCCTGCCTCTATCTGGCAGCCGCGATCTTCGCTGCGCAAGCGCTGGTGATCCTGCTGTCGCCGGTGGTCTCGCTGGCACGGCAGCCGGACATGGTGGGCGAGCCGGCGGGGTGTTAGCCGTCTTGCCGAAACCGTCAATGACGGTTTTGCCAGCATTTCTTTCTAATTGCCTGGAGCCCATTGGTGCTTTCCTATCCCGCTTTGTATGATATACGTAATCTCATACAGAAGTAGGAACCCTCATGGCCGACCAGACTGCAGCAATCGACACCGGTCCTCGTTCGGAAGCTTCTTCCACTGTCCTGCAGATTGCCGTCCTGGCAGGCCTCGCCGCCACGGGAACACTCGCCACCAACATCCTGCTGCCGTCGCTGCCGCAGATGGCGGCGTCGCTCAACGTCACGAGCGCGGCGGTCACCGCAGCGATCACGGTCTTCCTCGCGGTGTTCGCGATCGGTCAGCTCGTGGTCGGGCCGATCTCGGACTGCTATGGCCGCCGTTGGCCGGTCTTGGCTGGATTTGCAATCTTCTTCGTCGGCAGCGTCTGGTGCGGCCTTGCCAATGATTTGCCGAGCCTGCTGATTGGCCGTGTCATCCAGGCGGCCGGCGCCTGCGCCACCTCGGTGCTGTCCCGCGCCATTGCCCGCGACCTATTCTCCGGCGCGGCGCTCGCCCGCGCGATGGCGCTGATCATGATCGCGATGGCGGCAGCACCCGGCTTCTCGCCGCTGCTCGGCGGTGCGCTCGACCACGCTTTCGGCTGGCGCTCCGAATTCGCATTCCTCGCGGCTTTCGCCGGGCTCGGTGCCCTCGCCTACGGCATGGTGTTTGGCGAGACCCACCTCGCAACACGCACCCCGCTCGATCCGCAGGCGATCGCAAAAACCTACCTCGCCCTGCTCCGCAACCGCCGCTTCGTGGTGCCGGCGGCAACCGTCAGCCTGATTCTGGGCGCGCTGTTCTCGATTTTCTCCGCCGCGCCCCGCGTGCTGATCGAAGCGATGCAATTTACGCCGATTCAACTCGGCCTGTTCTTTGCGGGCACGGTGCTGATCGTGTTCGCCGCCGGCATGCTCGCGACCCGGCTGGCGCCACGCTATGGGCTCGATCGTTCGATCCGGGGCGGACTGTTCGCCGCCGCGGCCGGCAGCCTCGCGATGCTGCTGGTCTCGCTATACTCCCCCTCCTTTCTGCCGTTCCTTGCGGCCATGAGCGTGTTCCTGCTCGGCATGGGCATCGTCAGCCCGTTAGGCACGGCGCAGGCGCTGTCCCCGTTCGGCGACAAAGCGGGCGCGGCATCAGCGCTCATCGGCTTCTCGCAGATGATGACGGCCGCGATCGGCGTCTGGCTCGCGGCGACGATTTCCCACGATGCGCTATTCGCGCTTGGCGTAGTTCTGATGGTGTTTTCTTTGGTGGCCGTGGCGCTTTACACACGGCGAGCGAAGGACGGCCAGGACATCTTGCGCGCTTAATCGCCCGACTCTCCGACGATCGAAACTTCAAGGCCGGCCCTGTCATTGCCACGAAGATTGAGCCTGCCGCCGTCAAACCCCAGGGTCCATTTTTGTAACGGGGCATCCGCACCCAACATCCGGCGTTCGATCACGAATGTTTGGCCATCCAGCCACCTTCCCTTGGTCGCAGCGACTCCGAAGGCCGTCGGGTCGCTCTTGCGAAACAGCCCGTCAAGCCCGATCGGGCCGGCAAACTTAAGTGCCGGCGCTGTTGGATCCCGGCTATTCATCTCCAGCTCATAGTGCGGATTCGGACCGGCAAGAGTCAGCGAAAGTGATCGCACATTCAGTGCGTTGCTCGGAAACTTGTATGTCTTTCCCGAGATGGAAGATGCGATCTCGGGCATTGCGCCAACCTCGCTCGGCTTCTCGGTCGATACCTCGTGGATCACGCCTGCGAGCAGGTTCGTGCCGGCGGGGTCCGGCGGCAGCGCCGTCTCGGATTTGACCGCGCCGGAAATATCATCCGCCATTTTGCCGAACGGACAAAAGTTTCTGGCCGTCGTCACCGCAACAATATCCAGCTCGGGAAAAATCATGATCACCTGGCAGTGGTATCCAACCGCCATGTAGACCTTCTTGTCAGGCAGCGCCCAAAAGAGATTGGAATATCGCAGCGTCGGTGAGCGCGACGAGTTCATGTTCACCGTCGCGTGGCGCGTCTTCTCGACCCATCCCGCAGGAACAAGCGGCTTGCCCTCCCATTCGCCATGGCGCAAGTAAAGATAGCCGATCTTAGCCATGTCGCGAGGCAGCAATGCCAGACCATATCCTCCGGTCGAGATGCCCTGGGGGTCGCGCCGCCAATTCCATGTGCTGATCCCGAGTGGCCCGAAAAGCCTGGCCTTGGCGTAATCCGATGCGCTCAACCCCGTCAGCCCGGTGAGAATTGCGGAAAGCAAATGCGGATTACCGCTGTTGTAGTTGAAGATATCTCCAGGTGCGCTCGACATCTGACGATCGAGAATGAATTTGATCCAGTCCGGGCTGCGCTCCATTGCGATCATCGAAACCGGCCGTCCGCTCAACGGCTCCTCCCAGTCTATTCCGGAGGTCATGTCCAGCAGGTTCTGGACCGTTACTGCCTTCTTCCTTTCATCAACGTTCGCAACGCTTCGGTCTGCAAAAAAGTCCAGCATCCGACGATCCGTGCTATCCAGCAGCCCGTCCTTGGAGGCGATCGCCATCAAGGTGCCGATGACAGCTTTGGTGGTAGAGTTGGTGGTGTGCGGAATATCCGCCGCATATGGCGCGTAATAGGCATCGAGGACAATCCTGCCATGCCGGACGATCAGCAAGCTGTCGAAGCTGCGGGTTGCTCCGAACTCGACGAGCTTGGCAAGCGCCGCGGGGTCCATGCCCTGCTCCTCCGGCGTGGATGTTAGCCATTGCCGGGTCGGCCAGGCGGATTCTGCCGCCCCTCCTTGGGCGTATGCGGCAGCGCTGCAGAGCGAAACCACAAGCATGATGGTACCGAGAACAATCCCGGCGGCGGCAAGTCTTGGTTTTTGCATCAGCCCCTCGTGTCGTTGCGATCTAGCTCGCCAGATACCGCTCGTACTTCCCGCCCACGACCTCGTCCGCCGCAATATCCGGATCGAGCGTATAAAGATCCTGCGCGCGGCCGATGCCGCGCAGTGCGTAGCGGCCGGTGGAGACCAGGTAGTTTCGCCCCGCGGCATCGAGACCTCCGCGGAACGCCGAGGACATCAGCAATTCGCGGTCGACCGAGCGGCACATCGAGGCGATGCGGCTGACCTCGTTGACGGCTGGTCCCACCACCGTGAAGTCGAGCCGGTCGTCGCTGCCGATATTGCCGTAAAAGACCTCGCCGACATGCAGGCCGACATGGGCTGATGTGACCGGCCGGTTCTCGGCCGTGCGTCGGGCGTTGAGCGTCCTCATGTTACGGCGGAAACGATGTTCGGCGCGCAGCGCGGCGCGGTTTGCCTTCGTCATGTTCTCATGGGTGAACATCGCCAGCACGCCGTCGCCGATCAGCTTCAGCACCTCGCCGCCGGCATCGTGGATGGCGTCGATCGAGGCCTGCGCATAATCGTTGAGGAACGGGATGATCTCGCCGGGATCGATGCTCTCGCTGATCGCCGTCGAGCCGCGCAGGTCGGAGAACCAGAGCACCGTGTTGATCCGCTCGGTGACGCCGCGCGTGATGCGGCCGCGCAGCACCTGCTCGGCGGTGTCGCGACCGAGATAGACCCGGCCCAGCGTCTTGGTGATGTCAGCCTGCGCCGCGGATTTGATCGCCAACCCCAGCACCGGCACGAGATCGCGGAGCGCCGCTAGTCCCTGCACGCCAAACCCCTCATCGCGCCGTGTCACCCAATAGGAATAGACGCAGTCCATCTGCCCCATGGTGCCGGCCTCGCCGAACTGGTGCACATAGGCGACCAGATGCTTGTGACCTTTCTCGGCGAGCTCGCCCATGAATTTGAAGTTGTGGGAGGTGCGATTGGCGAGGTCGAGCGGCAGCTCTTCATGGCCGTTTTGGAGCATGTAGTAGAAGATCGAACTGCGCCAGGCCTCCGCGGCTTCGCCCTCGTTGGTCGAGCCATATTCGAATGCGTCGCTTTCGTTGGTCTCGGCGTCGTTCCAGCGAAAGCCGCGGCCCTCGAAAATCGGGTGCAGCGTATCGATGAAGACCATGCCGCGCGACAGGCCAAGCCCCTCGGCACAGCAGCGTTCGCAGAAACCGCGGATCAGGTCGTTCTGAGGCAGGCCGGTGAGGCCCTGGCCGACCAGCCAGTTCATCAGGCGCAGACGGGGGGTGAGCTCCATGGGGCTATTATGCCGTGCAATCGGGGCGAGTGAAAGGCTCGCGCCGCCTGCCGCTTAGCGAAGGGGCACTACGTGCCGCACCCGCGTCCGGGACGCGAGAGGCATCAACCCACTTCCTTCCGCACCACCGCTTCGCCGTCTTCCTTGGCGAAGGATTCGACCGGGTTATCGAGGAGATCGAGCACGAGCTCCGAGGGCCGGCATAGCCGGACGCCCTTTGACGTCACAACAATTGGCCGGTTGATCAGGATCGGATGCGCCAACATGAAGTCGATCAGCTCGCCGTCGCTCCATTTCGGGTCGGCCAGGCCGAGCTCGGCATAGGGCGTGCCTTTTTCGCGCAACAGCTCGCGCGGCGAGATGCCCAGCGCCTCGATCAGTTCGACCAACCGGGCGCGTCTCGGCGGCGTCTTCAGGTACTCGATCACCTCGGGCTCTTCGCCGCTCTGCCGGATCATCGCCAGCGTGTTGCGCGAGGTGCCGCAGGCGGGATTGTGGTAGATCGTGACGCTCATGGTTGCGCCTCCTTCAACACTGCGTGCACCTTGTCGCTTTCACGAAGCAGCCAGCCCATGAAGATCAACGCGATGATGGCTCCGCAGGTTTCCGCCGCGATGAAGCCCGGAAGATCTGTGGGGCGAATGCCCGAAAACGTGTTGGTCAGCGAGCGCGCAATGGCAACGGCGGGATTGGCGAACGACGTCGACGCCGTGAACCAGTAAGCCGCCGTGATGTAGAGGCCGACCAGCCACGGCACCGCAGCGCGGTTGAACCGAATACCGGCCAGGATGGTCGCAACCAGGCCGAACGCCGCGACGGCTTCGGCGAGCCATTGCGCACCGCCGGTTCGCATTTTCAGCGAGGCATCGAGCAGCGGCAGCGCGAACATCGCATGCGCCAGCATGGTTCCGGCAATCCCGCCCGCGATTTGCGCAGCGACGTAGAGCAGCGCCTCGCGCGGCGTCAGCTCGCGCCTGAGCGCAAAAACCAGCGATACCGCCGGATTGAAATGGGCCCCGGAAATGGGACCGAGAATGGTGATGAGGACGACCAGGATGGCACCGGTCGGCAACGTATTGCCGAGCAACGCCAGTGCGACGTCCTTGGTCAAGGTCTCGGCCATGATCCCGGAGCCGACTACGGTAGCGACCAACAATGCGGTCCCGAGCGCTTCGGCAGCGAGCCGGCGGGGCAGATCGAATTCGGACATCAGCTCGCCTTCTCATGGCCTGAGGTCGCGCCGTCGCTGCGGCCGATGTCGCGCAATTTGGTCCCGAGCGACAGGCGGTCGATACTTTGCAGCGGCAGGCTCGTAAAGGCAGCAATTCTGTTTTTGAGATAGCGGAATGCCGCGACGAATGCCGCTTCCCTCTCGATATCGGTGCCCTCGACGGCAGCGGGGTCCTCGATGCCCCAATGTGCCGTCATCGGCTGGCCCGGCCACAAGGGACAGGCTTCGCCGGCGGCGTTGTCGCAAACCGTGAAAACGAAATCCATCACGGGAGCATCGGGCCGCGCGAACTCTTCCCAGCTCTTGGAGCGCAAATCGTCCGTGGGGTAGTCGAGGCGGTTGAGAACCTTGATCGCAAACGGATTGACCATCCCCTTCGGCTGGCTGCCGGCGGAGAAGGCGCGAAAATTGCGGCGGCCGTCCTTGCGCAGGATCGATTCCGCCAGGATCGAACGGGCGGTGTTTCCGGTGCACAGGAAGAGTACATTGTAGATGCGTTCAGACATACGCTTTCCTCCTCGGCTTCGGGGTGCAGCAAGGCGTGAGGTCTTCGATCAATGGACCGCAGATTTCGGGCCGCCCGTCGCAACAATCCCTGAGCATGAACAGCACGACGGACTGAAAGGCCTTCAGATCGGCGCGATAGACAATCGAGCGGCTGAAGCGGCGCGCTGTCACCAGCCCCGCACGCGACAAGATCGCCAGATGCGACGACATGGTGTTCTGCGGCACGGCGAGCGTCTTGGCGATGTCACCTGCAGGCAATCCCTCAGGCTCGTGTTTCGCCAATAGCCGAAACACGTCGAGCCGGGTCGATTGCGCCAGCGCCGCCAGCGCCAGAATAGCTCGATCGGATTCCATATATCCAGACTTATCGATATATCAGGACATGTCAACTTTTACTGTCGCCGCTGTAAGCGCCGGATATTTCGATATTTCTGGAAATACGGTTGACGGGCGGTGATAGCCGTGGCATCGTGCAGTCATGAAGCTCGATGACGCAGCCGCCCATCTGGAAGCGCTGGGCAATCCGACCCGGCTCAAGATCTATCGTGCGCTAATCCGCGCCGGCGGCGCCGGACTTGCCGTCGGCCGCCTGCAGGAGAAGCTGAAAATCGCGCCCTCGACCCTCTCCCACCACATCAAGGCGCTGGTGGTGGTCGGCCTCGTCACCCAGGTGCGCGATGCTACCACGCTGATCTGCCACGCCAACTACGAAGTGATGCGGGAGCTGGTGGGTTTCTTGGTCGCCGAATGCTGCACGGAAAGCGCCGAAACCGCCGACGCCAAAGTCAATGCCAAGACCAATGCCAGGACCGCGGCTTAGCGCGCCGCGTTTCTTTGGACCGGTATTTCGATATTTCTAGTTTTATGGGAGAACGCCATGAGTCAAACCAGGACGGTAGCCATCATCGGAGCCGGGCCGGTCGGCCTTGCCGCCGCCGCCCATGTGCTGGAGCGCGGGTTGCAGCCGATCGTGCTGGAAGCCGGCGACAAGGTCGGCCACGCCATGCGGCAATGGGGCCACGTCCAACTGTTCTCGCCCTGGGAATACAATGTCGACAAGGCGGCGACGCGGCTGCTGGCGGCAACCGGATGGAATTCTCCCGAACCTGATCAGTATCCGACCGGCATGGAGGTGGTGGAGCGCTATCTCGAACCGCTCGCGACCCACTCGGCGCTCAGGCTTCATATCCAGACGTCGAGCCGCGTCACCGCGATCAGCCGGGCCGGCTTCGACAAGATGAAGACCAAGGGCCGCGAAAAGGCGCCGTTCGAAATTCGCTACCAGAACGGACAAGGTCCGAAAGTCGTCAAGGCCGATGCGATCATCGACGCTTCCGGCACCTGGCATTCGCCGAACCCTGCAGGCACCAACGGCCTTTCCGCCATTGGCGAGGCTGATACCGCCGACAAGATCGCCTATGGGATGCCCGACGTCCTGGGTAAGGAACGCGCGCGCTATGCCGGCAAGACCGTCGCGGTGCTGGGCGCGGGGCATTCGGCGATCGGCACGCTGATCGATCTGGCGAAGCTTGCGGACCAGGCGCCGGGCACCCGGCCGATCTGGCTGCTGCGCGGCAGCGATCCGGCCAAGGCTTTCGGCGGCGGGGCGAACGACAAACTGGTGGCTCGCGGTGAACTGGGCGCGGCCTTTGCCGCGTTGGTGACGGCAGGCCGCATCAAGGTCGAAAGCGAATTTCGCGTTTCGCATCTCATAGCCGATGGCCCTCGCCTCATCGTCGGCGCCCTGTCCGGCTGCAGCGCCCGGCAGGTCGTGGTCGATAAATTGATCGTCGCGACGGGTTTCCGCCCCGATCTCGATTTCGTGCGGGAGTTGCGCATCCGGCTCGATCCTGCGATCGAATGTCCAGTTGCGCTGGCGCCGCTGATCGATCCGAACGAGCATAGCTGCGGCACGGTGCGGCCGCACGGCGCCCGCGAGCTGGCGCAGGACGAGCCGGGCTTCTATTTCGCCGGCATGAAAGCTTACGGCCGCGCACCGACCTTCCTGATGCTCACGGGGTACGAACAGGTGCGCTCGATAGCGGCCGACATCGCCGGCGACCGAGCTGCCGCAGACCGGGTCGAACTGGTGCTGCCCGAGACCGGCGTCTGCAGCCGCTCGCTTGCACCTGCTGCCAGCAATTGCTGTGGCGGCCCCGCAATATCGGATGTTGACGCATGTTGCGTCGCCGACGAAAAAGCAAAGCAACAAGGCAAATCGGGATGTGGTTGCGCGTCCTCGGCATGAGGAGTGAATAGAATTTCGCTGGAAGGCCGATCCGTCATCGTTGCGATGTGCGTAGGGCAGCTCGGCAGCCTGCTCCCGCACGCGCTGCTGTGCTCAAGAAGAGAACCGGTCCAGTGAACCAGCTTCCGATCATTCTCGCTCTCGGCACGACACAGACCCTGGCCTGGGCTTCGAGCTACTATCTGCCGGCGATCCTCGCTGACCCCATCGCGCGCGATCTCGGCATATCCTCGACCTGGATATTTACCGCTTTCTCCGCCTCGCTGGTGATTTCGGCCCTAATAGGCCCGCGTGTCGGACGGCAGATCGACCTGGTCGGCGGCCGCTCCGTGCTGTCGCTATCCAATCTGGTGCTAGCAGCCGGGCTGGCGCTGCTCGGCTTCACATCATCCATCCCCATGCTCGTCATCGCCTGGCTGCTGCTCGGCGTCGGCATGGGTGCCGGCCTCTACGATGCCGCTTTCGCCGCGCTCGGCCGCATCTATGGTGACGCCGCACGGCGCTCGATCACCGGCATCACGCTGCTCGCCGGATTTGCCTCGACCGTTGGATGGCCGCTGTCCGCGTGGGGGCTGGAGACCATCGGCTGGCGCAACACCTGCTTTGCCTGGGCGGCGGCGCATATCCTGATCGGCCTGCCGCTCAACCTGTTGATGCTGCCGATCGTGAAAGGCGCAAGGGCAGCAGTGGCTTCGGCCGTCAAGCCGCATATCCCGATCGATCGCACCATGATCGTGCTCGCCTTCGTGTTTGCCGCGACCTGGACCGTCGCCGGCGCGATGGCAGCGCATCTGCCGCGCATCATGGAAGCGGCCGGCGCGACCACGGCGCAGGCGGTGTTCGCCGGCGCGCTGATCGGCCCGGCGCAGGTGGCCGCGCGGATCTTCGAGGCGGGCTTTCTCGGCCGCTACCACCCGCTGGTCTCGACCAACCTTGCCTGCGTCACCCATCCGATCGGCGCCGCCATCCTGGGCCTGGCCGGCGGCGGCGCGGCCAGCGTGTTCGCGCTGTTCCACGGCTCCGGCAACGGCATCCTGACCATTGCGCGCGGCACGCTGCCGCTCGCGATTTTCGGCCCGGAGAATTACGGCTACCGTCTCGGCATCATCGGCGCACCGGCGCGGATGGCACAGGCCGGAGCGCCGCTGCTGTTCGGCCTATTGATCGAGGCCATGGGCGCGCGGGTGCTGATCGTATCCTCGGCACTCAGCATCGCGGCGCTGCTGGCACTGTTTCTGCTGCGCAAGGGATCGCCGAAACTGCCAGTTGAGACGTGAGCCTACGGCTTCCTGATCTCCGACGTCGCGATCCATATGCCCGCAAACACGGCGATCAGCCCGACAATGAGGTTGAGCGTGATCGGCTCGCCGACGAGCTGGGTGGCAAGCAGCCCGGCGGCAACCGGGTTGACGGTCATGGTGTTGGCCACGCGCGTCGGCGACGCTCGCTCCAGCGCCAGCACCCACAGAATGAACGCGAGCGCGCCGCCGGCGACGCCGAGATAGAGCCCCGCGATCCATTGCGGCGCTCCGAACTGACCGAGCGATGCGATGCTGCCGGTCAACGATCCGACCAGGATCAGGGCCGCTGCGCCGGTGCCCATGCCCACGGTGAGGAAACCGAGCGCGCTGGACCGCTGGATGAACGGCCGGGACCAGACATTGTAGAACGCCATGCAAAGAACCGCGCCGGTCATGATCAGTTCGCCGCGCCACGCGCCCGCCGGCGCGGCCGACAATCCCGTTGCGAGTGCCGCCGCGACACCCAGCACCGCGATGCAGACCCCGATCGACTTCCGTTTCGTCAGCGGCTCGATGCCGAGCAGAGCACCGACCATCATGGTGTGCAACGGCAACGTCGCCAGCGCGAGCGAGGCGCGCGCCGCGGTCGTGAACGTCATGGCAATATTGTAGAGAACGAAAAACACGCCGAAGAAGCAGAAGCCGAGGGCGGCGACGGCGGGCCAGTCCGCGCGCTCCGGCCATCGCGCCTTCATGAGAAGCGCCGCCGGCAGCACGCAACAGAAGCCGATCCCCATCGCAGGATCGCAAGCGTGATCGGATCGGTGCTGCCGGCAAGATAGCGCGTGATCGCTGCGGCGCTGCCGCCGAGGCTGCTCGAGACCAGCGCGATCGCGACTCCGATCCATTCACCCAACGCCGCCCCCTGTCGCCCGCCTCTATCGCGCGATCATATGGTACGGAAAATTGCGTACGCGAGGCTCGACGACGCTTAGATGAATCTTTTTGTCTTGGGCCGCGCGATCTGCGCGCAAATGGCGGCAACTGTCAGCAGCCTATGTCGATCTCTCGTCTTGCGCGCAATGCCATGAAGGGCCTAGCCTGCAACCGGGGAAATCGCAGCCTCCCCGTTAAATGGCGATCCCATTCAAGCGCTGCTCGCTTTTGTGTGGAGCGGGCACATGGATGGAACAACGCTCGAACTGCCGCTGTTTTTTCTCGCGACCTTCGTCGGCGCGCTGGTCGCAGGTCTCTCCGGCTTCGCCTTCGGCCTCGTCGTCTCCGCGATCTGGCTCTACGTCCTCACTCCGCTGCAAACGGCGACGCTGATCATCGCGTTCGGGCTGGTCGTGCAGGGCTATTCGGTGTGGAAGCTGCGCGGCGCGCTCAACTGGCGAACGCTGTGGCCGTTCGTCGCCGGCGCCGCGCTCGGCGTTCCCATCGGCGTCGGCATTCTGACCTGGGCGAACCCTGCCCATGTGCGCGCGGGCGTCGGCGCGTTCCTCGTGCTCTACAGCCTCTACGCGCTGCTGCGACCGGCTATCCCTGCGGTGAAAGCGGGCGGCGCCGCGGCCGACGCCGCCGTCGGTTTCCTCAACGGCGTGCTCGGCGGCATCACCGGGCTTGCCGGAATTTTGGTGACGATCTGGTGCGGCCTGCGCGGCTCGCCCAAGGACGTGCAGCGCACGGTGTTTCAGCCGGTGGCCGTTGCGATCTTCGCCATGAGCGCCCTGTGGATCGGAGCCAGGGGCGCGATCGCGCCCGACACGATCAAACTGTTTCTGATCGGACTGCCAGCCTTGTTCGCCGGCACCTGGGCCGGGCTGAAGCTGTACGGCCGGCTGGATGAGGCGGCGTTCCGGAAGGTGGTGCTGGTATTGCTGCTGGTCTCGGGTGCGGTGCTGATCATCTGATAGTAGCGGGGAGCGAAAAACGGCTCGATCGCGTCCGGTCAATTGAGCGTGAGTCTGCTGATGTCAGCGCGTGACCGCGTTGACACTCCGCGTCAGTGTGGCTGAATGCGGCCATGGGGGTTGCGATCCCCCCACGAGGCGACATGCCCAAGTATCGCGTCCCGGTTTTCCGGAGGCGCATACGCATGCCCAAAATACTCTCTCATCCATACCCCGACACTCGGCCGCGCTGCATCACGCCTTGCGGGATGCCGCGCGCTATCCGGTCGATCTTTGGGGCTCGCGCAAGAAGGAGAACGCCATGAAACACCGGCTCACATTACTCGCGCTCGGCGCCGCACTGCTGCTGTCGCATGCTGCCCACGCCGATGCTATCGACTGGAAGAAGGTGGATGCCGCCCTCGGCAAGACCGCCACGGTAAGCGGTGAAGTGCATCGTTACGGGCTGCCGCGATCCGATCTGCACGTCACGCTGGACGGCATCGCGATCAAGCCAGCATTGGCGCTCGGAGGCTGGGTCGCCTTCGCTCCCATGCATGGACAGGCCATGCTGATGGGCGATCTGGTGTTGCTCGAGACCGAGATTACCCCCGTCATGACGAAGCTGCTGGACAGCGGATTGGATATCACTGCCATCCACAATCACATTCTCCGCGCCTCTCCTGCAACCTTCTACATGCATGTGGCCGGGCACGGCGACCCCGAGAAAATGGCGACCGCGATCCGCACAGCGCTTTCTTCGGCAAGCAAGACGCCGTTCGATCCTCCGGCCACCACTGTTACCGCTGCGCCTGCAGTTGATCTCGACACCGCAAAACTCGACGAGGCGATGGGCGCCAAGGGCACGGCGACTGGTGGTGTCTACCAGTACGGCATTCCGAGGCGTGATCCGGCCAAGGAAGGCGGAATGCAAGTCAACACGCCGCTCGGCGGCGCCAACGCCATCAACTTTCAGCCGACCGGTGGCGGCAAGGCCGCCATAACAGGCGACTTCCTCGTAACCGGCAACGAGGTCAATCCGCTGATCCGAGCGCTGCGTGCCGGCGATATCGAGGTCACCGCGATCCATAGCCACATGCTCGCAGAAGAGCCGCGGATGTTCTTCGTTCATTTCTGGGCCAACGACGACGCCCTGAAGCTGGCGCGCAACGTTCGCGCCGCACTCGACAAGACGGCCGTCGCGCAGCACTGACCGCGCGGACGTCAAGCTTCCTTCGGCAGCTTGATGCGGCGGACCGGGAACAAGGGCGGCGCCGCGGTCGGCGCCGGCAGACGGCATTCGTGACCAGATCCGCGAATTATCGCTTCAATCCGTTCCTAAATTTCAATCAATTGCATCGAACCGGCATAGCCTGCCGTCAAGAAGTTTTTGTCATGAGAAGCTGACCGGAACCCCGGGTTCCCGTGGTTTCGAGGCTCCGGCAGGTTGGAGCCTCCAAGCTCTGAGATTGGCTATGAAGGAAGCGATCCGCTTACGTGAATTGGAAGCCGAGTGCCGTCAACGCGCGCTGAGCGAACCCGACAGGAAATGGTATTGGCTGGCGCAAGCCGCCAAATACCAGGTGCAGGCAAGCCAGAAACTTGCCTATCACTCGGAAGGGGGCAACACGCCCGAAACGCCGGAGATCAAGCTGGCACAATGGTCGCATGTCCGGGATGAGCGACGCGTGATGGACCCCCTGCCCAACGGGCGGCGATCGCCCTGGTAGTTCCGCAGGACCGCGTTGACGAGCCGGTCGTCGGATCGCGTGAGAACGCGCTAACGCCCCTGCTCCTCCGGCGGCTTGATATGGCGGAACGAGAACAGCAAGGCGAGATCGTAGGCGATCTTGAGCGTACCGCAAACCACCAGCGGCAGCCCCGTAAACGACGTCATCAAGAGCGCGCCCGAGATCGCCGGGCTGACGGCAGATGCGAGGCTGCGCGGCACGGCGGTGACGCTTGCAGCGGCCGGCCGCTCGGCCGGCGTCACCACGGCCATGACGTAGGAGGTGCGCGTCGGCACGTCCATTTGCGACAGCGCCGAGCGCAACAGCAGCAGGCCGAGCGCGACGTAAAGGTTCGGTGCAAATGCCGCCAGGATCAGAAAGATGCTGGAGGGGATATGCGTGAACACCATGGTGTTGACGAGCCCGATACGCTTGGCGATCCAAGCGGCCACCGGATAGGAAAAGGCGCTGAGCGTGCTCGACCAGAAGAAAAACAATCCGGCCGCGGACAATGACAGATCGAAACGCTCGAATAGCCACAGCACCAGCAAGGATTGCGCGACAAAGCCGCCGGCAAAGGAATCGATGCTGAACAGCGCCGCGAGCTTGTAGACGGTGCCCCTCGACGGCCCGAGCGGGGCCTGCGGCGCCCGCTCCTCGCCGCGCTGATGCGGGACGTAGCGATAAAGCGCCGCGCAGGCGATGCCGAGCGCGGCGTAGGCATAGAACATTAGGCGGAACGCTGCGAGTTTGGTGCTGCCGCCGGCGACAAGGAAATCCGGCAGCGAGGCAGCAAGCGAACCCGCAGCGGTGCAGAGCGCGCCGATCAGGCTGTAGCGCGCGAACACCTGGGTGCGGCGCTCATCGGTGACACTGTGCGCCAGCACCGCATGCTCGAGCGGCACCAGCACGCCGAGATCGCCGCCGGAAGCGTTGATCGTGCCGATGAATGCGACCAGCGCGATCAGCACAAAATGCTCGACGGCGGGAAAGGCGATGCCGGTGGCGGCCATCAGCGCCGCGCCCGAGATCAGCAGCGGCCGCAGGTCATGGCGCGGCGCGATCCAGCCGACGATGAGCGTCAGCAGCGCCGTTCCCAACAGCGAGGCGGTCGCGACAATGCCGACCGCTATAGCGTCGTATCCCAGCGCCGTCATGTAGGCCGGCAGGATGATAATGGCGAAACCGTCGCCAAAACCGCGGAGGCCGCGGGCGACGTAAAGCAGCGAGATCAGCGCGGACCCGGTCGACGCCTTCGGTTCGGTCGCGATATCAGTCATTCCGGCGGCCTCACGGCAAAGTGGTGATCGTTACCTGATCGAAGCGCGTCACGCTGTCGGCCTTGGTCCACAGAGCAACACCGCCTGAATCCTTAAAAGTATCGTCCTTGACCTCAAACAGCACCGCTCCGTCATAACTCACCGAGAACTGGTCGTCCTCCGCCCGCAGAGTAAGCATGTGCCATTCATTCGAGGTCACGCGAATGTTAGCCGTGCCGAGCTGCTGCCGCCGGCCGGCGACGACCCGATAGAAGCGGACATTGTGCTCGAGCGCGTTGGCGCGCGCGATGTAGTAATTGTCAGGGTCCGTAAGCCGCACGACAATGCCACCGGCCTGGTCGATCCTGCCCGCAATGGGTTTAAAGCGGATTTGCATGATGAGATTCTTCGCCGAGAAGCTCTCGTGGATGGCGAGCGGAAAGCGGTAGTCGGTGCGATCCTTGCTCTGCTGCTCGATGGCGCGGCCTGCTTTGGCAGTGGGATCGGCAACAACATTCCATTCGCCCTCCGCGCCCTGGCCAGTTCGCGCAAATGAGAATCCGGCCGGCGGGGAACCTAAAGTCATTACGGTCGATGGCAATCATGACGGCTTCTCCTGCCGCGGATGCCGGAAGCCCAGCGCATGCCAGCGCGGCCGCACCGAGCGCGACGCGCAATGTTGACCTGATGGAACAAAAAAATATCGGCCCCGAACCATCCATGTGCGCTCCTCCCGACAGGTCGGGTGTGCGCAGAGCTTGGACGATGGGCCGTCTGACGGGGAGCCTGCTTTGTCCCCGATGAGGACAATCTAGGCCCGACCACGCTGTGGCGCAAGCATCGAGTCTGTAGGATGGGTGGAGCGAAGCGATACCCATCAATCAATCCCACAATCAGGCGTAGGATCGGTTTCGCTTCCCTCTACCCATCCTACGGTCCGCTTGACAACGGTTGACAGCGGAAGCGGCAGGCAGTTAATTCGGGCCATGGGGATGTTGCGATCTCCCCACGAGGCGACATGCCCAAGTATCGCGTCCCGTTTCTTTTGACGAGGGCGCAGCCATGTCATCCTACACCACGATATCATCAGACAAGCTTTCAAAATTGATCGGCACGGCGAACATGCCAGCCCTGATCGATGTTCGTACGGACGAGGATTTCGCCGCCGATCAGCGGCTGATTCCCGGCGCCGTCAGGCGCAACCACGAGGAAGCCGCCCATTGGGGCGAGGAGTTTTCCGGCCGCTCTGCGATTGTCGTCTGCCTGCGCGGCCAGAAACTGGCGCAAGGCACCGCAGCCTGGCTGCGCCATCTCCACGTCTCGGCCGAAGCGCTGGAAGGCGGTTTCGAGGGCTGGAGGGCCGCCAAACTACCTCTGGTGCCAGCGGCAAAACTCCCGGCGCGCGATGCGCAGGGCCGCACCGTCTGGGTCACGCGCGCGCGGCCAAAGATCGACCGCATCGCGTGCCCATGGCTGATCCGCAGGTTCGTCGATCCCAACGCGGTGTTTCTCTTCGTCACGCCACCGGAAGTGCTTGCAGTCGGCGAGCGCTTCAACGCCGCCCCCTTCGACGTCGCGAACGTATTCTGGAGCCACCGCGGCGAACTCTGCACGTTTGACGTCATGATCGAGGAATTCGGGCTCGCGACGCCGCCCTTGCTGCGGCTGGCGGCAATGGTGCGTGGCGCCGACACCGGGCGGCTCGACCTGTCGCCGGAAGCGCCCGGCCTGCTCGCGGCTTCGCTCGGGCTGTCGCGGATGTTCGACGATGACCTCGAGCAGTTGGAAGCCGGCATGACGCTGTACGACGCGTTCTACCGATGGTGCCGGGACGCGACCGGCGAGACTCACAATTGGCCGACCAACAAGGCGAAATCGTAATGGACGCGACGATGAACAAGGTGGCCGAAACGGATGCCGTCAGGGAAACTGGTCACGGCATCAGTTTCGGCGAGGCTTTCAGGGTCTGGCTGCGGGTCGCCATATTGAGTTTTGGCGGTCCAGCCGGGCAGATCGCGGTGATGCACCGCATCCTGGTCGAGGAAAAGAACTGGATCTCCGAAGGCCGGTTTTTGCATGCGCTGAACTACTGCATGCTGTTGCCGGGCCCGGAAGCGCAGCAGCTTGCGACTTATATCGGCTGGCTGCTGCACCGGACGGCCGGCGGCATCATGGCGGGCGGGCTGTTCATCCTGCCCGGCATCATCGCGATCATGGGCTTGAGTTACATCTATGCGGCCTATGGCAATGTCGGTTTCATCGAGGCGCTGTTCTTCGGGCTGAAGGCCGCGGTGCTGGCGATCGTGGTCCATGCGGTTGTCCGGGTCGGCAAGCGGTCCCTACGCAACCGCGTGATGATCGCGCTCGCGGCGATCGCATTTGTCGCGATCTTCTTTTTCAACGTCCCCTTCCCGGTCATCATTATCGCGGCCGGCGTGATCGGCTATGTGGGCGCGCGCGGCGGCCGGCCAGAGTTTGCCGCCATCGAACACAGTGGCGGCGGCAAGCAGTCCGCGGCGGTCGACAGCCTGCTCGGCGAGGAACTGCCCGACCATGTCCGCCCCAGCGTGGCGCGCGCGCTGCGCGTAAGCTCGATATGGTTGTTGCTGTGGGTGGTGCCGGTCGCGGCGCTGCTGATCGGGCTTGGACAGGCCAATGTGTTCAGCCAGATCGCGCTGTTCTTTTCCAAGATGGCGATGGTGACGTTCGGCGGCGCCTATGCGGTGCTGGCCTATGTCGCCCAGCAGGCGGTCGAGCATTATCACTGGCTACAGCCACGCGAGATGCTGGATGGCCTCGGCATGGCCGAGACCACGCCGGGACCGCTGATCATGGTGCTGCAGTTCGTCGGCTTCATGGCCGCCTATCGCGACCCCGGCACGCTGTCGCCGATGCTGGCCGCGACGCTGGGCGGATTGTTGGCGACCTGGGTCACCTTCATCCCCTGCTTCCTCTGGATCTTTCTCGGCGCGCCCTACATCGAGACACTGCGCGGCAACAAGGGGCTTGCGGGCGCCCTCTCCGCGATCACCGCCGCCGTGGTCGGCGTGATTCTCAATCTCTCGATCTGGTTCGGATTGCACACGCTATTCCGGCAGACCACGCCGGTTCGCTCGCTGGGGCTTTCGTTCGACATGCCGGTATGGGGAAGTCTCGATGTCGCTGCCTTCGTGCTTGCGGCGGCCGCGGCCACGGCGATCTTCCGTCTTAACGTCGGAATGCTCATCGTTCTTGCTGCTTCATGCATCACGGGCATCCTGCTGCGGTTGGTGGGCGTCATCTAGGGGGGACACTACGGACTGACCGAACTTCACCTGGGGCAGGATATAACCAGGAGAACGAACATGCGCACACGGACGATCTTTCGAGCAACCATCTGGCTGGCGATCGCGGCAGGATTATCACCCGTTTATGCCCTGACACAGGAGGAGCTCATCGCCAAGATTCAGGCGGCTGGTTACTCGCAGGTCAGCGACATCAAGTCGACGGCCGAAGGTACGACCGCGAAGGCGATGAAGAACGGTAAGGAAGTGCGGCTCGTCGTGGACAGCAGAGGCCAGATCAAAGAGCAAAAATGAGGCTTCCCGCAACGTGGACATGTAGAGTTGACGGCAACCTACCCTACGCTCCTTGCTACACCCGCTCCGCCGGCGCCAGCCTGCACGTCTCGCCGCCCGCCTCGATCTGCAGCGTGGAATGGTGGATGTTGAACCGCTGCGAAAGCTCCTCGCACACGCGATGAAGGAAGGCGTCGTCGGTGCCGCCGGGCCGCACCAGATGCGCGGTCAGCGCGGTCTCATTGGTGCTCATGGCCCAGACGTGGAGGTCATGCACCTCGGAGACGCCTTCGAGGCTGGCGAGATAGTCCCTCACCTGCGCAAGCTCGATACTGCGCGGCACGCCGTCGAGCGCGAGATTGACGCTGTCGCGGGCCAGACCCCATCCGCTCCAGAACACCACAGCCGCAATGACAAGGCTGATCGCTGGATCAAGCCACAGCCAACCGGTCAGCATGATGATGCCGGCAGCAACCACCACCCCGAGCGAAACGCCCGCATCGGCCGCCATGTGCAGATAGGCGCCGCGAATGTTGAGATCGCCGTGGCGGCCGCGCATGAACAGAAGTGCGGTGCCACCGTTGATGGCGACGCCAAGCGCGGCGACCAGCACGACGGTCCAGCCCGCAACCGGCGCCGGCGCAAACAGCCGGTTGACCGCCTCGACGACAATGCCGCCGACCGCTACGAGCAGCAGGCCGGCATTGAAGAGGGCCGCCAGGATCGAGGCGCGGCGATAACCGTAAGTATGCCGCTGCGTCGGCTGCTTCTGCGCAAGCCACGCGGCGCCCCACGCCAGCAGCAGCGCGACTACGTCGGACAAATTGTGAACAGCGTCAGAGATCAGCGCCAGCGAATTGGCGGCGTAGCCGAAGATCAGCTCCGCAATGACGAAGGCGGTGTTGAGCGTGGCGCCGATGGCGAACGCCCAGCCGAAATTGTCGGGCGCATGGCTGTGGCCGGCGTGATCATGGGAATGATCGTGATGATGGTGATCGTGCGCCATGGCGACGGTATATAGCGCGCTAGAATTTGAATACTATCACAGTGAGAACATCACGATGGCGCCGCCATCCCCCGCGTTGTCCCGGCCTTGAGCCGGGACCCATAACCACCGCTCTCAATTGTTGAAGCGAGTTGGGGCTTCAGTGAACTCCAACCATGAACGGCTATGGTTATGGGTCCCTGCTTTCGCAGGGACGACAAAGACCAAAACTACTCCACGCCGCGCAAAAACTTGTTCGACTTCGGGAGGCCGTGCGCGAGGCGGCCGGCGTCGGCGCGGTTGCCGCGCCAGTCGGACAAATCCTTGGCGCTCATGCTCTGCTCGCGGCCGGCAGAATCCTTCCAGGTCAACCCTGCCTTGAACTCGAACACCGCGACGTCGGACAGCTTGGCGCTGGAATATTTCTGCAGGCGCACGCCGCGGCCGCGGGCCATCTCCGGCACCTGATCGAGCGGGAACAGCACCATCTTGTGGTTGGTGCCTATCGCGGCCACGGTATCGCCTTGCACGGTCGCGATCGCGCAGGCCTCGTTCGGCATGGTGACGTTGAGCACCTGCTTGCCCTTGCGGGTATTGCTGACGCAATCCTCTTCCTTGACCACAAAACCCTGTCCCTCGCTGCTCGCGATCAGGAATTTTCGCTCGCCCTTGTTGACGAATAGCGAGACGATCGCCGCGTCCTGCTCGAGGTCGATGAACATGCGTATCGGCTCGCCATGGCCGCGTCCGCCGGGCAGTTTTGCCACATCGAGCGAATAGAATTTGCCGTTGGTGGCAAACAGCAGGAGCTTTGAGGTGGTTTCCGCAAAGAAGGCGTGGTCGAGCTTGTCGTCGGTCTTGAAGGCGAGGCCCGAGATATCTTCGACGTGGCCCTTGAGCGTGCGCACCCAGCCTTTTTCCGAAATCACGACCGTCACCGGCTCGCGCTCGACAAAGGCCTCCTCGATCGCGGCGAGATCATGCTCGGGCGCGTCGGCGAATTGCGTGCGGCGCTTGCCGAGCGGCGTCTTCGGCCCAAAGATGTCGCGCACCTTCCGAACCTGTTCGCCGACCTTGGACCATTGCTCGGCTTCGGACCCGAGTAGCGACTTGATGCCCTTCAATTCGTTGCGAAGGTTCTTGTCCTCGGTACGGATCTCGAATTCCTCGAGCTTGCGCAAGGAGCGCAGCCGCATGTTGAGGATCGCATCGGCCTGGACTTCCGTCAGTTTGAACGCCTTGATCAGCGCCGGCTTCGGCTCGTCCTCGGTACGGATGATCTTGATCACCTTGTCGATGTTCAGATAGGCAATCAGGTACCCGCCGAGTATTTCGAGCCGGTTCTCGATCTGGGTCTTGCGATAGTTGGAGCGGCGCACCAGCACGTCGCGCAGATGGTCGAGCCATTCGCGCAGGCACTCGGCGAGCCCCACAACCTTGGGGATCTTGCCCTTGATCAGCACATTGAGGTTCAGCGAAATCTTGCTCTCGAGCTCGGTGAGCCGGAACAGCGATTCCATCATCAGCGCGGGATCGACGGCGCGGGATTTCGGCTCGATCACGAGGCGAACATCCTCGGCCGATTCATCCCTGACGTCGCCGACCAGCGGCAGCTTCTTCTCGTTGAGCAGTTCGGCGATCTTCTCGACCAGCCGGGATTTCTGCACCAGCCATGGGATCTCAGTGATGACCACGATCCACGTGCCGCGCGCGCCCTCTTCCTGGGTCCATTTGGCGCGGGTGCGGAACGAGCCGCGCCCCGTCATGTAGGCTTCGGTAATGCTTTCCTTGGAATCGACGATGATGCCGCCGGTCGGGAAGTCCGGGCCCTTGACCCATTTCATCAGCGACTTCGACTTCGCCTCGGGCTTGTCGATCAAGTGCAGCGCCGCGTCGCAGAGCTCGGCGACATTGTGTGGCGGGATCGAGGTGGCCATGCCGACCGCAATGCCCTGCGCGCCGTTGGCGAGCAGGTTCGGGAAGCCACCCGGCAGAACGACCGGCTCCTTGCTCTGACCGTCGTAATTGGCGCGGAACTCGACGCCGTCCTCGTCGATGCCTTCGAGCAGGAGCCGCGCGACCTCGGTCATGCGCGCTTCGGTGTAGCGGTAGGCGGCCGGGTTATCGCCGTCGATATTGCCGAAATTGCCCTGGCCGTCGACCAGCGGGTAGCGCGAGGCGAAATCCTGGGCGAGACGCACCATGGCGTCGTAGATCGCCTGGTCGCCATGCGGATGGAACGAGCCCATCACGTCGCCGACGATTTTTGCCGATTTCTTGAACGGGGTGCCGGGGTCGAGCCTGAGCAGGCGCATGCCATAGAGGATGCGCCGGTGCACCGGCTTCAGCCCGTCGCGGGCGTCCGGCAAGGCGCGATGCATGATGGTCGAGAGCGCGTAGGCGAGATAGCGCTCTTCCAGCGCATCGCGCAGCATGACCTCGTGGATTTCGGCCGGTTCTTCCGGCGGTAGCTGTCGTTTTCCCATGGGGAGGGGTTAGACTCTGCTGATAAATCCGGCAAGACGTATGCCGAATGCAATTTTCTGACGTCGCCCCTGCGAACGCAGGGGCCCGTAACCACAGGTGTTTGTTGGAAAAATGACTCACAGCCCGGCACCAAACGAGCGCCGCGGCGTATGGGTCCCTGCGTTCGCAGGAACGGTGGGTTACGGTAGCGGGTTCAGGCCGACGAACTGATTCGCGCCCGATGCCGCGTCACCGCATTGATGAACCCGTCCCGGGCGTCGGAATGGCCCTGCCCGCGCGGCTCCAGCACGTGGCGGAGCAGGAACAGGCCGGTCAGGCGAAAACCGTCCTGCAGGTCCTGGTCCGACCAACTGTTCGCCCCGCCCTCGCCTTCGCGCAAGAAGGCCGGCAACCGCAGCAGGCGATCCCGATAGGGCTCGCCGGCCTCCCGCGAGACGGCGCCGCCGGATTTCGGCGAGACGTAGATCAGGTCGGAGGTCGCGCCGGTCGCGGCGCAGTTTTCCAGATCGAGGCCGAAGCCGAGCTCGGCGAGCATCGCGAGCTCGAACCGGATCAGGTGCGCCGCCGCGCCGCCGGCGTCGTCGAAGTCGTCCAGCGTGCGGTCGAGCATCTCGTAGATGTCCTCATGCGGGTCACGTTCCGGCAACAGCCGCGCCAGCGCGGCCAGATGGGTGACGCCATAGACCGCATGCGAGGACGCCAGCAGCGTTGCTGCGCGCAGCCGCGTGCCCTCGATGGCGTAGGTGCCGAGATGTTCGTCGAGCCGCGCCCGCCACACGGCGGTGACGCTGTTGCCGGGCTGCAGCAGCGGCCGCATCCGCGAGGAGGCACCGCCGCGCACCAGGCCGAGATGTCGGCCATGCCCGCGGGTCAAGAGCTCGACGATGGCGGAGGATTCGCCATGCCGCCGTACGCCCAGCACGATGCCTTCGTCGGTCCATTCCATGGGCGGGAGTTTACAGGATTTCGGGGCCTGCAGGGTGGGCAAAGCGTAGCGAGCCCACCATTCACGACGAGCCACTGGATAGATGGTGGGCACGGCGCCGAGCGCCTTTGCCCACCCTACCGCAGCCCTGCATCACTCGTTAAACCACCCCACCGCATCGCCGGTGAACGAAAAATACAGCCCCGCCGCAGTCAGCGCGCAGGAGATCACTTCGATGCCGCTGTCGAACTGAATGCCCCTCTCGCCAATCATTTGCGCCAGCGAAATCACCGACAGCACCAGCACCGCGACGAGCACCCAGCGTGGCCAGTTCTTGCGGTGCTCGGCGGCGAGCCGGACGAGATAGACCAACAGCAGAATCAGGCCGGCCGCCATCAGCGTTCCGGTGCCGATCATCTGCTCCGTCATCTTCGGGGTCGGCGTGCGGTCCTGGAACGCCACCGACACCGCATCCAGCGTCAGCGACAGATACAGCAAAACCTCAAACCACAGCACGTTTCTCGGTACGGTCATCGGGCTCGTTCTTGGTGATTGGTGGGTCATGTTCCTAGCCCCGTCATTGTCTGCGACAAACGCAAAAGCGTTTGCGCAAGTGAGCAAAGCCACGACTAGTCCGCCGAAGCTCAACGAGCGAAGGCGGAAGCAATGACGCGCCCTAACTATTCCTTGGGGAACTCCAACCCCATTTCCCGATAGCGGTCGGGGTCGTCGCCCCAGTTCTCGCGCACCTTGACGAACAGGAACAGGTGCACGGGCACGCCGACAATTTCGGCGATCTCCTTTCGCGACTCCGCGCCGATCGACTTGATGGTGGCGCCGCCCTTGCCGAGCACGATCTTGCGCTGGCTCTCGCGCTCGACAAAGATCGTCTGTTCGATCCGGACCGACTTGTCCTTGCGCTCGGTCCAGCTATCGGTCTCAACGGTCGATTGATACGGCAGTTCCTGGTGGAGTTGGCGGTAGATCTTTTCCCGGGTGATTTCCGCCGCCAGATGCCGCAGCGGCGCATCCGACATCTGGTCCTCGGGATAATGAAACGGTCCCGGCGGCACGCTCTTCGCGAGCGTCTTGCGCAGGTCGGCAACGCCGTCGCCCGACAGTGCCGAGATCATGAAGGTGTGCTCGAATTTCATCCGCTCATTGGCGGCCTGCGCCAGCGCCAGCAGTTTTTCGCGCGGGATCAGGTCGATCTTGTTCAGCACCAGGATTTTCGGATGCGCAACCGTCGCGAGCTTGTTCAGGATCGCGTCGGCCTCCTCATCGATTCCGGCCTTGGCGTCGAGCAGCACACAGACCAGGTCGGCATCGTGGGCCCCGCTCCAGGCGGTCGACACCATGGCCCGGTCCAGCCGCCGCTTCGGCAAGAAGATGCCGGGCGTGTCGACCAGAATGATCTGCGCATTGTCCTCGATCACGATGCCGCGGATCAGCGCGCGCGTCGTCTGCACCTTGCGCGAGACGATGGTGACCTTGGAGCCGACCAGCGCATTGACAAGGGTGGACTTGCCGACATTGGGGGCGCCGATCAGCGCGACGAAACCACAGCGGGTCTCGCCAGGCGCGCCGGGTGCAGGTTCAACTGTCATTGCTGCCGACGCCTTCGCGTTCGATCATCACGGAGGCTGCGACCTTCTCGGCTGCACGCTTGGAGCCGCCGACGCCTTCGGCGGGCGCCAGTCCCGGCAAGTCGACAGCGACGCGGAACTGCGGGTCGTGGTGCGGCCCGGTACGCTCGATCTCGCGATAGACCGGCGTCGGCAAGCCCTTGCTCTGGGCCCATTCCTGCAGCACCGTCTTGGGATCGCGCAGCGGCCGGCGCGGTTTGCGCATCCGCTCCAGCCAGTTGCGTTCGACGAATTGCGACGCCGCCGCATAGCCGCCGTCGAGATAGATCGCCCCGATCACCGCCTCGCAGATATCGCCGAGAACGGACTTGCGCAGGCGCGCGCCCGCCCCCGCGCCCACCGCGCCGAGCTTGATGTCGTCGAGCAACCCCAGCGACTTGGCGACGTCGGCGCAGCTCTCCTTGCGCACGAGGTCGGCGAGACGTTTGGACAATTCGCCTTCATCCGCCCTCGGATAGGCGCGATACAGCATGTCGGAGATAATCAGCCCGAGCACGTGGTCGCCGAGGAATTCCAGCCGCTGATAGCTGTCGGCGCGATGTCGGGTCGCGGGCTTCAGGGCCGAGACATGGGTAAAGGCGGTCGTCAGCAGCGCCGGATCGGAAAATTTGTAGCCGATGCGCCCCTCGATTGCGGCAACCGCAGCTTTCGCGCCGGCCTTGCCGCGCTTCTTCTTCGGCGCAGCTTCGCGGGGCGCACCCGCCTGCTGGCCCGGCTCGCCGGAGGCCGATGTGTCAGGAATGATCGCTGTCTCGTCGTTCATCGCACAATTGTGAATAGGCGATTCCAGCGCACGGCGGTCGGCCAGCGCCAGAACATCCAGGCGTGTTCGCCCTCGGCAATGGAGAAGAAGATCATCTGCGCCCGGCCGACGATGTTTTCGAACGGCACGTAGCCCACCGCCGACAGCACGCGGCTATCGGTGGAGTTGTCGCGGTTGTCGCCCATCATGAAGAAGTGGCCGGGGGGCACGGTATAGACGTTGGTGTTGTCGTAGAAACCGTTGTCGACGCAATCGAGCGATTCATAGCTGACGCCGTTCGGCAGCGTTTCCTTCCAGCGCTTGACGCGCGCGGTTGCGTCGGAGCCGCAGGGGTCCTCGCCGATGAAGTCGGAAAGCCGCTCGCGCTTGACCGGCTTGTCGTTGATGTGGAGCAGCCCTTCGCGCATCTGGATGCGGTCGCCCGGCAAGCCGATTACGCGCTTGATGTAATCGGTGGAGTCGTCCTTCGGCAGGCGGAACACGACGATGTCGCCGCGGTTCGGCTCCGAGCCGAAGATGCGGCCCGAGAACAGTGGCGGCGACAATGGAATGGAATAGTGGCTGTAGCCGTAGGAATATTTCGAGACGAACAGGTAATCGCCGACCAGAAGCGTCGCCTTCATCGATCCCGAGGGGATGTTGAACGGCTGGAACAGGAAAGTACGGATCACGAGCGCGATCAGGAGAGCATGGATGACGACGCGGATGGTTTCACCCAAGCCGCTTTCAGATTTTGTGCCGGATGTCACGCTCATCGCTTTCCCAATTCCCGCGGGCCCAGCCCGCACGGTGGCAGAACGTTTTCCGCACGCGAATCGCCAGATACGTTCGCGTCAGGAAAATGGTCTAGATAACTGATGTTGAGAGCCAATTCCGACGGTAACCGGAATCGGCCCTGGCTCGAACAGGTCGTTGGCGGCGTTTTTAGACGGTTGTTCGTGGGCGCGCAATCAAGCGCCTTGTCAAAACTTCATAATCCATTGATATCTCAATGGTTTTTAGTTTTTCCCGCTTCCCCGGCGCAAACGCCTGCGCGGTTCATGATTTGCCGGGTGCTACCGCCGAAATTATGACGAAGGCCTGCGCCAGCGGCCAGTCGTCGGTGATCGACAGATCGATTCGCGCCTCGAAGCCCTCCGGCGTCAGCGCTTCGAGCCGGGCCAGCGCGCCGCCGGTGAGTTTCATGGTCGGCCGTCCCCCCGGCATGTTCACCACTCCCATGTCCCGCCACCAGACGCCGCGCCGGATGCCGGTGCCGAGCGCCTTGGAACAGGCCTCCTTGGCCGCGAACCGCTTGGCATAGGTCGCGACCACCATTTTTTCGCTGTTGGCGCGGCGCGCCGCCTTGGCGCGCTCGGTGTCGGTAAAGATACGGTCGAGGAAGCGGTCACCATGGCGCTCGATCACCTTGGCAACCCGTGTGATGTCGACCAGGTCGGAACCGATGCCGATGATCATGGCCGGCCCGCGACTTTCTGGCGACCGCGGTCCATTGCGGAGCGCATCTGCCGCACAGTCTCGCCAAGGCCGACGAACAGGGCCTCCCCCATCATGAAATAGCCGATGTTGAGCTCGGCGATCTCGGGTAGCGCTGAAATCGTCTCGGCGGTCTGGTAGTCGAGGCCGTGGCCGGCATGGACCTCCAGCCCCGCCGCGCGCGCCAAGGCGGCGCCCTCGACGATTCGCCGCCATTCCGCCTCGGCCTTGTCAGCGTTGCCAGCGACCACGGCGTCGCACCAGCCGCCGGTGTGGATCTCGATCACGGGCGCGCGCAACTTTGCCGCCATCTCGATCTGCGGCGGGTCGGCGGCGATGAACAGCGACACCCGGATGCCGGCATCGTTGAGCCGCGCGATGAACGGGGCCAGCACGTTGTGCTGTCCGACCACGTCGAGTCCGCCCTCGGTGGTGAGTTCTTCGCGGCGCTCCGGCACCAGGCATACGGCGTGGGGTCTTGTCGCCAGCGAGATCCGCAGCATGTCTTCCGTTGCCGCCATCTCGAAGTTCAGCGGTTTTGATATTTCGGCCTTCAGCCGGGCCATGTCGGTGTCGCGGATGTGGCGGCGATCTTCACGCAGATGCGCGGTGATGCCGTCGGCGCCCGCCTCGATCGCGAGCAGCGCGGCGCGCACCGGATCCGGCCGCTCGCCGCGCCGCGCGTTGCGCAAGGTGGCGACGTGGTCGACATTGACGCCGAGGCGGAGTGGGGGAAGCGGCATGACCGGACTCACAGGCAAGCTTACGGGCGACTTCGATAACACAGAACGTCATGCGCGAGCGTGAGCCGCGCATCCATCTACTTGAGAAGGATGGATTGCCGGGTCGCTTAGTGCAAGAGACGCGCCTCGCGCTTTTGCCCAGCAATGACGATATCGCCTACCCATTGACGCGCTCGACCTTGGCGACAACGGCCTTGGCACGCAATTGAGCGATAATTGCACTGAGATGCTTGAGGTCATAGACTTCGAGATCGATGGTCAGCTCGGTGAAATCGGGCGAACGGCGCGACATGCTGATATTGTCGATATTGCCGTCGTGCTCGGCAATCACGGTGGCGACCTGGGCGAGGCTGCCGGGCTCGTTGACGTTGTGCACCAGGATCCGGGCCGGGAAACGCTGTGGCATGGCTTCGTCGATATCCCAGCGCACGTCGAGCCAGCGCTCCGGCTCCTCCTCGAAATCCTTCAACGCCGGCGACTGGATCGGATAGATCGTGATCCCCTCGCCCGGCGTGACGATGCCGACGATGCGGTCGCCCGGAACCGCGCCGCCGTTCGGCGCAAATTTCACCGGCAAATCCGAATTGATGCCGCGCACCGGGATCACGGAGGTGCTGCGCGCCGGATGCGGCGGCGACTTCAGCTTCAATTTCACCGCGAGGCTCTTCTTGGCCGCCCCGTATTTCACCAACCGCTCTTCCTTGTAGTCCGGGTACATCGCGCGGGCGACGTCGGAGGCCTTCAGTTCACCACGTCCGACGGAGGCCATCACGTCCTCGATCGAGGCGCGCGCCAGGCGCGGCAATGCACCCTTCAGCTTGTCGTCGGCGTATTCGATCTTGGCGCGGGCAAACAGGCGGTCGACGATGCGGCGGCCAAGTCCTGCATATTGATCGCGCACCGCGGTGCGGGTCGCGCGCCGGATCGCTGCGCGCGCCTTGCCGGTGATCGCGAGCGATTCCCAGGCCGAGGGCGGCGCCGACTGCGCCTGTGAGGTCAAAACCTCGACCTCGTCGCCGTTCTGCAATTCGGACGACAGCGGCGCGAACTTGCCGTTGATCTTGCAGCCGACTGCCGAGTTGCCGACATCGGTATGCACGGCATAGGCGAAGTCGATCACATTGGCTTGCCGCGGCAGCGCGATCAGTTTGCCCTTCGGGGTGAAGCAGAACACCTGGTCGTGGAACAATTCGAGCTTGGTGTGCTCCAGAAACTCTTCCGGATTGGCGCTGTCGGAGAGAATTCCGATCGTATGGCGCAGCCAGGCAAAGGCGTTGGATTCGTGCTTGAGCCGCTCGGTCGGCGAGCCCATGCCTTCCTTGTAGAAGGCATGCGCGGCGATTCCGAACTCGGCCACCCGGTTCATTTCCTCGGTACGGATCTGCAATTCCACGCGCTGGTTGCCGGGGCCGATCACGGTGGTGTGCAGCGAGCGGTAGTCGTTCTGCTTCGGTGTCGAGATGTAGTCCTTGAAACGCCCCGGCACCACCGGCCAGGTGGTATGCACCACGCCGAGCGCGCGGTAGCAAGACTCGGCATCGCTCAGGATAATGCGGAAGCCGTAGATGTCGGACAGTTGTTCGAAACCGACCGACTTGCGCTCCATTTTAGTCCAGATCGAGAACGGTTGCTTGCGGCGGCCATAGACGCGCGCAGTGATCCCGTTCTTCTGCAGGTTCTTGGAGAGCTGGCTTTCAATCTCGCCGATCAGGTTGCGGTTGCGGTCGGCAAGCGCGTCGAGCCGCTGCTTCACCACCGCATAGGCCTCGGGATCGAGCACGTGGAAGGATAGATCTTCCAGTTCCTCGCGCATCTCATGCATACCCATGCGACCGGCGAGCGGCGCATAGATGTCGAGCGTCTCCTCGGCAATGCGGCGGCGCGAGGCGTGCGGCACGAATTCCAGCGTGCGCATGTTATGCAGGCGATCGGCGAGCTTGATCAGGAGAACGCGGACGTCGTCGGCGATCGCCAGCAGGAGCTTGCGCAGATTCTCGGCCTGCTTGGCTTCGCGCGAGACCAGCTCCAGCCGCTTCAGTTTGGTGAGCCCTTCGACCAGCGCGCCGATCTCGTGACCGAAAATATTGTCGATCTCGGCGCGCGTCGCCTCGGTATCCTCGATGGTGTCGTGCAGCAGTGCGGCGACGATGGTGGCGTCGTCGAGCTTGAGGTTGGTCAGGATCGCCGCGACCTCGAGCGGATGCGAGAAGTAGGGATCACCGGACGCGCGCGTCTGCGTGCCATGCGCCTTCATGGCGTAGACATAGGCGCGATTGAGCAGGTCTTCGTTGGTATCCGGATTGTACGTGCGGACGCGCTCGACCAGATCGTATTGCCGCATCATGCGCGAGCGCGGCGATTTCGGCTTCTCCGCCACGGCCGACCCCGGCGCAGCCGCTACCTGGCCGGTCGCGGCCTGCATTTGCCAGGAGCTGCGGCGCCAATACGCCATCACATCACTACCTTGTTCCACCAGACGCGGACGGGTCCCACCGTTGCGTATCTCGTTTACGTATCTAATGCGTTTTCGAACGGCGATACACGCCGCGCGGGCCGCGATACGGTTCAATTTCGCTTGGGCCTGCGGCCATCCAACGCCCAACCCCATGGCCTGTCGGCCCGGCAAGTCAGCCGTTTTCGGCCGCGCCGGCCAAGAACGCATTGTAACCGCAAAAATGTCAACAAAAGCAAAGGCCCGGAACTGACGTCCGGGCCTTTGGCAGATCGGGAGTTCGGGACGGACCGGAAGGTTCCGGATTACTCGTCCTCTTCGGGCTGCTCTTCCGGCGGTGCCAGGCCTTCCAGCCCCTTGAGGAGCTCTTCCTCGGTCATGCGCTCGACCGCAACCTCGGTGTCGTCGGCATCCACGCTGGCACCGGCCGAGCCGATCAAAGGCACGGTATCGGGCTCAGGCTCGTCGACCTCGACGAACTTCTGCAGGGAATGAACCAGTTCCTCGCGGAGGTCTTCCGGGGAAATAGTGGAATCGGCGATTTCCCGCAGCGAAACGACCGGATTTTTATCGTTATCGCGATCAACCGTGAGTTGCGATCCGGACGAAATCATACGGGCGCGATGCGCCGCCAGCAGCACCAGGTCGAACCGGTTGTCGACCTTGTCAATGCAATCTTCCACGGTGACGCGCGCCATAGACTGTCGCTCCGTTAAATGGGGCCAAATATGTCGGTTATGGGCGCTAGTTATAGTGGCAGGCGGCCTTTCGCAAGACCAAATTTGTGATTTGCCTTCCCAATGGGCTCTGATACGCCAACTCTCGGGGCCAGAAGGGCCGGAGGGTCCAGACGCGGCAGGGTTGCTGTCCAGGACAAGTAAATCTCTTCATTGCATGTCAAAAGTATAGGTTTTTCGCCCTCGCCTCACCATAATTGCAGTGGTGACTGTCGTGGGGCACGATTCACCGAACTTTAGGCAACAGAACTGGAAAGTGCGCGCGGTCGTTGGCCGCTGCGCTAAAAAAGCTAACAACAACGTGAGAACCATTTGATGTCACCAGCTTCCAACAAGATTGCGCTCTTCATCGATGGCGCCAACCTCTACGCAACGGCCAAGACGCTCGGCTTCGACATCGATTACAAGCGCCTTCTCAAGGAATTTCAGAGCCGAGGAACGCTGTTGCGTGCGTTTTACTACACGGCAATCATCGAGGATCAGGAATACTCCTCGATCCGTCCATTGATCGACTGGCTCGACTACAACGGTTACACCGTCGTCACCAAGGCAACGAAGGAATTCATTGACGCATCCGGCCGCCGCAAGGTGAAAGGCAACATGGATATCGAACTCGCCGTCGATGCCATGGAACTCGCCGAGCATGTCGATCAGATCGTGTTGTTTTCGGGCGATGGCGATTTCCGCTCGCTGGTGGAAGCGGTGCAGCGTCGCGGCGTTCGCGTGACGGTCGTTTCGACCATTTCGAGCCAACCGCCGATGATCGCCGACGAACTGCGCCGCCAGGCCGACGTCTTCACCGATCTTGTCGAACTGCAATCAAAGCTGGGCCGCGATCCCTCCGAGCGCCCCGCCCCGCGCGAGCCGCGTCACCACTCGCCGCAATTCCTGCAGCGCGCGACCACCGTGGCGCCACGGGCCGGCGACGACGATTTCGACGATTGAGCATGAGCCAGTACACTGCTAGAGCCTCGGTTCTGATTGAAAACAGAACCGGGGCTTTTTGTTTTGGCGCGCGCATCTGAGGCGAACCGGTATCGACGCCGGATCAGGTCCGCGACTGGATTTCGCTCGAAAATGCTTTGGACTGATGGCTAATCTCCCCGCCCCTGCGGCTGCCGAACCCGACCGCGACTGCCCGCTCTGCCCGAGGCTCGCCGAATTCCGCGCGCAGACACGTGCCCGCGAGCCGGGCTGGCACAACTCGCCGGTCGCTTCGTTTGGCGATGCCTCCGCGCAACTGTTGATTGTTGGGCTGGCGCCGGGCCTGCAGGGCGCCAACCGGACCGGACGCCCGTTCACCGGCGACTACGCCGGCGATCTGCTATATGCCACCCTGCTGGAATACGGCTTTGCCAAGGGCGTCTACCAGGCGCGACCGGACGATGGACTGAAGCTCGTCGACTGCCGGATCAGCAACGCGGTGCGCTGCGTGCCGCCGCAAAACAAGCCGCTGCCGGTCGAGATCAGCACCTGCCGGCAATTTCTGGCGACGACGATTGCGACCATGCCAAAACTGCGCGCGATCGTGCTGCTTGGCCGCATCGCACATGACTCGACGCTGAAGGCGCTCGGCCTGCGCAATGGCGCCGCCCCCTTTGCGCACGGCGCTGTGCATAAGGCCGGCGCGGTCAGGCTCTACGACAGCTATCACTGCTCCCGCTACAACACCAACACCGGGGTGCTGACGCCGAAAATGTTTCGCGAGGTATTTGCGAAAGTGCGGAAGGATTTGGGGTCGTGATTCTACCGCGGATTTTGCTTCAGCCATGCCAACACGTCGGCAGCGTTCCGGTCGGGCGGGAAAACCGGATAGAACACGTGGGCAATGCGCCCATCGTCGACGATGAGCGCCAGCCTCTTGATCAGCGTCAGTCCCGCCACTTCCATGGTCGGCAAATTCAGGGCGCGGGTGAGCTTGAGCTTTTCATCCGACAGAACCGGAAACGGCAAATGCAGCCGTGACGCCATCTCGGTCTGGTAGACGTTGTCCTGGGTCGATAGGCCGAACACCTGCCTGGTGCCGGCCGCTTTCAACTCCGCAAACAGATCGCGGAACGAGCAGGTTTGCGGCGTGCAGCCGCGCGCGCCGGGAATCATGTCCCAGTCGTCGACCAGGCTGATCTTACCCGGCGACCCGGTGCGGGGATAGGCGAACACCACGGTGCGGCCGGGAAGCGTCGAGAGCGTCACCGAACTATCATCGGTGGCCAGCAGCGTGATCGGCGGAATCACCATGCCGACGAGATGCGCCGCCGCACCGTCGTCGACCGGCGGAGGGATCTTGCTCCAGTCGACTTCATGCAGATTTTTCTGGTTCATCTCAGGCTCCACTTCCCTCGTAGGATGGGTAGAGCGCAGCGAAACCCATCGCAACGGTCGTCGATTGGAGTTTTATCTTGATGGGTATCGCTTCGCTCCACCCATCCTACGACCTATTCGCCCTCTATCCTCTTGCCCGCATCAGGCGGCCTTTTTCCCGGCCCCAGTCGCGCTTCTTTTCGCTCTCTCGCTTGTCGTGCAGCTTCTTGCCCTTGGCGATCGCAAGCAACAGCTTGGCGCGGCCGCGCTCGTTGAAATAGAGCTTTAGCGGAATCAGCGTCATGCCTTCGCGATCGACCGCGCCCATCAGCTTGTTGATCTGCTTTCTGTGCAACAGCAATTTACGCGGCCGTTTCGGCTCGTGGTTGAAGCGGTTGGCCTGCAGATATTCCGGGATATTGGCGTTGATCAACCAGATCTCGCCGTCCTTGGAATCCGCATAGGACTCCGCAATGGTGGTCTTGCCATTGCGGATCGACTTCACTTCCGTGCCGGTCAGCGCGATGCCGGCCTCAACCGTGTCCTCGATTGCATAGTTGAATCGGGCCTTGCGGTTTTCGGCGACTACCTTAATCGGGCGCTCGTTCTTATCAGCCACGGCTAGTGCCCTCTTCCGAAGTTCGTACAGTAATTGCGGAGCCCGTTATACGAACTTCGGAAGACAAAGGGCACCAGCAAACTTATGATTGCTAGTGCCGCTTCTCGATTTGAGGTCCCCACGCGGACTCGCGGCAAACACTGTGGGGACCTCAAATCGGCGGCACTAGCCCTTCTTGAGGAGATCGCGGATCTCGATCAGTAGTTCTTCTTGTCTGGTCAGCTTCGGCGGCGCGGGCGCAGCTTCGTCCTTGCGCTTCAGCTTGTTCATCGCGCGAATGACGATGAACAGCACAAAGGCGACGATGAGGAAGTTCAGCGTCAGCGTAAGGAAATTGCCCCAAGCCAGTACGGCGCCTTGCTTTTTGGCGTCCGCCAAGTTGCTGGCGTTTACCGCCTTCGACAGTGGCGTGAAATAGTTGGAGAAATCAAGACCGCCGGTAATCGCGCCGATCACCGGCATGATGACGTCGCCGACCAGCGAGCTCACGATGGCGCCGAAGGCCGCACCGATGATGACGCCAACCGCGAGGTCGACGACGTTGCCCTTCATCGCGAATTCGCGGAATTCCTTCAGCATGCTGGCTTCCCCTCTTCGTTCTTCAGGCGAAGCGGAACCGCCCTAGTTGATCAGGCCGGCATGGACCATGGCGCTGCGCACGGCGACCCGCGTGGGCTCGGACACCGGCACCATCGGCAGCCGCAGCTTCTCGTCGATCTTGCCGAGCAGCGAGAGCGCGTATTTCACCGGCGCCGGATTGCTTTCGATGAAGAGGTTGTTGTGCAGTGGCATCAGCTTGTCGTGCAGCTTGAGCGCGGTGGCGTGATCGCCCTTCTGCCATGCCGCGTGGAATTCCGAGCACAGCCGCGGCGCGACGTTCGACGTGACCGAGATGCAGCCATGGCCGCCATGCGCCATGTAGCCGAGGATGGTGGCGTCCTCGCCCGACAATTGGTTGAAGTCCTCGCCCATCGCCGCGCGCTGCTGCGAGACCCGCACCATGCTGGCGGTCGCATCCTTGACGCCGGCGATGTTCTTCAGCGCGAACAGCCGCGTCATGGTCTCGACCGACATGTCGATCACGGAACGGCCGGGAATGTTGTAGATGATGATCGGAACGCCGATGGCGTCGTTGATCGCCTTGAAGTGCTGGTACATGCCTTCCTGGGTGGGCTTGTTGTAGTACGGCGTCACCACCAGCACCGCATCCGCTCCTGCCTTTTCCGCATGCTCGGCAAGCTCGACCGCTTCCTTGGTCGAGTTGGAGCCCGCGCCAGCAATCACCGGCACCTTGCCCTTGGCCTCGTCGATGCACCATTCCACCACGCGCTTGTGCTCGTCATGGCTCAGCGTCGGGCTTTCACCGGTCGTGCCGACCGGGACCAGGCCGTGGGTGCCTTCGGCGATCTGCCAATTCACCAAGCCGCGGAAAGCGGCCTCGTCGACCGAGCCGTTCTTGAATGGCGTGACCAAGGCGGTAAACGACCCCCGGAATTTTGTCTTGGCTGCCATGGACTTCCTCCAACGCTTAAGAAACGGCACGACTGAAACTGGATTTCAATTCATATCGGGTCTGGTGACCAGACGAAAGGGCCGTGCATCAGGCGCTTAGCGCGTTGTTCCGACGCTGTTTCCTGCCGCGGGCCAACATTTGCCTTCCTGAAGGCCGATAGCCGCGATTTTGCCGCGGTGATGGCGCAAACAGGTCCATCGCGACGCTTTTAGCATTTTGTCCACATATTCAATCAAAATAGACCAAGGCTGGAGCGATTGAATGATTCGCCGCCGCAGAGGAAAGCCGTGATCCCTTCCGCCCGCGCCGCCGCCTTGCGATCGACCGCACTGGCCACAAGCCTGGCGCTGGCGATCGGACTGACCTCCTTTCCTCTGGAAAGCTGGGCCAAGTCAAAAGTTCCCGTGCCGAAGCCGCGACCGATTGCCCGCAGCGTCGTTCCCAAGTCCGCGCCGACGGCGAACACCGGCACTCCGGCTGCATCGACCGCGCCGGCGCAAGTAGCGCCGGCCCCGCCGCCGCCTGTTCTGGCGCCTGCGACCCGCCAGCATGCTGTCGCGCCGCCTCCGCGCAGACACGCCCCAGCCGCAGTGGCCGCGACCTCCTCGACGTCTCAGGCCGACAAGGACGCGCTGGAGAACATCATCGAATTGGTGCGCAAGCAGAAGCCCGGCGATGCAACGCAGGTGCAAGCGTCGATCTCGGATCCGGTCGCCCGCAAGCTCGCGGAATGGCTGATCCTGCGCAGCGACAACAACAATGCCTCGGTCGAGCGCTACCGCGCGTTTATTTCAGCCAATCCGAGTTGGCCGTCGCAGACTTTCCTGCGCCGACGCATCGAGGCCGCGCTGTGGGACGACCGCCGCGACGATTCGACCGTCTGGTCGTGGTTCGAGAACGAATCGCCGATCTCGGGCAAGGGCAAGTTCGCGCTGGCGAAGGCGATGCTCGCGCGCGGCGACCGCGCCAATGCCGAACGGCTGGTCCGCGAGGCCTGGCGTCACGACGGCATGTCGGAAGACACCGAGAACGCCGCGCTCGACATGTTCGGCGCGCTGTTAACGGCAGGCGACCACAAGGCACGGATGGAGTCGCTACTTTACGGCACTGAGCAGGAAGCCGGCGGCATGCGCGCCGCGAAACGGCTCGGCTCAGGCCATGTCGCGCTCGCGAAAGCGCGGATCGCGGCCAACAAAAAGTCTTCCAACCTCAGGACACTGCTCGAGGCGGTGCCGCGCGAATTGCACGGCGAAACCGGCTACATCTTCGCGAAAATCCAGCTACTTCGCCGCGAAGAGAAGTTCAACGAGGCCGCGCAGCTCATGCTGAGCGCGCCGAAGGACCCGAACCGCCTGCACAATCTCAACGAGTGGTGGATCGAGCGGCGCTTGCTGGCGCGCAAGATGCTTGATGTCGGCGAGCATCGCACCGCGTATCTGATCGCGCGGGATGCGGCGCTGCCGACACGTGACATCTACAAGACCGAGCAGGAATTCACCGCTGGCTGGATTGCGCTGCGGTTCCTGAAAGATCCTGCGGTCGCCGCCCAGCACTTCGCGCGCATCGGCGTCGGCAGCGTGAACCCGACTGCTTTGGCGCGCGCAGGCTATTGGCAAGGCCGGGCGGCGGAAGCGGCCGGCCGCGCGCAAGAGGCCCGCGCGGCCTATGGGCGCGCGGCCGAGCAATCGACCAGCTATTATGGTCAGCTCGCCCGCGCCAAGCTCGGCCTGCCGCAGCTTCAGTTGAATGGCGTCCCGAGCGCCCGCGGCCGCAGCGCCGAGCGATTCGAGATCGTTCGCGCGGTGCAGTTGCTGTATGACCTCGACGAGCGCGAACTCGCGATCCCGATTTTCGCCGACATGGGCGAGAACGGCGATCCCGACGCCCTGGCGGGTCTCGGCGAGCTCACCTCGCGCTACCGCGACGCCCGCGGCATGCTGCTGCTCGGCAAGGCCGCGCTCAATCGCGGCCTGCCGTTCGACGTCTACGCCTATCCCATCACCGGCATCCCGTCGTTCAAGCAGATCGGACCCGAGGTCGAGCCCAGCGTCATCTATTCGATCGCGCGGCAGGAAAGCGCTTTCAATCCGGCCGTGGTCTCACCGGCCCAGGCCTACGGGCTGATGCAGGTGACGCCGGACGCCGGTCGCTATGTCTGCAAGCGGGCCGGCGTCAGCTTCGACCTTCAGCGGATGAAGACGGACTCCGTCTACAACGCCATGCTTGGTGCCGCCGAGCTCGGCGGGCTGCTCGAGGACTATCGCGGCTCCTACATCCTGACCTTCGCGGGCTACAATGCCGGTCGCGGCAGTGTGAAGAAATGGATCGAGCGTTACGGCGATCCACGCGACCCCAAGGTCGACGCGGTCGATTGGGTCGAGCAGATCCCGTTCTCCGAGACGCGGAACTACGTGCAGCGGATCATGGAGAACCTGCAGGTCTATCGCGCGCGGTTCGGCGGCGGGACCAAGCTTCAAATTGAAGCCGACCTGCACCGCGGCGCCAGCGTCGAATAGTGTCAGGCAACCCGACTTGACCTGAATATTGGGCCACGGCCCAGAACGAGCCTGCGGGCAGCAGCTATCTTTCGCAATAACTCTTGAAGCGCGGATAAGGCATGAGCCGCCCTTGGTCCGTGCCACGAACCATACCCACAATGAAAAACCCCCGGCAGTTGCCTGCCGGGGGTTCTCCTAGTGTTTCAAGTCTTTCGGGATCAGAAGTTACGCTGAGCGCGAACGTTCAGGAACACAGTGCTCTGGTCCCGGAACTCGTAGACGGCGGTCGGCTTCGGAGCCGTCGGCGTCAGGATAGCAGAACCGCTCATCTTCTGGTCGAGGAAGAACGCACCGACTTCAGCCGAGAACGTCAGGTTCCTGACGGGAGTCCAGCGGGTGATCACACCAACCTGGGCGAAGTTGAAGGACGGGTTGCAGGAGAAGTCTGCAGACACGACCTTGCCAGTTACGTAGTTAGCGCACCAGGCGCCCCTTGCCGAGGTGATGTCCAGCTCGTCGCCACCGTAACGGACCTGACCGTAGCTGCCCCAGAGGCTGGTCGACCAGTAGGGATCCCAGTTGTGGTTGAACGCACCACGAATACCCCATGCATCCACCAGCTTGATGCCGTCGGTGAAGCCCGGCAGGTACACACCATCAGCCGTCTGACCGAAGCCGATGCTCTGGTAGCCACCCGCAAGACCGGTGTCACCGAACATCACGAAGCTCGGCGAAGCGCCGCTCGTGGAGACCACCGACTTGGTGGAGCCCTTGGCGTAGGTGGCGTCGATCTTGAAGTCGTCGCCCGCGCCGGTCGGCAGGTTCTTGATCTGCAAGGCAGCCATCACCGCACCGCCCCACTTGCTTTCGGGGTGACCGGAAATTTCCGACAGGTTGTTCGGAGTGCCGTTGGCGTTGAGGACGTTGTAGGAAGCGTTCACGAGATGCGCCAAACCACCGATCTGGAACAGACCCCAGGCCTGGTCGACGCGGATGTTGCCGACGATGTCCGGAGCACGCACGCCGCCGTAGGCTTGAGCGCCCGCCGTGGCGAAGGCGCCGGTTCCAACGGCAAGGTTCAGCAGCGAGGTGCGGTTGTACACGGTCGGTTCATCCAGACCGATGGTGGCCGACACGCCATTGCCGAACTGAGCGGTGTACTGGATGTTGTTGACGCCGGTCACGTAGTCCGGACCGCCCATCAGGAACGAGTTGTTGTTGCCCGGATAGCCGTTCCAGGGCGACGCAAAGGCCGAAACCGACTTACCGAAGGTGAAGCCCGCGAACTGCAGGAAGATCTGGTCGACCGCCACATAGCCAGCGCCCGCGGCGTCAAGCAGGAACGGGTTGTTGCCCAGGTTAGTCGCGAGCGAGTTCGGATTGAAGGTGCTGCCGCCGAGCGTGCTGAACTGGATGTTGGCCTGACCGAAGGTGCGGACAACGCCGTACTCAGTGGCGGTACGGGTATCAACCGTCAGCGCCAAACGAGAACGGGCCGCGAAGTAGTTGGCGTAGCGGTTGCCCTGACCGATGTCACCCGACCAAGCCGGACCACCGTAAATGTTGCCGTTGAACGTGGTGTCGATGCGCAGATAACCACCCAGCTTGATGCAGGTGTCGGTGCCCGGGATATAGAAGAAACCCGCGCCATACAGGGAGCAGATCCTCACGTATTCGACCGCTTTGGCCTTTACGGGAAGATCGGCCGCCTGCGCCCCGCCCATGGCGAGCAGACCCGCCGCTGAGCCGAGAATAAGGCTCTTAACCATCTTCATATTAAACCTCCAAGTTGCTCTGTAGGGAAGGTTCCGGATCCGCTGGGTGAAACACCCTAAGGTTGGTTCCCTTGTCCCCTGAAACCCGCTTAGTCGCTTCGCGCCTTCGGACACTCCCGCATGAACGCGAGGGACTTAAGCGAACCACCTAAAACGGGACGACCTCGGGATGCCCCCCTCCGTCGCCCGATCACAATTACCGAGGACTTCTGCACACGCAATAAAGGAACCGCTTCGAACGGCCCGGCTTCGCCCTTTTCCGAAGGGTGTTGCACAAATAACACGCGATTGTGATTGGAGTTTTTCTGCAAGCCTTTGTTTCTAATAGATATTTTTGATTAGTTCTATTTGACACGTGAATTGTTGCGTGGGCGGCGCAGCAAACGGTTCTGCCCTCCGAACGGATGTCATCGCATCGAATCGAATGGCGGGATTCGCCGAATCCGCATCGACCGAACACCATAGAAAAGGCGACGCGCGGCAGCCGGCTTGGGCGCGAGTCACGACAAGTATATTAAGACTAAGCCGGCGCCCCCCACCGTCATGACCAGTTTCGGCCGGCGGCTCCCAGGGCCAGCTCGTGAGGAACTGCCAAGGGCCCCCGGGATCGAAGTGCATTCGCTGGCGAAGACCACGCTTTATATAAGAGCCTGATATAAGAGCCTGCTCCCGGGCCCCTTAATCGGGGCTACATCCCCCGCGCCGAATCAATGCGAGGCCTTGAAAAGAAGCGTGTGACCTGCTCCGCGGGATACGGTATCGACCCGGAAGGAACGCCTGCGGCGGCACCGCCACCAAATAGCCCCCGCGTAACCTGAATCTGCCGCTTGCGGCTCGCCCTCGCGTCGGGCATATCCGCCCTCATGGAGCTGTGGCCGAGTGGCTGAAGGCGGCGGTTTGCTAAACCGTTATAGGGTTGTAAAGCCCTATCGAGGGTTCGAATCCCTCCGGCTCCGCCACCCTACGCCCTGATGGGCTTCCGGTGGCGGGTCACCCGAAGCCCGGCAGAGCGAAGGATGTCTCCCGAAGCTCTATAAGAGCGCAGGGAGACTGTTTGCCACATGTGGTACGTCTATTTCCTTGAACTGAGCAACGGCGACATCTACGTCGGCTCGACGGACGATCTGCGTAGAGCAGCATCCCATCAGCAAGGACATGTCATTTCGACCAGTAATTATTTGCCCTTGATTCTTCGCTCATACGGGGCGGTGGGCGATGAAATTGCGCGCCGTTCTGCTGCTGGCTGCGGATGGCGAGATATTGTCGGACGATGAAAGCCTGCTACTACTCCGCGGGCTTCATATCCTGGACGGGGCTCGCGACCGCGAATCTTGCCAGCCGCTGCTGCGCCGGCCCTTCGATGAGGTCGACGATCTCATCGGCGATACCGTCAGTGAAAGCCTGGCCAATACTGTCACTGGCGTGTTCGATAATGATAGCGACGCCTTTCGCTCTGATCATCGATCGCTTAATCGACGGATTCATCCGTGTAGCGTTGTTCGGCGCGACGACCTTTCACGCAATACAACCTCGGCTACATCGAGGATGCGCTGGTATCGCTGGATTGGGCGCGCGGGCCGAAGACGATGTGTTCGAAGGAGACGATGAGAAATCGTCCTGGGTCGATTTCGTGCATCCGAACGAGCCGGTCAGAAATCCCTGGCGCCACGTCGGGCGTAACGATCCATGTCCCTGCGGGAGCGGCAAGAAAGCGAAGAAATGCTGCCTTGCCAACGGAGAGCCGCCGGCGTGACGCCGGCGACGTTTTAGTGCGCAATCATCCACGCACGCGCCTCGCGCTGTGCGGTGGCGATTTCGGCATCCGACATCATGGCGGCGACCTCGCGGCGCATCGAGATTGCATCCGCGCGTCCCTTCAGCGCGGCGAGATTTAACCATTTGTGGGCCGCGACGAGATTGACCACGCCGGACCGGCCGCTCGCCCAGTAAAGGCCGCGCTCGAACAGCACGTCCGGAATAGCGGTCGCTTCCACCGGAATTGCGTTGTCGAGATCGATCTGCCCCTGAAACATCTGTAGCTCCCCTTCTTATCGTTGCCGCCCTCCCCCGAGCGCGGCCCCTGTCCACTGTTGACATCCCCGGCGCCAAACCGCCTACGGTTTGGCGGATCATGCGCGTGCCGTTTTCCGGTCTGTTGTTGGGATGATCATGGCCGAACAAATTTGAAGGGCAGTTTAAGGTTCGCGATGAACGGGGTGTAAACGCGCACTTTGCGCCGTCGACCACGAAAATCGCTGAAGCATCTGCGGCACAGGGAGAAGTGGCCAATCGTGAAAGTCGGTTTACCCTGCGGTTTCGCGGAACGATAACCATTGCGGCCAATGTCGGTGCCATCATCACCCGTCACCCCGATCGGGGCGTTGACGGTTCCAGCAGGTAACCCGGCGTCGCGCAGCGCTGCGGTCATGCAGGAGTTCAAGGCGTGCCTGCCACCGAAACGCGCCTGAACCGGCACCGAACCGCCGGGGCCTAGGAACAATGAAGGGAGTCTTGAAAACTTCAGTGCCGGACGCCTGATGCGCGGGCTGTCGGAGCGCTCCAGCGAAAGCGGGCGTTCCGGGGGGCGAGTACGCCCCAAGGGAACGAGGGCGTCGGCGAACACGTCAGGACCAGATTTCAAGCCGGGCTTTTGGCCCCGATGAAATTGCGGGCAGTTAAGGGTACCCGCACCGAACGAAGAAAACCTGTTTCTTCTGCCGGACCGGTTTGAAAGAGCAAGCTCTTCCGAAATACGATCCAGCCGTTTGACCTGATGTCTCGCCGACACCCTCTTTCGTCGACCAGAGCCTTCAGCGTTTCGTCTTGGGGCTCGGGTGACGTGCCGGCATCGAACCGCCGGCAATTCTCAAAGAAGCGAACTTACTTCTTCTTCTTGGCGACCTTGCGGGTCTTCTTCGCAGTCTTCTTCACTGCGCTCTTCGCTTTCTTCGCCTTCTTAGCCTTCTTAGCCATGTTGCCCTCCTAATGTAGTGAGATGGCTCGTTAGTCGCTGCGTGCACTCGGGAATCGAGATGCACTACATCCCGAATACACCAACACATTCAAAAAAACAGCGTCCCACTTAAGGAAGTGTTGACGCGGCGATCGGAGCACGCGCTAAGCACTTCGTTCGATGGCACAACGATTGATGCGCACGTCGATGCAAAAAGTGCCGCAACGACCGACATCGGCGTTTGTCAAGATTGCAAGAAGCGCCTGTGCCGCAGCACTTTCTTGAATTCGCGCAAACCACGTTCGATGCACACTCGATGTCGTCGCGACTCACTGATGCCGCGGAAACGTCATGTGCGCGGACTCTGAGTCGCAAATTTTGGCAATAAAAAAATTTTCGTGGGCAGAGGGGTGGCGTCTCATCGCCGCTCGCCAAAACCAAACTTTTTTGCGAATCGCGAACACCGATTCGCAACTGCGCTATCGGGCGCGCGGGTGAAGTTCAGATCGCGATGGACTATCGAAACACGCTCGCGCGCATCAATCAACGACGGAGTCGTCCCGTTACGGGACGCCTCAGATGCCGAGCTTCGTCTTCAGGAGATCGTTGACTGCTTGCGGATTGGCCTTGCCGCCGGACTGCTTCATCACCTGGCCGACGAACCAGCCGGCGAGCTGCGGCTTGGCCTTCGCCTGCGCGACCTTGTCCGGATTGGCGGCGATGATGTCGTCGACGACCTTCTCGATCGCGCCCAAGTCAGTGACCTGCTTCATGCCGCGCGCCTCGACCAGCTCGCGCGGATCGCCGCCTTCGGTCCAGACGATCTCGAACAGGTCTTTTGCGATCTTGCCGGAGATCGTGCCCTCGCCGATCAGGCCGACGATCGCGGCCAACTGCGCCGCCGACACCGGCGACGCCGTAATGCCATGGCCTTCCTTGTTGAGGCGTCCGAACAGCTCGTTGATCACCCAGTTGGCGGCGAGCTTGCCGTCGCGCGCCTTGTCCGCAAGTCCATCCAGCACGGTCTCATAGAAGACTGCGCTCTCGCGCTCGGCCACCAGCACGCCGGCATCGTAGGGCGACAGGCCGAGGCTCTCGATGAAGCGCGCCTTCTTCTGGTCCGGCAATTCCGGCAGCTTCGCCTTGAGTTCATCAACATAGCCTTGCGTGAACTCGAGCGGCAGCAGGTCGGGATCGGGGAAATAGCGATAGTCGTGCGCCTCTTCCTTGGAGCGCATCGATCGCGTCTCGCCCTTGTTGGGGTCGAACAGGCGCGTCTCCTGGTCGATCGTGCCGCCATCCTCGATGATCTCGATCTGACGCCGGGCCTCGTACTCGATCGCCTGGCCGATGAAGTTGATCGAGTTCATGTTCTTGATTTCGCAGCGGGTGCCGAGCGGCCCGCCGGGCTTTCGTACGGAAACGTTCACATCGGCGCGCAACGAGCCCTTCTCCATGTCGCCGTCGCAGGTGCCGAGATAGCGCAGGATCGAGCGCAGCTTGGTCACATAGGCCTTGGCCTGCTCGGCGTCGCGGATGTCGGGTTTCGACACGATCTCCATCAGCGCCACGCCACAGCGGTTGAGGTCGACATAGGACATGGTCGGTGCCTGATCGTGCAGCAATTTGCCCGCATCCTGTTCCAGGTGCAGCCGCTCGATCCCGATGGTGGCGGTTCTGCCGCCGTCGAGTTCGACCACGATCTCGCCCTCGCCCACCACGGGCGACTTGTACTGGCTGATCTGGTAGCCCTGCGGCGAGTCCGGATAGAAATAGTTCTTGCGGTCGAACACGGAGCGCAGGTTGATCTTGGCGTTAAGGCCGAGCCCGGTTCGGACAGCCTGCTTGACGCATTCCTCGTTGATGACCGGCAACATGCCTGGCATCGCGGCATCGACCAGCGACACATGGCTGTTCGGCTCGCCGCCGAATTCCGTCGAGGCGCCCGAGAACAGCTTTGACTTCGAGGTGACCTGGGCGTGCACCTCCATCCCGATCACGACTTCCCAGTCGCCGGTCTGGCCCTTGATCAATTTTCCCGGTTTGACTGACACGGTCATGCTTTTCCACCTCCGAGCAGCGCGGACACGATCCGCTCCCATTCGGCTTCCAGAGAATCCTTCGCCACCGGCTGGCCGGCCTGGCGGTACCAGTATCCGGCGTTGCCGAGATCGCCTTCGACCCGGTGCAGATAGGCATGCACCCAGGCGGCGTTCGCATCGCTCTCGTCCTGAACGATCTTGTGCGCCCGATCCCAATCGCCCTTGGCCGCCCACCACAACGCGGCCAGCGGCGGTTGTAGGCCCGGCGCTGGGGCGGCATCCGCCAAGCTGGCGCGGAAATCCGCCATCGCTACCACCAGCGCGGCGGCGTGAAGCGGCCGGCCGCCTGCTCCACGACTTCGCCGAGCGAGAACAGCGTCTCCTCATCGAACGGACGGCCGATCAACTGCAGTCCAAGCGGCAGTCCCTGCGCATCCTTGCCGGCTGGCACAGCGATGCCCGGCAGCCCTGCCATGTTCACCGTCACCGTGAAGATGTCGTTGAGATACATCTCGACTGGATCGGCGCCGCCTTTTTCGCCGACGCCGAAGGCAGCCGAAGGTGTCGCGGGCGTCAGGATCGCGCTGATGCCCTTGGCGAAGCAATCTTCAAAATCCTTCTTGATCAGGGTGCGGACTTTTTGCGCGCGCAGATAATAGGCATCGTAATAGCCGGCCGAGAGCACATAAGTGCCGATCATGACGCGGCGGCGCACTTCATCGCCAAACCCTTCCGCGCGGGTGTTCTCGTACAACTCGCCTATGCTGCGGCCCGGCACGCGCAGGCCGTAGCGTACGCCATCGTAGCGCGCGAGGTTGGACGAGGCTTCCGCCGGCGCCACAATGTAATAAGCCGGCAGCGCGTATTTGGTGTGCGGCAGCGACACCTCGACCAGTTCGGCGCCGGCCGCTTTCAGCCATGCCGCGCCTTCGCTCCAGAGCTTTTCGATCTCCGCCGGCATGCCGTCGAGGCGATACTCTTTCGGGATACCGATCTTCATGCCCTTCACCGACTTGCCGACGGCGGCTTCGTAGTCGGGCACGCCGATATCCACGGAGGTCGTGTCCTTCGGGTCGTGGCCTGCCATCGAGCGCATCAGGATCGCGGAATCGCGCACCGTGCGCGCGATCGGACCGGCCTGGTCGAGCGAGGACGCGAACGCCACGATGCCCCAACGCGAGCAGCGGCCGTAGGTCGGCTTGACGCCGACGGTTGCGGTGAAGGCGGCGGGCTGGCGGATCGAACCGCCGGTGTCGGTCGCAGTCGCGCCCATGCAGAGCAGCGCTGCCACCGCGGATGCCGATCCACCGGACGAGCCGCCCGGCACCAGCGTGGTGTTGGAACCCTCGCGCCGCCACGGATTGACAACCGGGCCGAAGCACGAGGTCTCGTTCGACGAGCCCATCGCGAATTCGTCATTGTTGAGCTTGCCGAGCATCACGGCGCCGTCGCGCCAGAGCTGCGAGGTCACGGTCGATTCATACGGCGGCACGAAGTTGCCGAGGATCTTCGAGCACGCGGTGGTGCGCACATCTTTCGTTGCGAACAGATCCTTGATGCCAAGCGGAATGCCGGCAAGCGGCCCGCCCTCGCCCTTGGCAATCTTCGCATCGACCGTACGCGCCATGGCACGCGCCTGGTCGGGCGTTTCCAGCACGAAGGCATTGAGCGAACGCGCCGCTTCAATCGCGGCGAGATGCGCGTCCGTCAATTCAAGCGAGGTGAAAGACTGGCTCGCGAGGCCCTCGCGGGCCTCCGCGATCGTCAGAGATGTCAGATCGGTCATTTATTGATCGGGCTACAGAAGAACGGAGAAAGCGTCTTGTCGTTGGCAGGGCTGTTCGATTCCTGGGCGCGCGCCTTGTCGGCTGCCTCGAGCTGATCGAGCACGGCATCCATCGCCTTGTCGGGATCGGCGGCCTTGCCCTGCCGCTCCATCGCGTCGAGATAGTTCATGTAGGCCTGATAGGCCTTTTCATCGTCGCAGAGCAGACACATCGGACTTCCGATCTCAAAACAGAGTAGATGTTATTCCACCACCTTTGGCACCAGGAAGAAATGGTTTTGCGTCTCCGGCGCATTCCTGACGATGTCGTCGGGAATCTCGCCGTCATTGACCACGTCATGCCGCTTCTTCATTTCCATCGGGGTCACCGAGGTCATCGGCTCAACGCCGTCGATGTTCACTTCCGAAAGCTGCTCCACGAAGGCCAGCATGGCGTTCAGCTCGCCCTGCAGATGGGGAACCTCGGCCTCGGTGACCGCAATCCGCGCCAGATGCGCGATGCGGCGAACGGTGGCGGCATCAACGGACATAAATATAGGCCTCAAACGGGGAATTCGCACCCGCCGTATAGCAGAGGCCCCTTTTGCGCCGCAACCGCGGGAACAGGCGCCGCAGGCCCATTCGGTCGCCCTCGCCCTGATGGACAAGATTTTGTGTGCGAAGCGCAGATTTCTTGCGCAAAAGCGCCCCGACGCAACCATTTTTATCGATTGACGTAGTCGTCTTGAAACAGTCGGGGGATGAAAGTCGCGGCCGGAACATCGGGAGGCCGTGTGATGTCGACCATCGAAAATGACCGCGCCGGATCGGAAAGCTGGGATCCGGCCCTCTGGTCCATCGGGACCGTTCTCGGCGTCGCGATCGTCTACCTCGCCTGCTCAACCTGACCCAAACGGGAGGAGAGCCATGTCCCAGGCTAAAATCTCCCAGGCTAAAATCCTGCGGGAAAAGGCGGAAATGTTCGAACGCCGCGCCGAAAATGCGACCGACCCCATCTCCAAGCAGCACTACAAGGAGATGGCCGCGCACTACCGTTCGCTGGCCGCGGAGCATCTGGACGTCAGGCGCGACGAACCGGCGCACTGAGCGGCGGACAGGACTTATCGGCTTAGCGCACCGAACCGCGCCAGCGCAGCGCCTGCGAGCGAGCGGGTCAATTCCGCAGCCGGCATCTCGCGCCCCATCCGCACCGCCTGCCCGGCCCACAGATTGGTGAAATCGACCTTGCCGAGCTTTTCGGCCGCCGCCCGGAGCGGCACAAGCGCGGTTGCGGCATGCGGGAATGCGGGCGCATCCGGCGAGATCGGTCCGACCTCGCGCATGACACGGTTGGCGACGCCACGCGCAGGACGGCCGGTCATGACATTGGTGATGACCGTGGAATCATCATGCGCCTGGGCCAGCGCCGTGCGAACGGGTCCGATCACCCTGGATTCCGGACAGCGCAGATAGGCGCTGCCGATCTGCACGCCGGATGCGCCGAGCGCGAACGCCGCCGCGATGCCGCGCCCGTCGGCGATGCCGCCGGCCGCGATCACAGGCACCTTCACGGCATCGACCACCTGCGGCACCAGCGCAAACGTGCCGGGCTGCTGGGCGATATTGTCGGTCAGGAACATGCCGCGATGGCCGCCGGCTTCGGCGCCTTGCGCGATGATGACGTCGGCACCGTTCTCCTCCAGCCAGATCGCCTCCTTCACGATGGTTGCAGAGGACATCACGAGGCAGCCCGCCGCCTTGACGCGCTTGACCAGCACCGGATCCGGCAGTCCGAAGTGGAAGCTGACGATTTCCGGCTTCAGTTCCTCCACCACCTCACACATGGCTTCATCGAACGGCGCGCGGTTGGCGGCGTTGATGGGCGTGGCAGGATCGATACCCAATTCCTTGTAATAAGAGCCAAGCCGCGCCTTCCAACCGGCCTCGCGCGCGGGATCGGCATCGACCGGCTTGTGACAGAAGAAGTTCATGTTAACCGGCGCGGTGACGCGCTGGCGGATGATGTTGACCTGCTCACGTGCTTTCTCGGCCGAGATCATCGCGCAAGGCAGCGAGCCGAGCGCCCCGCCCTGCGCCGCCGCGATCACGAGTTCGGCGTCCATGACGCCGGCCATCGGCGCCAGCACGATCGGAAATTCGGTCTTGAAGAGGTCGATGATCCGGCGGTCTGGCCACATGGTTCTGCTCGCTTGAATGAATTGAATGTCGGTGCGGGTCAGGTGGCGACGGAATTCCGCCGTCCGCCCAATATCTGCTCTGCCTCGGTAACGATCCTGTCAACGATCTCGCCGGCCGGCGGGATATCATGAATCAGCCCGACGGCTTCGCCCGCGATGACGGCAGCGATATCGAAATTGCCCGCCGCTCTTGCCGCCGCATATTCGTCGGCAACCGCTTTGATATTCTGCATCAGTTCGACCTCGCGTCCCATCCAGCGCCGCGCATGATCGTTGATCAGGCAGCGGCCGGTAAACGGCGCCGGCCAGACATTGTTGCGCGACAGATCGAAAATGATGCCGCGGACGCTGTTGCCGCTGGTTGCGGCACAGATGCGCCGCTTGGCTTCATCCGCGCCGTCGCATTCCTGGCTGGCATAAAAGCGGGTGCCCAGCAGTACGCCGGAAGCGCCCAGCATCATCATCGCCGCAAGCCCGCGGCCGTCGCCTATCCCGCCTGCTGCTGCAACTGGCACCCGGCCAGCCGCCAGATCAACAATCGCCGGCACGATGTCGATCGTGCTGCGCGAGGCGCCGTGGCCGCCGGCTTCCGTTCCCTGCGCGATCAGAATGTCGGCGCCTGCATCCAGCGCCTGTCGGGCCATATCCTCGTCCTGAACCTGGCAGATCAACAACGCGCCCGATGATTTGACGCGCGGTGCGAAAGGTGTGGGATCGCCGAACGAGAGCATGATGGCGCGTGGACCAGCTTCAAGCGCGACATCCAGTAGCGCCGGCTGCTTGGCAAGGCTCCAGGTGATGAAGCCGACGCCGAAGGGACCGGATAGATCGGCAAGCTTGGCCGTCTCCTGCTCGAGCCACGCCCGGTCGCCATAGCCGCCGCCGAGAATGCCGAACCCGCCGGCAGTACTGACCGCTGATGTCAGACGCGCGCCCGCAATCACATCCATCGGCGCCGACAGGATCGGATGCTGGATGCCCAGACGGGCGGTCAACGGCGTGGAGATCGGCATGTCCATTCCCTGCAAACTGGACAGGCAATCTAGACCGAACTATCATTCTCTAAAAATGAATACTATAGAACTCTACCATCTCTGGAAAGAAACGGAGCTTGCCATGGAGCTGAGCGATCTCGTCACCTTCTCGGCCGTTGCCCGGCTCGGCGGCATCACCCGCGCCGCCGACGAACTCAACACCGTGCAGTCCAACGTCACCCAGCGCGTGAAGGCGCTGGAAGCCGAGATCGGCACCGCGCTATTCGAACGGCACAGCCGCGGCATGATGCTGACCGGCGCCGGCCGCCGCCTGCTTCCATATGCCGACCGGATGGCGGCGCTGTCGCGCGAGGCGGTGCTGGCCGCGCGCGACGATGGCGAGCCGAAGGGGCCGCTGTCGATTGGCTCGATGGAAACGACGGCCGCGGTACGCCTGCCCTCTTTGCTCGCCGAATTCCATCGCCGCTTCCCCGCTGTTCAATTGAGCCTGCGGACCTCGACAACGGCTGACCTCGTGGCCGGCGTGCTCAATGGCAAGTTTGACGGCGCATTCGTTGCCGGTCCGATCGAGCATGCCGAACTCGACGCGACGGTCGCCTTCCGCGAAGAACTGGTGCTGGTGACGGCACGGCGCTGGCAGAGCCTCAGTGCTTTACGCGCAGGCACGCCCGGCTCGGGTCCGACCGCCCTGGTCTTCCGCATCGGCTGCACGTACCGGCAGCGGCTCGAACAGGTGTTTTCGGAATTCGGCTGGCCGTCGGCGACGCGCTTCGAGCTCGGCACGCTCGACGGTATGATCGGCTGCGTCGCCGCCGACATGGGCGTGACACTGCTGCCGCGCGCCGTGGTCGGGCGGAACGAAACTGTCAACGTCCACACGCTGAACCCGACGCAGGCACGCGTCGAGACGCTTTTCATCACCCGTCGCACGGCCCATCAATACAGCGCCCTGCAGGGCTTTGCCGCCTGCTTGGAAAATAACGGCGAGGTCATCGCCGCCTGATATGCCAGCGCCGCAGCGCGACGCCGGCCCAGATCGCCTCGACCAGCCCGAACGGCCAGGCGCCCTGCAGAAATCCGTACACCGAACCGAGCGCACATGCGCCTGCAAAGGCAAGGATGAACCAGTGGCTGCGGTCCTCCAGCGCGTAGGCCACGAGCATCGCGGTCACCGCGAACAGGCCGAACAGACTGAGCGCATCCACTGAACTGCCCCATGCGTTCCGTTGCGCGAAAATTCCGCTGCCTCAATTCTGCGACAAGTCGAATTGCGGCACAGCACTCGCGGCCTTCGATCGCAACACACGCATCGGCTCGAAAAATTTCTAGCCGCCGCGCACCGCTACGTTAGTATGAGCCGCTAGTTACCAAAAACCATAACGTCAACATCTGGGAGGAACTGCGATGCGCAACGCATTCGTGTTGTGCTGTTCTGTTGCCCTGTTGGGTACGGTCGGAACGGCAAGCGCTCAAGACTGGACGAAATCGAAATGGGGACCGAACGACGAGATCGGCGCCGCCAACTACATGAAGCCCGAGCTCGTTGTGAAGGCAGCGGGTTTGGTCAAGACCGGCAAGACCTACGCACTCGGCATTCCTGTCGATTCCAAGACCCCCGCCTATCCGCCGCGCGCCTTCAAGATCACCGTCGTTCAGCCCGGTCAGGCCGGCATTCCCGGCCTGGGTCCGACCAAGACCACCTACAACGACGATTTGCTCGACGGCTGGGTCGGCGTCGGCAGCCAGCTCGACGGGCTTGGCCACATCGGCGTCGAGCACGTCTACTACAACGGGAACAAGCTTGCCGATTTCGGCGATCCGACCGGTTTGAAAAAGCTCGGCGTCGAGAAGATCCCCCCGATAGTGGCCCGCGGCGTGTTGCTTGACATGGCGGCCCATTACAACACAGACATCGTCAAGGAAGGCACCGCCTTCAACGTAAAGGAGATCGAGGAGGTCGCAAAAAAACAGGGCGTCGAGATTCGCCAGGGCGACGTCGTGATCTTCCACACCGGTTGGCTCAGTCTGATCGGCAAGGACGACAAGCGCTACGGCGCGGGTGAACCTGGCCTGGGCGTCGAAGGAGCCAAATATCTCACCGGCAAGGGCGTCGTTGCGGTCGGTGCCGATACCTGGGGCCTCGAAGTGGTGCCGTTCGAGACCAAGAACGTCTTCGAGGTGCACCAAGTCCTGTTGCCGATGAACGGCACCTACATTCTCGAAAATATGGACACCGCGGAACTGGCGAAGGACAAGGCTTATGAGTTCCTGTTTGTGCTCGGACACCCGCGCTTCAAAGGCGGTGTGCAGAGCATGATCAACCCGGTCGCGATTCGGTAAAACCAATAGCGACATATGGCGTGGCGTTCTCGCATGGACGCCACGCCATGATCGGCTTTGCCTGAGCAACGCCCTGCGTGTTAAGCGGGATCATGCCCGCACCCATTCTCCCCCTTATCGACGCCGTCACGCACTGGCCCGCGCGCGGCGCCCTCATTGGGCTCGATCTCGGCACCAAGACCATCGGCGTTGCCGTGTCCGATCCCGACCGAAGGCTCGCGACCGGCGTCGAGACGATCCAGCGCAAGGCGTTCAAGGCCGACGCGGCGCGGCTCTTGGCGATCGCGGGTGAGCGCAACGCTGTGGGCTTCTTGCTCGGCTTGCCCATCAACATGGACGGCAGCGAGGGCCCGCGCGCGCAATCGACCCGCGCCTTTGCCCGCAATCTTTCGAACCTGACGAATCTGGCGATTGCGCTGTGGGATGAGCGGCTTTCGACCGCAGCCGTCGAGCGCGAACTGATCGGCATGGATGTTTCTCGCGCCCGCCGCGCCGAGGTGATCGACGAGCATGCCGCCATCTTCATCCTGCAGGGTGCGCTGGACCGGCTCAAGAAGCTGCGCGGGGATCGCTGATGGCGGTGGTGATCTCGGCGCTGCTGCCGGTGTTTCTGCTGATCGTGCTCGGCTTCATCCTCAAGCGCAGCCTGATGCGGCTGGACACGCAATGGCACGGGCTGGAGAGGCTGACCTATTACGTCCTGTTCCCGACGCTACTGATCCAGACGCTGGTGAAGGCCGATCTGTCCAGCGTTCCGGTGGCCGGGGTCGGCGGCGCGCTGATGCTCTCGGCGCTAGTGATGTCGCTCTTGTGCCTGGCGCTGCGGCCCCTCTTCTCCCGCTGGAACATCGATGGCCCGGCCTTCACCTCGATCTTCCAGGGCGCAACGCGCTGGCAGACTTTTGTCGCGCTCGCCATCTCTAGCAATCTCTTTGGCCACACCGGGCTGGCGCTGGCCTCCGTCGCCATGGTCGCGATCATTCCGCTTGTGAACGTGTTCAGCGTGTCGGTGCTGGCTCACTACGCTACGCCGGAAAAGCAGTCGCTCCGCGCGACCGTGATGACAGTGCTGACGAATCCTTTGATCTGGGCCTGCGCGATCGGGCTTGCGGTGAATGTCACGCATCTGCCGCTGCCACAGGTCTGGCACGACGTCGCCGAGGCGCTCGGCCGCTCCTCCCTCGGCATCGGACTGCTCGTCACCGGCGCGGGCCTGCAGCTTGCAGGTATGTTCCGTCCGAGCCTAGCCGCTTCGATCGCGGTGTTCCTCAAGCTGATCCTGATGCCGGTTCTTGGCGTCGCGCTGGCGCTGTGGTTCGGCATATCGGGCTCAAGCCTGGTGATCGTTGCTGTCTGCTCGGCCGTGCCCACCTCTTCCTCCGCCTATGTGCTGGCGCGGCAAATGGGCGGGGACGCGCCGCTATTGGCGCAGATCATCACGCTGCAGACGATATTGGCGGCGATCACGATGCCGATCGCGATCGCGCTGGTGGCATAGAACAGCCGCGGCGGATATTGTCGCGGCGCAAACTTGCCTCGTGCCAGCCCACTAGGTAGAAATAGACAACGCGAGACAACGCGCCTTGTCGATCACCACCCGATGCGCCCCCGAGCATGGTCATTCCATCTTGATCCCGCCATTGAGCAACGTCTGGCCAAGGCTTGTGATCGTCGAGGGGATCATGGGATCCGGGAAGTCGACCGTCACAGTGAACATCGCTCGCCGGCTGGAGGCATCCGGCATCCCCGCCACCGGATAACCGAAGGGGTCGATCCGCATCCGATCCGGTTCGATTGGGACCTGCCCTGGAGCGCGATGCCGCCGGCAGAGCTTGCCAAATCGTGCATCGCCAAGTGGCGCGCCTTCGTTGACAGTTCGCTGGCCGCCGACCGCATCCAGGCTGTCGACGGGCAACTGTTCCACGGCAATCTGACGTCGCTGCTGCTGCTCGAAGCCGACATGGAGTTGATCGCCGCCTATTGCCGGGAAGTTGTCGCGGTCATCAAGCCGTTGCGCCCGCTGCTGATCTATTTCCACCAGGACGACGTCGACAGCGCCATTCGCGCCGTCTCGGCGCAGCGAGGCGATAAATGGGTGAACTATCAGGCCAACTGGAAACTGGAATCGCCGTACGCCAGGAGGCGCGGGCTGGCCGGTCTTGACGGCCTGATCGCCCTCTATCGTCAATACCGGGCGCTCACCGACCAATTGTTTGCGGATCTCGATATTTCGAAGATCAGCATCGAGAACTCGCGGCAGCAATGGGCGCTCTATGACGACATCATCGATCGCGCGTTGACGAACCCGAATACAAAGTAGGCCCACACCCGTAAATCGTCCGGTTTGACCTACCCACTACCAGCCAGCCAGAAAGTCTGGATGGTCGCCGCCAGATTGTTGATGCCGTGCAGGACGACCGTCAGCCAGGTCGAATTGGTGCGGTAGCGCAGATAGCCCAGCAACAAGCCGATCGAAAACACCTCGCCGAAAAAGAACCAGTCGTATTGCAGATGCAGCGAAGTCCAGGCCAGCGAGGACAGGAAGATCGCCCCGGCGACGCCGAGCCGCGACTCCGACCAGCCGCGGTAGAGAAACCCGCGCACGAAGATCTCCTCCCACATCGGCGCGGCGACGGCAAACGCGATCACCAATAGCCACAGCGCGCCGTCGGCTTGCGCTGTCTTCAGAACCTCGCCCATGAAGCCCGGCGTCACCTCGCGCCCGAGCGCGCGCGACAGCAGGTCCCAGCCGCCGACGAGAATGACTAGCGCAGCGAGGCCGATGAAGAAATTGCGCCATGAGGGCCAGCGCAGCGCCAGATAATCGGCAAACGGTATGCGCGTCGGTCGGATTGCAATCCACGTCGCCAGCAGCACGGCGGGTAATCCCAGGATGACCGAGAGCGAGATGGTCAGGCCGCCGCCGATGACACGGATCGCCTCAGTGATGTCGAACGATCCGCCCTGCCACAGCACAAAATAGATGATGACCGAGAGTTGGCCGAGGAACACGGCGGCAAAGATGAACAGGCCCCACAGCGTCGTGCCCCAGAATTTCCAGGCGCATGGCGGCCGCTGATCCGGCATCGCTGGCGGCACGGCAGCGGGACTTGCGGTGGTGAGGCAGTCCATCAAGTGACTTTCATAGCCGGAGGATTATCTTCGTCATGCCCGGGCTTGCCGCTGAAGCTTCAGCGAAAGCGGCAAACCCAAGCCACGACGGTGAGACGCATTCATGCTCACGGCAGCGCGCGCTCCATAAGGCCGCGGACATCGCCACTATCCAGATCGACCGCGCCATACATGCCGGCGTGGTTGCCGGCAAGACGCGTGGCTGCGAACAACTCGGCATGCCGCGGCGACACGGCATTGAGCGCAGCAGCCGCCGCCAGCAGCGCCAGCTTTTCGACCCCCAGCCGCGCCACGCGCTCGCTGTCCGGCCGGTGGAACGCCTTGCCGATGAACGCGGTGGTTTCACCTGCACCCGGCAATCCGAGCGTCTCGCCGGTCAGTTCATGCACGACGCCGGAGGCTGCTTCCGGCTCGCGCGACAGCGCGCGCAGCACGTCGAGGCACATCACATTGCCGGAGCCTTCCCAGATCGCATTGACCGGCGACTCCCGGTAATGCCGCGCCAGAATGCCCTCCTCCACGTAGCCGTTGCCGCCGAGGCACTCCATCGCCTCATAGAGAAAGCCCGGAGCGCTCTTGCAGACCCAGTATTTGATGGCGGGGGTCAGCAGCCGCATATAGGCGGCTTCCTTGGCGTCAACAGGGGCGCGATCGAACGAACGGCATAGCCGCATCGCCAGCGCGACGGTGGCCTCGACATGCAGCGCCATGTCCGACAGCACCGCCTGCATCAGCGGCTGGTCGGCGAGATGCTTCTGGAACACGCTGCGGTGCCGGGCGTGGTGCAGCGCATGCGCCAGCCCCGATCGCATCAGGCCGGCAGACGCGATCGCGCAATCCTGCCGCGTCAACTGCACCATCTGGATGATGGTACGGATGCCCTTGCCCTCGGCGCCGACGCGCTCGGCGTAGGCGCCGTGAAACTCGACTTCCGAGGAGGCATTCGAGCGGTTGCCGAGCTTGTCTTTCAGCCGCTGGAACCGGATCGCGTTCACCGAGCCGTCCGGGGCAAAGCGCGGCATGAAGAAGCAGGTCAAGCCATCCTTGGCCTGCGCCAGTACCAGAAAAGCGTCGCACATCGGCGCCGACATGAACCATTTGTGTCCGGTGATGCGGTAGACGTCACCGTCACGCTCCGCCCGCGTCAGATTGGAGCGGACGTCGGTGCCACCCTGCTTCTCGGTCATGCCCATGCCGAGCGTCATGCCGCGTTTTTTCGGCCACGGTGCAAAGCTCGGGTCATAGGAACGCGTCGCGACGACCGGCATCACCTTCGCCAATAGGTCAGGCTGTTCCGCAAGCGCCGCCACCGACGCGCGCGTCATGGTGATCGGGCAGAGATGCCCGGTCTCGACTTGTGCTGCCATGTAGAATTTCGCCGCGCGCACCACTTCGGACGCGCCGCCGGCCGGCTTGCCGTCGGCAGTCCAGGTCGAATTGTGCACGCCGGCATGCGCACTATGCGCCATCAGTTCGTGATAGGCAGGGTGAAATTCGACTTCGTCACGGCGATTGCCGCGTGAATCGAAGGCACGCAGCTTGGGCGTATTTTCGTTGGCAATGCGGCCGCGCTCCGCCATTGCCGCAGAACCCCAATGCTTGCCGAAGTCAGACAGCTCCCCCTCTGCCGCAGCGCCGCCATTGGCGGCGACTGCATCGAGCAGCGGCCGGTCGGCCACGTATAGATCGACATCCTCGAATGGCGGCGACTGGTTGAAGACCTCGTGGGTCGAAAATGTTGCCTGGCTCATGGCTGATCCTGGAACGGTTAATCACTTCCGCGGCGTGATCGGGAAATCATAGGCCTGCCCGCCCGCGCCCGGCAGCGAAAAGTGCCACCACTCCTTCGAATAGTTTACAAATCCTCGCCGCGCCATCACCTGAACCAGCTTCTCGCGCCAGCGGCGTTGCGCCGCGGTGATGGATTTCGCCGCCGTGTGCGACTTGGCGTCGGAACAATCGTAGCCGGTGCCCATGTCGACGCTGCCTTCCGGCGCGCGCAGGTGCACGTGGGCGATGCAGTCGGCATAATCCTTGGCGGGATCGAAAGTTGCCGAATTGTCGGCCTTCAGATCAGCCAATGTGAGATCGAGCGCCGCACCGGTCGAATGCCCGGAACGTTTAGCAATATAGCCCAGGCGAAACAGGTCGGCCTTGCTGAACGATGGATTGTAGCGCTTCTGCGCCGGTGTTTCGCGGCCATCGCGCGACCAGGCCACCATGTCGGCCGCCGCGCGCACCGGGCGGTAGCAATCGAACATCTTTAGCGACAGGTTCTGCAGCGCGAGTTCTTCCTGAACGCTCTTCAAGCGCATGCCGACCTCGCGCTTCACCACGCATTCGGCAGCCTGATAGCCCCGCAGCGGACGGCCGACAAAATTGTTCGAGCCGGCGTAACGGATATCCTGGATGATGGTCGGATCGATATCGCGCAAATATACGAAACCGGCCGGCAGTTTTGGCGCCTGCGCGGCGGCGCTCGCGATGCAACCCGCCGCGAATATCGCCACGAGTACTACCCGCCTTCCAGCACCGCTGCCGACGGTCACGCCGGTACCCACATGGTCCGAATGCACTGAGTGAAATGCCGCACGTTTTCCCCGATGTACCGCGTGCCAATCCCGGCCATTCTAGTGGAATCCCCAGGCTTGGAACATTGGGGGCCCATTTACCCTGTCGCGGAAGCGCTAGTGGATAAGTCGGCACCTCGGATTTGAAGCTTGCCCTGCATGGCATCTCTGCCTATAGCTCTCGCTTTAATGACCCCTGCATCGAAATCGACCTTCGTCCTCGGGCACCGGCACTTGCTGGGAATCGAGGGGCTTTCCGCTGCCGACATTACCGGCCTGCTCGACCTTTCCGAGGAATATGTCGAGCTCAACCGCCAGGTGGACAAAAAGCGCACTTCCTTGCGCGGTCGCACCCAGGTGAACCTGTTTTTCGAGGCCTCCACCCGAACCCAATCCTCGTTCGAACTGGCGGGAAAACGGCTTGGCGCCGACGTCATGAACATGTCGGTGTCCTCGTCCTCGATCCGCAAGGGCGAGACGCTGATGGACACCGCGGTGACGCTCAACGCCATGCACCCCGATATCCTGGTGGTGCGGCACCACGCCTCCGGCGCGGTGGAACTTCTGGCGCGCAAGGTTGACGGTTCCGTGATCAATGCTGGCGATGGTGCGCACGAACATCCGACCCAGGCGCTGCTGGACGCGCTGACCATCCGCCGGAATAAAGGCCGGCTGGAAGGCCTCGTGATCGCGATCTGCGGCGACGTCATGCATTCCCGCGTAGCGCGCTCCAATATCCTCCTGCTCAACACCATGGGCGCTCGCGTCCGCGTCGTCGCTCCCTCTACGCTGCTGCCGCGCGGCATCGAGCGGATGGGCGTCGAGGTCGCGCGCGACATGCGCGAAGGCCTCAACGGCGCCGATATCGTGATGATGCTGCGGCTGCAGCGCGAGCGCATGAACGGCTCCTTCGTGCCGTCGTCGGGCGAATACTTCCACTATTTCGGCCTCGACCAGAAGAAGCTCGCTTACGCCAAGCCGGACGCGCTGGTAATGCATCCGGGCCCGATGAACCGCGGCGTCGAGATCGACTCGATCGTGGCCGACGGCGCGCAATCGTTGATCCGTGAACAGGTGGAAATGGGAGTAGCAGTGCGGATGGCGGTGCTTGAAGCGCTCGCCCGCAACCTGCCGAACGCGTAAATCATGCTGACCGACCGCCGCCCGATCCTGCTCGCCAATGCCCGCGTCGTCGATCCCTCCCGGGATTTCGACGGCCTCGGGGACGTTCTGATTGCGGATGGCACGATCCGGGATTCAAGGCGCGGCATCGGCGCCGCCGGCGTGCCCGAAGGTACCGATATCGTCAATTGCGCCGGCAAGATCGTCGCCCCCGGGCTGATCGACATGCGCGCCTTTGTCGGCGAACCCGGCGCCAGTCACCGCGAGACCTTTGCCTCTGCCAGCTTGGCCGCGGCCGCGGGCGGCATTACCACCATCATCTGCCAGCCGGATACCTCGCCCGTCATCGACAATTCGGCGACAGTGGACTTCGTGCTGCGCCGCGCGCGCGACACCGCCATCGTCAACATCCACCCGATGGCGGCCCTGACCAAGGGGCTGGGCGGCCAGGAAATGACCGAGATCGGTCTCCTGAAGGCCGCCGGCGCGGTCGCTTTTACCGACGGCGACAAGAGCGTCACCAATGCACAGGTGATGCGCCGGGCCCTGACCTATGCGCGGGATTTCGACGCGCTGATCGTGCACCACACCGAGGACCCTGATCTCGTCGGCGAAGGCGTGATGAACGAGGGCGAGTTCGCCGCCCGGCTTGGGCTCGCCGGCATTCCCAACGCCGCCGAGGCAGTGATGCTCGAACGCGACATGCGTCTCGTGGCGCTGACCGGCGGGCGCTATCATGCGGCCTCGCTGTCGTCGATAGAGTCGCTGGAAATCCTCAAGCGCGCGCGCGACGCCGGCCTCGACGTCAGCGCCTCCGTATCGATCAACCACGTCACGCTGAACGAAAACGACATCGGCCCCTACCGCACCTTCCTGAAGCTTTCGCCGCCGCTGCGCACCGAGGAGGACCGCCTCGCCCTCGTCGCAGCGGTCGCCTCCGGCCTGGTCGACGTCGTGATGTCCGATCACAATCCGCAGGACGTCGAGGTGAAGCGGCTGCCGTTCGCGGAAGCGGCTTCCGGCGCGGTCGGGCTGCAGACCATGCTGCCGGCGGCGCTCCGGCTGATCCACAACGGCGAGATGGATTTCAAAACGCTGATCCGGGCGATGTCGACCCGCCCTGCGGAGCTTCTCGGCCTGCCCGGCGGCTCGCTGCGGGCGGGTTCCCCGGCCGACGTGATCGTCATCGACCCCGATACGCCCTGGGTGCTCGATCCCGCCGACCTCAAATCGCAGTGCAAGAACACGCCGTTCGACGAAGCCCGCTTCTCGGGACGCGTTGTGCGTACTATCGTGGGCGGGCGGACAGTTTATGAACACGTCTGATTCGTCCGAACCAGCCCGCGTGGAGTAACGGCGATGTCACCTGAAGTATGGCTGCCGTTGGCATTCGTTCTCGGCTATCTGCTGGGCTCGATTCCCTTCGGGGTGGTACTGACCACAGTCGCGGGCACGCAGGATCTGCGCTCGATCGGCTCCGGCAACATCGGTGCCACCAACGTATTGCGCACGGGGCGCAAGGGCCTCGCCGCTGCGACGCTGATCGGCGATATGCTCAAGGGCACCGTTGCGGTGATGATCGCAGGCTATTTCGGCGGCGCCGATGCGGCGATCTTGGCTGCGCTCGGCGCATTTCTCGGTCACCTCTTCCCCGTCTGGCTCAAATTCAACGGCGGCAAAGGCGTCGCCACCTATATCGGCGTGCTGGTCGGCCTGTTCTGGCCGGGGGCCGTGATGTTCTGCCTGATCTGGTTAGCCACCGCCTTAACGACCCGCTATTCGTCTCTGTCGGCGCTGGTTGCCGCGTTTGTCACCCCGCTATTCCTGTGGTGGTTCGGCCACCCGGCGCTGGCCTCGCTGTTCGTCGTGCTGACATTGCTGCTGTTCTGGAAGCACAGCGAAAACATCAAGCGGCTGCAGGCCGGGACTGAAGGACGGATCGGGGCGAGGTAGATCAGCAGCGCAACTGGTCCTACTCGGCCGGCCATGACGCGAGTTGCTGCTTCTCAGCAAGCGGTTCGATCGCCAGTCGGTATCCGCGAAGCCTCGCCAGCGGCGCAAGCATTGCGAAGATGATTTTCTGCAGGAGGATCGGCGGGCCCGCGAGATAAAGATGACCGCGATAGGTGTGGAGCACAAGCGCCATCATCAGAAAGTTCGGACGACCTGTGCTGGATGCTCCAACCTTGCGGGCCGCCAGCGTGGCGAAGTTAGCGAAGAAGCGAAGATGCTGCTGGGCGGGCGTGAACTCGATCTCAAGCTCGGCCGCGTCCTCTCCGGCGTTGGCAAAGAAGTGAGCCTTGCCGCGGGGTACAATCGCTCTTCCGCCGCTTTCAACAACTTGCTCTTTGCCTTCGATGACAATTCGGATGCGGCCTGACTTCACTGTGAAATGCTCGTCCGCGCTGGGGTGAATATGGACTACCGCATTGCCCCCGCCTGATCCGCCCTTCTCGAGAATTACCTCGAAACGGGCGACAGAAGGGTCATCAACTGGACCTGAAAAAACGAACGTCTCTTTGTCAAAGGCATTGTGGAGCCTGGTTCCGAGTTTGATTTCGGTTAGCATCATGCATCTCCTCGCTTCATGCCGTCGGCCAGCTTCGAGATGCGTTGCCTAATCAGCTAGATCAGAAATGTATTGTAAAAATCCGACGCTGCCAGGCGTGCGTTCCAGTGGCGATATTCCGCCCCCGTCGTGCTGCGAAAGAACGCCTCGGGCGGCGCGCCGACCAGCGACCGAAAATCGTTAATGAGGTGGGCCTGGTCGTTATAGCCGACCTCGTAGGCAACGTTGGCCCAATCGCTACCTTTCAGGCGCACAGCGACGACACTTTGTATCCGTGCGACACGGGCAAATTGCTTTGGGCTGATGCCGATCTGCTTCTTGAAGCGGCGCTGCAGGTTGCGTTCGCCCACGCCCAAGTGCGAAACGAGCTCGTTCATTGTAATGGCGGGATCCCGCTTGAGCGCGAGGATTGCCTCCCGCGCCACGGGATCGATGCGGCGGGCCTCCATCCGGTTGAGCAGAAATCGCCGCATCCGCGCCACACGTTCGCCTGCACTCTTTGCTGCCGCGAGGCTTTCCGCCAGCAGCGACGCTTCTCGATTTCCAAAAATGTCCGAGAGCTCGATGCTGGCGTTGGTTATATCAGCCAAGTCACAGCCGAGGACACGGCTGGCCTCTTCGGCCTTGAGACGGACAAGCACAGCTCCGACTGGACCACTCGGGCGAAGGGTCAATGACTTGGTCTGCATGCCGTTTGCAGCTCGTCTATACTCAGGCCGATGCTCCGTCGTCATCGCCGCGCGGTAATGAACGACAAGGACTGGCGATGTCGTCGGCAGAACCTTGATGGTAAGCGCCCGTGCTGTGATCGCGTTATCAAAATCCACGTCCCAAATGGCTTCGGCAACCTCATCGAGGGGCTGACCTGGGGAGAAGAAATCGGGCTTGACCATCGCTACCAGTCGTCTTGCGTCGTAGGCGGATTGTTCGCGTTGACCTGCCATCACGGGCATGAACTTCGTTTGGTCGGAGCGATGGCGGATTAGGTTGCGTCATGGCAACAAAAAAACTCGATTGACTGAAATCGAAGAATTTGCTCCACGTCGCTTCGCTCAAACACTTCTTGAACAATTCGTGCGGCATTGAGGGCCTGCTTCCCCCAACAGCGCGATCACCTGATAATCCCCTCGGAGACATGATCGCGGTGCTGGCACTGGCCACGACCGGATCTACGATTTAAGCGCGTCTTCCACAAACCGCGCCGCCGCCAGTGCCTGGGCATCAGCGCCATATCTCGCAATCACCTGCACGCCCACCGGCAAGTTGACGCCCGCCACAAAAGCCGGAACGTTGACACAGGGCACGCCCATCAGCGTCCAGAGCCGGTTATAGCGGGCGTCGCCGGTCGAAGCCAAACCCCGCGGGGCAGCACCTGGTGCGGAGAAGGTCAGCAGCACATCGACCTCATCGAACACTTTTTCCAGCGCTTGTCTGGCGCGGTTCGCTGTTCTAATCGCCGCGTCATAGGCGGCGGGCGTTGTGTCCCTGCTCCCGTCCAGCTTGGCCCGCAAGAGCGGCGCCATTTCCGCGTAATGTTCACGATATTCCCAGGCGAGCGCCCGATGCGCCTCAAACTCTTGCACGACCGGTTGCGCCAACCATGCCTCGGCAACAATTTTGGGCAAATCCAATGCGCGCACCGAGGCACCGGCTTTCTCCACCGCCCGCTTCGCAATCCGCAACGCCGCCTCGCCTGACGCTTCCGGCGCGCCGGCGAAATCCTGGATCACGACGCCGATGCGTGGTGTTGAGATTGTGGGCGGCAGAAGCAATTCGGGCCGGCCGGTCATTGCCGATAACCCGCGCGCGACGTCATCGACGCCGGCCGCGAACAGCCCCACCGTATCAAGCGTCCACGAGTAGCATTTGACGCCAACCGTCGGCAGCAGGCGGTAGGACGGCTTGATCGCTGCGACGCCACAGAACGAGGCCGGCCGGATCACCGAACCGCCCGTCTGCGTCCCCAGCGCCAGCGGGATCATGCCGGCCGCAACCGCTGCCGCCGAACCCGATGACGATCCGCCGGGTGTATGACCCTTGTTGTGCGGATTGAGCGTCGGCGTCGGATCCAGCGAGGCGAATGCCGTCGTTGTGGTCTTGCCGATGATGCTTGCGCCCGCCTGCGTCAGCATCATCACGACGGCAGCGTCGCCGCGCGATCGATATCCCCGGTAGATCGGCGAGCCCATCTCGGTCGGAAACTCCGCCGTATCCATGATGTCCTTGATGCCCACCGTGACGCCGCGCAGCGGTCCGGTGCTCGCCGCGCGCAGATTTTCGGCACGGCAGACGAAAGCGCCGATCGTCCTGTCCTGTGTGGTGATCGCTTCCATCGACTGCGCGACGGCGGCATCGGGTGAAAGCTCGCCAGCATCTATGCGGCGCTGCAGGCCGGCGAGCGAGATCATGGGGCGTGGTTCCCTGCGGCTTTTGATCGTGGCGGCTGGATGGAATATGATTGATCCGCCGCTGTCAAAGTTATCCGTGACTCCTGATGCAGCTTGAATCCATCCTGACCTGTCCGCGCTGCAGCCATCAAGCCGATGAGCAAATGCCAACGGACACCTGCCAGTTTTTGTATGTCTGTAAAGGCTGCGGCGAGACGCTGAAACCGCTGGCGGGCGACTGCTGCGTGTTCTGCTCGTACGGCTCCGTGCCGTGTCCTCCCGTTCAGGAAAGCGGCAAAGGTGCCGGCAGCCGCTAACAAGCTCAGGACGTTTTTACGTCAAACAGGTTGATCGCAATCTCAGGTTGGGCAAAGCTGTGTCCGCATGCATGACCGGACGCCACACACGCTTCACCTCACCGACGCCGAGCGGATCGATCGGCTGCGCCTGATCCGTAGCGACAATGTCGGCCCGCGCACCTTCAACTCGCTCATCAGTCATTTCGGCAATGCGCGCGCGGCGCTGGAGCGATTGCCCGATCTGGCGCGGCGTGGCGGCGCTGCGCGTTCAGGGCGCATCTGCAGCGAGGAGGAGGCGCGGACCGAGATCGCGGCGGCGAGCAAGATCGGCGTTTCGCTGGTGGCGCCGGGCGAAGCCGCCTACCCGCCGCGGCTGGCGACGCTTGACGATCCGCCGCCGCTGCTCGGCGTGCGCGGCACCCCCGACGCGCTGATGCGGCCGATGATCGCGATCGTCGGCTCGCGCAACGCTTCCGGGGCCGGGTTGAAATTCGCCGGCCAATTGGCGCGCGACCTCGGCGATGCTGGCTTCGTGATCATCTCCGGGCTGGCGCGCGGCATCGATCAGGCCGCGCATCGTGCGACGATCGAAAGCGGCACGGTCGCGGCGCTGGCCGGCGGCCACGACCGGATCTATCCACCGGAACATCAAGATTTGCTGGCGATCTTGCTGAAACAAGGCGGAGCGATTTCCGAGATGCCGCTCGGCCACGTGCCGCGCGCCCGCGACTTTCCACGCCGCAACCGCCTGATCTCGGGCGCCTCGCTCGGCGTCGTCGTGATCGAGGCCGCGCACCGGTCGGGATCGCTGATCACGGCGCGGATGGCCGCCGAACAGGGCCGCGAAGTGTTCGCAGTTCCCGGCTCGCCGCTCGACCCGCGCGCCGCCGGCACCAACGATCTGATCAAGCAGGGCGCGGCGCTGGTCACCGAAGCAAACGACGTCATCAACGCCATTCAGCCGATCCTCGAACGGCCGATCGCGCTTGAGGCGCGCGAGGACGACGAGCCGCTCGACTTCGACACCGATCCAGGCGAACGCGAGCGCATCGTCGCGCTGCTGGGACCGAGCCCGGTCAGCCTCGACGATCTGATCCGGATGTCGGGCCTCTCGCCCACCATCGTCCGCACGGTGCTGCTCGAGCTCGAACTCGCCGGACGGCTGGAGCGTCATGGCGGCGGGCTGGTGTCGCTGATTTAGTCCTTCTCGCTGCGTGCGTCGAACTTCATCCGCGCGCGTTGGATCTCCGGCTGATGCTTGATCGCCCACGTGCCGAGAGCCTTCACCGGCTCGGATAAGCCACGCCCCAGATCGGTCAATTCATAGTCGACGCGCGGCGGAATGGTTGGAAACACCGTTCGCGTCACAAGACCATCGCGCTCCAATCCGCGCAGCGTCAGCGTCAGCATGCGCTGCGAGATGCCGCCAATCATGCGCTTGATTTCGTTGAAGCGCTTCGGGCCATCGCCAAGCATCATGATCACGAACACGCTCCATTTATCGCCGACCCGCGCCAGCACGGATGCGGCGCCGCGGCAGTCACTGTCGAGGTGGGGACCGGCCGGCAAGGCAGGCACTTTTTTGTGCTCGGGTCTCATGGATGTGCTCGGGTGTAAAAAATGTGCGTTCTTGCGGGACCTTACGACAGTCACTCATATAGCGCCAGTTACAAACGTATACCAAGGGTGACCCCTCATGAAGCTTCTGCATCTCGATTCCAGCGTTCTCGGCCCCCACTCCGTCAGCCGCCAGGTTTCCGCCGCCGTCGTCGACCGCCTGCGTCAATCCACCCCCGGCCTCGAAGTCGGCTACCGTGATCTTACGCTGACCCCGCTGGCGCATCTCACCGGCTCACACCTTGCTGCCGGCCAGGGAGCGGCCGTCGACGCTTCGCTGCAGGCGGACGTCGCCGCCGGCCAGGCCATGCTGGACGAATTTCTCGCCGCCGACATCGTCGTGATCGGCGCGCCCATGTACAATTTCACGATCCCGAGCCAGCTCAAGGCCTGGATCGACCGTATCCTGGTCGCGGGGAAGACTTTCAAATACGATGCCCAAGGTGTCCATGGGTTGGCCGGCAACAAGCGCGTCATCGTCGCGATCTCGCGTGGCGGCTATTACGGCCCGGGCACACCGGCCGCGCTCGGCGAACATCTCGAAACCTATTTGCGCTGGGTGTTCGGCTTCATCGGCATCAGGAATCCCGAATTCATTTCCGCCGATGGCATTCAGGTCGGCCCGGAGCACCGCGAAAAAGCCGTCGCCGGCGCGCTGAGGGCCGCTAGCGATCTCCACGCGGCGTAGTTGGAGCAAGAGCGGTTGCCGCCGCCAGGCGCGACGGCAGCCGCTCGATCAGAAGACGCCGTTGATGCGCAGGATAACGACGACCAGCGAGATCAGCAGACCTACCCCGGAAAACAGGGCGACTGAAACAAGTTGAGCGGTATCCGAACTTTGCGACGCCGACGAGGAGATGCCAGCGGTTCTCGGCATGACGGCTCTCCGGTTCTTTGATTGGCAAGAACGCCTGCCTCAAAATGTCCTGCAGTTACACCCCAGGTTCAATGCGCGTTCTGGCTCCGCGCCAATCCGCCGCAGGGCGCCGGAGCCTGTCAGCGACAGAGATCAGACCGCTGACCGGCTTGGATCGTGCCGGGACCTGCTTACCCCCGATAGATTGGCGCACCGCTTGGAGAGGCCGTGGCGCCGCCGTCGACGAACAACTCCTGGCCCTGCACATGGGCGGAATCGTCGGAAGCGAGGAACAGGACCGTCTTGGAAATATGCTCGGGTTCGCCGATCCGGCCGAGCGGGGTCGACAACGCGATGCGCTTTTCAAACGCCTTTTCGGCTTCCGGCGTGGCGATCGCCGCCCCCCAGATCGGGGTGCGAATCGCACCGGGCGCCACCACGTTGACGCGTATGCCACGCGGCGACAATTCCGACGCCATGATCCGCGCCATCGCGCGCACGCCGGCCTTGGCCGCGCCATAGGCCGCATAGCCGGGGATCCCGAGCACCGAGATCACCGAGCCGTTGAGAATGATCGAGGCGTTGTCGTTGAGATGCGGCAGCGCCGATTGCACGGTGAAGAACACGCCGGTCAGGTTGGTGCTGATGACCTTCTCGAACGCCTCGAGCGTTGAGTCACCAAGCGGCGTGCCACCGGCGATCCCGGCATTGGCGAACAGGATGTCATATTTGCCGAACTTTTCGGCCCCCTTCCCGATCGCAGCTTCGGTCGCCGCGATGTCGGTGGCGTCAGCCGCGAGCGCCAGCGCGTTTGGGCCCAATTCCTTCGCAGCGGCATCGAGCGTCGCCTGATTTCGTCCTGTTATGACGACCCGGGCACCTTCGGCCACGAACAGTTTTGCGGTCGCAAGCCCGATGCCGCTGTTGCCCCCTGTGATCAACGCCGTCTTGTTCGCGAGCCTCATGACACGTCTCCGATGGTTGCATTATTAAACTGGTTTGATTAGCTAGGGCATCTGGTTTAATATTGCAACCACACAAGGCCGTGATCGGTCTCAGACCCGATCGGAGACTGAAATGGTGAAACGAACGAGCTTTGAGCATGACGATTGCCCGATCGCGCGCTCGCTGGATGCGATCGGCGACTGGTGGTCGATGCTGATCATTCGCGAGGCGCTGTTTGGCATCAGCCGCTTCAGCGAGTTCCAGAAGAGATTGGGGCTCGCCAAGAACATCCTCACGGTGCGGCTGCGCGCGCTGGTCGATCAGGGCATTCTGAAGACCGCGCCCGCTTCCGACGGCAGCGCCTATCAGGAATATCTGCTGACGCCGAAAGGCCGCGGTGTCTTCCCCATCCTGGTCGCCCTGCGGCAATGGAGCGAGGAATTCGACGAGCACCCGGAAGAGATCGCCACCATCCTGGTCGATAAGGAAAAGGGTAAGCCGGTTCGCAAACTCGAACTCTACTCGCAGGATGGGCGGCTATTGAGTGCGGCCGATACCGCGCTGAAGCCACGGACGGTGGTGAAGCAAGGCGGGCGGGTTACGGCGTAGCCGACCTTCTTCCTCCTCTGCCGTTCTTACCGGAAAAGGGAGAGTGCCCCCGTGAGAGGCTGCCGTCGGTTCGAACTCTCACGACAGTTTGCGTTTGCTGCGGGTGCGCAGGCGCTCTTCCGCCTCGAGCTGTGCCATGCCCAGCAAATGGCTAAGCACCTCGAGCCGATGGCGCTCCGCGAGCTTGACCAGTTCGGCAACGGTCTCCGCAATGAAGGCCACGGCCTCGTCGGGGCCGCCTTCCTCACCTCGTTCTTCGGTTGGCGATTCCGGTTTCTTGCCTGAAGCCTTCCGCTTCCGGCCGCCCGCAGCCTTGCTCAAAAAATTTGCATCCTAACGACACAAAATATTGCCCAGAAATAACCCCTTTGGAGGCGCAACTCTAGGGCGCATTTCGCAACTCCTCAGATATAAGTGGACAGCGAAAGGTTCCCTGGCGGCATTTGCCGATTTGACAGGGGCCGCCTCACCACCCATGTTCGGGTCCAATGGTGGGCCGCGAGTCTCGCGGAACCCGCCTTTATCTTTTCCCGTAAGCCATTGGAATGACATGAATATCGTCATCGTGGAGTCGCCGGCGAAAGCCAAGACGATCAATAAGTATTTGGGCGCCTCCTACGAGGTTCTGGCCTCGTTCGGCCATGTCCGCGACCTCCCCGCCAAGAACGGTTCCGTCGATCCGGACGCCAATTTTCAGATGATCTGGGAGGTCGATCCCAAGGCGGCCGGCCGGCTCAACGACATCGCCAAGGCCCTGAAGGGTGCCAGCCGACTGATTCTCGCAACCGACCCTGATCGCGAGGGCGAAGCGATCTCCTGGCACGTGCTGGAGGTGATGAAACAGAAACGCGCGCTGAAGGATCAGAAGATCGAGCGCGTGGTGTTCAACGCCATCACCAAGCAAGCGGTGACCGATGCCATGAAGGCGCCGCGCCAGATCGACGGCGCGCTGGTCGACGCCTATATGGCGCGGCGCGCGCTGGACTATCTGGTCGGCTTCACGCTCTCCCCCGTGCTCTGGCGCAAGCTGCCGGGCGCGCGCTCGGCCGGCCGCGTGCAGTCGGTCGCGCTGCGGCTGGTCTGCGACCGCGAACTCGAAATCGAAAAATTCGTTCCGCGCGAATACTGGTCGCTGGTCGCGACCCTGACCACGCCGCGCGGCGACAGCTTTGAGGCGCGCCTCGTCGGCGCCGACGGCAAGAAGATCCAGCGGCTCGACATAGGCTCCGGCGCCGAAGCCGAAGACCTCAAGAAGGCCATTGAAGCGGCAAACTTCACGGTTTCGACCGTCGAAGCAAAACCCGCGCGCCGCAATCCGCAGGCGCCCTTCACCACCTCGACGCTGCAGCAGGAAGCCAGCCGCAAGCTCGGCTTTGCGCCGGCGCACACCATGCGGATCGCGCAGCGCCTCTACGAAGGTATCGACATCGGCGGCGAGACCACCGGCCTCATCACCTATATGCGAACCGACGGCGTGCAGATCGACGGCTCGGCGATCACCCAAGCCCGCAAGGTGATCGGCGAGGATTACGGCAACGCCTATGTCCCCGAGGCGCCGCGGCAGTACCAGACCAAGGCTAAGAACGCGCAGGAAGCGCACGAAGCGATCCGCCCGACCGATCTGTCGCGCCGGCCCGCCGAGTTGCGCCGCCGCCTCGATCCCGATCAGGCGAAACTCTATGAGCTGATCTGGATCCGCACCATTGCGAGCCAGATGGAATCGGCCGAACTCGAACGCACCACCGTGGATATCGCGGCGAAAGCCGACTCCCGCGTGTTGGAGCTGCGCGCTTCGGGCCAGGTCATCAAGTTCGACGGCTTCCTCGCACTCTATCAGGAAGGCAAGGACGACGACGGTGATGACGAGGATTCCCGCCGCCTACCCGCCATGAGCGAAGGCGAAGCCTTGAAGCGGCAGGCGCTTGCCGTCACCCAGCATTTCACCGAGCCGCCGCCGCGCTTCTCCGAAGCCTCGCTGGTCAAGCGGATGGAAGAGCTCGGCATCGGCCGTCCCTCGACCTACGCCTCGATCCTGCAGGTCCTGAAAGACCGCGGCTACGTCAAGCTGGAGAAGAAGCGGCTGCATGGCGAGGACAAGGGTCGCGTCGTAATCGCCTTCCTCGAAAACTTCTTCGCGCGCTACGTGGAATACGACTTCACCGCCGCGCTGGAAGAACAGCTCGACCGCATCTCCAATAACGAGATTTCCTGGCAGCAGGTGCTGAAGGATTTCTGGACGGACTTCATCGGCGCGGTCGACGACATCAAGGATCTCCGCGTTGCCGAGGTGCTGGATGCGCTCGACGACATGCTGGGACCGCACATCTATCCGCCCCGCGCCGATGGCGGCGACATCAGGCAGTGCCCGAGCTGCGGCACCGGCCGGCTCAACCTGAAGGCCGGCAAGTTCGGCGCCTTCGTCGGCTGCTCGAACTATCCGGAATGCCGCTATACCCGTCCGCTGGCCGCCGACTCTGAGGCGAGCGCCGACCGCGTTCTCGGCAAAGATCCCGAAACCGGCCTCGACGTGACGGTAAAGGCCGGCCGCTTCGGCCCCTACATCCAGCTCGGCGAGCAGAAGGACTACCCCGAGGGCGAAAAGCCGAAACGCGCCGGCATCCCGAAGAACATGTCGCCCGGCGACATGGAGCTCGATCTGGCGCTGAAACTGCTATCGCTGCCGCGTGAGATCGGCAAGCATCCGGAAACCGGGCAGCCGATTACCGCCGGCATTGGCCGGTTCGGCCCGTTTGTGCGTCACGAGAAGACCTATGCGAGCCTGGAGGCCGGCGACGAGGTGTTCGACATCGGCCTCAACCGCGCGGTGACGCTGATCGCAGAAAAGATCGCAAAAGGCCCGAGCGGTCGCCGCTTCGGCGCCGATCCCGGCAAACCGCTCGGTGAGCATCCGAGCCTTGGCGGCGTCGCCGTCAAGAACGGCCGCTACGGCGCCTATGTCACGGCGGGCGGCGTCAACGCCACGATCCCGAGCGACAAGACGCCGGAGACGATCACGCTGGCCGAAGCCATCGCGCTGATCGACGAACGCGCCGCCAAGGGCGGCGGCAAGCCGAAGCGCGGCGCCAAGAAGGCCGCGCCGAAGAAGTCCGCCGCCAAGACTGCCAGCAAGGCTGCCGATCCCGACGCGCCGAAGCCTGCCAAGAAGGTGCCGGCCAAGAAGCCGGCCGCGAAGCCGAAATCGGAGGCCGTGAGCAAGGCGCGTGCCCCGGTCGCCTCCGCCGCCAAGACATCGGCGGCAAAACCCACTGCATCCAAGACGCCCGCGAAAAAGCGCGCGGGGAAGGCGCGAGGATAAGTGAAGAGAAAACACGACCATGGCTTTCCGGCCCGGGACGCCATCGTCGCCTTTATTCGTGCGCATCCGGGCAAGGTCGGCACCCGCGAGATCGCCCGCGAGTTCGGCCTGAAGAATGCCGACCGCGCCGAACTGAAACGGATCCTGCGCGAGCTCGCCGACGAAGGCGCCATCGCCAAGCGGGGCCGGAAGATTCACGAGACCGTTCTCCTGCCCCCGACCGTGATCGCCGACATCACCGGGCGCGATACCGACGGCGAACTGCTCGCCACTCCCACCGAATGGGACACAGAACAGAGCGGCCCCGCGCCGAAGATCCGCATCCACGTCCCGCGCCGTCTGCAACCCGGCACCGCGGCGGGTGTCGGCGACCGGGCCCTGTTGCGGATCGAGAAGGCCGATGACAGCGAAGGCGCCCCCTATCGCGGGCGCATCATCAAGATCATCGATCAGGCCCGCGCGCGCGTGCTCGGCATCTTCCGCAAACTGCCTGGCGGCGGCGGCTTGCTCGTTCCCGTCGACAAGAAGCAGGCCGGGCGCGAATTGAACATCGCGCCATCGGACACCGCGGGCGCCGAGGATGGCGACCTCATTAGCGTCGATCTGGTGCGCTCGCGCGGCTATGGCCTCGCCTCCGGCAAGGTGAAGGAGCGGCTCGGCTCGTTGTCGAGCGAAAAGGCGATCAGCCTGATCGCGATCCATGCCCACGAAATCCCGCAAGCGTTTTCACCATCCGCCTTGCGCGAGGCCGTGGCCGCGCAGCCTGCTGACTTGAAAGGCCGCGAGGACTGGCGCGACTTGCCGCTGGTGACCATCGATCCGCCTGATGCGAAGGACCATGACGACGCGGTGCACGCCGCGCCCGATTCCGATCCGAACAACAAGGGCGGCTATGTGGTCCATGTCGCGATTGCCGACGTCGCCTTCTATGTGCGGCCGGGCTCGGCGCTGGACCGCGAAGCGGTGACACGCGGCAATTCGGTGTATTTTCCGGACCGCGTGGTGCCGATGCTGCCCGAGCGCATCTCCAACGATCTCTGTTCGCTGGTGCCGGGCGAAGCGCGCGGCGCGCTCGCGGTGCGGCTCGTCATCGGCCCCGACGGCCGCAAGCGCTCGCACAGCTTTCACCGCGTGCTGATGCGCTCGGCCGCGAAGCTGCACTACGCGCAGGCGCAGGCCGCGATCGACGGTCGGCCCGACGATATCACCGGCCCGCTGCTGGAGCCGATCCTGACGCCACTGTACGCGGCCTATGCGCTGGTGAAGCTCGCGCGCGACGAACGCGATCCGCTCGACCTCGATCTGCCCGAGCGAAAAATCCTGCTCAAGCCCGACGGCACCGTCGATCGCGTCATCGTGCCCGAACGTCTCGACGCGCACCGGCTGATCGAGGAATTCATGATCCTCGCCAACGTCGCCGCGGCCGAAACGCTCGAAAAGAAGGCGCTGCCGCTTATCTATCGGGTGCATGACGAACCGACCTTGGAGAAGGTTCATAATCTCCAGGAATTCCTGAAAACGCTCGACCTGCCGTTTGCGAAGACCGGCGCGCTACGTCCCTCGCTGTTCAATCGGGTGCTGGGTCAGGTCCGCGGCGAGGATTACGAGCCGCTGGTCAACGAGGTGGTGCTGCGCTCGCAGGCGCAGGCAGAATACTCGGCGGAGAATTACGGCCATTTCGGCCTCAACTTGCGGCGCTACGCGCATTTCACCTCGCCGATCAGGCGATACGCTGATCTGATCGTGCATCGCGCGCTGATCCGCGCGCTCGGTCTCGGCGAAGGCGCGTTGCCGGAGAGCGAGACGCTGGAGACACTGAGCGAGATCGCGGCGCAGATCTCGCTGACCGAGCGCCGCGCGATGAAGGCGGAGCGCGAAACCGCCGACCGGCTGATCGCGCATTTCCTCGCCGACCGTATCGGCGCGACGTTTCAGGGCCGTATCTCGGGCGTTACCCGCGCCGGCCTGTTCGTGAAGTTATCCGATACTGGCGCCGACGGGCTGATCCCGATCCGCACGCTCGGTACCGAGTATTACAATTATGACGAGACGCGTCACGCGCTCGTCGGCTCACGCAGCGGTGCCATGCACCGGTTGGGTGACGTTGTCGACGTGCGTCTGGTAGAAGCTGCACCGGTAGCCGGCGCGTTGCGGTTCGAGCTGTTGTCGGAAGGCCAAGTGGAAGGCAAGGTCATTCCGCGCGGCAGAAAACGTGACGGTTCGAGGGCATCGGTAAAGCCGTCGAAATCGCATCCAGGCCGCAGCCCGCGCGACAAGGTTCGCAAGCCTCACAAGGGCAAGTCGGGCAAAGCCAAGCCCGGCAAATCGAAGAAAGGCAAGTCATGGAAACGGTGAACGCCGCGACGACATGGACCCGGGACACCGCGCAGGCCGAGAATCGCGACCTCTGGACCGCGATGAAGCGCGGCTTCCGTTGCCGTTGCCCGCGTTGCGGCGAAGGCAAGATGTTTCGCGCTTTCCTGAAGACTGCCGATAATTGCCCGAAGTGCGGACTCGATTTTACCCCGCACCGCGCCGACGATCTGCCGGCCTATCTCGTGATCGTCGTCGTCGGCCACATCGTGGTACCGGCGGCGCTCTGGATCGAGACCAATTTCTCGCCGGCCGTATGGCTGCAGTTGGCGATCTATTTGCCGGTGACGTTCCTCTTATCGCTGGTTCTGCTGCAGCCAATCAAGGGCGCGGTGGTCGGCATTCAATGGGCGCTGCGCATGCACGGCTTTGACGAAAATGCCCCTAGCGACATTCCGCCGGTCTAGCTAGATCGGTAAGCAACAAGAGCACAAAAAACGGGGATGGAATGAACGACGTCGCGACCGCCGTAAAGGAAGAAAAAGAAGCCGATCATCATCCCTATTTCCGGCCCAAGGATGCAGCCACGCTGATCCTGATCGACCGCTCCGGCGACAAACCGAAAGTTCTGGTTGGCAAGCGCCACGACAAGGTGGTGTTCATGCCCGGCAAATATGTTTTCCCGGGCGGGCGCGTCGACAAGTCGGACAACCGCATCCCCGTGGCCGCGCCGATTTCCCCAGAGCTCGAGGCCAACCTGCTCAAAGGTAGTCCGAAGATCGCACCATCGCGGGCGCGCGCGCTGGCGGTTGCCGCGATCCGCGAGGCCTGCGAGGAAACCGGCCTCTGCCTCGGGTGCAAGGTCGACAAACCCGTGAAACTCGACGGCGCCTGGAAGCCGTTTGCGGAAGCAGGCCTCTTGCCCGATCCATCGGGCCTGTTCCTGATCGCACGCGCGATCACCCCGCCTGGCCGCGTCCGCCGTTTTGATACGCGCTTCTTCACGGCCGATGCGTCAGCCATCGCCCATCGCGTCGAAGGCGTGATCCACGCCGATGCCGAACTGGTGGAGCTGGTGTGGGTCGAGATCGGCTCGCAGCCGCTCGCCGACGCGCACGCCATGACCAAGAACGTGCTCGCCGAACTCGACCGCCGACTCGCCACCGGCCCCTTGCGCCACGACGCGCCGGTGCCGTTCTTTCATTTCTACGGCGGCAAAATGCAGAAGGACGTATTGGGGGCGTAAGACCCTGCTCTCTCTGCGTCATTCCGGGGCATCGCGGGGCGATGAACCCGAAATCTCGAGATTCCGGGTCTGCGCTACGCGCATCCCGGAATGACAGTCGTGTTGAGAGTCCGCGCAAAAACAAAAAATTCTTCTGCGCGCCTCCAATGGCGCCACCGCCGCCCATGCCTATCTCTTTCCCAACAATAACAGTTACGGAAACGGGGCAATGGCACAGCGGCAACTCAAGCTCGGCGCGTTCATGCGGCCGGTCTCCATCCACACCGGCGCGTGGCGCTATCCCGGCGCCTGGCCCGATGCCAATTTCAATTTCCCGCGTATCAAGCAACTGATCCAGAAGCTAGAGGCCGGCAAGTTCGACGCGTTCTTCATGGCCGATCATCTGGCCGTGCTGAACATGCCGATCAATGCGCTCAAGCGCAGTCACACGGTCACTTCGTTCGAGCCGTTCACGCTGTTGTCGGCGCTATCAGCCGTGACGGAACATATCGGCCTGATAGCGACGGGATCGACGACCTTCGACGAGCCCTATCACGTGGCCCGGCGCTTCGCCTCGCTCGATCACATCTCAGGCGGCCGCGCCGGGTGGAATATCGTCACCACCTCCAATCCGGACGCGGCGCTCAATTTCGGGCTCGACGACCACATGGAGCACGCCGAGCGTTACAAGCGGGCGCGCGAGTTTTATGACGTGGTGACGGGTCTGTGGGATTCATTTGCCGATGACGCCTTCGTGCGCGACGTCGAACAAGGCCTCTATTTCGATCCCGCCAAAATGCACGTGCTCAATCACAAGGGCAAATATCTGTCCGTGCGCGGCCCTCTCAACATCGCCCGCCCCGTGCAGGGCTGGCCGCTGATCGTACAGGCCGGCGCGTCCGAAGACGGCAAGCAACTCGCCGCGGAAACCGCGGAAGCCGTGTTCACCGGCGGCGGCAGCCTTGCCGACGGGCAGAAGCTTTATGCCGACATCAAGGGCCGCATGGAGAAGATCGGCCGCAATCCCGAGCATCTGAAGATCCTGCCCGGTGCCTTCGTCGTGGTCGGCGACAGTGTCGAAGAAGCCAAGGAGAAGCGCGCGAAACTCGACAGCATGGTGCATTACGACAGCGCCATCGCTTCGCTCTCGGTGCAGCTCGGCACTGATGCCTCCGGCTTCGATCCCGACGGACAATTGCCGCCAATCCCCGAGACCAACGCCAGCAAGAGCGGCCGTCAGCGGCTCGTCGATGCCGCCGCGCGCGACAAGCTCACGGTGCGCCAGCTCGCCCAGCGCGTTGGCGGCTATGGCGGATTGTCTTTCGTCGGCACGCCGCAAACCATCGCCGACCAGATGGAGGAATGGTTGATGAGCCGCGGCAGCGACGGTTTTAACATCATGTTTCCGTTCCTGCCCGCGGGGCTCGACGACTTCGTCGACAAGGTGGTGCCGGAACTGCAGAAGCGCGGGATTTTCCGGAAAGAGTATGTGGGCCGGACGCTGCGCGAGAATTTGGGGCTGCCAAGGCCGAAAAACCGGTTCTTTGAGGTTAATCACCCCGATTTACGCCGGTTTTTGCCCCGAAAACCTTGACTTTGGGCGATCAGAAGCTAGGTTGCGCGGCAAATGCAGGCCGGTTTGGCCGGCGCCTGACACCCCCATTTTGAGGTTCTGAACATGGCCAAAGCGGTCACCATCAAGGTCAAGCTCGTTTCCTCGGCGGATACCGGCTTCTACTACGTCGCCAAGAAGAATTCGCGCACCATGACCGACAAGCTGGTCAAGAAGAAGTACGACCCGGTCGCGCGCAAGCACGTCGAATTCCGCGAAGCGAAGATCAAGTAAGCGAGCCAATCGCTGACGGCTTTGAACGGGGCCTTGCGGCCCCGTTTTTGATTCCTGGCTTTCGTGTCGCGGACGCGTGCAGCGCCTCTTCAGCGGTTACGCCGTTTGCATCTGCGGCGGTCCGCTCGGCCGGATCAGCGCGAACGCGACCTGGACAATGCCGCCGGCCAGGCCGAGCGCGACGCCGATCCGCCACGCCATGGTGTAGGAGCCGAGCGCGTCGTACAGCACGCCGCCGCCGAACGCGCCGAGGAAGCTGCCGACCTGGTGGCTCATGAAGGCGAGCCCCTGGATCATCGCCTGCCATTTCAGGCCGAACATTTCCGCCACCGCGCCCGCGACCAGCGGGCCGACGCCCATCCACAGGAAGCCCATGATGGCGCCGAACAGCAGCGTGGTTGCCGGCGTCGGCGGCAGCGTGAAATACCAGGCGAGCGCGATCGAGCGGAAGATGTAGATGCCGCCGAGCAACGCCAGCTTGTTCCAGCGCTGGCCGGCCCAGCCGAAGAAAATGCTGCCGAGCACGTTGAAGCCACCGATCATGCCGAGCGTCTGCGCGCTCAGCATCGGATCCATGCCACAGATCGCCAGATAGGACGGCAGGTGTGTGGTGAGAAAGACGAGCTGCATGCCGCAGACGAAATAGGCGCCGGTCATCACCACGAAAGAAGTATTGGAAAACGCCATCTTCGTTGCGGCGGTGGCTGACGCATCGTCGATCTCGTCTTCTGTCGGCTTGGGCAGCGGGATCTTGTCTACCCTGCCCGCGTACCAGGCCGCGGGAATCATCAGGAGCGACAGCACCACGAAGCCGACCAGCCCCATTCGCCAGCCGTAACCTTCATTGAGCATCTGCCCGATCGGCGCCGACAACAACGCGCCGAGGGAGCCGGCGCCCGACACCAGGCCGAGCACTGTCGAGCGCACCGACGCTGGCACCGCGCGCGCCGCAACCGACATCGCAATCGCCGCCGCGGTGCATGCCAGCGACGTGCCGATCAACACGCCCCCGCCGATCATGACGGCGAGAACGCCGTTCGCGCCCGCCATCGAGGCAAGGCCGGCGACATAGAGCAGCGCGCCGACCACCATGATGGTGCGAAAGCCGTAGCGCACCGTCAGCGCCCCGGCGAGCGGCTGCAAAAATCCCCAAGCGAGGTTTTGCACCGCGATTGCGAGCGTGAAATCGGAAATCGATATTCTGATATCCTGCGTCAGCGGCTGCATGAAAATGCCGAGCGACTGCCGCAGCCCCATGCTCAACGTCAGCATGATGGATGCGCCGATCAGGATAGGCAGCGTCGGACGCAGGATTTGCAGCAGGGCCATTGTTTTTATTCTCCCTATCGGCCGCGAATCGAAAGCCGCGTCCTGCTATTGGCATCTGAAATAGGTACACAGATCTGTGTAATTTGGCTATAAGGCTGGCACTGTTGTCAAGGAAGAGGCGACCCGCGTATTCGCATGGCTACCCTGCCCGCCAAACCGGCGATGAAGGAACGGATTCTGGAAACCGCGGATAGGCTGTTCTATCTGCAGGGAATTCGCGCGGTCGGCGTCGACACCATCGCGGCCGAAATCGGCATCAGCAAGCGCACGCTCTACAATCATTTTCCGTCCAAGGACGCGCTGATCTCGGCCTATCTGGCGCGGCGCTTCGTGGCGCCGCGACCTTCCGACAAGTCGCCGGTCGAGCAAATTCTCGGCACCTTCGATTCGCTGGAACGGCGTTTTTCGGCAAAGGATTTTCGCGGCTGTCCCTTCGTCAACGCGGTGGCCGAACTCGGCGAGGATCAGTCGGTCCGAAAGGTTGCGGTCGAGTTCAAGGAAAGCCGCCGCCTCTGGTTTCGCGACCTGCTGGTGCAACTCGGCATCCGCCAAGCGGATGCGCTGGCGACGCAGCTCGCTCTGCTCGTCGACGGCTCGATCGCCCAGGATCTCGTCCGCAACGACCCCGCGATGGCGCGCGCGGCAAAGGAAGCCGCAACGGTGCTGCTCAGGAATGCGGGGGTGAAAATTGGTACCCCAGCGCCGAAGCATGCGGCAAAGAAACGGCCGTCAAGGTCGGCAATCTGACGCCATTTCGTCCGTCGTCCCTGCGAACGCAGGGACCCACACGCCGTGGCTTTTCAATGGGCCGATGTGGTAGTCACCTTGTGCAAACAACATCAGTGGTTATGGGGTCCCTGCGTTCGCAGGGACATCAATATAGAACCGCGCCAAACTAACGAAAGTAGAGGGAGCGACAATGGAAGACCTGAAAGTGACCGCAAACGGTTACGACTTCAAACCGGCACGTGCGGCCATGCAGCGCTATATCGACAACAACCTGCTGTCAGGCATTTCCTGGGCGGTCATGGTCGGGCGCGACCTCGTCGACGTGAATTGCGTCGGCTGGGCCGACAAGGAAGCGCAGACGCCGCTCCGCACCGATCACATCTTCCGCGTCTTCTCCAACACCAAGCTGATCACCTCCTGCGCCGTGCTCTTGTTGTTCGAGGAAGGCAAATTCAGGCTCGACGACGCCATCGAAAAGTTCATTCCGCAGCTCGGAAATCGCCAAGTACTGCGGCCCAGCGCCAGCTCGCTTGACGATACCGAGCCTACGAAGAGCTCAATCACCATCCGTCAGTTGCTCAGCCACAGCTCCGGCCTGAGCTACGGCTTCTTCGATCCCGGTACGGCCATGTACAAGGCGCTTAACGAACGCGGCGTCCACAATCCCATGACGACGCTGGCCGACATGGTAGACGTGCTGGCCGGCCTGCCGCTGATCTTTCAGCCGGGCACGTCGTGGGAATATTCGCTGGCCACCGACGTGCTGGGGCGGTTGATCGAAGTGATCAGCGGCCAGCGTTTCGACAAGTTCATCCAGGCGCGCATCCTCGGCCCGCTCGGCATGGTCGATACCGGCTTCGTCGTGCCGGAAAAGGATCAGGGACGGCTCGTCGCCTATTACGCCGGTGCGGACCTGATGGAGCTGATGAAGCCGGGATTGACCCGAACCGACAACTCGCCTTTCCCCGGCGCTTATCTGCGCCCGATCGCAAGGTTGAGCGGCGGCGGCGGCCTGGTTTCAACCCTGCCCGATATGGTCGCGCTGATCCGAAGCCTGCTGCCCGGCGGGCCGACCCTGCTCAAGCCCGAGACGATTGCGCTGATGCTGACCAACCAATTGCCCGAGAGCCAATGGATCCGCTTTGCCATGATGGGTGAGCAGCCCGGCAAGGCGTTTAGCCTGGCCGGCGGATTGATCCTGAAGCCCTCAGCGTTCGATCATCCGGATGCCGCAGGCGAACTCTATTGGGGCGGCGTCGCCGGCACCCAATGGTGGATCTCGCCGAAGCGCAACATGGCCGGCGTGATGATGGCGCAGCGCCAGATGGCATTCGTCCATCCGTTCTCGTTCGAGTTCAAGCGGCTGGCGTATGAGGCAGTGAAGCAGAATGCCGAGGTCGTTGCTTGACGCGACAACCATCTGCCGTCGTCCCTGCGAACGCAGGGACCCATAGCCACCGGCCGCGTTTTGAGAAAGGCGTCTGCCACTCTGCTCTAACGAGAGATCACGCGGTATGGGTCCCTGCGTTCGCAGGGACGACGGCTCAGGCCGCCGCCGATACCACCCTGTTCCGTCCGTCGTGCTTGGCGCGATAGAGCGCGGTGTCGGCGCGCTTGAGCACGTCGGCGACCGGCTCGCCCTTGTGGTCCAGCGTCGCTAAGCCGATCGAGATCGTGACGTCGATCCGCTTGGTGCCCTTGTTGACGGCAAAGGTTTCGCCGGCGATCGAGCGGCGCAGGCGCTCGGCGACCATGCCGGCGACGGTCAGGTCGGTTTCCGGCATCACGATGACGAATTCCTCGCCGCCATAGCGGCAGGCGAGATCGATGCCGCGGATCGACTTGCGGATGCGCACAGCGAACTCGCGCAGCACGTCGTCGCCGGCGTCGTGGCCATAGGTGTCGTTGATGGATTTGAAGAAGTCAATGTCGAGGATCATCAGCGCAAGCGGCTTGCCGCGGCTTGAGGCCTGCTCGACGAGCGTCGAGAGATGGCTTTCCATGTAGCGGCGGTTGTGTAGCCCGGTCAGCGCGTCGGTGATCGCCATTTCGATCGAGTTCTGCACGTTGTCGCGCAGGTGGTCGGTGTAGCGTCGCTTGCGGATCTGGGTGCGCGCCCGCGCCAGCAGCTCGTTCTTGTCGACGGGGCGCAGGAGATAGTCGTTGACGCCGATTTCGAGCCCGCGCAGCAGCCGCGCATTGTTGTCGGCGTCGGAGATGGCGAGAATGGGCAATTGGCGGGTGCGCTCCAGCGAGCGCGCCTGGCTGCACAGCCGCAGGCCGTCGTAATTTTCCAGGCTGAGAGAGACGATCAGCAAATCGTAGTTGCCGTCAGCGGCGTGAAACAGCGCTTCCGCCGGATTGATTTCGACGTCGACGGTGTGCTCGGCGGCAAGGATCGGCGCCAGCCGCTCGTAGGACGACGGCCGGTCGTCGACAAGCAGGATCCGCCCGCCGACGCCCTTGTCGGCAATCGCGCTGCGCTCGGGCGCTTCCATGCCGATCTCGAGCGAGGTGATGGCGCGCATGCGCAGCTCATCAGTCATCATCTTCAGCCGCGTCAGTGACCGAACGCGCGCAATCAGAACGATGTCGGATACCGGCTTGGTGAGAAAATCGTCGGCCCCGGCTTCCAGCCCGCGGACGCGATCGGATGGGCTGTCGAGCGCGGTGACGATCACGACGGGAATGAAATGGGTCGCCGGGTTGGATTTCAGCCGGCGACAGACCTCGAAGCCGTCCATGTCCGGCATCATGACGTCGAGCAGGATGATGTCGCATTCGGAGCGCGAGCAGAGGTCGAGCGCCTCGGCGCCGTTGGAAGCGGTCAGCACGTCGAAATATTCAGCCGACAGCCGGGCTTCCAGCAGCTTGACGTTCGCAGGAACGTCGTCGACGACGAGGATACGCGCAGACATCGAAACTCACCCCTACCCGATAAAACGCCGTACGGTTTCAATAAATTTGCCGACGGAAATTGGTTTGGACAGATACGCCTCGCAGCCGCCTTCGCGGATGCGCTCTTCATCGCCCTTCATCGCAAACGCGGTGACGGCAACCACCGGAATGGCGCGCAACTCCGGATCGTCCTTGATCCAGCGCGTGACTTCGAGGCCAGACACCTGCGGAAGCTGGATATCCATCAGGATCAGATCAGGGCGCAGCTTGCGGACGAGATCGAGCGCCTCGAAGCCATTGCTGGTACCGGAGGTTTGATAGCCATGCGCTTCCAACAGATCGCGAAAGAGCTTCATATTGAGCTCGTTGTCCTCCACGATCAGGACGGTTTTCGCCATCCCGTCCCTCCCTCATCCCAGGAAACAAGTCCGGCCTTTCGGCACGTCTTGCACCGACGCCGCCCCCTGTCGAAAACTGAATTCAAACTAGCGCCAGATTCGCTCTAAGCCGTTAAATCGATGCGCCAACTTTTACGAAGCGGTTTCGATTGTTGAACACACTTCGCAGACTCGGGCATGATGGTTCCCAAATTAGAGACCATAAGTTAATGGAAAGGCAAACGATCTATTGAAAAAGCCTGTTCACAACCCCCGCGAAGTAGCTGAAATCGTTGCGGTTCAGGCGCTGAGTTTCATTGCCGGCGATCCTGAGCGGCTCGGCTTGTTCCTGGCTGAAACCGGCATCGGTCCGGAGACGCTGCGCACGGCCGCCCCCGACCCGCAATTTCTGGCCTCGGTGCTGGATTTTGTGCTGCGGGACGACGCCACCGTGAAGGCATTTGCGAGCGCCTCGCAACTGCACCCGACCAATATCGCCGCCGCGCGCCAAGTGCTCGGCGATCCGCATTGGGAGCGCGACGTGCCGTGAACGCACAAGCGCCAGCCCTAGACGGTCCGCGCGCGTTCTGCCGGGATTGCCTCGGCGACCTCGATGTCAAGGCAAGGCGATGCAATGAATGCGGTTCCCCGCGCCTGATCCGCCACCACGCCCTGCCCTCGCTGACGCTGGCGCATATCGACTGCGATGCGTTCTACGCTACGGTGGAGAAGCGCGACAATCCGGAACTTGCCGACAAGCCCGTGATCATCGGCGGCGGCAAGCGCGGCGTGGTGTCGGCTGCCTGTTACGTCGCGCGGACCTATGGCGTGCGATCGGCGATGCCGATGTTTAAAGCGCTGGCGCTCTGCCCCCAGGCAGCCGTGATCCCGCCAAACATGGCCAAATATGTCCGCGTCGGCCGCGAGGTGCGGCAGGCCATGCAGACGCTGACGCCGCTGGTGGAACCGCTCTCGATCGACGAGGCGTTTCTCGATCTTTCTGGCACGCAGCGTGTTCACGGCATGATCCCCGCAAAAGTGCTGGCGCGCTTTGCCCGCGAGGTCGAGCGCGACATCGGCATCACGGTTTCCGTTGGCCTGTCCTGCAACAAGTTCTTGGCCAAGATCGCCTCCGATCTCGACAAGCCGCGCGGCTTTGCCGCCCTCGACCAGATTGAGGCCCGCGAGATGCTCGCCGACAAGCCGGTCGGCTTCATCTACGGCGTCGGTCCCGCGACCCAGGAAAAGCTGCTGCAGCGGGGGTTTCGCGTCATTGCGGACCTGCAGCGCGCCGACGAGGTCGAGCTGATGAAGCAGTTCGGCGGCGAAGGCCGCCGGCTGTGGCGGCTGGCGCGCGGCATCGACGACCGCAGCGTGGTGCCGGACCGCGGCGCCAAGACGATTTCGAGCGAAACCACGTTCGAAAACGACATCCGCGATTTCGCCACGCTGGAACGGCTGTTGTGGCGGCTGTCGGAAAAGGTGTCATCCCGGCTGAAGAACGGCAATCTTGCAGGCCTCACCATCACGCTGAAGCTGAAAACGGCCGATTTCAGGCAGCGCACCCGCTCGCAATCAATTCAAACGCCGACCCAGCTCGCCGCGAAGATCTTTGCGGTGTCGCGCGAAATGCTGTCCAAGGAGATCGACGGCACCGCCTTCCGCCTGATGGGTACAGGCGTCAGCGCGCTGCGCGAGGGATCGCGGGCCGATGACATCGACATGCTCGACCGCCGCTCGGCCCACGCCGAGCGCGCGATGGATGACTTGCGGAAAAAGTTCGGCAATGCCGCGGTGATCCGCGGCATTGCTTATCAGGGGCCGGCGAAGGAAGAGGATGAGGAGGAGTAGACGGTTCCCTCCCCGTCATTGCGAGCGAAGCGAAGCAATCCATAGCCCCGCAGCCGAAAGATGGATTGCTTCGTCGCTTCGCTCCCTGCAATGACGGAGAAGGCGCAGAGACGTCAATCGACGACGGCCACGGCCTCAATTTCGATCAACCATTCCGGGGCCGCGAGCGCGGTTACACCGACGAGCGTGCTCGCCGGCGGCTCCATGCCTTCAAAGAAAACCGAGCGCGCCTTGCCGATGATCGGACGGAGCTCCGGTCTATAGCCGACGACGAAAGTGGTGATCTTCACGATGTCGGCGTAACTCGCACCGGCCGCTTTTAGCGCCAGGCCGATATTCTGCATCACCTGCGTCGTCTGCGCGGCTATGTCACCCTCGCCGACCACCCGCCCCTCCTCGTCGGTGGAGACCTGTCCCGCGATGTAGATCGTGCGCGCGCCCGAGGCGGCGACGACGTGGGAGTAAGCCGGATTGTGGTGAAGGCCGCTTGGCCGAAGTTTTTCGAGCTTGCTCATGTTTGCGCCTCCCTGACGTGCTGGTTCGGCCGAAGCGTATCCGGGTCCGGCGCTCTCGACCAGAGTCGTTGTCGCAGGATGCGCAGCACGCGTCCCAAGGCCTGACCCGAGGACGAGCCCCCTTAATTGCAAGGGCTTGGAATCCCTGACGCCGAATTGCCCACCCTCAAGGAAAATACCAATTAACGGGCTTGAACCGGCAAGGAATGATCAGATTTCTATCAAGTCTCCAACTTGCAGGGGGCTGGATGCGTCCACGCAACCCTACGCGGAAGGAGCGGAACATGGCCTTTTTAAAGCGGGAGTTACATCGGCAGGTCAAAGGCCCGGAAATCACGGAGTTGGATTTTTGGAACCTGGTCTTCGACACCGACACCAAGCGCTTGTACGTCGAACATGAGTGGAGCTACCTGGATTCGCGTATCCGCGGCGCGGCGGACTATCGAACAGACGTAATGGACATCGCGGAGTATCTGACGCAGGGCGGTCAAACCGCTGGTCACCGCGAACTCTGGCGGTTGCTGCGAGCGATCTTCAAGGAACAGTTCGAACCTGAGGAGTATGACCGCCAAGCGGCACTTTCGGAGCATTCCCCTGCTCAGGAAGTCGAGCAGAAATCGCCAAGCCCCTGACGCTGATCGTGATGGCATGACGGCAAAGCCAGCCCTCGGCTTTAGAAGACGGTCGACTTGCGCAGCGGTTGTCAGAGCATCTTGCCGACGACCTTGGTCATGTCCTCCACCGAGAAGGCTCGCAACGACTCGGTGCGAACATTGCCCAAGGCGCCGAGGCTCAAGCTAAGCGTCATGGCGGAAAATTCATCCGGCGCATCGAGGATTGTCACAATGTCATAGCGTCCCTGCGTCCAGAACAGCTCCTTTACCGTAATTCCGAAGGTCTCGGCCATTTTCTTGAAAGCCTCTGCCCGCTTCGGCGAATCCTTCGCGCTCCGGATCCCCTGATCGGTGAAGTTGGCAAGCACGACGAACGTTACCATCCTGGCTCTCCCTGGTTGTCTGGTTTAACCGAACCCCCTGGTCGACTGTTCACGGCCATCCATAGATCGGCGCTCGTGGAGCCCTGCACGGCTATCTCACGAAAACTGCTCAAGGTCCGCTTTGAGCGCTACTAGGAAGCGAGCGGCCTCGCCGCCTGTCACGACACGATGGTCGAAGGTGAGCGACAACGGCAGCACGCGCCTCACTGCCGGCTGGCCTCGATAGGCGACCACCCCTTGGGTAATCCGCCCCGCGCCTATGATCGCCACTTGTGGCGGTACGACGATCAGGCTGGCGAAGCGGCCTCCTATCATTCCGAAATTCGACAGCGTAATCGTCGCTCCGCGCAGTTCTCCCGGAGGTATCGAGCGCGCGACCGCGTCCGCCCGCATCCGGTCAAGCCCGGTTCGCAGGTCAGATACGTCCCGCTCGGCGACATTGCGCAACACAGGAACGATAAGACCACCCCCGGTATCGACGGCGATGCCGAGATCGATACGGTCGATCAGACGCCGTTCACCGGCGTCGGAATTGTACCAGGCATTGAGCGAGGGCTCCGTCTTGCAGGCCACAGCGATCGCGCGCACCAGTCGGATTGTCACGTCCTCGCCGGTTCGCCAATCGTCGATATCGGCCTCGTCGGTAACGCCGGCCGGAACGATCTCGGTATGCGCCGCTGTCATGCGCTGAGCCATCGCGCGCCGCAAACCGCGCAAGGGTTCGGCAGGTCCGGTATGGGACAAGCCCTTGGCAGCCCGTTCCACATCCGCACGCGTGATGGTGCCGCCGGGTCCTGTGGCTTCGACCAGATCGAGGTCGACATCGAGCTTGCGGGCGAGCGCGCGCACTGCCGGGAACACCTGGGCTTTCTGTCCAGCCGCTGGCCTGGAAGGTGCCGCTGCCGCCGGCGGCTCGCCTGCGCCAAGTTCGCCGACAATGGTGCCAGTGTCTTGCTCGGGACCCTCGGCAAACTCGACAAGCGGTGCGCCTACCTTCACCACATCTCCCTTGGCGCCAAACAGATGCAGGATGCGTCCGCTCGAGGGTGACGGCACCTCGACGACGGCTTTGTCGGTCTCGACCGAAACCAGTGGCTGATCGGTAACGACGTGATCGCCTTCATTGACATACCAGTTCACGATCTCGGCCTCCTCGAGACCCTCTCCCAGATCCGGCAATACGAACTGGCGCATGGGATAAACCCGCTGGCAATCAACTGAACTGGCACGCTTTACGCGCGGCCGTGACGATACGATCAACCGACGGCATCATGTGTTGCTCGAGCCGCGCCATCGGAACGATCGTGTCGTAGCCGGTGACGCGTGCCACGGGCGCAAGCAGAGAGGTCAGAGCGCGCTCGGCAATCAACGCCGCGATCTCGGCTCCGAATCCGCCGGTGCGTGTCGCCTCGTGCACGATGACGCAACGTCCGGTTTTTGCGACCGAACCGAGCACCGTGGCTTCATCGTAGGGCTTGAGCGTGGCGAGATCGATGACCTCGGCGGCGATGCCGTCAGCAGCCAGCGCGTCGGCCGCCGCCATGGTTTCCTTCAACATCGCGCCCCAGCTTATCAGCGTGACGTCGCGGCCCTTCCGCAGGACAAAGGCGACATCCAGCGGCAAGGCTTCACCGTTATCTTCCACCTCGCCTTTCGCCGCGCGGTAGATGCGGGTCGGCTCCAGAAACACGACCGGATCGGGATCGCGGATCGCGGCCAGCAGCAGTCCGTAGGCGCGCTCCGGCGACGAGGGAATGACAACGCGCAAACCTGGGATATGGGCGAGCATCGCCTCGGTGCTTTCGGAATGATGCTCCGGCGCGCGAATGCCGGCGCCATGGGGCGTCCGCAGAACCATTGGGCAGGTGAGCCGCCCCTGGGTGCGGTTGCGGAATCGGGAGGCGTGGTTCACCAGTTGATCGATGCAAGGATACAGAAATCCCATGAACTGGATCTCGCCGACGGGCTTCAACCCCTGCGCCGCCATGCCGACACAGAGCCCGCTGATCAGGAGTTCGGCAAGCGGCGTATCGAGGACGCGCTCCGACCCGAAACGCGTTTGCAGGCCAACGGTCGCGCGGAAGACGCCGCCGTTGATGCCGACATCTTCGCCAAGCACGACGACATCCGGGTCATCCTCCATCGCGCGGGCGAGCGCCAGATTGACGGCCTCGACCAACGTCATTTCAGGCATCGCCTTCTCCCGCGAGTTGGCGGCGCTGCGCGGCGTACGTCTCGGGCAGCTCGGCATAGAGATGATCGAACATGGTTTCGGGTCGGCGCGGCTCCGTTGCCAGGTAGCGCTCGACCGCCGCCTCGACGCGCTCATGGCACTCTGCGGCGAGCTGTTCTTCCTCCGCCTTGCTCCACATTTTTTGGCTCACGAGATAGTTCCTGAGGCGCGCAATAGGCTCTTCTTTCCAACGGGCCTGGACTTCGTCAGCCGAACGATAGCGTAACGCGTCATCGGAGGTCGTATGATCGCCGAGCCGGTAGGTGACCGCCTCGATGAAGCGCGGGCCCCGGCCCTCACGGGCGGCGGCAATGGCGTCTTCGGCCGCGGCGCGCATCGCCACAACATCGCTGCCGTCCACCTGCTCGCCGATGAAGCCGGCGGCGATGGCTTTCTGCGCCAGCGTTTCGCAACCGGTCTGTAGTCGTAACGGGACGGAAATAGCCCATTGATTGTTGGTGGCGACGAATACAACCGGCAATTTGTGCACGCCGGCAAAATTCATCGCCTCGTAGACATCACCCTTCGAAGTGGCGCCATCGCCGAACATGCATACGGCGACACGCGGCTGCTTGCGAAGCTTGAAGGCATAGGCAACACCGGCGGCATGCGGCGCCTGCGATCCCACAGGAACACAAAACGGGAAATCCTCGACCGGTCCGGAGAATTGATTGCCCCGCTCGTCCCCTCCCCAGAACAGCAGGATCTCCTCCAGCTTGACGCCACGCCAGATCAGCGCGCCATTGTCGCGATAGGAGGGCAACAGCACGTCCTCTTCGCGCATCGCACTGGCTACGCCAACCGATACCGCCTCCTGGCCGAGCGAAACGGCGTAGGTCCCAAGCCGGCCGGTGCGCTGCAATGCGACAGCCTTTCGGTCAAAGTTGCGCAGCAGCAGCATCGCTCGATAGAGCGCGGTAATGAGGTTGGCATCGGAGGCGAATGCAGGGAGCGGCCGGTTAATCGAGCCGTCTGGCGCGAGGTAATTGCGGTGGCGCACCTCAAAGCGCGCGATGACCGGAAGTCCTCCGTCTGACATTTTTTTGCTGGCCACGTCCTCGCTCCCAGAGCGATTCTGCATCCCACAATTCGTAATTGGTGCTGGGCCGGAACAATACAAGATGGGCGCCCCCCATCTTGTATTCGTCGTTGCTGCACCGCGCTCGCGGGACGGCCTTTACCACCGTGGAAACGACACCGCGTCAGTGGTATATCAAGCCATGGCAAATGGTCAGGTTGTCCTCGTAACAACTGAGCCGTTGGGAGGCGGTGCGCCCGTTCGCTCGGTCTACTATGTGGCCGAACAGGATCCAGCAAAGGCCGAAGCAATCATCGCAGCAATGATGGCCCCGAACGAAAGGGTCGAGGCTTGGGGGCCGCTTCCGGCGCCGGCTGTCAAGGCGCTCGGATTGAAGCCCGGCGATTTCACGCGCGGGTGACATCAAGCAAAAGTGTGAGACGCCCGCGCGATCTCCGGGCGCGACCGTTTTTTAGGGTGCCGTCACTTGCAGGGTTTGGAATCCCTGACGTCGAACCGGCCCATCGCGCCCGCAATCACGAAATCGTTGTAATCGAGTACCAGCGCGCGGGAGACGCCGTTCTCGAACAGCTCGAACGACATGGCGTAAACCGGCGTCTGCTCGCCGTCTTTCGCCTTGGCGTCGCGGTCGTAATAGCTCACGGTCACGGGCCAGCGGGTCAGCGCCTTCATCTGGTCGTTCACGGTCGACGGATCGGGCGATGGAATGCTTTGAGTGCCCGGGATCGGTTTCCCGATCACCGACAGTGTGTTGTAGACTTTTTCGCCATTACCCGAGCCGTCATAGACCATCAGCTCCAGCACCGACTTGCCCGCGCGCGCGGCGGTGATGATGTGCTGGATCTGCTCGGTCGGGAACACGACCTTGCCGTCGAGTTCGAACGTCTTCGCAACCGGCTGTTTCAGCTTGACCGTGATGCGGTCGCCGACCCGTTCCGCCACGCCGTCGATCGGCGCGGAGTCGGTATCGTTCATGCGGGTGTCGATCTTGAAGCGATAGCTCTTGCCGCCGGCATCTTCCCAGGAATGCGAGCGAAGATCGCTCAGCGTCAGCCTGCCCTCGCCGCTGTCGAGTTCGGACACCTGGCGGAATTCGGAAGTGTAGCCCTCGCAGGCGCTGCCTGAAAAATTGTAGAGAATGCGCCCGCGCGCACCCGATATCGCATTGGATCCGCGCGACTTGACCAGCTTCAATTCATACAGCGCCTGGTGGGCGAGAAATGGCCCACTGGCGCCGGCCAGCGCCGGACCGTTTGTCAAGCCTGACAGCAAACTGGCAGCAGCCGAAAATACCAAAGCACGAACCGGAATCGGGAACGAGCTAGCCATGTTCTATTTTTTCCTCGAGGGAGATTCGATTACATTAGTGACGGGTCCATTGCGCCGCAACTAGGGCGGTGCCACGAAAACGCAAGAATTCGAGGCCGAGGCGCGCCGTTTTTGGCATTTCCGGGCACGATCCGCTTCGATCGCCATGCTGGACGGAAGCTCCACCGTCGCTTGCAAGACAAAGCGCGATGCGCGAAACAATGCGCGCCTGACCGCAGGTCAGGAACGGTCACATCAAGCGGGGATGCAAACATGGCGGGTACGGTCGAACAGAAGCTGGCGGCACAAGGTATCGTCGTGAACGAGCCGCGCACCCCCATGGCGAACTATGTCGGCTTCGTGCGCTCGGGAAACCTGCTGTTCGTCTCGGGCCAGGTCTGCGCCGACGCCGAAGGCAAGCTGATCGCCAAGGGCAAGCTCGGGGCCGGCGTCACGATCGAACAGGGATACGCCGCAGCGCAGGGCTGTGGCATCAACCTGCTGGCCCAGGTCAAGGCGGCGCTCGGCGATCTCGACAAGGTCGTGCGCGTGGTCAGGCTCGGCGGCTTCATCAATTCCGCGCCTGATTTTCTCGACGGGCCCAAGGTGCTCAACGGCGCCTCCGACCTGATGGTCACGGCATTTGGCGACAAGGGCCGGCACGCCCGCACCACGGTCGGCGTCGCTTCGCTCCCCTCGGATGCCGCCGTCGAGGTCGACGCGATCTTCGAAGTGTCCTGAAGCGGAACGGCTCTCGTGCGCGCGCCGGACTGGCTGACGGCACGGCCGGTCGCTCATCGCGGCCTGCATGATATTTCGCGTGGCATCGTCGAAAACATGCCGGCGGCCGCGCAGGCCGCCGTCGACGGCAATTTCGCCATCGAATGCGACATCCAGCTTTCGTCCGACGGCGAGGCGATGGTCCATCACGACAATGCGCTCGGCCGCCTCACCGACGGTTCGGGCTCGTTGCTCGGTATGACCGCGGCCGAACTCAAGGCCGTCAGTTTCAAGGATACGCCGGAACGGATGATGACGCTCGGCGATCTCTGCGCGCTGGTCGCCGGCCGCGTGCCGCTGGTGATCGAGGTGAAAAGCCATTTCGACGGCGATCGCCGGCTGGTGAAGCGGATGGGAGAGGTGCTGGCCTCCTATGACGGCCCCGCGGTCGGGATGTCCTTCGATCCGGATCAGGTGGTGGCATTGCGCGAACTGATCCCGGGCCGCGCCCGCGGCATCGTAGCCGAGCACGACTATACCGCCGAGGAGTGGCCGGAAGCGTCAGCGGAACAGCGCCGCGGCATGACGCATCTGCGTCACGCTTTTCGCACCCGGCCGCATTTCGTTGCCTATTGGGTGAATGAGTTGCCCGCGGCCGCGCCCTGGATCGCCCGCAACGTCTTAGGCCTGCCGTTGTTGGCCTGGACCGTGCGCACACCGGAGCAGCGTGCGCAGGCGGCGCGCTACGCCGACCAGATGATCTTCGAGGGGTTCCTGCCGGGAACCTGATGCTGTCAGCGCCACCTTGAACTCGCCTGCGCGATGCACGATCTTTGCAGGGCGTTGGTCGCCATGCGCGATGGCTGATCGCATGATGGGACCGGTTTGAATTTCTAGATGGCATCATCCGAAATCACCCTCGAAGCCGTCCCCTCCGTCAGCGACATCAAAGCTGCGGATTGGGACGCTTGCGCAAATCCGGCGGGCGACCCGAACGGCCTCGAAAACCTGGACACGCTGGCTCCGCGGAACGGCTCCTGCGCCGCTGCAAAGCCGGCCTATAACCCCTTCGTTTCCCACGCATTTTTTTCTGCCGCCGAGGCTTCCGGCTCGGCCTGCCCCCGCACCGGCTGGGGTCCTCGGCATCTGCTGGCACGGCTCGACGGCGAGATCGTCGGCGTCGTGCCCTGCTATCTGAAAGCCCATTCGCAAGGCGAATATGTCTTCGACCGCGGTTGGGCGGATGCTTATGAGCGCGCCGGCGGACGTTATTATCCCAAGCTGCAGGTCTCGGTGCCGTTTACGCCTGCCACCGGCCCCCGACTTCTGATCCGCGACGGCGTCGACCGCAAACAGATCGGCTCGGCGCTGGCGCGCGGCCTAATGGCGCTGTGCAACGCGACCAACGCCTCCTCCGTGCATGTGACCTTCGCCCGCGAGGCGGAAGCGAAGTTGTTGGGTCAGCATGGCTTCCTGCAACGGAACGACCAGCAGTTTCACTGGCACAACGAGGGCTATGGGACTTTCGAGGATTTTCTCACCTCGCTGAATTCGCGCCACCGCAAGGCGATCAAGCGCGAGCGACGCGAGGCGGTGGCCGCCGGCATCACCATCCACCGCTTGACTGGAGCCGATATCACCGAGGACGCGTGGGATGCGTTCTTCGCGTTCTATATGGAGACCGGCTCGCGCAAGTGGGGCCGCCCCTATCTCACGCGAAAATTCTTCTCGCTGATCGGCGAGAGCATGAGCCGCGACGTGCTCCTGGTGATGGCCAAACGAAACGGCCGCTGGATTGCGGGTGCCATCAATTTCATCGGATCGGACACGCTGTTCGGCCGCAATTGGGGCGCCGTCGAGCATCACCCGTTCCTGCATTTCGAGGTCTGCTACTATCAGGCGATCGATTTTGCGATCGACCGCGGCCTGAAGGTCGTCGAGGCCGGCGCGCAGGGCGAGCACAAGCTGGCCCGTGGCTACCTGCCGCAAACCACCTATTCCGCGCATTTCATCGCCGATCCCGATTTGCGCCGCGCGATTGCCGACTATCTGAAGCGCGAGCGCGCCTATGTGGCCGAGGTCGGACGGGAACTGACCGAGGCCGGCCCGTTCCGCAAGGCCGCCGACGAGGCTTGACCGGTTGAGCTGGCGACGTGAGATTTGAGATCAAACCTTGAGGGAAGAAGCCCATGGCCGCCTACGACGCCAATAACCCCTTCGCAAAAATCCTGCGCGGCGAGTTTCCCTGCCACAAGGTTTATGAGGACGACCATGTGCTGGCCTTCCTCGACATCATGCCGCGTTCGCCCGGCCACACGCTGGTGATCCCAAAAGTCCCTGCCCGCAACATCCTCGACATCACGCCCGACGATTACGCCCATGTCGCGCGCGCCACCCACAAGATCGCCGCAGCAGCTATGAAGGCCTTCAATGCCGACGGCATTACCGTGCAGCAATTCAACGAGCCCGCCGGCGGCCAGGTCGTGTTTCATTTGCACATGCACGTGATGCCGCGCCATGACGGCGTCGCCCTGCTACCGCCCGCCAGCCGCAAGGAAGACGTGAAAGTGCTGGAGGACAACGCGACCAAGCTGATGGCGGCGCTGGGGTAGTCGGGCGGTCTCACCCCGTCATTGCGAGCGCAGCGAAGCAATCCATTCTTTCTTTTCGCTGTGAGATGGATTGCTTCGCTTGCGCTCGCAATGACGGGGAGAAGCAATCACTCCCCCTCCACATCCCCGCCCTTTTGCTGCACCAGCGGCGAGAACTCGCAGCGGTCCGGCTTGACGTCGAGCAGCGGCGTCTCGTCGAGACAGTCGAGGCCGCGCACCAGGATTGCGTTGCCCTCGATGCCGACGAACTTCACGATCGAGGTGCCGATCGGATTGGGCCGCACCGGCGAGCGCAGCGAGAAGGTACCGCGGGTTTTCTGGTTGTTCTTCGGACTCTGCAGCACGAGATCGCGGCGCGAGTGATGCAGCCAATAGATCACTTCGAGATTTTCATAGAAGTCGACGCCCTTGATCGCAGGCACCCACGGCTCGAAAATCTCGAGCCGGCAGACCGGGCCGTCGCGGCGGCCCTGCCGCGGTGTCTCCAGCCGCGATTTCCAGGGCGTGCGGATGCGGCCGATGAACACCAGCCCGGCATCGCGGGCCGGCGGCATGTCGACGGTAACTTCGCCCTCGCGGAGCTTGGTATCCTGAACCATTGCCTAATCCAGTGAGATAGCACCGATCGCGTGCAACTTTTCTTGTCGGGCGGGACAGTACCGGATTATGGGTCCTGCAATCAACCGAGCCACCATTTGCCGGCCAGAAGGATGATCTCGCCCGAGACCACGCCGGCAAAGATCGAGCGTCGCGTCAGCATGAACACCGCAAAGCCTGCGGCTACAGCGCCATAGCGCAGCCAGTCCGGCACGCCCGCCAGCGCGCCCGGCGGCTGCATCAGGATTTGTGCGATGACGCCGGCGAGAATCGCGGTCGCCACCGCCCTCACCCACACCAGGACTTCCGAGCCCTCGTCGACGCCGGCGCCGAACCACAGCCCGGCCATCCGCCAGATCTCGTTGGGCACGAAGCCTGCAAGCACGAGCACCAATAGCGCGTGCGGGCTGCCGAAAAATTCGTTCATGCGCGCCCCCTCTCCCGCCACCAGTGCACGCCGTAGGCAATGCTGCCGGCGCTGATGCCGCTGATCAGGATGTCGACGCCGGTATGCAGCATCGACACCAGCGGAAACAACGAAAGCCCCAGCACCAGCGCCAGCACATCCGAGATCTGCTTGCAGTTGCGCGCCGTCGAAAGCAGGAACGCCAGCGGCGTCAGCAGCAGGATCGCCGCAGCAAACAGCGGCGGCAGCTTGGCGGCAAGTACGTAGCCAAACGTAGTCGCAACCATGCATACCGTGACCAGCCCACAGCCGAGGCCATGCGTGAACGCAATCCGCCGCTCGCGCGGCACTTTTGGCAGCAGCCGATAGCATTCGACCCAAAGCGTGACGGCGATGAAATGCGTCGCCAGCACGAGGTGGCGGCGCCCGGTCTTGGGCGTCTTCATCAGCGGCAACACCGATACCACCATCGGAAACAGCCGGATCGCACTCACCGTCACCGCAATCGCCGCCTGAACCGCGGTCGCCCCGGAGCCGAGCGTCGAGATCAGGATGATCTGCGCCGGACCAGCCCAGACCAGCAGCGTACTGCCGAGCACCCAGCCAAGGCTGAAATGGCTATCATGGGCCAGCGCGCCGATACCGAGATAGGTCGCAAACAGCACCAGCGTGAGCACGGTGGATGCGACAGAACTCACGCCCCATGCGAAGGCGCGAATGGGGCTTTTCCATTGGGGAGAGTCGAGTGGAGGCAGCGCCACGGATGACCGGATGGAGGTTTGAGTCGTCGCGCGGCATAGGGCTGGCGAAAGGGCCCTGCGTCAAGCAAGCGCCGCTCAGGGCGGCTATGCGATGAACGACAAATACACGTCGTCATTCCGGGGCGATGCGAAGCATCGAACTATGGTACGCAATTGCGCACCTGAGAATCTCGAGATTCCCCGATGCGCAATTGCGCATCTGAGGTCTGGTCCTTCGGACCATCCCGGAATGACGGAGCAAGTAAACTCAACCCGGCACGCCCCTGTTTCTCAGCACAAAGCACGCCCCGCCCGCCTTGCGGATGCGGTTGCAGAGGTCGTCGGCCTCGCCGCGTGTGTCGGCGCCGAAGCGCACCTGGTAGAACGTCGCCGGGCCGCGGCTGCGCAGGCGCGAGGCGAGGATAGAGGGGTCGCGATTGCCGATCGCGCTCGAAAGGCGCGAGACCGCGCGCCCATACATCGCAAGCGCCTTGTCGCGTGAAAAGCCGGCGGCGAGTTGCACGCCCCACACCTTCGCGGCGGCGAGCTTCACGCGCTGCTCCAGCCCAGCGATAAAAGGATTGGGCGCCTGTTTCAAAAGCGCCATCAATTCGCGGCAGCTCGATGTCGGGATTCGTTCGGGCTGCTTGCCGCTTCGTCCCGCCGCGGCCCACTCCTCAACCGTGGAGCCGGTAATGGCGATCACGTAGCTGCGGGTTTCCTGCGGCATCCCGCCAGTGCCGGCCAACCATTCCTGAACGCGCCGCGGGCCGGCATTGTACGCTGCGGCGGCGAGCCCGAGATTGCCGAACTGGTTGCGCAGCTCATCGAGAAACTCGGCCGACTTCGGCAGCGCCTGCACCGGATTGAAAGGATCGAGCAGGCCGCGTTCGTTCGCCGTTCCCGGCATGAACTGCGCAATGCCCTGCGCCCGCGCGCCGCTGCGCGTCACCGGCCCGACCGCATCGGACTGAAAGCGGCTCTCCTGCCAGATCACGCGCGCGAAGAACTCCAGCGGCAGGTCCGAGGCCCTCGCCGCCGACTCGATCATCAGGCACATCGCCTCGCGCGCCTCGCTCTCGCGCGCAGTAGCCGGCTTTTGGCTAGCTGTCGCGCCCGACCGGGTAGCCTCACCCGCGTCCTCGGCGAAGGCGTTCGCAACCGAGGACAAAAGCCACAGCGTGCACCATAGGGCGCGAAGAAATCGACCTCTTTGCATGGCAGTTCGCAATCCGGGAATGCGCATTGCGGTGGAAACGTGGTCAAACGATCATGGCTTGCAGGTGGATCCGCCGCCTCTCCGCTGCGCGCCGCCTTTTTTGCGTTGCAATTGCTCCGAAAGTCCCGCCATCGGAACCGCCGTTAATTTACGTTAACGCCGCATTTTGCGGCGGCCGGACTTTTACGGGCAACAAAGCGGGGTAAAAGTCTCCTCACTTTTTTGGGAGACTTCAATGCAGGACCGGCGCGAGAGCGTGCGCGACATGGTGATGTATGGCGGCGTCGCCGAGATCGGCGAACACGGCGCGACGCGCGAATGCATCGTCCGCAATATCTCCGATCACGGCGCGACAATCGAATTCAGCAATGGCATCCAGTTGCCGAAAGAGCAGCTCTCGCTGCGCATCGCGCGCAAGGGCCGCTCCTTCCTCGCCAGGGTCATCTGGTGGCGCGACAATTTCGTCGGTGTCGCATTCCATGGGCAAAGCCCTGCCGAGCCGGTCTCCGATCTTGAGGAGCGGCTGCGCAGAAGCGAGATCAAGAAGCGGCAGCTCCAGCGCCGGATCGACGAGTTGCTCAGCGAGCGCTGAGCGGGGCCTTGTGCGCAACACAATAGACGCCTTACGGTGCCGCGGCCCAACCACGGTATTGCTGGAGTTAGCATGTCTGCAAAACCGCCAGACGACCTGCCCGTCTATCGCCTGCTGACCGGCAAGGATGACGCTGCCTTCTGCCGGCGCGTTTCCGAGGCAATTGAGCTCGGATATGTGCTGTATGGCTCGCCTTCCGTGACGTTCAACGGCGAACACGTCGTGGCCGCCCAAGCGTTGGTTTGGCCGGGCAGTTAGGCATCAAAAAGCCGGCGGTCTTGCGACGCGCCGGCTCTTCGTTTGGGATTGAGCCCGCTTATACCTTGACCAGCGGCCCCTTCGACGCCGGCCCCTTGGAGCCGCCGCCTCCGTTCGGACCGCCCGGCTTCGGCTTGCGCTTGCGCGCTCCCGGCAGCTTCTCCGGCTTCGGCGTGACCGGACCCTCGACAAACTCGAAGCCGATCTTGTCCTTGCCCTCGGCGTCCGTGACCAGCACGACCCGGACATGGCCGCCGCCCTTGAGCTGACCGAACAGCACCTCGTCCGCCAACGGCTTCTTGATGTGCTCCTGGATCACGCGCGCCATCGGCCGCGCGCCCATCTGCTCGTCATAGCCATGCTCGATCAACCAAGCCTTGGCGGGCTCGGACAGCTCGATGGTGACATCGCGATCGGCGAGTTGCGCCTCGAGCTGCAGCACGAACTTCTCGACCACCATGCCGATGACATCGGCATTGAGATGGGCGAACGAGACGATCGCGTCCAGCCGGTTGCGGAATTCCGGGGCGAACTGCCGGTTGATCGCCTCGTGGTCGTCGCCTTCCCGCTTGTTGCGTGTGAAGCCGAAGGCCTGCCGCGCGAGGTCGGCGGCGCCCGCGTTGGTGGTCATGATCAGGATCACGTTGCGGAAATTGACCTGCTTGCCGTTGTGGTCGGTGAGCCGGCCGTGGTCCATGATCTGCAGCAGCACGTTGTAGAGATCAGGATGCGCCTTCTCGATTTCGTCGAGCAGCACCACGCAATGCGGATGCTGGTCCACGCCGTCGGTCAGAAGGCCGCCCTGGTCGAAGCCGACATAGCCGGGAGGCGCGCCGATCAGGCGCGACACCGTGTGCCGCTCCATGTATTCGGACATATCGAAGCGCAGCAATTCGACGCCGAGCGAGGCTGCAAGCTGCTTTGCCACTTCGGTCTTGCCGACGCCGGTCGGCCCGGAGAACAGGTATGAACCGATCGGCTTCTCCGGCTCACGCAGGCCGGCCCGCGCCAGCTTGATCGAGGCGGACAGCGACTCGATCGCCTTGTCCTGGCCGAACACCACGCGCTTCAGCGTCTGCTCGAGATGCTTCAGCACCTCGGCATCGTTCTTCGACACGCTCTTGGGCGGAATCCGCGCCATGGTCGCGATCGTGGTCTCGATTTCCTTGATGCCGATCGTCTTCTTGCGCCGGTTCTCGGCGACCAACATCTGCGCCGCACCCGACTCGTCGATCACGTCGATCGCCTTGTCCGGCAGCTTGCGGTCGTGGATGTAGCGCGACGACAATTGCACCGCCGCCTCGATCGCCTCATTGGTGTATTTCAGCCGGTGATAATCCTCGAAATAGGGCTTCAGCCCCTTCAGGATCGCAATCGCGTCTTCCACCGTCGGCTCGTTGACGTCGATCTTCTGGAACCGGCGCACGAGCGCGCGGTCCTTCTCGAAATGCTGACGGTATTCCTTGTAGGTCGTCGAACCCATGCAGCGGATCGTGCCGGAAGCCAGCGCCGGCTTCAGCAGGTTGGACGCGTCCATCGCGCCGCCGGAGGTGGCGCCGGCGCCGATCACGGTGTGGATTTCATCGATGAACAGGATGGCGTTCGGATGCGCTTCCAGTTCCTTCAAAACCTGCTTCAACCGCTCCTCGAAATCGCCGCGGTAGCGGGTGCCGGCCAGCAGCGTACCCATGTCGAGCGAGAACACGGTGGCGGCGGCCAGCACTTCCGGCACTTCGGAATCGACGATGCGCTTGGCGAGCCCTTCCGCAATCGCGGTCTTGCCGACGCCGGCCTCGCCCACGAACAGCGGATTGTTCTTCTGCCGGCGGCAGAGCACCTGGATGGCACGGTTGATCTCGGCATTGCGTCCGATCACCGGATCGATCTTGCCGTCCCGCGCCTTCTTGTTCAGGTTGACGCAATAGGTCTCGAGCGCTTCGCCCTTCTTCTTGGCGTCCTCGTTACCCTTGGTCTCGGTCTCCTCGTCGACGCCGCGCACCGGGCGCGCTTCGGAGACGCCGGGCCGCTTGGCGATGCCATGGCTGATGTAGTTGACCGCATCGTACCGCGTCATGTCCTGCTCCTGCAGGAAATAGGCGGCGTGACTTTCGCGCTCCGCGAAAATCGCGATCAGCACGTTGGCGCCGGTGACTTCCTCGCGCCCTGAGGACTGGACGTGTATCACCGCGCGCTGGATCACGCGCTGGAAACCGGCCGTCGGCTTGGCGTCATCGGCTCCGTCAGTCACCAGATTTTCGAATTCGGTCTCGAGATAATTGACGAGGCTGGTGCGCAGCTTGTCGAGATCGACGCTGCAGGCGCGCATCACCGCAGCCGCATCCGAGTCATCGATCAGCGACAGCAGAAGATGTTCGAGCGTCGCATATTGATGATGGCGCTCGTTTGCAATCGCCAATGCACGATGCAGGGATTGTTCAAGGCTTTGGGAAAAAGTTGGCATTCGCGTCCTCTATGGCCCCCGGTCATCATGATCGCCATTACCCGGTGAGGCAACAACAACCTTCGTCATCCCCTGTCATATAGTTACACACGATCGTGGCGAAAGACCGGTTCCGCAAGCGTGGTTTTCCTCTAAATTCGCGGCACCACGGCGGCGGCACGCGACCTCTCCCCCGAAAAAAGCTACCGGGAATACGGTCGGCGTCCATCAACACCGATCAAGGCAATCCCGTTCCTTATCTCCGGCCGGATCGAGAGCCACACGCGGCTATTTTTTTTCCATCACACATTGCAGCGGGTGCTGGTGCTTGCGCGCAAAATCCATCACCTGCGTGACCTTGGTCTCGGCAATCTCGTAGGTGAACACGCCGCACTCACCGATTCCGTGGTGATGGACATGAAGCATGATCTTGGTGGCCGCTTCGGCGTCCTTCTGGAAGAACTTCTCCAGCACATGAACGACGAACTCCATCGGCGTGTAGTCGTCGTTCAGAATAAGGACGCGATAGAGGTTCGGACGCTTGGTCTTCGGCTTGACCTTGGTGATGACCGACGTCGATGGTCCGCCGGTTCCGGCGTTGCGGTTCTCGTCATTGCTCATTCGGGGAGCAGAAGATGACTTTGCCGGCACGGACGGACAAGCTTTGAAGGTTGGCTGCAACATGGCTCGGGCGTTCGAAATTCCAAAAGGGATGACCGGAGAGCGCATCCTGGCCCACACGCGATCGGCTCTGACGTGAGCCATCGCCTGGTACCCAGTAACGCTTATTCCAGATCGCCGCTCCCGGTCCGACCCGTTGGCCGGATCGGCACCTGGAATATGGGTCCGCCCCCGGATCGCCGCAAGCGCATTGATGTTGCCTGCCACGTCCTGCGACCGGCCCGATTCCCGGCTCGGCTATCCGGAGCAAGGTTAATCGTTTCTGCCGGATTTGACAAAGGATCCGGACCGCCGGTTTTGCGGCCATTGAGGGTAGCCGGCGCTTTTGGAAGCCCGATCGAGCAGGGCTTGACCCGCTTTTAGCGGAGCCGCCGGGGCGGAAAGTCTGCGGACCCCACATTGTGGGTCGATCAAGGCGAGCTGCACGGCCGCCTCCGGCAACAGGTCGGCGAGCCCAGTCAACAGCTCGGACGCGGACGTGCTTCTTGGGTTCCTTCACCCAGGTCGGACCATAATGGACCTTTCCGCACGCGAGCCGGGCCTTGAGTTGGGGTCCTTGCAATCGTCAGAGCGCTCGATGGTTGGCTCAACGTAAGCTAGCGCGTAGACGTGCATAGCCAGGAGCGGCGACATGAATAGGAGCGCTCCGAGCACCATTGCAGGCATATTCATGTCAACTTCACTCTAGCGCTGTAGCTCAGCCTGATGATGGAAGCATCAAGACGTCATGTAGGGCATTCGGTGCGCAGGGCTAGATTAGTGAAATCCGAGGTCGATTTCCTGACCAAGCCGTTCGATGGAAAGACGGTGCTCCGGTGCCTGGCGGCGGCATTGGAGGGTCATGGCGGGGAGATAATCGGACAGTACCGTGACCCCTGATGCTGATGGGCCGGGATAGCTCCGAGGCCGTCACCGAATATCCATGTCCCGTGAGCGATCGAGACGAGCAGCATGAATTCCATTCGAACGCTGCTTGCTGCATTCGGGTTCGGGCTCACCTTCGCGTTGCCGTTGTTCGCGGTACACCTTTACGCGGGATGTTCATCGTACCGACGATCGAGCGCTCCGACGATAGCAAAGACCCGAAGTCTCGGCCCGGCTCGAGAGCGCAGATATCGATCGTGCAGCCCGCTTGAAAAGCGTCGATTGATCGCTGGCGGAACGCGCTCTAGAACACAGGATCGGTGGGGTTGGGGATGAAACGAATTCTTGCGATCGGAAGCGCCGTCGCAGCCTTGAGCTGGTCTCCTGTCAATGCGGCTGACCTGCCACTGCAAGCGCCGGCACTGAGGACGCTGTATGACTGGACCGGATTCTACGTCGGCGGTCACGTCGGCTATGGCGATGCGAGCTTCGGGCCCGGCACCAATCCTCTGCCCGAACAAGCCGTGTTCTTTCCGCATAGCGCCACCGGCCTGATCGGCGGTTATCAACTCGGCTACAACAGGCAGCTCGCAAACCGTGTCGTCCTCGGCATCGAAGCGGATGCGACCTTCACCAGTCCCCTGGATGTCCCTGCCCTGACGGCGGCGCCCTTTCACACCACGATCAACTATGTCGGAACGATCCGCGGCCGCGTCGGCTATGCGTTCGACCGCATCATGCCCTACGTCACCGGCGGCTTCGCCTGGGGGCATACCCATATCAACGTCAACGATATCGATGGCAACGCCTTGTTTCCGGTCGGCCGCTATCATGCCGGCTGGACCACGGGACTTGGCGTCGAATTCGCGCTGAGCGGCAACTGGAGCGCCAAGGCGGAGTACGAATATGTCGGCCTCTCCCGCCAAGCCTACGACCTGAGCGAGTTCGGGCTGCCCAATGTCAACGTCGATCCGCGCGTTCATCTGCTCAAGTTCGGCCTGAACTACCATTTCGGCGACACGCCGTGGATGGCGCCCGCCAGCAGCAAGCCGCGGCTGCCGGAATCCAGCGACTGGAACGTCCATGCACAGACGACGTTTCTGCCTCAAGGCTATGGTCCCATCCGCTCGCCCTATGCCAGTCCCCTCAGCCTGCCCGGCAGCGGCCAGTTGCAGGCGACCTGGACCACGACGGCTTTCCTGGGCGTCCGGCTTTGGGAGGGCGGCGAATTCTATTTCAACCCTGAGCTTGCTCAGGGCTCCGGTCTCAACGGCACGCTGGGCCTTGCCGGCTTCTCGAATGGCGAAGCGCAGAAGGCCGGCGCGCCGTTTCCAAAACTCCGTCCGCAGCGCTACTACTTCAAGCAGACCTTCGGCCTCGGCGGTGAGCAGGAAGAAGTTGCCGACGGACCGAACCAGCTTCCGGGCAAGCGCGATATCGACCGCATCACTGTGGTTGTGGGCCGCTTCGCCGTCGGCGACTTCTTTGACGGCAACGCGTATGCAAAGGACCCGCGCCTGGACTTCATGAACTGGGCGATGTGGGCGTCGGCGGCCTACGATTTCCCCGCCGACCTGCCCGGCTATACGCGCGGCGCGGTGGTCGAGTTCAACCGCAAGGAATGGGCGGTGCGCGCCGGCCTGTTCCAGGTGCCGTCGGCGCCCAACAGCGATGTTCTGACCTTCAAGACTGGCGGCACGGTGGTCGAGTTCGAAGAGCGCCACACCATCTTCGATCAACCCGGCAAGCTGCGCGTCGGTGCATTCGCAAACAACGGCAACACGGCCAACTATCGCGAGGTCCTGGCGCTCGCTGCAGCAAATCCCGCGCTCGATATCAACGATATCGTCGGCGCGAACCAGCGTGGCCGTGGCAAATACGGCTTCTACGTCAATCTCGAGCAGCAGCTCGTCAACGATGTCGGGCTGTTCGTGCGTGCGAGCTGGAACGATGGACAAAACCAGATCCTGTCCTTCACCGACATTGACCGCAGCCTTTCGGGCGGCCTGTCGATCAAGGGCAGCTACTGGGGTCGGCCGAACGATACGATCGGTATCGGCGGCGCCGTCAACGGGCTTTCCGCCGCGCACCGCGATTTCCTCGCCGCCGGCGGCACTGGTCTTCTGATCGGCGACGGACAACTCAATTACAGTCCCGAACGGATCTTCGAGGCCTATTACTCCTGGAAGCTAAACACCTGGACGGCGCTGACCTTCGACTACCAGTTCATTACAAACCCCGCCTACAACGCCGATCGCGGGCCGGTCTCGATCTTCTCGGGCCGTCTGCACGCCGAGTTCTAGCCACAGGCGGGCTGATGTTTGGCCCAGCTCAAGACCATCGTTTCGTCGGGTCGCTACGCCGAGCTGTTTGCCTATGACGAACAGTCCGAGACGTTCAGCCTGGAGAACCCGCAATAGCTCGGGCAGGCTTCGTTGCCCCCCAGAGGAATGACCGTCCCTGTCCGTCGGTAGCGAGCGCCGAACGCGCGGCGTGCCCTACGCTTGCAATGATGGTGACGCCGTGAAATCGGCGACGCAAATACTGCAAGAAAAAACCCGGCCGTCGTGGCCGGGCTTCGTCTTGGAAGTTCTTGCTCGAATGAGCGATAAACGCGAGCCGTTAGTGCGCGGCCGGGGTGAACTTCGCGACCAGCCCTTCGTAGGGCTTGTAGGCCTGCTTGGCAAGGTCGGTGTAGAGGCCGGCAATCTTCTGCGACTCCGCGACGAAGGTTTCGTAGGAAGAACGCGCAAATTCGGTCTGGGCTTCGAGCGCCTTGTCCAGCGACTTCACGCCGGAGAGCTTTTCGACAAACGACTTGGTGTCTTCGAACGATTTCTTGGCGTAGTCGCCATAAGCGGTGGCGATCGCCTGAACGCCGCTCTGCACGTTGGTTGCGGAAACGGCAACCGATTCGAGATGCTCTTTGCCGTAGTTCTGAATGTCTTCAATTTTGACCATCATGGAGTCCTTTCCCAGACTGAGCGTTCCTATTGCCGGGAGGTCCCGGCTCCCTGACCACAGCGTCCCTATATGTGCACCGCACAATAAAGTCAAGGAATCTTGTGCGGCGCACAAATATGGTCAATTAACGGAGAACCCCGGAGTCTTACGCAACGGTTAATTAATCTTTTGGAAACTCGCTCCGCCTAACCTGATTCCTGGACTTGTTCGTCTTCCGGCAGACGGCCCGAAAGCTGTTTGTGAACAGCATCTTAGCTAGAACAGCGACCTGATCGGCCACTCCAGCCTCGCGTCATGGCCGGACCGGCGCTTCGAACGGGGAACCATCAGCGGCTGGTGGGGCACAATTTTGCCTCACGAGCCGGTGATCAAGACAGAAATTGGGACGGGGAAATAAATGCTTCGTACAACCTTGGCTTCCTCGCGCGCATTGCGAATGTGCGCCCTCGGACTGGTTACCTTCACGACAGCAATACTGATCTCGAGTGAGAGCGCAGAGGCGCGCCGCTCCAAGCACCGTCGCCACCATCACGTCGCGCGCGAAAGCTATAGCCCGCAATTCTCCTCCATCATTGTCGACGGCAATTCAGGCGCGGTGCTCGCCTCCAACAATCCCGACGGCATCCGGCGCCCCGCGTCGCTGACCAAGATCATGACGCTCTATCTGCTGTTCGAGCGCCTGGAATCCGGCAAGATGAAGCTCGACACCGAGATGGAAGTCTCCGAACACGCCTCCGAGCAGGCGCCGACCAAGCTCGGCCTGCGCCCGGGCCAGACCCTGAAGGTCGAGGACGCCATCAAGGGTCTTGTGACGCGTTCCGCCAATGACGCCGCCGTCGTGGTCGCCGAAGCGATTGCCGGCGATGAAGCCGAATTCGCCAGGCTGATGACGCGCAAGGCGCGCGCGCTCGGCATGAGCAAAACCACCTATCGCAACGCCTCCGGCCTGCCCAACGACGAGCAACTGACCACCGCGCGCGATCAGGCGACCCTCGGCCGCGCCATCCAGGACCGCTTCCCGCGCTACTACCGCTACTTCGCGACCACAGTGTTCAATTATCGGGGACAATCGATCCGCAATCACAATCGCCTGCTCGGCAATGTCGAAGGCGTCGATGGCATCAAGACCGGCTACACCCGCGCGTCCGGCTTCAACCTCGTAAGCTCGATGCGCCGCGGCAACCGCCACCTGATCGGCGTGGTGCTGGGTGGCCGCAGCGGCGGTTCGCGCGATGCCACCATGCGCAACCTGCTGGCCGAAAACCTCGAGAAGGGCGCGACCAAGCGCACCGTCGTTGCGATCACCGAGCGCAATCCCGCTGACGGCAGCGTCGATGTCGCCGCAGCCGAGACCGTTGCGCGTCCGGCCGAAGCGGCTCACTCCGGCGGCGCCGCCGCCGAACCCGGGCTCGCCGCCATGCCGGCAACCCGCTCGATCGCGCCGGCCAAGCCGTCGCTGATGGCGGCCGCCGCCGCTGCCCTGCCTCCGGCGCCCGCCAAGGTCGAACAGAACAAGTTCGAGCAGCAAGTCAGGCCTGAACCCGCACCATTGACCAACGGCGTCATCCAGACCCAGGCGATATCAGCGATCCCCGGCTCGGCTGAGCCGATGAAGCCGGTCAAGGTCAAGACGGTTCAGGTCAAGGCCGGGCCGATGAAGCTCGCTTCAGCCGGCCCCTCGCAGCCCGCGGCGCCGCCGATCACCAACGCCATTCCGGCTCGCCCTGAAATGGCCGAGACCTCCAGCGCCGTCGTCGCAAAGGTCGCGGAGACCAAGGCCGAAGCCGCCAGGGTCGCGATGCCGCCGCAGCCGGCCAATCACGGTACCGGACAAGGCGTGCTCGGCGTGTTGCCCGCTTCCAGCCTGACACAGCCCCCCTCGCAAGCCGCGCACTCGCAGGTGCTGGCCTATGCCGATCCGGCGCCCCACGCCCAGCCGCCGGCCATGCAGCAGAACAGCGCCGCCAAGCCGGCCACGCCGGCGGTGGTCCGCACCGGCTGGATCATTCAGGTTGGTGCGCTCGAAAGCGAAAGCGAGGCCAAGCAGCGGATTGATCTCGCCCGCACCAAGGCCAGTGCCCTGCTCAGCAAGGCCGATCCCTTCACCGAGCCCGTGGTCGCCAAGGACAACCGCACGCTCTACCGGGCCCGCTTCGCCGGTCTCGATCGCGATCAGGCCGAAGCGGTTTGCAAGACCCTCAAGCGCGCCGACATTTCCTGCATGACCGTTCGCAACTGATCCGGACGTTTCCTTGAATTTGGCAAAGCCGGCGCCGCAAGCGCCGGCTTTGTTGTTTTCCAAACACAGTCGCGGCGGCTCTCGCGAGATCACACCCAAGGCGGCCCGCGAAAACTTCTCGTCAAGAATTTCCGGTTAGATTTCCCTGCAATGAACGATCGACCACGCCGGACAACGGCGGGCGATATGGGGCGTCAGTCAGAGAACGGCATGGAAGCAACTCGCGGTTTGTAGCGTCAGTGGCGTGAGCCGGAGTTAGCTGGAATGCGTGCGAAGAAGAGTATCCTTGGCCTCGTTTACGCGGGCAGCGAGGTACGTCGAGCCCCCTTGGTCGGGATGCAGTTTCTTCATCAGGGCGCGGTGAGCCCGGCTGATGTCGTCACGCCCCGCCCCCGGCTGCAGGCCAAGGATCTGATAGGCTTCCTCGTCCGTCATTTTTCCGCTCGCCGCCGTGCGACGCTGCCCCCCTGCCGCATCGCTTTGCGCGTTCTGACGCCAAGCGGGAAACCGGCGGTCAAGATAGCTTTCAAGTAGGGCGACGCTCTCGGCGTCGAAGGCCGGTATCATTGCGATCAATTGCGGCAGGTCGAACTCGCCGAGCGAACGCCCGGCATTCGGCCCGTCCACGATCCGCCCCGACAGCTCGCCGCTGTCGTGATCGAGACTCATGTCGAGAAACTGCGAGCGGACGCGCGAGGCCTGCCCCGACGAACGCTGCGCGCCGCCGAAGATCCCGCCGATATTGCTGAAGCCGCCCGGCCCGAACGGCGACCAGCCGAGCAGGCCGGCGCCGAAGATGCCGAGCGGAATTGCCACCGCAAGCTCGCCGCGTAGTCCGGTGAAAGCCGCGACCGCCAGCGCCACCACGCCGCCCACGATCTTGATCGCGCGCGCGAGCACGACCGGGTTGGCTGCACGAAACATCTGCAGCAGCAAGTACAGAACGACAACGGCGACGACGCCGGCAATCAGGGTTGCCATGGCTCTAATATAGCGGCACTGGCGCCGAAAAGCATGACGTTGGGCTTGGTCATAACCAAAATCGTAATCACTTCATCTGGCCGATCAGTGCGGCCGCGCCGCTTGTGGTCTTCGACAGCCGCAGCAGCGCTTCGCGCCCGCCAGCGGCGTAGGCTGCGGCGGCGCGCAGCAACTCGCGCAGCTGCGCCGCGGCACCGGGGTCGAACCTACACCATGCGCCGCCGGTGAGCCGCGCAATCTCCCGGAACGCCTGCTCGGCGGTCGGATCGTGGCCTTCCTGGAACATGAACACGGGCACCTTGAGCAGGCCGAGCTCGCCGGCCTTGGCGCAGAGGTCGTCGACGGACTCCTCCATGGCATCGCCGACAAACACCATGGCGCGCACGCCGGACGCCACCGCCTCGCGGCGCGCTTCCGACAGCACCTTGCCGATCTGGGTATTGCCGCCCCGGCAATCGATCTTGCCCATCAACCGTGCCAGTCGCGCAGAATCGGAGATCCAGCCCGTGGCGCGGCATTCGTTGAAGCCGCGGTAATACACCAGCCTGATATCGAGGCTGCCGAGCGAGGCGGCCTCGCGAAACATGTCGGCCTGCAGCGCGCAGGCCATATCCCAGGTCGGCTGCCGGCTCATGGTGGCGTCGAGCGCAAAGACCAGCCTTCCCCTGGCGTCCGGCCGGTGTGGCGACATCGCGCGCGCTTTCGCCACGAAAGCTGCGATGTCCTCCGACGCCGACGGCTTGGTCTCGGGCAACGGGCCGCCTTTGCGCGCCTCGGCTCTTGCCGAAGCAACATCGCCTGCCGATTTGGGTTTGGTGGGTTCGCCGGCCATAAGCGCTCGCGGATAACAGCGAGCTTTATGTGGGACGTGGCCGACAGCGGGTCAATGCGCCGGCCCGTGACGCAGCCGCAAATGCACGATGGCGGTCAGTCGCCTAGTTCGTAACCGGCTTGTTCTTCGGCGGCGGATTGCTGGCCAACGGGGTTGAGAGCGGCACCGGTCCCGGGCTGCTGGTCAGAACGTCCGGCACCTTCGTCGGCACGGGCTTCAACACGCCGCTCCTGTCGGACTCGTCGAGGAATCTGTCGAGCATCGACTGGATCGAGGATTTGGCGGCGTCAGGCCCGGTGTCGCGCATGTCGTTGTGTTGGAAGCCGGTGTTCACGACGGTGATGCCGGCCTGCTCGCACTGCTCATCGTCAGGCACGACGCCGGGGTCCGCCTTGAAGTGCGTGTCCTGGGAGCGGAACGACAGGATCTTGAACTTGCCGTCGGTCAGGAACGGCACGCGCAAATTGTCCAGTGTCACGACTTTCTTGATCTCGTCGGGATACTGCTTGGCGAAATACATCGAGATATCGCCGCCCATCGAATGACCGACCATGGTCACCTTGTCATAGTCGGCATTGGACTGGATCTTCTTCATTTCGTGGAGGGCGAAATGGATGTTGGCAACGCCGCGCTGAATCTGCGGCAGACGGCCGACATAGGGTTCGCCGATCTTGGTCACCATCGGCGGATCGGTCGGCAGATCGTGCTGCGGGCTGACCGCAAGATAGCCGCGCCAAGCGAACACCGTCGACAGGAACGAATACTCGGTGTTCTTGACGGTGTTGCCGTGATTGAGGACCGCAACCGGCAGCTTGATCAAGCCGGCATTGGCCTGCATTTCCTTGTCGCGGCGAACGGCGATGCTGACCGCCACCAGACGGTTGTCGCGGACGGGATCATGAAACGCGATTGTCTCGTGCCGGATCGCCCACTTGTTCGCGGTGAAATACGCGACAGCGACCAGCACGGAGAGTGAAAGCAGAACGAGAATTCCACGTTTCATATTTGTCTTCGTCCTCGCGCCCCGCTAGGGGCTCAACCCTGTTTGAGACTCTTTCGGTCCCTTGTTGATGATATATGTCACGATGGCGTGACATAAAGGCCAAATGTTGTGTATTGACCGCCTGATCATTGTGCGACGCACCCATCCATTGGGCAGCCGCTCAGTTCCACAAATTCGGCCTCTTTTTTACTACGACGTCTCCTTTCAAGCTTCGGTTCGAGCATCCGATAAAAGTCTAATGAAAACGGCGTAATGCAGGACCGGTTCCCGGGAACCCGCTGCGTCATGACGCATCACGGTGCGTTAATACCGGAAACGGGTCCCAAAGGTATCTTAAACCGTCGTGTAGATGACAAGCTTCAAGGCCGGGTCGTCATTGGCCTGGAAACTCGCATACTCCAGTTTGAGCCGACCCTTTTTGGGATGGATCAAGGATTTCCGTCCTGCCGCGACGCCGCTGACGTCATGGGCCTCCCACCAGCCAATAAATTCCGGACAGCCTTCGCGCAGTCGCGCCAGCAGGTCGCGAAAGGCTGGATCGCCGGCCCACAAGTCATGCGTCGCCCTGAACTGGGCAATCATGCGCTGCGCCTCATCCGTCCACCGACCAGCCGCGATAGGCTGAGCCGGCTGCCGATGGAGGATCAGGCGCTGATGATGTCGCCGATGATGTCGTGGACTTCGAGCGGCTTGTCGACCTGGGTGAACCATTCAGCGCGGTTGGCGGCGCGGCGGCGGCCACGCTCGTCGAGCGGCAGCTTGAGCTGGCGCAACAGGCTGGTCACTTCCTCGCGCGCCGTGACATGGCCCATGCTGGGCCGGGTGCCGAGGGTAGCCTCGTCGATGTTGTCCAGGGCCGTCAGTCCGCGCGGGAAGAATTCGCGGTAGACCACCCGCTCGGCGAATCCATCGATGGAACGGAAGCCGAGCCGCAGCGAAAGGTCCTTCAGGCTGTCGGCTACGAGCTGCTTGTTGCGCGATCCGATCATCGACAGGCGGTTGCGCACCACGATCCAGTCGGTGGTGGCGCCGTCGAGCTGGCGGCGCTTGCGCCTGGTGTCGCGCACCATCTCCGCATAATGGCTCTCGCCGGTTACCGTGTAGGTTGCAGGATCGACGGTGCCGAGCACGTCGAAGTCGAGGAAGCTGTCGTTGATCGGGGTCACCAGCGTGTCGGCCATCGAATGCGCCAGCCGCATCAGATAGGAGTCCGAACCGGGCGTATCGATGACGATGAAGTCGAAAGCGCGCTCGACCGTGCCGACCGCCGCCGCGAACTGCTGGAACTCGGAGTTTTCATTGTCGGCGATCTGCATCGTCTCGCCGAGCTTAATGCAATAGTGCACGGGGATTTCGAGATCGAGACCGGTGCGTCGGGCCCACGCGCTCCGGTTGGCGATGTAGCGGGTAAAACTCTGTTGGCGGCAGTCGAGGTCGATGGTGGCGACGCGCTGCCCGGCCTTCAGCAGGGCAACAGCGATATGCAGGGCGGTGGTGGATTTTCCGGAACCGCCCTTCTCGTTGCCAAGCACGACGACATGCGCCGAACCAAATTGACCCTGACTCGCCTGAAGCAACATGATTCAACCCCCGCACGATATCTTCAAATCACAGCGCGGCTGCGGTCAAGTGAAATGCGTGACGACGCATTCAATTCGCTCGCGGTGTGTCTTAATCATGAATCCGATGGTGCGGATTTCGTTCCGTTGCAGCGATCTGCTCGCAGCCTTTTCGATCAGCGCGGCAGACACATCTAGCTTTCGCGTTTGAGCTGCCGCAGGTTTGTTGAGCTGCCGCAGGCTTGCCATTCCCGAGTAACCTTGGCGGCAAAGCTCTGGCCTTATAAGGTCGGCGTGCCCGCCGAAAGTATCGGGGCCACCGGCCCCCTCACCCCGTCACAAGTTGCAAGAGATCGAGGCCAGATGTCGCGAAGTCCCATGGTCGTCCGTGCCGTTCCCGCATTGCGCCGCGCCGTCGAGGCCTTGCGCGCCCGCAAGGCCGCCGTCGCGCTGGTGCCGACCATGGGTGCGCTTCATGACGGACACATGTCGCTGGTCCGGCTTGCCAAGCGTCGCGCACAGAAAGTCGTCGTCTCGATCTTCGTTAACCCGACGCAATTCGCGCCGACGGAGGATTTCGGCTCATACCCGCGCACCTGGAAGGCCGACCTCGCTAAACTCGCCGCCGAGAAGATCGACCTGGTCTGGAATCCGGACGTCAAGGCGATGTACCCGGACGGCTTCGCCACAAGGATCGTGCCGGAAGGTCCGGCCACCGCCGGGCTCGAGGATCGTTTCCGGCCGCATTTCTTCGGCGGCGTCGCCACCGTGGTTGCCAAGCTGTTCACGCAGGTCCGGCCGGACGTCGCGATCTTCGGCGAGAAGGACTTTCAGCAACTGCGGGTGGTGACGCAGATGACCGCCGATCTTGACCTCGGCGTCAAGGTGATCGGCTCGCGCACCGTGCGGGAGCGCGACGGGCTGGCGATGTCCTCGCGCAACGTCTACCTCTCGGCCGAGGAACGGCAGACGGCACCGACGCTCCATCGCGCCATGAAGGAAAGCGCCAAACGGCTGAAGGCCGGCGAGGATTTCGAGGCCGCGATGGCGGCCGGCCGCGAACTGATCACCGCCGCCGGGTTCGCGCTGGACTATTTCGAGGCCCGTCACGCCGGGACGCTGGCGCCGATCGCATCGATCAAAGAAGGACCGGTGCGGATCCTCGTCGCCGCGAAGCTCGGCACGACCCGGTTGATCGATAACATCGGCGTCTAGGATGTAGCTACAGCCCCGGTCAGAGCAGTCCCAGATCGCGCAATTCGCGCCGCATCGGTTCGGGCATCGCGGCGACGCTGGCGGCGGAGGATTTGGTGAGGTCCGGGGGTGCTGCGTCCTCGGTCAAATAGCGCCAACCCTGGAACGGGCGCATCGGCCGCGGCGAGACTGCAAACACCTTGGGCTGCATCACCAGGCGGCACCGCCCGATACCGTCCTTGTCGCGGAACGGTTCGATCGCGATGATCTTTTCGCGGGCGGCGATTTCACCCTTGATGACCCAGTAGAGCGAGCCGCCGGCGAGGATCTCGCCGTCGCGCTTCGGCGTCATCCGCGTGATGTGAACGTGACGGAGCGGCAGGCCCTTCTTCCTGGCGGTTGCCATGCGTTCGGCAACCCACCCCTTGAGTTCTTTGACCGACTCGCAGCCAACGGCAAGCTTGATGAGATGAAGCGGCATGACCCCGTCGATGTAGCGGCCCAGGCGCGCTTTGAAAAGATCACTCCTTGTGGAGATCACTGCTCGTTGTCGGCAGCCCCCGAAGCCGACGGCGCGAGTTGGACCGGCGCCGCGGTGGACGGCCGCTTCGGCGCCGGCGGCGGCTTCTTGGCAGCGAGTGCGGGCGAAGGCGCGGGCGACGGCGGTGTCGCCGCGGCCGGTCGCGGCGCGGCTGGCGATGCCGGCGCAGCAGTGGCCGATGGCGATGGCTTCGCCGGCGGCTCGGGCGTCATGATGCTAACCGGCGGAGTAGAGGCCGAGGTCGGGAATTCAGCATTGGTCGGCTTCCCCGTCGGCTGGGACGGCGGTAGCGCCGCCATCATGCCGGCCGCAGTCTGCGGCGGCGCGTTCCACGACGCCGCGTGGCGCATGACCAGGCTTTCGTAGACACGGTCTTCCATGTTGGCCGCGACCTGGCGCGTGTCGGTCAGCGAACGGAACGCGCGGCAGGCGGCCGGCGTACAGCGGTCACGCACCGTCAGCACATAGGCCATCAACCCGTAACGGTCGCGCTCGACGGCGCGGCGCAGCGCCAGCAAATCGGAGCCGGCCCCATTATTCGCGGTGGCGACATCGCCCAGCGAGGTCAACAGCGTGATCTGCGAGGCGGCGTAGGCGACCGCCGCCGCCACCGACTCCGCCGAACCGAACAGTGCCTTCTCGCATGCGGCGAGGACGGCATCACCGGCAAGCTCGTCGATACAGGAAAGCTGCGGCAATGCCGCTGTGGCCGTCAGAACCGGCCGAGCCTCCGCCGGCTGAACCGCGTTTGCCGTGCCGAACCCGCGGAAGGTCACGGCTCCCGCGACGCCGATCGCAAGCAGCGTCATGAGCGCCAGCACGCCGTTGGCCACGGATCTCTCCGAGCGCAGCAGCGTGATCAGAACGACAAGCCCAACAAAGCCGGCCGTGGCCAGCGTCAGGTACAGTGGAAGGTTCGACGAGCGCCAGATCTGATCCAGCGAAGCAGCCCAGGCCCAGTTCATGCGCAAATGTCCCTCAACGCAGCATCAAACGCGATCGAAAGGCGAATGCGTCTTTATCGCATTCGCTTTTCGGCAGAATGGTTCTGCGAACGGGGCCTTTTGACGGCGCTTTGAATGAAACTCCGTCAGCCGGCTGCTTGCGCACAACTGTTTCAGGAAATCGCGAGCTGGCTTTCCTTGGCGACCCGTTCGAAAGCTTCGGTCGAGCTTTTGATGCGATACTGGCAGTCGTCGCCATCAGTCGGCAGCAGCCGGATCACCTCATAGGTGCCGCTGGCGGCCGGACGGGCCACGTTGCTGGCAGTAAAATAGACAGTCTCTCCAACGGAGTACTTATGCTTCAACGCCCTCTCCATTACGCAAGAACGCCGGCCGCGCTCACGGTCCCGCTAGCTTTCGGCCGACTTGAGAACCCTGCGGCAACCTAGCACAGGCCATCGCCTAAAAGCCAGCGGCATCGAGGCATGGCAAATGCGCAAATTCTGCATGTTTTTCAGGGCGATAAAGGCCAATCCAGGGGGTTCCCGGTTATCCGCCTACCCGGCATCGAAGCCGTTTTTCCCAAAATCGGACAGCCCGGCGGCAGATTGATCGAGGGCTGCAAGCCGCGGGCGGAGCTGCAGACCCCGCCGGCCCGGCGCGTCGTCAGACCGTCTCGAACCGATCGATGACAAGCGTTTCGGCAAGGCCGGCGCGGGTCCATTCCTGGAATGCCGGCAACGACATCATCGCATCGAAATAGTGCCTCGCCTCGTCCGTCACTTCGATCGCATAGGTGCGGAAGCGATGCACCACCGGCGCAAACATCGCGTCTGCCCCGCCGAACGCGCCGAACAGGAACGGTCCGTCCTTGCCGTAACGGCGATGACAATCGGACCAGATCTCCTGAATGCGCGCCACATTGGCGCGTGCATCGTCCGACAGATCGACGGCACCGATCGGACGGTGCAGGTTCATGCCGCATTCGTTGCGCAGCGGCATGAATCCCGAATGCATTTCCGCCGAAATCGAACGCGCATGCGCCCGGCGGGCGCGGTCTTCCGGCCACAGCTTCGCCTGCGGGTATTTCTCGGCGAGATACTCGATGATTGCGAGCGAATCCCACACCGTGACATCGCCATCGATCAGCGTCGGCACCTTGCCCGAATCCGAAAAGCTCAGGATTCGGTCCTTGTCCGCCTTGTCGTTGGTGTAGAGCGGGATGAACACCTCCTCAAAGGGGATGTTATTGGCGCGCAGCGCCAGCCATGGCCGCATCGACCATGATGAATAGTTCTTGTTGCCGATGACCAGTTTCAACATTTGCGGGGGAAATCCTGTTGGGATCGGCATCTTGCCATAGTGCACGGCACCCGTCCAACCTGTACATCACGATCACGCAAGCCATCATCGGGGATGCCGCCACATGGGCGCCTATTGGGTCGATATCGCCGCCGTCGCCTTCTTCGTCGTCGAGTGGCTGGCCTATGGCTTCACGCTCGAACACACGGCTTACGGCCGCGACAGCCTGTCGGCGCGTATGAATGCCTACCGCGAGGTCTGGGTGCGCAACATGCTCGATCGCGAGGCACGCATGGTCGACATGCAGATCATGGCCTCGCTGCAAAACGGCACCGCCTTCTTCGCCTCCACCAGCCTGATCGCGATCGGCGGCGCGCTGGCGCTGCTGCGCGCGACCAACGATGCATTGGCCGTGTTTCGCGAGCTGCCGGTCGATCTCACCCCCTCGCCCGCGCTGTGGGAGATCAAATGCGTCGGGCTGATCCTGATCTTCATCTACGCCTTCTTCAAATTCGCCTGGTCATACCGTCTGTTCAACTATGTCGCGATCCTGCTCGGCGCGATGCCGCCCTCGTCACAGCGCGACACGGCGGAAGCAGAAGCCCATGTCATGCGCACGACGCGCCTGTTCGAGGCGGCAGGGCGGCATTTCAACCGCGGCCAGCGCGCGTTCTTCTTCGCACTCGGCTATCTCGGCTGGTTCGTCAGCCCCTGGGTGTTGCTGATCACGACCGCACTCGTCGTGATCGTGACCTGGCGGCGGCAGTTCGCCTCGAACGCCTGGCAGGCGATGGGGAACTGACGAGCCGGTGGACTTTATTGATGCCTCAATACGCCTGTGCTATTTCTCCGCCACCATGATGATGATCCGCATCTTCAATATCGCTTCGGCCTTTTTCCTCAGCCACTAACGGCTTGCCCGCGCCGGCGGGCGGAAACGAGCGCGTCTGTGCCGTTTTCGGCGCCAGCGCGATTCAATGACCGAATGACCCGACCCGTTCTCGCTGCGCGCGATGATGCTGGCTGGCCAAGCGATATGAGGATTTCATGCCTTCTAATGCAATTCGACACGTGCGCGCGCTCAGCGACGCACAACTGAATCAGTTTGTTCAAGACGGGTTTGTCCGACTGGACAACGCTTTCCCCGAGCAGCTTGCCGCGGAAGCCTGCGCCATTCTCTGGCGCGACACCGGATGCGATCCCTTCGACAAGAAGACCTGGACGCGGCCGGTGATCCGGCTCGGCTATTACGGACAGGAGCCGTTTCGGAAAGCGGTGAACACACCGGTGCTCCACGCAACCTTCGATCAGCTCGTCGGAAGCGGCCGCTGGCGGCCGCGCGCCGACCTCGGCAGTTTTCCGGTGCGCTTCCCGCATGCCGAGGATCCCGGCGATACCGGCTGGCACGTCGACCTCAGCTTCCCTGGCCCGTCGGACGATCCAAGCGAGCGCAACGATTTCGCCTCGTGGCGAGTCAACGTGACATCGCGTGGCCGCGCGCTGCTGATGCTCTTCCTGTTTTCCGATATTGGCGAACTGGATGCGCCGACCCGTATCCGGGTGGGCTCGCACCTCGATATGGCGCGACTGCTCGAGCCTGCGGGAGAAGCTGGCATGTCGCACCTGATGCTCGCCGACGTGGCGGCCGAGCGTCCGGAAGCGCTTGCCGTCGGAAAGGCCGGCACGGTCTATCTATGTCATCCCTTCCTGATCCACGCCGCGCAACCGCATCGCGGTTCGAGGCCACGCTTCATGGCGCAGCCGCCCCTGCATCCGGCCGAACCTATCCGGCTCGAGCGGGAGGACGGCGAATATTCGCCGGTTGAAATGGCGATCCGGCGCGCGCTGCAGGAACATCCGGACTGAGAAGCGAACCGATGCCGCCCGGGTTGGGACTCCCGAACCGAGCGGCATTCGCGATAGTCGCTAGCCGCTCGTAAAATCCTGCGGCGTAAAGCTGAGGTCGAGCACCTTCCATTCGCCGTAGCGGTCTACCGGCAGCATGCCATAGGGCTGGCAGGCCGAAAGTGCGCGGATGGCGCCCTGCATCAGCAATGGCCCCTTCGTGGAGGCGCTGGCCTCAATCAGGATCGGTTCCGCGGCGAGCCTGCCGTCGGGCGTCATCAGGACACGCAGCTTGACCCTAACGTCGTCGGTGCCCGACAGCGAGGCCGGCAGTTTCGAGCAGGTCTTGAGTTGCCGCCGGAATTCCGCGATCAGCGTGCTCGAGATGTCGGCGGCTTCGGTCGCCGGCCCGTCGAAATTGTCGTCGTCCTTGTTGCGGGCTTGTGCCGGAGCTTGCGGCTGCAGCGAGAGGTCGGGCGGTAAACCCAGCAGCACCTGATACTTGATCGAGATATCCGGCTCGGGCGGCTTGTAGGCCGGCGCTGCCGATTGTGATGGCGGCGGTGGACTGGCAGCGGCAGGCGTTTCCAGCAGCGAGAAATCGGGCTGCGGGATTGGCGCCGGTTCCGACCTGGTCTCAGCGGCTTGCTGTTCGGCCGGCTTTGGCTGTTCGGGAATTTCCTGCGGCGTAACGATCTCGACCGGGACCTGCTCGGCGGTCACCGAGCCGAACGGATGCACCTCCGAAAACAGCAGGAACAGCGTCAGCAGCGACACATGTGCGACTGCCGACGCGGTGATCTCAGTAGGTATGATCCGCCGCGGCTCCATCGCACCGAAATGAGGTTTGTCTCTTACGGTCGCCAGAATAGCGTTCGGCGGTGCGGCTCCTCAATCCCATTTCGGCGCGAAGCCGAAATCGGTGAGCTGGCCGCCGGCGCTGCCCATGGCGGAAATCTCCTGCATGTCTTCGTCCGACAGCTCGAAATCGAAGATCTCGATGTTCTCCGAGAGCCGTTCGAGTTTCGAGGTGCGTGGAATTGCCGCCACGCCCTGCTGCACCATCCAGCGCAGGCAGATTTGCGCCGCCGTCTTGCGATAGCGGTCACCAATCCGCTGCATCGCGCGATCGCTTTTGATGCGCCCCTTGGCGACGGGGCTATAGGCCACCAGCGCCATGCCGTGACGTGCGCAAGCCTCCCTTACCTTGGTCTGGTCGAGATAGGGATGGTACTCGACCTGGTCGCAGACCAGCGGTTCCGGGCATGCCGCCACCGCCTCCTCGATCAAGGCCACGGTGAAATTGGACACGCCGATATGGCGGGCGAGGCCCTGCTGCCTGACCCGTGCCAGCGCGCCCAGCGTCTCGACCAGCGGCACCTGCGGGTTCGGCCAGTGCAACAGCAACAGATCGACCTCGGTCAGGCGCAGCCGCACCAGGCTTTCCTTGGCGGAACGTTCCAGGTCATGGGGCGCGAAATGCGAGGGCCAGACCTTGGTGGTGAGAAAAACCTGATCGCGCTTCACGCCCGCAGCCCGCAGCCCCTCGCCGACCTCGCGTTCATTGTCATACATCTGTGCGGTGTCGATGTGGCGATAGCCGAGCCGCAATGCCTGCTCGATGATCCGCGCGCAGGTGCGTCCGCGTAATTCCCAGGTACCCAGCCCGATCGCCGGAATTTTTGCGCCATTGGCTTCGACAAACAGCATTGGTTGTATCCGCGGACCGTTCCCATTATGGGCTGCGGAAACAGTCGTGCCAGCAGATGGCGTTTCGAGCGGAGCGAATTCCGGTACGCGTGAGAAACGCACCAAATAAGCGCTAGGCGGACTCCGGTTCCGTGGCCAGCGCGGCGAAAACGGTTTCCGGCGAATGGGCGATCACCGCGAGCAGCGCCCGCGCAGGCCCGCGCGGCACGCGCTTGCCCTGCTCCCAGTTCCGGATGGTTTCGACGGGCACGCCGAGCCGCGCCGCGAATTCGATCTGGGTCAGGCAGGCGCGACGACGAAGGTCGCGCACGGCAGGCAGTGCGGCGGTTTCGCTCGGCGCGCCGGGCATGACGGTCACGGTTGAAGGCTGCGCCGGCGCGAGCCCGGGCATCGCCAGCGCGAGCCCGGGCATCGTCGGCACGAGCGGGAACTCCTGCCCGTCACGCAGTTCGACGATCCGCCCGTCCGCTTTCAGCCGCAACCGCTGCATGTTGACCTCGTGCGCCTACATCATCGGCGAAGCGCCTTAAGGTCGGATTAACGATAAATGAGACGTCGTTTCGACGCGTTTTCTTCACGCGAACCGGAATCCACCCCGGATCAAGTCCGGGCAGGCTTTCGCTTGAAAACGCTACGCTACTTCAGTCCGAACCACAGCGTGGCGATGCCGAGAAACGAGAAGAAGCCGACCACGTCGGTAATCGTCGTGACGAAAGTTCCCGACGCCACCGCCGGATCGGCGCGCACCCGATCCAGCACCATCGGGATCAGGATGCCGCCGAGCGCGCCGGCCACCAGGTTGCAGATGATGGCGAGGCCGATCACGACGCCCAGGCCGGGGATCTTGAACCATGCCACCGCAGCGACGCCCGTGATGACGGCAAAAGCGAGACCGTTGACGAGGCCGACCATCGCCTCGCGCAGGACGACGCGGAAGGCGTTGTTGGAACCGAGTTCGCGGGTCGCCAGCGCCCGCACCGCTACCGTCATGGTCTGGGTCGCGGCATTGCCGCCTTGGCTCGCCACGATCGGTGCGAGCACGGCGAGCGCCACCATCTTCTCGAGCTGACCCTCGAACAGGCCGAGCACGGAGGACGCCAGAAACGCGGTCGCCAGATTGACCAGGAGCCAATTGAATCGGCCGCGTGCGATGGTCCAGACATTGTCGGACAATTCTTCGTCGCTGGTGACGCCGCCGAGCGCCTTCAGGTCTTCATCGGCCTCTTCCTCGATGACGTCGACGACGTCGTCGATGGTGATGACGCCGACCAGCCGGTTGGTCGTGTCGACGACGGGGGCCGCAACCAGATTGTACTTGCCGAACATCCGCGCGACCTCTTCCTGGTCGTCGAGCACGGAGACGCGGCGACGGTCTTCCTCGATCAGGTCGACAAGCGGCACCGGGCGGCGTGCCCGCAACAGCGTGTCGAGCGAAACCGCACCCTGCCAGTGCTGTTCGGAATCGACCGCGTAGATCTCGTAGAAGCGGTCAGGCAGATCGGGCGTGTCGCGCATGTAGTCGATCGCCTGCCCGACCGTCCAATCCGGCGGCACCGAGATAAACGCGGTCTGCATCCGGCGGCCGGCGGAATTTTCCGGATAGAGCAGCACGCGCTCGATCGCGACGCGTTCGGGCGGCGGCAGCCTTTCGAGGATCTCTTCCTGGTCCTCCTCGTCGAGGCCCTGGAGCAACTGGACGGCGTCGTCGGACTCCAGTTCGCGAACGCCCTCGGCAACCGTTTCCGGCTCGAGCTCCTCGAGGATCTCCTCGCGGACAGCGTCGTCGACCTCGTTGAGCGCCGAGAAGTCGAAATCGGTGCCCGTGATCTCGACGAGGGTGACGCGGTCTTCGGGCTCGAGGGCCGCGATCAAATCGCCGAGATCGGCCTCGTGTAGTTCCGCCACCACCTCGCACAACAACGGCCGGTCGGCAGCATGGATGGCGCGCGTAATCTCCTCGACAAACTCGCGTCGGAGCTGCCCCTCCTCGTCCCGCATCAGGAGATGGTCGAGCACGGAGCGTTGCGCTGACCGCGCCTCGGCTTGGGCAACGTCGATATTCTCGGCCATGCCGCGCCTCGCCGGTTTGACAGATGAAAGAGAACTTGCCTGAGTTACGCTGCACGCTTACCCAATCGGCAACACCGAGCGCAATGCCAAATATGTCCAACCGCAAATGACCCGACATTTCAGCGCGGCACCGTTCATGGCGGCCGCGGCATTCATGACCTTCGTTGCGGCGGCGACGGCTGCCGAATGTCCCCGCAAGGACGCACTCGGCATCTCACGCGTTCTCGCAGTGGACGCAGCTACCTACCCGCGCGTGGGCCTCAAGAGCTTTCCACAGACGCTTCCGCTGGAAGACCACGAGGTGGTGCTGACCTTCGACGACGGACCGTGGCGGCCGACGGACCAGAAGATACTGCCGGCACTGGCGCAGGAATGCGTGCGCGCCACCTTCTTCCTGCTCGGAAGGCGCGCCTCCGAACATCCCGAACTGGTGCGAAGAATGGCCGCCCAGGGCCATACTATCGCGCACCACACCTGGACCCACCACAATCTCAAATACATGAAGCCGGAGGCTGCCATCGGCGAGATCGACAAGGGCATCGCGGCGGTCGAAACGGCGCTGCACGGCACGGCTACCACGACCCCAACCACGCCGTTCTTTCGCTTCCCCTATTTTGAAATGACGCCCGCCACGCTGGAGACCTTGCAAAGCGCGGCATCGCCGTGTTCGGCGCCGATCTATGGGCCAGCGATTGGAATCATATGACGCCGGAGCAACAGTTGAAACTGCTCACCGACCGGCTGCAAATTGCCCGCAAGGGCATCATCCTGCTGCACGATCCGAAGGCGAAGACCGCTTCGATGCTGCCGGCCTTTCTGCGCTACCTCCGCGACAACCACTACCGCGTGGTCCACCTCGTCCCGGCAGATGCCAAAACCGTGTCCGGCAAGGCACATTAGAGCCAAAATCGGCATGAAGTTCAGTCGATTAAAGCACGATTCATCGCGTCTCGTGTAAGCATGGCCCGCCTGAAGAAAGATTGGACCTTGGTGCTGGTCGTCAGGACCAAGGGTTGGAATGAAGCCGGTGTTCAATGATTGTTAGCGTACTCGAAGGCCTCCGAGCGCGGCCCTGGGCCGCTTTCTGCATGGGAGCGCTGGCCTGCCTCACCGTGCAAACAGCCTCCGCCGCCGAGTGCCCCGGTCATCGCGACGCCATCGGCACATCACGCACCATCGTGGTCGATCCGCGCGCCCATCCCATCATCGGCACCATGCAATACCGCAAGACGCTGCCACTCGAAGACCGTGAGGTGGTGCTGACTTTCGACGACGGACCGCTGCCGAAATACAGCGACCAGATTCTCGATATTCTCGCCGCCCACTGCGCGAAGGCGACCTTCTTCCTGGTCGGGAGCCAGGCCAACGCCAGTCCGGAAGGCGTGCGCAAGGTGCGCGATGCCGGCCACACGGTCGCCACCCACACCCAGAATCATCCGGCCGGCATGGATCGCCTACCGTTCGACCGCTCCAAACAGGAGATCGAACAAGGCATCGCATCGGTGACCGCGGCGCTCGGTGACGGCACCGCACCCGCGCCGTTCCTGCGCATTCCCGGCCTGCGCCGCACCGACGAGATCGAGGAATTCGCCGCTTCCAAGGGACTTCAGCTCTGGAGCGCCGATTTCCCGGCCGATGACTGGCGCGATGTGTCGGCCAATCGCGTCTATGAGCTCGCGATGCAGCGGCTTGAGCGAAAGGGCAAGGGCATCCTGCTGCTGCACGACATTCAGCCGCGCACCGTCACGGCGCTGCCGAGAATCCTGAGCGAACTGAAAGCGCGCGGCTATCGCATCGTCCATGTGGTGCCGGCGACGCCGGAGCGGCCGGCGACGCCGACTGAGCCGCAGCAATGGCAGTTGCATCCGCCGTCGGAAGTGGTGGCGATTTCGCGCTGGCCGAAGGTCTCGAAATTCGCTGCCGCCGGCCCCGCCGCGCTGCCCGTCCCGGCCTTGTCCAATCTCGACTGGCACACGGCCGATCTTGGTGCGCACGCCCGGCGACGCGGGCGCGGTGTACCCTTGTCACCGGCGACGCCGTGGCCGCGCCAGATGAGTTTGCCGCCGGTCGGCACGTTGGCCGCGCTGCCGATTCCGGCGGAGAGTATTTACAATATCCCGGAATCGACGCGCGTCGCCACGCTGGCCTTGTCCGCGCGGCGGACGACGTCGATTGCGCAAGCTCGGTCGACGGAGGTCTCCTCGGCAAGGCTCGCCGGGAAATCCCGTCGCCACGACCGCGCAGCGACCGCTCAGCCGCCGGTACCCGCCGGACAGACCGTGCAGGCGCCGGAGGGCGCCAGCGGGACCGCGCCGAAGCCTGCACAAGCCAAGCGGCGGTCGGTTCGCGTTGCGGGCTTGAAAAAGCGCTGATCGGCCGTGGTCCCGCCGATCCGTTTTCCTGACGTCGGGCACCGCTCGCCCGCCATTGCGACAAAGGCTCAACTGGCCACGATCTTGGCAATGCAGAGCAGGATGACGATGGCGAGAAACAGCAGGTCGATATAGGCCTTGATCTCGCCGGCCTGGCGAAGCCCGCTGACTTCGGCGATCACCTGCTTGCGCGTAGACGTCGAACTCGGCCCCTCGCCCAGCGCCGCCACCAAACGGCGGGCCTCCAGTTCCAGCCGTTCGATGCGCTGGAAGAAGTGAAACGACCGCAGCGCAGAGGCCGCATGCATGCCGGCATAGACCAGCACGAGAACCGCGACGAGGACGCGATGCTGGTACTTTTCGAGGAAATTCAGAGCAAAATAGACCAGCGCCAGGAACACGAAGTTGGAGAGGAATCGATAGGCGTAGCTCAGAAATAGCATTCATGTGCTCCGGATGGGCTGACATGCCGAACCGCGGTCAGAGAGCCGGAATCACCGGCAAGGCTGGTTCAGTTTACGCGAACGATGCGACATCAGGGCAGCAACCATCACCTGGCACCAAAAGGAATCGCGCGGCCGTGTCCTTGCGGACACGCGCCTTCTCCTTCAGCCGTCGGCATAAGGTCTAAACGGCGCCGTTCGGTGCATCGGCGGCTCCGAATCACCTCAGCAAGAATGACTTAAGGGTGCGGACAAGACGAATCCTTGTTCCCACAGTCCGCTTGGCGCGGCCAAGGAGAGCCCGACGAAGAAGAAAGAGCGAGAATGACGGCTTCACCGCTCAGGCAAATACACAACTGGGAGCGGTAGTTTCAAGTAGCTCAGCGCTCCGCCATCCTCGAGGCCGGGAAACGGCCCGAGCACCGCGAAGCGCTAAGCACTAATGGATGGCTGATAAGATCCTCGCGCATCTCATAGCCTTTCCGGGCGCATGCCGCCTTTCGACATGTGAGGTGTTGTCGGCCAAGCCGGCTGCCTTTACCTCTTCATTTTTCGCTTCGTTTCTTCGTCCGGCGTATTAGGGCCGCCGCCGCCGGCGCTACCGGAAGGGCCACCAGCCGCTCCGCTTGTGCCCGTTCCACCCGCGTCGGCTCCGCCCGTGCCCGCGCCTGCCGCTCCCCCAGTGCCCGCCGCACCGCCGGCACCCCCACCGGTGCCCGCACCTGCGCCTGCGCCAGCGCCCCCGGCTCCTCCGGCTCCTCCGGCTCCGCCACCTTGAGCGAGAGCCAACGTTGAGCCGAGCGCAAAGAACAACGCTACTATGATCGCTAGTACTTTCATGATCGTCTCCTTGGTAGCTGTGCAAGCCCGGGAAATTTGCAGACGCTGTTTTCGTTCCAATTTTTACTGCGGCCAAATGCGCGAGCGGCTCTATGGCGCGATAGGAACCTTTCTTCGCGCGGAGCCTGGGCGACAGCAATGATCGCGTGGCGCGACGCAGATGGCCGGCACTTTGGTTCCGCCACAGTGGCTGCCGATCGAACGTGCTCGGGCGTCGCTCGTGCACGTTGGACGGAATGCGTGAGACGGCACGTGGGCTAGTTAAGGGAATACGTCCTAGACAGGATGGAGCTGCCGGCTGGAAGGCACTAAGACCTCTCCGAGCAACTGCCGTGCGGCCACCGCAGTGCCGCTGCTGGCACGTCGGCTAGTACAAAGAGAACCCGTCATTTGCGACGGGTGCGAGTCTAGGGAGGAGTACAGAATAAGCTGATTCGCGGCACCCGCGTGTGCCGCATTTCACACACACTATTCAAAAACAAGTCTTCCCGTCGGGACGACAAAGCTGGTCGATGTTCCGGATAGCTCAACGCGGCTATGGTTTGCCTTCGATCATCTTGAGTTTGACGGTCTCGCAGGTCTTCCGAACCTGTTCTGTGAAGATCGAGCATTCCTCGATGCGCTTGAAAATCTTCTTGGCTTCTTCACGATACGAGGCCGCAGTGTCGCGCATGAAGGCAATGGCATTATGCACTTCGGCGGTCATTGCCTCGCATCTCTTCGCCGCACTGATCAGTTCTGCTCCCATGGCTTCGATCTCCTTGGCAGCGGCTTCATAGTCACGCACCACGGCCTCGGCTGTGAGCGCGCCGACGCGCGTGACGCCCTCTTCATGCTCGACGTAGTCCGGCATCGGCCCCGATGGAGCCGCCCTGATCACAGGAAGGCTCCCTACGACATCTTCTTCAAGCTTGGCCAAATCCAGCGGCGCAGTTTTGTGAAGTCGTTCGATACTCGCCATCGGTCATTCTCCATCACTCGATGAAAAACCCCAGCGCATGGAGCATGGCGACCGATTCGTGGCGAAATCCCGCATGGAAGAAAGCAACGAAAGGGCAGACGTGTGAATGCAAGGACCGTGGGATGGTGCCGGGTCGCTTCTGTTCATCCGAAGCGGCACTGGCTAACGCATTAACCATGCCGGCGCATCAAGCTGCGCGTGGCCCACGCTTAATGCGCATTTAACAGTTTTGCATCATGGATTGAGGATCAGCGCAAACTCCTTCAAGCCGCAAGAATTGCGGGCAGCACTCAACCTCTTCAGGAGGATCGATTGAGGACGCTCCTTATTTGCGCGCTGGCTGTCGCCTTGGTCGGTTGCAGCAGCCAACCACCAACACAGCCATCCTGCGTCGGCATGAATCCGTTAGCCTGTCTGACCGCGGTTCATGTGCCGATCGAACCTGAGTCGTATGAGAGCGATTCTGCCGCAACGAAACCGTCCGCCGTCGCCTTGCGTGGCGACAGGCCGCCCCGATCTCACGCGGACCACGCGGTCCGTCGAACACCCAAGCCAATCAAGGTCGCGGCGAAAGCTGCCGTTCCCATACCGGTTCCTTCGCCGCAAGCGAACCAGCAAACGACGGGCAACGTCGTTGCTTCCCAAGCGCCTCCAGTAAGCGCCAGCGATTTGCATCCAACGACTGACGTTCCGCCAAGCCGAACGACAGAGCAGCAAGTGGTGGCCGCCTCTGCCGCCGCGGCGCGAATGTCGGTCCCGACATTGGATGCGTCGCTGGACGCGCTTGTGGCCGTGCTCGTGACAGGTCCCGACGTCAAGTCGGTCCCCGACCTGGCCGGCAAGACAATTGCGATCGACGATAGATATTCCGAGTCGTCGATCAGCCGCGTCAGGACCGCGATGGCGGCAGCGGGTGCGCCCGACGTCCAACTGAGCAAAGGTCAAACCACTGCGGTCAGTCGGCTGGTCGGCAAAGAAGTTCCGGCCGCGGTCGTCGGGTTGGTCTCTACCCGCGCCGCGGACAGCTTTCCTGATATAGCGCGATACAAGACGTTCCAAATCCCGCTCAAACCTCGACCGAGCCCGGCCAGGCTGTGACGGGTTTGCCCCTTGCACCCCGTAACAGGATGCGGGCCGCGGAGCCGAAAACCTAACAAAACAAGGCTGATCTTTTAAGTTGGCGCGCTCGGATCGCGGAGAAGATCCTTGTAACTTCAATAGCTTACCGAGATGGGTGAAGGAGCAAGGTGCATTTCGGACCTACAGGTGCTTTTCAGGCCCTTGGTGTGTGTTGCTTGCCGCCCGCCCGTTGTAGGGACGGGCACGCCTGCCACCGCGCGCCGGTCCTCATTGATCAGGATCTGTCGCCCGGCTTCTCCGGACAGCGTGCTCAGATCATCAGATCAGCCACCATAGGCGTCTCAAGCGTCCCTGCGATCCCGAGCGCACATCGCGCTGCGGCCAGCGCAGGATTCCACTAATCGCGCTGAACGCGACCAGTAATAGAGACGGCGCCGCGCCAAGCGGTGAGCAGCGCGAAGCCGACGAGCGCTTATGCCGAAATCCCGCGGATGGGTGGACGGCGCTCGTACATGCTGGCTTGTACAGCGCGGCGCCCAAGAGACCCACGGGCGTGGCATTGACGCCCCGCCTTCATCGCCTGGGCGCTCGCACCCGATTACTCGTCCGGGACAGAGCTGCGCATAATTCCCGTGCAGATGGATATTTTGCTCAGCATCTAAAGGGCGGCGGCTGGTGACCGGGAGGGACGCCCCGACGCCAGACCCGGCACTCGCCAGGGGGTGGCAGATGACCCCGCGGGATCGGCCCGGCCTGACGGTACCGTCGCGGCGCGTAGTCGTCGTGCTGCCATCCGTATCCCCGCAACTGGCCCTTGCCGCTCTCGTCTTTCCAGGGATCGGCGGAGGCAGCATCAGTAACGAGCACCAGTGCGGCCACACATAATGCCGTGGAGACGAAAATCTTCATCCTGTTCCTACCGTTCTTGCGGCCACGTGAGCAACGCATGCCGAGCGCCGCTGTTCTGCGAGCACGTCTGTAAAGGTACCCCAACCCGCTTGCTTACCGATCAATAATACGGCGAAGGTCGCCGGTAGTAGCGCTGATCATAGTACGGTCGGCCATAACGATCCGGCATGTAGTACGGCGAATAATCTCGGTCGTACCGATAGCGAGGGGATCTGTAATACCCATAATAGTCTCCCGGATGGCGACGGAGCCGACGACCACGCCGCCCTTCTCCGCCTTCGCCGCCTTCACCGACGGTCACCAGCAGAGATTGTGCGGCATCCGGCACGACCAGAAATGTCGACGGTAGATTGCTTGAAAGCCTGACCGATCCCGATCCATCTCCGCCCTCTCCCGTCGTGAGAGGATCGAACTTCGCCGGATTTCCCGTCGCATCAGCGGCTGCTGACGCACTCGCAGTGAGAACGCCCAGTAAAGCCGCACCGATGATCATCTTCATAGCTGGCCTCTGCTGCCCCGCTAGTCTCACCTCACCCAACAAAGCAACCGAACAGGACCTTGACGGTTCCCGTACGCGCGGTCGATCATACGATGAGGTTGGCTCAGGCGGGCTGAACCTGACATGAACTGTCGCGAGAGTTCGTAGCATGCCCCTCTCCGTTAGCTCGACGATTGGCGGCATAGCGTGGCCAGGAGTCCCCGCCCCGAGCGGCGCCAGCCTCCTAGCTATTTTGTTCCAGCTCGAGCAGAGCCAATGGTGGTCTCCGCCTGAGACATCGAGAAAGCAGCGTGATCAGCTCAAGGTGCTGCTCGATCATGCCCGCGCTCACGTGCCGTTCTATCGCGAGCGGCTGCGGGACTTAGGCGAACTTCCGGCTGACGAGAGTTGGCATCAGGTCTGGCGGCGCATCGCTCCGCTCACCCGCGCGGAAATCCAGGCAGCCGACGCCACCGGCTCGATGATCACGGAAATGCTGCCGCCAGGACATGGAGAGTTGAGAGAAATCTATACGTCGGGGTCGACCGGCAAACCGATCCGCTCGGTCCGCACACAGCTCTGGGAGCTGATGTGAAGCGCATTCACAGTTCGCGACCATCTCTGGCATCGGCGTGATCTTGGCGGCGTCTTCGCAACCTTGCGCGAGAGCGGGCCGGGCAAAGCCCTCTATCCGGAGGGACTTCGGGCCGAAAGCTGGGGCTCCTCAAGCGCCACAATCCTCAAGACAGGTCCGTTGGTCAGTCTCAATGTTGCGACGCCAATCGAACAGCAGGTCGAATGGCTGCAGCGCCACAACCCCGATTACCTACTGACTCATCCAACCATTGTGCACCGGCTCGCTGATCATTGTCGCGAACAGGGTGTTCAGTTGCCACGCCTCAAGCAGGTTATCACCATAGCGGAGAACCTGAAGCCGGAGGTCCGAAGCGCAGTTCGCGAAGCATGGGGCGTGCCGCTCGTCGACATCTACTCGACACGGGAGATCGGGTACATCGCCCTGCAATGTCCCGATCACGAGCACTACCACATTCAATCGGAGCATGTTCTGGCTGAGGTCTTGAATGAGGCGGGCGAGCCCTGCGCGCCCGGCGAGGTCGGCAAACTCCTCGTTACCTCGCTGCACAATCTCGCCATGCCGCTTATCCGCTACGACGGAGACCATGTCGAGGTCGGTCAACCTTGCCCATGTGGACGTGGATTACCCGTAATCCAGCGGATCCTCGGCCGCACTCAGAATATGTTGGTCATGCCTTTGAACGACGCTGGCCACTGCTGTCATCAACCAACATTGCGACCATGCTGGAGATCGCACCCCAGATCAGGCAGTATCAGTTCCTCCAGAAGTCCCGCAATCTGATTGAGCTTCGGTTGGCAGTGCCGCATCCGCTCGCGACTGATGCGGAGACGTGTTTGGCCGAGTGGGTCCGAACAAAACTCGGTGCGCCCTTCACGGTGAGCTTTGCTTACTTCGATGAAATTCCCCGCACCGCTGCTTGAAAGTTCGAGGATTTTATTTGCGAGATTGACCGTTGAGACCATCGTGCTGAGAAGCGGTTGACGAAAGCCCATTCTGCGTCGACACGAACTATCGGCCGCGACGCCAGATACCAACGCTTTGTGCACGAGCCATTTCCTCCATTGCAAGCAGCTCAGGCGAGGCATTGGGGGAAGCTCGAGCGACGCCGGCCGCCTGTACAGCTCCAGCGATGTCCTCTCCGGCCGATCCAGCTTGCTCGACGAACAGCTTCACTTTGTGGCCAGCGCCAGAGACAATCAATCTGAAGGACGGCGAAGGTGAGGACAGACATCCAAATGAGCCGCAGTAAGGGTAGAACCAGCGCACATGAAGAAGCTGGTTGCTAAACTCTTGCGGCCACTGTTCGGCAGTCACTGGACGAAAAAACGCTTAACTATTTCAATGCAAAGCATGGGTTTCTGGTGCGCCCGCCTCTCGGCACACGCCTTCAAGTTCGGGCGCGCGTCTTAAAGTCAGGCGGCCGATTGGGACTGTTGTTCCGGACCAAGACCGATCCGGCAGCCGTCACATCGTTTCCGCCCGAGATCTATCGCTTTCCGGCGCTCGCCGAAGTGACGGCAGCTCTCGAACAAGCGGATCTGGATGTCCATGCTGGGAGCGATTGGACGAACGAGCCTGTCCTCCTGTTGGCGGAGAAACGCGGGGCTTTTGAATGGCATGTAACCAGCCGCACGCAAGCGATCAGGCCGACTCGATTCCGCCCAGACGTGCGACCACATCATCGATCTCGTCTGACGTGGTTGCCCTTCCCAAGCTGAAACGTATCGCTCCCATTCCAATTCTTTCGGGTACGCCCATCGCGGCGAGAACGGGCGAGAGCTCAATGTGCCCCGAATGGCACACCGAACCCGTGGATGCTGCGACACCGTGCAGCTCTCTCAGTATGTCCGCACCGATCCTGTCCACGAACGATACGTTGAGGGTGTTCGGCAAACGATGTATCGCATGGCCATTAAGCACGACACGATCGCCAAAACGATCCTGCAGTGCCTGCCAGAAGCGGTCACGTACCGACTGGATGCGCTCCATCGGTGCAATGTTCGTGGCCAGCACGCAGGCTGTCCCGAGCCCGACCGCCAGCAGTGCGCTCTCGGTCCCGGCACGACGCCCCATCTCATGGCCTGCGCCGTGGATCAACGGCTCCAGTTCGACGCCGCTCCGTACATAAAGTGCGCCGATGCCCTTGGGAGCGTAGAGCTTGTGACCTGCGATCGACAGCAGATCGACGCCGAGGTTGCCGACTTTGGTCGGTATCTTTCCGACCGACTGCGCCGCGTCAGTGTGAAAACGTATCCTCCGCTCCCGCGCGAGCGCGCCGATTTCCTCGATCGGCTGGATTGTGCCCACCTCGTTGTTAGCGTGGATGATGCTGATCAGGACCGTATGCGGGGTAATGGCGTGACGCACGTCCTCCGGATCGACCCGGCCCGTGCGATCGACCGGAAGGTAAGTGACCGCAGCGCCCAACCGTTCCAGAAACCGGCAGGGAGCAAGAACAGCGGGATGCTCGACGGCCGAGGTGATGATGTGCGCACCTTTGCGGTTCAGCGCGAAGAAGGTGCCCTTGATTGCCAAGTTGTTTGCTTCGCTGCCGCCGCTGGTGAAAACGATCTCGTCGGGCGCGGCCCCGAGCAGTGCGGCGACTTGGCCACGGGCTCGCTCCAGGGCGGCTTTTGCCGGCGCGCTGGCCCAATGTCCGCTGGATGGATTCCCAAACGCCTCGTCCAGGAACGGCCGCATTGCTGCCGCCACCGCTGGATCGATGGGCGTGCTCGCGTTGTAGTCGAGATAGATCGGGGGCATATCAGTGAGACTCACTTTGAAATTAGGGACGCTGCACTGCTCTGGATCTAGGATCGCTATGGCAGCGCAACGTCCGTCAATTCATTTTGTGACCGCTGCGGTGGTAGCGGCAGGTCCAGCGCCGGTCGCACCTTCGCGCATGAACACCGCAACGACGACGCCAGAAACGAACGTCAGCGCCGCGATCGAGATGATCGCCGCTGCGAGCCCGAATTGGTCGGCGATGATGCCGGCCGACAGCGCGCCGATCGCGTAGCCGAGATCGCGCCAGAATCGGTAAACGCTGAGCGAGCGGGCGCGCCAGCTCGGATGCGATGCGTCGGAGACCGCGGCGATCAGGCTGGGGTAGACCATCGCCGTGCCGAGACCGAGCAGGAGGCTCGCGACGAGCCACCACTCGAAATGACTGGTGGCGGCGGTCAGGAATAGGGCCGCCGCCTGAATCCACATGCCTCCCGCGATCAGGCCCTTGCGGCCCCAGCGGTCTGACAGCGGGCCGGTTGCGATCTGTAGAATGCCCCAGGTTGCCGGATAGACCGCCTTCAAGATGCCGATACGCTCGACCGTCAGTCCAAACGACACAAAGAACAGCGGGAAGATTCCCCAGCTCATGCCGTCGTTAAGGTTGTTGACGAGCCCGGCCTGCGAAGCGGCGAACAGGTTGCGATCTTTGAAAGAGCTGAGGAGGAAAACCTCCCTGAAGCTGATCGGAGCTGCCTGCCGCGCATGGCCCGCGGTCTCGAGCCGAACGTGATCGCGGGTGTCGCGCACCAGAAGGATCGAGAGCGTGGCGCCCAGGATCGCATAGACAACGCCGAGATAAATCGGCGCCGGACGCAGCCCATGCTCCGACGCAAGGTAGCCCGTGAGGAACGCGGTGACGCCAACGGCGAGGTAGCCGGCGAACTCGTTCAGGCCTACGGCCAGTCCGCGCGACTTCGGTCCGACAAGATCGATCTTCATGATGACCGTCATCGACCAGGCAAAGCCCTGGTTGATGCCGAGCAGGGCATTGGCGGCAATCACCCACTCCCAGCTTGGTGCCCAGATGATCATGAACGGCACCGGTAGCCCAACGAGCCAGCCCAGAATGAGAACGCGCTTGCGCCCCCAGATGTCGGCAAGCTGGCCGGAAACCAGGTTGGCGCAGGCCTTCACTACTCCGAAGCTGACGATGAACGAGACGACAAGCGTCGTCGAGCCGATTCTGAACTCCTCGGCGCCGATCAGCGGCACGACGGTTCGCTCGATTCCAACCATCCCGCCGACGAAGGCGTTGATCAGGACAAGCAAAGCGAATTGCGGCCAGTTCTCCTTCAGGCCGAGCCTGACTGATGAGGAAGCTTGTGAACTGGATACAGCTTCGCTCATCGGATCACGCAGCTTTAGCTGCGAGGCCTGAATTGACGGCCCTGATCTTCGCGGCCTCCGGCGGTGCCGGCGGAATCCCCGACACCATGAAGCGAATGAACTCGGCTTCATCCGCGATCATGAACGCCTGATTGTGCCGTTTCTCGAAGCCGATGGTCGACCATGGCTTGCCGCTGAGTCGCCGGCCGCAGACGGAGCCGGCATAGGCGCCCGCCAGCACCTCGACATCATCTGGAAGCTCCTTTAGCCGACGTGCGGTGCGGAACAACTGCTTCGCGCCTTCTTCGGCGCTCGTGGCAAGCTCGGTGCGGCCGAGATCGCCGACCATTAGCGTGTGGCCGCTCAGGACGAACCAGGGTTCCTCGCCGCGGGTGTGGTCGGTCACGAGAATGCAGATGTGCTCGGGCGTGTGGCGGGGTGTGTGCAGAACCTTGGCCGTAACGTTGCCAAGAGGAAGGATCTCTCCTTCGCGTACGCCCTTGAACGGAAACGCGACGCCTACCTCGGCCGAGAGCACATACGGCGCGTCGGCCGCCTCCGCGAGCGCCCGCCCAGTGGAGATATGGTCCGCGTGAACATGCGTGTCGATCACGAAGTTGATTTTCATGCCGGCATTTTCTGCGGCTTGGAGGTAAGGTTGGATATCGCCAACGGGATCAACCACCGCCGCCGTTGCCTTGCTGCCGCAGCCAAAAAGGTAGGAGATGCCGACGGGATCACGATGCAAGAATTGACGCAGGATCATGGGCTTGCACTCCCCTTTGAGAGCAGCTAAATTAACATTCAATCGATCTGCTGAACGATATATCCAGGAGCAGCCGTGTCAAGCACCGGACCGAAACAGGCGATCTACGAGAACCTCGCCGAAGTGGCGCAGGCGCTGGGTCACTCTCACCGGCTTGAACTCTTGGAGCACCTCGGCCAAGGCGTGCGGACCGTCGAGGAGCTATCCGATCGGGCGCATCTGACGTTTGCAAATACCTCGCGCCACCTGCAGATCCTTAGGCGGGCACGCCTCGTCGAAACCGAGCGTCGCGGCAAATACATTCTCTATCGCTTGGCTGGTGATACCGAAGTGGTCGCACTGATCAAAGCTCTGGGCCGTGTCGGAGAGCGAAATGTTGCCGAGATCGGCCGAGTCGTGACTGATTATTTTCAGGCGCGAGATGCGCTCGAACCAGTATCCCGCGATGACCTAGTCGCCAGATTGCGCGACGATCTGGTCACAGTGCTCGATGTGAGACCTGAAGACGAGTTCGCGCTGGGCCATCTTCCGGGGGCCCTCAATATTCCTCTCGCCGAACTGGAACGACGCTTGGGTGAACTTCCCAAAAGCCGAGAGGTGATTGCCTACTGCCGGGGACCCTATTGCGTCCTTTCGTTTGAAGCCGTGGCAGCGCTCAGAACCCGCGGCTACCGCGTCCGCCGGCTCGAAGATGGCTACCCCGAGTGGAAGGCCGCGGGTCTACCGGTCGAATCTCTCGCCTGAGCCAAGCTGATCCTGGTGCGTCATGGACAAGAAAATTGATCGCGTGGACAGCGCTTGGCCGATCGTTGACGGCAAGGACCACAGGGCGCCTTCAGTGTTCCGACCAGAAGCCCTCTTGAGGGAGGCGCGCAGGCAGAGGCAGTTGCCATTTATCGCCGTCCCCGAAATCTGCGTGCTCGATCCGGATGGCGATGTCGTCCGCCACCTCAAACGGACGGGTACGGGCCGCATCCATGAAGGATGGGCCTGCTATCACACCGAACTTCTCGCCTTCGATATCGCCGGTATCGGCGAAGTTGGCATCGTCGGCTGCGCCGTCGGCGCACCCTTTGCCGTGCTGGTCGCCGAGCAGCTTTTCGCCTCCGGTTGCCGGCTGCTCATCAGCGTGACGTCCGCTGGCCAGATTACTCCGATCGGACCCACGCCGTACTTCGTGCTCATCGATCGCGCGCTCCGCGACGAAGGGACGAGCTATCACTATCTGCCGGGCTCCACGTTCGCCGAAGCGCCCCATGCGCCGCTTCTCACTCGCGTGGAACAGGCGGGACGCGCCCTGCCAAGCATCGCGCTACATCGGGGCGCGACATGGACGACGGATGCTCCCTATCGCGAAACCGAGTCGGCGATCGCACGGGCGCGCCAGTTGGGCGCGCTGGCCGTCGAAATGGAAGCCGCAGCTCTGTACGCCTTCAGTACGACGAGTGGTCATTCGGTGGTCTGCTTCGCCCATGTGACCAACGCCATGGCGCAAACGGAGGGAGATTTCGAGAAGGGCGAAGCCAACGGCGCAGAGGCGACGCTGGCTGTCGTCGCCGCCACGGCTCGCGCCTGGCGCAGTTAGCAGCGATCACGCAAGTCGGGGCGATGCCAGCGTATTCGCTTGGGTAACAACGTGGGGCTGGACAAATCGCGAAATAAGGTGCGCTTCGAGCTCAAGGGTGCCTTTGAAGAGGAGGCGCCTTGGGGGTCATCCACAATTGCCTCCCCCTTTCCGCATCCGAACTGTGTGGGGGAACTGCGCTGAAGTCGATCAGCGACGTCGGGTGCTATGTCGCTAGTTAGCGAACCGCAGCAAAGAGATCAAAAAGCGGAATAGGACGGTAGAGAACGGCAATCTGGTCGATCGCGCCGCGATTGGCGAGCTCTCGTTTGATTTCGGCAATACCCCGCTCGTGATAGTCGCCGGAATATTCTTTTCCAGCCATGCGACGACCGAGCTTATAAAAGATATTCTCCGTAGGACCTGATATGACGAGCCGGCCGCCTTGCTTGAGTAATCGCAAGAGATCATTGAGCGTACCCTTGAGATCCTCGACGTGCTCGAGTACGTCGAGTGCGGTGATGACATCGTACGATGCGGTGGGCAATCCACGCAGCGTTGCGGTCTTGAGGTCGAGCGTTTCGATGTTCGCGTGAAATGCCATCTGTGCTTTCATGCGCTCAAACGGCGTCAGATCAAGATCGGCAGCGGTAACGTGAGAGGAAATCTTCGCAAGAAACGGTAGAAGGACGCCAGATCCGCATCCGAAATCGAGCACACGCTGGTATGGTGCGTGCGGCTCAAGGTATTCCGTAGTCTTCCGGAGTCGCTGCCAGAAAAGCCAGTTGATGAGCGGATTGGGATGTGAGTACGCAGGAAACGCGGCCTCATCCAGACGTCCAGGTTCTGATTGCGAAAGTACTTTTCGTATTGTTGACCGTATTTCAGATTTATATTTGTTAAACTCGATGTCTTCCATAATCTGATCTATCGGTCGAATAGTTTCAGTTGAAATGGCGGAGAGGGAGCGATTCTCAGCTCTCCGGAGGATCTCGAAACGCCAGCAAAATCGGCGCCTTTCCGGGCGCTTAGACGGGTTGTGTGTGCTGGAACCGGAGCCTCAGCCAAAGCGGATTCGACCCGATAGTAGAACGCTTTCCACCATCGTGCCACATCATCATCATGCAACCTAGAAGCGCAGCTCGGCAGACTGCGTAGCGCTCCCGAACGAGTACGAGCCCGCCGATTTCTACGCTGTGCTACGCCACCACCCTCTCATGAGCAGAATGGTGGTTTCGCGGGGCGTTGGTTCAAATAAGGATGAGACGGCCGCAAGAGCACGGCGGTGGACCAGGACGCGCGAGACAAAACTGGAAGATTACGCGGAACAAAAAAACTGACGCTGGCTGCAGTAACAATGTGGAAGTAGAAGGATCGCGAAAATATTCTTCGTATCAACGGCTTATTGCATTTGGTGCGCTCGGAGGGACTCGAACCCCCACGATGTTACTCACTGCCACCTCAAGGCAGCGCGTCTACCAATTCCGCCACGAGCGCTTGGGATACCGGCTGGAAGGATTGCAGCCCGCCGGATCAACGGCTGCGATGTAACAAATCAGGGATGGAGGGACAAGGAAGTTTTGCGCCCCGATAACTACCTGACATCAGGGGATTTCGGCAGCATTTGCTTGACTTCGACCGCGATGCGGTTGCGATCGACCAGCACCACGCCGGAGGCAATGGGCAAGTTATTGGCGAGGATCTTGACCTCGTCCGCCTCGGTGGCGTCCAGTTCGATGATGGCGCCGCGGGAAAGCCGCATCACCTGGTGGATGGGCATGGTCGTGGTGCCGAGCACCACCATGAGATCGACGCTGACTTTATCGAGGGTGGCCACTTCTGAACCGCCAAAGGGGACTAAATTGGTGTGGTTCCCACCTGAACACGTTATGGTTAGCCAATGGTTAATGACCGCCAAAGCCTTGATTTGACGACCTTCGCGCAAGCTCAAGGCGGCGGCGGGGTCGAATGGCGGATTTCGGCGGAACCGGTACCCTATCCCGAGGCCGTGGCTGCAATGGAGGCCCGTGCGGCCGAGATTGCCGAGCGGAAGGCGACCGAACTGGTCTGGCTCCTGGAGCACCCCCCGCTCTATACCTCTGGCACCAGCGGCAGGCAGGACGACCTGCTCGAGCCGCGCTTCCCGTTGTTTACTACCGGCCGCGGCGGACAGCTCACCTATCATGGTCCCGGCCAGCGGGTGGCCTATGTGATGCTCGACCTCAAGCGGCGGCGGCCGGACGTGCGCGCCTATGTTGCCGGCCTCGAAGAATGGATCATCCGCACGCTGGATGCTTTCAACGTGCGCGGCGAGCGCCGCGAGGATCGTGTCGGCGTCTGGGTCAGGCGGCCGGACAAGGGTGTCGGCCACGAGGACAAGATCGCCGCGATCGGCGTGCGGTTGCGGCGCTGGGTGTCGTTCCACGGCATCGCCATCAATGTCGAGCCGGAGCTTTCGCATTTTTCCGCTATCGTCCCCTGCGGCGTTGCCGATCCGCGTTACGGGGTGACCTCACTCGTGGATCTCGGCCTGCCCGTGGCGATGGAAGATGTCGACATCGCGCTCCGGCGGGCGTTCCAGGAAGTGTTCGGAACGACCATGGCAGACCTGCCTGCGGCAACGGCCTGAAACTGTCGATCGGTACCGCTTCTATCGCGGCTCTCTCTTGAGATCTTCCGCCACGGCGAGTGCGGCCACATATCAGAGGCAGGCGGTGAACAGCGGAGGCGCGATGATGTCGCACAGGCTTCCCTTCGAGAACCGATGGACCAACAGCACGCACGCCTGGGAATGGAATTGCGCACTTGACCGACTGGGCGTGGCGAACGTGCGTGCCATGTTCGCAGATCACGAACTGCATCATCCGACCAGGCTTAGCGTCACGATGAACATTCCCGCCGGATTCGTTCGGGACTGGCTGGCCTTCCACGATCGCCGCGCGGCGCGGCAACAACTCCTTTGGCGAGCCACCGTGATTGCGCTCGCGCTTGTCGCAGCAACCGCGGCCGTGCTGGATGTGCTGATCGTGTGAAGCGAAGAGCCGCGGGTGCGCGCGGAAGCGGCTGTCCAACAGCCGTCAAATGTTTGCTTTAAGGAACTCAACGAAAGCCCGGACCCGCGGGATGGTTTGCCGCCCCGGCAGGATCAGGGCCGTGAGCGGTTGCGGATCGGAATCATGGCAGTGCGACAGCACCGGCACCAGCCTGCCGTCCTTCACGGCCGCCTCCCCCAGAAAGTCGCCAAACCGGACGAGACCTGCGCCGCCGAGCGCAAGGTCGAGCAGGAAATCGGCGCTATCAGAGCGGATCGATCCTTTCACCGGCACCATCCGTTTGCCTTGATCGAACATCGGCCATTACGCGAGCCGCGAGAAGCCGCTGAGCTGCAGGCAATTGTGCCGGGCGAGATCGGCGGCTTGTTCGGGGATGCCATAGCGCTCCAGATACCCCGGGCTGCCGGCGATGACGCGCCTGACTTCGCCGAGGCGAACCGCGATCAGCCCGCTATCGCCAAGCGGGCCGACCCGAATCGTGACGTCCACCTGGTCGGCGATCGGATCGATGCGGTGATCGCTCACCGAAAGCTCGACCGCGATTTCGGGAAACTGGTCCATGAACTGCGGCAGCAGTCGCGCAAGCCGGTGTCTTGCGAAAGCGGTGCCGCTGTTGATCCGCAGATGGCCCCGCGGACGTCCATGAACCGAGGCGACATCGGCTTCGGCTGCCTCGACCGCAGACAGGATACTTCTCGCGTGAACCAGGAACGTTTCGCCCTCCTGCGTCAGCACCAGCCGCCGCGTCGTCCGATGCAGCAGCTTGGCCCCGATGCGGCGCTCCAGTCTCGTCACGATCCGGGAGACACCCGAGGCGGTCAGCTCGGTTTCGGCGCCCACGGCCGCAAAACTCCCAAGATCGACCGTTCGGACGAAGACCGCGAGGTCTGACATCGGGTGCATCATATTCATGATTTTTCAGTATCAGTGTTTCGCAAAATCGAGAGTTTATCTCCCCTCTTAGCATGAATAGGACGGAGTCCCCAGCAACTTGGAGATCTTCCCATGCCCCTCGCCCGTATCGCCGTTCCGGTCCATCTTGCACCGGCCAGAATTTGCGCTCTCGCCGACGCCGTGCATGAGGATCTCGTCGAGACCTGCGGCGTGCCGCCCGAGGAGCGGTTTCAGCTCGTTTCGAGCTACGCGCGCGAAATGATGTTCATTGACCCGACGTTCCCGGATGTCGCGCGCACACCGGATGCGTCGATCATCGAGATTTTGTTTCTCGCAGGGCGCACGGTCGATCAGAAGAAGAACCTGTTTCGGCGGATCGCGGATCGGGCCGTCGGCGCCGGATTTTCCGCAGACGACATCATGATCGCGCTCTCCGAGAATACGCCGGTGGACTGGTCACTCGGACGCGGGCTTGCATACGGCGACCACCACACGCCGCTGGCAACCAGCCCTACGTCCGCCCGCTAGCAGCAGCCGAGCGGACGGCGCCGCGCGCGCCGTCCGCTCGTCAGGCGATCTTTTACGCCGCAGCCTTCCGCGGCGCGACTTCGAGCAGGCCGGCGATGTAGCGGCGCTCCTGGGTGAGGCCGCCAAAGCCGTAGGCATCGCCCTTCACTTCATCGACATGGGCGTAGCTCTCCTCGTGCAACGGCCCGAGCAGTTCGCCCATGCGCTGGAATAGCGCGGCGAGATAAGCCGCCTTCTCGTCCTTGGTGTTGGTGCCCTCGCTGACGTGAACGTCGAGCCAGAAACTGGCGAGGCTCTGCTCGGCGAGCGACTTGCCGCCGGCGAACCAGTCGGCGGCATCGACCGATTTCACGATGACAGCAGTGACCTTCGGATCCTTGCGCAGGATTCGCGCGGTGAGATCGCTGACAGCGGACGCGATCTCGGCCTTCAGCGACGGCGCCTTGCGCACGCTGGAATAGGTGACGGTGATGAGCGGCATGGTCGTTCTCCTTGAGTTGGCGCGCTGGCATTGCGCTTCGCTCTAGCTAGACCCGCAGCCGTCATTTTGGTATCTTATCTTCATTCATATCAATGATAAGATATGTTGATGATGCCGTGAGCACGCTCGATATCGATACGGTGCGGGCGTTCCTGCTGGTCGCCGAACTACAAGGCTTTACCCGCGCCGCCGAAGCGCTTGGCACGACGCAGGCCGCCGTCAGCATGAAGCTGCAACGGCTGGAGAGCGTGGTGGGCCGGCGGCTGGTCGAGCGCTCGCCGCGCACCGTCGCGCTGACCGCCGAGGGCGCGGCATTCCTGTCCCACGCCCGCGCGCTGATCGAGGCGCATGACCGTGCGCTGTCGGACGATAAGCCCACGCGTCCGCAATTGTCGCTCGGGATCTCCGATCACGCCGCAGGCCCCGAACTGGTGCCGCTGCTCGAACGGCTGCACGCGGTGTCGCCGCAACTGGCGCTTTCCGTGACCATCGGCTTCTCGCGCCAGATGCTCGACGCCTATGATGCCGGCGAATTCGATGCCGTGGTGGTCCGCCAGGAAGGCAGCCGCCGCGGCGGCGAGAAGCTCACTGAAGACGGCTTCGGCTGGTTTGCCGCCAAAAGTCTCACCTGGCGCAGCGGCGAAACGCTGCCGCTGGCGGTGCTGGCGCCGCCCTGCGGCGTACGCGCGCTCGCCGTCCGTGCCCTCGACAAGGCCGGCATCGCCTGGAGCGAGAGCTTTGTCGGCGGCGGCGTCACCGCCGTGGCCGCCGCGGCATTGGCCGGCCTCGCGGTAGCGCCACTGGCCCACCGGATTGCGCCACCGGGCCTGGTCGATATCGGGCCGGCCGAAGGACTGCCGCGGCTCGCTTCCTCAAAGGTGATGCTGCACTCGAAGGTCAGCGACCCAGCCAAGCTCGCGGCGCTGCGGACGCTGGCGGCGACGTTCAGAAGCGTGGCCGCCGCGCGGTAACCCACCATTTCGTTAAAAAGCCCACCGACCGTGGAACCAATCGACAGGACAAGCGTTTGCGCCAGTTAAATGGGCAGGTCGGATGTCGAAAAAAGATCAGCAACAGCAAAGGGATCTATTCGAAAGCCAACGCAATTTCCGACTCTTGGTCGAAGGCGTTTCCGACTATGCGCTTTACATGCTGGATCCAGCCGGAATCATCACGAGTTGGAATATAGGCGGCCAGCGGATCAAGGGTTACGCGCCCGCCGAAATCATCGGACAGCATTTTTCCTGTTTTTATACCGAAGTCGACCGCGCGAATGGCAAGCCGCTTCGCGCCTTGCGCATTGCTCGGGAACAGGGGCGCTACGAGGAGGATGGCTGGCGCGTTCGCAAGGACGGCACGTTCTTCTGGGCCAGCGTTGTCATCGATCCCATTTACGAAGACGGCGAGCTCGTCGGCTTCGCTAAAATCACCCGGGACATTACCGAGCGCCGCGAAGCCCAGCTCAAGCTCGAACGGATGCACCAGCAGCTCGCGGAATCGCAGAAGTTCGATGCGCTCGGCCAACTGACCGGCGGCGTGGCGCACGACTTCAATAATCTGCTCATGATCGTCAGCGGCAGTCTTCACACGTTGAAGAAAGCGGTGGGCCACGATCCCAGGTGCCTGCGGGCGCTATCGGCGATCGAAGGAGCGACCAAACGCGGCGCCTCCCTCACCAGCCAGTTGCTGACATTCGCGCGTCGGCAGAGCGTCAATCCGCAGGTCGTCGACGTCGCCGAACGGATCGATGCGATGCGCGAGGTGCTCGACAGCGGCGTCGGCAACGTGGTGAGCTTGCAACTCGACATGGACCCGGGCGTCTGGCCGGTGATGGTCGACGTCACCGAGTTCGAGACGGCGTTGGTCAACCTCGTCATCAACGCGCGCGACGCCATGCCCGGCGGCGGCGTCATCACGATATCGGCGCGCAACGAGGCGCCAGGCGAGGCCGATACAGAATATGTCGCGATCTCGGTGGAGGATACCGGCACCGGCATCGCGCCCGATGTGCTCGGCAAAATCTTCGATCCCTTCTTCACCACCAAGCCGATCGGCAAGGGCACGGGTCTCGGACTATCGCAGGTTCACGGCTTCGCCCATCAGGCCGGCGGAACGGTCAAGGTGGCGAGCGAACTCGGCAAGGGCACGAAGATCACAATCCTGCTGCCGCGAAAGGAGGCCGCTGACGCGGCGGAGGATGTCGACGCGGTCGAAACCGGCGGAAGCGGCACCGTGCTGCTGGTGGAGGATAATCCGGACGTTGCAGCCGTCAGCACCGGTCTGCTCGAACAGCTCGGCTACACCGTGCGCAGGGTGGCGAGCGCCGAAGCCGCGTTGCGCGAAATCGAACTCGACAGGATAGACCTCGTCTTCTCCGACATCGTGATGCCCGGCAAAATGGACGGCCTCGGTCTGGCGCGCCACTTGAAGGCCGTCAGACCCGGACTGCCGATCCTCCTGACCAGCGGCTATAGCGATTCCGCGCGGAACGTGCGCGGCGACTTTCCGATTCTGCGCAAGCCCTACGAAATTCACGAACTCAGCCAGGCGATCGCGAAACTACCGCGGTGACGGCTGGCTGGTGGGTCACTATCCTCCTCACAAGATCGCCTCGAAGGCGCTGCGCAGCATTTCATGCCGGAATACAAAACCGTTGCGGAGCGCCTTGTTCGGCAACACGCGCTGGCCGCCCAGCAGCAATTCATTGGCGAAATCGGCGCCGACACGGCGCAACAGCCCGCAGGGGATGCGGAACATCGCAGGCCGGCGCAGGCGTCGGCCAAGCTCTTCGGTGAATGTTAGATTGGTGACCGGGATCGGCGCCGTCGCGTTGACCGGTCCTGAGATCTCGGGGCACGCGATCACATGGGCGATCAGGCGGATCAGGTCGTCGCGCTCGATGCACGAGGCTACAACGACACCTATGGGCATCAGGCCGGCGACCGTTGCCTGCAGGCGGTTGCAAAAGCCATCGGCAATGCGACCAACAACACGTCAGGCCTGTCCGCGCGCTATGGCGGCGAGGAATTCGCCGTCGTGCTGCCGAACAGCTCGGAAGACGATGCAATGAAGGTTGCCGAAGCCATCCGGCTGACGGTTCGGGCGCTCGGCATTCCGAACACGGGCTCGAGCCGCGGCTACATCACCATCAGCGCAGGCGTTGCGGCAAAAACCCGTTCGACAGTCGACGAGGCCGCGCTGGTGGGAGAAGCCGACACCGCCCTCTACGAGGCAAAGCGCCTCGGCCGCAACCGCAGCATCGTGTATTCCTCGGTCGACGTGCAATATGTCGACAGCGCCTCCATCCAGCACGACGGCGAGTTCGCGCCGGGCGAACGGACGCATTAGGGCGAAATTTCCTGTAGCAATGTTAAGTCTTGTCGAGCCGACTGGTGAGCCAGCGCACATCTATGCGGAGCCCCAGCGCTATAAATGGGCGGGCTAAACGCATGGAGGGTCGTAATGACCGCTGTCGCACGGCTCTTTCGCGCGCCATTCCGCCACCAACAATATAGAGATTCTCAAGCAGCTCACATTTTTTGCGCAAGGTGTCGGGCGCAGCTTGAAGGGAGCCTTGCGCGATATCTTCGCCAGCTCGACACGGCCGAGCGGCAGGAGCCATCTCAGGCGCTCGCGCTCAAGACGACGCGCCTCAGGAGAGGCCCGAAACCGTTGCCCTGTTGTCCACCGCGTCCCACCTTTCGGATTGCCGAGCCCGGTGCGCCGCTAGTCCGCGTTGCTTAGAAACTGATGAACTGCGTGAGGGCAAACAACCGATGGAAGAGGCAATACCCATTGCGCGTGCCTTGACACCTGCCTGTCTGGGGAGCACCCTCCCCAAGATTTGGACGTGTGCCCACCCGTTTCGAGGGACCTAAGGGGGCGAACATGGCCGAAGTTGCAGCAGCTAGCGGTGAGACCAGCGGTCCGCGCGCTCTTCAGAATGTTCCAGACCCGCTACCTTTGACGATTGGCGGCATCATTGCCGCAGTGGGACCCCAAGCCATCAACTTCGGCATCTCGATCGGTGGGGGTGAGGCTTACCTGCTGCCCAACGTGGCCGCACGCGGGGCGCTCGGTTGGTACTGGTTGCTGGTAATCTCCGTCATCGTCGAGACGGCGCTGGTATATGAGTGCATCAAATACAGCTGCTGCACTGGTCGGTCGTTCTTCGCCGGCACCAACGAGCTGGCACCACGTGGCTTCTGGCCGTGGTTCTGGGCGATCGCCGCGGTGCTGACGTGGGCGTGGCCGGCGTGGATGGGAGGCGCGGTCGTCGCTGCGCAAAGGTTCACCGGCATTTCCACGCCTCAGGGCTGGACCCTTTTTGGCCAGGCGTTGCCGCCGCAATACATCTGGGCCGTGCTGGCCCTCGTGCTGGTTCTCGTTGTCTTCTACTTTTCTAACCGCACCTACGCGTTTCTCGAATGGTTCTTCAAGGTCATCATGTTTCTGAATATCGCCCTGGTCCTGGCGATCACTGTCATTGCCGCCAAAGCCGCCGACTACATTACGATTCTGCAGGCCTATTTGGGGCTTCTATTCTTTTCGCCGGAATGGACTAAGAGTGTTACGCCGCTCGATATCGTTGCGCTCTACAATCAGCCCGGCGGCAGCCTGATGTGGGTCAGCTTTTGGGTCGTCGCGGCAGGATGGGGCATGGGCCGCTACGCGGGTCAGGTCACGGGCCTCCTGAGACCGCCCGAGCGGATTACTGCCGAAGAGATACGCTGGAACAGCAACGACCCGCAGGAAGTCGCCAAGATGAAGCAGTGGGTCCGGCTGGGCGGCTTGAGCCTTGTCGTATGGTGGGCGATCATCGGTGGCTTGATCATGACCTATCTCTACTCTGTCGCCGGCTATGCCTACCTCCACAACGAGTTCCTGAATACCGGCAAGGTGCCGACCGGCGTGGAGGTGCCGCTGCAGATGGCGATCGTGGCACAGGGCGTTCTCGGTCCGGCCGCTGGGGCATTAATGCTGATCGTCATCATGGTCACGCTTTACGACGCCCAGTTCCCGTTTTATGACACCTTCGTCGGCCGCACCACGACCGATGCGATCGCTGTGACCACCAATCTAGAAGACAAGATTCCTTACCGCGTGTGGTACTTCATTGTGGTAACCGTCGCGGTCTTGGCAGGCTTCTATCTGATCCTACAGCAACAGCCGTTCTTCATGTGGCTAATGGTGGCTGTGGCGGCTGTGGTCTACCGCTCGATCGGTTCGCTGCAGATCATGATGATCAATAACCGTCGTCTGCCGCCGGAGTTTAGGGTCAGTACGCTGAACGCCATTATCCTCTGGTTCAGCTTCGTCACGGGCCTCCTGTCCGTCGGCTATTGGGCGTACTACTCTTGGGCTGACATCATGAAGCGGTTTGCAGCGTGACGGAGCGACGGGAGAATCGGTACTTGCGGTTCGCGATCAGGCGATGGTGAGATTCGTCCTTTGGCATATGTTGATGCTCGTATGGCTCGCGCTCCTGATCCGGGGCGGCTGGTGGATGTGGCCGGCTTTCGAGAAGCTGGAGTTCAGTCAGGATGCTGTCACCGGACTGCTCTGGCTCGCCATGGGTAGCCTTCTTTGGCTGCTGGCGTTTCTTTATGGGCGCGAACGCTATTGGAGGCACGGACGTCGCCAATCAGATCCACGATCTTGATTCGGTCTGGTCGGTTAGTGCACGCGGGCCATGAGCGCCAAGGTTGGCGCGCGCCTCGTGACGGTCGCGTCGGAGCGTGCCCTAATTTGCCTTCGCGAGTGTACTGATTAGGACAATGCCCGAGGCTCGGCACCGCGTGTTTAAGCCCCAGCGGCGCTGAACATCAAGAACGCAGCGCACTGCATCCACTACGCTGCTAAACTTACGTCTCCGGTCTTCTTGACGACCCCGGTCACGGTGTTCGGCAACATTGGGATCGACAAGAGCACGCCCGGTGAACGTCGTCGGCGCGCCGATTGGCACAAACGCGAGCCGTCGCTCGCAGCTTTCTGACGGAATAAGATCGCGCTGGTGACGCACCGCTGCCACATACTTTACATGATCAGGTGGCGAGATTGCGAGAGCGAGTATCGTTGGGATTGGCGGATGTACCCAGTCTCAACGATCCAAAAAGCCCCCGGAGATGATCTCTCAGGGGGCTTCGTTGTCTTTGGCGATAGCTCTTACTGGGAATTACGCACACAATGATACGTATCTTTGTCGCTTCCGTTGCATTGGCGGCGATCACGATTGTGCTGCTACTCCATGCGACACACCACGGGGCGCATGCAAACTCTCCAACGCATTGCGGCTTCTGGACAGAAATAGAGGCCGGACTGTCGTGTCGCCAACTTGTCAAAAGGACATCCTAGGCAATGTCGTGACGTCGTTGTCTATTGTGCTGCGGATGGTGCGGAGATTGACGAATTGATCTCAGACAAACGCGCAAACCGGTTAGCGAATGTCGGTTGGTCGGGGCAGCAACGGTAGGAGACCATCCATGCCCATCTCCATTCTGCGGCTGCTCGCGAGTGTCCTTTCGCTGGCGCTCATAGTCTCTACATCCGCCACTGCAGAACCGAAACTTGAAATGCATCGTGTCGGCGTTAACGTAGACGATGGCGCGGGGTGGTATCCGGCTATTTCGACCAAGGGCTCGTTCTCGATCCTTCTGCCAATTCCCTTCAATGATTTCACGACTCGCGACCCGGGCACGGGAGAAGTGAGCCATGTCGTCGGCGGCAGGAGTTCTGAGGGAATCAAGTTTACGGCGGTTGAACTGCCGGTAACCGCAAGGACGCCTGTCGATCTCGCGGCGATCCCCAAATCTTTCTCATCCGATCCCGCTAACAAAGTGTCTGATGTAAGCCGCAATACCAAGGATGACGTCGATAATCTGTCCTTCTCAGTCGCCAACTCGGCAACGGCTGCGCATTTCCGCTACATCAGGATGAAAGGTACGCTCTACACACTTACGATTGAATACCCCAATGCGTATCGCGATGTGGTGGCGGAAAAGAAAGATAAATTCTTCGGATCCTTTAAACTCAAGGGGAAGTCCTGATCGAGCAGAATGGGAATTATCCGATCGGAATATCTCCTTCTGGCCCTTCGCCGACATGCCGCCCATTCCGCTTCATGTCTGCCTTTGAGGGGATTGTGTTGCAACAGTCGTTTTGCAGGAGATGTTAAAAGTTCTGAGGGCCGCTGGCGCGTTCTTCGTGTAATGATCTGAGGGACCTCATCGCCTTGCGCCAAATTCATGGGCGACTTCGGTAGCGCGACTCAGGCTATGCGAATCATCGATCTCTTTGCGCCTCAGGTTTTCGCCAAAAATTTGGACCGCTGCAACTTTCGACTTTTGCAACACTATCGAGGGTAGAGCGGACGCACTGATCAAGCGGGCCGATTTCCGCTATTGCCCCCTTAGCGGACGAGAAAGATCGCACCACCGGCAAGTGGTGTTGGTCGCGATCGCAGCTCGATGGCCGATCGGCGTTGGCGTAATCCGCCATCACGACGATTGTAGAAAAAGTGGCGGATCACGCTTCGCTGATCCGCCCGACGGACTGCCACTAAACGTGCAGAAGTGGCGATGACGTACCATCAGTTACATCACACCACGAGACAGCCATAGATACGTCGTGCCATCTCTGAGCCTTTCAATAGCTCGGCGAGCGACGACGTGGTCGATGTCACTGGGTGTCAGGCCGATATCCATCAGCTCTCTGTCATTCAGGTCGTACAAACTCTCGGTTTGGCGCCGTTTTCTGAACGCACGCCAATATCCCTGGAGCAAACTCAAGACGCTCCGCGTCGATGCGACTGGTGGTCCAGCCGCGTCCTTTTCCGAGGAAGCGTCTCTCAGCGCTGCGATGGAGGCATCGGGGCACGCCTCGGCCAAAGCATTGCCCGAGGCGTCTTTCACCAAAGCGATGGCGAGGTCGAGGCGGAGCCCTGCGGCATCGCGCCCGGTCTCGGATGTAAGGTTCGTCTGTTGGGGTGACATCGGATGCTCCTGCTGTTGTGCCAGCAGGGAGCGTGACCAAACAAAAGGCCCCGTCCGATGCCGGCGGGGCCTGGTGAAAAGATCGCGTCGTCAAATTCCTAGCGCACGACTCCTTCCACGGCCCAGCGAGAGCGGGTCACGTTTTTACGGGTCCACGATGCGCACGACGTCTTGATCATGAAGCGTAGTTACCACGGAGATCGCGCAAAATCAAGGGGTGTGCCGGTGCTACTCGCATCCTGGAGGCGAGCTGGCCGACCTGACGTGAAGTCTCCCTTGGCTCTGAAATCGTCTGGTTGTTTGAGACTTATCGAATGCAAGAAGTTGGCTATGTGCCATGGCCGCTTCTGCCCCTTCGCAGACGTGGTAACGCCTCTAACTGATGTTCGCTCTCGGGAGCAAAGCCGGCAGTAGCGAGGGGCGGGCGCATCATCCTCGAATTTTAGCGCACAGCCCAGCGTCTGCCGGGTCCTACCGCGCGCTGAGCCGCCACGAAAGACTATCAGACAGCATGTAGATCGTGATCGCGGTTAGGCACATCAGGACTCCGATCCAGAAGATCGGGGAATGATGGATCCGTCTCCAATCGCGTCCAGGCTGCTGCGGCTTCGGTCACCTCGTGGGTGTTTCGGCCATGTCACGGACGCTATATCGTCGGCAGCACCGAGAACCGCTCCCCTGCCCGCCGCAGCTTCAGCATCTCGGGATTGCCGGCATCGTCCTGTACCGCCTCGACCTGCGCCGACGACGGCCCTCGCCGGCAAGCCGAGATCATTGCGGTCACCGGCTCCGCAGGACCTGCGAATACCGCCTCGACACGGCCGTCCCTGCGGTTACGTACCCAGCCTTCGAGATCGCGCGCCCGTGCTGTGTCGTCGACCCAGGCGCGATAGCCGACGCCCTGCACCCGGCCGCTTATCGTGACATGACGAATTGCATCGCTCATTTATTCTTCAACCCGAGAAATGCGCCGGCGCGCGCCTTTACTTCGGCATCGCGCATGGCCCGGCTGGTCAACTCGGCAGTTGCAAGGCCGTTCAAATTTTTCGGCGAGGTTCCCTCACGCAACGCCTTCAGCGTCTGGTACACGGCCTGCGTTGCGGCGGCGAATGGCGCGTGGCCCTGCAGCGCGATCCGCACGCGCTGACCGGCGAGATAATCCAGCGCCGTCATGTCCTCGGGCGCACCACCGAGCACGATCGGCAATGTCGTCGCGGCGGAAATCGTTTCCAGTTCGCCCCGGCTCTTGATGCCCGTGAAGAACAGCGCATCGACGCCGGTGGCCTCATACGCTCTCGCCCGCGCGATCGCGTCGTCAAGGCCGGTGACGGACACGGCGCCGGTGCGGCCCATGATGACCAGCGAGGGATCGCTGCGGCCATCGAGCGCGGCCTTCATCTTGCCGACGCCTTCCTCCAACGGAATCAATTGCGTTCCGGCCTGCCCGAACGCCTGCGGCAAGAGCGTATCCTCGATCGTGAGGCCAGCGGCGCCGGCGGCCTCGAGTTCATGCACGGTACGGCGAACATTGAGCGCATTGCCATAGCCGTGGTCGGCATCGACCAATACCGGCAGTGTCGAAGCGCGCGACATCCGCCGCATCTGCTCGGCCAGCTCCGTTAATGTGATCAGCGCAATATCGGGATCGCCGAGAACGGCCAGCGAGGCCACCGAGCCGCCAAACATGCCGAGCTCGAAACCGAGGTCTTCGGCAATGCGGATCGAGGTCGCGTCATAGACTGATCCTGGCCGGACGCAGGCGGGGCCGGCGAGGATGGAACGCAATCTCTCTCGGCGCTGACGGAAAGCCATGGTGCCCTCAGTTCTACGCTGACGCTCCTCGCGATGACGGAGGTTGCGTCTACGCAAACTCCAAAATCAGCGCGTCCACCGCCAGTGTGGCGCCGGCCGCGGCATGGATCTTCTTCACGGTGCCGTCGCGTTCGGCGCGCAGCACGTTCTGCATCTTCATCGCCTCGACCACGGCCAATGTCTCGCCGGACTTGACCTCCTGCCCTTCGGCGACCGCAATCGACACCACGAGCCCCGGCATCGGGCACAGCAGCTTCTTGCCGGTGTCGGCCGCCGAGTTCACCGGCATCAGCCGCGCGGCGGCAGCCTCGCTTTCAGTGAAAACGTTGACTGCAACTTCAACGCCCTGATGCGCGAGGCGGAAGCCGTTCGGGATGGCGCGCACCTGCATCGCGACCAAGTGGCCGTCGATCGTGCCGTGCCAGACCGGCTCGCCCGGCGTCCAGGCCGAGATCAGGTTGTGCGGATTGCCGGGCAGACCGTCGGCGCCGATGAAACGCACCGCGATGCCGTCGGCTTCGCGTGCCACGTCCAGCGCGATTTCGTCGCGGTCGAGCCACACCGCGCGGCGGCGTTCACGCTGCACCAGGCGGCCGGTCAACTGACCGGAAATCTGGCGCTTGCGCTCGCCGAGCACGTGATCGATCGCGGCACCCACGGCGGCCAGCCGCCGCGCGATCTCGCCTTCCGGCGGACGCGCCGAAAACCCTTTTGGAAATTCCTCTGATATGAAGCCGGTGGAAAACTTGCCTTCGCGCCAGCGCGGATGGTTCATCAACGCTGACAGGAACGGAATGTTGTGCCTGATGCCGTCGACGTAGAACGCGTCGAGCGCCGTGGCCTGCGCCTCGATGGCGGCGGCTCGTGACGGCGCGTGCGTCACGAGCTTGGCAATCATCGGATCGTAATGGATCGAGATCTCGCCGCCCTCCTGCACACCAGTGTCGTTGCGGATGGTAACGCCGTCCTGGCTCGCTTCCGCCGGCGGCCGGTATTTCACCAGCCGGCCGATCGACGGCAGAAAGTTGCGGAACGGATCCTCGGCATAAACGCGCGATTCCACGGCCCAGCCGGTCAGCGTGACGTCCTTCTGAGCGATGGAAAGCTTCTCGCCGGCCGCGACCCTGATCATCTGCTCGACCAGGTCGATGCCCGTGACCAGTTCCGTGACGGGATGCTCGACCTGCAGACGGGTGTTCATCTCCAGGAAGTAAAAGCTCTTGTCCTGGCCGGCGACGAATTCGACGGTTCCGGCCGAATCGTAATGCACCGCCTTCGCCAGTGCCACCGCCTGCTCACCCATCTTGCGGCGGGTGGTTTCATCGAGCAGCGGCGACGGCGCTTCCTCGATGACCTTCTGGTTACGGCGCTGGATCGAGCATTCGCGCTCGCCAAGATGGATCACATTGCCATGCTTGTCGCCGAGCACCTGTATTTCGATGTGGCGGGGATCGACGATGAACTTTTCGATGAAGACGCGGTCGTCGCCGAACGAGGATTTCGCTTCCGCCTTGGCGAGGTTGAAGCCCTCGGCGACTTCCTTCTTCGAATGCGCGATCCGCATGCCCTTGCCGCCGCCGCCGGCAGAGGCCTTGATCATCACGGGATAGCCGATCTCGTCGGCGATCTTCACCGCGTGCTTTTCGTCCTCGATCACACCGAGATGTCCCGGCACGGTCGAGACTTTTGCCTTCGCGGCGGCCTTCTTGGATTCGATCTTGTCGCCCATTGCGGCAATGGCGGCGGGATTGGGGCCGATGAAGACGATACCCGCCTTGGCGAGCTCGCGCGGAAACGCCTCGCGCTCTGAAAGAAAGCCATAACCGGGATGCACTGCCTCTGCGCCGGTCTTGCGGCAAGCATCGATAATCCGGTCGATCAACAGATAGCTCTCGGCCGCCGCCGGCGGGCCGATCAGCACGGCCTTATCCGCCATTTCGACGTGGAGCGCATCGCGGTCGGCCTCGGAATACACCGCGACCGTCTCGATCGCCATTCGGCGCGCAGTCTTGATGATCCGGCAGGCGATCTCGCCGCGATTTGCGATCAGAATTCTCTTGAACATGTTCTTCTTGCTTGAGCTTTAGGCGGGATCCTCCCCCGCAATGAGACATGCGGGACGCGGGTAACACACCCGTCGTACAGCAAAAATCGATGGAGGCAACGGTCTCGTACCGGCTTCGCGGTGCCAGCCGGCGGTAATTCAGCCGGAATAGGCGTTGAAGCGGCCCGCGCATAGGCATGAGATACCGCTTTCATCAGCTCGCCGACCTCGGATTCCAGATATTCGTTAGCCACGATCAACGCGCGGATCGTCGCCCTCATATCCCCACCACAGGCAGAAATCGCCTGATCTACAGCGGCTTCCAGCTCGTCGTTCTCTTCGGACTTCGGCTGTGAAGAGGACGACATGGCAATATTCCGTGTTAAGCGAGATGACCTATGTTCATCTTTTGTTCTCGTGAAGTCAATGGGCTCTGTCGTCTGGTCGCAACAGCCTCCCGGCTTTCCCCAACCTGTTTTGCTTGCGCCACTAGCGCCGGCATCTTGGTTCAAGCACGTCAGCTTATGCTAGAAGGCGCTCGCGGGTGTGGAATTGATTTGAAATGAATCAGATGCAGTTACGAATTTTCCTGGTTGCAGCGTTGCTGTCGACCGTCCTTCCGGCTAGCCAGAGTTCGGCCGCAACGGCCACCGTTCGAGATGGCAGCACGCTTCAGCTCGGCAACATTACGTACCGGCTCGACGGCATCGATGCGCCCACCGTTGATCAACTCTGCATCGATCAGAATGCCGATAGCTGGACCTGCGGGATTGAGGCGCGCGATCAACTGACCAAGCTGATCGGCGGCAAACAGGTTCGCTGCGATGACTTGGGTCCCGATCCCTCGTTCAAGAAACGGCGCATCGGCGTATGCAAGATCGAAGGTGACACGACCAGTTTGAGCCAGCTCCTTGTCCGCAACGGCTTTGCCCTGAATGTCGAAGTCTCCGCCAGCGGTCGCTTCCAGGTGGACGAAGCCCGCGCCAAGGACGACCGCCAGGGACTCTGGAAAGGCTGCTTCGTCGCGCCGCGCGAGTTCCGCGCCGGGAAGATAGACGCGCCCCTGCTCGGCGCCGCGTGCCGCGCCGATCGCGATCGCGAAATCCGCGAGGCGCTGTTCCCCGAGGATCTCGTGATGCCAGCGAATTGCAACATCAAGGGCAAGTACGCGGTGCGCGCGCGCGTCACCGGGAACCTCGGCATCTACCATCTGCAGGCATGCCGCTCCTATCCGGGCCTGACCAAGCCGGATCGCTGGTTTTGTTCCGAGGAAGACGCGCAGGCCGCCGGGTTCCGCAGGGCCTATAACTGCCGGTCAACCACCAAGGGCAAATGAGGCTGGCAAACGCGCCGGCTGTTGTGTGAAAGTGCCGCCAGAGGTTGCCGGCACGCATGACCCCTTCCGACACTACGAACATCCTGCCTGAAGTCGCGGCAGCCGAGCGCTTGCGGCAAGATCTGCAGGAAATCGCTGATGAGCGCGACAGAGCCCATCGTGCCTTGCAGGAGCGCGAAGCGGAGTTGGCGCGGATCCAGCGCATCGCCGGCGTCGGCGGTCTCGAGATCGATTTCCGTGACGGCGTCAAGAACCGCCGCTCCCCCGAATATCTTCTCGTTCACGGGCTGCCGCCCGAGGCGGCCAACGAGACCTACGAGGAATGGGTCAGTCGAATCCATCCCGAGGATCGCGAGCAAACGGTCCAGCACCTGTTCGGCGTATTGAAGAGCCAGAGCGAGGACTATTCGGCCGAATACCGCATCGTGCGGCCGAACGACGGCGCAGTCCGCTGGATCCGCGTCGTCGCCAAGATCGAGCGCGAGGCCGACGGCCGCGCGCTGCGCCTCGTCGGCGCCGATTGCGACGTCACCGACCAGATGCTGGCGCAGGCAACTTTACGCGAAAGCGAGGAGCGCTTCCGCCTGATCGCCAACAGCGCGCCGGTGCCGATCTGGGTCACCAAGCTCGATCGCACGCGTTCCTTCGCCAACCAGGCCTATGTCGATTTCCTCGGACTGCCGTTCGAGGAAGCTATCGTGTTCGACTGGCGGAAAAGGCTGCATCCGGACGACGCGGCGCGCGTTGTCCAGGAATCCGTCGCAGGCGAAGCATCGCTCAAGCCGTTCGTGCTGGAGGCGCGCTACCAGCGCGCCGACGGCGAATGGCGGTGGCTACGCTCGGAATCCCAGCCGCGCTGGGATCCGACCGGCAAGCACATCGGCTTCATCGGCGTTGCCCACGACGTCACCTCGGCCAAGCAGGCCGAGCACGATCTGCGCCGACTGAACGAAATTCTCGAACTGCGGATCGCCGAGCGGACGGCGCAGCTCGAATCCAGCGAAGCCCAGATGCGGGCGATCTTCGAGACCAGCCATCAATATCAGGCGTTGCTCAACCAAAGCGGCGAGGTTCTCTATGCCAACAGCACGGCGTTGGCCGGCATCCGCGCCGACGCCGGCGCGGTGGTCGGCCAGCCGTTCTGGGAAACGCCATGGTTTGCCGCGACCTCCGGCATGCGTGACGCCGTCCGCGACGCGTTCATCACGGTCATGCAGGGCGAAGAGGTCAAGATTGAAATGCTGCTGCACCTGCCGATCGGCGACCGCTATTTCGATTTCGCGATGCGCCCGCTGCACGACCGGCACGGCACCGTCATCGGCGCCGTGCCGGAGGCCATCGACGTCACCGAGCGCCGCCAGGGCGAAGAAGCGCTGCGCCAGTCGCAGAAAATGGAAGCGGTCGGACAGTTGACCGGCGGCGTGGCGCACGATTTCAACAATCTGCTGACCATCATCCGCTCCGCGACCGATTTCCTGCGCCGCCGCGAGTTGCCGGAGGAGCGGCGCCGGCGCTACATCGACGCGATCGCCGAGACCGTCGAGCGCGCCTCCAAGCTGACCGGACAATTGCTGGCGTTCGCCCGCAGGCAGCCGCTCAAGCCGCAGGTGTTCAACGTCGGCACCCAGGTCGAGTCCGTCGCGCAATTGATCCGTCCCCTCGTCGGTGCCCGGATCAGGATCGACGTCGAAATCGCCGATCTCAATTGCTTCGCAATCGCCGACGTCGCGCAATTCGAAACCGCGCTGATGAATCTTGCCGTCAACAGCCGAGATGCCATGGACAGCGAGGGGCGGCTGATCATTCAGGTCTGCAAGGTGAATGCGATTCCACCGCTGCGTGCCCAGCCCGCCCGCAGCGGCGACTTCGTCGCCATCACCGTGACCGACACCGGCTGTGGCATAGCACCTGCCCTGCTCGAGACGATCTTCGAGCCGTTCTTCACCACCAAGGAAGTCGGCAAGGGCACCGGCCTCGGGCTGAGCCAGGCGTTCGGTTTTGCCAAGCAATCCGACGGCGATATCGCAGTTGCAAGTGAGCCCGGCCGGGGCGCGACGTTTACGATCTACCTGCCGCAGGCCGCGGTGCCGGCCGATACCAGCGAAGCCGCCGCGACCGCCAGCGAGCCCGCTGCCCGCGGCCGCGGCTACCGCGTGCTCGTGGTCGAGGACAATGACGACGTCGGCCAGTTCTCCACCGAACTGTTGGAAGATCTCGGCTACACCGTACGCCGCGTCGCCAGCGCGGACGCCGCGCTCGCAATCCTGGCCGAGGACGAGTTTTCCGCCGACCTGGTATTTTCCGACGTCATCATGCCCGGGATGAACGGCGTCGAGCTCGCCGGCATCGTGCGCGAACGCTATCCCGGCCTGCCCGTGGTCCTGACCAGCGGCTACAGCAACGTGCTGGCGGAAAGCGCCCACCGCGGCTTCGAGCTGATCCAGAAACCCTATTCGGTGGAACTGCTGTCGCGAATTCTCAGGAAGGCGATTTCCGAGGCGCGCCGCTAGGAAAGCTCACGCCGCGGCGTCGACGCCGGCCTCCGCCGATGCCAAGAGCGTGCGGATTTCCTGCGCGGGGCGCGCGGCGCTGAACAGATAGCCCTGCATCTGCGTGCATCCGAGACTCTGTACGGTCTCGCGCTGCTGCAACGTCTCGACGCCTTCGGCAGTCGTGATCATGTTGCGGTCGGCAGCGATGCTGACCACCGCACGGATGATCGAGGCCGACGAGGCATTGCGCGTCACTTCCTTGACGAAGGAGCGGTCGATCTTGATCTTGTCGAACGGGAAGCGCTGCAGGTATTGCAGCGAGGAATAGCCGGTGCCGAAATCGTCGAGCGCGATGTGAATGCCGAGCGCGCGGAGCTGATTCAGCGTCGCAAGCGCCGCGTCATCGTCCGCGATCAGAACGGCCTCCGTGATCTCCAACTCCAGCCGGCGCGGGTCGAGTCCGGTCTCGGCAAGGACAGCGGCGACTTTCACCGACAGCGTTTCCGACCGGAACTGGATCGGCGAGACGTTGACGGCGATTCGGACATGAGCCGGCCAGGCTGCGGCTTCGGCACAGGCGGTGCGCAACACCCATTGCCCGATCTCCTCGATCAGGCCCGTCTCCTCGGCGACCGGCACGAAGTCGGCGGGCGAGATCATGCCGCGCACCGGATGCCGCCAGCGCAATAGCGCCTCGCAGCCGGTGACGCAATCGCTGCGCAGATCGACCTGCGGCTGATAGTGCAGTTCGAACCCGCCCTGCACCAGCGCCTCGCGCAAGTCTGCCTCCAGTTCGCGGCGATGATTGGCCTGCTGCTCCATCTCCGGATCGAAGAAGCGATAGGTCCTGCGGCCGGCGGCCTTCGCCGCATACATCGCGAGATCGGCGTTCTTCAGGAGATCGAAAAGGTCCGAGCCGTCGCGCGGGGCAATCGCGATGCCGATGCTCGCATCGCTCGAAAGCTGATGGCCATGGCAGTCGAACGGGGTACGCAGCGCCTGATAGATCCGCGCGACCAGCGCGTGAACATCCTCGGCGCACTTGATGCCGTGCTGAAGGATAGCGAATTCGTCCCCGCCGAGGCGGGCGATGAAATCCTCAGCGCCGACCGACTGGCGCAACCGCTCCGCCACACCTTTCAGGAACTCGTCGCCGATTAGATGTCCCAGCGTGTCATTGATGCGTTTGAACTCGTCGATGTCGATATAGAGGATCGCGAACTCGCGTCCCTCGGTTTCCAGCAGCAGTCCCTCCGCATGGCGCTGGAACAGGGTCCGGTTCGGCAGATTGGTCAGCGCGTCGTAATGGGCGAGATGTTCGATCCTGGCCTGATCGCGCCGCCCTTCGGTAACGTCCTCCAGCGTCGCGGCCCAGCCGCCGTCCGCCGAGCGCTTGAAGATCAGCCGGATCGTGCGCCCATCCGGCGTCGAGGTCACGGTGTCCTGAACCAGACTGCCGTTGGGATCGAGGAAGCGGTCGCAATAGGCGTCCACGTCGCCGAGAAAGGAGCCGCGTTCCTGACGGTGCCGGATCAGGTCGCGCAGATGACAGCCGGGTTTGACAACTTCCGGAGAGAGCCCGAACATATCGATATAGCGCCGGTTGCAGATCACGAGACGGCCGGAGGAATCGAACAGCAGCAGGCCCTGCGTCATGTTGTTGATGGCGGTGTCGAGATGCTGGCTCTTCTCCGAAAGCTTGCGCTGCGCGCTAGCATGCTGGCGGCGGAGCTGACGCACGAGCAGGAAGACCATGCCGATCACGACGATGATCGCCAGCGCCGCCGCGAAAAATTGCAGCCTGGTCTGCGCCCGCCAGTCGGCCAACGCAGCCTCCGTTCGGGTGGTCGCCACGATCAAGATCGGGAAGTGCATGAGCGACTTGACCGCGCCGACCTTGTCTTCCGCCAGCCTCGCGCTGGTGAAGCGCCCGGATGCATTGCCATCTACCGCCAGCGCGCGTCGAAAGGCTTCGCTTCCGGCGACATTGAAGCCGATCAGGCTGTCGTCCTTCGGATAGCGGGCAATGATGGTGCCGTTGCGGTGAATCATCGAGATCGCGGTATCGCTGTTGAGCTCCAGCGATCCGACAAAGGCCTCGAAATGCGAAGGTTCGACGCCGCGGCTGGCAAATCCGATGATCTCGCCATTGCGGCCGACGATCTTGCGCGCAAATAGCGTGGTCCAGTTCCTCGTCACCTTGCTGACGACCGGCTCGACGATCACATCGGGGCTCGGTTTTCCCGACGTGAACTCCTTGAAGTACTGACGGTCCGCGATGCTGAGATCGGGGACCGGCCACATCTCGGAGGAATTGATCAGCCATCCCTTGACGTTCCACAGGTTCAGCGCGCCGACATGGGGCAGTGCCGAAAGCTTGCTGCGCAGCATCTCATGCGCACTTAAGGTCGACATTCTCTGCTCGAACTCATCCGACGTATCGACCCCGTCGGCCCGCATGCCGGATACGACGTCTTCATGCACATGCTGGAGATCGTTCAGTTGCTGGTCGAAATGCCGCGACAGCAAGAGCGCGCTGTTGTTGAGTTCGCGCTCGGCGACTTCCAGCGCCCGCTCGCGGTATTGCATGGCGAAATAGCCGGTGCCGAGCATGATCGCGAGCACGAGCGCTGCCGCACTCAGGATCAGCCACTGGATCGCGCCCAGCCTAATCCGCCACGGCATGCCGCGACCGAACAGCGGCTGGCTCTCCGCGATGACGTCGTCCGATGGATTATTCAGCATTTTCGCTGCCCCCACAGGCGCTCGTTGTAGGGACCACAAGCCAAGGGGGCGTTAGCAAAATGAGTTATCGGGAGGTTAAAGCGGCCGCGGAATCAAGCGGACTCCGCCATTTCGTCTTCTTTGAGACTGCACTCGATCAGCGCCCCGTCGATCGTGAATTTCGAAAACAGCGAGCCCGGCGTCGACGCCTGCAGCGCCGCAAAGAACTGCGAGTCTCCGGGACTGCGCAGGAAAAACCGGATGTGGCTCGCCGACATCGTATCCCTCGACAGCCATACGATGCCCGAGAACAGCGCCACCATCGTTTGGGCGTACTGACCGTCGTCGGCGATGCCGAGTTCGTAAACCGGCGACACCACAATAAAGCGCGCGCGGAGGATGGGATCCGGAAATTTGCTCATCATCAGGCGGCTGACCTGGCAGGCCGCATGGATGCGCTCACCGTCGGACAGGCAGTACAGGCTGGGGTGATCGCCTTCCTTGGTCAACCCGTCATAGGCCGCATAGCTTCCCGTCGAAAAGGTCGAAAAGTCCTCGCCGACGCTTTCGGCGTCCTTCTTCCACTGGCCCTTGATCGACCGCCAGGACCTGTCCGGCTCTTTCATCGGCAGAAGGCGCATGACTAACCAGAGGTTAATGCAGAAACTGATGCCGGTATTGTACGGGCTGCGGCTAAACGTTTGCTTACGCTGGCGCCCGGCGCACAAATAATCTGTTCGACCCGCGAAACGACTACCTCGGCGCGCGTTTTGCTGCCGTGTCTCCTTCCGGTCTCGAACTCCGGCGGGAGCCGTGAGACGCTCCTGCGAAGCAATACAGCAGCAATCGAGCGCTCTCCGGGTTTTCCTTCCCCAAACGTCGAACTCGAGCCCCGCAATCCCATGACCAGAGTTGGCGGGGCTTCTTTAATTTGAGCAGCTATGACGCGGTAGAACGAGTGGCCCTATGCCGCGGCCTCGTAATTAACCTCGGTCTCCGCGATCTTGGTCAGAGTTTCGTCGGTCTTTTTCTCTTCGGCGAGCGTCTGATCGATCAGCTTCATGGCTTGCGGATTGTTGAGCTTTTGTGCCCAGGCTTTCAGGGTGCCGTAACGAGAAATCTCGTAATGCTCGACCGACTGGGCGGCTGCCAACAGGCCGGCATCGAGCGCGGGCGTGTCGGCATACTGCTCCATGATGTCCTTGCCTTCGTCGATGATGCCCTCGATCGCTTCGCACTTCTTGCCGCGCGCTGGCTTGCCGAGAAGCTCGAATATCTCTTCCAGCCTTTCGACATGCGCCTCGGTCTCTTCGTGGTGCTTTTCGAAGGCGGCCCGCAGCTTGTCCGAGGTGGCGGCCTTCGCCATTTTCGGCAGCGCCTTCAGGATCTGCTTCTCGGCGTAATAGATGTCCTTGAGAGTATCCAGGAACAATTCATTCAGGTCTTTGTCCGGCATGGCGTCCTCCATTGATGGTGCACTGACAACATGGGACCGAATGAATTGGTTCCTAAAGGCGTTCGTCGGAGGCGCTACCCGCCCCCGGCGGCAAGATCGATCAGGGCAATGCCGAGGTCGGGCCTCTTTTTGCGCCGAAGCGCTGCCGGCGCTTCGGTCAAGATCACCTCGAGCGTCGGCCTGACGGTGGCTGCCAGCAGATGGCCGCCGCGCGTCGAGCCGTCGGCAAGGCCGAGCACGACATGAACGTGCAGGCTGGGCTTGCCGTCGTCGCCGGCAGCAACGTCGCCGATCGCGCTGAGGACTTCGCACTGCTCGTCGACCTCGATCTTCCGGTAGTTCTTTGCGGCGAGGTCGAACCAGCCGATCGTCGCCCGTTCGAAGGCGCCGATCGCGGTCAGCGAAGCCGCGAAGACCCCGGATTCGGCTGCGAACCGGGTGAGCGCGGCAAACGCCTCCTCGCCGGTGTCCAGGATGACGACGTGAACCTGCGCCTGCTCTTCGGCGGCGACGAGCTTGCTCTTCATGATGATCGCCTTTCGTTCAGGCTGCGCTGCGCCTGTTGTGCCGGCCTTCCCTCACCTCCTCGATGATTTTTGCGCTGAACGCTTCGAGGTCACCCGGGTTGCGGGACGTAATCACGCCCTGGTCGACCACGACCTCCGAGTCCTGCCATTTGGCACCGGCGTTGGCGACATCGGTCTTGATCGACTTGTAGGACGTCATCTTCCGTCCCCTGGCGATGCCGGTTTCGATCAGAAGCCACGGCGCATGGCATACGGCCGCGACGGTTTTCCCGGCGTCGAAAATGTCCTTGATGAACTTGAGCGCTTTCTGTTCCACCCGGAGCAAGTCGGGATTGATCTGGCCGCCGGGCAGCACGACGGCGTCATAGTCCGAAGGTGAAGCCTGATCGAGCGTCTTGTCGACTCCGATCGGCCGTCCCCAGTCCTTCTTGTCCCATCCCCTGATTTCGCCTGATGCCGGCGAGATCACGTCGACAACAGCCCCGGCCTTTTTCAGCCGATCGCGCGGTACTTCGAGTTCCGACTGTTCGAAACCGTGCGTAGCGAGGATCGCAATTTTCTTGCCGCTCAGATCCATGCGGATGCTCCCTGAGATTGAGCTATCCCGGTCAAATCGACCGCGACGAACATCGTTCCCAAGGCGCGTCGGATTCGAGAATCAACGGCATCTCGCACGCGTTCCCGACGCGCGAACCCAGTTTGATCTCTTGACCGGCCGGGTAACCAAACCCGTTGCAAGATATCGACCCGTTATGTCGGCAACTGGATAGACCTGAGATCGGACCATGCGCAAATTTTTTCATGCCAAGGCCCGACCCGGAACTGCTTCCTCTTCCGTCTCCGCGCTGTCCAAACTGCGCAACGAGAATGATCGCGGTTGTCGTCTCCATTGATTCGGACGGGCTGGAGCATCGCACGTTCGAAGTGCAGAACATGCCATCATTCGGAGATGAAGACGTTTAACGCTGATCCGATCAAGCCAGCCTCCGAGGCTATGACCAGAAGCGCGTCGCGATCGCCTGACTAGATTCTAAAATGACGACGAACTATCTCGTAAACGGATCGCTATTCAATCCTTCGGAGGTGCGTGATCAGGGCCGCTATTGCGGTTGCGCCCCAGCAACCGATCGTAATTGTCACGAACCGTCTCATAGCACTCGCATGCGCTTTCCCGCAGCGCTTCCACGTCGGTGATCTCGATCTTGCCTCGCCGGTACCGGATCATTCCCGCAGCTTGCAGCGTATGCGCCACCGGGGAAACGGTGGTTCGCCGGACACCCAGCATTTCCGCGAGAAACTCCTGCGTAAAAGGGAGCGTATCGCTTCCCGACAGGTCGCGCGCACGCAGCAGCCAGCGGCACAGCCGCGCCGTCGAATCGTGGAGGATGTTGCAGGCGGCGGACTGCTGCGCCTGGCCATAAACCGTCTGCTCGTGACTGATGATCATCGAAAGCATACCCGGGCGGTCGAGCGCGACGCGCTTGAATGCGTCGGGCTCGCAGACCACGCCATGTCCGCCGATTTGAACGATCGCGCGATTCAGGGCCAGCTTGCCGTCCAAAGCCGCCGAAGCGCCGATCACACCGTCGCGGCCAACCATGGCGGCTTCGACGGTTTCTCCGCCCTCAAGCAGCACCACGAGCGAAATCACCGCATCGAATGGAAAGTAGACCCCGCCAATGTTCTCACCGGATTCATGCAGGATCTTGGTGGACTCCAGCACGACCGGTCTGAGGTGAGGCCGCAATAGCTCGAGGTCCGGCGGGGCGAAAGACGACAGCAGCAAATTGCCTAAAAAAGACTGCATGAGAACTCCCGGATTGGCGGGAGCACTTTGCGTCTCTCAGTCACGCGGCTGCCGGAGGGTTACCGTTGATATTAAACGCTATCCTTTTCTCGGGAACGGCGTCTGTCCGGCACCCGACATTGCAAGCCGCTGGCTGCTGAACCGCAAGGAGCTAATCTCGATCGCTGCAGGGTGGAAAAAGCCCCGACGCAATCGGCGCGCCGGGGCCATCGAGAAATTGTCGTCTCGGGAGGAAAAGGACGACAAACCAGAAACGGCGGATAGGCTGATACCGTTCCGATTTTTCTCGGGAGTCTCGCTCTCGTCATGCCTGGCCCTTGCACTGCGCGTCCACGTCCTTGGTTGCAGATCGCAAAGTGCCGGCTGCTGGATCGCGCAACGAGCGGGAATGTGATCGCGCAGCTCACGACCGCGAGCATTGATGGGTTTCAGTGCGCGAGAATGCCCGATGACCCGGCTGCGAAACCATCGTGCGTTTGCTGATGAGCGCCTTGGCTAAACAGGAACTGGAACTGAAACCTCACATCCGTTTGAAGCGTATCGATCACGATATCGGAACGGTCGCAGGCGCCCCCGGTTGGCCCACAGTTGGTACAACGGAGGCAACTCATGAACTTGAAGCTCCTAGCCGCAGCGGCGGTTCTTTCGACTGCGGTCGCAGCGCCGGCACTGGCGCAGGATCCTCACGGACGGTCGGATGCTATCCGTAAACCGCAGACTCAGGACCGGATCTATCATCGTCACAGCGGATTCTGGCCAGGTGAAATAGCCGCCGGCGTGGTTGGCGGCGCGATCGGCACGGCCGGCGCGATTGCGACGGCGCCGTTCCGAAACGACGTCTATGCCTACAATTATGGCTACGGGCCGCGCTACTACAATAGCGGCTTCGTCTGTCAACCCGGAACGACATTCATCGGTGGCGACGGCCGCCGCCATATCTGTCAGTAGCTAACAACGGGCATTGGAGAAGAGGCGGTCCAACACCGCCTCTTCTCTTGTTTAGCGATTGCTTTATTTAGCGATTGCCTGAAACCTTCTTGCCAGGCGGATCGCCGCCGCGGTCGACCCGGCTCACGCGCTGGGCACGCTCCTTGTCCTTGGGTTGCTCCTGTCCCCGTTGATCGCGGTCGATGCCCTGATCATCGCCGCCATCGGACGAGCCGGGATCAGCCGGTTCGGGCTCTGTCGCCTGCCGATGTTGCTGCTTGCCTTCCCGAACCAGCAGGTCGTCGCCGAGCATTTGCCCGATGATCTGTTTGGTCTGAGCCTCGACCTTCTCATGAAACTTGCTCATGGTGGGCCTCCTTCCATCGAAGAACGATGTCAGGCTGCAATGTTTCCATGTGTTTCCAAGCAGGATTTGCCGGCCCCGACCACTGCTTCGCGACTTGAGGCTGGTTCCGCGCAAAAGTGGGGGACAAGGCGTCAACTTCCAGAACTCGCATTCGCAGTTCCCGACCCTCACCATGGCAAACGGCTCGGCATGGCGAGTGGCCATTATCTCGGCGACACCGGCACCTTCAGCAACACGATCTACGCTCGTGTTGGAGACGGAAAGCGGCATAGCAGAAAACGGCGGGGCAATAACCCTGCCGCATGCATCTGACTATCCGATGAGCCATAACCCCTTGTGGATGTCGAATTTCACCAGACCTTCGTCGCGCATCTTCAGAAGCAGCGATTGGCAGGCTTCCTCATTGGGGAGATTGGCACGCCGCATGAGTTGGTACGCCTTGAGCGGCTTCTCGCGGAGCGCATTCAGAATATTTTCGCGATCTTTCAGCATGACTGGTCCTGCAATCCAAAATTGGCGTTGATAATGAACTGCTCAGGCCGCCATGACGAGTTTGATCTGGCCGTCTTCTAGACTTCCGGCCGCGAGCGCGTCGCGCGCCATCTTTTCAATAACAGGCCAATTTGCGAGAAGAAATTTTTGCGCCAAAGCCTTGGTCGGCAGCTCGGTTTGCAGAACGCAACGCTGCCGCGCAGTTCCGTTCGCGATCTGAAAAGACACCGCTTGCGGCCCCTCGATGTTCTCTTGTTCGGTGGCCTTGGCGGCTATCCGCATCCGTTAATCCTTTTGCGTTTGATTAGGTCAGGCTTCGGGATCGACATTAGCCACCGCGCCTGGTGTGGTTCTTGGCTGTTGCGGATGAGCGGCGGCTAGCTAGGACTGATCGTCCTCGGCCCCCGGGGTGCGTTTCGGCTTGTGATCGGCGATTGCCTGCGTATTGCGCACCGCCTCGGTCAGCATCAGGCGCAACTCATCCTTCGTCATCGGTGGTTGCCGCGTGGTCGATGATTTCCATTGTGCCATGACGGTCATATGGGGTGCCCTGGCGAGAATTAAAGCCCATGACTCGCTGAATCCGCGGACGATGCATTTCGGCATACTTGCGGCATCACACCACTCCTGCCCTCATTTTTGAAAATTTAAACGGTCACACATCGCAGCGAGTGCCCGACGGGCAAATCACTTCTGATTTTCAGAAATCGTGTCAAGCCCCGGAACAAAAATATTCCGCTTAACCTGCAGGGCAAATCAGTCGCATAACTCCGCCCGTCTCACGGCGGATGAGGGGCGTTGGCCATCGTCACGAACGCGCGGTGAGATGCGATGGACGTGAATGGCGCGATAGACGTACGCGCCGGACGCGTACGGCGAAGTCGTGTGGTTCTGGCGCCGCGGTGCTGGCGTTAAGTTTTCACGGGGGTATCTCGTGGAGCGACGGTGGCAAGAAAGCCGTTCACCGGGAAGAGCACGAAGTAAGCCGTAAAGCCATTGCGCAGGGAAGGCCGGAATGCTCCCGCTGCCCTGTATGCTCGTGTGCACTTTTGTTTGCGCAAATCGCACGCGAGACCGCGGGTGCAGCCAGCACCCGGTCTTCCCTGCGCCCTCTGACCAAGAGGGCGGGAAGTTTCAGCCAAACCTCGCGCAGATGATGCGCGAGATCGCGAACGCATATTCAGTCGCCATCGTCCGGCTTGACCGGGCGACCCAGTATTCCAGAGACAGCAGTGATTGAACCGATAGGCCGTAGCATACTGGATCCCCGCCTGAACCTGTCATCGGGCGCGCGTTCGCGCGACCCGGTGGCGGGGATGACAGCGGAGGACGATGCAGGACCTTTCACAACAAAAACGGCGGGAATGATCCCGCCGTCGTGAGATCGATCAATCCCGAATGAACCTACAGCAGCCCCATGTCCAGCATGCCCGGCAGTTGCGCGAGCGGCAGCGCGGCGGCGCCGACCAGGGTAGCGACCAGCGCGGCAAGCCGATGGTTGCTGTGGCGCTTGCCGCGCATCTGGCTGGCGATCCATTCCAGCACCTTGGTGTCGATGTTGGCGGCCTTCGTCGGCGCCCAGCTCTCGATCGGCGTATCCGGCGACAGCGCCACGGTGCGCGGCGGCACCGGCAGGCCGGATTCGGAAGCGGCATGGTGGGCGACCGCCTTGGCCAGCAAATCGTCGAAACGACCGTCATCGGTACGTTCCGCAGCCGCATCGCTGATTTCGAACAACGCTTCGATTTCGGCGCGGCTCACCGGCTCATGCTCAACGGCGCTCACGGTGAGGATGCGTGCGCACCACGCGGCGTCATCGGCATCGAGTGCGCGGGAGAAATGGATACGGCCCTTGGTCGTTGGGCCCTCGCCGGTGATCACACCGTCGCGCACGATGGTGAGCGCATGAGCGGCGGTCTTGCGGCAGGATGGTTGGAGGGATATTTCAGCGGTCGGGGCAGACATAGTTGCACTTCTCAATTTCAATTCCAGTTCAGCATTTCCATACGGGCCATGAACGAGCGGTTAACAATTCGAAACCCGCATCCCCTGATTTTTACATGGTTGCCAATTGGTCGCTGTGAGGTCGGTCACGGTTCAGATCAATGCATTCCCGGGTGCAAAGCGGCCCGGCGTGATGCGGGCGATAAAAGGCAATATCGGGACAGCGACGGCAGTAAAGTGGAACGGTTATGAAAAGATCGCGATCGAACAAGAGGATGGTTCGTAAACCTGCCTTCCTCCATCGAATGCAGGAACCAACGGGCCTTTTCGTCGCAGAGGCGCGGATGAAAAGAAGATGCTAGGAGTTCCGAACTCGCGGAGAAGGATCTCACCTTTCGCGCTAACTGGTTCACTTAACCGCTTCAGACTCCTATAATCCTTAAGGCAAATTTCCCTGTAACTTAAACAACATGAGGTAAAACCATGGCACTTCCGATAGGCGCTGTCGCCCCCGATTTCGAAGCCGAAACCACTGAGGGCAAAATTAAATTCCACGACTGGATCGGAAATAGCTGGGCGATGCTGTTCTCGCACCCCAAGGATTTCACCCCTGTCTGCACCACCGAGCTCGGCTTGCTCGCCAAGCTGAAACCGGAATTCGACAAGCGCGGCGTCAAGCTGATTGGCCTGAGCGTCGATCCTGTCGACCGCCATGCCAAATGGTCGGAGGACATCAAGGAGACGCAGGGTGCTGCGCCGAACTATCCGATGATCGGCGATACCGACTACAACGTCTCCAAGCTTTACGAGATGCTGCCGGCTTCGACCTCGGGCGATCCCCTCACCCGCACGCCTGCGGACAACCAGACCGTCCGCAACGCGATCGTGATCGGCCCCGACAAGAAGATCAAGCTGACGATCGTCTATCCGATGACCACCGGCCGCAACTTCCAGGAGATCCTGCGCGCAATCGACTCGCTGCAGCTGACCGCAAAGCATCGCGTCGCGACGCCGGCCGACTGGAAACAGGGCGAGGACGTCATCATCGCGGGCTCCGTCAGCGACGACGAGGCGAAGACGATCTATCCGGCCGGCTGGAAGGCACCGAAGCCCTATATCCGGATCGTGCCCCAGCCGAAGTGACGGTTGCGACTGCTGCGCAATCGAAACCGTCATCCCGGGATGGTCCGAAGGACCATATCCGGGATCTCGATATTCCCCGGGGGTGCAATTGCACCCCTGAGGTCTGGTGCTAACGCACCATCCCGGAATGACAAACTAAGTTTTCGGCACCGGCTTCCGGTTTCGCGGGCGGCGTGATGCACCGCCCTCGTCAGGCGGCGCGAACGCGGTCGAGGAATTTTTCCACCTCGGCCTTCAGGTGCAGGCTTTCGCTCGACAGATTCTGCGCAGAGGCAAACATCCGGCTCGAGGTCTCGCCGGTCTCGTCGGCGCCCTGCGCAGCGTTGCGGATGTTGGCCGCAACATCGGCCGTGCCGCTCGCCGCCGCGCGCACGCTCTGCGCGATGTTCTGGGTCGCGCCGCGCTGCTGCTCGACCGCCGCCGAGATCGAGGTGGCGATATCGCTGATGCGCTCGATGGTCTGGCCAATCGCCTTGATCGCGCTGACCGACTCTTCAGTCGCAAGCTGCATGCTGCCGATCTGGCTGGAGATCTCTTCCGTCGCTTTCGCGGTCTGACCGGCGAGGCTCTTGACCTCCTGCGCCACCACGGCAAAGCCGCGGCCGGCATCGCCTGCCCGCGCCGCCTCGATGGTGGCGTTGAGCGCCAGGAGGTTGGTCTGCTCGGCGATCGAGGTGATCAGCTTCACCACGTCGCCAATCCGGGCGCCGGCTTCCGACAATTCGTTGATGCGCTGGTCGGTGGCGGCGGCCTGCTTGACGGCGTCGGCTGCGATGCCGTTCGATTCCTGGACCCGGCGGGTGATTTCGGCGATCGAGCTGGACAGCTCGTCGGAGGCGGCCGCCGCGGTGCGGACATGCTCGGAAGCGGTCTCAGAAGCGCCGGCCGACTTGCCGGACAGGCTTGCCGTAGTCCGCGCGGTGTCGGTGAGCTGGCGGGCCACGCGCTCGAATTCGCTGGACGAGCTCAGCACCTTGTCGAGGATGCCACCAACGCTGGTCTGGAACTCGTCGACGAAGCCGCGCAATTCCGCCTTGCGCTGCTCGGCCGCGGCCGCGGCGGTCGCAGTCTGTTCGTCGCGCATGCGCCGACGCTCGACCGAATTGTTCTTGAAGACCGCAAGCGTACGCGCAATCTCGCCGATCTCGTCCATCCGGTCGTCGCAGTCGATTTCCACGTCGGTGTTGCCGTTGGCAATGGCGGTGAGCGAAGCCGTGACCGAGGTCAGCGGCTTGGTCACCCGGCGCACGAGCAGCAAGGTCAGGAGCATCACCAGAAGCGCCGCGACGCCGGCTGCGATCGCCATGTTCTGAATGGCATGCGACAGCATGCTCTCGTAGTGAGCCATGGGAATGCCGACATACAGCAGGCCGATCACCTTGCCGGCCGGATTCACGATCGGATAGTAGGCCGTCATGAACGTCTTGCCGAACAGCGTCGCCGGGCCACGGTAGGCCTCGCCGCGGCGCACGATCGCCTGCCCGGGATGGTCTGCCGCGAGCTGAGTGCCGACGGCGCGATCGCCGTTCTCCTTCTTCACATTGGTGGTGCGGCGGACGTACTGGTTGCTGGCGTCGTCATAGACGAAAAGCGTCGCGTTGCCGCCGGCATAGCCCACCGCGCGATCGACGATCGCGTGGTCCTTGAACTCGGGCATCTTCGGAATTTCGGCCCGGGCGACCGCCCCGTCCTTGATGGTGATCTTGGCGTCGCTGTAGGTCTCGGCAAATGCCAGACCCAGCGTGCGCAGGTTGACCTCGATGTCCCGCAGCGCCCGGTCGCCGAATTCGGAGGTCAGCGACCAATGGGCCGCCCCGACCACCAGTGCGGTATTCACCGCGATCAGGAGGATCGCACAGATGACAGCCTTGGTACCAAGGCGCAGCTTGAGCGCCGGCAAGAACTTTCCAACGGATTGCGTGGTCATGATGAGAAATCCCCCAAAATCACGCCCAATCTGACCCGTTTTGCTTACGATCGCCTTAATGGGCACAACCCATGGAAAATACTGATATGCTTCATGAAATTTATACGTGCAGGCGAGCTGAACGCTCTACTTCAAACTGAGCGGCGATTGACCACCAGTACGGCGGCCGCGCAGGCGGCCATGCCGGCGATCGAGACCGCGTCCAGCCGCTCGCCGAACAGCACGTAGGCCATCAGCGACGTCACCGCGGGCACCAGATAGAACAAGCTCGCTACCGACGTCGCAGCCGAGCGCCGGATCAGCCAATAGAGCAGCCCGATCGATCCGATCGACAGGACGACCGCAAGCCAGGCCAGCGCCAGGATGAACTCGGTGGTCCAATGCACCTCGTTGGTCTCAAACAACCATGCGCCGAGACCGAAGAAGATCGTCACCGCGACGTATTGCACGAGATTGCCGGACCGCCAGTCGATTGCGCTGCAGTAGCGGCGTTGGTACAGGGTGCCAAGCGTGATGCTGATTAGCGAGATGGCCGAGGCGAGCCACCCCCAGCCCGCCTCTCCGCTCATCGGCCTGTCGTGCAGGATCAGCACGACACCGGCGAGTCCGAGCAGTAACCCGCTCCATTGCAGCGGCGTGACGCGCTCGCCGAGCCAGCGGCTCGCAAGCGTCGAGGTGAGGATCGGCTGCAAGCCCGGAATCAAAGCCGAGAGTCCCGCCGGAATCGAATGTGCGATCGCGATCGCCGTGCCGCCGAGATAGAAGCCGTGCACGAGAATGCCGGCGACGGCGCTGTGCGCGACGCCGATGCGATCCGGCCAGCGCGGCCGCGCCACCGCCACGATGATCGCCATCAGTCCCACCACGCACGCCATGCGGATCGCGAGATAGGTCAGAGGCTCGGCGCTGTTCAGCACATATTTGGTGCCGATGAAGCCCGTGCTCCAAAGCACGACGAAGATCGCGGGCGCCGCGCGCGCGGCAATTTTTTCGAAGTCGCCAGTCATTTGCCGCCCCTGTTGCCCGATCGCATGCTGTGCGGCAAAATTGGTCACGCGGGACCGCCGGCGCGACTTCAGATATCGAAGAACAATGTAAAGCGCAGCGACCTTATCGCGGCATAGTCACGTTCTAGAGGCTTGTGAGATTGATAAGGGGCTGATCACCACTCTTCCGGACAGGGATCGACGATCTTCCAGAGCTCACGGCCGTTCTTGATCTTCTTCATCTCGGTGGTGAGCCCGCCATTGCGGCGGATCCAGTCCTTCACCGTTTCCGGATAATAGGACATCAGGTCCGACGTCCCTTCAGCACTCGTGACCTTGATCCCGAAAGTGAAGGCCTTGTCGTAATAGGCCTGGTGGAAACCAACGCTTGCTTTCGGCGTCACGCAGATCTTGTTCATCGGCACGATGCCGAACACCAGCGTGCAGGCCGAGTTGCAGATGCCGTCGATGATGACGCGCTCCTTGCGGTCGCGGATGCGCTTGTACTTGGCCTTGTACTCCTCGACATAACCGCCGTGGTCGCGCGTGATATGCAAGTCGGCGCGCGCCGGGCTCGCGACCAGGACCGAGAGGGACAGCAAGGCAAGAGACGTGATGCGCATGGGGTCGATCGGGAACCGGATAGCCTTTGTCAGAGGGGATAGGTCGGCCCTTGAAGACGAGGCCGGACAGAAGTCTGGCCGGACTGTGTTGGGAATTCGTTAAGCATCCCTTGAGGCCAAAAATGGGCACGTTAGGATGGCTTTCCGCAGCATTTCCGCCCGATTCTCCTAGAATGGGACGTTGGCTCAGCCAAAATGGCAGGCGTTACAGGCTTCGATCGAATCACAGCTTAGGTTTCTATCCTCTTGTTTTAACACGCTTTCTTCGCACGAGTTTCTACGCATTCAGATCGAATCACCACAGTTTCAGTGGGATCTCCGGAGAATCGAAATGACCAAAGCAAAGTTTTTCGTTGCCGCCGCCCTGCTCTCCACCGCGGCCCTCGCCCCAAACCTGGCGGACGCCCGCCATAATCGGCACCTGCACAATTGGGGCCTGCCTTACCCCATCAGCTTCCTGCACAATTACGGGCCCGGCCCGCAGCCCGGCACCTTCGCCTATTACGACGGCCCCTCGACCATCCTCTGCCGCCGGGGCGCAGCCGCCTATATCGGCCAGGACCGCCGGCGCCATCCTTGCAACTAACCTCCGCTACTGGCTCTATCAGACCAAGTCTGATACCAGCCACCGCAGGCGCTCGTAGCTCAGCTGGATAGAGCATCGGATTTCGATTCCGAGGGTCGGGAGTTCGAATCTCTCCGAGCGCGCCATTTCTGAGCGTATCCGTTCCGGACACATGGGTTGCAGTTGATACCCGAGACGTGGGGTAACAGTTTCGGCGTCTCCAGAGCGCGCCACGACGCGCTGGAGCAAACCGCCTCTTGGCGCTAAGAACTGGTGTCGCAGCCGTGCGTCAACTTGCGCTGGATCAGATCCCAACGGTTGCCACAGAGATCCTCGAAAACCGCAACGACGCCATAGGACTCATGCCGCGGCTCCTCAAGGAACCGCACGCCGGCTGCGATCATGCGCGCATGATCGCAGCCGAAATCATCCGTCTCGAGGAACAGGAAGACCCGCCCCCCGGTTTGGTCACCAATGCGCGCCACTTGGGCCGGACGGTCAGCCCGCGCCAATAGCAGGCCGGAGCCGGCACTGACCGGTGGGCGCACGACCACCCAACGCTTGCCGCCGCCGAGCGGCGTATCCTCGCAGACCTCGAAATCCAGGGCACCAGTGAAGAAGGCGATCGCCTCGTCATAGTCCGCGACCACGAGGCAGACGAGGGAAAGACGCTGATTCATCGCTCATACCAAACCGAATGCGACAGGCTGGCCGCTACTTCGAGCCTCACGGGGTGCGCCGAGGCCGCATAGCCGAACCTCGAAGCCACGCGACATTCCGCGATCAGGAACAAATCCAGATGATCGCGACCGCAATCGGGATACCCAAACCAAGTGCGCCGAAAATCGCCGGGACGAAATCGGACAGCAGGCGTACGCCAGATGATGACATGACGTTGCTCCTTGGAGCCCCGCGAGCCTCTGCTCGCCCCCAAGATGAACGGTCAATCGCGCCTTCGGATTACGGCCCTAGGCGACTCTCTGTGAAGCGGCAATGCTGGGGCGTTATGGTTAACAGGTGGTTAATAGACAAGAAGAAGTTTGCAGACCGCGCCTTGAAACGCGCCGCTTGATCGTGAATCGCGTGCCGGCGCTGCCCACGTAGTTTAGCAAGTTCCGAAGGAGCGCCTCGCCGACATCGCTGGCCGCTCTCCATCTGGTCCCGCACGCCGTCAGGGAGTGGCGCCCATTCGACGCCACTCCCTTCAGCGGCGCACGCGCCGATCAGAACGAGCAGCCATAGGCCGTGAGCGATGCCTTCGTCGCATCCAAAGTCTGCTTGCAGGTCGCTTCCATGGTCGCCTTGGTCGACGGGTTCTTGGCCATGTCGACCCACGCCTTGCGCGTCTGGTCGATCTGCGTCTTATACATCGCGCGCTGTGCCTCGGGGACCTGGGAGACGACGCACGCGTCATACTTGGTCAGGAAGTCGTCGCAGGAGGCGATGCCCGTGCTCTGCGCATGAGCCGTAGTGACCCCCGCGAGCAAGGCGACGCCCGCCGCGAGTGACAGCACCTGTCGATGGTTCGCGCGCGAACCTGCCGCGGCCCTGGATGTTGCTTGACGCATGATTTTTATATTCCTCTGTAACAACTGAACAATCTGGATCGCCGACAAGGCCCGCTGTCGCCCATATCTCTCCGATCGACTCGCAAAGCATCGCGCGCCGACAACCGGTCGGCGTTGCGGATGTTGAGCAATTCAAGCGTTGAGCAGTTCGAGGCGAGACCGAGCACCACCGTGCCGGCCACGAATAATTGTTCCGTCAATTTGGCGAGATTATGGGTGACGACACCGTGACGTTGTGGTGACCCTTTGCCGGCCACGGACGGGCGCCATCATGTTGTCGTGCGATGCCGTTGCGCCGAAGGCGAGCTCACGCGGCCGAAGTATCGATCGAGCGGCGTATCACCTTCCGTACCTCGGCATTGGATAGAAACAGATCGTGGTTGATGATGCCCCAGCCTGAATCGGAGGCATCGATGACGCGCACGCCGAGCTGCTCGATCGTGGCCTTCTCGGCGGCGCCAACCCGCGTCATCCCGCCGGCCAATCGTCCCGACAACGCGAGCGCGCGATCATTCGTCGAGGCGACGACGGTGATCTTGCGGGTGAGCGGCCCGATATTCTGGGTCGCCGACGAGAACACATCCATATCGATGTCCGGTGAGGCGAACACCACGGCCCCGATCTTGCCGGCAACGCTGTCGCCATATCGCGCATAGAGCTGACGCAGCCCTTCAAGGGTCAACATGGTGCCCATGCTGTGCGCGACGATGTGAACGCGGCCGACACTCGGGGCAGTGGCGAGGGAATGCAGCACGCGCTCGAAGGCATCGCGGGAGTACATCGCACTGTCGCGGTCATAGGCGTAATCGAACAGTCCCGCCTTGGACGGCCAGGAGAACACCATCGTCTGGCCGCGGAATCTGACGCCGTCGGCGAGGTGCGCGGCATCGAGCGCCGCCGTCTCGAACGTCTGCTTGAAACCGTGCACGTAAATAAGCACGTCCGAGCCGCCGCTAGCTTGCCCGAGAAGATCACCGACCTCTCCCGATACCGGCTCGACCGTATCGAGACGCCAATCGCCAAGTCCGGCTGCGGCGAGGGAGAAACGATTCTCGTCGGGCGGCACCAGCTTTGCCCGTGCCACGATCATCTTCGAAGCCCGCTCCGATCCGAACCACGGTTTCGCTCGCCCGCCGCTCACCGGCTTGCGCGTTGTTGCGACCAGCAATGTCGGCTCCACCGAGAGCGACGAAGCGTCGTAACGCGCGCCCGTCGCGCCGAGGCTGGCGCATCCGCCGAGCGCAAGCGCGCTGGCCGAAGACACAATTCCGCGCAGGAACGCGCGGCGCGACCTAAGAGTCTCGTTTTGCTGCAAATGTCGGATGATCACGTAGGACCTTTGGGAACGTTGCCCCGTAGCACCGCCCCGCACGTCTCCTGAATTAGGATGGCGAGAAAAGGGCGGGCCGATCGCTGGCACAGCTTGTTTTGGATGGTTCCGGTTCCGTCGCAATTCTGTGATCGCGAGCCGGCGCGACGAAACCATTCTGCTCCGCCGCGAAGCGCTCCGGAAACAAAGAGCCGCTAGGGTCCCACCATCAAACAAGGGGTTAGATCATGTTAGTATCGGTCCTCAACCTCATCTACCGCGAGTTTCTCAAGCGTGCCCTTCCCGGCATGGCAATACAGGGAGGAAGGCTATGACTGAGGTCGTGACGGCACTCCTCGCCTTCGTCAGCATCGGCATCTTCCTGGCCCACGCATTTGACGCCTATCGCCTACGCTAGACCTGCGCCTGAACCCCACTGATGCGATTGCTCGCGAGATCAGGCGGGGTTTTCAGGGACGCAAAGCGCGCTCTCCCCAACGGGCCCATCCTTTGGGACGATGACCACGTCGCGGTCGCGGAATTTTTTTAAACAGTTCCGCCTGCTGGCCGAAATTCGTGGCGAGGATGCGCGCAGGCCCGCTGCCGACATTCTCGATGGAATGGCCACTGTAGCCGACGTCGCGTCGCCCCTCTGCAATCGCTCGGTCCGGTTGCGGGCGCCTCGCCATGGACGACGCCAATGTAGCGTCCGCAGCGCGCCGACAATGGGCGTAAGCGCCCGGCTGCCCCCACCAAGCCGTCGCAGGCTCAATTGAATGGCTATTAAATCAACGAGTTAGACAGACGCTCGGGGATGATGCTAGAGAACACAGGCGCCCAGCGGGATTTTCGATTCCGAGGGTCGGGAGTTGTGGTTCTCCCAGCGGCGCTGGTTCAGCTTACGGCTATTCGGACATTTCATATGAGAAAGATCATCCTGACGCTGGCAATCCTGTATCCGGCGGCGGCGCTGGCTCAGGGAACGAGTACCCCGGCCGGCCCGGCCAATCCTCCCACCATCGGCGGCAAACCGCTGGTTGTGGTCGGGGAGAAGAATCCGACGGCGGGCAAGAAAGAAAAGCCGTTGTCGGTCGCCCAAAAGTTGCAGGCCTGCCAGGATATCGACGATGCGACCAAGGAACGCCTGAATTGCTACGACGCCATTTATGCGCCACAGCCCAAACCAAAGGCGCCGGCGGCGAAGGGCGTCAATGACTGCCGCTTCGTCAAGGAGGAAGACGAACGGTTGACCTGCTACAATGGTTTTGCGGACAAGATTCCGAAGCTACCACGCTAGTCAGGCGGGGCGCTTACCAGGTGTTCCAGCTCGGGCCACCGAAGAAGCCAAATTGTGACTGCTGCGCGACCCGCACTTGCGGCGGCTGCGCGAACTGCATCGACGGTGCCGGACGGCTTCTCGCCACCTTGCGCTTGCGCTGGACCGGCGGCTCCGGCTTCTTCGCCTCCGCCGGGACGTATTGGGCAAACGTCTCCCGCGCACGGCCCTGAGCGGCGTCGGCAGGGGCTGTGGCGGGCGCGGACGGCGCAATGGCTTGGGCGGTCATGGCCGGCGGCGGAACAATGGTCGGAAGGCTGGTGTCAAAGACCACCCGCTCCGGCAGCTTCTGGTCGGAACGAATGCGCACTATGGTCTTGTCGATCGAAGGAACGGTCTTGTCGACCGAAGAAACGGCCTGGCTGGCCACGCCCGCCTGTTCTGGGACAAGCGCATCGATCGCCAACAACAGCGCGAGCAGCACACCGCCGACAAACAGGAAATAACGCGTCACGGGCATTGGTCTTACTCCCCCGCGCGAACGCCGCGCGGTTCAACCGCCCAACGGGCGATATACCGTTTAGTTCCTGCTCAACTTGCAAGGTTCAAAGGCGCAGGTCACATTTCGGAGATGAAAGGTGAGTCCGGCCGCACAGGGCTAAACGCGGCTGGCCGTCACCAGTGAACATTTCGCCTTATTCGCATGGACGTTGACGAACCCGACCAGCATGCCGGCGTATCGCTTCCGGCTCTTCATGTTCACAGTATCGGGAATGATCCGCCTGCGGGCGGTCAGATGGCTGCCGTCCCGGCGGATGAAATTGCAGGCGATCTCGATATCCCTCACCGCGTAGTCATTGGTGTTGCGAAGCGTGAAGGTCACCAGCGCTTTCGAGCCGAGCCCGCCCCTTCGCCATGACTGCGAGATGATTTTCAGGCCGTCGAGCGGCGACGTGGCAGGAGCAACCGTCTCTGGCTGCGCGATGTCGAGAGGCGCCGCGGCGCCAACCGCCTGGTTGGGATCGGTAGAAACTGCTGCCAGCCCCGGGCTCTGCAGGGGCGCCTGAGTCGGATCATCCGTACGGGAAATGCCTTGCGTGACGCCGGCAACTTCAGACGGCGTCGGCGCCAGATGGCTTTCGGCATCGCTCGCTTGCGGGAGCATCAACCATATGGCGCATCCAACGATAGCGATCGCCGGCAGCACGGCAAGCCGCGCTTCGAATCTTCCGAACGACCACCCGGCGATTCTCATACCCTCGCCCTCACCCGGCAGCGTCGGCGATTGCCAGTGCCGCGCATGAAGAAAAGCCATACGGGCGTTTTCCCCTACGGCTTCTATCACGACCGCCGCTGTACGGATCCCGCCGCCGTCAACAATCATCCAGGGCAGGAATGGTTTCATGCCACCTCGACAATATTGCGGCGGCGGTGCAAGGGTTGCAGGATAAGACTTGCAGGACAGAGTTGTGGATTGGCTGGCGGCTTCATTGCCACCGCGACGCAACCAACCTTCAGCGCCGCAACAACAATAATGGAGACCGTTCGAGATGCCGACCGTTACCTGGGACCATGTGCATTTGCGCAGCCCCGATCCCGAAGCGACTGCCGCCTGGCTGGAAGACATTCTGGGCGGCGAGATCGTCCGTGCCCCTGGGCGGCTCGACGTCAAACTCGGCGGCGCCAACGTGTTCATCGCACCCGTTGCCGCCAGCGACGGCGTGAACGCGCCGCCGGTGACGCCCTACCAGGGGCTCGACCATTTCGGCCTGACGGTGAAAGACATCGACGCGGTCGCCGCCGAGATCAAGGCCAAGGGCGTCGAGTTCACGAAGGAGCCGACCACCATACGTCCTGGCGTTCGCATCTGCTTCATCCGAGGGCCGCAGGGCATTTCGATCGAACTGCTCGAACGCGACAAAAAATATACATGAGCATCATTTGATCCTCATGGTGAGGAGCGCGGCACGCGCGCCCTCCGGACGATGCTGCGCATCGCCGGGCGGACCGTACGGCCACAGGCGGGCCTACATGGTTCGAGACGCCGCTCGCGCGGCTCCTCACGATGAGGATTGATAGTCGCTCACGTCATCGATCCCGGCATGAAGCAGCGAATGCTCAATCCCTGATAGCCGCGGATCGGCCAGACCATGGTTCGCCCTACCCGGTTCGGCTCGGTGATGACGGCATCTTCAGGCACGTCGTACCACTCGCCGTCGATGCGAACGCGGTAGTGTCCGCCTTTCGATTCCCAATCCACGTCGCTGACGGCGCTGCCATCAGCATCGGAACAGCAAGGTCCCCTTCCGCTCTTCAGACTGTCGAACCACTGCTTCAGCGGTGAGTTGGCATAACGCCCGTCGGGATCGCGGACCGCGCCGGGAGCCGATGCCAGCGGCAACATCAGCAACACGCTGCCGATGATCAGCGGCTCTCTCCAGCGGCCCACAAGATGGCGGGCCGTAGTTTCACGGAAGTTTTTTTCTGTGTGTCGGCGCGCAACGTGGCCGCCGGAATTGATCCAGTTGGTCACCTGTTTCTCTGCTCCTGCACCCACCGGCCGGTGCCGAAGAGCACTATGCATTTCACGGGCCAACTTGATTCGGTTCACCGCCCGTCACCCTCACGTCACGCCGGGGCGGTACGCTTCGGGTTTGGTCCTGTACGGGAATCGGCAGGCAACCTGACGCGTTGACGCTATGGGCCACGCTTTGGCATAAATGATAACCAGCTTCCGTGGGCGCGGACGCCGGCACTGGGACGCCATGAAGAACGGGCTCTATTCGATCCACGTCACCCTGCTGGATGGGCGCATCGGCAAGGGCAGCGGCGTTATTCTGTTCCGGGACGGCCAGATTCTCGGCGGCGACGCCTATCTGTTTTACACCGGCAGCTACACCGTGAAGGGCGACACCTTCAAGGGCGAGGTCCTGGTGCAGCGTCACACCACCCCGCGCGACAACGACAATCCGCTGTTCGGCGGCCCCGCCCCGGTCGGCATCGGCGTATCCGGAACCTTCACCGACACCCGCGGCAGCATGAATGGAACCGCGCTCGTCGGCAAAGCGAGCCAGATCTTCGGCGCCACGTTGCACAAATTGGCTGATATCGACTAGCGGCCGGGCGCGGCCCTATTCCGCCGCCTGCTCCAGCGGCGCCGTGCGCGGCAGGATCATTTGAATGCGCGTGCCGCCGCCCGGCTCAGAATCGAGGTCAAGCCGGCCGCCAAGGCGGGTCGTCACGATGCTGTAGACGATGTGCAGGCCGAGCCCGGTGCCGCCCTGATCGCGCCGCGTGGTGAAGAATGGATCGAAGGCGCGGCGGCGGACATCGAGGCTCATGCCAATGCCGTTATCTGAAAAGATGATCTCGACATTGTCCTTGCCGGACTCCCGCACCTGGATATCGACCGTCCCCGGCTTGCCGTCCGGGAAGGCATGCGCCACCGAATTGAGGAACAGGTTGGTAAGCACCTGTCCGTACGGCCCCGGATAGCTGTTCATCATCAGGTTGGGCTGGCACTCGACATTGAGCGTCAGATTGTGCTTGCGCAGGCCGGGCCGCAACGACATCACCACCTGCTCAGTGAGATCGCCTAGATCGAAGGTGCGCTGGTCCGAATAGTTGCGATCGGCGGCCACCTGCTTGAACGATTGGATCAACTCGGCGGCGCGGTTGAGATTGGCGACGAGCTGCGACGACGCCGAGCGGCTGGTATCGAGAAAATCGTTCAGGCTGGAACGTCGCAACTCGCCGCGGGCGACCTCCGCTGCAAAGTTCGACGTCTTTCGCTCCAACGCGGACGCCACCGTCAGGCTGATGCCGACGGGATTGTTGACCTCGTGGGCTACGCCGGCCACCAGCCGTCCCAACGCGGCGAGCTTTTCCGCCTCGATCAGCGAATTCTGCGTCTCACGCAGGTTCCGTAGCGCTCCCTCCGCCGCATCCTTGGCCTTGCGCATCTCGGATTCGACGCGCTTGCGCTCCCCGATGTCGAGCGCAACCGTCACGATGTTCTCGATCTCGCCGGCCGCATCCAGGATCGGCAGCTTGTTGACCAGCCATTGCCGCATATGGCCGGACGCGTCCTTGTATTCTTCCTCGTAGAAGCCGAGTTCCTTGCCGACCGCCAGCACCCGCTTGTCGGGCTCGTCGGTCTTTTCCGCGCCGTAGCGCGACATCAACTCGGCGGTGGTGCGGCCGATCGCATACCCCGGCTCGACCCCGAAAATGCCGGCCATATAGCGGTTCATCAGGACGTAGCGGAGCTGCTTATCCTTGACGTTGATGACCGCAGGCACGGTGTCGATCACCATTTGCAGCAGGCGGCGTCCTTCGGCGATCGCATCCTCGGCCCGCTTCTGGTCGGTGATATCGCGCACCGTTCCTTCGTAGCGGACGATCTCCCCCGCTTCGTTGCGCACTGCGCTGGCGCTGTCGGAGAGCCAGAGCACCGCGCCAGTGCGGGTGCGAACCTGGTATTCATATTCGCGGATCATGCCGTCGCGCTGCATCAGCCGCGCATATTCCGCCCGCGCTTCGGGTTGAACGTAAACGGTATCCGCGATGTCGCCGATGCCGTTGATCAGATCCTGTGGCGTGGCATAGCCCATCATCCGCGCCAGCGCCGGGTTGGCGTTCAGCAGCGCGCCGCCGGGCGTCGTAACATAGATTCCGTCGACTGAGGACTCGAACAGCTTGCGGTAACTTTCCTCCGCAAGCCGCTGTTCGGCGAGCGCACGCACCGCCGCCTCGCGTGCGGTGTCGGCATCGACCAGCGTTCGCCGGAATACTTCGGCCGCGCGGGCGATGTCGCCGATCTCGTTGTCCACGTCGGTCGCCGGGATCGAGGCGTTCTTCTCGCCGCCGGCCACCGCGCGGATCGAGCCAGCGATCGCGGCAAGCGGACGTACGGTGCGCCGAACCACCAGCAGCGACGCAAACAGTCCGATCAGGACGCCGGCAGTGCCGAGAACGATGCTCTGCCATTTCGCCTCCGTCAGGGTCCTCGCAAAATCGCGCGAGAGGACGCGCCCCCGCCGCTCGCTGACGTCGCGCAACAATTCTGTGACGCGCTGGATCAGGCGGCCCTCCGCACCGAGCACTTCCCTGTCTATGTCGGATATCTGCCGTTCGCGGATCGATATGTTGACGATCGCCAGCGCATAATCGTCGACGATCGCGCGCAGCTTTGAGTCCGCGATCGTCATCGAGCGCATGCTTTCCGCAGCCTGTTCAGCCGCCGAAGGGTTATGCGCCAGCAACGCCGAAGCGATCCGGCTCTGGGTCTGAGCCAGGGCCATCGCAAGGTGGGGATCGGACGCCTCGGCGATCGCCGTATCGAATTGCTCGCGCAAGGGCGGCAGCGCGACGATCATCTCTGCGCGGCGGTTGATCAGCGCGGAAATCCGCTCGATGCCGGTGCGGTAGGTTGCCAGGCGCTCGGTGACGCCATCAATCATGTCCTGCTGCTCTGGCGCGAGCTCCAGCCGCGTCTTCTTCAGGATCTCGCCGAGCGCGTTGGCGGCTTCGCCAACCTGGAGCGACTGGTTGCCGGGATCCGTGACGAAATCCCGCGCCGCCAGCCGCAATTCGTTCATGCGGCGGTCGATATCCTCGGCCAGATCGCCGACGCTCTGCAGCCGCTGCAGCTCGGCAAAGGTCGAATCGATGTGGCGGATGGCGACGACGCTGGCGGTCGAGGTGATGATGATCACCGCCAGCACCAGCATGAAACTGCCGAATGTCAGTTGGCCGATCGAAAGCGAGAACGATCGCGGCGGCGAATTCGGCGGCGTTTCAGCGGTCATGTGGGTCGGGGCCGGGCTCCAATCGGGCGCAATATACGATGTATTTCGGCCCGTAGGGAACATGCCGGCGGGTGGTTAATAGCCGGATATGAGCTACGCGGCCGAACGGCTGGCCGGGGTCAGTCCGCCCCCGCTTGCAGGGCTTTGGCTAAGTCCGACGGCATCATGCCGAACATCTCGCGAAATGCGCTGGAAAAGTGTGACGAGCTGGCGAATCCGGCGGCATGGGCGGCCTCTGTCAAGGATGCGCCCTCGCCACAGGCGCGAACGGCCGCGCCCATCCGATTCCAGATGCGGTAGCGCCGCAGCGGTACCCCCGTCTCCGCCTTGAACAGATGAAGAAACCGCGACGGCGAAAGGCCGGCCCGGGCCGCCAACGTGGTCAGCCGGTGGGCAAGGTGTGGCTCGTCCCGCATATGCCGCAGCGCTGCGGCAATCCGCGTCGTGGCTCGCTTGTGCGTCCCCACGCCCAGCAGTTCACCGAGCGAGGCGCAGCCCTCCTGCCGGCCGATGCGGTCCTCGGCCAGCTTCGTCATCAGTTCGATCACGGCGGCCTCCTCCCTCAGGTCGAAGGCCCCCCGCAGCGTCGGATTTGTCATACGGGCGATCAGCGCGCGGAGGTCGCGCCCTAGCGGATCGACGTAGAGGAACGCCATCCGCCCCCGTTCGATGCGGAGATGATGGAGGCTGTTGGGCAGGATTAGCACGCTGCGGGCCACGTGATACCGCGTCATGTGATCCGCGGGATCCTCGGCGACCTCCAGCGGTCCATCGAGCGCCACGGCAAGGACGGCGGCCGCATTCCGGTGCGGTGTCAAGCCGAAGGCCGGACCCAGATACAGCACGCGAGCGCCCCACCCGATCAGTTTCGCTGCTGCCATTGCGCCAATAGCCAGTTTCTGAAAGCCCGCATGGTCCGGTCGATCTAGTCTTGGAGATGTCGGAGATTAGCGAGGTGAGGACAATGGAAAATAATCGATCTGGAATCGAGAACCAAGCAGCAATCGAGCACACGCGGCACGCCGTCCGCTGCTATGCTAAGGCATGGCTCGCAGGCGACCGCGCTGCGCTCGCCACCTGCTATCACGACGACTTCACGCTGCATTATTTCGGCCGCAACCCGCTCGCCGGCGACCACTCGGGCAAGGCCGCCGCGCTCGGCGTCCTGACCGAGGTCAACAGGCGCACCAATCGCAAGCTGCTCGCCATCGTCGACATTATGGCCGGTCCCGAACGTGGCGCGCTGCTGGTCCGAGAGCGTTTTGAGCGCGACGGCAAGACGGCCGAGGTCGAGCGCCTGCTGGTGTACGCTGTGCGCGACGGACTGCTAGGGGAATGCTGGGTCTACGACCAGGACCAGGCGCTGGTTGACGCCTTCCTCACATGAGCCTGTTCAGGCGGCCTTTGGCCGCACCGGCATTTCGCGCTGGGATGGTCATCGCCGCGACGCCGATCACAACACAGACGAGGCCGATCCATGCCGTCGCCCTCAATTGCTCGCCGAGGAAGACAACGCCCAGCGCGACACCGATCGGTACCCGTAGATAGGCTTGAGCCGTGGTGCCGACCGATCCCAGGGTCTGGATCAGGCGGAAATAGATCGCGAAGGCGAGCGCCGTGGAAAATACCGCGAGCGCTAGCAGCGCCAGCACCGAATCGATCGACGGCGCCAGCGTCCACGGCTGCTCCACGACAAGGCTCACCGGAATCAGGATCGCCGCGCCTGATAGTAACGACCCTGCCGCGGGCACCATCGGATCGAGATCCTTGAAGCTCCGGCCGAAGATCGCCGCGCCCGCGTAGGCGATAGCGGCGAGCACCATCACGATCTGGGCCGTCAGTTCCTCGCCGAAGCCTGAGAGAGCCTGCCCCCCGACGATCAGGCAGATGCCGGCCATCCCGGCAATGACGCCGAGCAGTTTCCGCGACGTCACGGCCTCGTGGCGTGTGATCGCGAGCGTCAGGAAAAATGTGAAAATCGGCGCGGTGGAGTTGAGGATGGTGGCAAGGCCTGCCTCCAGTGCCCGCTCGCCCCAGGCGACCATGGTCCACGGAATGACGCTGTTGAGGCAAGCCTGAAACAGGAATCGCCGCCAAGTCGCGGCATCCACCGGCATTCGCACGCCGCGCCAACGCATAATGATGAGCAGGAGCAGCCCGGCAATCAGCGTGCGGCCCGCGATCAGGGTGATCGGCGGGATGGTGGCTACGCCGATCCGGATGAAGGTGTACGAGGCGCCCCACAGTGTCGCGAGCGCGAGCAGGAGCGCCAGTTCGGTCGCCATAGCGGGAGGTCGCGGATGTGCTTCGTCCATGCGTTGCCGACTCGCTCTCGATTGCTGTCGAAGCGCAACCTACAGCGCGGGCACGCAAAAATACTTCGTTATGTGTCGAAGTGTGTCAGCCGACGGAGCCGACCTCGAACACGTCACCGTCATAGCCGGCTTCGAGCGGGATGCGAAGCTGGCGGCCGCCATTGTTCCTGGTCATCACCGGTGTCACGGTGACGACGGATTTGCCGCGGCTGTCGTCGAGCGCAGCTTTCACGACAGCCTGCTTGCCGAGCTTGATCAGGTTGCGGGTGGTCGGGAACGGCAGCTTGAAGCGCCCGCTCTCGCCGCCCTCCAGCGCCTCGCGCGGCGACACCCAGATCGAGTCGGTGGATTCCCTGCCGTCATGGGCGCCGACCTGTTCCGGTGGTGCGGCGGCAAGGAAGAACCAGGTGTCGAACCGCTTCGGCATGCCCTCCGGCGTGATCCAGTGCGCGTAAGGAACGAGTTCGTCGAGCGCCAGCACCATGCCGTTGTCGGTCAGTACCTGGAGGAAACTGATCTTGCTGTCGCAGAGGTCGGCGCGATGCGCGGCCTCGATCTTGCTGGCGCGCTTGGCATCCACCAGCGCCGTCGCCCCCTTCGGCCGCGCCAGCAGGATGCCGCTTTCCTCAAACGTTTCGCGGATCGCGGCAATCCGGAAGCTCAAGGTCGCTTCATCGAGGCCCTCGCCGCCCGAATAGAGTTCGGGCCGCGCGATGATCTCCTTATCGCCCTTGTCGACACTGCCGCCGGGAAATACCAGCGCGCCGGAATTGAAGTCGATCTCATAATGGCGGACCATCATGAAGACCTCAATTTCCTTACGCTCCGCGCTGTCGCGCAGCAGCAGGATCGTGGATGCAGGACGCGGGGCGACGACTTCGGCCATATGACTAGCCCGCAGCGCTGGATTGCGGTTGCAGATTGGCGCGGCGGTCGACGCGCGCCACCCGCGACAACAGATAATCGACTTCGGCCTTTGCGGTTGCCGTAATCGTCGCGCCGGGCTTGCGCTGCGCGCTGGAGGAGATGATGCCGCGCTTCTGCAGGACATATTTGCGCACCGACAGGCCCGCGCCAGGCTGCTGCTCGTAACGGATCAGCGGCAGATGCGCATCGAACAGATCATGCGCGGCGTCGCGTTTGCCGGCTTTCGACAGCTTCACGACGTCGATCAGGAGTTCCGGGAAGGCGTAGCCTGTCATGGCGCCGTCGGCGCCGCGCTCCATCTCGAAATCAAGGAACAGTCCGCCATTGCCGACCAGGATCGACAGCGGCCGCAGCGAGCCGTCCTTCTGGAAGTTTCGGAGCGTCGAGATCTTCTCCAGGCCTGGCCAGTCCTCGTGCTTGAGCATCACGCAGGACGAGCTATCCATCACGATTTTGCGGATCACGGCGGGCGTGAAGATGACGTTGAGCGTCAGCGGATAGTCCTGCAGCACCCAGGGAATCCCGTCGCCGATCGCTTCCTGTGCCTGCTTGAAATAGCCCGTGATCTGATCGTCGGTGCGCAAATGCGGCGGCGGCGCGATCATCACGCCGGCGGCGCCGGCATCCATCGACGCTTTGGCCAGCGAGCGCATTGAAGCGAAGCCCGGCGCCGAGACGCCGACGATGATCTGCATGTTCTTGGCGCGCTTGACGAAGCGGATCGCCACCTGCTCGGCCTCATCAGCGTCGAGTTTCGGCGCCTCGCCCAAAATGCCGAGCACGGTGACGCCGTCGCAGCCGACTTCGGCGTAGAAGTCGGTCAGCCGGTCGATGGACTTCTCGTCGATGCGGCCGTCATCGTGGAACGGCGTCGGCGCGATTGCGAAGGTGCCGGCGGCCTGGGCGGTGAGTTTTGTCATCGAGTGCCTCTATCCTCTCTATCGTCATTCCGGGGCGATGCGCAGCATCGAACTATGGTGCGCAATTGCGCACCTGAGAATCTCGAGGTTCCGGGTTCGCTACGCGCCCCGGAACGACATAGTCTAAAACCTTCGTGCGCCCATCTTGATCTGCTCCTCCGAGAAGAAGATCTCCTTGGCGTGGGTCACGATATCCTCGGCCTTCCACCCCGTGAACGGCGGCTTCCAGCCTTCCATTTCCATCATCCGCATCTCGCGCACGCCGCGCGGGCCGGAGACGCCGAGCACCTTGCCGGTCTGGTCGCCGGAGAGATCGCTGACCATGTATAGCACGGCCGGTGCGATGCCGTCCGGGCCGAGCGCGGCGCCGGGGTTCTCCTTATAGCGCGGCAGATCTGCGGTCATGCGGGTCAACGCGCCCGGGGCCAGGGTCCAGATCCGGATGTTGTACTTACGGCCTTCGATCGCCAGCACGTTCGACAGTCCCCAGATACCGCCCTTGGCGGCGCCATAGTTGGTCTGGCCGAAATTGCCGATCAGGCCCGAGGTCGAGGAGGTGTTGACGATGACGCCGCCGCCATTCTCGCGCATCCATTTGAACACCGGCTGGGTGCAGCAGAACGTGCCCTTGAGGTGCACCCTGATCACCCTGTCCCAATTGGCCTCCTTGGCCTTGGCGAAGGTCTCGTCGAGCAGGATGCCGGCATTGTTCACCAGGATATCGGCGCGGCCGAAATTCTTGATGGCGTCGTCGAACACCGATTGCCCGCCGGCCATGGTCGAGATGTCGGCGCCGTTGGCGACGGCGCGGCCGCCCTCTTCCTTGATGGCATTGACTACCTTCTGCGCCATGGAGACGTCGGCGCCGGAACCGTCGCGGGGACCACCGAGGTCGTTGACCACGACCGCCGCGCCCTCGCGCGCGAACAATTTGGCGTAGGCCTCACCGAGCCCGCCGCCTGCACCGGTGATGATGGCTACCTTGCCGTCGAGCAATCCCATGGCGTGTTCTCCCTTGCGTCTCTCTCGTTCTCGTGTTCCGGACGCGACGCCGCGTGAAACGCTGCTTCGCAGAGCCGGGACCCAGCACCACCTGGCCAATGGGCCCCGGCTCTGCAGCGCATCACTACGTGCTGCGCTGCGTCCGGGGCACGAGACCTATCCCAACACCGTCTTGCCGCTCTTGATCACCGTGACGCCCCTCGCCTTCACCTTGGCTTCGAACGAGATGATGCTGCCGTCCTCCCACATCTCCATCGTTACGGTCTCGCCGGGATAGACGGGCGAGGAAAAGCGCGCGACGTGCTGCTTGAAGGCCGATGGATCGTAATCGGCGTAGGTCTGCAGCACGCCGCGGCAGGTGATGCCGTAGGTGCACATGCCGTGCAGGATCGGCCGCGGAAAACCGGCCTTCTTGGCGAACTCGGGATCTGAGTGCAGCGGATTGCGGTCGCCGCAGAGGCGGTAGACCAGCGCCTGATCCGGGCGCGTCGTGATATCGACGATCTTGTCGGGCGCGCGGTTCGGAACCTTGTGCGGCTCGGGCTGGCCTTCAGATGGGCCGCCAAAACCGCCGTCGCCGCGAGCGAAACGCGAAGCGACGAGCGTGGCCAGCTTGTCGCCGTTCTCATCCTTCAACACGGTCTGGTGCCGGATGACCGCGCCCTTGTCCTTGCCCTTGTCGAAGACGTCGAGCACGGTCGAGTCGGCCGTGATCTTGGCCGCGCTCGGCAGCGGCTTGTGGAAGGTGATGTCGCGCTCGCCGTCGACCACCATGACACGGTTGAGGTTCATTTCGCCGGGGCTTGAGCCCCAGGCCGCCACCGAGGCGAAGGTCGGCACGACCTTCAAGGGGCGCGGCGTCAGCGTGCCCTCGTTGACGAAGGCGAGTTCGTTCTCGTCCATCGGATCGGCGCCCATGCCGATGCCATAGGCGTAGAGCATCACCTCGCGATCGGTATAGGCGTATTTCTGGCCAAGATTTTTCAGGGCCATGAGCTGTTCGTAGTTGATCGGCATGTTTGAATGCTCTCCCCATTCGTTTCTTCTGCGGCGCCCATTGCTGCGCCCTCTCCCCTTGTGGGAGAGGGCTACGCCAGCAGCGCCTCAAACTCTTTTCGGGTGAGGGGTTGGCTCCGCGGACACATTTCCCTCGCGCAGAGAACCCCTCATCCGGCGCTTCGCGCCACCTTCTCCCACAAGGGAGAAGGTACTTACTAGGCCGCGGTGAAGAACGGCAGTGGGGCGCCGTCGGTTGGCTTCCACACCAGCTTCACCTTCTGGCCGATCTTGATCTTCTCCAGATCGCAGTCGACGATGTTGGTCTGCAGCGACGGTCCTTCCTTCAGCGTGACATAAGCGATCGCATATGGACCGGTCGGCGATTTCCGCATCAGGCTGTAGCTGTAGACCGTCGCCTCACCCGAACTTTCCTCCCACACCGTCTTGTCCGAAAAACAGAACGGGCAGATCGAGCGTGGGAAGTAGTGCGCCTCGCCGCAGGCCGTGCAGCGCTTGATCATGAACTTGCCGGCCTTGGCGGCTTCCCAGAACGGGGCGGTTTCGGGATTGGTCGCCGGCGCCGGATATTTCTTGCTATCTGCCATCACACGCGCTCCAGAATGCAGGTTGAGGCGGCGTGACGCACGCCGAGAAGACCGCCGGTGCCATGGGCGATCGCGAGGTCGCAATTTTGCACCTGCACCTTCGGATGCGCTTCGCCGCGCAATTGGCGAACGGCCTCGAGGATTTTCGTCATGCCGCCGCGGTTGACCGGGTGATTGCTGCAGAGGCCGCCGCCGTCGGTGTTGAACGGCAGCTTGCCGACGCCCGAAATGAGATTGCCGTCGGCGACGAACTTGCCGCCCTCGCCTTTCTTGCAGAAGCCGAGGTCTTCGAGCTGCATCAGCACCGTGATGGTGAAGCTGTCGTAGATCGAGGCGTATTTGATGTCCTTTGGCGTCACGCCCGCTTCCTCGAACGCGCGCGGGCCGGACCAGACGCCGGCAGAATACGTGAGATCGAGATCCTTGCCGCCGCGCGGACCCTTCATCGCCTCGCCATGGCCGATCAGCCGCACCAGCGGCTTCTTCAGGCTCTTGGCGATCTCCGGCGTGGTCACGATCATCGCGCCGCCGCCGTCGGTGACGACGCAGCAGTCCAAGCGGTGCAGCGGATCCGAAATCATCGGCGAGTTGATGACGTCCTCGACGGTGACGACCTCCTTCAGCATGGCGTGCGGGTTGTACTGGGCGTGATGCGAGGCCGCGACCTTGATCCAGGCGAGCTGCTCACTGGTGGTGCCGTAGTCGTGCATGTGGCGCATGGCACACATGCCATAGGCATTGTGGGTGGTGGCTCCATAGGCCGCCTCGAAATCAGCCTCCGCGCCCGCTGCGCGCGCCGGCATCGGGCCGGTGCGCGGCTTGCCCGCGAGCGTGACCAGCGCGATCGAGCATTTGCCCGCCGCGATCGCTTCAGCCGCATGGCCGAGATGGATCAAATAGGAACAGCCACCGGTCTCGGTGGAATCGACGTGGCGCACCTTCAATCCGAGGTAATCGACCATCGGCCAGGCGCCGCCGGGAGCGTCACCGGCGCAGAAATAGCCATCAATATCGGCTTTGGTGAGCCCGGCATCCTCAATTGCGCCCTTGGCGACCTCGGCATGCAACTGCGCCGTTGATTTATCGGGTGCGTGCCGGGTGGGATGCTCGTAGATCCCGGCAATGTAGGCTTTGCCTTTGATGGTCAAATCGTTCTCCGTTGGCGTTTCTTCTTTCCGAAAGTTTTTCTGGCCTGTCGCCGCCCCCTTGGCAAGCGCGGAAATATTCCGCCGGGCGAGAGGGTAGCGACTAGACTCAAGTCGGCGGCACGCTGAAAGCGTCAACTATACGGCTGTCATCCCCGCGCAGGCGGGATCGAGTACGCCGCGGCCTCTCGGTTCTGACGCTGACGTCTCTGGAATACTGGGTCACGCGCCTTCGCGGGCGACGACAAGCGAATGTGGGTTCGCGATCTCGCGACATGTCTGCCCGAGGTATGCCATTCGTCGCCTGCCCTCCTTGTCGAGAGGGCGCAGGGAAGACCGGGTGCTGGCTGGCACCCGCGGTCTCGTGTGCAGGCAATGCGCAAAGATACGCACACGAGCATACAGGTATCAGCCGAAACAACCGGCCTTCCCTGCGCAGTGGTTTTACGGCTTATGCCGTGCTCTCCCTGGAGACGAATTCCTCTTGCCTCCATCGCCGGCGGATTGAAGGTATTGGAAACCCGGTCGGGTCTCGCAAAACCTCCGCCGGCTTGACACCAGCCACGGGTGCCAGGACCACACGGTTTTGCCGTACGCGAATGCGCCGCTCGTCCTGCGCTGATTAATCGCTCACGGCCTTTAGGCCGCCCTGCAATGCCTCGCGCGCGCGATTCACCTTCGCGTCCACCGCTCCCCGCACTCCACGTATCGTGACGACGCGTACGCCCCTCTTCGATGAGGCGGGATGGGGCGAAGATGGAGCTGATTTGGGGGCAATGAGAAGCAATATATTTTCGCCGCGCGATCTGGACGACCCAAATCACGTTGAATCGGTTGGTGAAATTCGTGTTTTGGCGCAGCGGGCTTGGGCGCGGTTTTGGATGCGTGCCGCACGATCGACGCCCGCTGCCGACGGGCCAATCAGCAAGCGTCAGCCGGTATTCCTGACGGCATCAACCAGCATCGCGTAGAGCTGGCGCTTGGTGAATTCCTTGGGCTGCGTTGCCGCCGGTTTGCGCTGGGACACGACCTTGTCCGCCGGGCGGGCACAGGCCGCCAACGGCGCTACCTTTCGCTTCGGCACCGACACGATCCTGGGATTCGCGGTTGGCGGCTTACGACCGCGCTTCTGGCCCATGCGCTGCAGCTTGGCGCTCACGGCATTGCGGCTAAGGCCTAACCGACTTGCGATCTGGCCGGCGCTGTGGCCGTCGGCCCAGAGCTTTTTGAGCAGTGCTACGTCTTTCGCATCCCAACCCATGGAGATGATTATACATCGACTGCGAGCGACAGGCTAGTCGTTGCTGACGTTGATCGAGCGAGGAGATAGTCTCGTCGTTAATACCGATGCAGCGCAGCGCGCAAGCGGAGCGATCTGCCTACAGGGCCTTGGTGCGCCTAAGCAGCCACCAGGTTAGTCCTCCCGCGGCGATCACCAGCAGAAGCGCGTACCAGGTGCCGCCATCGCCGGCCTGGAACGGCATGTCCTTGGTGTTCATGCCGAAGAAGCCGGTGACCAGCGTCGAGGGCAGCATGCACGCAGTCAGGACCGACAGCGTGAACAGGCGGCGGTTGGTGATCGCCGTCATGCGGCCGGCAATCTCGTCCTGCAGCAGCCGCGCGCGCTCGTAGATCGCGCTGAACTCGTAGTCGAGCGCATCGAACTTCTGGGCAAGCTTGCGCATCGCCGACAGCAGGGTTTCGGATTCAACGTCCTCGCGCGTCTCCAGGCGATGAAACAGCGCACGGATCTGCGAGAGCTGCCGCCGCGTGCGGATCGCCTGCAGGCGCACGCGGCCGAGCCGCAATCGCTCATCGTCGATCTCGTCGTGCAGGACATGGTTCTCGACGATGTCGAGTTCGTCGCCGAGGCCCGCCGAAAAGCGTCCGATCACATCGGCGAACTGGTCGACGATCGCATCAAACAGCGACACCGGGGTGGGAAACTTGCGGCCGCTATCGAGCGCACGCCGTGTCAGTTCGATGGCGCGCAGCGGCTTGCGCCGGGCGGTGATCATCAGCTTCGACGAGATCGCAAAGTGCACCCGCAGGAGATCGTCGCCCTCCTGCATGAACTCCTGATGCAGGTCGGGCAAAACGCCGGCGATCTCTTCGTCGAATATATCGAGGCGGATATGCTCGTCGGCATCGAGCAGGGTCTCGCGCGCGACATCGGACAGTGCAGCACTCCCGGCGAGCCAGTCGTGGCAGCGACGGTTGGACAGATTGAAATGCAGCCACAGCCAACCGTGCGGATCGGCGAGTTCCGCATCGAGGTTGGCGACGTCGAGCTTCGTCGCGGAGCCGTCGCCCGCAAAGCGATAAGCGGAGATGATGCCGATGTCGGCGAGGGGCTGGTCCATCGGCTAACCCGTTGCTGGTGCGAAGCAGGCAATGCGTCAACGCAGTGGCAAGCTGATGGCGACTACACCCCATCGAAGCTCTAGAGACAAGGTCTGATTCAATTGGGCAGGCACTGCTAATGGTGGGCACGGCGCGTTGCGCCTTGCTACCCTACGCAGCTCTCGTGCCCCGGACGCGGCGCAGCGCGACAGCGGTGCGCTGCTGAGCCGGGGCCTATGCGGTGAGATGGGACCCGGCTCTGCGGCGCAGCGCTTGCGCGCTGCGTCGCGTCCGGGGCACGAGAGTTACTCCGCCGCCAATTGCCGTGGCGCGGGCGGTGGGCTGGCGAGGTCGGCGGTGAGTTGGGCGTGGCGGGCTTTGGCGTCGTGCACCGCCTTCTCCTTGATCGGGCCATAACCGCGGATGCGGTCGGGCAAGGACAACAATTCGACGGCGGTGTCGTGCGTGATCGGCGACAGCAGGCCGAGTGCGGTTTCGACATCTTTCTCGTAAGCCACGATCAGGTCGCGCTCGAGCTTGCGGTCGGCGCTGTAGCCGAAGATATCGAGCGGCGTGCCGCGCAGGAAGCGCAGCCTTGCCAATGTTCGGAACACCGGCATCATCCACGCGCCGAAGGCGCGCTTCTTCGGGCGGCCGAGCGCATCGAGGCCACCACCGAGGATCGGCGGCGCCAGATTGAAATTGAACTTGAACTCGCCTTCGAACTGGTCGCGGAGCTGCTTCTCGAAGCGGCCATCAGTGAACAGCCGCGCGACTTCGTACTCGTCCTTGTAGGCGAGCAGTTTGGCGTAGTTGACCGCAACCGCGCGCGGCAAGGCCTCGCCATAGCCGCCGTCGATCGCGGCATCACGGACGCGCTTCACGAGGGCCCGATAGCGCTCGGCGAGCGCGGTATTTTGGTAGTCGGCAAGGTGCGCGCTGCGATGGGCGATGATCTCGTCCAGCGACATCGCATCCAGCGTCTTCGCCACCACCGGCTCGTCCTGGCCCCTCATCATGGCCTCGAGCCGCGCCGGATCGGCCGCGGCGAGACGGCCGAGCTGGAAGGCCTGCGTGTTCATCTTGATCGAAACGCCGTTGACCTCGATCGCCTGCAGAATCGCCTTTGCCGACAGCGGCAGCAGGCCCTTCTGATAGGCATAGCCCAGCATCATGATGTTGGTGGCAATGGAGTCGCCAAGCAGCGCTTCGGCAGGTTTGGTAAAATCGTAGAACCAGGAATCCTTGCGCAGCTCGGTCTCCAGCACGTGGTTGACCTTGCGGCTCTGGAAATTGAAATCGCGGTTGAGGATGAAATCGGCGGTCGGGATCACGTGGGTATTGATGACGCCGACGGTTCGGCTGGCTTCGCAGAGCGTAATCGTATCCTTGGCGGCGGCGACCACCTCGTCGGCGGCCATCACGAGATCGGCGGTACCGGTGACGATCCGCGAACAGGTGACGTCGGCGGTGTGTTCGGAAAGCCGGACGTGGCTCAGCACCGCGCCGCCCTTCTGCGCCAGGCCGGACATGTCGAGGATCATGCTGGCCTTGCCCTCGATATGGGCGGCCATGCCGAGCAGCGCACCGATCGTCAAGACGCCGGTGCCGCCGACGCCGCCGACCGCGATGTTGTAGGGCCGTTCCAACGACGGGAACGAGGCCGGCTCCGGCAGATCGTCGATATCACCAAGGCTGGCCGGCGCGCGGCGGCGCGGCTTGCCGCCGTCGATGGTGACGAAGGATGGGCAAAAGCCCTTGAGGCAAGAATAATCCTTGTTGCAGGTCGACTGGTTGATGGTGCGCTTGCGGCCCATCTCGGTCTCCAGCGGCTCGACCGAGATGCAGTTCGACTGCACCGAGCAATCGCCGCAGCCTTCGCACACGGCCGGATTGATCATGACGCGGCGCGCCGGGTCTTCCATCAGGCCGCGCTTGCGGCGGCGCCGCTTTTCGGCGGCGCAGGTCTGCACGAACACGATCGCCGACGTGCCCTTCAGCGTCCGGCAGGTCTTCATAACGTCCTGAAGCTCGTCGCGATGCGCGATCTTGACGCCGGGCGCGATCTCGGACGCCGGATAGGCGTCGGGATTTTCGGAGACCAGGTAGATGTTGCGGATGCCCTCTGAATGGAGCTGGAAGGTGATCTGCTGCGGCGACAATTCGCCGTCGACATGCTGGCCGCCGGTCATCGCGGTCGCGTCGTTATAGAGGATCTTGTAGGTGATATTGGCGCCCGAGGCGATCGCCTGGCGGATCGCAAGGCTGCCGGAGTGGAAGTAGGTGCCGTCGCCGAGATTGGCGAACACGTGCTCTTCCTTGGTGAAGGGTGCGACACCGACCCACGGCACGCCCTCGCCTCCCATATGAGTGTAGGTCTCGGTGTTGCGGTCCATCCACAGCGCCATGAAGTGGCAGCCGATGCCGGCAAAGGCGCGGCTGCCTTCCGGCACCTTGGTCGAGGTGTTGTGCGGGCAGCCCGAGCAGAAATACGGCGTGCGGGTGACCGGCGCGACGGCCTGCATCTGGGTCGCCTGTCGGCCATTGAACCAGTCGGCCTTGGCGCGCAGCATCGCGGCGACTTCGGGGTTGAGATTAAGTCGAAGCAGGCGTTCGGTCAGCGAGCTCGCAAGAGACGCAACGCTGAGCTCAGCGGCGAAGGTAAGAAAACGTTTGTCGTGGTCGTCCATCTTGCCGACGATGCGCGGGCGGACGTCGTCGCGCCAATTGAACAGCTCCTGCTTGACTTGGTTCTCGACGATCTCGCGGCGCTCTTCGACGATGAAGATTTCCTCGAGGCCGATGGCGAAATTGCGCACGCCTTCCGGCTCCAGCGGCCAGGGCATGCCGATCTTGTAAAGCCGCAAGCCGATCTTGGCGGCGACCTCCTCGGTGATCCCGAGCTCGCGCAGCGCCTGACGGATGTCCTCGTAGCTCTTGCCGGATGCCATGATGCCGTAGCGGGCATTCGGCGAATCCATGGTGATGCGGTTGATCTTGTTGGCGCGAGCAAACGCGATCGCGGCATAGCCCTTGTAATCCTGCAGACGCAGGTCCTGCGCATAGCGATCGTCGGGCCAGCGCAGGTTGAGTCCGCCCGGCGGCATCTCGAAATCGGTCGGGATCGCGAACGGCGTCATCTCGTCGGTGAGGTCGATCTCGGCGGTGGTTTCCACCGTCTCGGTGATCACCTTCATGCCGACCCAGCAGCCGGAGTAGCGCGACATCGCGATACCCAACAGGCCCATCTCGATCATTTCATGGATGCTGGAGGGATAGAGATACGGCATCAGCGCGGAGATGAAGGCGTGGTCCGACTGATGCGGGACGGTGGAGGATTTCGCACCGTGATCGTCGCCGGCGAGACACAGCACGCCGCCATGTTTAGCCGAGCCGGCCGTATTGCCGTGGCGGAAGACGTCGCCGCAGCGGTCGACGCCGGGGCCTTTGCCGTACCAGATGCCGACCACGCCGTCGTACTTGGCGCCGGGCGAGAGATTGAGTTGCTGCGAGCCCCAGATCGCCGTGGCCGCGAGATCCTCGTTCACGCCGGGCTGGAACTTGATGTTGTACTGTTCGAGATGTTTTCGGGCTGCGAAGAGCTGCTGGTCGTAACCGCCCAATGGGGAGCCGCGGTAACCGGAGATGAAGCCCGCCGTGTTGAGCCCTGCGGCGCGGTCGCGGCGGATTTGCGCCATCGGCAGGCGGACCAGCGCCTGGATGCCGGTCAGGAAGATGTGGCCGGACCCTTGCGTGTATTTCTGATCGAGACTGATCGGACCCTGGTTAATTCCCATTGCAGCCCTCTTTGGCGGTAAGCCTTGATCGTGACGACGCTCTTTTAGCTAAGCATCTGAACTCGTTAGAACCAGTCTATGTCGGATTTTCCGGGCCGCGCACCACAAATCTCGGCAAGAAAGCCGCGCCTTCAAACTTCGCAATTTAGTGCCGGGAAAATCGGCGCGGCATTTCGGTTTGTGTCGTCCGGAAGCCTCGGCGCGAAATGGCATGACGCCCCCGCTGTGTGCGCTTTCGCGCTATAACGCTCCGGAACGTCAATCGGTGCAGGGACGACCATGCGGGCGATTCTCGCGGCACTGCTTTTGTGCACTGCGTTCATAGCCGAAGGTCATGCCCAGCCCAAGGGCGATCCGGCGATGGCCGAGGACATCGCGCGCGGCAAGGCGCTGACGAACGCCGGCGACTGCGCAAGCTGCCACACCGCCGATCCCGCAAAACCGTTCGCCGGGGGCAAGCGGATCGACACGCCGTTCGGCGGCATCTACGCGCCCAACCTGACGCCGGATCGCGAAACCGGGCTCGGCGCGTGGAGCGATGACGACTTCTACCGCGCGCTCCGCTTCGGCGTGGCGCGCGACGGATCGCGCTATTACCCGGCCTTCCCCTATCCGAATTTTACGAAACTGACGCGGCAGGACATTTTGGCAATCCGCGCCTATCTGGCCACGCTGCCACCGGTCGCGAACGCACCGCGTGCGCCGGAGCTGCGCTGGCCGTTCAACTACCGCTTCGTCATGCGCGGCTGGAACTGGCTGTTCTTCAAGCCCGGCATCCTGATGCCGGACCAGGCCAAGAGTACAGAATGGAATCGCGGCCGCTATCTGGTCGAAGGCGTCGCCCATTGCGGCGCCTGCCATACGCCGAAGAACTTTTTCGGCGCGGACAGGCGCGACCAGGCTTACGGCGGCGGGCGCGTTGCGGGCATGTTCGCGCCGCGGCTCGATGGCGCTGCCCGCAGCGGCCTGAAATCCTGGAGCGTGGAAGATATCGCCGAATATCTGCAGAGCGGCCGCAACGCGAGGAGCCATGCCGGTGAGCTGATGTCGGAGGTCGTGGTCAACTCGACCTCGAAGATGAGCGATGCGGATGTCAGGGCCATCGCGGTTTACCTGAAGGATCTGCCGGCGGGCGCGCCGGAGCCGAAGGTCACTCCGCCTCCAGCCGCACGAATGGCCGCGGGCGAAAAGCTCTACAGCAGCGCCTGTATCGCCTGCCACGAGAGCGATGGATCGGGTGCGCCGCGGATCTATCCACCGCTGCCCGGCAACGCCAATCTGCAATCGGCCGATCCCTCCTCGGCGCTGCGCATCATTCTCGACGGCGCCGAGACCGTGACGACGCCACGCGCACCCAACAAGGGATCGATGCCAGGCTATGCCGCCAAGATGACCGACCAGGAGATCGCCGACGTGACGAACTATATCCGCAATGCCTGGGGCAATGCCGCGCCGCTGGTGACGGCGGCGGAAGTCGCGAGCGCGCGGCGCAAATGAGCGCGGCGTAAATTGATCGTGTCCCGGACGCGGTGCAGTCTAGGCGACGCAAAGCATCGTCCGGAAACGCTGCTCCGGGGACGTCGGCCAGCGCAAGGCAATCTCACTCAGGAACTCTAAGGGATCACGGGTTCCAACATTACCGGGTTGCAACGTTGGCGCGGAACATCCGCGCACGCCAGCCATTGTCCTCACGCTTCACTTCGGGATGCTAACGGAGGAACCCATTCATGGCACACCAACCCGATCCGAACGATCCTTACCGCGCCGGCCTGAGCGATGAAGAAGTCCGCCGTCAGGCCCGCTTCAACAGTCTCGACAATGAGCTGCAACCCGATCCCGCGCTGTCCGAAGGACCGCCGAGTGGCGGCAAGGTCGCGATGTTCGCCGTTGCCATCGCGCTCGTACTCGGCGCGCTGTTCTACGGCCTGAACAACACGACCGTGCAGCAGGCCGGTACCTCGTCGACCAACCAGACCGCGCAGCAGCAGCCGGCCAACCCGTCGGCGCCTCCGGGCATGCGTGACGTAACGCCGCGCAGCAACACCGACCCCGGCACGACCACCGGCTCCGCGACCAATCGGCCGACGCCGCCATCGCAGAACCCCACCGGCACGGAAGTTGATCGCTCCAAGCAGTAGCGGTTGATCAATCCCAAGCTACGTACAGCGGGCAAAATGGCCCGCTGTTTTTTTGCGTTGTCCAGGCTCATGACTGATTAATCAACGCTAGAGGATAACGGTTGCGCGATGCACACTGGCGAACCCTGGCCTCGCCCTCGCGGGCGAGGTCTTTCGGCTTCTGAAACGTGCCTCGCCCTCCTTATGGAGACAAACGTGGCGCAGAATATCTACGACAATCCCGATTTCTTCGCCGGCTACAGCCGATTACCTCGCCAGGTGCAGGGGCTGGACGGCGCGCCAGAATGGCCGGCTGTCCGGGCCATGCTGCCCGCGCTAACCGGCAAGCGCGTGGCCGATCTGGGCTGCGGCTTCGGCTGGGCCTCGCGCTGGATGCGCGCGCAGGGCGCGGCCTCGGTGCTTGGCCTCGATCTGTCGCAGAACATGATCGCACGCGCCAAGGTCGATACCTCGGATCCGGCCATTGAATATCTGCTCGCCGATCTCGAGACATTGGAGCTGCCCGAAGCGGCTTTCGACCTCGTCTACAGCGCCCTGACCTTCCACTATATCGAGGATTTCCGGCGCCTCGCGCGCATGATCCACAAGGCGCTGGTCGACGGCGGAGATCTGGTCTTCACGATCGAGCATCCGATCTTCATGGCTGCGGCGCATCCGCATTGGATCGCCGATGAAGGCGGCCGCAAGACCTGGCCGGTCAACGGCTACTCAGTCGAAGGCGAGCGCCGCGCGGACTGGTTCGCCAAGGGCGTGCTGAAGTATCACCGGACCCTCGGCACGACGCTCAACACGCTGATTGATGCAGGCTTCGAGTTGCGCCGGGTCGAGGAATTCGCCCCGACGCGCGAACAGATCGAGCGCTTGCCCGAACTGGCCGAAGAGCTGGAGCGGCCGATGATGCTTTTGGTCTCAGCGCGAAAGACAGAAACGCGTTGAGAGTCGAGCCGCCCGCGCCGCATGACACGGGCGGCTCGCGATTGACCACCGCCTTAAGATCGATGGCCGCTAGCTGAACATCTTGTTGATCTCGCCGCCGGGATAGCCGTTGGCGAACTCGCCGAAGGTGCCCTTCTCCGCCATCTCCTTTGACGCCTTCATGAAGCCGGCCCAGGCCATCCGCGCCAGCGAAGCGCCGACGCTGATGCGGCGCACGCCGAGATCGGAGGCCGCCTGCAGCGACGGTCCGGTCGCGCCGACCAGGAGATTGACCGGCTTTGGATGCACCGCTTTCACGACCGCCGAAATCTCTTCCGGCGTCGCGATGCCGGGCGCATAGAGGCAATCGGCACCGGCGTCGGCATAGGCGGTGAGCCGGTCGATCACGAGCTTCAAATCCTTCTGCCCGCGCAGGAACGCCTCGCAGCGGCCGGTGAGCAGCACCCCGCTATTGTCGGCATCGATCGCCTGGCGCGCCGCCTTGATGCGATCGATCGCCAACGCGCGATCAAACAGCGGCTTTGCGTTGTCGCCGGTAAAATCCTCGATCGACAGGCCGGCCACGCCGGTCTGAACTGCGCGCGCGACATTGGCGCCGACCTTGTCCGGCTCGTGCGCAAAGCCATCCTCGAAATCGGCATTAACCGGAATGTCGACCGCTGCGCAGATCGCGGCGAGATGGGCGCAGACGTCGTCGACGGTGACGTGGTTGTCGGCCTTGCCCAGCGTCCAGGCGAAGCCGGCGCTGGTGGACGCCAGCGCCTTGAAGCCGAGATGCTGCAACGCCTTCGCGCTGCCCACGTCAAACGGATTGGGAATGATGAAGCTTCCGCTCTCGTGCAACTTCCTGAATGCGGCGCGTTTGTCAGCAGATGTCAGCATGGGTCGCTCCCCTCGGTTTGTTTGGCGCCGCCTACATAGTAACGCTGCGTCAGCTCCGCCAGACGTCTCACGCCACGACCTTGCGCAGAAACGTCCGCTCCTCCGCGAGGATGAACTTGTTCTCCTCGGCGAAATCAAAATTGGCCCGGCCTTCGCTGTCCGCGCGCAGCCGTGCGCGGTAGCTTTCGTAAGACGCGAGGCTGTCGAACGAAATCAGCGCGAATGCGATGTTGTTGGTGCCCTCGTGCGGCATCCAGTAGCCGATCAGGTCGCCGCCGCATTTCGGGATGATTGTGAGCCAGTTTTTGGAATATTCTTCGAACAAGGCACGCTTGAACGGGTCGAGTTGATAGCGGATGAAGACGGTGACGGTCATTGGTCGGCACTCCGATGGTTCACTCCGTCATTGCGAGGCGCGTTAGCGACGAAGCAATCCATTCCTTCGCTCGTGGCGCGATGGATTGCTTTCGCTTCGCCCGCAATGACGTTCGAGGCAATACTACCCGCTTGCGTGTCATCGATGCTTCGGCTATCATCGAACTATGAAATCAGGTCCTGATATCGCTATGGTCGCCTCCTTGGTCGGCGATCCCGCCCGCGCCAACATGCTGACCGCGCTGATGGATGGCCGCGCGCTGACCGCGAGCGAGCTGGCGCACCAGGCCGGCATCACGCCGCAGACCGCGAGTTCGCATCTTTCCAAGCTCGAAACCGGCGGCCTCATCGAGCCGGAGAAGCAGGGCCGTCATCGCTATTACCGCCTCACCGGCCCCGATGTTGCGGGCGTGCTCGAAGGGCTGGCGGGCCTTGCCGAACGCGCCGGGCACACGCGCGTGCGCACCGGGCCGAAGGAGCCGGCGCTGCGCCGCGCCCGGATCTGCTACGATCATCTGGCCGGCGATCTCGGCGTGCAGATACTCGACAGCATGCGAAAGCAAAAGCTGGTCCGACAAACCAAACAGGCGATCGAACTCACCGGCGAGGGCAAGCGCTTCATCGCCGAGGCGCTGCAGATCGACGCAGATATGCTCGCCCATCCGCGCCGTCCCGTGTGCAAAGCCTGTCTCGACTGGAGCGAACGGCGGCACCATCTCGCCGGCACGCTGGGCGCTGCGGTAATGAACCGCTTCACCGAATTGAACTGGGCGGCGCGCGATCCCGCGCCCGGCAGCCGCGTCGTGAATTTCACGCGCGCCGGCGAAAAGCGGTTCGCGGCGCTGTTTGGGAGCAGCGAAGCTCATTCGTGATGGCTTGAGGGTTAGCCAGCTCGCGCTCTCGCCAAAACGTGAAATGCAAAGTCTTTACAGCGCGAGGGGACGGCATCAATTCAACTTCATCTTCAGATGGAGTTTGCGATGCGACCAATTCTTGCCGGCGTGCTCACCGCCGCTCTTTGCATTCAGCCCTTGCTGCCGGCCGGAGCCGCGGAAGCCGCGCAACGCGAACCCTACGGCATCGGTCTCGAAGGTTTTGCCTATCCCTACCCCGTCCATCTGCTGCCGCTGGTCAATGACGGCGAGCAGGTGCGGATGGCCTATATGGATATAGCTCCCGCACAGCCCAATGGACGCAGCGTGGTGCTGCTGCACGGCCGCAATTTTCCATCGAGCTATTGGGCGCCGGTCATCAAGACCTTGAGCGATGCCGGTTACCGCGTGGTCGTGCCGGATCAGATCGGCTTTGGAAAATCATCGAAGCCGCAAGGCGATTTGCATTTCGATACGCTGGCGCGCAACACGATCGCGCTGCTCGATCATCTGCAAATCGCCAAGGCCGACATCGTGGCGCATTCGCTCGGCAGCATGCTAGGGGTGCGGATCGCACGCGCCTACCCTGACCGGATCGCGCATCTGGTGCTGATCGCTCCGATCGGGCTGGAGGATTACCGGCTCTATGTGCCGCCGACGCCGACGGAAAAGATATTGGAGAACGAAGATAAACTCACAGCGGACGCCTATCGCAAACAGCTCGAAACCAACTACGCCCTCAAACTGCCGCCCGAACAGATCACGCCCTTCATCGACGCGCGCTTCAACATCAAGGGCAGCGCCGAATATCCGCGCTGGCTGCGCGCGTTCGTCAGCTCGGCACAGATGATCTATCGCGAGCCTGTCGCGCACGAGATTCCGCTGATCACGCAGCCGACGCTGTTCGTGATAGGCGCCGACGATCATAATGCGCCGGGAAAAGCCAATGCGCCGGAGGCGCTGCGTCCGAAGATGGGGCAGAACGCCGAGCTGGCCAAGGCGCTCGCCGCCAAGATGGCACGCGGCCGGGCCGAGGTGATTCCGAACACCGGACACCTGGTCTTTCTGGAGGCGCCGGGCAAATATAACGAACTGGTGCTCGGATTCCTGGCCGCCCCATAGCATCAGGGAACATTCATGTTCCATTCAGGTCTCGTCACTAAGTTCCGTTCCGTGCCGCCTTGCGGCCGAAAACGGGAGAAAACATGAAATACCTTTTCGCAGCAGTTTTGGCCCTGGGCACCGTTGCCAGCTTCAGCGCGGCGGAAGCCGCGCAAGGATGCGGCCCCGGCTGGCATCGTGGCCCCTATGGCGGCTGCCAACCCAATCGCCGGGTCGTTGTTCGGCCGGCGGCACCAGTCGTCGTGGTGCGGCCTCCAGCTCGGACCGTCGTGGTGCGGCCCGGCCGCGTGTGCCCCTACGGCACCGTGTGGCGCTATGGACGCTGCCGCGCTTACTGAGAATTCGCAAGCATGACAAAGCCCCGCTCGCGCGGGGCTTTTTTATTGCGTCTCTAAACAATGCGCGGCGAAGTCTTACCAGTAACGACGGCGCCAGTAGCGGCGGCGCCAGCGACGGCGGCGATACCAGCCCCAGTGCCTGCGGCGCCAACGGCGGCGACGCCAGCCCCAGTGCCTTCGGCCCCAACCGCGACGTCGGCCGCGGCCCCATCGTACTTCTTCAGGCGCGAGGCGATCGACCTCGGCGCGGGACGTGACAGCAGGTTGAGCATCTTTGTTGGCGGGCAGCTTCGCGTCATCGGCGAGCGGTGCCGGCATCAGCGGCGCGGCCTCCGCGCTCGCTGCGAGCGCGACACCGCTCGCCGCAAATCCAAAGGCGAGCTTCAGAAAGTGGCGGCGTTCCATCACATCCCTTCCTCCGTTTGCTGTGTGCAAGAAAGAGAGTTTCGATGTGCTGAGATGAACGCGCGGTGAACTGCGTGTACAGCTTTGCTGCGAACGGAGTCGATCGAGAATTATTTTCGTGCGCTGTTGTTTGCAGCGGAACTTCCGTCGTCTTTGCGGTATTTCTGCGTCGCGCGCATGTGTGACCGCGCGTCTTCTCTACGACGAACACGTCGTCTCGCGTCTTACGCTACGCGCTCCTCGGCAAGCACCAGCACCTCGCGCGTCCGCGTCACGTCCGGCCAGTCGCGGTTGAAGTCAGCGACCAGCCGCTTCAGCTCTGGTCCCTCGATCGCGCGATCGAGCGCAGCCTTGTCCGTGAACTGGTACATCGCCTCGTGCAGCGATGGATCGGTCGCGCTCCAGTAGCGCCACGCCTTCACGGCGCCGAACGATTTCATCGCATCCGGCAGATGCTCGCGCGAGTACCAGGCGTCGAAGGCCTGACGCTTGGCGGGATCGGACACGGTGGCGCGGACGACGAAAAAGGCTGCGGGCATGTCATTCTCCCAAGGAAGGGTGGGCAAAGCGCAGCCTGCCCACCATCCATCAACAACAGTGCAGGAAATGGTGGGCACGCGGAGCCTGTCATCGGGCGCGCGTTCGCGCAACCCGTTGGCTTTCCCCACCCTACGCACCTACATCCTTCAACATGCAACTGTCACATGCTCCGTGATATCAAGGCTGCGCGCAATGCGTTATCCGAGGTGCCACCCATGCCCGTCCGCCATCGCTCCGCCCTCCTCTCAGCGCTCTGGCTGTTGACCGCGGTCCTTCCCGCCGCGGCCGAGGACATCCTGCTGCCGCGCGAGCCGCAGATTGGCCCGCGGCCGTTCTATCTCGTCGACAAGATGAAGGACGGGCCGCTGAAGCAACAACTCAGCCAGTGCACCGGGCCGTTTCGGAAGACCGATTTTTCCATCGGCCACCGTGGCGCCGCGCTGGAATTTCCTGAGCATACCAGGGAATCCTATATCGCCGCCGCCCAGATGGGCGCCGGCATCATCGAATGCGACGTGACGTTTACGAAAGACCGCCAGCTCGTGTGCCGCCATTCGCAGTGTGACCTGCACACCACCACCAACATTCTGACCGTGCCCGCGCTTGCTGCAAAATGCATGCAAGCCTTCAGCCCGGCTTATTCCGCGGCCGGCAAGAAAGCCTCCGCAAAGTGCTGCACGTCAGACATCACGCTTGCCGAATTCCGGCGGCTGCGCGCGAAGATGGACGGCTTCAATCCCGACGCGAAGACGCCTGAGGAATATCAGAACGGCACGCCGCGCTGGCGCACCGACCTCTATGCGAACTCCGGCACGCTGATGACGCATGATGAGAGCATCGCGCTGATCAAAAGTCTGGGCGCCAAGTTCACGCCTGAGCTCAAGGCGCCCGAGGTGCCGATGCCGTTCGACGGCGATTACACCCAGGAGAAATACGCATCGCAGATGCTGGACGCCTACAAGAAGGCCGGGATTGCGCCGAGCGATGTGTTTGCGCAAAGCTTTAATCTCGCCGACGTGCTCTACTGGGTGAAGACCGAACCGGAGTTCGCGAAACAGGCGGTCTATCTCGAAGAGCGCTACGAAAAGCAGGGTCTCGATCCCAACAAGCCGGAGACGTGGAAACCGTCGATGGCGGATTTAAAGGCGCAAGGCGTCGCGATCCTCGGCCCGCCGATCTGGACCATGCTGACGCTAAACGACAGACAACAAATCGTCCCGTCCGAATACGCCAAAGCCGCCAAGGCCGCCGGCCTCGACCTGATCGGCTGGTCGCTGGAACGCGACGGCCCGCTCAACAAGGGCGGCGGCTTCTATCACAAGTCGATCAAATCGGCGGTTGACCGTGACGGCGATACGCTGACGGTGCTGGACGTGCTCGCCAAACAGGTCGGCATCCGCGGCATGTTCTCGGATTGGCCGGCGACGACGACGTTCTATGCGAGTTGTACGGGGATGAAGTGAGAATCGTAGGCTTTGTAGGGTGGGTTAGCGAAGCGTAACCCACCGGCCTTACCACCGCGTATTGAGACTTTGGTGGGTTACGCTACGCTAACCCACCCTACAGGCCAACTACGCCGGCTCCAGGCCGAGGGCCTGCGCGGTCTCGATCCAGGTCGGCAATTCGCGCTGATACAGAGCATTGCTTTCCTTGAAGCCAAGCGCCGGCTCGAGCACGAACGTGGCGAGAACTTCCTTCACTTTCGGATCGTTGTTGGCGGCCACGCAGAGTTCCGAAAGCCGATCGACGATCGGCTGCGGCGTCGCCTTCGGCAATGCCCAGCCGGTGAAGCCGCTCACGGTGAAGAACTTCGATGTCGCGCCTTGTTCGGGAAGGGTCTTGACGTTCGGGATCGCAGCGACCTTCTTCGAATGCACCGCGAACACCACGCCGTGGTTGCCTTGCAGGACGGGTTGAGCGGCCGTGTAGCTGCCCATCGCGACGTCAAGCGTGCCGTCCATCAGACCCGTCCACATCGGCGCTTCGCCCCGGTAGTGGATCGGTTCTATCTTGAGGCCGTACTGCTTGTTGAGTTCGTTAATCGTCATGTGCGGGGCCGAGCCCGCGCTATAGGTGCCGAAGTTCACCTGGCCCTTCTTGCGTGCGAACGCGACGAAATCGTCCAGTGTTTTGACGCCGGACGCCAGGCTCGCGACCAGCAGCAGCCCGGCGCCCGGGATGATGCTGACGAGCGTCAGGTCTCTGTCCATGTCGTAGCCGGGGTTCTTCATCATGACCCGGTTCATCACATAGGTGGTCGAAATCGAGCACAGGATGGTGTGGCCATCGGGCGCGGCGCGTGCGACTTCCGCCGCGCCGATCGAGCCTGAGGCGCCCGCCTTGTTTTCGATGACGACAGTCTGCCCGACCTGCCTGGAGATGAAATCGCCGAAGGCGCGCGCCAAGAGGTCCGTCTGCCCGCCCGCCGGGTAGCTGCAGACCATGCGGATATTCCGCGATGGCCAGGCGGCTTGCGCGGAGACGCCGCGCGCGAGGAAAGGCGTTGCGGTGGCGGCCGCACCGGCGGCGATGAAGTGACGGCGGCTGATTCTTACTGGCATATTCGCTCCCTGATTTTCAACGAGGGTACCGCATCGTCCCGCCCCTGCCATAGGTGAAAGGCGGGACAGATTGGCGCACATCAGATTCGAGCTTTCGCGGATGGATAACCGAATCAACCGGCATTTTCCGAGACGCGAAAATACCGACGGCGGCAGCCCGCCAAATCTCTCGATCGCCTATCGGAACGCCAAGGAGCCAAAGGCGTGAACTGCACGTGGCGTTGCATAGGACGGCAGAGAGTAGCGATGGCCCATGGCCAGCGCCGGGCCGCTCTGTGCTAAGCTTCTTTCCATACATTGCTGGCTGGGTTTAGCGGAGGGGATTGTGCGGCGACGCGATTTCATCGCGCTCCTCGGCGGCGCGGCGGCCATCCGACCGCTAAGCGCGCAGGCGCAAGCCGCGCGCGAGCGCGTCCTCTATTTCACGCACTCGGCCGGCTACCGGCATGATGTCATACCGCTTTCCGAGGCAATCCTGGCCCAGCTTGGAAGCGATTCGGGCGTCTTCGAAGTCACCGCAACGGAAGATACGTCTGAATTATCCCCCGCTAACCTCGGACGCTACGCCGCGGTGATGTTCTACACGTCAGGAGAACTGCCAATGAGCGAGGCGCAAAAGGCAGCTCTTCTCAACTTTGTGCGCTCGGGCCGCGGATTCCTCGGTGTTCATTCGGCGACGGACACCTTCTACGCCTGGCCGGATTATCTCGACCTCGTCGGCGGCTACTTCAATGGTCACCCCTGGCATCAGACCGTCACCATCGAGGTGGTTGATCCGCGCGATCCTCTGGTAGCTTTCCTCGGGAAATCGTTGCAGGTCGAGGACGAGATCTACCAAATCAGCGACTTCGACTATCGTCGATCACGCGTGCTCCTGCGCCTCGACCCAACCTCGGTGGACCTTGGCAAGGCTGCCGTGCATCAACGATTCTATGGTTGGCCTCTCGCATGGACGCGGTCCTACGGCGAGGGACGCGTGTTCTATACGGCACTAGGCCACGAGCCGTCAGTCTGGCGGGATGCCCGCTTCCAGCGATTCCTCACCAACGCTATCCTCTGGTCAATGCGAAGGTCGCCCTAGAACCTCTCGGAATAACCGCAATCGCGCTTATTCCTGAGATGCACGGTGATAGCGAGCGCGTCGAACGTTCTCAGGATGCGGGCCGCAGCATCGGCGTCACTATCGGAGAAGAGCCGCTCTGGATTCTGCCAACAATCTTGAAGCCGTGGCGTTCGTAGAGCGAAATGTTACGCGGGTTCGAGCTTTCGAGGTAGGCCGCGATGCCCTCCTCGTCGCATCGTCGAAGCGCATGTTTCATCAGCAACGCGCCAAGCCCCTGCCCGATCCATTTCGGATCGGCGGCGATAAGAGGCAGATACCAATGCGGCTCATGCGGATGATGTTCGGCCATTCCTTTCATGATGGCCCCGATATCGCCTGATATCTCCGGGCGCAGGGACTCCTCCATGATAGCGCCCATTTCTGCTTCGTCCGGCTCGACGCCTGGTGGCAGCCATAAGGCGGCAGCGCGGGCTCCTTCGGTGATGTAGGCTGTGCCATGCTCGAAAGCACGGCCGCCGAAGGCATTGACCATCCGAGGCATTGTTCTGAGGTATACGGACGGATCGGGCCAAGCAAAACGCGTCATCGGGTCGGCCGCAAAGCCCAGCACGATGGTGCTAATCGCGCTTGCCCGGTTGTCCCCGCCTGCGGATATGACTTCCGGCACTGCCGACATCGTGTCGCTCCCTCCATCACGGACCGTCGATCCGAAGGTCAATCGTATTTCACTTTTGGAAAAAAGTCTCCACGCCCTTCGGGGGTCATATCGAGCAGACCCCACAAGGGGTCGACCAGATCCCCGGCGCGATGATGTTGATTGGGTTCGGTTGGCGCGAAGCTCATCTCTGAACCCCAGAAGTGACGGATTGCTCCGCCGCTCTTCTTGAACACGTTGAAGATCGTTTCGTCCCAGTTCTCGCCGTCCGGAACGCGATGCTGCGCACGCAAGCCCTTGGGAAACTTCGACGTGTCACCAAAATAATCCGCGTCGTAGCTATTGCCCGCCGTAGACACGAGCGGTAGATGGTCCCAGCCGCGCTCGTGAGCCCACGCGGCAAGACGTGCGATTGGGGATTTCGCGACAATGTAAAGTGCAGCTCGCTGGCCGATGTGCCTTGCCGCGCCGTCGAGCCCATCGAGCAGGTGCGTACAGCCGGGACATGGCAGCTCCCGCTCGGGTCCATACATGAAGCTGTACAGAATGAGCGTGTCATGCGGACCGAACAGCTCGGACATCCTGACCTTCTCCGGCGCGGCATTCTTGCCGATCCGCTCGAATACGTAGTCTTCCGGTATTTCGCCGCCGAGCGGCAAGGCGCGGCGCTTGGCCGCTACAGCTTCAATGTGGGCACGAAGCGCAATCTCGTCGTCTAGAAGCGCGTTTCTGGCAGCACGATACTCGGCGGTTTCGTTTGGATAGCGGAGATGCTCCATGGCTTCCCTCCGGATTGAAGGTCTGTGAGCCCATAAACTCATCCGTGAGTAGCGCGTTCCCTATTGCACCCGCTTGCCGCAACACACCCAACGCGCTGCACAAATTTGACCTTCGAAGTCAGTTATCTTTGCGTCACCTCTGATCAATGAGTGGCAGCCGTTGGCGTGGCCACCGACGAAGGCCCTGCCTTTTCGAGAGCGCTGGCAACGTCCCTCGCTCCTGCGACCGGGCGGCTGATAGGAGGCGGCGGCCCGCCGTCCAGCGCTGGCAGGCTAATGGTCGCCTGTAGCCCCTTCTGCTTGTTGCTCAAGACGATATCGCCGCCGTGGTGGCGGACAATGGTCCGGGCGATGGAAAGGCCGAGACCTACGCCTCCTGTCTCGCGGTTCCGCGAATTCTCCATCCGGAAAAACGGTGTAAAGACCTGCTCTTTGGCACTGTCTGGAATACCAGGGCCGTCGTCCGAGACGGTGATTTCGACGCTATCGGCCTGCCTTTCCACGCTGACGCGCGCTCGCTCGCCATACCGGATGGCATTTTCGACCAGGTTGCGGCACGCGCGGCGCAGCGCGTCTGGCCGGCAGCTATAGCTGATCTTCTGCCCTTCAGAAAAGGAGATGTCATAACCGAGTTCAGCGAGATCATCGCAGAGACTTTCCACGAGGGCCGAGAGGTCCACGGTCCGCGTGCTTTCTGCGGTTGCATCTTCGCGAGCGAATGCGAGGGTCGCCTCCGTCATCGTCTGGATCTCGGAAATGGTGGAGAGCATTTTCTCGCGAACGTCCCCGTCGGGCACGAATTCTGCTCGCAAGCGGAGCGAGGTCAAAGGTGTACGCAGATCATGGCCGATGGCGGCCAGCATTCTGGTGCGGTCGTCGACGAAACGGTGCAGGCGCGCTTGCATGCGATTGAATGCCTCGGCGGTGCGCCGGATATCGTCGGGGCCGGTCTCCGGCAGCGGTACGATCTCCTGGCCACGGCCGAGGGCCTCGGCCGCTACGGCGAGCCGGCGCAATGGTTGCGCGATGCCGCGTGCGGCGAATACAGCAATGATCGACAACGACAACGCGGAGAGGCCGAGCGCCAAGGTGGATTTGGAGGTCCAGAAGCCATCTTGCGCGGGCTTGGCAAATGCAGTGTTCAGCCATGCTCCGTTAGCCAACTGAACGGCCAATCCCATGCCGGTGGCATCATCGAGATAAAGAAATTTCGCTGGTCGGGACAGCGGCCAAGCTTCCGGCCTTAGGTCGACCCATTGCGAGGAGACGCCGCTACTGCTGGCGGTGTTTCGGGCGAAATCCGGTCTCACCTCGGCGGGCACGCTGTGGCCGGCAAAGGACATGCGCGGCAATGGCTGCGCCAAGCGCTCCCATGCCTCCTCTCGCCACGCGGAGGCATCCTTCAATCCGTTGGTCGATATCCAATATCTCGCTGAACTGGTGTTGCTGGCATTAAGGATATCGGTCTGCAGCGACGGAGGCGTCGCCTCCAAAACCCGGGCGAGCGAGGCGCTCCGGCTGAATATCTCGCCCTTGGCGGCCTTCCGAATCGCCTGCCCGTGCTCATCCCAGGAAATGAAGAACACGATTGCTTGCGACAGCACTAAAGACAGCAGCGTGAAACAGATGAAACGGGCCGCAAGACTACGCTTCCACAAGCCCATCATGGCTGCTCGACCTGCGCGGCGAGGCTGTATCCTCCGCCCCAGTGCGTCTTGATCAAGGCTGGTACTTTCGGATCGGCCTCGATCTTCTTCCGCAAGCGGCTGACCTGATTGTCGATGCTCCGGTCGAACGGATCGGCATCCCGGCCGACCGTCAGGTCGAGGAGCTGATTGCGGCTGAGCACCAGGCCGGGATGGTCGAGAAATGCACACAACAGGCGGAACTCCGCCGTGCTGAGCGGCACAGCAACGCCGTCGTCTCCCGTCAACTCGCGCCGATTGACGTCAAAGGTCCATCGATCAAAACGTACAACCTTGGTCGCAAGCCGGCCCTTTTGCGGCGGCAGGCTTTGGACTCGTCGAAGCACTGCTTTGATACGGGCGAGGAGTTCGCGCGGATTGAATGGCTTGCTCACATAGTCATCGGCACCGACTTCCAGGCCGACGATTCGATCGGTCTCCTCAGCCATCGCAGTCAACAGGATAACGGGAAGGTCCGTGGTGCTGCGCAGATGGCGGCAGAGGGACAGTCCGTCCTCACCCGGCATCATGACGTCAAGAACCACCAGGTCCAGGGCACTTCGTTCGAGCAAGCGGCGGAGTGCAACAGCGCTCTCCGCAAGACTGATGCGGTAGCCATGCTGCATCAAGTATTTGCCGACCAGATCGCGAATATCGCGATGATCATCCACTACGGCGATGTGAGGTGCCGAGTCCATCTAGTTTGCTCCGTCCCGGATCATACTGAAGTCCCGCACCCGCCCCATCGAAAAAGTGTAACAGAATGTATCGGCCGCGTATGATCGAGTGAAATCAAATGCTTGTGGCTGGCTTCACTGACAGTGTCGCGGGATCGGGATCGCAGGATCCCGATGCCGGCCGATCCGAGCGGGAACCGGCCTCAGGTGCATGATTCCCCGATCTGGCCGAAACAATCTAGGCACAAGCTGTCGCAGAACGTTGTCCTGGTGAGCCATCTTTGTCGCAATTTGTCGCAAACCGTATGCCTGTTCAAACTTGATGCAACTTAAGAAGCCGCATTGAGAGCAACGTCATTCAAGAGCGGATGACAGGAATGGCCATCACCGATGGCCGCAACTGTCGCGAACTATGCAATGCAGCATTCCTGAGACAGATCGCGACAATTTCCGGCGGTCGTCGGCAAAGTTCTGCGACATCCGGACCCCATCGTGCGCACGCTCAACGAAGCAGGAGCGTTACATGTACGATGCGATGCACGCCGTTTCCCGCGTGGCCGTTCCGGAAATCTCGCCGGAAATCTCGAAAGGCTCATCGGCCGAGGGCGATGAAGACCACACTACACCGAAGGGACTGTTTCTTCGTAGAGCCGCAGTGCGGATAGGTTGGCTGCTCGTTTTCGTGTTGCGGAATACCTCGGCCTCCACCACGCCCCTGGATTTGATGTACTGTGGAGATCGTATGGCTATTTCGCGCCTCGTGACGGAGGACGATTGTTTGACGTCCGAGCAGAATCTTAAGTTCGTGTGCAGAGTGCCCGACTTTGCTTCTTCCAGGCCATGTGTTCGTATCAATCACGAAGGCTCGTCCTCTGGGCCGATCAGCCTGACTGCCGTCGCATGCAAACAAGATGACGTCTTGCCCGAACCGGTTTGAAGTCGCGACGCGTCGCTTCGCCGGTACGGCGCCGCTGCTGGCCAGATCCCTGAGTGCTTCGACCCAGCCGATGCAAGGTAGCAAGCGCCTCAAACAATGGACGGCAGACCGCGATCGTTCCTCGTGAACGGAAGGAGGTCCGCTGTTGGCGGATTGTGTTGAAAAACTCGGCCGTTGAAGCTGAGGGGGTTCGCTGATTCACTCCGTCCGGTGGGCGGGAGAGCCGAATCGATGATGGGTCATCGGCAGATTGATCAGGCGGCGCTGTTCTACGAGTTCTCGCTTGAGCGACACGTTCCTGTTACCCACCTGCTGAGATCGATCGATCGGTTCGTCGATTTATCCGAGATCCGACGGCACCTGGAGCCATTCTACAGCTGCACCGGCCGGCCTTCGATTGATCCCGAGCTGCTCGTGCGGATGCTGTTAGTTGGCTACTGCTACGGCATCCGTTCCGAACGGCGCTTGTGCGAGGAAGTGCACCTGAACCTCGCTTACCGGTGGTTCTGTCGGCTCGGTCTCGAGGGCGAGGTGCCGGACCATTCGACCTTCTCCAAGAACAGGCATGGCCGCTTCCGGGACTGCGACCTGCTGCGAAAGCTGTTCGAGACGGTGGTCCAGCGCTGCATCGCAGAAGGATTAGTCGACGGCGCCGCCTTTGCGGTCGATGCCAGCTTGATTGCCGCCGATGCCAACAAGCAGCGCGCTGTTGCTGGAGCTAATGAGGTTGACTGGGAGACCATTGCGAGGACGCGCCGATCCGTCCGGGAATATCTCGATACGCTGGATGAAGCGGCCTGGGGCGCGGCGAGCGATACAGTGCCGAAGTTCATTGCCAAGTCGGATCCGGCCGCGCAATGGACCGGCGCTCACAAGGGACATGCCTTCTTTGCCTACGCCAACAATTATCTGATCGACCTGAAGGCGGCGATCATCGTCGACGTCGAGGCGACGCGAGCAATCCGGCAGGCCGAGGTCGGAGCGGCGCGCACCATGATTGAGCGTACCGAAGAGCGCCTTGAGCTCCGTCCCGAGCGCGTTGTAGCCGACACTGCCTACGGGGCAGCGGAGATGCTCGGGTGGTTGGTCAACGAGCGCGCGATCGAGCCGCACATTCCGGTCTTCGATAAATCAGGGCGTGCCGACGGGACGTTCTCTCGGGAAGACTTCGCCTACGATCAACAGAGCGACGTTTACATCTGCCCGGCTGGCAAGGTGCTGACTTCCACCGGCACCCTTGTGAACGATGGGACAACGCTGCTCTACCGGGCCAGCAAATATGACTGCGATGCTTGCGAACTCAAGCCGCGGTGTTGTCCGAAGATGCCCTCCCGCAAGGTCCCACGTTCAATCTACGAAAAGGCTCGAGACGTTGCGCGCGAAATCGCCAAGACCAATGCCTATGTGACGTCGCGGCGTGAACGGAAGAAGATCGAAATGCTCTTCGCGCACCTCAAGCGCATCCTGCGCCTCGACCGTCTCAGGCTGAGAGGTCCATTGGGTGCTCGAGACGAGTTCCTTTTGGCGGCCACCGCCCAAAATCTCCGGAAGCTCGCAAAGCTGATCCCGAGCCCTGCGCTGCAGCCCCCCTAAGCACAATAGAGCCCACGCGCGCCTGCCCCTTGGCATCGTTGCGAACGGCCTATTGGCCGACTTTTTCAACACAATCGGCGCAAAGCGGACGCTCGGAGCAATGATGAGGTCGGCAGAAGGGCCACAAGCAGACACTGTTGGAAGAGCCAGGCTACTATCGTTCAGGTCAATAAGTCGCGACACCCGAGATCATCAACGGCGAGGTGGATGCGCTCTAGGTTGTTCCACCAAATCACAGGCGGAATACCGACGGCACGGTGCCAGATCGGCGTCGTCGTATGCCACAAGACCGAGAGTCGGTAATCTTCCTGCAACGCGGTTCGGTCGTAATCTTGAACCCCGCGGGCCACCAACTCGTCATGATAGCAGTCGAGTAGATGTCCCTCGAACCTGAGTCGGAGGTCGGGGCACCAGTGGATAGCCATCATGTAGGCGAGGTCATCTGAGCCGACGTCAATCCGCCAAGCGTCCCAGTCGAACAACTTGGCACCGTCTGCACCGCCAACCCTCGGGAGGAAGCAGTTCCAGACATGGGCATCGCCCTGAACAATGGTCATGTGACGACGTGAATGGTAGCGCGCGCTCAGCCGGGGTGCGACATCGAACAATCGCGCATAGAGATCGCGCCGCTTGGTCGAAAGCCGATCGCCGAGGTCATCGGCAAAGCTGGCATACTGGTCCTCCAGACTCTTGACAGACTGCGCAGTCGCCGAGGCGTCCCGCCAGGCTCCGACCGTCACGCCCAAGCGAGCGTCGTCCCACCAAGCTGCCTGGAACCGCGCCCGCATTCGGACGATGGTTTCGCATTGTGCAAGCGTCGGGGGTAACGGCCATTGCGTCGCTACGAAATGGGACTCTGACAGGTCCTCAAACAGCAGATGCCACGCGCCGGTGTCTGGATCCCAGTGAGAGCCGAAGCAGCGCGGAACGTAGCCCGCAGGCATCGCCGATGCGACTTCCGTGTAGAACGCGACCTCATGCCGACCGCCCATCCACGGGCCGCCAGCACGGCTGGGCAGACCAGCCTTTAGGATCAGGGAAGTGGGAGCGCCTACTGCGCCATCGTCGTAAGCCAGCCGCAATTGGAAGAAATGTGAGAGTACGGTTGCGAAAGACTTTTGAACGGCAACATGTCTGACTTTGCCCTCACCAATGACGCCGGATTTGCGAAGTACTTCGGTCAGATGCGCAGCGTCGGCTGCTGCCGGCAATGAGTCGTTGTCATTTAAATCGCCCCTGACCTAGATCACGATCAATATCGCATCACTCGACTGTTCGCAAACGGCGCTACTTCCGCTCTGGGTCCAGAACCAGAAGTGATCCAGCCCGGATGGCCTGTCCGTACTACCCTCGATAGTGTTGCAAAAGTCGAAAGTTGCAGCGATCCAAATTTTTGGCGAAAACCTGCGGCGCAAAGAGATCGATGATTCGCATGGCCTCAGTCGCGCTACCGAAGTCGCCCATTAATTTGGCGCAAGGCGATGAGGTTCCCTCAGATCATTACACGAAGAACGCGCCAGCGGCCCTCAGAATTTTCAACATCTCCTGCAAAACGACTTTTGCAACACAATCCCCTCAAGAGCGGACATCGTCGGACCGCCCAGGCATGTCACTTTGGTGCCATAAGCGGACTCATGCGTGGCAGCAGACTGCGTCTTTTAGTCGATCACTTCGTCTGCGCGGGCGAGCAGCGCCCGGGAAGATCGAGGCCCAAGCATTTTAGCGGTCTTGAGGTTGACGACCAGCTCGGCGCTTGCAATGCGAGCACTTCAAACAGCCTTCAATGACTAACTTGTAAGCTGACTTTCCGCTCGCGACCTCTAATGTTCTGGTCAAATCCGCTTTGGACATTGGCGCGACTTGGTCTGAACGACGGTGCCGGATAGCGGTAGGGAATGCAGCAATTGATGCTTGGAAAGGGTTATCGTCGCACCGCAATTCAGCCACGGAGATCGAGCCATCGCCATGCGCCACGCCTCCCTGTTGCACGCTCTTACCACAGCCGGCCTGTTCACCGGTCTGTTCCTCGGATCCAGCCTCATCCCAGATGCATCCGCCGCGACCGCGGGCCACGCCTTGGCTGTCTCCGTCGACGATTTCAGTTATATCGACACGTCGAACGAGCCCACCGATCAGACGGCCGTGCATGAAAAGCGATTGCGGGCTTTCATGACCGCGCTGCGGGACGACGTCACGGCAGACCGGCGCTTTGAGCTCGTGCCCTCCTCCTGCGCACCAAATTGTCCGACCGACGGACCGGCGTTGCGCGATCGGCTGCGCGCCGCGTCACAGGCCGGCACGCAGATCCTGATCATCGGCATCGTTCACAAGCTAAGCACGCTGGTGCAGGTGGTGCGGATTGCTGCCGTCGATACGACAGCCCAGCGCGTCGTGTTCAGAAAGTACTTCCAGTTCCGCGGTGACAATGACGAGGCATGGCAGCGGGCGGAGCGCTTTGTATCGGAGGAGGTCCGCGACCGGCTGCTTGAAAGTAGATCGCAGCAATAGGCCACGCGCGTCTGCCATGGGTCACGAGCAGCGGTCGAGTATCGCTGATGCGAAGTCCGGACTGCCCTCAATACCAGACTAGCCCTGAACGACGAAGGTGGTCGGCTCGGGGCCAACAGGCGACATCGTTGACACACGATGGTCAGTCGGCACAATCGAACAGTCCTCTACAGGAACAAGGTGCGGCAATGGATGCCACTTCAGTGTCTGGCAGATGTTTGTGCGGCTCGATTGTCTTCCAACACACCGGGGAACCGAACTGGACGTTGCATTGCCATTGCGAGAGTTGTCGACGAGCAACCTCTTCCCCAATAACGACATGGATTTCAATCCCACGCGGCGCGTTCGCGTTCACGAAGAGCGCGCCCCGCTATTTCCATTCTTCGCCGGGCGTTCGGCGTGGTTTCTGTGAGAATTGTGGGTCACCCCTCACATATGAGAATGCACGGATAGAGGGAGAAATTCACATATATGCGGTGTCGCTGCTCGATGCGAATTATGCGTCGCCGAGTTGCCACGTCTTCGTTAGTGAACAGCTACCTTGGTTCGAGGCGCTTGATGACTTGCCGAGGTTTGCAACGACCGGTCGCGATGGTGCCTCGCCTATCCGTTTCGGTCCTGAGAAGAAATTGGATTGATCTTTCGTGCCGAGGCCCAGTTAGGGTCGGGTCTCGGTTGGATGGATGAGAGGTTCATATACCTGGCGCTGTGCAGTCTTGCCTTTCGTAGTCCCAGAAAAATCAACGCACCCGGATGTGCTCGTTCCATCTCGCGATTCGGTTGACGTCTCTCGTGGGTCATCTGCAGACGCAACCGCCGTCAAAGCTTTTGTCCGCGGACACTGGTCACCATTATCTGCCAAGGCCTTAGGCCGACGTCCGTCAGCTATGAGCGACGGCTCAGCTTTCGTGGGAAAATCTCTGCAAAAAAGGACCATCGGAACAACCGATGGTCCTAAAAGCCTTGAGGCTTCGTCTTGCATTCACGTTGCCAGTTAGCTGCGGACAGACTGGCGGCTGCCGCAGGGTTGATGCTCGCTTTGCACTGGCCGTTTGGACCCTGACCTTTGGACCCTTTGCCATTGAGACGTCGGTCCCGTCGGACGCCTGTCACCCTTGGCATTGGTCGTTATCGGCACTCGTCACTGTTGGCGCGGGATGGTGCGAGAAACCACTCGATCAACCGAGCAATCCAACGCCTGACGAAAGAGCCAGTTCCTCCATGAGGAGGCTGAGTGGATGCTGGCAGGGAACTTTATTGCTCGGTCGAGGTAGGCAGGAACGAACATGAGGACGAGAGATGTCCGCAGAATTGGACTGGCCGAGAATCCATGAATTGGCACTTCTACCAGCCCGTAATTCCTTACGATACTGCGATGGCAATGTTCGCCAACACGCTCATGCAAGCCACAGCCGTAGTCTGGAACATGGGAGGCCGAAATGCCTCGAACAAAAACCCTTGCCGCCACGCCGGAGCTTCCTTCCGCCGTCCCGCTGATGGCGCTTTCGACCGGTTTCTGGGCCTTCAAGACTCTGGCCGCTGCGCACGAATTGGACCTCTTCAGCCGCCTTGCGGGCGGCGCCGGCATCACGGTTGCCGGGCTGGCGGAAGCGCTCGGTCTGCATCCACGCCCGGCCGAGATGCTGTTGACCGGCTGCGCTGCACTCGGGCTTCTGGAGAAGACGGACGGCCATTATCGCAATACGCCGTTAAGCGAAGCCTATCTCGTGCGCGGGAAGCCGTATTACTTCGGTGGCTTCGTGCAGATGGCCGACAAGCGGCTCTACGCGGGCTGGGGAAGACTTACAGAGGCGCTGCGCACGAACCGGCCAACCACGTGGGACCCGGCAGCGCAATCCTCCATGTTCGACGGCGAGGATCCGACGATGCTGGCACTCTTCTGGGAGGCGATGCATTCGCTTTCCACGATGACCGCGCGCAAGCTCGGCGAAGCGGTGGATTTCGGAGATTTCCGCCGCCTCCTGGATATCGGCGGCGGATCAGGTGCGTACGACATCGAGTTTTGCAAACAGTATGGAGCGCTGCGTGCGACCGTGTTTGACTTGCCGCATGTGGCCGCGATCGCCGCGGGAAAAATTACCGAGGCCGGCTTGACCGACCGCATCGAGGCCGCCGGCGGCAACTTCTTCGAACAGCTTCCCGGGGATCACGACGTGCATCTCCTGTCGATGATCCTGCACGATTGGGATGAGGCGAAGAACCGCGCCCTGCTGCGCCGGTCCTTCGAGGCTTTGCCGAGCGGCGGCGCAGTCGTCATCAGCGAGCTTCTCGTCAATGACGAAAAGACCGGGCCGGCGCCGGCCGCGCTGATGAGCCTCAACATGCTGATCGAGACGGAAGAACGAAACTACACGCCGGCCGAATATTCGGCGTGGCTCGAGGAAGCCGGATTCCGGCACATCGAGACGGTCTGGTTCGAGGCACCCGCCGCGAACGGCGCCGTGATCGGCCGCAAGCCGTAACTCAAGGGAGGCCTCATGCGGCGATGACGCGAACGCAGGTTGCCATCATCGGCGGCGGTCCCGCCGGTCTACTGCTCTCCCACATGCTCGCCCGCAACGGCGTCGACAGCATCGTGCTGGAGCGGCAGAGCCGCGGCCATGTGCTCGAGCGCATCCGCGCCGGGGTGCTGGAAGCGGGAACGATCGAACTCTTACGCGAGGTCGGCCTCGGCGCGCGCATGGATCGGGAGGGACGTGTCCATGACGGCTCGGGCATCGCGTGGGAAGGCAAGCCGCACTTCTTCATCGACACCCGCAAGTTCACCGGCCGACCTATGATGTCCTATGGCCAGACCGCGATCACCGAGGATCTCTATGCCGCGCGCGACGCGGCTGGCGGCGTCGTGATCGATGACGCGGCAAACGTCGCGCTGCACGAGCTGACGTCGGACCGCCCGCACGTGACCTACGAAAAGGGCGGGCAGACCCGCCGGATCGATTGCGACTATGTCGCTGGCTGCGACGGCCACCATGGCGTGAGCCGGCAATCGATCCCGGCGTCGGTGCTGCGCACGTTCGAGCGCGGCTATCCGTTCGGCTGGCTCGGCATCATGTCGGCGACGCCGCCCTATCCGGAGATCTGCTACTGCTATCATTCGCGCGGCTTCGCGCTCGCCTCGCAGCGCAGCCCGATGCTGAGCCGCTACTACATCCAGTGCGATCTCGACGCCCGCATCGAGGACTGGCCGGACGACCGCTTCTGGGAGGAATTGAAGGCGCGCTGCCCGAAGGACATGGCCGACAACATCGTGACCGGTCCCTCGATCGAGAAATCGATCGCGCCGCTATGGAGCTTTGTCGCCGAGCCGATGCGCTATGGTCGCCTGTTTCTGGCGGGCGACGCAGCGCACATTGTCCCTCCCACAGGAGCGAAAGGTCTCAACCTCGCGGTCTCCGACGTGTTCTACCTCTCGCGCGCGTTGACCGCGGCCTTGAAGGCCGGCCGCACCCACTATCTCGACGGCTATTCCGATATGGCGCTGCGCCGGGTGTGGAGCGCCGAGCGCATGTCGTGGTGGCTGACCACGTTGATCCACCAGTTCCCTAATGAAGCGCCGTTCGACCGGCGCATGCGCGAGAACCAGTTCGATTACCTTCTTGCGTCGGAGCGTGCGCAGGCATCGCTCGCCGAGCAGTATGTCGGCCTGCCATTTGAGAGCTGATGCCGCGAGCGCTACGCTTCGCTGCCGCAATCGCTCGCAGCGCCTTATCGGCAGCGGGGCCCGCACGAACTCTGGAATCGAAGGACACTGGCAACTCGTTGATTCCAGTGTGGCTTGGTTCAGAAGTCCGTATGTCCGACCCGCCGCGAGAATGGTGCGGACTTCTGAACCGCCACACTAGTGATGCACACGAAGCCTGTTGACCACATGCAGAAGAACAGCCGTCTTATGCGACTGCCGGCCGCATCTAGGAGTCTGGTGACCGGACTGATCGCCGCAGCCTCGACCGCCTTGATCCTCTCCAGCACCTGGGCACCTGCGCAGGAGGTGAAGGTCGGCGTTCAGTTGCCTTATACCGGCGTGGGCGCGGAGAACGCTTTGATCTGCCGCATGTGGCCGCGATTGCCGCGGGAAAGATTGCCGAGGCCGCCTTGACCGACCGGATCGAGACCGCAGGCGGCAGCTTCTTCGAGCAGCTTCCGAAGGATCACGACGTGCATCTCCTGTCGATGATCCTGCACGATTGGGACGAGGCGAAGAATCGCGCCCTGCTGCGCCGGTCCTTCGAGGCTTTGCCGAGCGGCGCCGTCGTCATCAGCGAGCTTCTCGTCAATGACGAAAAGACCGGACCAGCGCCGGCTGCGCTGATGAGCCTCAACATGCTGATCGAGACGGAAGGGCGAAACTACACGCCGGCCGAATACTCGGCGTGGCTCGAGGAAGCCGGATTCCGGCACATCGAGACGGTCTGGTTCGACGCGCCCGCCGCGAACGGCACCGTGATCGGCCGCAAGCCGTAAGGCGTAGAGCGGAGTGGAATTTCCTTACGGGTCGATGAGCACTCCCGGGTTGAGCATGCCTTGCGGATCGAGCTCCCTTTTTGCGGCTCGAAACGCGATCGCGAAAAGCTCCGGGCGCTGACGATCGTACCAGGGACGATGATCACGGCCAACGGCGTGGTGATGCGTGATCGTCCCGCCCGCTTCAATCAGCGCATCGCTGGCCGCATTCTTGATCGCCTGCCACTGCTCCAGCAGAGCACCGTGGCGACCGAGTGCATGGAAAGAAAAATATGGCGCGGGGCCGTCAGGATAGACATGGGTGAAGCGGCATGTGACCTCGCCTTTTACGCCAGTCGTCTCGAGAATCGCACGCTCCGTTGCCGCCTTCACCTTGTCGTGGAAGCTTTCGAACCGCTCCCAGGTGATCGCGGTTTCGAAGGTGTCGTTGATGATGCCGGCCGGGGTCAGAAACTCGCGCGCATAGGGCATACGAATGAATGCGTTACGCCAGATTCCTGCCGCGCCTTCGAGATGTGCTTCGCCGGCCTTTGCCGCCTCCGGTATCCCGCCATGGTCGGCGCAGCATTCGAGCGCGCGTGCCATCCAGGCATCCGGCGAATGGTCGCCCGATTCAAAGCCGAGCACCATAATCGCGACGCTGCCGTCGGCAGCCCCGGTGTTGAATGCCTCTTGCGCGTCAAGGATGCGGCAGTTCGATGGATAGAGGCCGGCCTGTGCGATCGCGCGCAGCGCGCGGGCCGCACCGAAGAACGAGTGGAAACGAACCGATGCGCCGGCACGGAATTTCGGGCGCGGCTGCAATCGCATCCAGGCGCGCGAAATCACTCCGAGCGTTCCTTCGGAGCCGATGAACATGCGGTCGGGGCTCGGTCCGGCACCCGATCCGGGCAGGCGACGCGTCTCCATTATGCCGCGCGGCGTCACAACGCGCAGGCTTTCAACGAAATCGTCGATATGCGTGTAGAGACTGGCAAAATGACCGCCCGACCGCGTCGCGATCCAGCCGCCAAGGGTTGAATACTCAAAACTCTGCGGAAAATGACGCAACGTGACACCATGCGGCCTAAGCTGGCTCTCCAGAGATGGACCAAAGGCACCACCCTCGATCCGTGCGGCGCGCGATATCTGATCCACCTCGACGACGTTGCCGAGATTGCGTAAGTCCAGTGTGACGGCCGCTTTATATCTGATACCGTCAACGCGCGGCTCGACACCACCGCAAACGCTCGACCCGCCTCCGAACGGTGTGAGCGACGCGCTGACACCACCGGCCCAGTCCATGACAGCGGCAATCTCTGCTTCGTTCCGGGGATAGGCGACCACGTCGGGCGCGCTATCGTAATCGCCGAGCATGGCTCGCACGTAGTCTGGATAGGATTTGCCGTAGGCGTGCGCGACGCGGTCGTATAGGTCGCTCGTGCAAAAAGCGGCAAGTGAGGCCGGCGGCACCACGCGCGGCGCGCGCAATGTCAGGTCCTCGAGGCGCGGGACAACTTTGGTCTCAAACGTATCGCGCGCAAATTTTTCGCGATAACGGCCGAGCACAAAGGCCCGCTCCTCGGCAGTCATGCCTTCGTCTTCGCGACCCCAGCCGTAATGTTTTAGCCTTGCACCGCTCACGGCCTCCTCCCTGCTTTTTTCTATCGGAGCCGTCGGACCGGCTCTTAATCTTTTGAACGCGTAAAGGGCACAAAGCGCACCGGGGCGACGGCACGCGTCGTCGTCTTGTCGGGGGCCACTTTGTCGACGACCGTGAGTTGCTGACTGGCATAGGCCGATCCCACCGGCATCACGATCCGGCCACCCACTTTTAGCTGCTCGATCAGCGGCGGCGGCACCTCGCCAAGTGCCGCGGTGACGACGATGCCGTCAAATGGACCGCATTCGGGCCAGCCGGCATAACCATCGCCATGCCTGACGCTCACATTTTCATATGCGAGTTCTCTGAGTGTTTTCGCGGCGGACTCTGCCAATGACGGGACGATCTCGATGGTGCAGACCTTGCGCGCCAGATGCGCAAGGATGGCGGCCTGATAGCCCGACCCCGTACCGACTTCGAGCACGACATGATCGGGCGCGACCCCGGCCAACTCTGTCATCAAGGCCACGATGAACGGCTGCGATATGGTCTGGCCATGGCCGATCGAAGCCGGCCTGTCCGCGTACGCGATGGAGCAGGACCGCTCAGGGATGAACAGATGGCGTTTCGTTCGCCCCAAAGCCTCAAGAACTCTCTCGGAGAGGCCCTGTTGTCCCAAAACACTGGCGCGGGAATGACGGGCGTAGGCTCTGACAGATTCAACCATGGCCGCGCGTTCGCGGTCGCATTGTACTTCCTGTGCCGTCGCTTCCCGCGCGACGACACCCAGGGACAGAACGAGCAGCAGCAAGATCTTCATGATCATGCGGCCATCCAAAATCGAAGGCACCGTCCGCTATCTAGGATCGAAGCCCCGTGGAACAAGTTGTCTGGTCCTTGGGCCGAGTGAACATACTCTGCCCAAGTTCCAACTGTCGTTTGCCCCTTCTGGCGGCACGAGGACAAGCCTTCGGCCAGCGGGGCGAAAACTATTGTTGTCCGGGCTGCAACTGCACCGGCGCTCCCGCTTGCACTCTGGTTTGTGTCGCCGGAGGCGTCGACACGGGCTTGCGCGAAGAGCCGGCAATCGGCGGTGGCGGATTGGCCGATGTCGTCGCTGACGCTTTGGGCCGCGGCTGTTGCGCGGAGGCGTTCGCGATCACGCGCGCCATTTGCTCCTGGTTTGCCTTGAGCTGCTGGGCGGTGCTGGCATTTTCACGGACCAATTCTTCCTGGCCAGCCTTGAGCTGTTGGATCTCCTGCTGCACGTTGGCGAGATCACGCGCCATCGTTTGAAGCAATTGTGTCACCTCGGGAGAGACCGGGGCGGCGGCTGCGTCTTGCGGTGCGGCCTCGGCCGGAGGTGGCAGTTGCGAAACCAAAGCATCCGCCGCAGCTACCTGAACGGTAGGCTCGCTCTGCTGGGCGGCGAGCTTCGGTGTTTCCGATGGCAGCGACGAAGCCGGAGCCAGTTGCGGTACCCACGGGGCGATCATCAGCCTCGCGGCCTCGCCATAAGATTGCGAAGCGAAAGCAGCGATACAGATTCCCGCTGTCAACAGCAGACCGACAAAGCCGCGCAGCGCCGGCCTGCCGCGCGATGGCTGACGAAGCCCGTTAACGGGCTTTTTCTCCAGCCTGGCAATCTGTTCATTGACAAGCGCAAGCTGTTCGTCCGCGCGCGCGATCTTTTCATAAGCATGCGCGAGCCGTTCATCGGCGCGCGCCACCAGTTCGATGTCTTGCGTGGACAGTCCCGGATTAACGTCGCGTGGATCGGTTTGCCTGGTATTTACCGCGGTATCCATGAGCGCCTCCTGCCCGGTTTGCGATCACCTGAATGGACGGTCGTCGGATTTAAGACACTTCCTACCGCCGTTTTGACCAAAACAAGGCTGGAGAATGGAAAGTATAGGACCGATTTTGGGCATTAGAGCTTCAGGCACCGCCCAGGTGCCTCGACGGGGGACCTGTTGAAGTCGGATCGCGGCGGCATACAACCTTCAGGCGATTCGGCTCTTATGACGGTCAGTTGGCCTTGCTGCCCAGGAAAGCCGGGAGATCCAGAACCTTTTCCTCGATCGGATTGCGTGCGGGAGAAGCGCGACCGTAGGGATCGAGGCGCTGCGGTGCCGCATGCCGCGCCGGTTCGGCGATCGGCGGCCGTGCTTCGAGGTGGCGCGGCGGCGGGATCAGCGATGGCGGGCTGGCGAATTGCGGCTGCGATACGCCACGCTCGGCGATACGACGCCGGTCGTTGCTCAGCCTGCCGGCGAGGTCCGTGAGCAGGCCTTCCGCGGCCTGCGTCTGGCCTGTCGCGTCGAGATTATCGATACCGGTGGCCACGACCGAAACGCGGACGATGCCTTCGAGGCTGGCATCGAAGGTCGCGCCGACGATGATGTTGGCGTCCTGATCGGCCTCGTCGCGAATGCGGGTGGCGGCCTCGTCCACCTCGAACAGCGTCAGATCCCTGCCGCCGGTGATGGAAACGATCAGGCCGCTGGCGCGCTTGATCGAGGGATTCTCGATCAACGGGTTGGAAATCGCAGCTACCGCAGCGTTGAGCACCCGCTTGTCGCCGGAAGCCTCGCCCCTGCCCATCATGGCTTTGCCCTTCTCGCGCATGACCGAGAGGACGTCGGCGAAATCGAGATTGATCAGGCCTTCCTTGACGATGAGGTCGCTGATGCAGGCCACGCCCGAATAGAGCACCTGGTCGGCCATCGCGAAGGCATCGGCAAAGGAGGTCTTCTCGTTGGCCACCCGGAACAGGTTCTGGTTCGGGATGATCAGGAGGGTATCCACCGCCTTCAAGAGTTCCGCGATGCCGGCTTCGGCATAGCGCATGCGGCGCTGGCCCTCGAACTGGAACGGCTTGGTGACGACGCCGATGGTGAGAATGCCGAGTTCACGAGCGGTCCTGGCGATGACGGGCGCGGCTCCGGTGCCGGTACCGCCGCCCATGCCGGCGGTGATGAACACCATGTGCGCGCCGGTCAGATGATCGCGGATCTCGTCGATGGCCTCTTCCGCCGCGGCGCGGCCGATATCGGGCTGGGCGCCAGCGCCAAGGCCTCCGGTTACCTGCGTGCCCATCTGGATGACGCGCCTGGCCCTCGAACTCGTGAGCGCCTGGGCGTCGGTATTGGCGACGATGAATTCGACGCCTTCAAGCCCCGCGTCGATCATGTTGTTGACGGCATTGCCGCCGGCACCGCCCACCCCGAACACGATAATGCGCGCCCTCAACTCGCGAATATCGGTGCCACCCATTTTTGCCCCACGGTTGCTCCGCCAAACCGCGGAATAGGAAGAGATTTGTTACCCACGACCAGCCTTGCGGTCTGCTTCCACCAAGCTCGCAGCCAGATGCCCCAGCCGGCGCGCAGAATGTCCGTGATTCTCGCTCGGACTGCTAGTTCGGAGAGCGGTCCGAAGCGCTGCCACCTCCCCCTCAAGCCGCGCCGTCGCCTCCCTGGCGGCTTTGGTCTCAGCAGACGCCTGCAGCAGCTCGGCGATCAGGTGATCAGCGCGCTGGCGTTCGTACTCGAAATCTGCGCGGTGACCGGCTGCCCTGGCCTCCAACTGCGCAACCTCGGTCTGCAGCGTTACGACGAGCGCCCTCAACTGGGCGGCCTCGCCCGCCCGGTGACCGCCCGGTGGGTGTGGCGTATGCTTGACTTGAGTGAGATCAACGCTCACCAGAGCCTTCCCGTCCTCGGAAAGCGAGCGCGGCAATCGGAGCCGCCTGGCAAGCGAACGGGCGGCCGCTGCCGAGATGTTGAGGCGGGCGCCCAGGGCTGCATAGGTCAGAATCTCAACGGACATCGGCTGTTCTCCTCGAACGAACCGCACTGGAATCGTCTGATGATGACCGGATAGTCTCCTTAAGTTAGGGGCCTTATGGTTAACAAACGGTTAAGGGACAACCAGGTGGCGGCTTGAGCGGGCCGCGGCCGCCACTTTGCTCAGCCGGGGTGGTGAATCCCACCGGGATTGGGCTGTGCAAGCTGTGCGAGATCAACGGGTTGCGGTATATTCCGCCCATCGCGGCTGAGGCGCGATAGAGATGGATGACGAACAGCTTGCTGACCTGCACCGATTCCTAGCCGACTACCACCGAAGACTCGCCAAGGAAGCGGTGCTCGACGTAGTGCAGCAATACCACTCCGACCTTGCGCAACGGCTCGCCGACGAAGCCGCGCTGATCCCAAGACGAACGGCGATCGCGCAACGGCTGCGCGAGGGCGAGCAGCGCATAAGGGACGAAGAGAAGTGACGGCAGTTTCGTAGGACCTCCCTGACAGTTTCGCGAACGGCTGCAGGGGGCGGCGAATACGATTTTGTTCCTCTCTTGCCGGCTTCGTCGGCTAGGGGAACTTGGCAGCGGACACACGTTGACGCGGCCGCCAGTGCGCGGACCGCAGCCGCCACACTTTGCTCAAAGACTGGATCGAAAATCGCGGGCAAACCAATAAGCGGGCTGGGCCGTTCTGCATGGATCAAATCCATCAAACCAGAGGAGACAGCCATGGCAACACAGGTAAAGCCGGTTCCCGAGGGATTTCACACCGTCACGCCTTATCTCGTCGTCGATAGGGCGGAGAGGGTCATTCGCTTCATGAAAGAGGCCTTCGGAGCCGAACCGGTATTCGAGCCTATGATGGGGCCCGACGGCAAGGTTATGCATGCGGAGTTCAAAATCGGAGATTCCATCGTGATGATTTCCGATTCCTCGGAGCGTGCACAGGCAACATCCACCATGCTGTATCTGTACGTACCCAACGTCGATGCAGTTTATCAGAAGGCGCTGAAGGCCGGCGCGACATCGTTGATGGAGCCCGCGGATCAATTTTATGGCGACCGCAGCGGCGGCGTGAAGGACCCGGCCGGCAATAGCTGGCACATCGGCACCCATATCGAGGACGTATCGCCGACTGAGCTCAAGAAGCGCGCGACGGAGTTCATGAAGCAGCAGCACAAGGCGGCGTAGCGAACGCGTAAGCTTCGTAGGGTGGGCAAAGCAAAGCGTGCCCACCATCCAGATATCCGGCGGCAATGGTGGGCACGCTTCGCTTTGCCCACCCTACAGCGCCTGTTACAACGGCAAATTGTCGTGCTTCTTCGCCGGCATCTCGACCTTCTTGTCTTTCAGCATCGCCAGCGCCCGCGCGATCCGCTTCCTGGTCGAATGCGGCATGATGACATCGTCGATGTAGCCGCGCTCGGCGGCGATGAAGGGGGACAGGAAGCGGTCCTCGTATTCCTTGGTGCGCTTGGCGATCGCCTCGGGGTCGTTCATGTCGGCGCGGAAGATGATTTCGACGGCGCCCTTGGCGCCCATCACGGCGATCTGGGCGGTCGGCCAGGCGTAGTTCATGTCGGCGCCGATTTCCTTGGACGCCATCACGTCGAAGGCGCCGCCATAGGCCTTTCGGGTGATGACGGTGACGAGCGGCACCGTGCATTGCGAGTACGCAAACAGCAGTTTTGCGCCGTGTTTGATCAGCCCGCCATATTCCTGCGCGGTACCCGGCAGGAAGCCCGGCACGTCGACAAACGTCACGATCGGGATGTTGAAGGCATCGCAGAAGCGGACGAAGCGCGCGGCTTTCCGCGACGCGTCAGAGTCGAGCACGCCCGCCAGCACCATCGGCTGGTTGGCGACGAAGCCGACCGTGCGGCCGGCGATGCGGCCGAAGCCGGTGACGATGTTTTTGGCGAACGCTTCCGAGATTTCGAAAAAGTCGCCCTCGTCCACGACCTTGAGGATCAACTCCTTCATGTCGTAGGGCTTGTTCGGATTGTCCGGGATCAGCGTATCCAGCGACATGTCCACGCGGCCGATGTCGTCAAAACTCGGCCATTCCGGCACGCCGTCGGTGTTGTTGGACGGCAGGAAGTCGATCAGCCGGCGCATCTGCAACAGCGTCTCGACGTCGTTCTCGAACGCGCCGTCGGCTATCGAGGAGCGCGTCGCATGCACCGAGGCGCCGCCGAGTTCTTCCGCCGTCACCACCTCGTTGGTGACGGTCTTCACCACGTCGGGGCCGGTGACGAACATGTAGCTGGTGTTCTTCACCATGAAGATGAAATCGGTCATCGCCGGCGAATAGACGTCGCCGCCGGCGCAGGGGCCCATGATGACGGAGATCTGCGGGATCACGCCCGATGCGATCACGTTGCGGCGGAACACGTAGGAATAGCCCGCGAGCGCCGCCACGCCCTCCTGGATGCGCGCGCCCCCGGCGTCATAGAGGCCGATGATCGGCGCCCTCGCCTTCATCGCCATGTCCTGGAGCTTGGTGATCTTTAGCGCGTGGGTCTCGGACAGCGAACCGCCGAACACGGTAAAATCCTTGGCGAACACAAACGTCTTGCGGCCGTTGACGGTGCCCCAGCCGGTGACGACGCCGTCACCCGGCACTTTCGTCTTCTCCATGCCGAATTCGGTCGAGCGGTGCTCGACGAACATGTCGAATTCCTCGAACGAGCCCTTGTCGAGCAGGAGCTCGATGCGCTCCCGCGCGGTCAATTTTCCGCGAGCGTGCTGCGCCTCGATGCGCTTCTCGCCGCCGCCGAGCTTGGCGCCGGCGCGCCGTTCTTCGAGGGTGTCCAGGATGTCCTTCATGCTGCTTCCGCCCGCCTTTTGAGTAACGATTTGAAGGCCTTCTAGCATGGCCTTTTCGGAAGCGGAAACACCCTCATCCCGCCTCTGGTACCGCGGCCCGGCGCCTCCTATATGGGCATCCTGACTATGGGGACCGGAATGACCGATACCGCAAGCGCCGACACCTCGGGCGCCGTTACAGGGGGGGTGCGAACGGTGCTGCTGCTGGAGGGATTAGCGCTCTTTATCGGTATGACGCTGCTTTACTATATCTGGGACGGATCGTGGTGGGTCTACGCCCTATTGTTCTTCGTGCCTGACCTCAGCTTTGCCGCTTATCTGGGAGGACCGCGAACCGGGGCCTTCGTCTACAACGCCGCGCACAGCTACCTCGCGCCGATGGCAATCATGACGACCGGATTTGCCACCGCCGCGCCGCTCACGCTCTCGATTGCCATGATCTGGCTGGCCCATATCGGCCTCGACCGCGCGCTCGGCTACGGGCTGAAATACGCCACCGGTTTTGGCTTCACGCATCTGGGGCGGATCGGGAAGCCTTCGAATTGACGTTGGCTACGTTTGCATCACGCTAAGGCAGGCGCCTGCCCGGCAGATGCTTGCCGTTCTGATGCAGCCTCAGCGACGACACCACACCGCCTTCGGACCTTGCGAAGCTGACCTGGGCGTCGACCACGCGATAGAAAAATTCGGTCTCGCTCTCGGCGTAAACCTCGATCTCGGGCTGTGCCGTCGCCTGGATGAACAGCCGCGCGCCATCGGCGCGCACCGTCAGCGCGAAGGTCGGTGACAGCTCGTAACGTCCGGCATAGGCCGCAAGCACGGCAGGATCGACCGGCACCTCGCGGCGAATTTTTGCGAGCGGGTATGCCGCATTAATGAGGTGCATGCCAAGCGCGATATTTGGGTTATAATCAGCCGCATTGGAGAGCACGATGCAGTTTCGTCGGGTTTTGGTCGAGGAGCCGATGAAGCTTGCATAGCCGCCGGTACCTCCACTCTTCCAAATCAATTCATCGCCGAACCGCGACGAAATGAACCAACCCAGCGCCACGTCGCTCTCCTCCATCATTGGACGGCGCCTGGAAAGCGTCATCTTCAGCGCCGAGGCGACCGGCCCGTCAGCGGGATCCATGCACATCCGCAAGAATTTCATCAGATCGTTCGCCGTCGAACGGAACGCGCCGGCGCCGGCGAGCACTGAAAAATCCCAGTTCGCGACGGGTGTCAGCGCGTCGCTGTGGCCGCGCGCCAGACGTTGCTGCATCGAGCTCGAAAGCGTGATGCGCGTATCCTCCATGCCGAGCGGGGCGCAAATCCGCGAGACCACCAGATCCTCGTAGCTCTTGCCGGCGCGCAGTTCGAGGATGTGGCCGAGCAGGCCGAAACCGAGATTGGCGTATTCGTAGTGGCTGCCGGGCTTGTGTGCGAGCTTGTGGTTCGAGAGAAAGTCGTAGAGCTGCTCGGAGGTGTAGTCGATATAGGGATTGCTCCAATCCTTCGGCGCGAAATTCGACGGCATCCGCGGCAGGCCCGACGTATAGGTCGCAAGGTCCATCAGCGTGATCGGCGCACCCTCGAAATCGGGCATCCTGACGCTGGCAGGCAGATATTTCGCCGCAGGGTCATCAGGTGCGAGCTCGCCGCGAAGCACCATGTCGGCAAACACCAGCGCGGTGAATACCTTGGTGATGGAGCCGATCTCGAAAACCGTGTCGCCATCGAGCGGCCGATAGTCGTGGGAGCCGGATTGACCATACGCCGTGATGCCGTGCCGGTCGCCGTCAAGGAAGGCGGCAACGAGGCCCATCGTTTCACGGCCGACATCCACCCTCTCCTTGAGGATGGCGGCAACATCCTGCCCCGGTGACATCTGGGCCCAACCCAATCCGGCTAAAGCGAAAACGCCAAGCCTCCTAACAGCACCGAGCGACGATGCGGCATGCACGATCCCTCTGGTAGCCATGGCAAGCTAGTACAACTTGCTCCCGCGCACCAGTCGATCGGGCTACTGCCGCCGATCCAGGATATCGGAGAGGCATTGCTACAATCTCGGGCAACGGAACCTCGCAGCACACTTGCCGGTGAAGGAACCGTGAGCCGTTTGATGACGTTGATTGCCAAACCGAAGGAGGCCCATCAGATGTACGGATCCAATCTCACGAGAGCAGCGCTTCTTTTGGCATCACTCAGCCTGACCGCCAGCGCGGCGATGGCGGCACCTGCCTCGCCCTTCACTGCGATGGCGGGTACATGGTCAGGCGGCGGCGTGCTCAGCACCAGTGACGGACAACGCGAGCAATTGCGCTGCCGCGCGTCTTACGACGTCGCCGGAAGGGGCGATCAGCTTCAACTCAACCTGAGGTGCGCGAGCCAGAGTTACAATTTCGATCTCGCAAGCGAGGTGGAATACCGTGGCGGCGCGATTTCGGGCTCATGGAGCGAAGCGAGCCGCAATGCTTCCGGAACGCTTACCGGGCGCGCCGCCGGCGATCATGTCGAGGCCGCCGCCCGAGGCGACAACTTTTCGGCTCACCTGTCGCTGACGACCCGTGGCGGCAAGCAGACAGTATCGATCCAGCCCCAGGGCACCAACGTCACGTCAGTCTCGCTGGCGCTCAGCCGGCGCTAACCGGAGGGCTAGATCGCGACGATATCGGCGAGGCATTGCTGCACCACCGTCATGCGGGCGGCGATGTGGCTTTGCTCCTTGCAGTCCATGTTCATGGCGAACACCGTCTGCTGGCTGCCCTTCTCGGCCCAGCCGACCATCCAGCCCAAGGACGGCTTGCCCGCTTCCGCGCCCAGCAAGCCGCTTTTGGCGCGGATGGTGGCGTCGCCGACCTTCGTCACGGGGAGGATGCCGCGGGTCAATTCCTGGCTGCGCTTGGAGACCGGCAGCACGCCGCGCCGCAGCCGATCGATGAAATCGATCTGCTGGATCGGATCGATGCGCAAATTGCCACTCAGCCAGAACTGGTCGATGCCGCCGCCGATGTCGCGGTTGCCATAGTCGAACAGGTCGACATATTTCTGCATGCGCTCCTGCCCGATGCGGCGCGCGATCTCCTGATAGACCGGCACCACTGAAGCCGCGATCGCCGAACGCAGCGTATGATCCTTGTTCCAGGGCTCGATGCTGCGCGTCACGCCGTCCCACTTGAAGACGTCCTTGTCCGGATCCTCGACCACACCGGTCTCCAGCGCGATGATCGAATTCGGAATCTTGAAGGTCGAGGCCGGCAGCCTGCCCTCGCCCGAGCGCACCTTGTCGCTGGCGATGATGAGATAATCGTCCACCTTGTAGCCAACGAAGGTGCCGGTCGTGCCGAGATCGAAAAACCGCTTGGAAAAATCGTCGCGAAACTCGCTGCGCTGATAGGAGACATTGGCAAGACCGCGCGCGGGCAACAGAGTGGTCGCGGCAAGCAGGCCGAGCGCATGACGACGATTGATCACGAGGATATCCGAACTGATTGAGGAATGCCGACGATGCAGATGGCATCGTGGAAAAACTATGACAGGCGGGCCTTTAGTTGCCCTGTGTTCCCGGCGCAAGCCGGCATCCGCTCGCGCAAAAAACTACCGCAATCAGCGGATCCGTCCCGACAGCCGCAGCACGAAGATCAGGACTTCAGCGACCGCCTTGTAGAGCTCCGGCGGAATTTCGTCGCCGATTTCGACATGGGACAAGGCGCCCGCCAGCACCTCGTTCTCCTCGATCGGGATATCGTGTTCCCGGGCCAGCTCGATGATCTTCGCGCCGATGACGCCCTTGCCCTTGGCGACTACCCGCGGCGCGCCGGTCTTGTCATAATGCAGCGCGACCGCAAGCTTGCTTCTGGTTTCGACGCTCATAGCGCGCGATCCAGAAAATGACCGGCACGGGCGGCGGGCGCGGTCTGCGGCGGCGCGCCGTCGCGGATCACGATATCGCCGGGCTGCAAGTCGGCCCGGCTGAGCGCCTCGCTCAATTGCGATGTCCCGGCGCGCAGTTGCTCTGCGGTCGCGGGCCGCTCCGCCCAGAGCCGCACTGAAGTTTTGTCGCCGGTCAGCGATATCAGCGCGTGAACCGGACCGGCCGGCTCGACATCGAGGGAAAATCGCGCGCGCCACACCCGCTTGACCGCCTCGACGGCCTCGCTGCCGCCATCGCGGGAAATCTCGAACTGCGCCATCGCGGTGCCCTGCGGCGTCACGAAGGGAATTTCGAAATTCCAGCGTGGCGCCGCGACGTCGGCTTTTGGCCCCGCATGATCGATGCGGTCCGGCAAGGAGGCGACCTGCAGCAGCGTCTGCCGCGCAATCGCGGCATCGGTATCATCGAGCAGATGATGCGCGGTCGCCTCGAGCGGCGCATGCGGCGCGATGGTGGGCGAAGCCATCGGCTGTGCGGCCGGCAGTCCGCCGCGGATGGGCGGCGGCGGGGTGTTGGTATGGAAGGTGACGTCGCCGCCCCGAACGTCCTTCGGCGTGGCTGTGGCACTCCTGATTGGAACACCGAGTTCCTGCAGCGCTTCCTGCAGCAGCTTCAGCGTAGCGCGGGCATCAGGCGGGGCGGCCAGCGCGCTTCGGGTGGCATGGACCGGCAGCGCAAGATTTTCGGCTGCAAGCAATCGCGCCTGCGGCAGCAGGATTTCCGGCACATCGAGGTTGGGCGACAAGGACGGCGCAAGGCTCGCAGCGGCCTGTGGCGGCGCAGCTTGTTGCGCCCCGGCCGGTGTCGCCGGCGAGGCGGTCGTCGAATTGACGCCGAGCGCCGACTGCAGTGTCTGACGCAGCACGATCAGCGCGGCCTTGAGATCGGGTACGCCGCTTGGGGGGACTGAGCCCGACGCCAGCGACGCTTCGAGGAAGATTCCGGACTTCTGGAATGCCGTCTTGATGTCGGCGCCGTCGAGGTTCTGATCGAGACTGGTCTGTTGCGCCAGCACCTGCGCGATCGCCGCTTGCAATTTCGGCGGCAGATTGCTGGACGAAATCGCCGCGCCCAGATTGGCAAACAGCGGCGCCAGGCTGTCCTGTTCGGTCGCCGCGGCTTGGGCGACGGCGGAGACGGCCGCGCGCTCCAGCGGCGTCAGCACGTTCTTCGCCGACACGATGGCCGGCCGATTGACGGCCACATCGGCCAGCGCATCTGATGATAAGGTGACGGCGTCGGCGGATGCCCCGGCGGCATCACTGCCCTGCCCGACCACGGCCAGGCGGATGCCGTCCTTGGTCTGCGATACCGCAAGCTGCAGGTTCTGGCCTTGCTGCAGCGGAATTTCCGTGGCCGCGTCGATCGAGAGGCTGGCGATCGCAATGCGCACGAGATCGGCGGAGAGTACTTTCAGCACCTGGGCGTTGACCACGCTGCCGGGCTGCAGCACCAGTTCGGGCGCCACGCTGCCAGCTTCTTGGGCTGATAGCACCGGGAGAACGGGATTGATGGAAATCGCCATAGTGTGAGGTCTCGGCCAAGCCCGAAGCCTACCCCGCCGCCGTAAACCTCTCCTTAACCGGCAGCAGGCGCTTAGGCCTTCAGGGCGTCCAGAATGGTCACCGCGGCGCGGAAATCGACCAGCCGGGCGGCCCGGCGAGCGGCCACCTCCTCGTCCACGCCCCATTTCTCGGCGTTCCAGTCGTCATCGACATGGGCGGCCGCCCAAACCTGGTCGGAATCGAGGGCCCCGCGCAGCAACGCCAACGCCAGTAGCGCGGAGCCTGTCAACGTCGTCACCACATGCAGCGCCGCCACGGCCCAAGGGTCGGCCGGAAACACACTACGGGCGGCCTTGATCGCCTGCTCCGGCTGGGTCACATGCACAATCCCCTCGGACAGGATGAAATGAGCCCCGAGTTCGTTCGCGGCCCATGACAGCACCGGGTCCCAATGCGCGGCTTCCCGCGCGACCAGCGCCTCGGGATGGCCGGCGCGGTAGAACAGCAAGTCGGAGCCGAGGTATTTTTCGACATCGTCGGCGACGGCATCGACGCGATCGGCGACCTCGGCGACAGAATTGGCGAAGCGCGTCAGCGGCATCGTAAGGGGATCGATGGTCTCGCCTTGCGCATTCCATTCGGCGGCGATGTGCTCGGCAATGCTGGTTGCCGGCGCTATGACCTGGCGGCCGGAAGGCGTGCGGATCGGCTTGCCATCCAGCGTCACCGCAAACCCGCCATCGGCCGGTGCTACGCTGGCTTCCTTGTAGATGCGCTTGCGCTGGGGCGCGCGCGTGGCGCGGCGCACTGCTTCCGTCGGATCGAGCGGAGACTGTCCGGCAACTTCATCGAATAGTTCGCGCATGCGGCTTCCAGCAGGTCGGTGATAATCCAATCCCGACAATACGATGCCGGCGGATGCAAATAAAGGCGATGAGGAAGTTAGGCCAGCAAGCTGCGATGCTGGTTCTGACGGCTGAAGTTCCGCTCGCCGGAAATGCGGGTTCTCGAGATCCAGGTTCCGTTGCGTCATTCCGGGTCGCGACGAAGTCGCGAGCCCCGGAATGACGATCGCCGTCGCTGTTACTCCTCCGGTGCGTTCTCGATCGGATCGAACCGGTCGTGCTCCAGCCCGAGCAGATTCCAGGATTGCAGCATGTGCGGCGGCAGCGGCGCGCTGACATCGATCACGCCGCCGCGCGGATGCGGGATCACGAGCCGCCGCGCCAGAAGATGGAGCCGGTTCTGCAGGCCGCCCGGCAGATCCCAGTTTTCCTTGTTGAAATATTTGGGATCGCCGACGATGGCGTGATCGATATGCGCCATGTGGGCGCGCAACTGGTGGGTTCGCCCGGTAACCGGCTTCAGCGACACCCAGGCGAGCTTCTGCGCCGAGGTCTCGACCACGGCGTAGTACGTCACCGCGTGGCTCGCGCCCTCGTCGCCATGTTTTGCGACCCGCATGATACTGTCCTCCTCGCTCTCCTCCTTGGCGAGATAGGTCGAGATGCGGCCCTGCTTCGGCTTCGGCACGCCCGCCACCAGCGCCCAGTAAATCTTGCGCGCGGAGCGGTGGCGGAACGAGCCGGTCAGTGCGGTGGCGGCGAATCGCGTCTTGGCGACCAGAAGACAGCCCGACGTTTCCCTGTCGAGCCGATGCACCAGCCGCGGCTTCTGCCCCTTGGCGTCGCGCATCACCTCCAGCATTTGGTCGACATTGCGCGTGATGCCGGAGCCGCCTTGCACCGCCAGCCCCGCCGGCTTGTTCAGCACCACGACGTCGGCATCTTCGTAAAGCGTCATCTCCTTCAGGGCCTGCAGCGTCTTGGTCGCGGCTTCAGAGAGAGGACCCGTTCCCTTCGGCGCATCGAGCCGCAGCGGCGGAATGCGAACGCTCTGGCCTTCTTCGAGCCGGTCCTTGCTGTCGGCGCGCTTGCCGTTGACGCGCAACTCGCCCTTCCGAACGATGCGCTGGATGTGGGAGAACGACAGGCCGGGAAAGCGCGCCTCGAGGAAGCGGTCAACGCGCATGTTGTTTTCGTCGGCGGTGACGACGACGGTCTGAACCTTGGTCGGCAGCGGAACTTCTGCCTTGGTCTTTTCGGGCTCTGCCACCACGAAAGCCGGCTTCTCACGGCGCGGTTCGGCAAACCGCGCAGGCTTGCCGCCCGGACGGGTGCCCTGCGGCCGGTCGCCAGGCTTCTTGCTGCGGAAGGGCGTGGCTCCCCTGGGACGGTCGCCTGATGTACGCGACTTGGCTAGCGGTTTTCGGTCGCGGCGGCTCATCTGGTTTCGCTCCAAGGGGTAGATCGTTGCCTAGCGCAAATGCAGCGGATCGTCACGGTGAATTCGGTGCCAATCCCGCGCCGGATCGGCCAAACTAGGCCAATTTCGACGATGCGTGGGAAGCCCGGATGGCCTTATCAAGATTGGCGTTGATCGTTGTGGCGGCAATGTTCGCGAACGCGGCCGAAGCGCAGCGGAGCCCGATGCCGGAGCATATCGCGCAGGCACTGTTGGAACTCGGCCGCGTCATCGATCCGCCCAGGACCTTCGCGCTGTATGCGCCGCTGCAGGAAAAAGAGCCATATCAAGGCGTCAAGTTCGAGCGGGACGTCAAATACGGTCCGGCCGATCGCAATCTGCTCGATATCTTCATGCCGGACACGGCTGCATCTCCGCGGCCGGTGCTGATCTATGTGCATGCCGGCGCGTATGTAGGCGGCAACAAGCGCACGACGCCGACCAGCCCATTCTATGACAACATCATGCTGTGGGCGGTGAAGAACGGCTTTATCGGGGTGAACGTGACCTATCGTCTCGCACCGCAGGCGCCCTGGCCGGCGGGCGCCGAGGATCTGGCCACCGCGGTGCAGTGGGTTGCGGACAAGATCGGCGAGCGCGGCGGCAATGGCGCGCGCATCTTTCTGATGGGGCACTCTGCCGGCGCGGTTCACGTCGCGACCTATGTCTCGCATCCCGAACTTCACAAGATCAAGGGCGGCGGCATCGCCGGCGCGATCATGATCTCGGGCATTTACGACCTGACCGCGATGCCGCTTGCCGATACCCAGCGCGCCTATTTTGGTGACGATGCCGCGCGCTATGCCGAACGATCCTCATCGAGAGGTCTGGCAACGACCGACATTCCGCTGATGATGGTTGCCGCCGAACTGGATCCGGAAGGATTCGTGGTGCAGCTCGATCTCGGGAAGCGGGCCACCTGCAAACGGGCCGCCGGATGCGCACGCGCTATCCTGTTGCCGCAGCACAGTCACATGTCGGAGGTGTATTCGATCAACACTGCCGACACGCGCCTGACCGATCAGATCCTGGATTTCGTGAGGACGGGGAAATAGCGATAGAGATCAAGGGCATTTACGGCCTCGCGCCCAGGAACGCCGCACGGCGACGCTGCCGCCCACGAATATTTTGACTCCATATTTTATAGTATGTACTATAGAAAATGTAGTACGATGGAGCTATTCCGATGTCAGCAACGTCCGATGTTGCCCGTCCGACCGGCGCCCGGGGCTTTTGGCTTGGCTTTGCCGCCTATCTGCTTCCCTCGTTTCCGATCGCCTATGTCTGGCACCTCGTCCTGTTCGAGCAGAAGTACCACGCGCTCCAGATCTATCGCGACGAGCCGGTGATCGCGTTCGGGCTGGGTTCGATGATCATCCAGGGCGCGATTTTCTCGTGGTTGTTCCCGCGCGTATTTGCACAACGTAGCGGCTCGTTCCTGAAAGACGGGCTCTTGTACGGACTTGGCGCTGGCCTGCTGTCATGGTCGTTCACCACGCTCGCGGTCGCAGCCAAGCATGTGATGGCTTCCGTGCCGGAATACGTGCTGCTCGAAACCGCGTTCACGATCCTGCAATTCGCAGTCGTGGGGCCGTTGATCGCCCTCGCCTACCGTCATGATGCGGAGGAACCAAGCTCGACTGCATGAGCAATCTTCACTATCCGCAATTCTGTGCACTCGCCCGCGCGGCGGAGATCATCGGCGAGCGTTGGACTCTGCTGATCATCCGCGAGCTTCTTCTTGGGCCGAAGCGATTTGGCGATCTCCTGAATCATCTTGACGGCATGAGCCCCACCTTGCTGACAACGCGCCTCACCGCCCTGATCGAGTGCAACGTCGTACGGCGGACCGCCTTGCCGCCGCCGGCCAATGCGCAGGTATACGAATTGACCGAGATCGGTCGGGAAATTCAGCCCGCGATCCGGGAGTTGATCCGCTGGGGCGGCCGCTTCCTGTTCCCGCCGGTGCCCGGCGACACGTTCGAGCCGGATTGGGTGCTGCTTGGCCTCGACGCCATTGCAAAGCGTTCCCCCGCGCCGGAAATCAGGATCGGGCTTGTCGTCACCCATGGCAAGAAATCGGCAGGCTTCACCGTCGCGGGCGGCGGCTTCGGGACGGCGATTGAGAGAGGCATCACCGATTGCAAGGGAACGCTGGAAGCTCCGTTCGACGCGATGCTCCAGATTGTCGGGACGAGCGTGTCCCTGCAGGACGCGATCGATGCGAAGCGCGCCAGCGTGAGCGGCTCGATGGCCCTCGTCCGCAAGCTTCCCCTTCTGTTCGACCTTGCGGAACGCCGGCGCTTAACGCCCGCTGCAAACTGACGGAGGGGCCGGTGGTCTGGACGAAATCACCGCAGTCGCTGATCGACCTGTTCGACAAGTCGGTTCCGCCAGGCGCCAATATCTCCCGCCGCAAGATGTTCGGCTACCCGGCGGCCTTCGCCAACGGAAATCTGTTTATCGGGCTGCACCAGAACGATTTCGTCATGCGGCTCTCGGAGAAAGATCGCGCCCGGTTCAGCGCCGAATTTGGCGAACGGGTTTTCGAGCCCATGAAGGGCCGGCCGATGCGTGAATATGTTCGGTTGCCAGAGGAGCTACTGGCCGACGCGGAGAAGCGCGCATCCTGGATCGATCTTTCGCTGCGATATGCCGAGGCAATCGCGCCGAAGGTGACGTCTCCAAAGAAAAAGCAATTGCCCCGATCGATGAAAAGGAGCCGAGTATGAAGAAGTTCGTGCTGTTGCACTACGGATTTGAAAAACCCACTCCAGAAATCATGGCCGCCTGGGGCAAGTGGTTCGAGGCAACCAAGCCCCATACCGTGGACATGGGTGGCTTCGGCAATGGTCGCGAAATCTCGAAAGGCGGAACGAAGGACCTTCCGCTCGGACCCGACTCCATCACCGGCTTCACAATCGTCAACGCGGCAAGCCTCGACGACGCCGAGAAGATGGCGCAAGGCAACCCTTTCATTTCGAGCATTCGAGTCTACGAAGTAAGGTCCGGCTGACGCGGAAGATCACCGGCACTATTTGCACTGCGCGGCGCTTCTCACCATGGTCAGGTCGGCTCCGGAGTTGTTGGACGGACGCTTCCTGGCGGCTTCATCCGCCGCTGCGCAGGCCGCCGCGTCACCATTCTGGAAGCGCGCGATGGCGAGATTGGTCCAGGCGTCGCCGAAATTAGGCGCATCCTTGACCGCCTGCTCCAGCACGGGCTGCGCGTCGCGCGGGCGTTTTGCGATCAGCAACATGCGGCCATAGTCGGCCCTGAGCGCCTTCACCGGATTGGGCTGTTTGAGCGCGATCCTGAACAGCTCATCGGCGGCATCGAGATCATTGAAGCGAAATTGCGCGACCACCGCGAGGCCGTGATAGACGGCGCTCTGCTCCGGTGAAATGAGAAACGCCTGGTTAAATCGCAGAGCGGCCTCACGTATCTTGCCGGTGTTGACGGCCCTCCAACCGCGCAGGGTTATTTCGTCAAAGGCTTTTTCGCGAGAGCCTGTTGCGCCGATGATGGCGCTTACGAATTTCTCATCGGCGGCCTTCTCCTCCGAATTCTTGACCGCAAATCCGAAAAACGGCTGCTCGTTGGTCGGCGCTGTATAGCTTCGCTTTGTCACCTGCACGCCCGGCGCCACCTCGACGCCGTCAGCCGCGGCAGCAAGCGGCGACGCCAGCATCACTACACATGCGACGGCCCGAATAGCCTGCCTCAGACAATTCTCGAAACTGTTCATTCGCGCTTGTCCCGTTCCTTACGCATCTTGGCCCAGTAATCCAGCCGCTTGCGAATCTCGCGCTCGAAGCCGCGATCGGGCGGATCGTAGAAGGTCTGCCGCCCCAGCGCTTCCGGAAAGTAGTCCTGTCCGGAGAACGCGTCCGGCGCGTCGTGGTCGTATTCATAGCCCGCGCCATAGCCTTCCGACTTCATCAATTTTGTCGGCGAATTGAGGATGTGTTTTGGCGGCAGCAGCGACCCGCCCTCCTTCGCCGTGCGCGTCGCCGCGCCGAAGGCCTTGTAGGCGGCATTCGATTTCGGCGCGGTGGCGAGATAGATCACGGCCTGCGCGATCGCGAGCTCGCCCTCGGGAGACCCAAGAAAATCGAAGGCATCCTTGGCAGCATTGCAGATCACCAGCGCCTGCGGATCGGCAAGCCCGATATCCTCCACCGCCATGCGCACGACGCGCCGCGCCAAAAACAGCGGGTCCTCGCCGGCGTCCAGCATGCGCGCAAGGTAATACAGCGCGGCGTCGGGGTCCGAGCCGCGCACCGACTTATGCAGCGCCGAAATCAGGTTGTAGTGGCCATCGGCAGATTTGTCGTAGATCGGCGCCCGGCGCTGCAGAATCTCCTGCAACTGCGCAGCATTGAAGATTTCGTCCCTGCGCGCGGCGCGCCAGACCTCTTCGACCAAGGTCAGCGCGGCACGGCCGTCGCCGTCGGCCATCCGCACCAGCACGGCGCGCGCCTCGGCATCGAGCGGCAATTTTCGGCCCTCGACCCTCTCGGCATGGGCAAAGAGCTTTTCGATCGCGGCGGCATCGAGCGAATGAAACACCAGCACGCGCGCGCGAGATAGCAGCGCGGCGTTGAGCTCGAATGACGGGTTTTCCGTGGTGGCGCCGACCAGCACGACGGTGCCGTCTTCCATGACAGGTAGAAAGGAATCCTGCTGCGCGCGGTTGAAACGATGCACCTCGTCGACGAACAACAGCGTGCCCTTGCCCATTTCGCGACGGGCGCGCGCCGCGTCGAAGACCTTCTTCAAATCGGCGACGCCGGAAAATACCGCCGAAATCTGCTCGAAATGCAGTTCGGTGGCATCCGCCAGCAGCCGCGCCACCGTGGTCTTGCCGGTGCCCGGCGGTCCCCAGAACACCAGCGAGCCCAGCGTGCGCGTCTCCAGCATGCGCGTCAGCGCGCCGTCGGGACCGAGGATGTGGTCCTGTCCGACGACATCGGCGAGCGAGCGCGGGCGAAGCCGGTCGGGAAGCGGACGCGGCGCATCCTCCTCCATCCCTGCCGCAGCAAAGAGATTGGTCGCCTCGCGGGGTTTCTTCGGGCTCATCCGCCGAGCGTCACGTTGATCTGCTGGCCGCCGCGCACCACGACGATGCGCCAGAGCCTTGAGCCGGCTTTGGATGCCTTATCAAGGTCGCTCGTCTTGCCGATCTTCTGGTTGTTGACCGCAAGGATAATGTCTCCCTTCTGGAAACCGACGCTTGCCGCGGTGCCGCCGTCGGCGAGGTCGATCACCACGACGCCCTCGGTCTGGGAATCCAGATGCAATTCGTCGGCGATCGCCGGCGAGATATTGGCGATCTTGGCGCCCTGGAACGGCGAGCGCGCGGTGAGCACGATTTCATCGCGGTTGGTGTCGGGGGCTGTCTCCAGCGGAACCGTGACCTTGACGATCTTTCCGCCACGCTGCACGTCGATCTGCGCGGCGCCACCGAGCTGCCTTGTGGCGAAGCGGTAGTCGAACGCATTGGGTTCGTCGATTGGCTGCCCTTCGATGGCGACGATCAGATCGGACGGCTTCAGGCCGGCGCGCGCGGCCGGGCTGTTTGGTGTGACATTGGCGACCAGGGCGCCGTTCGGCAGTTTCAGCCCCAGCGTCTCGGCGATTTCAGGCGTCACTGCCTGCAGTTTCGCACCCAGCCACGGCCGCTTGACGGCCTTGCCGCCGCTCTTGGCGGAGGCCACGACCACGCGCACCATGTTTGCGGGGATCGCAAAGCCGATGCCCTGCGAGCCGCCGGAGCGCGAGAAGATGGCGGTGTTGATGCCGACCAGTTTGCCGGTCATGTCGACCAGCGCGCCGCCGGAATTGCCGGGATTGATCGCCGCATCGGTCTGGATAAAGAACTGGTAATCGGTGACGCCGACCTTGGTGCGGGCCAGCGCCGAAACGATGCCGTGGGTCACGGTCTGGCCGACGCCGAAGGGATTGCCTATCGCGAGCACGACGTCGCCGACCAGCAATTCATCGGAATTGGCAAAGTCCAGCGTCGCAAATTTCTCTTGTCCGTCCTTCACGCGCAGCACGGCGAGATCCGTGCGGCTGTCCTTCAGCACGATCTCGGCCTCGAACTCGCGCTTGTCGGCGAGCGAAATCTTGACCTGATCGGCGCCCTCGATGACGTGGTTGTTGGTTACCACGAGCCCCGAGGCATCGACCATCACGCCCGATCCCAGTGAGCGCTGCATCTGCTCGGGCTGCATGCCCGGCACGCCGAAGAAGCGGCGGAAGATCGGGTCATCCAGCAGCGGGTTGCGATTCTGTACGGTCTTGGCGGCATAGACGTTCACCACTGCCGGCTGCGCACGCTGCACGATCGGCGCGTATGACAGCCGCAGTTCGGCGCCCGAGGATGGCACGCGCCGATCCTGCGCCAGTGCCGGCGTTGCAACCACTGCGGAAACCAGCAGCAAGGCGAAAGAGCGGATCGTCAACGTCATGCAAGAATCCCAAAATTGATGGCCTCAGATATAGATGCGAGGCAGTAACGAGAGAAGATAAGGCGGTACACGATACTGCCGTCAGGCCGCGCGATCGGGCACTTTCGCAGTGTCGGAGGCCGGCGCACAGGATAGCCTTTCCTGATGGCCCTCGCCCCATGCCCTGAGCGTCTCGATCACGGGCCGCAGGCTCTCGCCGATCTCCGACAGCGTGTATTCGACCCGCGGCGGCACCTCGGCGTAGACCTTGCGGATCACGAGTTTGTCGTCCTCGAGCGCGCGAAGCTGCTTGGTCAGCATGCGCTGGGTAATCCCCGGCATCCGCCGCCGCAACTCCCCAAAACGCTGAGTGCCGGCCTGCAGGTGAAACAGGATCACGCCTTTCCACTTGCCGTCGATCAGATCGAGCGTCGCTTCAACCGCGCAGCCCGGCCGACGGGCAAAATTCCGCCGTTTCATGAGTTTTTCCTGGAATTTCCCCAATAGTATCCAAACAGGGACTAGTTCCCCAAATTTACAGTACTTGCCAAGCGGATGCTAGAGCGACAGTTAGGCAATCAACCTGTCAAACACGGAGGAGGCACGGACATGAAGGCCGTCGGATACAAAAAATCGCTTCCCATCGAAGATGCAAATGCGCTGATTGACTTTGAGGCCGCCAAGCCGGAACCGACGGGCCGCGACATCCGCGTCGCCGTCAAGGCGATCTCGGCCAACCCGGTCGATTACAAGGTCCGCAAGCGCGCCGCCCCGCCCGAGGGCGAAACGAAAATCCTGGGCTACGACGCTGCCGGCATCGTCGATGCTGTCGGCCCGGACGTAACGCTGTTCAAGGCAGGTGACGAAGTGTTTTACGCCGGCTCGATCCTGCGCCAGGGGACGAACGCGGAATTTCACCTGGTCGACGAGCGGATCGTCGGCAAGAAGCCGAAATCGCTGTCGTTCGCGCAGGCCGCGGCACTGCCGCTGACCTCGATCACCGCCTGGGAATTGCTGTTCGACCGGCTCGGCGCCGCACCGGGCAAGAGCCTCGATCCGCGCACGTTGCTGATCACCGGCGGCGCCGGCGGCGTCGGCTCGATCCTGATCCAGCTCGCGCGCCGCCTCACCGGGCTGACGGTGGTCGCTACCGCGACGCGTCCGGAGTCGCAGAAATGGTGCCGCGATCTCGGCGCGCATGCGGTGATCGATCATTCCCAGCCGATGAAAGAGCAGATCGAAAAGTTGAAGGTGCCGCCGGTCGCGCTGGTCGCGAGCCTCACCTTCACCGACCAGCACTACAAGGCGATCGCCGATTTCATCGCGCCGCAAGGCAAGTTCGGCCTGATCGACGATCCCCCGGAATTCACCGTCTCCGCCTTCAAGGGCAAGGCGGTCTCGATCCACTGGGAATCGATGTTCACGCGCTCGTCATTCCAGACGCCTGACATGATTGCGCAGCACCACCTCCTGAACGACGTCTCCGACCTCCTCGACAAGAGCGTGCTGCGCACCACGCTCGACCAGACCTTTGGCACCATCAACGCCGCCAACCTGAAGCGCGCGCACGCGCTGCTGGAGAGCGGCAAGTCGCGCGGCAAGATCGTGCTGGAGGGCTGGTAGCGGCCCAACAATGGGGTTGATCTGGAGGTCGATTCAAGGGAGCCTGTTCCATCGATCCGGGATGGCTGTCGCCGAAAAGCCCCGGCGCGAATTGCCGGGGAACACGGAAGACAGGAGACCTGTTCGACATGATACGAATGTTTCTGGCGGCCGCGCTGGCGTCGTCCTGCGTGGTCGGTTGCGCGTCGATCGCAACGGCACAAGGCAGTTACCCCGAAAAATCGCTGCAGTTGATTGTGCCCTATCCGGCGGGCGGAGCTGGCGACGTCGTCGGGCGCATCATTGCTGGCGAGCTCGAGACGCGTCTGGGCAAGCCCGTGATCGTGCTCAATCGCCCGGGCGGCGGCACGACGATCGCCGCCAAAGAGGTCGCCAACGCGGCAGCGGACGGTTACACACTGCTCACCAGTTCGAATTCGACCTTCACCCTGCAGCACGCCGTGAAGGAGAACGTGCCGTACGATAGCGGCAGGGATTTCGAGCCGATCGCCCAGACCGGTACCCTGACCATGGTGCTGGTCACCCATCGCGACAGCCCGATCAAGGACGTAGCGGCGCTTGTCGCGGCGGCGAAGGCCAATCCCGACAAGCTGTCGCTGGCGTCCTTCGGCGTGGCCACCATCTCGCATTTCGCCGGCGAGCTGTTCAAATCGAGTGCCGGCATCAAGATGGTGCACCTGCCCTACAAGGGTAGCGCGCCGGCGATGAACGACCTGATAGGCAAGCACATCGAGTACCACGTAGACACCGTGATCGCGATCAGGCCGCAGCTCGAAGCCGGCACGGTTCGCCCGCTGGCAGTGTTTTCCGCCAAGCGGTCGCCGTTCCTTCCCGACGTTCCGACTCTCGCCGAACTCGGTTATCCGAACATCGACCTCGTCTCCTGGGGTACCGTGGTCGCGCCCAAGGGAATCCCTCCGGCCATACGTGACCGGTTGGCCTCGGCGCTAGAAGAGGCAATCGCAAGTCCTTCGGTGATCGAGCGCTTTAAGAAGGTCGGGTACGAAGCCGGCTTCAAGCGCTATTCGGACTGGCCGGGATTCATCGCCAAGGAAACGGCCGAGATGAAGGAACTGGCCCGCAAGGGCGGGATCAAGGAAGAGTAACCCTGATATGACCGAGCCGTGCGATCTGCCCGCGGTAACGGCCCGGGCCCTGATCGGCGAGCGCAAGCTTTCGCCGGTCGAACTCATGGACAGTTGCATCCGCCGCATCGAGGAAATCGATCCAGCGGTCAATGCGATCATCGCACGCTCCTTCGAGTCCGCGCGCGCGGCGGCGCGGGAAAGCGAAGCTGCCATGATGCGCGGCGATGCGCTCGGGCCGCTGCATGGGCTTCCGCTCGGGGTCAAGGATCTGATCGACGCCAAGGGGCTGCCGACGAGCTTCGGCAGCATGCTGTTCGCCGACAACATGGCGGCCGAGGATGAGGCGATCGTCGCAATGCTCAAGCACGCCGGCGCTATCGTCATCGGCAAGACCAACGTCCCCGAATGGGGCGCAGGCGGCAACACACGCAATGCGCTTCATGGCGCCACCGGCAATCCGTTTGATCCCGAGCGCTCCGCCGCCGGCTCGTCCGGCGGATCGGCGGTAGCGCTTGCGACCGGCATGGTGCCGCTGGCGACCGGTTCGGATACCGGCGGCTCGGTCAGGAACCCCGCCGCCTTTTGCGGTGTCGTCGGATTCCGCCCCTCCCCCGGGCTGATCGCCAGCAACAGCCGCAATATGGCCTGGCTGCAGATCTCGCAACTCGGGCCGATGGCGAGAAACGTATCGGACGCCTGCCTGATGCTTTCCTGCATGCTGGATCGCGACGCGCGCGATCCGTTGTCGGCCATCCTTCACGCCGCAGGAACGCCGGTGTGCGAGACCTATCGCGATCCGCCACGGACCGATCTCGCCAGCTTGCGCATCGCGGCGACCTGCGATTTCGGGTTTGCGCCGACGGAACGCGTCATCGCCGAGACGTTCAAAACGAAGCTCGCGACGTTCGGATCGGCATTCCGCCGCGTCGCATGGACCCATCCGGATTGCAGCCATGCCGACGAGGTGTTCCGGATCTTGCGCGCCGTCGCATTTCTGGGCCGGCACCGAGAGCTTGCCGAGAAATATCCGGACAAAGTTGGTCCCAACATTCGCGACAACGTGGCCGAGGGGCTCGGCTATTCCGCCCTCGACGTGGCACGCGCGCTTTCGCTGCAGACCGCGCTTTATCGGAGCTGGCAGGAATTTTTCGGCGAGCACGATTTTATCATCGCGCCGACCGTCACGATCAGCCCGCGGCCCTGGTCCGAGCTTTACCCGGCTGCCATCGACGGCATACCGACGAAAAGCTATTTCCACTGGCTGGCGCTGGCCTATGCCGTGACCAATGCCGGACACCCGGCGGTGGCGATACCGGCCGGCCGCGACGGCGCCGGATTGCCGTTCGGCATCCAGATCATCGGTCCGCGAGGCGGCGACGTCGCGACGCTTTCGGTCGCCCGCGAGATCGAGGCACAGCTTGAAGCCAATCCGGAGACGGCCCGTCCCGTCCCCGACCTCGCCTGGCTGCGCCGACAGCCTCCGATTTCCGGCCGGCCAGGTTTTCTGGATTTCGACTGAAGGCGATATTCATCCGTGCTGGCTTTGAGACATTTGCCGCGCGAAATTGCCGCCTTAGGGCCGTGCGGAACACGCGCTCCGGCGAACGGTTCCGGAGTCGAAAAATGCGGCATCGCCCCGCGCCGGCGGCTTCATCGAAAGCCGCCTCCTGAACGCGCGTTCATCAAAATTAAATCCGCCGCGAAGCCCTTTGGAAGCCGACACTTACGCAACGAACTTCACTCGAAAGTGTTTAGCGAGTCTCCCGTTATGTGAAAAGTTTGCCTGTGTAATTACGGAAAGGAGTAGTCCATGAGAAAGGCACCTTTGGCTTTAGCCGCAGCGGCGGTCTTGGGCTTGACCGCGGTAACGGCGCCGTCGCCGGCAGAGGCCCACTGGCGCGGTGGGGGATTTTTCCCGGCCGTGGCTGGCGGACTGATCGCGGGCGCGGTGATCGGCGGACTGGCTTCGAGCGCCTACGCCTATGGTCCAGGTTACGGATATTATGGTTATCCGCGCTATTACGGCGGTTATGCGCCGGTCTACTACGGCGGATATTACGACGAGCCTTATTATCCCGTTGTTCGGTACCGTCGCGTGGTTCGCCCGGCGTTCGCCTACTATGGCGGTCCGCGATTTTATGGTCCGCGGTATTACGGCGGCTACTGGCGTCGCTGGTGATCCAGCAAAATGAAAAAGGGCCGCCAGACATGGCGGCCCTTTTTGCATGGAGCGACGAGAGCACCTCAGTCGATCTCATGCACCACCGTACGCGTGGCGGGGTCGACCAGCATCACGCGATTGTTCGAGTACACATAGCGATACTTCGTCACTGACGGGCCCCAATCCGAAGGCACTGCCTCGAGTTCGACGTCAGTCGGCACCTTGGCGCCCACCACGATCCTTTCACGCGTTTCCACCGGACGGATCTTGCGCTCGGTCACGTAGCTCTTGATCTTCGTGCGATATTCCGGCTCGATCCGAACCGTGGCGCCTGCAGCTCCGGTCGTCGTCTCAACCGTGGTAGTCTGTGCATTGGCCACCGTCGCAACCAGCGACGCTGCCGCCGCAATCATGAACAGCTTCTTCATCTAGTTCCTCCTCAAACCGCATAAGCGCGGTTACAGGAAAAACAGATTTTCCACTCACTTGTTCCGGGAAGAATGCGGCACAGCAACGCGTTGAGCGCACAGCAATATCACCGACGCACCCGTTGTCAGCGCGACATTGCAGTGCAAGCTCAAGCCGACGGGACGCCCTCAACGAAGATCAGCCGCCGAGCGAACGCGGTCTGTCGCACGTTCAGAGCCTCCGCGTATTCCGGCGAGGCGTACCATTCGCGCAAACGCTCCATCGTCGGAAATTCGACAACAATGACGTTTTTCGGCGGTGGGCCACCTTTGATCAAATTGGCGGCGCCGCCACGGATCAGATAGCGGCCGCCATAATGCGCGGTCGCCTTCGCGGCGAGGCTGCGATAGACTTCGAACTCTGCCGGATCGCGCACATCATCGACTTCGGAAATAACGTAAGCTGACATCCTTCGCCTCACGGACGGTGTTACGCATCACCGGATTTCGACGATCTCCGCTTCGCTTCCGGCTATGGCGACGACATCGCCGACACTCTTGCCGAACAGCGCGCGCGCCAGCGGTGAGCCGTGCGAGATCGTGCCGTGCGCAGGTTCGGCCTCGTCTTCGCCGACGATCCGGAACGTCTGTCGCCGGTCGTCCTCGCGCACGATGGTGACGGTGTGACCGAAGCGCACGACAGAATTGTCTAATGGCGCGGGGGCCACCCTTGCCGTGGCGCGGCGAGCATTCCAATAGCGGAAGTCACGGCGAGCGCTGGCCAGCGCCGCGCGATCGCCGGCGGATTGCGCCGCAGCCTGGGCCGCCTCGGCCGCGGCCAACGCCTGCTCGATCCGGCGGAGACCTTCAGCCGTCACGTCGTTCGGAAGATCGGAGATTGGCCGGTCAGGCAGACCTTCGACGTCCTCGGTATCCTTGACGAACGCCCTACTCATGCATGTCAAACGTTTGGCGACCCGAGACGTTCCGGTGAAGTTCCGCGCCGGCCGCGATCGCGGGCGTGTCGGGCAAATAAAAAAGCGGCGCTTTAAGCGCCGCTTTTGAAAACTGCGATTCAGACGAGTTACGCCGCTTCGGCGGACCTCTCCTCCACCGGACCGGAATCCTGGCCCTTGGCGTCGACGTCGCGGTCGACAAATTCGATCACGGCCATCGGGGCGTTGTCGCCGTAGCGGAAGCCGGCCTTGATGATGCGGGTATAGCCGCCCTGGCGGTCCTTGTAGCGGGGCGCCAGCGTGTCGAACAGCTTCTTGACCTGATCGACGTCGCGCATTTCGGAGATCGCCTGGCGGCGCATGGCCAGCCCACCCTTCTTGCCGAGGGTGACGAGCTTCTCGACGATGGGGCGCAGTTCTTTGGCCTTCGGCAGCGTGGTGACGATCTGCTCGTGCTTGATCAGCGCGGCGCACATGTTGGCGAACATCGCGCGGCGATGCTCGGCGGTGCGGTTGAGCTTACGATGAACCTTGCCGTGACGCATTGATGCATTCCTTGATTTGTCTTCGTCGCGACGGTTCGTCGGACTTGTTGCTCAGGTGGGCTGCCTGCGTTCGCCCCAGTCATTCCGGGGCGCGCGTGAGCGCGAACCCGGAATCTCGAGATTCCGGATCGCCGCTTCGCGACGTCCGGAATGACGAAATCAGTAGTGATCCTCGAAGCGCTTGGCGAGCTCGTCGATATTCTCCGGCGGCCAGCCCGGCACTTCCATGCCGAGATGCAGACCCATCTGGGCCAGCACTTCCTTGATCTCGTTCAGCGACTTGCGGCCGAAGTTCGGGGTGCGGAGCATTTCCGCTTCCGACTTCTGCACGAGGTCGCCGATGTAGACGATGTTGTCGTTCTTCAGGCAGTTTGCCGAACGCACCGACAGCTCGAGCTCGTCGACCTTCTTGAGGAACGCCGGGTTGAAGGCGAGATCGGGGATGATCTCCTGCGCGACTTCCTTGCGTGGCTCTTCGAAGTTCACGAACACGTTGAGCTGATCCTGCAGGATGCGCGCGGCATAGGCCACCGCGTCCTCCGGCGAGATCGCGCCGTTGGTCTCGATCGTCATGGTCAGCTTGTCGTAGTCGAGGATCTGGCCCTCGCGGGTGTTCTCGACCTTGTAGGAGACCTTGCGCACGGGCGAGAACAGGCTGTCGACCGGGATCAGGCCGATCGGCGCATCCTCGGGCCGGTTGCGCTCGGCGGCGACGTAGCCCTTGCCGGCGGCGACCGTGAACTCCATGCGGATTTCAGCGCCCTCGTCCAGCGTGCAGATCTGCAGCTCGGGATTGAGCACCACGATGTCGCCGACGGTCTGGATATCACCGGCGGTGACGACGCCCGGACCCGACTTCTTCACGACCATGCGCTTGGGGCCTTCGCCCTGCATCTTGATCGAGATGTCCTTGATGTTGAGCACGATGTCGGTGACGTCCTCGCGAACGCCCGCGATCGAGGAGAACTCGTGCAGCACGCCGTCGATGTGCACCGACTGCACGGCGGCGCCCTGCAGCGACGACAACAGGATGCGGCGCAGCGCGTTACCGAGCGTCTGGCCGAAACCGCGCTCGAGCGGCTCGGCGACAACGGTCGCAAACCGGGTCGCATCGCCGCCCGGCGTTACCTGCAGCTTGTTCGGTCGAATAAGTTCTTGCCAATTTTTCTGGATCGTCACTTTGTCACCCCTTCGGGTCAATAGACCGGCCAGTCGATCCGCCTTCAGATCACTGGCGTTGGAGATCGCGGATCAGTCCGCGGAAAATTCCAAAAGCAATCGCGAGCGGCAGAACCGCCCGCGACCAGATATCAAACACGCCGACGCTTGCGCGGACGGCAACCATTGTGCGGGATCGTCGTCACGTCGCGGATAGACGTGACGGTGAAGCCCGCGGCCTGCAGCGCGCGAAGCGCCGATTCGCGGCCCGAACCGGGGCCGGCAACTTCCACTTCCAGCGTGCGCATGCCGTGTTCCTGCGCCTTCTTGGAAACGTCTTCAGCCGCGACCTGCGCGGCATAGGGGGTCGACTTGCGCGAGCCCTTGAAACCCATCGTGCCGGCCGAGGACCAGGCAATGGTATTGCCCTGCGCGTCGGTGATGGTGATGGTCGTGTTGTTGAAGGACGAATTCACGTGCGCGATGCCGGAGGCGATGTTCTTGCGTTCGCGACGGCGGACGCGGGTGGCTTCCTTGCCCATTACCTTAAAACCTTCCTGTGATCTCAAACGCCGCCGTACTGCCAGCGGCTACACCTAAAAACGCGATGGCGAATGGCGAGCAGCGAATAGATTTCTGTTCGCCATTCCCTATTCGCAATTTGCCGAATTACTTCTTCTTGCCGGCGATCGACTTGGCCGGACCCTTGCGCGTGCGCGCATTGGTGTGGGTGCGCTGACCGCGCACCGGAAGACCGCGGCGATGACGCAGGCCGCGATAGCAGCCGAGGTCCATCAGGCGCTTGATGTTGATGCCGGTCTCGCGGCGAAGGTCGCCTTCAACGAGATAGTCGCGGTCGATGACTTCGCGGATCTGCAGGACTTCCTGGTCGCTCAACTGGCTGACGCGACGATCAGCCGGGATCTTGACCTTCTCCATGATCTCGGACGCGTTCTTCTGGCCGATGCCATGGATGTACTGGAGCGCGATCAGAACGCGCTTGTTGGTCGGGATATTCACGCCGGCAATACGGGCCACGGACTTCTCTCCTGTCGCCGATCCCTCATGGATCGGGCTATGTTCTTGCTAACTCGGGCAGGTGTCCGCAAACGCGAACACGACGCCCTCCCCTCATCTCTTTCGGGGCCCGGCATCGTCATAAAACTATCCGACTTGGATGCGGGGCATATTAAAGGATTCAACTCGGTTTCGTCAACCGCCTCTATCGCTTAGCTCGCTTTTTCGTGACTTTTTTGGCCGCTTTTCGGACGGTCTTTTGGGCGCTTGCGCCCCCTCGCCCTCTGGCCGCCGAAACGGCCTTCCGAGCAGCCTTCTTGTTGCCAACCGTTTTGGCTGCCCTGGAGGCCGGTTTGGCGGCCTTACGCGCCGTTTTGACGGCCTTCTTGGCGGTTTTGGCAGCCTTTTTGGCTGCCGGCCTGGCAGTCTTCCGCGCGGCTGCCTTGGCCTTCCGGGCCGGCGCCACCTTGGGTTCCAGCGCGCCTACAGCGGAGAGGATCCGGTTAACCTCCCGGGTAACCTGCTCGATGGTCATCATCCCGTCGACGGTCGCCAGCTTCCGCCGCTCGGAATAGTAGTGAATCAGCGGCTCCGTCTGCGACCGGTAGGCAGCGAGTCGTTTGGTCAGCACTTCCGGCGTGTCGTCAACACGCACCTCCTCGCCGCGCGCCAGCATCTCGGCGACGCGGGTTTCGACGCGCTGTAACAACGCGCTCTCATTGACGCGCAGTTCGACCACCGCGTCGAGCTTGAGATGCTTTTTCTTTAAGAGCTCATCCAGCGCCTCAGCCTGCGGTACGGTGCGCGGGAACCCATCGAGGACGAAGCCTTTGGCCGCGTCCGGCTGATCGATTCTGTCAGAAATGATTCCGACTACGACGTCATCAGGCACGAGCTGGCCGTTTGCCATGAGGTCCTTGGCCTTCAACCCGACCGGCGTTTCGGCGGCTACGGCCGCGCGCAGCATCTCGCCGGTCGAGAGCTGCACAATCCCATAGCGCTGCACCAGCCGCTGCGCCTGCGTGCCCTTTCCCGACCCCGGCGGTCCCAAAAGGATCAATCTCATGACTATTCGCCCCCCGGCTTGGTGAGCGAAACACCGCACACCTTGTCTTGAATTTCAGAGCGCTCCGCTGATCAGCGACGGCGGCCCCTCAGCTTGGATTTCCGGATCAGCCCCTCATACTGATGGGCCAATAGATAACCCTGCACCTGCGCCACCGTATCCATGGTCACGCTGACCACGATCAGAAGCGAGGTTCCGCCGAAATAGAACGGCACCGAGGCATAGGAAATCAGGATTTCGGGAATCAGACACACGATCGCCAGATAGATCGCGCCCAGCACAGTGACGCGCGACAGCACGTAGTCGATGTACTCGGCGGTGCGTTCGCCCGGACGAATGCCCGGTATGAAGCCGCCATGCTTCTTCAGATTGTCTGCGGTCTCGGTCGGGTTGAACACGATCGCGGTGTAGAAGAACGCAAAGAACACGATCAGGCCCAGATAGAGAATCAGGAACAGCGGACGGCCGTGGCTGAGCTGGGTGTTGAGCCACTGGAACCATTCCGGACCCTGGCCGGCGTTGAAGTTTGCGACGGTCGCCGGCAGCAGCAACAGCGACGAGGCGAAGATCGGCGGGATCACGCCCGAGGTGTTGAGCTTGAGCGGCAGATGCGAGGACTGGCCCTCGAACATCTTGTTGCCGACCTGTCGCTTCGGATACTGGATCAGAAGCCTGCGCTGCGCGCGCTCCATGAACACGATGAAGGCGATCACGACGACCGCCATCACGATCACGAGAAGGATCAGACCAGTCGACAGCGCGCCCTGGCGTCCCAATTCCAGCATGTTGGCGAGAGCAGACGGCAGCTCGGCAACGATGCCGGCCAGGATGATCAGCGAAATACCGTTGCCGATGCCGCGCGAGGTGATCTGCTCGCCGAGCCACATCAGGAACATGGTGCCGCCGGTCAGCGTGACCGTGGTGGAAATCAGGAAGAACATCCCGGGCTCGCTGACCACGTTGCCGGCGCCCTGGAGGCCGACGGCGATGCCATAGGCCTGGAACGTTGCGAGAATCACCGTGAGGTAGCGGGTATACTGGTTCAGCGTCTTGCGGCCCGCCTCGCCTTCCTTCTTCAAGGCTTCGAGCTTGGGCGATACGGTGGTCAGGAGCTGGATGATGATCGATGCCGAGATGTACGGCATGATGTTCAGCGCGAAGATCGCCATGCGGTTGATGCCGCCGCCGGCGAACATGTTGAACATGCCGAGGATGCCGCCGGCCTGCGACTTAAACACCTGCTCCCAGGCCGCGGGATCGATGCCGGGCAGCGGGATATAGGTGCCGAGCCGATAAACAAGCAGCGCACCCAGCGTAAACCAGATGCGCTTCTTCAGTTCGTCGGCTTTGGCCAAAGCGCCGAAATTGAGGTTTGCCGCAAGTTGTTCTGCTGCTGAGACCATGTTCAGGCTTTCTCCCGCCGCCTCCCAGGCCGACGCCCCTTCGCGGGCAATCGGCAGACGCCGGACATTATTTGGTGCGCGGCTTCGATAAGTCCACTGGTCTATGCCCGCGATCAGGCGGGCATGACGCAGATGTTACGCCGCCTCGCCTTCCTTCTTGGCCGGGGCCAGAATCTTCACCGTGCCGCCGGCCTTCTCGACCGCTTCGACCGCGGATTTCGAGGCGCCATACACCTCGATCGCGAGCTTGGCCTTGAGTTCGCCGCGGCCGAGCAGCCGCAGGCCGTCCTTGGCACGGCGGATCACGCCAGCCTTTATCAGCGATTCAACCGTCACGGTTTCCTTGGTGTCGACCAGCTTGGCGTCGATCGCCTCCTGCAGCCGGTCGAGATTGATCTCGGCAAAGTCGAGCCGGAAGATGTTGTTGAAGCCACGCTTCGGCAGGCGGCGATGCAGCGGCATCTGGCCGCCCTCGAAGCCCTTGATGCGCACGCCCGAACGCGCGGTCTGGCCCTTGCCGCCGCGGCCCGAAGTCTTGCCCTTGCCGGAACCGATGCCACGGCCGACGCGCATGCGCTTTTTGCGCGAGCCGGCGTTGTCGGCGATATCGCTGAGCTTCATCGCCCTGTCTCCTTACTTACTTCTCGCCGACGATGCGGACGAGATGTTGAACCTTGCTGATCATGCCGCGAACTTCAGGGGTGTCCTGCAGCTCGGCAACCCGGCCGATCTTGTTGAGCTTGAGGCCGATCAGCGTCGAACGCTGCGAGTGGTGGCGGCGGATCGCGCTGCCGGTCTGCTCGACCTTGATCGTCTTTGCGGCCTTGGCCATCGTCTTAACTCCAAAGAGCGCTTGAAATTCGCGCCGGTTATTCAGCCACCACTTCGGCGTCGCCGCCGACGCGGCGCGATTGCAGCGTGGACACCTTGATGTTGCGGCGCGCGGCGACCGAACGCGGCGAATCCTGATGCTTCAGCGCGTCGAAGGTCGCGCGAACCATGTTGTAGGGATTCGACGAGCCGATCGACTTCGCCACCACGTCCTGGATGCCGAGCGTCTCGAATACCGCGCGCATCGGGCCGCCGGCGATGATGCCGGTACCGGCCGGAGCGGCGCGCAGGTAGACGCGGCCGGCGCCGTGACGGCCGGCGATGTCGTGATGCAGCGTGCGGCCTTCGCGCAGCGCCACGCGCGTCAGATTGCGCTTGGCCGACTCGGTCGCCTTGCGGATCGCCTCGGGCACTTCGCGCGCCTTGCCGTGGCCGAAACCGACCCGGCCCTTCTGGTCGCCAATTACGACCAGCGCTGCAAAGCCGAAGCGCTTGCCGCCCTTGACGACCTTCGCCACGCGATTGATGTGGACGAGCTTGTCGACGAACTCGCTGTCGCGCTCCTCGCGATCCCTGCTCCGTTCGCGTCCGCCGCGTTCGCGTTCACCTGCCATGGTGTTTTCCAATCTTTAGGGGAAGAAAGCCCCTGTCCTCGTAATTATCCAAAACCGTTTCGTTAGAAGCTCAGTCCGCTTTCGCGGGCGGCGTCCGCGAGCGCCTTGACGCGCCCGTGGTAGAGATAGCTGCCGCGATCGAACACCACTTCCTTGACGCCGTTCTTCACGGCGCGTTCCGCCAGCAGCTTGCCGACCGCCTTGGCCGCATCGATGTTGGCGCCGGTGTTGCCGGCCTCGCGCATGGTCTTTTCCAGCGACGAGGCGGAAGCCAGCGTCTCGCCCTTCAGGTCGTCGATGACCTGGGCGTAGATGTGCTTCGACGAACGGAACACCGACAGACGCGGGCGCCCATTGGCGGACCGGCGCAGCGAGTTGCGCACTCGCTGCTTGCGCCGGGCATTCGTGACCTTGAGTGACATGACCGGCTCCGTTACTTCTTCTTGCCTTCCTTGCGGAAGATGAATTCATTGGCGTACTTCACGCCCTTGCCCTTGTAGGGCTCCGGCGGGCGGTAGGCGCGGATCTCGGCAGCGACCTGCCCGACGCGCTGGGAATCGGTGCCCGAAATCGTGATCTCGGTCGGCTTCGGCACCGCGATGGTGATGCCTTCCGGGATCGCATAGACCACGTCGTGGCTGTAGCCGAGCGCGAGCTGCAGGTTCTTGCCCTGCATCGCGGCGCGATAGCCGACGCCGGTGATCTCGAGCTTCTTCTCAAAGCCCTTGGTGACGCCCTCGACCAGGTTCGCCACCTGCGCGCGCGCAGTGCCATACATGGCCTGCGCACGGTTGGTCTTGAACTTCGGCGCGACCGTGACCTCGCCCTTCTCGAACTTCACCTCGACGTCGTCATGCACGACGAACTGAAGCTGGCCCTTCGGCCCCTTCACCTTGACGGTCTGTCCCTCGACGGTCGCCGTCACACCGGACGGGATCGCCACAGGCCGTTTGCCAACACGTGACATGGCTAAAAATCCTTCCTCAGAACACCGTGAAGAGAACTTCGCCGCCCACATTCGCGTCTCGCGCGGCGTGGTCGGCCATGATTCCCTTCGGCGTCGACAACACCGAAATGCCGAGACCGTTGTTCACGCGCGGCAGGTTCTTCACCGAGGCGTAAACCCGGCGGCCCGGCTTCGAGACCCGCTCGATCTCGCGAATGACGGGCTCGCCGTCGAAATACTTCAACTCGATCTCGAGTTCGCTGCGGCCCGAGGCATGCTCCACGCTGGCATAGCCGCGGATGTAGCCCTCGGCCTTCAGCACTTCGAGCACGCTGGCGCGCATCTTCGAGCCCGGGGTCGAAACCTTGGACTTCGAACGCATCTGCGCGTTGCGGATGCGGGTGATGAGATCGGAGATCGGATCGTGCGTTGACATCGTGACGACCCTCCTTACCAGCTCGACTTCACGAGCCCGGGAACCAGGCCCTTGGAGCCGAGTTCACGCAGCGCGATGCGGGAAAGCTTGTTCTTGCGGTAGTTCGAGCGCGGACGGCCGGTCAGTTCGCAGCGGTTGCGAATCCGCGTGGTCGACGAGTTGCGCGGCATCTGGGCGAGCTTCAGCGTCGCCGCAAACCGCTCTTCCATCGGCTTGGTCTTGTCGGCGATGATCGCCTTCAGCTTCGCACGCTGCGGGGCGGCGTTCTTGGCCATCCGCTTGCGCCGGTTGTTCTTCTCGATCGAACTCTTCTTTGCCATGCTTGGCTCCTGGGTTTCCGCGTTTGAGAGGCTTAGCTGCGTCTCACTGCCGGAACGGGAAATTGAATGCGGTCAACAAGGCGCGCGCCTCGTCGTCGGTCTTCGCCGTGGTGCAGACCGTGATGTCCATGCCGCGGGCTTCCGAAACCTTGTCGAAATCGATTTCGGGGAAAATGATGTGCTCCTTGAGGCCGAGCGAATAGTTGCCGCGGCCATCGAAGCTCTTCGGATTGAGGCCACGGAAGTCGCGCACGCGCGGCAGCGCCACGTTCACCAGGCGATCGATGAACTCGTACATCCGCGCCTTACGCAGCGTGACCTTGCAGCCGATCGGCTGGTTCTCGCGCAGCTTGAAGGTCGCGATCGCGATCCGCGAATAGGTCACGATCGCCTTCTGGCCGGCGATCTGCGTCAGTTCGGCAGCCGCGGTCTCGGCCTTTTTGCGGTCGTTGACGGCATCGCCGACACCCATGTTGAGCACGACCTTGTCCAGCCGCGGCACCTGCATGACGTTGGCATAGCCGAACTGTTCGGTCAGCTTGCCGCGAATGCTTTTGTCATACTCCGCGCGCAGGCGCGGCACGTAAGCGGTATCAGCCATCGATCTCTGCTCCCGAGCTCTTGGCAATGCGTACCTTCTTGCCATCAGCCTGAATCTTGAAGCCCACGCGGGTCGGCTTTCCGTCCTTGCCGACATAGGCGAGGTTGGACAGGTGGATCGGCGACTCCTTGGAGATGATGCCGCCTTCCTGGTTCTGGGTCTGCTTCTGGTGACGCTTCACTATGTTGACGCCGCGCACCAGCGCCTTGTTCTCGGCGGGGCGGACCTCGAAGACTTCGCCGGTGCGACCCTTGTCGCGACCGGTCAGCACCATGACCTTGTCACCTTTCCGGATCTTGGCAGCCATCACAGCACCTCCGGCGCAAGCGAAATGATTTTCATGTGGTTCTTGGCGCGAAGCTCGCGCGGCACCGGCCCGAAGATACGGGTGCCGACCGGCTCCGACTGGTTGTTGATCAAGACGGCGGCGTTGCGGTCGAAGCGGATGACCGAACCGTCGGCGCGGCGGATGTCCTTGCGGACCCGCACCACGACGGCCTTCATCACGTCGCCCTTCTTCACCTTGCCGCGCGGAATCGCTTCCTTGATCGACACAACGATAACGTCGCCCACGGTGGCATAGCGGCGCTTGGAGCCCCCCAGCACCTTGATGCACATGACACGGCGTGCGCCTGAATTGTCGGCCACGTCGAGGTTGGTCTGCATCTGAATCATTGATGCACCTCGTCCTCTTTCTGATGCGCTCGAATTAGCGCCTAAAATTTTCCCGAATACTCATCCGGCCAGGCCGAACGAATCTCAGGCGGTTTTCTTCTGTTCGCCCCGGACCACGGTCCAGCGCTTCAACTTCGAGATCGGCTTGCTCTCCTCGATCCACACCATGTCGCCCGGCTTGAACTCGCCGTTCTCGTCATGCGCGTGGTAGTTCTTGGAGCGGCGGATCGTCTTCTTGTAGATCGGATGGGTGAAGCGGCGATCGACGCGCACCACCACCGTCTTGGCTTGCTTGTCGCTCACGACCACGCCCTGAAGGGTACGTTTCGGCATAATACGGCCTCTTACTTCTTCTTCGCGCGAACCTGCGCGGCGATGGTCTTGATGCGGGCGATATCGCGGCGGGCTTCGCGCAGCCGCGATGTGTTTTCCAACTGCCCGGTGGCGCGCTGGAAACGCAGGTTGAAGCGTTCCTTCTTCAGATTGAGGACGGCATCCTCCCTCTGGTCGTCGCTCATCGCGCGGATGTCTTCAACTTTCATCGGGGCCATGAGTGTTACTCCGCAATGCGCGCGACGAAGCGCGTCTTGATCGGCAGCTTGGCGGCGGCGAGCGTGAGCGCTTCCCTCGCGGTCTGCACGTTGACGCCGTCGATCTCGAAAATCACCCGGCCGGGCTTGACCCGCGCCACCCACAATTCCGGCGTTCCCTTGCCGGAGCCCATGCGGACTTCGGCGGGCTTCTTCGACACCGGCACGTCCGGGAACACGCGGATCCAGACGCGGCCGGCGCGCTTCATGTGGCGGGTCAGCGCGCGGCGCGCGGCTTCGATCTGGCGGGCAGTGACGCGCTCGGGCGCCATCGCCTTCAGGCCGAACTGGCCGAACGACAACGTCGCACCCGAAGTCGCAACGCCGTGGATACGGCCCTTATGCGCCTTCCGGAACTTCGTTTTCTTTGGTTGCATCATGGCTTTGAGCCCTCAAACCTTCCTAATGTCTCACGCTGCGGCGGTGTCGCGGCGCGGACGCGCGGTATCGCCTTCGGCCATCTTCTTGTCCTGGGCCATCGGATCGTGCTCGAGGATCTCGCCCTTGAAGATCCAGACCTTGACGCCGCAGGTGCCGAACGTGGTGAACGCCGTCGCAACGCCGTAATCGACGTCGGCGCGCAGCGTGTGCAGCGGCACGCGGCCCTCGCGATACCACTCCATGCGCGCGATTTCGGCGCCGCCGAGACGGCCCGAGCAGTTGATGCGGATGCCTTCGGCGCCAAGACGCATCGCCGATTGCACCGCCCGCTTCATGGCGCGGCGGAAAGCCACGCGGCGCTCGAGCTGCTGCGCAATCGATTCGGCAACCAGGGTGGCGTCGAGTTCGGGCTTGCGGATTTCGACGATGTTGATGACGACGTCGGAAGCCGTGATATCGGCAACCCGCTTGCGCAGCTTGTCGATGTCGGCGCCCTTCTTGCCGATCACGACGCCCGGACGCGCCGAGTGGATCGTCACGCGGCACTTCTTGTGCGGACGCTCGATCACGATGCGGGCTACAGCCGCCTGCTTGAGCTCCTTGTGCAGGATCTCGCGGATCTTGACGTCTTCATGCAAGAGCTTGCCGTATTCGTTCTTGCCGGCGAACCAACGCGAATCCCACGTGCGGTTGATGCCGAGACGCAGACCGATTGGATTGATCTTTTGACCCATCGTTTTCTCCCGCGCCGCTTTAAGCGCTTGCCTCGGCCTCGACCTGACGAACCACGATGGTCAGGTGCGAGAACGGTTTATAGATACGGCCCGAACGGCCACGGCCGCGGGGCGAAAAACGCTTCATGACGATGCCGTTGCCGACATGGGCCTCGGCGACGACGAGATCGTCGACCTCAAGGTCATGGTTGTTCTCGGCGTTCGCGATCGCCGATTCCAGGCACTTCTTGACGTCGACCGCGATCCGCTTGCGCGAGAACTGCAGGTCGGCGAGCGCAGCAGATGCCTTCCGGCCGCGGATCAACTGCGCGACAAGATTGAGCTTCTGCGGGCTGACGCGCAGCATCCGGGCGACTGCCTTGGCCTCGTTGTCCGCGAGGCTACGTTCGCGCTTTGGTTTGCTCATCGTCTATTCCTCAAGCCTTCTTGGCTTTCTTGTCGCCAGAGTGGCCATGGAAGGTACGGGTCGGCGAGAACTCGCCGAACTTGTGACCCACCATTTCCTCGTTGACCGAGACCGGCACGTGCTTCTGGCCGTTGTAGACGCCGAACACCAGGCCGACGAACTGCGGCAGGATGGTCGAGCGGCGGCTCCAGATCTTGATGACGTCGTGACGGCCGGACGCGCGCGCAGCATCTGCCTTCTTGAGCAGAGAGGCTTCGACGAACGGGCCTTTCCAGACTGAACGAACCATGTCCGGCGTTCCTTACTTCTTCCGCTTGTGGCGGCTTAGGAGGATGAATCGATTGGTCGACTTATTCGAACGGGTCTTCTTGCCCTTGGTCGGCTTGCCCCACGGCGTGACCGGGTGGCGGCCGCCCGAGGTGCGGCCTTCGCCGCCGCCGTGCGGATGGTCGATCGGGTTCATGACGACGCCGCGGTTATGCGGACGCCAGCCCAGCCAGCGGGTGCGGCCGGCCTTGCCGATCGAAATGTTCATGTGATCGGGGTTCGACACCGCTCCGATGGTGCCGCGGCAACGGCCGTGCACCAGGCGCTGTTCGCCCGAGTTCAGGCGCAGAATGACATATTCCTGATCGCGGCCGACGATCTGGGCGTAGGTGCCGGCGGAACGCGCGATCTGGCCGCCCTTCCCGATCTTCATCTCGATGTTGTGGACGATCGTGCCGACCGGCATGTTGCCGAGCGGCATGACGTTGCCGGGTTTCACGTCGACATAGTTGCCGGCAACCACCGTGTCGCCCACGGCCAGCCGCTGCGGCGCCAGGATGTAGGCCTGCTCGCCGTCCTGATACTTGATCAGCGCGATGAACGCGGTGCGGTTCGGATCATATTCCAGCCGCTCGACGACAGCGGGAACGTCGACCTTGTTCCGCTTGAAATCCACCAGGCGGTAGGCCTTCTTGTGGCCGCCGCCGCGGAAGCGCACGGTGATGCGGCCGGTGTTGTTGCGGCCGCCATTGCCGAGCTTGCCCTCGGTCAGCGCCTTCACCGGCTTGCCCTTGTAGAGCGCCGAACGGTCGACCATCACCAGCTGGCGCTGGCCCGGCGTCGTCGGATTGTATGTTTTCAATGCCATCGCTGTGTCGCCTTATAGTCCGGTGGTGACGTCGATGCGGTGGCCCTCTTCGAGGGTCACGACAGCCCGCTTGACGTCCGACTGCGAACCGAAATTGCCGCGGAACACCTTGGTCTTGCCCTTGCGGACCAGGGTGTTCACGCTCTTCACCTTGACGTCGAACAGCTTCTCGACGGCTTCCTTGATTTGCGGCTTGGTCGCCTTGCTGGCGACCTTGAACACGACCTTGTTGTGCTCGGACGCTACCGTCGCCTTTTCGGTGACGACGGGGGCTACGATCACGTCGTAATGGCGCGGATCGATATTCTTCATTTGAAGCGCGCCTCCAGCGCATCGACTGCCGCCTTCGTCAGCACGAGCTTCTGACGGCGCAGAATGTCGTAGACGTTGATGCCCTGGATCGGCAGCACGTCAATGTTCGGAATGTTGCGGGCCGCGGTCGCGAAACCGTTGTTGAGCTCGGCGCCGTCGATGATCAGCGCGTTGGTGAGCCCAAGGCCGTTGAAATGGCCGACCAGCGCCTTGGTCTTGGCTTCCTTGACCTGCGCGCTGTCGATCACGATCAGGCCGCCGTCCTTGGCCTTCGCCGACAAAGCATGCTTGAGCGCAAGCGCGCGCACCTTCTTCGGCAGGTCGGTCGCGTGGGAGCGAACCACCGGACCGAACGCACGGCCACCGCCGCGGAACTGCGGCACGCGGGCCGAGCCGTGACGGGCGCCGCCGGTGCCCTTCTGCTTGTACATCTTCTTGCCGGTGCGCCAGATTTCGGCGCGCCCCTTCGCCTTGTGCGTGCCGGCCTGGCGCTTGTTGAGCTGCCATTGCACGCAGCGCTGGATGATGTCGGCGCGCGGCTCTAGACCGAAGATCGCGTCCGAGAGCTGGACCGATCCGGCTTCCTTACCCTCAAGCGTCGTGACTTTCAGTTCCATCTCACGCGCCCTCCTGCTCGGCCGGCGCAGCAGCAGCCTGCTCACCGCCAGCAACCCTAAACTTGCCGGGCTTCGGGGCTTCCTTCGGCAACGGCTTCTTCACGGCGTCGCGCACCGAGATCCAGCCACCTTTGGAGCCGGGAACGGCACCCTCGACCAGGATCAGACCGCGCTCGACGTCGGTCTGCACCACACGCAAATTGAGCGTAGTGATGCGATCGACACCCATGTGACCGGGCATCTTCTTGTTCTTGAAGGTCTTGCCGGGATCCTGACGACCGCCGGTCGAACCGATCGAACGGTGCGAAACCGACACACCGTGGGTGGCGCGCAGGCCACCGAAATTCCAGCGCTTCATGCCGCCGGCAAAACCCTTACCAACCGAGGTGCCGGTGACGTCAACGAACTGGCCGACCACGAAATGGTCCGCCTGGATCTCGGCGCCAACCGGAATCAGCGCATCTTCCGAGACGCGAAATTCGGCGACTTTCCGCTTGGGCTCGACCTTGGCCGCCGCAAACTGGCCGCGCTCCGCCTTGGGCAGATACACGGTCTTGCGGGTACCCGCACCGAGCTGCAGCGCGACGTACCCGTTCTTTTCGGTCGTGCAGTGGCCCAGCACCTGGCAATTGCCCAGCTTCAGCACGGTCACAGGGATATGTTCGCCGGCCTCCGTAAAGACCCGCGTCATCCCGACCTTTTGTGCGATCACTCCGGAGCGCATCGGCGTGCTTCCTGTTCTTTCTGTCCGCTAAAGTCGGACGAGCTAAAAAATCTTAGAGCTTGATCTCGACGTCGACACCGGCGGCCAGGTCGAGCTTCATCAACGCGTCGACGGTCTGCGGGGTCGGGTCGACAATGTCGAGAAGGCGCTTGTGGGTGCGCATCTCGAATTGCTCGCGGCTCTTCTTGTCGACGTGTGGCGAACGGTTGACGGTGAACTTCTCGATGCGGGTGGGCAGCGGAATGGGTCCGCGGACCTGGGCACCGGTACGTTTCGCCGTGTTCACGATCTCGCGGGTCGACGTATCGAGGATTCGATGGTCGAACGCCTTGAGACGGATGCGAATATTTTGGCCGTTCATTGCCGTTTGTCTTTCTTTGTCGCGTAGGGCGAGTGGTGAGCAGCGAATAGCGAATGGAGCTGGTCCACTCGCTACTCGCCATTCCCTATTCGCTTATTCGATGATGGCGGCGACGACGCCGGCGCCGACGGTGCGGCCGCCTTCGCGGATCGCGAAGCGCAGCTTTTCTTCCATCGCGATCGGCACGATCAGGTGCACTTCCATCGCGATGTTGTCGCCCGGCATCACCATCTCGGTGCCTTCGGGCAGGTGCACGACGCCGGTCACGTCGGTGGTGCGGAAGTAGAACTGGGGCCGGTAGTTGGTGAAGAACGGGGTGTGACGACCGCCCTCTTCCTTGGTCAGGATGTAGGCCTCAGCCTTGAACTTGGTGTGCGGCTTCACCGAACCGGGCTTCGCCAGCACCTGGCCACGCTCAACTTCCTCGCGCTTGGTGCCGCGCAGCAGCGCGCCGATATTGTCGCCGGCCTGGCCCTGATCGAGCAGCTTGCGGAACATTTCGACGCCCGTGACGATGGTCTTCTGGGTGTCGCGGAGGCCTACGATTTCGATTTCCTCGCCGACCTTGATGATGCCGCGCTCGACACGGCCGGTGACGACGGTGCCGCGGCCCGAGATCGAGAACACGTCTTCCACCGGCATCAGGAACGGCTGGTCGACCGGACGCTCCGGCTGCGGAATGTATTCGTCGACATTGCGCATCAGCTCGAGGATGGCGTCGTGGCCGAGGTTCTTGTCCTTGTCTTCGAGGGCGGCGAGCGCCGAGCCCTTGATGATCGGGATCTTGTCGCCCGGGAATTCATACTTCGAGAGCAGTTCGCGAACTTCGAGCTCGACGAGCTCGAGCAGCTCCGGATCGTCGACCATGTCGCACTTGTTCAGGAACACGACGAGCGCGGGGACGCCGACCTGACGGGCGAGCAGGATGTGCTCGCGGGTCTGCGGCATCGGGCCGTCGGCGGCCGACACGACCAGGATCGCACCATCCATCTGGGCGGCGCCGGTGATCATGTTCTTCACATAGTCGGCGTGGCCGGGGCAGTCGACGTGGGCATAGTGGCGGTTCTTCGTCTCATACTCGACGTGAGCGGTCGAGATGGTGATGCCGCGCGCCTTCTCTTCCGGCGCCTTGTCGATCTGGTCGTACGCCGTGAACGTCGCACCGCCGGTTTCAGCCAGCACCTTGGTGATCGCTGCGGTCAGCGATGTCTTGCCATGGTCGACGTGACCGATGGTTCCGATGTTGCAGTGCGGTTTAGTACGTTCAAACTTTGCTTTGGCCATTTGACTCTCCGTTCAGTCGTTAGCTTGCAACCAACGACAATCAGGCAAACTTCTTCTGGACTTCTGCCGACACGTTCGCCGGCGCTTCAGCGTAGTGATCGAATTGCATCGTGAAGGTCGCGCGTCCCTGGCTCATCGAGCGCAGGTTATTCACGTAGCCGAACATGTTCATGAGCGGCACCATCGCGTTGATGACGTTGGCGTTGCCCCGCATGTCCTGGCCCTGGATCTGGCCGCGCCGAGAATTCAGGTCGCCGATGACCGAACCGGTATAGTCTTCCGGGGTCACCACTTCGACCTTCATGATCGGCTCGAGCAGAACAGACTTGCCCTTCTGCAGCGCTTCGCGGAATGCCGCGCGCGATGCGATTTCGAAGGCCAGCGCCGACGAGTCGACGTCGTGATACTTGCCGTCGACGAGTTGAACCTTGACGTCGACCACCGGGAAGCCGGCGACCACGCCCGAGCCCATCACGCTGTTGAGGCCCTTTTCGACGCCGGGGATGTATTCCTTCGGCACCGCGCCGCCGACGATCTTGGACTCGAACTCGTAGCCCTTGCCGGGCTCGTTCGGCTCCACGATGATCGACACTTCGGCGAACTGACCGGTACCGCCGGTCTGCTTCTTGTGCGTGTACTTGACTTCAGCGCGCTTGGTGACCCGCTCGCGGAACGCCACCTGCGGCGCGCCGATGTTGGCGTCGACCTTGTAGGTGCGCTTGAGGATGTCGACTTTGATGTCGAGATGGAGTTCGCCCATGCCCTTCAAGATGGTCTGGCCGGACTCCTGGTCGGTCGACACGCGGAACGACGGATCTTCGGCAGCGAGCTTTGCCAACGCGACGCCGAGCTTTTCCTGGTCGGCCTTCGACTTCGGCTCGATCGCGATTTCGATCACCGGCTCCGGGAATTCCATCTTTTCCAGAATCACCGGCTTGTCGGGATCGCACAGCGTGTCACCGGTGCGCGCTTCCTTCAGGCCAGCCAGCGCGACGATGTCGCCGGCATAGGCTTCCTTGATGTCTTCGCGGTTGTTCGCATGCATCAACAGCATGCGGCCGATACGCTCTTTCTTCTCGCGGGTCGAATTGATGACCCCGGTGCCCGACTGCAGGATACCCGAATAGATGCGGCAGAAGGTGATGGTGCCGACGAACGGGTCGTCCATGATCTTGAACGCGAGCAGAGCCAGCGGCTCCTTGTCGTCGGCCTTGCGCACCACTTCATTGCCGTCATCGTCGGTACCCTTGATCGCGGGCACGTCGATCGGCGACGGCAGGTAGTCGACGACGGCGTCGAGCAGCGGCTGCACGCCCTTGTTCTTGAACGCCGAGCCGCACAGCACCGGATAGAATGCGCCGGTCAGCACGGCCTTGCGGATCAGCTTCTTGAGGGTCGCCTCGTCCGGCTCCTTGCCGTCGAGGTAAGCGGCCATGGCGTCGTCGTCGAGCTCGACGGCGGCTTCCACCATCTTCTCGCGGTATTCCTTGGCCTGGTCGACGAGGTCGGCCGGGATGTCGACATAGTCGAACTTGGCGCCGAGCGATTCATCGTTCCAGATGATGCCCTGCATCTTCACGAGATCGACGAGGCCCTTGAAATTGTTCTCGGCACCGATCGGAAGCTGGATCGCGATCGGCTTGGCGCCGAGGCGGTCGACGATGTCGGCCAGACACTTGAAGAAGTCGGCGCCGGTCTTGTCCATCTTGTTGGCGAAGACGATGCGCGGAACCTTGTACTTGTCGCCCTGGCGCCAGACGGTTTCAGTCTGCGGTTCGACGCCCTGGTTGGAATCGAGCACGCATACCGCGCCGTCGAGCACGCGCAGCGAACGCTCGACTTCAATGGTGAAGTCGACGTGGCCGGGGGTATCGATGATGTTCAGGCGCTTGCCGTTCCAGAACGCGGTGGTCGCAGCCGAGGTGATCGTGATGCCACGCTCCTGCTCCTGCTCCATCCAGTCCATCGTCGCGGCACCTTCGTGCACTTCGCCGATCTTGTGGCTCTTGCCGGTGTAATAGAGGATACGTTCAGTCGTCGTGGTCTTGCCGGCGTCGATATGCGCCATGATACCGAAGTTACGGTAATCCTCGATGGCATGTTGGCGGGGCATGGGCTGTTCCTTAAATCCGTTCTTCGCCGTTACCAGCGATAATGCGAGAAGGCGCGGTTGGCTTCCGCCATCCGGTGCACGTCTTCACGCTTCTTGACGGCGTTTCCCCGGTTATTCGACGCGTCGAGCAACTCGGCCGAGAGCCGCTCCGTCATCGTCTTTTCGTTGCGCTCGCGCGCGGCCGTGATCAGCCAGCGAATGCCCAGCGCCTGGCGGCGGACCGAACGCACTTCGACCGGCACCTGGTAGGTGGCGCCACCGACGCGGCGCGACCGCACTTCGATGGTCGGCATGACGTTTTCCAGCGCCTGCTCGAACACCGTGAGCGGCCCCTGCTTGGTCTTGGCCTCGATCATGGCGAGCGCGCCATAGACGATGTTTTCGGCGGCGGACTTCTTGCCGTCGTACATGATCGAGTTCATGAACTTCGTAATGATGATGTTCCCGAACTTCGGATCCGGGTTGACTTCACGCTTTTCGGCAGAATGGCGACGAGACATCGTGTCTGTTCCCGCTTATTTCGGACGCTTCGCGCCGTACTTCGAACGACGCTGCTTACGGTTCTTGACGCCCTGGGTATCGAGGACGCCGCGGAGGATGTGGTAGCGCACGCCGGGCAAGTCCTTGACGCGGCCGCCGCGGATCATGACCACCGAGTGCTCCTGAAGGTTATGGCCTTCACCCGGGATGTAGCCGATCACTTCGAAGCCGTTGGTCAGGCGCACCTTGGCGACCTTACGAAGCGCCGAGTTCGGCTTCTTCGGGGTCGTGGTGTAGACGCGCGTGCAAACGCCGCGCTTCTGCGGCGACTGCTGCAACGCCGGCACCTTCTTGCGCGACTTCTGCACCGTACGCGGATTTGCGATCAGTTGGTTGATCGTCGGCATGTCAGCCTTCACCCTTTAGTTCACGCGAAAACCTGGAATGGCTTTCGTAAATTCTTCTCGGAACTAGCCGTTCCGTTCGGCCCGCCTCACGCGAAAAAAAACATCCGCGCAAAACGAAATCGCGCCAACCACCCATCGCTGAGCGGAAAGCGCTTCGACGCCACAGAGGATCGCGAATTAAGGCCGATCAGCGTTCGCTGTCCGGCCCGCTACCGAGATCATGCACCCGAGTTCACTCTCAAGAGGACGTGCTCAAGAGAACTAAAATCGTCCTGGCATTGCCTAGCTATATGATCGACAGCGTTTGAGCGGCATTCGTCGAGGTTGGTGCCCGTCCAGTACCTTTAGGAATTGCCCATAAGGATTTGAAAGGGTGATCCGTTCCGACGCTGGCGTAGCTCACCGCCTGTCGTTAAGTGGGCGTCTTCTATAAGCGGTGGATGGCTAAGTCAAGCAAAACGAGAACGCTGGAAACGCCTATGGGGCCTGTGGATTTGGCGTTTGCCGCGACATCGGAAAAGCCGAAATGGCGATGCCCTGCCCTCTTCGGAATGGAGCGAGTCGCATATTTTACCCGGGTAAATACGGCCCGAAACACAATTTTCTGGTTCCAGTTTTTCCCGGCCAAGCCATTCGGGGCGCAAAACTTGCGCAAATAGGGCCGGAATTCTTCGTGAAGCACACCGATATTGCGATCATCGGCGGCGGCCTCGCCGATTAGACCGCGGCCGCCATGCTCCGGCGCGCGGGGCATCAGGTCTATCCCATTCGACTTCCGCCTCGAAAAAATCAGCGGCGACGAGCAGCTCGGCCGCTTCTGCCAGACCGGAATCGCCGATTCGGTGCTGCGCTCGGCCACCACGGCGTGTCGGCGGGCTAATCCTGAAGAACGATATCGTCACCCGGGCGAACCAGACCCGCCACCAGCACAGCGGCGTAGACGCCGGCTCTCCCGTCGTGATTCTTTGCTACATACCGCAAAATCTCGGGATTCTCGTCGAGCGACTCCGGATCAATGCCGATCATGCGACAACGGATATCGCATTCCAGAATGTGGACCGTCAGTTTCGGACCGATCCGCAGTCGCCGGCCGACGAATGCGTCTTCGGCAAAGCTTTCACCGGAATTTAGATCGACATAGAGGTTTTCGCGAAAGCGACGCTTGTCGAGCGTCAAGCCCACCGCGCGGCCAATTCCATCGACCGTCTGGGTTGCAAGCAACGAAACCGGGCGACAGTCCGTTAGGGCGCGGTCCGAGCGTATGATGGTCAGGTCGGAAGCGTTGAGCTGATCACCTCCGATCAGACCCAACAGCGCCGGGTCGGACGCCGAAAGAGCTTTTCCGTTCGGCGCTTCGATCTCAAGCGCCAGATCCTCGCTAGACGGAAACAGCGGTGTCAGGCCAGGACCGCGGGTTTCTGCATCGGTCAGGTTGCCCGGTACAAGCGTCAGCTCGGGACGGCGAAACCGCGGGCGAAATCGTAGCATTTCCTTCCTGCTTCGTGCGGTGAGGAATGGAAAGGACTTGGGCGCGCCCGCATGATGGACAGCGTAGACCCGGTCGCCGAGCACGCCGGCAAAGCTGACATAGGCCTCGGGCAGGGATTCTCCCGGCATGCTCTTCACCGGGTAACGCCAAACGCTTTCAAGTCGTCCAACAACCTTCATTAAAACTCTCGTCTGACATTTCCTGATCGCGGCAGTCTGGACTACTCGTCGTCGTCATCATCATCATCATCATCATCGTCGTCGACGACGTCGGCCTGGGCGGCGGCGCTATACGGCGTGTGACCCTGGTCGTCCCAGAGCTTGCGATAGACGCCGTTGGCCGCGAGCAACTGCGCATGCGAGCCGCGCTCGATTGCCTTGCCGCCTGAAATCACGATGATCTCGTCCATCTCGACCACCGACGTCAGGCGGTGGGTCGACCAGACCATGGTGCGCCCTTCCGCCACCTTCATCAGCGTGCGATTGATTGCGGCTTCCGTGGTTTGGTCGAGCGCCGAGGTCGCTTCATCGAGCAGCAGCAGCGAGGGATTGCGGATGATGGCGCGCGCGATCGCGATGCGCTGGCGCTGGCCTCCGGATAGCGTGTCGCCGCGCTCGCCGACCGGCGTGTCGTATCTCTGCGGCAGGCTCATGATGTAGCGGTGAATCTCGGCCTTGCGCGCGGCTTCCTCGACCTCCTTGTCGGTGGCGCCTTCCTTGCCAAGTCGGATGTTCTCGCGGATCGACATGTTGAACAGCATGTTGTCCTGGAACACGACGGCCATGCCTCCGCGCAGCGACTCGCGGGTCACGCGGCGGATATCGATGCCGTCGATCGCCACCCGCCCCTCGTCCGGCGTGTAAAGACGCAGGATCAGGTTGAGCAGCGTGCTCTTGCCCGAGCCGCTCGGCCCCACGATCGCGATGCGCTTGCCGACATCGAGCTTGAGGCTGAAATTGTCGAGCACCGGCGTCTCGCTGCCTTCGTAGGCAAAGGTGACGCGGTCGAAGGTGATGTCGTTGGTGATCGGCGGCAAATCCGGTGCGCCCGGCCGGTCGGCGCCGCGGGTCGGCTCATCCAGCAGTTCCTGCATGTGCCGCACGGCTGCCGCCGACTGGATCGACACCGGGATGAAATGCATCAAATGGGCGATGTTGTAGGACACCTCCCAGAACGCGCTCTCGAAGGTGACGAAGGTGCCGATGGTGATCTGGCCCTTGGTGGCGAGATAGGCGCCGATCGCCAGCACCACAAGATGCAGCAGCAGCACCGAAATGGTGACGGTGCGCTCCACCATGGTCGACAGGAACACGGCGGACGCCGTCTTGATGCGCACATCCTGGTTGCGCATGGTGAACCAGCCGAGCGTGCGGCGCTGCAGGCTGAACGCCTTGATCACGGCCTGCGCAGCCACGTTTTCCTGCACCGTGCCGAGCAGTGCCGCTTCATTGAGCTTCTGCTCGTAATTCGCCTGCACCGCCTTCGGCGTCAGGATTCGCGGCCCGATCAGCGTGATCGGGAATACCAGGAGGGCGACCGCCGCGAGTTGCCAGTTCAAGAACAGCATCAGGATGATGCCGGCGACCAGTTCCAGGAACGGCAAAGCGGCGCTGTTGGCGAACGTCTTGACCGAGCCCTCAAAGGCCGCGAGGTCGATCGAGAAGCGCGAGAGGATTTCGCCGCGCTTGGTGCGGGCAAAATACGACGCCGGCAGGTTCTGGACGTGCTCGAACAGCCGCGTCCGCACATCGGCAATGACGCACGCTGCCAGCCGCGCATCCCAACGCTCGTACCAGACCGCGATGATCGAGGTGATGATACCGGCGACCGCGAGCACGCCGAGAATCTTGTAGAGCGCCTGAAAATCCTCTTCGCCCAGCGCATCGTCGATCAGGAATTTCAGGCTCAACGGCATGATGACGTTGAACAGTGTCTCGACGAGAACGCCGAAGGTCACGAAGACGAGCAGCTTCCTGTAATTGCCCAGATACGGCTTGACGAAGCCGTAGATGGTCGCCAGCGCGCCGGCGGCTTCCTTGGCGGTGAAAACGACGAGGTCCTCGTCATCATCATTGTCGTCGAGCTCGATCTCGTCCTCTTCGTCGTCCTTGTCAGCGTCGGGGGGGATCCCGGCCGCCTTGCCACCGGCAGCGGGCGCAGCGGCAGCCCCGGCCGCGAGCTTCTTCGCAAGCTCGGGATCGTCCGCCGGCGCGGGATTCTGATCATCCGAGGACGGGGGCTTGGGCGCCATGAAACCAACCGATGCTGCACGGCCGGCATGACCGCAAATCGAACGCGGCAGCGGCGGGCGCTACCACACGGATTCTATGCGATCGGGATCAATTCGGCAAACATTGGCGTGACCGGCTCTGCTTCAGCGGAGCGGTCACGCTCAATACAACCAGTCGGTGCTCAATCGTCCGATTCGACCTTGTCAAAAAACGAATAGCGCAGGCTGTCGGCGTCGGCATACCACTGCCCCGGCCCCTTGTTGGCAGCCAGCGTCGCTGCCCATACCGCATCGGTGCAGTCGCGCCGGTGCATCGAGAGGTCGAATCCGTTGCCGAAGAATAATTCAGACCATTCCCACCAGGTGCCGAGCTTCTTCACGCCGCGCAACAAATCGTAACGGTCGATCAGTGCAGGGGCCATGTCCGACGTCACCGATCCGAACACCAGGCCGATCTTCACGACGCGGTTCAATTCGCGCACCGCCCGCGGGACCTGCCTTTCGGCGACATGACACAGACTGGTCTCGAACACGAAATCGAACTCGTCGTCCTTGAACGGCATGTCGACGATCGAGCCGAGCTTGTTGAACTTCTTCAGCGCAGTCGGCGTCTTGGCGTGGATCGCCCGGTTGTTCTCGATACCCCAGGCATCGATGCCGCGCTCGCGCAGCGCGCCGACCAATTCCCCGCTGGCGGAGCCGGCGACCAGGAGCTTGTAACCCTTGGTCCTGCTCCAGACGATCTTGATCAGTTCCGTCAGATAGGCCGGATCGGTAAACTGGCTCCAGACTTCGCTGTAGGGGCCCAGCCCACGGTAATTCTCGAAATAGCTGCGGTCGATCTTGTCGGGCGATACCTCGCCCTGTTGCGCACGCGCGCGGCGCAACCGCATCATCTCGGTCAAAATGATGTCGGTGGCGGCGTCGGAGGAATCGAGCAGCCCGTTCAGCGTCGAATCGAAAAGATAGTCGCCGACCACCACGATTCCCGGATGCTGCTTCGGCTCCGGGCGATGGTTGGTCAGGACGTCGCGCACCGGCAAGCCGCCGGGCAGCGCGTTCACCGACGATAGCCAGCGGTGAATCTTGCCTTCCAGGAAATGATCGCGGGCGTTACCGAACGAAGCCGGCAGCGACTTGATGGCGGCATCGATCAGTTCCTGGTCGCTGAGATTGGCAAATGCCAGTGCGTCCGAGCCCGCGATCAGCCAGTTGAGCACGCCGTGCCTGCCGACGTCGTGGCGGGCACCCTCGTTGTAGACGCAGCAGCCGCCGAACGCTTCCGACATGAACCAGGCGCCGGGGATCTTCTCGCCCCAGAACGGTTCGTCGAACAGGATCGAGACCCGCAAGTAATGCGCCGGACGGTCGAAATAGGCGATGTGCTTGACCATCGACTTGCGCAATTCCTCGCCGTCCCAGCCCATGGTGGCGAGCCAGGAATGCGGCAGACACATCAAGACCAGATCGAAATCCCGTGTCTCGGGCCCCTTCCCGTTCATCATGTTGAGCTGATAGCGGCCGGAAGCGGTTTTTCCGACCTTCAGCACGCGGTGATTGAGCTGGATGTCAGCGTCGACTTCCGAGCGCAGGCATTCGATCAACTGCTCATTGCCGTTCTGGATCGAGTACAGGCCGATGTAGCCGTCGATATCCATCACGAAGTTCTTCAGCGCATTCAGGCCGTTGGTGTTGTGGGCCTCGGTTGCGATATCCGAGCGCGCCATCACCTTGAAGAAGCGTTTGGCCGTGGGATCGTCGACTTCCTTGTCGAGCACTTCCTCGCAAGTCATGTAGGCCCAGGGATGCTCGTTGTCGTGGGCGCCGACGCCCTCGTAATATTCGATCGGCGACACCAAATCGGCGCAGCGCTTGCGGAACGCCTCGATCGCAGCCGCGGTCTTCTCGCCATACTTGCGGCGCATGCCCGGCACGTCATTGAGCAGCACGCCGTCGAGGTGCACCTGCTCGGCGTCCATCGGAATGGTCTGCAATCCGAAATGCTGGATCAGCTCCCGTAGGGGATCCGGGCCGGTCATCGAGTAATCGTAGATTTCGGCGACGCCCGCCTCATACATCGCCGGCGCGGAATCGAATTTGCGCGAGACGATCTTGCCCCCGACCCGGTCGGACGCCTCGTAAATCGTAACGCGGCACAGATCGCCAAGCTTTTTCTTCAGGTACCAGGCGCTCATCAAGCCGCCTGGGCCGCCGCCAACGATTGCAAGATCCAACATGTAAGTTCCGTCGCCCCTCCGCCGCCCCCTCCCCAAGGAGGCGCCGGTCTAAACTGAATTACCAAAGGCCCTTTTCACCCTGAAGGGAAGATGAACAAAGCAGGTCCTCGCACCGCAACAAAGAAAGAAAGCAGCAAAAAGGCCGCCTTGCGCCGGCCTTTTGTCTGCGCACCGTATTCTTGCGGGGTCTCATTCTGCCGGCGGGAGAGCCGGCCGTTTCGCCTCTGAAGCTGCACGGCGCGGTTGTCTAACTCCCACGGAACGCCTTGCCGGCGAGCAGGCTGACAAGCTCCTGCTGGCGTGACAGGCCGGTCTTCGATAGCACGGCCTTGAGCTGGCTGCGCACCGTCTCCCGATTGACGCCGGTTGCGTCCGCAAGTGCATCGATCGTGACAGCCTGGCCGATGCCCCGCGCCACGCGTGCCTCCGCCGGCGTCAGGTCGAACAAGCCTTGCAGGACTTCCGCCGTCGGCACCACGGCGCGATCGACCGGCGTCACCACCAATAGCGCGGTGGCCTGGGTGAAGATATCGCGCGCATCGCCGCGCACGGGGATGACATGCAGCACCATCGGCACGCGGTCTGCCGTCGCAGCGACCGGTATCGACTTGACGGTCCGACCGCCGGCAAGGGACTGCGGACCGAGCGCGTCCGTAAGCAGCGCGTCCGCCGTGACATCCGTCATCGTGACGCGCTCGATACGATCCTGAAACAGCGAAGGGACCAGCGCTTCGAACAAACCGTTTGCGGCGAACACCCGGCCGCGCCCGTGCAACACCGCGCCGGGCAGCCCCAACACCTGCAACGCATCAGCCTGCGCACGGGCGCGCTCGAAGCCGATGCGGTTTGCCGCAAGCGAAGCGCGGGCCAGATGCGGCCGCAATCCATCCAGCAAGGTGACGACTTCGCGCGGCACCGGGCCATGATCCTGATGCCGCGGCATCACGATCGCGATTGAATCGCCGCTTGGCATCGGAATGATCGTCCCGGCGCGGTAGCCAAGGCCGTGTTTGCGGTAAAAGTTGCAATAGACGTCGTTTGTCGCAATCTCCTCCTCCGAGAGGAGATCATAGTCGGTGACGAAGCCTGCATGATTGAGGGCAATGGCGCGCGGCAGATTTGGATCGCGTTCGCTCCATCCCTCTCCCAAGAACACCGGCATGAGCTGGTCATATTCGACAGAATTGACCGCGCTCGTGTAGCCGTCGCGCACGCCGAACACAAAGCCGCCATTGCCGCCGATCGCTGCGCTGAGTTCGCCGAGCACAGCCGGCCAAAGCGATGGAATGAGCCCCGCCTCGTAGATGCGGTCGATCAGGGGTTCAGAATGAGCCGAGCCGCTCATGGGGAATTGCAAACATTACCGTTCTGGCAGGAGGCCATTTCCTGACTTGATAGCAGCGGTCACCCATCCGGGTGAAGCAATATCCTCGCTCGTAAAAAGAAAAAGCCGGCTTCGCAGCCGGCTTTCCTGTTGATTGGCCTGGAAGCCTTACTCCGCCGGCGGCAGCGCCAGCGGTTCGGCTTCCGGAGCGGTCGGCACGATGGCCGCCTGCTTCTCGCGTTCGTCCAGGATCAGCTTGTCGCGTTTGACGGCGACTTCGCGGATCTTGGCCATCGAGGCGCCGGTGCCCGCCGGGATCAGCCGGCCGACAATGACGTTTTCCTTGAGGCCTTCCAGCGGATCCACCTTGCCGTTGACGGCGGCTTCGGTGAGCACGCGAGTGGTCTCCTGGAACGAGGCCGCCGAGAAGAACGAGCGGGTCTGCAGGCTCGCCTTGGTGATGCCGAGCAGAACCGGCGTTCCCGTGGCGGGCTTCTTGCCCTCTTCCTTGGCCTTCAGGTTGAGCGCGTCGAACTCGATCTTGTCGACCTGTTCGCCCGAGATCATGTCGGTGTCGCCCTGGTCGGTGACCTCGACCTTCTGCAGCATCTGACGGACAATCACTTCGATGTGCTTGTCGTTGATGAGCACGCCCTGCAGCCGGTAGACCTCCTGGATTTCGTTGACCAGATAGGCAGCGAGTTCCTCGATGCCCTTGATCGCCAGGATGTCGTGCGGCGCCGGATTGCCTTCGACGATGAAATCGCCCTTTTCGACGATGTCGCCGTCCTGCAGATGGATGTGCTTGCCCTTCGGGATCAGGTACTCGCGCGGCTCCTCGGTCTTGTCCATCGGCTCGATCGAGATGCGGCGCTTGTTCTTGTAGTCGCGGCCGAAACGGATCGTGCCGGCGATTTCCGCGATGATCGCCGCGTCCTTCGGCTTGCGGGCCTCGAACAATTCGGCCACCCGCGGCAGACCGCCGGTGATGTCGCGGGTCTTGGCGCTTTCGGTCGAGATACGCGCCAGGATGTCACCGGCCTTGACCTTCGCGCCGGTATCCACCGACAGGATGGCGTCGACCGAGAGCATGTATCGGGCATCGCCGCCGCGCGGCAGCTTGAGCACCTTGCCGTCCTTGCCCTTGACCACGATGGCCGGACGCAGATCGGCACCACCGCGCGACGCACGCCAATCGATGACGACGCGCTTGGCGATACCGGTGGATTCGTCGAGCGTTTCCGAGATCGACTGACCCTCGACGAGGTCCTCGAACCCGATGGTGCCCTCAACTTCGGTGAGAACCGGACGGGTGTACGGATCCCACTCCGCGATGCGCTGGCCGCGCTTGACCATGTCGCCCTCGTCGACGTGCATGCGCGCGCCGTACTGAATGCGGTGGGTCGCACGCTCGGTTCCGTCGGCATCGACGATCGCAACAACCATGTTGCGAACCATCGCGATCAAGTGACCTTCGCTGTTTCGGGCGATGGACTTGTTCTTGATGGTGACCTTGCCCTCGAAGTTCGATTCTACGAACGACTGCTCGTTGATCTGCGCCGCGCCGCCGATGTGGAACGTGCGCATCGTGAGCTGCGTGCCGGGTTCACCGATCGACTGGGCGGCGATGACACCGACCGCCTCGCCGTGGTTGACCGGCGTGCCGCGGGCCAGATCGCGGCCGTAGCACTTGCCGCAGATGCCGTTGACGAGTTCGCAGGTCAGCGCCGAGCGAATCTTCACTTCCTGGATGCCGGCCTGCTGGATGGCGTCGACATGCGTCTCCTCCATCAGCGTGCCGCGCTTGACCACGACCTTGTTGGTCGCGGGATCGCGCAGATCCTCGCCCGCGGTGCGGCCGAGAATACGCGAGGCCAGCGAAGCGACCACCGTGCCGGCATCGACGATGGCGCGCATCTTGATGCCGAGCTTGGTGCCGCAATCGTCCTGCGTGATGATGCAGTCCTGCGCCACGTCGACCAGGCGGCGGGTCAGGTAACCGGAGTTCGCGGTCTTCAACGCGGTGTCCGCGAGACCCTTGCGGGCGCCGTGGGTCGAGTTGAAGTATTCGAGCACCGACAGACCTTCCTTGAAGTTGGAAATGATCGGCGTCTCGATGATCTCACCCGAGGGCTTCGCCATCAGGCCGCGCATACCGGCGAGCTGACGCATCTGGGCCGGCGAACCGCGCGCGCCCGAATGCGCCATCATGTAGATCGAGTTGATGTCGGCGTCGGCGCCCTTCGGCGTCTTCTTGGTCGAGGAGATTTCCTTCATCATCTCCTTGGCGATTTCTTCGGTCGCCTTCGACCAGGCATCGACCACCTTGTTGTACTTCTCGCCATGGGTGATCAGGCCGTCGTTGTACTGCTGCTCGAAATCCTTTGCCAGCGTACGGGTGGTGTCGACGATCTTCCACTTGCTGTGCGGCACGACCATGTCGTCCTTGCCGAACGAGATGCCGGCCTTGAACGCATTATAGAAGCCGAGCGCCATGATGCGGTCGCAGAAGATCACGGTCTCCTTCTGACCGCAGTGGCGGTAGACCTGGTCGATCACGCCCGAGATTTCGCGCTTAGTCATCAGCTTGTTGATGATGTCGTACGAAATCCGCGGGTTCTTCGGCAGCACGTTGCCGAGCATGACGCGGCCAGCGGTGGTTTCGATCCAGCGCTTGGTGGTCTTGCCGCTCTCGTCGGTGCCCTCCCACCGGTACTTGATCTTGGTGTGGAGGTGGATGACCTTCGAATGCAGGGCGTGCTCGAGCTCGGCCATGTCGCCGAAGATCTTGCCCTCGCCGGGCAGGCCTTCACGCATGATCGAGAGATAGTAGAGGCCGAGCACGATGTCCTGCGACGGCACGATGATCGGCTGACCATTCGCCGGATGCAGGATGTTGTTGGTCGACATCATCAGGACGCGCGCTTCCAACTGCGCTTCCAGCGACAGCGGAACGTGCACGGCCATCTGGTCGCCGTCGAAGTCGGCGTTGAACGCCGCGCAAACCAGCGGATGGAGCTGGATCGCCTTGCCTTCGATCAACACCGGCTCGAACGCCTGGATGCCGAGGCGGTGCAGCGTCGGCGCGCGGTTGAGCAGCACCGGATGCTCGCGGATCACCTCGTCGAGGATATCCCAGACCTCGGGACGCTCCTTTTCGACCAGCTTCTTCGCCTGCTTCACGGTGGTGGACAGACCCTTGGCGTCGAGCCGCGAATAGATGAACGGCTTGAACAGTTCGAGCGCCATCTTCTTCGGCAGGCCGCACTGATGCAGCCGCAGCTCGGGACCGACCACGATCACCGAACGGCCCGAATAGTCGACGCGCTTGCCGAGCAGGTTCTGCCGGAAGCGGCCCTGCTTGCCCTTGAGCATGTCGGCCAGCGACTTCAGCGGGCGCTTGTTGGCGCCGGTGATGACGCGGCCGCGGCGGCCGTTGTCGAACAGTGCGTCGACAGCCTCCTGCAGCATGCGCTTTTCATTGCGGATGATGATGTCGGGCGCGCGCAGCTCCATCAGCCGCTTCAAGCGGTTGTTGCGGTTGATGACGCGGCGGTAGAGGTCGTTGAGGTCCGAGGTCGCGAAGCGGCCGCCGTCGAGCGGCACCAGCGGACGCAGGTCCGGCGGGATCACCGGCACCACGGTCAGGATCATCCACTCCGGCTTGTTGCCGGAATAGCGGAACGCTTCGACGATCTTCAGCCGCTTGGCGAGCTTCTTGTGCTTGATGTCGGATTCCGTCTCCTGCATCTCCGCGCGCAGGGACTGCTCGAGCTTTTCGAGCTCAAGACCCTTCAACAGCTCGCGGATCGCTTCCGCGCCGATCATGGCGGTGAACGAATCCTGGCCGTATTCGTCCTGCGCCTTCAGGTACTCGTCTTCCGACAAGAGCTGACGGTCCTTGAGCGCGGTCAGGCCCGGCTCCAGCACGACGTAGTATTCGAAGTACAGGATCCGCTCGAGATCCTTCAACGTCATGTCAAGCAGAAGGCCGATGCGGGACGGCAGCGACTTCAGGAACCAGATGTGGGCAACAGGTGCAGCCAGTTCGATATGGCCCATGCGCTCGCGCCGGACGCGCGACAGGGTCACTTCGACCGAGCACTTTTCGCAGATGATGCCCTTGTACTTCATCCGCTTGTACTTGCCGCACAAGCACTCGTAATCCTTGATCGGCCCGAAGATGCGGGCGCAGAACAGGCCGTCGCGCTCCGGCTTGAACGTCCGATAATTGATGGTCTCCGGCTTCTTGATCTCGCCGTAGGACCAGGACAGAATCTTCTCCGGGGACGCAATCGAGATCCGGATCTGGTCGAAGACCTGGGCCGGGGTCGTCGGATTGAAGAGATTCATAATTTCTTGGTTCATCGTCTTCTCCTCGCGTGCCGGTCGTCACCGGCAGCAAATTCGAAACTCTTATTTGGTGCGCGCCCCACTCAACGTCCGAGAGGAGCGCGAATGCCCGGCCCTTTTGCGCGAAGCTTGCCTCGCGCCTTGGGTCGGACATGGAATCTCAAGCGTTACTCAGCCGCCTCGGACGTCGGCGCCGGTCCCATCTTGGAATTGTGCAGGTCGACGTTGAGGCCGAGCGAGCGCATTTCCTTGACCAGCACGTTGAACGATTCCGGAATACCCGCCTCGAACGTGTCGTCGCCGCGCACGATCGCCTCGTACACCTTGGTACGGCCGGCGACGTCGTCCGACTTCACGGTCAGCATTTCCTGCAGCGTGTAGGCCGCGCCGTAGGCTTCCAGCGCCCACACCTCCATTTCGCCGAAACGCTGGCCGCCGAACTGCGCCTTGCCTCCCAGCGGCTGCTGGGTGACGAGCGAGTACGGACCGATCGAACGCGCGTGGATCTTGTCGTCGACCAGATGGTGCAGCTTGAGCATGTAGATGTAGCCTACCGTCACCTTGCGATCGAAGGCGTCGCCGGTACGGCCGTCATAGACGGTCGACTGGCCGGAGGCATCGAAGCCCGCGAGCTTCAGCATCTCCTCGATGTCGGCTTCCTTGGCGCCGTCGAACACCGGCGTCGCGATCGGCACGCCGTGGCTCAGATTGCGACCCAGCTCCATCAGCTCGTTGTCGTTCAGCGTCTTGATGGTTTCATCGTCGCCATAGATCTTCTTCAGGGTCTCGCGCAGCGGCTTGAGATCCTGCTTCTGATAATAGCCGTCGATGGTCTGGCCGATGCGCTTGCCGAGGCCGGCGCAGGCCCAACCGAGATGCGTCTCCAGAATCTGGCCGACGTTCATGCGCGAGGGCACGCCGAGCGGATTGAGCACGATATCCGCGTGCGTACCGTCCTCGAGGAACGGCATGTCCTCGATCGGAACGATCTTGGACACCACGCCCTTGTTGCCGTGGCGGCCGGCCATCTTGTCGCCTGGCTGGATCTTGCGCTTCACCGCGACGAAGACCTTGACCATCTTCATCACGCCGGGCGGCAACTCGTCACCACGCTGCAGCTTTTCGACCTTGTCGAGGAAGCGCTGTTCAAGGCCCTTCTTCGATTCGTCGTACTGCTTCCGCATCGCCTCGATTTCGGCCATCAGCTTGTCGTTCGGTGATGCAAACATCCACCACTGCGACTTCGGATACTCCTCGAGCACGGCGCGCGTGATCTTGGTGTCCTTCTTGAAGCCCTTCGGACCCGCGATGCCCTGGCGGTTTTCAAGGAGTTCGGCGAGGCGGCCGTAGACGTTACGGTCAAGGATCGCCTGCTCGTCGTCGCGGTCCTTGGCCAGACGCTCGATCTCTTCCCGCTCGATCGCCAGCGCGCGCTCGTCCTTGTCGACGCCGTGGCGGTTGAACACACGCACTTCCACGATCGTGCCCTGCACGCCCGGAGGCACGCGCAGCGAGGTGTCGCGGACGTCGGAAGCCTTTTCGCCGAAGATGGCGCGCAGAAGTTTTTCTTCCGGCGTCATCGGGCTTTCGCCCTTCGGCGTGATCTTGCCGACCAGGATGTCGCCGGCGCGGACTTCGGCGCCGATATAGACGATGCCGGCTTCGTCGAGGTTCTTCAGCGCTTCTTCCGAAACGTTCGGAATGTCGCGGGTGATTTCCTCAGGTCCGAGCTTGGTGTCGCGGGCCATCACCTCGAACTCCTCGATATGGATCGAGGTGAAGACGTCGTCCTTCACGATCCGCTCGGAGAGCAGGATCGAGTCTTCGAAGTTGTAGCCATTCCACGGCATGAACGCGACCAGCACGTTACGGCCGAGCGCGAGCTCGCCGAGATCGGTCGAGGGACCGTCGGCGATGATGTCGCCCTTCTTGACGATGTCGCCGACCTTCACCAGCGGACGCTGGTTGATGCAGGTCGACTGGTTGGAGCGCTGGTACTTCATCAGCCGGTAGATATCGACGCCCGACTTGGTCGGATCGAGATCTTCGGTGGCGCGGATCACGACGCGGGTGGCGTCGATCTGGTCGACCACGCCGGAACGACGGGCGGCGATCGCAGCACCGGAGTCACGGGCCACCACGCCTTCCATGCCGGTACCGACGAACGGCGCCTCGGCGCGAACCAGCGGCACCGCCTGGCGCTGCATGTTCGAGCCCATCAGCGCGCGGTTGGCGTCGTCGTTCTCGAGGAACGGGATCAGCGCTGCGGCAACAGAGACGAGCTGCTTCGGCGACACGTCCATATAGTCGACCTTGTCCGGCGTGATCGGCAGCACTTCGCCGGCGTGACGGCAGACGATCAGGTCTTCGGTGAAGCGACCCTTGGCATCGAGCGGCACGTTGGCCTGCGCCACGCGATAACGACCCTCCTCCATCGCCGAGAGATACACGACCTCGTCAGTGACGCGGCCGTCCTTCACCTTGCGGTAGGGCGTTTCGACGAAGCCGTACTTGTTGACGCGGGCGAACGTCGCCAGCGAGTTGATCAGGCCGATGTTCGGACCTTCCGGCGTCTCGATCGGGCAGATGCGGCCGTAATGCGTCGGATGCACGTCGCGCACCTCGAAACCGGCGCGCTCGCGGGTCAGACCGCCCGGTCCAAGCGCCGAGAGACGGCGCTTGTGGGTGATCTCCGACAGCGGGTTGGTCTGGTCCATGAACTGCGAGAGCTGCGAGGAGCCGAAGAACTCGCGCACCGCGGCGGCCGCCGGCTTGGCGTTGATCAGATCCTGCGGCATCACAGTGTCGATATCGACGCTGGACATGCGCTCCTTGATCGCGCGCTCCATACGAAGGAGACCGATGCGGTACTGGTTCTCCATCAATTCGCCGACCGAACGCACACGGCGGTTGCCGAGGTGGTCGATATCGTCGATCTCGCCCTTGCCGTCGCGCAGGTCGACCAGCGTCTTGATGACCGCCAGGATGTCTTCCTTGCGCAGCGTGCGGTGGGTGTCGGGCGCATCGAGTTCGAGGCGCATGTTCATCTTGACGCGGCCGACCGCGGAGAGGTCATAACGCTCGGCGTCGAAGAACAGCGACTGGAACATGGTCTGGGCCGAATCGATCGTCGGCGGCTCGCCCGGACGCATCACGCGGTAGATATCGAACAACGCGTCTTCACGCGTCATGTTCTTGTCGGCATGCAGCGTGTTGCGGATGTAGGCACCGACATTGACGTGGTCGATATCGAGCAGCGGCAGTTCCTTGTAGCCCTGCTCGTTCAGTGCCTTCAGCGACTTTTCGGTGAGCTCCTCGCCGGCCTCGGCATAGATTTCACCGGTCTTTGGGTTGACGAGATCCTCGGCGAGATAGTTGCCGATCAGCTCTTCATCCGACAGGCGCAGGGCTTTCAGGCCCTTTTCCTGCAACTGGCGCGCCGCGCGCACGGTCAGCTTCTTGCCGGCCTCGAGCACCACCTTGCCGGTGTCGGCGTCGATCAGGTCGTTGATGGTCGAGTAGCCGCGGAAACGGGCGGCGTCGAACGGCACGCGCCAGCCGTCCTTGGCGCGCTTGAAATTGATCTTCTTGTAGAACGTCGAAAGGATCTGCTCGCCGTCGAGACCGAGCGCGTACATCAGCGAGGTCACGGGGATCTTGCGGCGGCGGTCGATGCGCGCGAACACGATGTCCTTGGCGTCGAACTCGATGTCGAGCCAGGAACCGCGATACGGAATCACGCGCGCGGCAAACAATAGCTTGCCGGACGAATGGGTCTTGCCCTTGTCGTGGTCGAAGAACACGCCGGGCGAACGGTGCATCTGCGAGACGATGACGCGCTCGGTGCCGTTGACGACGAAGGTGCCGTTCATGGTCATGAGCGGGATGTCGCCCATGTAGACGTCCTGCTCCTTGATGTCCTTGACCGACTTGGCGCCGGTTTCCTCGTCGATATCGAACACGATCAGGCGCAGCGTCACCTTCAGCGGCGCAGCATAGGTCATGCCGCGCTGGCGGCACTCGTCGACGTCGTATTTCGGCGGCTCGAACTCGTAGCGGACGAATTCCAGCATCGAGGTGCCGGAGAAATCCGAGATCGGGAACACCGAGCGGAACACCGCCTGCAGGCCCTCGTCCAGCCGGCCGCCCGGAGGTTCATCGACCATCAGGAATTGGTCATAGGATGCCTTCTGAACCTCGATCAGGTTCGGCATCTCGGCGACTTCCTTGATGTGTCCGAAGAACTTGCGGACCCGTTTGCGACCGGTGAATGTCTGCTGCGCCATCGTGGCCTCTCATTTTCGTCGCCTTAGTAGGCGAACCTTCCGAAGCGCGACTGCCGTCGCCCCCGGGTTGAATTGTCGAATCGCTCAAAAGGAACAAAGCCCACTTTCAGGAATTAAATCCTGAACCCGCACTTTAGACCTTCAAAACGCAAAACGACGCGCGGGCGCATGACTGCACCCGCCCGTCATAACTGGTGGTTTCACGGACTGAAAAAGCCCGAAATCTGACTGTCTCCCAACGCGTTACGTCGGGAACCCTGCCGTCCCCGCCGCCTTATCGCGCTTTCCTGCTGCCGACCCGATATGGGGCGGCAATCGTGGAGATTCGAGGGGTAACCCCGCGAATCCCCACACTTTTTTGTGTACGCCGTGCTCCGGGCTACCCCACAGCACAAACTTTGCAAGCTCCGGCCATCCACGCCGCTGGCAGGAGATCCCGGGTCGCGCTGACGCTCGCCCCGGGATTTCGCTGAAGTGACTCGCGTTACTTCAGCTCAACCTTGGCGCCAGCCTTTTCGAGCTGGGCCTTGAGCTTGTCGGCCTCTTCCTTGTTCACGCCTTCCTTGACCGGCTTGGGCGCGCCTTCGACGAGGTCCTTGGCTTCCTTGAGGCCCAGGCCGGTGATGGCGCGGACTTCCTTGATGACTTCGATCTTCTTCTCGCCGGCGGCAGCGAGAACGACAGTGAAGTCGGTCTTTTCTTCAGCCGGAGCAGCAGCGGCGGCGCCACCCGCGGGACCGGCAACCGCCACGGCGGCAGCGGCGGAAACGCCCCACTTTTCTTCGAGCAGCTTCGCGAGCTCGGCAGCTTCGAGCACCGTGAGGCTCGAGAGGTCGTCGACGATTTTCTGTAGGTCAGCCATTGATCAGTTCCTTAAAGGTTTGGTTCGAACCAGATTTGATTTGCGAAGGGTCAGGCCGCTTCACTCTTTGAGGCATAGGCCTGGACGACGCGCGCGAGCTTGGCCGCGGGCGCAGTGGAGAGTTGAGCGATCTTGGTCGCCGGCGCCACCAGGAGGCCGACAAGCTTGCCGCGCAGTTCGTCCAGCGACGGCAAGGAGGCAAGTGCCTTCACGCCGTTCACATCCAGGACGGTTTTACCCATCGAGCCGCCGAGAATGACGAACTGCTCGTTCGTCTTGGCGAACTCCATGGCAACCTTCGGCGCCGCTACCGGATCGTTTGAAGTCGCGATCACGGTCGGCCCCTTCAAAAGGGAGCCAATGGCAACGACGTCCGTGCCTTCAAGAGCAATTTTGGCGAGACGGTTCTTCGAGACCTTCACCGACGCGCCCGCCTGCTTCATCTGCGTACGCAGCTTCTGCATCTGGGCCACGGTGAGGCCGGAATAATGGGCGACGACTGCAACGCTCGTGGTCTTGAAGACCTCGTTCAGCGCCTCAACCGCGTCCTTTTTTGCCGCTCTTTCCACAGCAAGCTCTCTCCGGTTGGCGGCCTTCGCTTAAGAGCGAGACCGCCGGGTTGCACCCATCGTCTCGCCCAAACCTGACCTCTAGACACCAATCTCAAGGACACGCCGGGCAGACGACATTTGAAAAGCCTGCCCTCCCGAACCAGATGGCGCGGGGTGTCGAGGTTCGAACCAAATCAGCCTTGGCGCCGCGCAAGGCGACGCTAAAGCGAAATCCGGTCTTCACCCGTCTATGCAGGCTATAAGATTAAGCCGTTGAGGAACTTGCGTTTCTTCGCGGGCGCCTGCAGTCTCGGACAGGATCGGGGCCATTCGGCAAGCCGAAGGACCCCTGCCGCATTCCACGAAACGATGAGTTTCGTTCCTTTCGAGCAATCCATGTGGATGTCCTGAAAGGAATGATCTCCTACCGTAACGGGTTTTCGGAATGCGCGCACAGACGTGCCAGCTATGGCCAGCACGCCTGGAAGCCGTTGTTTAACGAGTCTTGCCCGGCTTGCCAAGAGCAAAATTCACACCAGTTCACGGACCGGCCGGACAACAATTTTCGTTCCGGATCTCGAAATTTCTTTGACGGTTCCGTCACACCGGCGACGCCCGCCTCGTCTTGGCCGCAGGAGGTTCTCATGCGGCGTCAGTTGGCAGCCATTCTTGCGATACCCACGGTTCTGAACGGGCTGGCAATGCTTATGGCCGGACCGCTCTGGTACCAAAGCGTGCCCGGGGTGCCCGACACCGGCCCGTTCAACCCACATTTTGTTCAGGACATCGGTGCCGCGTTCCTCGTAGCCGGTCTGGCGCTGGCCGTGCGGGCATGGCGCCCGCGCTATTGGCCGGCGGCCGTGGCGGGGGCCGGGTTCCTCGCCGCGCACGGTCTGATCCACCTGGTGCTGATCGTTAGCGGGCGCGCCCATCACGGCGCGTTCGATCTCCTTGCCGTGGTCCTGCCCTCCGCACTCGCCCTCTATTCCGCCCTTCCCAACCAAGGAGAAAAATATGCGTAGTTGGATCGCCCGCCGCAGTTTGCGCGCATTCGCCAAACGCTACGGTTACGACGTCAGCTATCTCGAAATGATGCTGAACGAATCGCCCGCTGCCCTCTTCAAGTTCGCGCCCCTCATGAAGGCGGCCGCCCACCGCGAGGTGGTCCCGGCCGATGCCAGCTTTGCTGCCAAAATCGTCGGCGCGCTGGCGGAGGATTGCGGCCCCTGCACGCAACTGGTCGTCGACATGGCGTTGGAGGCGGGCATGGCCAAGGACCAGATCGAAGCGGTTCTTCGCCGCGATCCGCGCGCGATGAATGACGCGACCATGCTCGGGTTCCGGTTTGCCGACGCCGTGGTGCGCCGCTCGACCGATGACGACGAATTTCGTGATGCTGTCCGCGCCCAATGGGGCCCGAAAGGCGTGATAGACCTGACGCTGGCGCTACAACTCGGCCGCATGTTCCCGATGGTGAAAGCCGGGCTCGGCTATGCCAAGGAGTGCCGCCGCGTCTCGGTGAATGGGCACGATGTCGATGTCGTCAAACAAGCTGCATGACGACGACCCGCTGGCGCCCCATCGCGGGCGCCTGCTCGGGCTCGCCTATCGCATGCTCGGCAGCCGCAGCGACGCCGAAGACGTCGTGCAGGACGCCTATCTCCGCTTTGCCGGCGCCCGGGATGTCCGCAACGCGGAAGCGTTTCTCGTCACCGTCGTGACCCGGCTTTGTCTCGATCGCCTGAAGAGCGCGAAGGCGCAGCGGGAGATCTATATCGGGCCCTGGCTTCCGGAGCCCGTGTGCGACGCGGAAAGCCTGTCGGCCGAAGCCGCCACCGAACTGGCCGACGATCTATCGTTCGCCCTGCTGCTGGCGTTGGACCGGCTTTCTCCGATGGAGCGCGCGGCCTTCCTGCTGCACGATGTGTTCGACACGCCGTTTTCCGAAATCGCCGCGATGCTCGACCACAGCGAGGCCGCCTGCCGTCAACTTGCCTCGCGCGCCCGCCGAGCGGTGCGCGACAACCGCCCGGCACCTGCGGCCGCGCCGGACGATCACGCGCGCCTGCTGCATGCTTTCAGCGAAGCGGTCGCCAGCGGCGATGTCAGTCGGCTGGCCGAATTGCTACGCGAGGATGCGGTTGCGATTACCGACGGCGGCGGCCGCAAATTCGCGGCGCGCAATCCGATTGTCGGGAAAGACAAGGTCGCCCGCTTCTTCGTCGGCATCGCCGGCAAGACCGCCGGCCAGGACGTCCGTATCGAGCCGGCTGTCATCAACGGTGCCATTGGCGCGCTACTCTATCTGGATGGCGAACTCGACCTCACTTTGAGCATGGCGATCGATGGCGAAAGAATCGCCGCGATCTACGTCGTCCGCAATCCCGACAAGCTGCGCCACATCCCGCCTGCCGAGATACACTGAGCCCGTCAGCCAAGCGGCACCTTGTACGGCAGCGGCTTGCCGGCGAAGAACGCGTCGAGATTGGCGAGTACGCAGTTCTGCATCGCCACATGCGACTCCAGCGTATGGCCGCCGATGTGCGGAGAGAGCACGACATTGGGCAGCGCCGTCAGCGCATCCGGAGCATGCGGCTCCTTGGCGTAGACGTCGAGGCCGGCGCCAGCGATGGTCTGGTCGGACAGCGCCGCGATCAGGGCCGGCTGGTCGATCACCGAGCCGCGCGAAATGTTGACGACATAGCCATCCTTGCCGAGCTTGCGCAGAATATTGGCATCGACAACGTGATGGGTATCGGCGCCCGCCCGCACCGCGATCATCAGGACACTGCACCATTCGGCCAGCGCATCCAGGCTCGGAAAATACCGATACGGCACATCGTGCTGCCGGCGGCTGAAATAGCCGACCTCGGTCTCGAACGCGGCAACCCGCGCGGCGATCTTGCGGCCGATCTCGCCCATGCCGTAGACGCCGATTTTGCGGCCGAGCATACCCGCCTGCGGACGCATCATCGGCGACGGCTTCGCCGCCGCCCAACTGCCGCCCCGCACATAATCGTCGGCAACGAGCAGCCGCCGCGTGGCGGCCAGCATCAGCGTAACAGCGATATCGGCGACCGACGCGGCATTGGCGCCGGGGCTGTGACCGACCGCAATATTGCGCTTCGCCGCCGCCGCCAGATCGACGCCGTCATAGCCGGTGCCGTAGCAGATAATGGCGCCCAGTTTCGGCATCATGTCCATCGCGTCGCCACGCAGCGGCGTGCCGCCCGCCGTGATCAGCGCTCTGATGTCGGCGAGTTGCTCGGCGGAGAACACCTCATTCGGCGCCTTGCCGGCAGCGTTCAGCAGTTCAAAGCGTTCGCCAAACCGCTCCATTTGGGCTTTCGGGAAACGCGAATAGATGAGGACTTTCTCGGGCATTGTTCTTCCTTCTTGCCAAGTCCTTGCCAAGTCCGACGGGGCGACGATTACGCAAAAGCGACATCAAACGCAAAGGGCGGAATCGGTCGCCCGATTCCGCCCCTGCAATTCACTTAAACCGCCACGAACTAGCCGAGCAGCGTGCCCGGCTCGACCTTGACGCCCGGGCCCATGGTGGAGGACACCGCTACGCGCTGGATGTAGGTGCCCTTGGCGCCGGCCGGCTTTGCCTTCGCCACCGCATCCGCAAGTGCTTTCACGTTCTGCACCAGCTTTTCCTCGGAGAACGACGCCTTGCCGACACCGGCCTGCACGATGCCGGCCTTCTCGACGCGGAATTCGACCGAGCCGCCCTTGGCGCCCTTCACGGCTGACGTAACGTCCATCGTCACGGTGCCGATCTTCGGGTTCGGCATCATACCGCGCGGGCCGAGCACCTTACCGAGGCGGCCAACCAGCGGCATCATGTCGGGGGTTGCGATGCAACGGTCGAAGTCGATCGTGCCGCCCTGGACCTTCTCGACGAGGTCTTCGGCGCCGACGACGTCAGCACCGGCAGCCTTGGCTTCGTCCGCTTTGGCGCCACGGGCGAACACGCCGACGCGCAGCGTGCGGCCGGTGCCGTTCGGCAGGTTGACGACGCCACGAACCATCTGGTCGGCGTGGCGCGGGTCGACGCCGAGATTGATCGCGATCTCGATCGTCTCGTCGAACTTCGACGTGGCGCGTTCCTTGACCATCTTGATGGCATCCGCGAGCGGATAGAGCTTCTCGCGGTCGATGCCCTCACGGACCTTCTTCAAACGTTTTCCGATTGCCATGGTCCGTTACCCCGCAACTTCCAGACCCATCGAACGGGCGGAGCCCTCGACCATCTTCATGGCCGATTCGACTGAGTCGCAATTGAGATCCTTCATCTTCTTCTCGGCGATCTCGCGCACCTGCGCGCGTGTCACCTGGCCCGCCTTGTCGCGGCCCGGAGCTTTCGAGCCGGACTGGATCTTGGCAGCCTGCTTGAGGAAGTAGGACATCGGCGGCGTCTTCATCTCGAAGGTGAAGGAACGGTCCGCATAGATGGTGATGATCACCGGGATCGGGGTGTTCTTTTCTTCCTTCTGCGTCTGCGCGTTGAACGCCTTGCAGAATTCCATGATGTTGAGGCCGCGCTGACCAAGCGCGGGGCCGATCGGGGGCGACGGATTGGCCGCACCCGCCGGCACCTGAAGCTTCAGGTATCCGGTCACTTTCTTTGCCATGTATCACTCCTGTTGTGCCGGGTATGAAACCGGCGGTTTCAGGGTCCGTGGTTCGGTTGAAGCGCGGTTGGCGACCGCCCTCATCCTCCCACGGCCTTAGTTGACGCGAAGACAAGCTTCGCGCCGCTCCGATCAGACCTTCTCGACCTGACCGAATTCCAGTTCGACGGGCGTGGCGCGGCCGAAGATCGACACCGCGACCTTCACGCGCGAACGCGCCTCGTCAATTTCCTCAACCACGCCGGAGAATGACGCGAACGGACCATCGGCCACGCGGACGTTCTCGCCGATTTCAAACGACACCGTGGCCTTCGGCCGCTCAACACCTTCCTGCACCTGCTGCAGGATGTGCATCGCTTCGGATTCGGAGATCGGCATCGGCTTGTTTTCTGCGCCGAGGAAGCCCGTCACCTTTGGCGTGTTCTTGATGAGATGGAACGCCTCGTCGGTCAGCTTCATCTTCACCAGCACGTAGCCCGGGAAGAACTTGCGCTCGGCGTCGATCTTGCGGCCGCGGCGCACCTCGGTGACTTTTTCGGTCGGCACCAACACCTGGTCGAACAGTTCCTCGAGGCCGCGCTGCTTCGCCTGCTCGCGGATCGATTCCGCCACCTTCTTCTCGAAATTCGAGTAGGCGTGAACGATATACCAGCGCTTGTCCATCGTAAGGGTTCCGGTGCTCATCATTGGACGCCCAGCAGGAAGGTGACGACGTAGCGGATGATCAAATCCGACAGGAAGAAAAAGATCGAAGCCAAGGCAACCATCACGAAGACCATGATCGTGGTGATCGTTGTCTCGCGGCGCGTCGGCCAGGTGACCTTGGCGGTCTCCGAGCGCACTTCCTGCAGGAATTTGAACGGGCTGAAAGCCATCGTTGGTTACCGCGTCCTTCGTGAGACGATTGCGATTCAAAGCGAATTCGAACAGCCCTCTAGTGCCCAGCCCTCTCTCGAAGGATGAGCCGCCAAGCGGGCTCGATTGTTCGGGGGAATTCAAAGCCGCGCCGGATATCCGCATCTCAACGGGCCGGCAGCAGGTGGCGGGTATCTACTGCCGCCCGGGCAAAAGGTCAAGGTACGGGGTGCCGCGCCCCCTTGTCGGCTGGCTGGTGGCCGACCGACCGGGGCGGAGCCATTGGTTAACCGCGGGTACCGGGTCGGCTCAAATGCACACTAGCCCGCCATCCTGATTTTAAAAGCTCCTGGATATCCTGTTTGCTCCACTGGGGAGCGAGACGACCATGGCACTGTTGGGCCAGGACTACGAAAGACCTTCGGGCGAGACCGCGTGGACCATTCTCGACGCGGCACATGACCTCGGCGACACCGTCACCGTCGATGCCTGCCGGCGGGTGATCGATGCCGACCTGCGCGGCGACACGCCGGCGACCTCGGACATGGCGGTCCTCTCCGCGTTCTTCGGCTAGCTCCGGGAACGCGGCAGATCTTTCTCGCAAGCCGCTGATTCAACTGCGATTTTAACCGATATTGGTCGACCGGGACGTCACGTCCGCTTTTTCTCGGGCGGCGTCCATTGCATCGTGCCCCGCCTGTTGGACCCGATCAACCAGTTCGGCACCGGCATCCGAGAACTCGGCCTTGAGCGTGTCGGAAGCCTCTCTCACGCTTTGCGATACGGCACCAGCGCGGGTATTTAGATCCGCCTTCAGACTGTCGCTGAGGTCGCCGACCCACTCGTCCTCAAGACCGGACTTCGCCAACGCCCCGGCCACCGTGGCGCCGATCGCCAGACCGACAGCACCGAGCACCAGCGGTTGTCGTTCGAGGAGATCGGAAAGCGAGGTTTGCGCCTGAGCCAGCGTTTCCCTCCGTGGCAGCGCCCTGCCCAGACGGTCCCACATTTCCCGCGCACCGGAGACGCCCTCCTCGAACCGATCGCTTATCGTATTCGCCGCATCCCCCATCGTGTCGGAAGCCGCGCTTCGAGCGTCGCGTACGGTTTCACTAATGCCTCGCGAGGCTTCGTCCTGCATGCGGGACGTTCGATCCCGAGCGGAACTGTAGCTGTTCTCGAATTTGGAAGCGGCGGCCCGTTGACCGCGCGCAACTGTATCGGCAAGCGGCGCGGCAGCGCCCATGACGGAGTTCGCCGCGTCCTTCAACTTGTCATTGCCGATAAGCAGCCAAAGCGCGCCGCCTCCGATCAAGGCCGCAGCAAGCGGATTGTCGCGGGCAGCAGCCGTCAGGCCATCTATGAAAGTCCCTTGTGTTCCGCTCATCGCACCATTCCCTTCACGGTATCCTTGTCCTTTTCGAGTTGCCGCAGCGTTTCGCGCGGGGCCAGATTCCGCGCGTCCAGCCGGTTCATGCCGATCGCAAACAGGATCGCCGCAAGCACCGCGGCCACGATCGCGGAGATCAGATACGCGACGGGCTGCGACCATCCTCCCGCGATCAAGGCGGCTGAAAGGGCAAACAGGGCCATGACAACCGCAGGAACGACGAGAATGGCGCCGGCCGCGACTAGGCCAACAGCGACACCGATTTGCTGAACCTTCTCGCCAAGCTCAGCCTTGGCGAGATCGACTTCGTTTTGAAACAGCTTGGCAAATTGCGAAAGGGCATCGCCCAAGAGGTTCGAGATCGTCCGAAGATCGGTTTTGGTGCTCATGATGCCTCCGCTTTGTAGGAGGACGAGGTGGAGGGTGATGGCGGGTACGATGAGGAAGAGCCTTGCGGTGAAGAGCTCTGATTCCCGGACGCCTTCAGGAAGCGGACCGCGGCGAAACCGGCAAGCACCGAAAGACCGAGAAAAGCCGCAGGCTGCCGCCTCGCAAAATCTGTCGCGCCATCGACGAGATCGCGGAGACTTCCGTTGCGGAACTTGTCGGCGGCCTCGTCAACATATTCAGCCGCGGAATTGATGCTGCGGGCGGCAAACGGTGCGTCATTCTCGAACGCGCGCGCCGCATTCCTGATATCGCCGGCAAGCCGGCCGATGAAATCCGCGCCCGTACGCTGTTGTCCTCCAGCCTGCTCCTGGAGACGATCGGCAGTTCCTGACGCCACGTCCTTGGCGGCATCCGCCGCTTCCTTGAATTTCTCGCGCGCCATATCCGTCGACGCCTTCAGCGCGTCGCCGGCGCGCTGCTTCATCTCTGCGCCAGCTTCGGTAGCCTGGTCCTTCAAGTCCTGGGGCGACGTCGTCGTATTCTGGTCCTGAGAGGAGTTGGTGTTACGGGTGTTGAGATCCAAATCGCTCATGGCGGTCTCTTTTCAGCTATGCGGGGTTACGGGAAGGATCAAATGCCGTCGTCACGACGTCGTCGGCCACTTCTTGGAGCCTCTCGGTCACGCCTTCCGTGATCCGACTGGCGTGCTTGCCGAGGTCGGCGTCGGAAACGCTTTTCGCCGCGGCGTCCGCAGCCGACATAACGGCGTCCTTAGCCGCATCGAATCCGGATTGAGCTGCCGTGCCGGCGGCGCGTTTTGCGCTGTCGCTCGCTTTACCCATTACGCCGGCCTCGGCCCTGGTACTTGGAAGCGAAGCAGCAAGGATCGCACCAATCGCCACTCCCAGGCCGCCGATCAATGCAGCGTTGTCGCGGATCACCTTGCTTGCCGCTGCGGGTGCTGCGGTCGCCGCGCGGGTGGCGGAGGAGCGAGCGCGCTCCATCTTTTCTTTCGCCATTTCCATAGTGTCATTTGCCATTTCCGAAGCGGCATCCGTGCCAGCCCTGACCTTGTCGATGACGGCATCAGCGGTCTCGGCGGCCCGATCCCTCGTCTCGCTCGCCATCTCGCCCGCGGCCTCCTGTGCGTCGCCGGCCCTAGCGGTTGCCTCGCTCTGGGTGGAGGATAGCGCCTGACGCAGGCCATCGCCGAGCGACTGCGCGCGTGCCGCGGTCTCGTCCATCACTTCCCTGGCTTTTTCAACTCCGGGCGCCGCCGCTTCCGCAGCGCGGTCGCGCACGGTTTTCGAACTCAGGGCGAGCCCCGCACCGATCATCAGGAGCGGGAGCGGAAAACCGCGGGCCAGCCGCAGCGCGGGCACCGCAATCGCGGTGCCCGCGGCAATCGCCTGCATCGGATTCTCCATCGCTTGCTGCCTGAGCGCGCCAAGCCAAGTCTGCGTCTTGTGACTGATGAAGCCGGAAACCTCGGCCTTGATGCCATCCGGCGAAACCTTGTAGCGAATGTCTTCCGCGGTGTCGGTGATCTGTTCCCTCAACCGATCGACGGTCGCCGCAAGCTGCGCGCGGCTTTGCTCGGATTCCCGTCGTAGCTCTTCTACGGATCGTGTCATGTCGTCACCGCCCTCTTGGGTTCGTGTTGATTTTGAGGACGAACTCACGCGCTATTGAATTGTTCCTCGCGCTCGTCGCGCGTGGCTGGATGGCGCTCGTCATCGATCGCCTTCGTCAGTTCAGCACCGAACAGGAAAATCTGCGACGAGTAATAGACCCAGAACATGAGGACGATCAGTGCACCCGCCGCGCCATAGGACGAACTCGGCGCCGCGCGACCGAGGTATAAGCCGATTAGCGACTTGCCGACGGTGAACAACACGGCTGTGACAAATGCCCCCAGGACGAGATGGCGCCAGTAGATCGTCGTATCGGGCAGTACCCGGTAGATCGCTGCGAACAACAGCGTGAATATCGCCAGCGATACCACCGTGTTGAGAGCGCTCAGGACGACCTGATCAGCAGACCACTGCTCCAGGGCCGATAGCGCGGCGCTGGCGGCCAACGAAACGATCAGCATGAAGCCAAGGGCCGCCACCAGGCCGAGACTAGCGACGCGAGCCTTAATCAAGGAGGAGATGGGCTCGTCGACCGGCTTGGCCTTGAAAGTTGCGTTCAGTGCCGTGCGCATTTCCCCGAAAACGCCCGATGCCGTTATCAGGACGGTAACGAGCCCGATAACTGTCGCGGTCGTCCCCGACGCCGGATCGCTTGAGCGCGCGAGGATGGTCTTGATGAATTCGCCGCCCGCCGGCCCGAGCAGTTTGCCGAGTTCCTCGCTTATCGCGGCACGGGCAGCATCCTGCCCGAACGCCAAGCCTGCGATTGCGACGACGATCAGAAGCACTGGCGCCAGCGAAGTCGCCGCATAAAACGCAATGGAGGCTCCCCGGCTTAAGGCGTCGTTGGCCACAAAGCCCAAAACGGCGGCCTTCAATATCCGCCACAAGGGTGCCATTGCTCTTCCCTCGCCTCCTCGTCGCGCCGCAAGTACGGAGGGCAGGTTTGCTGAACGGCGGGAGTTCTCTGGAGTTTCACGGGTGCGTCATGGCGCACGGAACAATACATGAACAAACGCGTTCTTGGGATGAGGAGAACGGCAATGACTTCCAAGACGCGCATCGACTCGAACACAGAAAAGGACCCTGACGATTGGGTCTCCGGCGATGAGCCGATGACTGGGGCTCAGGCATCTTACCTGAAGACATTGTGCGAGCAGGCGCATTGCCCCGAGGCATTCAATGAGAACCTTACGAAGGCAGAAGCGTCGAAGCTGATCGACAAGATGCGCGAGAAAGCCGGCGTGGCAGAATAGGCCGATCGTCGTTGAATGAAGCGCGAGTTCATCGGGGGCCTGAAGGGCTCGACCGGCCGTCGCCGAAAATCAGCGTAAGTATTTGATTTAGCTGGCAGGAGTGGCAGGGCTCGAACCTGCGACCCCCGGTTTTGGAGACCGGTGCTCTACCAATTGAGCTACACTCCTGCAGGGAACCGGCGCATGCGTCGGTTCGTGCTGTTTCAAGCATAGGGCATGCCCCGATTGCAAGGGCGAAGCAACTCACCGCCCTATCCAAAGCACGCCTTCTGCGCCAGACTTGGTCATCACAACAACAAGCGCAACGGGAGAGACCATGAACGCGCAGAACGCCGCCCGGCAGACGTCCGTCCCCCAAACTCCTTCGCTCCCGCAGGCCAAGCCGGAAACGATCGGCCTCTCGAGCGTCCGCCTGCAGCGGATGTCGGACGCTTTCAAGCGGGAGGTGGACAAGGGAACCCTGCCCGGCGCCACCGTGATGGTGGCCCGACGCGGCCAGATCGGCTGGTTCGATGCGATCGGCCGCCAGAGCCCGGCCGCCAGCGCGCCGATGGCGCATGACAGCATCTTCCGTATCTTCTCGATGACCAAGCCGATCGTCTCGGTCGGCATCATGATGCTGATCGAGGACGGCCACTTCATCCTTGGCGATCCCGTCGCCAAATTTATTCCGGAGTTTGCCGACCAGAAGGTCGGCGTCGAGAGCAACGGCAAGCTCGAGCTGGTGCCGGCGAAGCGGCAGATGATGGTTCAGGACCTGCTGCGGCATACGTCCGGCCTGACCTACGACCACACCGGTAACGGCCTCGTCCAGCAGCTCTATCAGCAGTCGCGGCTGCGCAGCCGCAAGATCACCAACGCCGAGCACGCCACCATGATCGCCGGCATGCCGCTGATCTGCCAGCCCGGCGCGGAATGGAACTACAGCCGCTCGACCGACGTCTTGGGCCGCATCATCGAAGTCGTCTCCGGCAAGTCGCTCGGCGCGTTCCTGACCGAACGCATCCTGGCGCCGCTGCAGATGGCCGAGACCGCTTTCCATACCTCAGAAGCCAAGGCCGGCCGCCTCGCCGAACCGTTCGCGACGGATCCGTGGAATGGCGACAAGGTGCAGCTCTTCAACATGCTGGAGAAGCCCGCGATGGAATCCGGCGGCGGCGGGCTGGTCTCGACCACCATGGACTATGCGCGGTTCTGCCAGATGCTGCTCAACGGCGGCGCGCTCGACGGCAACAGGATCATCGGCCGCAAGACGCTGGAGTTGATGGCATCGGATCATCTCGCCCCAGGCGTGAAGGTTGACTCGCCGCTGATGCCGCCCGGTCATGGTTTTGGCCTCGGCTTCGCGGTCCGCACTCAAAGAGGCATCGCGCCGTTCCCGGGATCGCTCGGCCAGTTCTTCTGGAGCGGCATGGCCGGCACGTTCTTCTTCATCGATCCCGCGGAAGACCTGTTCACGGTCTTCATGATGCAGGGCCCCGGCCAGCGCGAATACATCCGCAACATGCTGCGGGATCTGGTGTACGCGGCGGTGGAGTGACGTCGAGGCGTTTTCTCCGCGCAGCCCCCAGCCACCACCGTCATGCCCCGCGAAGGCGGGGCATCCAGTACGCCGTGACATCTATGGGAATCGAGACGATTGCGTTTACTGGATCGTCCGCCTTCGCGGACGATGACAGTGAAAATGCAGACGCAGCGCGCGTCACATCTCAACTGATCGTCGCGCCGCCGTCGATCACGATGGTCTGCCCGGTCATGAAGTCGCCGGCTTTCGATCCCATCAGCACCGCAGCGCCCGCGATCTCGTCCGGCACGCCGATGCGCAAAAGCGGCGAGCGCGCGGTGGAAGCCTTCAGCGTCTCCGGATTGTCCCACAACGCCTTGGCGAAATCGGTCTTGATCAGGCCGGGCGCGATGCAGTTCACGCGGATATTGTGCTTGCCGTATTCGCAGGCCAGATTGCGCGCGAGCTGCATGTCGGCCGCCTTCGAGATCGCGTAGGCGCCGAGCACGGTCGAGCCCTTCAGGCCTCCGATCGAGGAGACGATGATGATAGAGCCGTCTTTGCGCTCGATCATCTGCGGCACCACCATGTTGATCAGCCAGTTGTTGGCGACGATGTTGTTGTCGAGGATCTTGCGGAACTGTTCATCGGAGATGCCGCCGAGCGGGCCGTAATAGGGGTTGGATGCGGCGTTGCAGACCAGCACGTCGATCTTGCCGAAGGCGCGGTTGGACTCGTCGACGAGGTTTTGCAGATTTTCCTTGCTGGAAATGTTCGCGGCGATCGCGACCGCCGTCCCCTTGCCGAACTTGTCGTTGATTTCCTTGGTGACCTGGTCGCAAACATCCTGTTTTCGCGAGGAGATCACGACCTTCGCGCCGTGCTCGGCCATCCGCTCGGCGATGGCGCGGCCGATGCCGCGCGTCGAGCCGGTGATGACGGCGACTTTCCCGGTCATGTCGAACAAGCTCATGTCTCTCTCCCGATGTTGATCCAGCGCGATGCCGGTTTCGTCTTGAATTCGAGCTAAGCAGCCTTTGCGGCCTTCGACAACTTGAGGCGTCAACCGAGCTTGGTCGACGGTGGCTCGACCTCCGGCCCGGCCGGCTGGTGCATGGCTTGGTGCGAAGCGTCCGCGATCCATGGCTGCTGGTTGACCATCGGCAGCCGCCAACGGCTGTGACTGGCGCTGGAGAGGTGATCGAGCCGCGTCACCGAGCAATTGTCGATATCGAAGGCCATGCCCTTATCGGGATGGCCGCCGAGTGCATGGCCGATGGCGGCTCTGATCGTGCCGCCATGGGCGACGACGATCACGTCCCTACCCGCCTGTTCGGCATTGATGCGCTCGATAGCACCGCTGACGCGATTGTAGAGGTCCATAAAACTCTCACCACCGGGCGGGACCTCGTCGATTTCCGCAAACCAGTGACTGCCGAGCGGACGGCTGGCGAGGAACGCCGCGCGATTGAGGCCCTGCCACTCACCGAGATGCTGCTCGGCGAATGCGTTCACATGCGGCATCTCCGAAGGTTTCGGAAAGCCCGCGGCCCAGATGGCGTGCGCGGTCTGGTGCGTGCGCTTCAGATTGCTTGCATACCAGATTGCATTGCGCGGCAGAATTTTTCCAACAGCCTCGAACACGATGCGATCGCTGCAGTCGCAGCCGAGATCCTTCTGCCCGTAAATGCAGCCGTTATCTTCGCGAACCGGCGCGTGGCGTACCCACCACCAGCGCGTTACAACCAGTCGCGGTTTGTCTGCATTGGACATCGCCAACACCCTTCAATACTGTTCGCTGTCGCTGTACGTCAGAGCACGCATCGCCTCAAGTGACTTGGCGTTTGAAATCTTGTTTGAATTCCGCAACGCGGCACACGCCGACGCGCATAACACCGTAAGGGAGAAGCTCATGGGCCGCCTCGAAGGCAAATCCGTCGTCATCACAGGCGCTGGCAGCGGCATTGGGCGCGCGGCGTCGGTGCTGTTCTCCAAGGAGGGGGCGAAGCTCGTCATCGTCGACCGCGCTGAGGGCGTGAAGGAAACGGCCAAGCTCGTCAGCGATGCCGGCGGCACCGTCGAGGCTGTCATGGCCGATGCCGGTTCGGAGGCCGATGTGAAGGCGTTCATCGACAAGGCGGTTTCGAAATACGGCCGGCTTGATGCGATCTGGGCCAATGCCGGTGTCAGCGGCGGGCTGGTGCCGCTGGCCGAGCAGACCGTCGAACATTGGCAGGAAGTTTTGCGCATCAATCTGATCGGGCCATTTCTCGCGATCAAGCATTCGATGCCGCACATGATCCGGCAGCAGTCCGGCTCGATCGTGTGCACCGCTTCTGTTGCAGGGCTCAAGGCCGGCGCCAGCGGTCATCCCTATGGCGCGAGTAAGGCCGGCGTCATCAGCCTGGTGCAGACCACCGCCTATTCGCTGTCCGGCACCGGCGTGCGTATCAACGCGGTCTGCCCCGGCCTGATCGAGACCGGCATGACCAAGCCGGTATTCGACCGCGCCAAGGAGCGCGGCACTTCCGACAAGATCGGCCAACTCAATCCGCTGAAGCGCCCCGGCCAGCCGCACGAACTCGCCGCGATGGGCCTGTTCCTCGCCAGCGACGAGGCCTCCTACGTCAACGGCCAGGCAATCCCGGTCGACGGCGGCCTCACCGCGTCGATGCCGTATACGGGCAAGCCGATCTGATTTCCGTTTCGTCATGCTCACAACCCGTCCGGCGGCAGGCCGGATGACTCCGCCGCCAGCGCACGGTGGCGGATGCGCTCGCGGTAGAATGCGTAGAGGCCTGATAACACGATGATCGAGGCGCCCAGCACCATCATTGCATCGGGTACATCGCCGAACACGAGGTAGCCGAGCAGCATCGCCCATAGCAGCGCGGAATAGCGGAACGGCGCCACCGCCGAGATGTCGCCCGAGCGCAGCGCCGAGATGATGCATTGATAGCCGATCAGTAGCAGCACCGCGGCCAGTGCCTGCAGGCCTAGCGCGCCAGCGGATGGCGGCGTCCAGCCGCCGAGCGGAACGAGGATGGCCCCGCCGGCCGCCGTGACGGTCACGGTAGTCAACAAGGTGATGAACAGCGAGGGAATCTTCGCCGGGATTTTCCGCGTTGCGAGGTCGCGCAGCGCGCAGAACGCCACCGACACCAGCGCGAACAGCGAGTACTCGCTGAAGCCGGCAAGCCCCGGCCGCACGATGATGAGCACGCCGATGAAGCCTGCGACGATCGCCGACCAGCGCCGCCAGCCCACCGGCTCGCCGAAGATGACCGCGGCGCCGAGCGTGATCGCGAGCGGCAGCGCCTGGAAGATCGCCGAGGTGTTGGCGAGCGGCAGATGCACGAGCGCCGCCATGAACGAGATCGTGCCGCCGATCTCACCCAGCACCCTGAGCGCTACCGGTTTGAGCATCAGCGTGCGCAGCGGACGCAGCGCGCCCTGATAGTACGCGAACGCCGCGACCAGCAGAATCGCGAACAGCCCGCGCACCAGCATCACCTGGCCGAAGTTCATCTCTGACGACACCGCCTTGGTGATGGAGTCGTTCATCGTGAACGCCGCCATGGATACCGCCATGAGCAGGCTGCCGCGGATATTCGGTGAGAGTGCCAAGTCGGTTAGTCGCGCTGATTAGATCGCGCCGGCCTTCTGAGCGTATTCCCAGGAGGACTTCGACAGCGGCACTGTGCGCGCCGCCGACTCCAGCGCCTTGGCGTTGGCCGCGGTGCCGTCGCGGATTCGTCCGGCGATACCCTGCGTGATGCCGGCGAGGCGGAACATGTTGTAGGCGAAGTACCAGTTGAGATCGGGCACTTCCATGCCGGTGACGTCGCAGTAGATCTGCGCGGCCTCCTCCAGGCTCGGAATGTTCAGCGCCTTGAGATCGGCTTTTTCCAAGCCCGGCATAGTCCACTGCATCAACAAATAGGTGAAGTCGGCCATGGGGTCGCCGAGGGTGGACAGCTCCCAGTCCAGCACCGCCTGCACCCGCGGTTCCGTCGCGTGGAAAATCATGTTGTCGAGGCGGTAGTCGCCGTGGACGATCGAGACGCGCTTCTGTTCAGGCACAGTTCGCGGCAGCCATTCGGCTACTTTTTCGAACTCCGGAATGTGCTGGGTTTCCGAGGCGCGGTATTGCTTGGTCCAGCGGTCGATCTGGCGCGCGAAATAATTGCCCGGCTTGCCGAAATCACCAAGCCCGATCGCTTCCGGATTGAAGACGTGGAGTTTCGCCAGCGTCTCGATCTTGCTGGTGAATATCTTGCGCCGGTTGTCCGGCGTCTGGCTCGGCAGTGTCGGGTCCCAAAATACCCGGCCGTCTTCCATCGACATGATGTAGAAGGCCGCCCCGATCACGGCGTCGTCGGTGCACAGCGCGTAGGCTTTTGCGACCGGAAAGCCCTGCTTGCCGAGCGCTGCAATGACGCGGAACTCGCGGTCGACTGCATGCGCCGACGGCAGCAATTTGCCGAACGGCTTTCGGCGCATCACGTAGGATCGGGCCGGTGTTTCGAGCTTGTAGGTCGGGTTGGACTGGCCGCCCTTGAACTGCAGGACCTTTAGCGGTCCCTGATAGCCCTCGACATGCTCGCGCATCCAGCCGTCGAGGCTCGCCTCGTTGATGCGATGGCGCTCCTCGACTTCCTTGGTGCCCGAGAACTCTTCGTCTTTCCTGACGCCGTCCGCCACGATGACGCTCCCTTGGATTCTTCTTGGACTTTGGGGAGCGCCATTGATGGCCTCCCGTTAGTGCGTAGCGTTTGCATACTTCCGAAGTTCAAGTCTGGCAATGGCGCGGTTATGCACCTCGTCCGGACCGTCCGCCAGCCGCAGCGTGCGCACATGCGCGTAGTCCACCGCCAGGCCGGCGTCATCGGAGACGCCGCCGCCGCCGAACGCCTGGATCGCGTTGTCGATGATCTTCAACGCCATGTTCGGCGCCGCCACCTTGATCATGGCGATCTCGAGTTGCGCGGTCTTGTTGCCGACCTTGTCCATCATGTCGGCAGCCTTGAGGCACAGCAAGCGGTTCATCTCGATGTCGATGCGGGCTTCCGCGATGCGCTGCTCCCAGACCGAATGCTCGATGATCTTCTTGCCGAACGCGGTGCGCGACGACAGCCGGCGCACCATTTTCTCCAGCGCCTCCTCGGCCTTGCCGATGGTGCGCATGCAGTGATGGATACGGCCCGGACCGAGACGGCCCTGTGCGATCTCAAAGCCCCTGCCCTCGCCGAGCAGGATGTTCTCCTTGGGAACGCGAACGTTCTCGAGCAGCACCTGGGCGTGGCCGTGCGGCGCGTCGTCGAAGCCGAACACCGGCAACATTTTTTCCACCCTGATGCCGGGCGTGTCGAGCGGAACGATAATCTGCGACTGCTGCTGGTGACGCGCCGCGTTCGGGTCGGTCTTGCCCATCAGGATCGCGACCTTGCAACGGGGATCGCCGACGCCAGACGACCACCATTTGCGGCCGTTGATGACGTAATGATCGCCGTCCTTCTCGATGCGGGTTTCGATGTTGGTGGCATCCGACGATGCCACCGCAGGCTCGGTCATCAGGAAGGCGGAACGGATTTCGCCGTCCATCAGCGGACGCAGCCATTTGCGCTTCTGCTCCTTGGTGGCATAGCGCATGAACACTTCCATGTTGCCGGTATCGGGCGCGGAGCAATTGAAGACTTCGGACGCCCAACTGATGCGGCCCATCTCCTCGGAGAGCGGCGCGTATTCCAGATTGGTCAATCCCGCGCCACGGAATTCATCGTCCTCATGCGAGGACGGCGGCATGAACATGTTCCAGAGGCCTTCGGCGCGTGCTTTCTTCTTCAGATCTTCCAGGATCGGAATCACCTTCCAGCGCTCGCCCGCCGCGTCCTGCTGCTTGTAGATCGGCACCGCGGGGCGGACATGCGTGTTCATGAACGCGCGGACGCGGTTCAGCCATTCCTTTTGCTTGTCTGACATATCGAAATTCATGGGACGCTCCTCGGCTCTCGGCTTCTGAAATCGTTTGGCTGCACTGTCTGCCCGCCACCGGTGGCCCGCAAGCCATTTTGCGGATTTGCCCGACGGGTGACAGTCCGACCGGCAGGAAATGCGCCCCGTTCGCAAACGCGGATTGACATTTCCCGCTCTTCAAACGATAGTTTCATACAACTGTTTGAATTGCAACTCCCCAAACGGGGGCCAGATATGTCGAGCGATCGGACCCGGTCTGCCATCCTTGCCGCTGCGGAAAAGCTTTACGCCGATCGCGGCTTCGGCGACGTGACGCTGCGCGACATCGTCGCGGAAGCGAACGTCAATCTCGCTGCGGTGAATTATCACTTCGGTTCCAAGGACGAATTGATCGCGGAGCTGTTCGTCACCCGCAGCCTTGCCACCAACCGCGAGCGGCTCAACGAGTTGAAACTTGCGGAGGAACAAGGCGGCGGCCGCGCGCCGATCGACGCCATTTTGCACGCGCTGGTAGGCCCTCCCCTGCGCGGCTGCCTCGGCCCGGACCGCGAGGGTTCGACCGCGGCGCGCTTCATGATCCGCGCATCCATTGAATCGGTGCCGCCAATCCGCCGCATCAAGAACCGCGAGGTCGATCATCTGCGGAAATTCATCGCCGCGATGCGGCGCTCGCTGCCCGGCCGCGACGACGCCGAGCTCTATTGGGGCCTGCACTTCGCGCTGGCGATGACGCATCACACCATCCGGGAAAAAGAGCGGCTGACAAAATTGTCGGAAGGACAATGCGACCTCAACGACGTCGATGCCATCGTTGACCGCGTGGTTTCGGTCTCGGTGATGGCGCTGACGGCTGGCCAGACGCCGGCGAAGAAAGCGTCCGTCCGACCGGCGGCGGTGCATGGCAGGCTGACCCGGCAGGACCTGTGAACCGGACTCGTCAACGCGCTAAATTCGCGTAGCACCGACGGGCCAACGGCTGTCTCCACATCATTGCGAAATGATGTGGAGGTAGAGACGCACACACTGTTGTCATCCCCGCGCATGCGGGGATCCAGTACATCGCGGCTTCTCGGTTCAATCACTGGCGTTTCTGGAATACTGGATCCCCGCCTTCGCGGGGATGACGACCGAATATGAGGCGACACTCTCGCGACGCATAGCGCCCGAGGTTTGCTATCAACCTTCCGCCCTCTCAATTAGAGGGCGCAGGGAAGACCGGGTGCTGGCTGCACCCGCGGTCTCGTGTGCCATTG
>NZ_JAGWDK010000004.1 GCF_018398875.1 Bradyrhizobium sp. sGM-13 | reverse complement strand
CATGCCGGGTGGTGTGGCAGGGGAGCGACCCACAAGGTCGCCCCCTATGCCGATTGTACCCTGAGTGACGAGGCGGCCAAACTGCGACCGCGGAGCGACTGCTCACCCTCTCCCGCTTGCGGGGGAGGGCCGGGGCGTATGGAGCGAGCCCCCACCCGGATCGGAATCTAACGATGCGATCCAATCTCCCGCAAGCGGGAGAGGTGGAGCAATCGGCGAAGTCTTCTAGAAGGAACCGGAGTCCGGCCGCTCGACCGCTAACTCAACCTGAGATTTATTCATGGATCGGCTTCGCGTGCAGTGATAGTCTGCGCGAGATCAACCCCGTTTGTCGCGAGTCATACGGAGATCAGCATGGAACAGATTCTGACTAACCTCGTTGCAGGAGCGCTTGGCGGCGTGGGTGCGGGCAAGTCATCGCCGACTTTCGATCTCGGTACGATTGGTAACATTGTCGCCGGCTTGGTCGGAGGCGGGGTGCTCGGCCAGATCGTAACATTGTTGATGCCATCAATCATGGCCGCAGCCCAGTCGGGCGATCTGAGTATTGGCGGCATTGTCTCGCACGCGATCGCCGGTGGTGCTGGCGGGGCCATACTCACGGCGCTCGTCGGTGCAATCAAGAACAAAGCTGCTGCCTGACGGTCAGCTGGGGTGGGGGGTGCCTCCACGAGTCACGCTCCCCGTATGGAAAGAGCCCCGCCCGGATCGCATCTTCGATGCGATCCGACCTCCCCCGCAAGCGGGAGAGGTGGAGCAATCGGCGAAAGTCAGTTCGTGAAGGCAGCACCGTCTGGTGGCGCTGTTTCGCGAGCGGTCTATATTGTGCGGACGCGCTAATCCCGGGCGGTTGCCATGAACGGAATTGCATCTGTCGATCAACTCTGGCGATCGATCCGCCGTGAGGCGGAAAGCGCCGTGACGCGCGACCCGGTGTTCGGCGCCGCGCTCTCCTCATCTATTCTCGATCATCCCGACTTCGCTCATGCACCGGCGCACCAGATCGGCGCGCGGCTCGGCAAGACGCACGCGGACCGCGCGCGCTTTGCGCAGCTTGCCCGTGACGCTTTCGCGTCACGCGATCTGATCGACGCGGCGAGCCGCGATCTGCAGAGCATCGCCGTTCACGATCCCGCGACGACGACGCTGCTGCCGCCGCTGCTGAACTTCAAGGGCTACGTCGCGCTGGAGGTTTGGCGCGTCTCCAACTGGCTCTGGCGTCAAGGCCGCAACGATCTCGCGCTGTTGCTGCAAAGCCTGTCGTCCGATCAGCTTCAGGTCAGCATTCATCCCATCGCTTCGATCGGCACGTCGGTGTTTCTCGATCACGCCACCGGTATCATCATCGGCGCCTTTGCTGCGATCGGCGACGAGGTGACGATTTTACAGAACGTCACCATCGGCCGAAATCATTCGCAGCCAGACCGCGCGCCGAAGATCGGCAGGGGCGTGTTGCTCAGCGCCGGATCGACCATTCTCGGCAATGTCAGCGTTGGCGATGGCGCCAAGATCGGCGCAGGCGCAGTCGTCGAGCACGATGTGCCGCCCGGCTGCACCGCCGTCGGCGTTCCCGCACGGTTGACCAATTGCCCAGAAGCGTCGGTGCCGGCCTAAGCGCGACATAGCCGATCTCGCGTATTGTCTTCCCTGACAGTCTGTCATCGGGCGCACGTTCTCGAGAACCGGTTTCCTTTTCCTTGAGCAGCGGCGCGGGCGCCCGCATAGGCGGCACGCCGAGTCCTCGAACAGCGTAGGTGGGAAGAAGAGGTAATATGGCTGCCCTGATTTTGTGGGCGCCTCGCTTGGTGTTGTCCGGCCTCAAGCAGCGGTCTGCGTGACCTCGCTACAAAGGAAAACTCGGCAATGCGAGGAACAACGCGTCCCTCGGTAAATTGTTTTGATCGTCTGGGAGACCGCGAATGGTCCCTCCACAACCCCGGAGGTCACCCATGAGCGAGCATTCGAAAAAGGAATCCATTTCGCGTCGCAATTTTATTGGAAAGACACTTTGTGGAGCGGCACTTGCCGGGACGGCGCTGCCGGCATTGGCGGCTCCGTCGATTACGCCTCTGCCATTCGAGGACGGGCTGCTGCAAGAGGTACGCGGCCGGCCAAAAGTCAGCAAAGCATCGGCCCAGTATCGCGATAGTCCAAATGGACCACAGCGCTGCGCCGGCTGCGTCAATTTCCGCGGAGGGACCTGCGCGATCGTCGAGGGACGCATCAGCGCCAACGGCTGGTGTCGCCATTACCAAGCCGCTGGCAGAGGCCGAGCGCCGGGTGCATCCGGTGGCGGAGGTGCGCGTGGAGGCGCCGGAGGCAGTTACTAGAACTGCCCCAATGCGTACGGCACCGTAAGCGGTCTCTGCGCTGACGGTCGTTCTAACAGAGGGGGTACATTGGCTGTGCTGCGACCATAGCGGTGCAGACAACGAACGTCTGGGCGCAGCAAAGACGATGGAGGGCAGACCACTGAAGGGCAGACCATTGATCGACCTGAATGCGGCGCTGCACTCAAATGTCTTAAATTCGAAAAGCCTGACTCGACTTCGATGGGAGGCTCGCAATGAAAATCCCTTCTTCCCGCCTCGTGACCCTTACGGCAGCTCTCGTGGCGATTGGCTTCGCGCTTGCACCAGCCTGGGCCCAGCGTAAAAACGCGCCCGCCGCTCAGCCACCGGCAGAAAAGCCGGCGGACCCGGCGCTGTTGCCCGACCAGGAACTTGGACGCCGGTTCACGGTCAAAGCGGAGGACCTGCCGACCCCGAAGACCGGCCCGATCGTCAGCAGCCGCTCCCTTGTCATTCCCCACCAGGGCCAAACACCCCGCGTCCTTGAAGGCTTCATCACGACAGCCTTCATGACCGGCCTTGAGCATCCGAGGCGTCTGCTTGTGCTGCCAAACGGCGACGTGCTCGTGGCCGAACAGAAGGCGGGCTATCTCACATTGCTGCGCGATGAGGACGGGGACGGCAAGGCCGACTGGGTTCAGCGCCACGCGGAGGGACTCAATCAACCTTACGGACTCGCCTGGCGGGACGATCACGTTCTGATCGCGGATCAGGATGGGATCTGGAAGGTACCGCACCGGCTTGGCGCATTGCGTGCAGGCCGTGGTGGCGAGCAAACGAAGGCTGCCGATGTGCCGCCGGATCAGCGCAAACCTTCGCCCGCCGTGGTTGGCGAGGAAATGATCACCAAGAAGGGCGTGTTCGGCATCGCTCAAGGCCATACGAACCGACACCTCGCGATTGACCCCAAGACTGGCGGGCTGTTCGTTGGCGTCGGCTCGTCCGGAAACATCGGTGTTGAACCGGAGGTCAAGGCGACGATCCAGCGCTTCGATCCCAATGGCGCGAACCAGGTCACGTTCGCTTCGGGATTGCGCAATCCGACGGCGCTCGCCTTCGAACCTGGAACGGGCGATCTCTATGCAGTGGTTCAAGAGCGCGACGGTCTCGGCGACCGGCTTCCGCCCGATTATTTGACGCGTGTCGAGAAGGGCGCCTTCTACGGCTGGCCTTACGCATATATCGGTCAGCACCCGCAGCCCGGTTTCGCCAATTTGAAACCAGACAAGGTCAAGGCTTCAACCAAGCCCGACCTTCTGTTCGAAGCGCATTCCTCGGCGATGGATCTGGTGTTCTACGATGGCGAACAGTTTCCGCCCGAATTCCGCGGCGGCGCCTTTGTTGCCCTCAAAGGATCGTGGAATCGATCCGAACCGACCGGTTACAAGATCGTGTTCGTGCCGTTCAAGGATGGCCGTCCGCAAGGTTGGTACCAGAATTTCGCCGTTGGCTTCTGGGTCTCCGGCATGCATCGCGCGGAGATCTGGGGCCGACCTGCCGCGCTTGCGATCGCCAAGGACGGTTCGTTGCTCGTTGCCGACGACACCGGCGGCACCATCTGGCGCATCGCTTACACAGGGCCTGAGAACCGTACAGGCAAGCCTGATGGCAATACTGTAGCGCCACGCTAGCTTGAATGCCCGTCCGAACCGCCAGCGTGGCGGATGCCGGCACGATCACAACCTGGATTCATGCCGCAGAGTGCGTATCGCAGTCAGGTGCTCCTGAGCTCTCCGTTCATTCCATTCGGGTAGAACCCGCCCTTGCTGACGCCGGCTTTATCGGTCAGATAGACGATACGCAGCACCTGTTGCGGTGTACGCTTGAACGCGATCGCGTCGGGGGTCGAAGGCACGAAGTTGGCTTTGCCATCGACCCTGATGCCTTCGTCTTCTTTTTCGGGGGTCCCGTCAATTTTGTCCCGTGCATCCGAGATTGCGTTGGCGGCGTCCCATGCCTTCTCGCCCATCATGTAGAGTTGGGAGCGCGCCATTCCCATGTGGTAGGCCTCAACAGCAAGTATCCCCGCTGCCGCCTCCACGAATTCCTTTTTCTTGAGCAGGGGAGCCGCACCTGCATAGGCGGTCACGCCGACTTCCTCGAACAGCATGCCGCCGAGCAGCACCGACATGTCGTCGGCAAAGGGATCGAAATCGGCGGGCAATCCGGCAGCCGCAGCAGCAGCCTTGAAGCCGGCATCGAAGTCGATCGCAGGTCTTGAAATGGCGCTTCGGCCAAGCGTCTTGCGATAGAAGCGGACGTGGGCCAGTTCGTTCTCCGCTGTTTCTTCGATGAATTCGCGGATCGCTTTTTCCTTGAATTGGGCCTCGTGGCCGCCCACGACCCTGCCGGCATCCATACCTGCATCGGTATCGCTGATGCCCTTGCCGGTCGTTGCACGCAGATAGAACTCGGCTTCCATATATTCGAGGTTCAGCGCGAACGTAAGAATGTCCTCGTCGTCGATCGCTGCTCCCTTCTTGCCGATCCCAACGCCCGTGGTCTCGCGCTTCTGCTGGGCGTAGGCAGGTGGAATAAGCAATCCCGCGAGTCCTGCGACGGATATGCCGGCGATCGATTGCCGGCGGGAAATGCGCAATGCATCCATGGCGTAACCTCCTCCGTTTCTGGATTGAGAAGCCGCGCCACTCACTGTTCAGCGCTATTGAGGGCGCTCATGGCGCGACCTCGGTACCAGCTAGTGCTGGCGCGGTACAACGTGAGGCCGCAGGTCACGTTCCAAGCGAGCTCGAAACCAGGCAGGCACGAGGTCGTGAGGCCGCTGAGCCATGCTTGGGCCTGTGCATGCAAGAGTGGACAAAGGCGCGAATGCGCCGTGGGCAAATCACTTCTGATTTTCAGAAATCGTGTCAAGCCCGAGAATAAAAAATATTCCGCTTCACGCGAGAGGCAAATCAGCCGCATATTTCTGGCCGTCTCACCCGATGGAGGGGCGGCTCGCGATCGTCACGAACGTGCGGTGAGATGCGATGGACGCTGATGGCGCGCTAGACGTACGCGCGGGAAGCGTACGGCGAAGTCGTGTGGTTCGGGCGTGGCGGTGCTGGCGCTAAGCTGCGTGAAACTATTTGCGCAGCGACGGAGGCAAAAGAGCCGTTCTCCGGGAAGAGCACGAAGTAAGCCGTAAAGCCATTGCGCAGGGAAGGCCGGGATGCTCCCGCTGTACCTGTATGCTCGTGTGCATTTTCTTTAGCGCAAGCAGCACACGAGACCGCGGGTGCAGCCAGCACCCGGTCTTCCCTGCGCCCTCTGAACGCGAGGGCCGGAAGTTTTAAGGCAAACCTCGGGCAATTCATGTCGCGAGATCGCGAAGTCATACTTAGTTGTCATCGCCCGGCCTTGACCGGGCGACCCAGTATTCCAGAGACAGCAGTGATAGAACCGAGAGGCCGCGGCGTACTGGATCCCCGCCTTCGCGGGGATGACAGCTTGTGATTCATGCCGAATGAACCGCCCCACCCAGCCAATCGTCGAAACGCGTCGGCATGATCCGCGCGCCGTCGTCCGGCACCAGCGTGCGCAACGCGAGTGGAGCGCCGAAATACGGCACGTCCACGCCCGCCACGATCTTGCTGGTATCGCCTTGCTTGCGGAGCCAGCGGCCGGCGAAATCCGCAAGCGGCGCCGCTTCGGGACCCGCGACCTCGCATACGCCGTTGGCGGGCTCGCCAAGCGTCACGTCGGCCAGTGCTTCCGCGACTTCGTCGGACAACAACGGCTGCATCAACTGGCTGGAAACGTGAACCTCGCCGCCTCTGCGCCCGGAATCCGCGATCGCGCCGATGAATTCGAAGAACTGGGTGGCGCGCAGGATCGTGTAGGTCACCCCGGAATTTTCAATCAGCCGCTCCTGCGCCAGCTTGGCGCGGAAATACCCGCTGCTCTCAAGCCGGTCGGTACCGACGATCGACAGCGCAATGAAGTGCCGCACACCGGCCTGTTTCGCCGCCGCAATCAGGTTGCGTGTTCCGCTCTCGAAGAAGTGCAGCACGGTCCTGTCCTCGAACGAGGGCGAATTCGAGACGTCGACGACAATGTCGGCTCCCACGAGCGCCGGTTGCAGCCCTTCCCCGGTCACGGCGTTGATCCCGCTGCTCGGGGACGCCTGCAGCACCTCGTGACCGCGCGAGGCGAGCAACGGGGCCAATTTCGAACCGATCAGACCTGTACCGCCGATAATGACGATCTTCATTTCCTCGCTCCTCTGTCGTTAAGGCCGCGGCACCACGCGCCATCGCCAAGACCAACTGGAACGGGCCGGTGTGACACGTGCAACCGTAACCCCGGATTAATTTGCACCACCTATACTGGCAGTCCGCACATCCGTTACCAGCGCAAATGGCCTAAGATCCCATGAAAATCGGTACCCTCCTCACCGCTGCCATCGCTTCGCTTTCCGCCGTCGGCGGCGGGCTCGCCGTCTATGTGGCGGTTTCGAAGTACCAGACCATGGACAAGGTCTCGGTCGCGCAGACCCGGCTGGAAGTGGTGCGCGCGGTCGGCGATATCCCGCGCTATATGAATCCCGAGCGCGGCTTTGCCACCAACATCATGTTCGGACCTCCTGCCGTGGATCCGAAACTGCTCACCGAACTCGATAAATATCGCAAGAACACCGATGCGGCGCGCGACAAGATGAACCGGGTCAAGGCGACCCTGGCGGGCGCGATCGAAGACAGTGCTGCCGTCGGGAGCAGCATCGATGCCCTGAATACCCAGTTCGCCGCGCTGCGCGCAGCCATCGACAAGGCCCTCACCGGTCCGCCGGAAGCTCGCCGCGATGCGGCCAAGAAAATCGTCTCCGACAACTCGGTCTTCAACAAGGCTGTCACGACGCTGCTCGACGAGCAGGTGCGCAAGATCGCGCAGCTCGACGGCACGGCCTACCGGCAGGCAAGCTACGCCAATATCGCCTGGACGCTACGCGACGTCGGCGGTCTCAACTCCAGCCTGCACAAGAATCTCATCGGTGCCAACCGGGTAGCCACTGAAGCAGAGAAGATGGAGATCAGCCGCTCGCAAGGGAGAAACGATCAGATTCTGATGTCGCTGCAGGAATTGCGCGGCAATCCCTCTACGCCGGCCAATGTGGCCGCGGCGCTCGACAAGATGAACGCGGCCTATGTCGATCGCTTCGGCAAAGAGCTGAAGCTCGTCAAGGATGGCGCCATCAGCGGCAAGTATGAACATGATATGGAAACCTACTACGCGGAGACGCAACTCGGTCTTGCATCGATCATTACGGTCCGCGACGCGTTCTACGACAACGCCGAGCAGGTGCTCGGTGAGGCCTATTCCTCCGCGCGCTTCAGCTTCCTGATCGCGCTGGCGGGCCTGATCGCGGTTGTCGCCGCCAGCGCAACGCTGATCGTGATGGTACGCCGCCGCGTCTGTAAGCCGATCTTGGACCTCACCGCAACAATGTCGCGGCTGGCCAGCGGCGATGTATCCGGTGAAATCGCCGGCGCCGGCCGCGGCGACGAGATCGGCGCGATGGCATCGGCGGTAGGCGTCTTCAAGGACAGCATGGTCGAGGCGGAACGTCTTGCCGCCGAGAAGGCCGCCGAGAGCAATGGCAAGATGCGTCGCGCCCAGCTGCTCGACGAACTCACCCGCGCCTTCGAAGCCAAGGTCACCGAATTGGTCGGCGGACTTTCGGCCGCCTCGTCCGTGATGGAAGACACCGCACAGTCGATGTCGTCGACGGCGACCGCCACCAACCGCCAGGCGGCGATCGTTGCCGCCGCTTCCGAGCAGACCTCGGCTAACGTGCAGACGGTTGCCAGCGCCACCGAAGAATTGACCTCCTCGATCTCCGAGATCGGCCGCCAGGTCGCGCAATCTACCGAAATCGCCGCCCGCGCCGTCGATAATGCGCGGCGCACCGGCGAGACCGCCCGCTCGCTCGCCGAGGGCGCGCAGAAGATCGGCGACGTCGTGACGCTGATCCAGAGCATTGCCGCGCAGACCAACCTGCTGGCGCTGAACGCGACCATCGAAGCCGCGCGCGCCGGCGATGCCGGCCGTGGCTTTGCGGTCGTCGCTTCCGAAGTCAAATCGCTGGCCGGTCAGACTGCCAAGGCGACCACCGAAATTTCCGAGCAGATCGCGTCCATTCAGGCGGCGAGCGATCAGACCGTGACGGCGATTCAGAACGTGGCCAACGTGATCGCCGAGATCGATCAGATCGGAACCGCGATTGCCGCCGCAATCGAGGAACAGGGCTCCGCGACCAAGGAAATCTCCCGCAGCGTGCAGGAAGCCGCGCGCGGCACCCAGGAGGTCAATTCCAACATTACCGGCGTCCAGAAGGCCGCCGACGATACCGGCGCTGCCGCCAATCAGGTGCTCGGCGCGGCCGAGCAGTTATCCTCGCAGTCCAAGGATCTCGCCGGGCAGGTCAACCGCTTCCTCTCGGAGGTGCGTGCGGCGTAAATTCGCTTGTCAGTCGGCAAAGCCGACATAGCGGACGAAATCGCGGTTGGCTCCGGCGCGATGCAATGCATGCGTCTCGCGCCTCTCCCACCCGCCGCCGCAAATCGACCAGAAATTGTGTCTAGCCACTGCGCCTCGTATGTGGGGACAAGCCTTGAACAAGAAACTGAAATATGCGGCGACGGCGATCGCCGTCTTGGGCGCAGCCATCTACCTCAACAACACTAACCATCTCGCCGCCCATCAGGAGGGAAAGCCCGTCCTGCTCGCGCATCGCGGCATTGCCCAGCGCTTCGACGAGCGCGAGCTGAAGAACGACACCTGCACGGCGGCGCGAATGCTGCCGTCAAGCCATCACTATCTGGAGAACACGATCGAATCGATCCGAGCCAGCCTTGCGGCCGGCGCCGATGTCGTCGAGCTCGACGTTCACCCGACGACCGACAGCGAATTCGCGGTGTTTCACGACTGGACGCTGGATTGCCGCACCGACGGGCGCGGCCTCACGCGCGAACACTCCATGGCCTATTTGAAGAAGCTCGATATCGGCTATGGCTATACAGCCGATGGTGGCAAGACCTTTCCGTTTCGCGGCAAGGGCATCGGCCTGATGCCGACGCTCACCGAGGTGCTGGCGACCTTTCCGCGAGAGCGGCTCCTGATCAATGTCAAGAGCCGCGACCCGTCCGAGGGGGAGAAGCTGGCGGCCGTGCTGGACAAGCTCCCCGCCGAACGCAGGGCGCAGATCATGATCTATGGCGGCGACGAGCCGGTCGAGATCGTGCGCCAGCGCCTTCCGGATGTCCGGACGATCTCGCGCACCACGATCAAGAGCTGCCTGCTCGGCTACATCGGCTACGGCTGGAGCGGCGTGGTGCCGAAAGCCTGCAGCAACGCGATGGTCATGTTGCCGATCAATGTCGCGCCGTGGATGTGGGGTTGGCCGGACCGCTTCCTCAACCGCATGAAGGCGGCCAACAGCGAGGTTTTCGTGCTCGGCCCCTATCGCGGCGGCGAATTCTCGACCGGGATCGATACGCCGGAGCAGTTCGCGCGGCTGCCAGCAAACTATTCGGGAGGCATCTGGACCAACGAGATCGAGGCCATCGCGCCGCTCGTGGGCAAATAGCGTTCGTGGACTTGCGGGATCCGAGAACCCGACTCGCTGCGAAGCGGAACATCCCTCGCTTGCTGTCGTTTTAGCCGGCGTTAGCGGAAGGGAATGCACCCATGACGTGGAAAGGCAAATGGCGAAATCAATACGGCTCCATCGTCGACATTACCGACGACGCCAATCGCAGGATCAGCGGCACCTTCAAAACCGCGCTGAGAGACAGCGGGTTCTACGGACAGGAAATTCCCGTCGTCGGTATCCATCAGGGTGATTGCATCAGCTTTGTCGCCGGTGGTGCAACTGCAGCGGGAGATGCCGCGGTCTCCTACACCGGCCTGCTGCGCGACGGAAAAATGGAAATGATGTGGTTCGTGGTCGTTGACAGCGAGATCCGGGCGCCGACAGAAGGTGCATCCGGCAAGAAGGAAAAGCTAAACTGGTGGCGTTCAATCAGCACCAACTCCGATACGTTCGAGCGCATCTGACGGCTCTGCATCAACTCCGCAAGCCCGGCGCTTCCTGCCCGGTGCGCGCGACATATTCGGTGTAACCGCCGCCAAATTGGTGGATGCCCTCCGGCGTCAGCTCGAGCACGCGGTTGGAGAGCGCGGCGAGGAAATGCCGGTCGTGGGACACGAATAGCATGGTACCCTCGAACTCGGACAACGCATTGATCAGCATTTCCTTGGTCGCGAGGTCCAGATGGTTGGTCGGCTCGTCCAGCACCAGGAAATTCGGCGGATCGTAGAGCATTTTTGCCATCACCAGCCGCGCCTTCTCGCCGCCCGAGAGCACGCGACACTTCTTCTCGACGTCGTCGCCGGAGAAACCAAAGCAGCCCGCGAGGGCGCGGAGCGAACCTTGTCCCGCCTGCGGAAAGGAATCTTCCAGCCATTCGAACACCGTACGTTCGCCGTCGAGCAGGTCCATGGCGTGCTGGGCAAAGTAGCCCATCTTGACGCTGCCGCCGATCGCCACGGTGCCATCGTCGGGTTCGGCCGAGCCCGACACCAGCTTCAACAGCGTCGACTTGCCGGCGCCGTTGACGCCCATCACGCACCACCGCTCCTTGCGGCGGATCATGAAATCAAGGCCCTGATAGATGGTGCGGCTGCCATAGCCCTTGTGGACGTTCTTCAGGCTGACGACATCCTCGCCCGAGCGCGGCGCTGGCAGGAATTCGAACGCCACCGTCTGCCGCCGCTTCGGCGGCTCGACGCGCTCGATCTTGTCGAGCTTTTTCACCCGGCTCTGCACCTGCGCCGCATGCGAAGCGCGCGCCTTGAAGCGCTCGATGAACTTGATCTCCTTCGCCAGCATCGCCTGTTGGCGCTCAAACTGGGCCTGCTGCTGCTTTTCGTTCAGCGCGCGTTGCTGCTCGTAGAACTCGTAGTTGCCGGAATATGTCGTGAGCGTCCCGCCGTCGATCTCGACGACCTTGTTGATGATACGGTTGATGAACTCGCGGTCATGCGAGGTCATCAACAGCGCGCCCTCGTATCCCTTCAGGAACTGCTCGAGCCAGATCAGGCTCTCGAGGTCGAGATGGTTGCTCGGCTCGTCCAGCAGCATCACGTCAGGCCGCATCAGCAGGATGCGCGCCAATGCGACCCGCATCTTCCAGCCGCCGGAAAGCGCGCCGACGTCGCCCTCCATCATCTCCTGGCTGAAGCCTAAGCCGGACAACGCCTCGCGGGCCCGGCCATCAAGCGCATAGCCGTCGAGCTCCTCGAAGCGGTGCTGCACCTCGCCGTAGCGCGCGATGATATCTTCCATCTCGTCGGCGCGATCCGGATCGGCCATCGCGGCCTCGAGCTCCCTGAGCTCGTTTGCCACGACGCTGACAGGCCCGGCGCCGTCCATCACCTCGGCCACGGCGCTGCGGCCCGACATCTCGCCGACGTCCTGGCTGAAATAACCGATGGTGATCCCGCGATCGAGCGAGACCTGGCCCTCGTCGGGTAGCTCCTGGCCCGAGATCATCCGGAAAAGCGTGGTCTTGCCCGCACCGTTCGGGCCGACGAGGCCGATCTTCTCGCCCTTCTGAAGGGCTGCGGAGGCTTCGATGAAGAGGATCTGGTGGCCGACTTGCTTGCTGACGTTATCGAGACGGATCATTGGGCCCTGAGGGGAGGAAATCGCGGTGGCCGCTGCTTAGGACATCTAGCGTGCTTGTGGAAGCGGTTCCGAAATATCCCGGCCGCTATCTGACGGTGTGCTGGATCGACGCTGCAACTCCATACCCAGAGACTTTTCCCGATGACCGAAATGAGCTCGCGTGCATGGCAGTAAAACCTTCCAGCGCTGCGAACCGATCTGTACCAGCATCGTTAGCCCTTCATCTCCAATTGAACCGACGGAGAGTTCCCATGAGCGCAACGGGTCTCGAAGTATTCGACAGAACACTCCAGATCACCAACACGTGGTTGGACGAAGTGATGGCAAACCTGCCGCGCGATCGCAAGCTGGCGTGGCATATTCTGGGATCGGTATTGCGAACCATCCGCGACCGGGTTCCGGTCAATCTTGCCGCACATCTCGGCGCGCAGCTTCCACTACTGGTGCGCGGCACCTATTACGACCAATGGCGGCCGAGTGAAACGCCGAAGGCGTGGCGATCGGCAGATGAGTTTCTCTCCATCGTCTCGGCAGAACTCAGTTCGCAGAAACCGGTCGATTCCAAGGATGCAGCGCAGGCGGTGTTCCGCGTTCTGAACCATCATGTCGATCCCAATCAGGTCGAGAAGGTGCGCCACGCACTTCCGGAAGACGTTCAGGCGTTGTGGCCGCGTAACAACCGGGTTTCATCAGCGGCCTGATGCGGCATCTGATCGCGGTTCCGATAATCGAAAAGAACCCTGATGTTCGCTGGGCGTTGTCCTGCAGCACAAAAGCAATCAACAACGGGAGCCAGCAATGACCAGACCTCCGCCCGTGCCGCAGGACAATCAAAGCCACAAGGGGACCGGCGATCCCAAATCCGGCAACGCCCATGAAGTTCGGAAGGGCCGCGGCCACGTTGAAAATCCCCGTGAGCAGGGCCAACAGGGCAACACCGCGCAAAACACGACCCATCAGGGGTATCAGCAGGATCGCTAGTCAGGAGCACGCACCATGTCGACTTCAACCAAGACGCCCGCGAGTATTCGGCAGGGCGGCCCGGGCGCTTCCCACGAGAACGCCAGAGCGCCGCTTCACGCCAAAAAGCCGCCTGCCGACGATCCGCAGCGCCGGCACAGTAAAGTGTCGGGCGGCGGAGGCGAGCATGACACCCACCATACTCACGAGCCGGAACGAAAGGGCGGGGGCACCCACCCCGCTGCGAAGGTCAAGCCATGAGTACAAAACACGTGAAACTGAGCAGACCGACCAACGTCGACCTTGTTCGCAATCCGCTGATCGGAGGCTCGAAAGGAGCATCGATGGCGCAGGTAACGTCTGACGAACTCGAGGAATTCGAGGGCGCCAATACGTTCGAGGGCGACATCGAGAATGATACCAATCCGCAGGGTGGTATCGACAAGGCAGAAGTCCGCGACAGACGCCGCGGACCGCCGCAAAACGATCGGGACAGCGGCCCACGGAGAATGCCGCTGCAGGGGAAGAAGACGCATGAGCAGCAATTGCGTATCCTTGAAAGGAAGCCTGATGTCCCCGACGCGAGACAGGTGGAGGAGGAGATAGCGCGCACGCAGCAGGCTGGTGGTGCAAAAACCGTCAAGCGCGAAGCACGCCAATCGGAATTTCCGGTAAGCCGCGGCGGACTCAACCAGGAAAGCCAGCACAACAAGCACAATCGTCCGGGCCAGTCGGGCCACAAGCCTCAAAAGCCAGAGGGATAGAAATCATGACACGTGGAGCACACGGAGACGGCAAGCATCTCGGCCCTGGCGCAAAGGGCAAAGGCGCCGGGACCGGCGCCATGACCGACGTGCAGAACGATCTGATCGGCGACAACGCGGTGCTTTCCAACCGCGACAAGACCGAGCATTCGCGCGATCGTGGCCAGGACAGCAAATGGTCCCAAACCGAGCAGTTGAAAGACCACGCCGCAAACAAGGGCCGCGGATAAGGCGAAAGATTGCCGGCCGGCCACGCGCGGGATTACAGGTTGATCACGCCAAGTCGCGCGGCATGTGCCACGGCATCGGTGCGGCCGGTGGCATCAAGTTTGGAAAGCAGCGAAGCCACGTGGAATTTGGCGGTGTGCACGGATATTCCAAGCTGTCGCGCAATGGCTTTGTTGGATGCGCCTTCGGCCATCAGGATAAGCACGTCGCGCTCGCGCGGCGTGAGATCGATATCGGACGCGCCGACGGCCGTCGGCGCGTCGCATGATACGAGCGCGACCGTTGCTGCCTCTCCGGATGCCGCCAAGCGAAGCCCGGATACGCCGCCGAGCAGTGACGCGAGCCGGTCCGCCAGCACCGGATCGGCGATCTCGATAGCTACCACAATGACCGGTGAGGCCTCCTCGCTCACGCTTCTGGCCTTTCACCGATCGTGAGCTTGACTTGCAGCGGTTGGCCGGCGCGGCGAATTGTAATGTCGACGACGGAGCCGATGCTGTCGGGCCCAAGCGATCGGATCAGCGAGCGCATGCTGGTCAGCTTCTCGTTGTTCCAGCCAATGATCACGTCGCCTTGCAGGATACCGGCGGCGGCCGCGGGACCTGACTTGTCGACACTCATCACCATTGCTCCGACGCCATCGTCGAGCTTGACCGGCTGCAATCCACCCCCGAGATAGCCGCGCGCAATCCGGCCGTGGGTTTCAAGCCTCCCTGCGATCCGGTCGATGGTCGCGCTGGGAATCGCGAGAATGCGTCGCACCCCTTGCACGGCCATGCCGATCGCTTCGCCGGAGGCGTTGACGGCAAGTCCCCCCTCGTGATTGCTGCGCAGCCGCACGTCGAGCTCGATCCTGGCATCGATCTCACCGCCCCGAAGGCTGCGCCAGCGGCCCCCGATTAGCGAGACGACGCCGAGCGCCGCCGTGGGAACGCCATGCTCGGCAGCGACCACGACCATCAGCGAGCCCAGATCCGGAACAACAGGCGAGAGCGCGACGGAGGCAGTATTGCCGGCATCACTCTTGGTCTCGAGCCGCAGCAGCGCGATATCGGTGGTGTGATCGCGTCCTGCGATCTTGGCCGACTGCGTCGTTCCGTCGGCAAACTTGATTGAGATTTCGCCTTCGTCGGCCAGCGCTTCATCAGCCGTCACGATCAGGCCGGGTTTCCAGATGAAGCCCGAGGCCCGCGAGCGGTGCGAATGCACCGAGACGATCGCGGACTTTGTCCGGGCGACGATATCGGCAAGGGCGGAGGATAACGACGGAAGGATAGTTGCGGTCGGGTCGGGCATGACAGAACTCCTGGATCGGTTGAATCCAATCTGGGAGTTCAGATTGCGTTCAGGAACTAGCCTGATGGGCAGGCCGCGGGAGTTTTTCGCCGCGAACGCGAGCCTTCCTGTTTCGCACTATGCCGTGTGTCCGGGATCGACGTGCTTTGGCGTCTTCTTCTCCCGTTGAGGTGTCATCCTCGCAGGATCGGGGGCGCCAGGCACGCCGCGCGGTCCGAGCTGCTCTCGCTGAATATCGTCTTCCGTCTTCTCGGGCTCGACGCCATTGGGCTCGCGATATCGGGTCATGGCTGAATGCTACTCCAAGTACAGGCTCCGCCGTTAAGCTCACGCTGTTAATGCATCAGCAGAACACCTGTTCCTATTCCCGATCTGGCGCACACCGTGAAACCAGGATTGCAGCGTGTTCTCGCGTGACAGCTCCCAAGTGTAGATGCTGCATCAATCAATCATGGGGCGTTTCATAGAAACTTTCTAAGAGCCTCTCTAAGAACCATTCCATTAGAGGAATCGTAATACCTCGCGTATGCGTCACCGCGTTGCGCTGGCCGACTTCCTGAGGGCGCGGCGTGAGTGCTCGCAGGTTGGGGTGAACCTTGAAGTCTCGTGATTTGTTCCGGGTCGCCGCGTTGGCGACCGTGTCCGTATTGGCGTTGTGGCCGCAGTCGACGTTCGCGCAGTCAAGCTCTTCGTCGCAATCCGGGGCGCAGTCGTTACCTCCCGTCGTCGTCGCCTCGCCGGAGGCTCGCCGTCGCACCGCAGCGCCGGAACGGCGCCAGACGCGGCGCACAACGCAGACAGCGCAAACCAATAGACCGCAGCCGCAACGCGGCGTCGGCTTCGTCGAAAACCCGCGCGGCGCCATCCAGGGTTATGTCGCCGGCCGCTCGATGGCGGGCACCAAGACCAACACGCCGATCATGGAGACGCCGCAATCGCTGTCGGTCATCGGCAGCGAACAGATTCGCGACCAGAAACCCGGCAAGTTCGACGAGATCCTGCGCTACACGCCGGGCGTTGTCGCCGGGACGTTCGGCGCCGACACCCGCAACGACTGGTTTCTCATTCGTGGCTTCAAGTCGGAGGACGTCGGCCTGTTCCTCGACGGGCTGCAGCTCTTCTACACGTCGTATGCGAGCTGGAAGCTGCAGCCGTTCAACCTCGCCCGAGTCGAGGTGCTACGCGGCCCCTCCGCCGTGCTCTACGGCGGCTCCAGCCCGAGCGGCATCGTCAACGCGGTCAGCAAGACGCCCCCGGTGGAGCCGATCCGCTATCTCGAGACCGGCGTCAACAATTTCGGCAATGCCTATCTATCTTTCGATTTCGGCGGCCCGGTCGCGACGCAACCGGAGAACGGAAAACTATTCTATCGTGTGGTCGGCCAGGTCCAGAACGGCGGCACGCAAGTCGATTTCACGCCCGACAATAATTACTTCATCGCGCCGTCCGTCACCTATAAGCCGGATGCAGATACGACGTTCACCGTGCTGGCTTCAGCGTCGAAGACGGATACGCGCGGCATTAACTTCTTGCCTTATGTCGGTACGGTGGTCGATGCACCCTTTGGACGTATTCCGACAAAGCTATTCGTCGGCGATCCCAGCGTCGATACGTTCAAGCGCGAACAGGAGATGATCGGCTATCAGTTCGAGCGCAACCTCTCCGACAGTGTCACGTTCCGGCAGAACGCCCGATACGCGCATGTCGACATCACCTATCGCGGTTTTGTCGGCAACAACTATGTTAACAACGACCCCTCCACCGGCGACATTGGCCGCTACAATTGGTACGCAAAGAACACCGCCAACCAGGGCAATCTGGACAACCAGTTGGAGTATCGCTTCGATACCGGCCCCGTGCAGCACACGATGCTATTCGGCCTCGATCTGAAAGCCTATCGGATCGACGACTATCAGCTCTTCGGCGGCGGCGTGCCTCCGATCAACATCTTCAATCCCGTATATGGCGTCGGCGACATTCCGTTCACGGGCAACCCCTTCCGCAATTTCCTCCTGACCCAGAATCAACTCGGCACCTATATTCAGGACCAGATCAAGTTCGGCGGCTTCACGCTGGTGTTGAGCGGCCGCAATGACTGGGTCTCGACCAGCCAGGGCGATCGTCCGACCGGCGCCACGCTGACCAACCGCGAGGACAGCAAGTTCAGTGGCCGTGCCGGCCTGATCTATAATTTCGCCAACGGGCTCGCGCCCTATGTTGCCTACGCGACAAGCTATAACCCGATCATCGGCCTCAACGCGTCGAACCAACTGTTCCTGCCGGAAACCGGCGAGCAGGCGGAGATCGGATTGAAGTTTCAGCCTGACGGCTTCGACGGCCATTTCAGCATTGCCGTGTTCGACCTGAAGCGGAAAAACGTGCCGACGACAGTCCCGGGCATCACGCCGGTTCTTCAGAATCAGACCGGTGAGGTCACCTCGCGCGGTCTCGAGCTGGAGGCCGTAGCCAATCTCGCACCTGGCCTGAAGATGGTTGGCGCGTTCACCACCTACGACCTTTTTATCAGCAAGGACGCAGATCCGGCCCTACTCGGCCTGACACCGACCAACACGCCACAGCAGACAGGATCCCTCTGGGCTGACTACACGTTCCAGGAGGGGCCGCTGCGAGGCTTTGGCTTTGGTGGCGGCGTGCGCTACGTCGGCAAGTCCTTCGCCAACAGCGCGAACACGCTGGTGGTTCCCTCGGTCGTGCTTGGTGACGCGGCGATCCACTACGAATGGCAAAACTGGCGCGCGGCGTTGAACGTCATCAACATCGCGGACAAAACTTACGTCGCAAGTTGCGCGTCCGATACGTCCTGCTTCTATGGTGACCGCCGCCGCGTAACGGCGAGCCTCGCCTACAAATGGTAAAGCGACTGCGATCGGAACGGAGGCAGCCCTGAAAGCCAGAACCGTTCACATCTGGTCGGTGGTCCACACCTGGAGCAGCCTGATATCGACGCTGTTCCTGCTGCTGCTGTGCATCACCGGCCTGCCGCTCATCTTCCATCACGAGATCGATGAGCTGCTCGGCTACGATCCAAAGCCCGAGATCGCACAGCCGGGCGCGGTGAAACGGAGCATCGACGAGATCGCCCGCACGGCGCTTACGAACGATCCTGGTCGCGTCCTGCAATATATCTTGTGGGACAAGGACGAACCGAACAACGTGATCGCCTTCACCAACAACAAGGTCGACGGCGATCCGGATGCCGCGACGCTCAGGGCCTATGATGCACACACCGCCAAGCCGCTCGGCTCGGTCGGCGGTGGCCCGATGCTGATCTTCCTGAAACTCCACGTCGATATGTTTGCCGGCCAGCCTGGCAAGCTGTTCCTCGGCGCCATGGGATTCCTATTTCTTGTCGCCATCGTCTCCGGCGTGGTGCTGTACTGGCCGTTTACGCGGCGCCTGAGTTTCGGCACCCTCAGGGACAAGTCGCGCCGCATTGCCTGGTTCGATTGGCACAATCTTCTGGGCGCGGTGACCATCGCGTGGGCGCTGGTGGTCGGCGCTACCGGCGTCATCAATACGCTTGCGGAAGTGATGCTGAGCCAGTGGAAGGCCGACGAGCTCACTGACATGGTCAAACCCTATGCCGGCAAGCCGCCGCCGGTCCATCTCGCCTCGCTTGATGTAGCGCTTGAGAATGCGCGTAAGGCCGCGCCGGACATGAACGTCTCCTTCGTTGCCTTCCCCGGCACCCCGTTCACGAGCTCGCATCATTTCGCGGTGTTCATGCGCGGCGACACGCCGCTGACGTCGCGGCTGTTGAAGCCGGTGCTGCTGGATGGCGAAACCGGCGAAGTTTCCGACGCGCGCGATCTTCCGGTCTATCTCAAGGCGCTGCTCGTGTCGCAACCGCTGCACTTCGGTGATTATGGCGGCATGCCGCTGAAGATCATCTGGGCCCTGCTCGACATCATGACGATCGTCGTCATCGTCAGTGGGCTCTATCTGTGGGTCATCAAACGCCGCAAGCACCGCAGCCACGCGATCGCGGGACAGCCTGCGTTGCAGCCGTCGCGATGACCGACGCACGCAAGTTGCGCTCCAGTGGCGGTTGGTGGACCGTGTATGGCGGTCCACTGCTGATCGGGGTGCTGTCGGTCGCTGGATTGTTGACGGCGCTGCTTTCGGAAGGCGCCGGCCGTTATTTTTCCTGGATCGCGGTTGGCGCGCCCGTGGCCCTCACCGGCTGGTTTTTGGCGCGGCGCAAACGACGCTAGACCGGCCGCATCAGCTTCAGCGTCGCGGCCAGCCGTAAGCTGCGCTTTCCCGCGAGCGCAATGGCTTCGAGTTCAGCGCCGGCTTCGTCGCAGGTGCCGGTAAAGCCGATGCCCACCTCATGGCCGCCGAACACAGGGTTTTCGCCCTTCGCCGGCGTATGCTCCTGGTTCAGGATCTCGCCCTTCCAGCGGCCGTCGGCCGAAGCATAGGACCCGAGGTAATAGAAGAAAGCGTCGCCGCCGAGGATGCGGCCGTCCAGCAGCAGCATGACGCCGGACAGACCGGCCTCGATACCGTCGAGCGCGCGGAGCTGGAGGGAATAGAGCCCATTGATTATGCCGCCCGGCCCGACGGTGCCGACCGGCGGCAGTGCCTCGTCGTCGAGCCGCGTCAACTCGGCCCAGAACAAGGCGCCGGGCCGCGGCGCGGCGCTTCCTTCAAAACGAATCCTGTTGCCCTGCAGCCTGCCGCGCACGCTGATGGCGGCGACATCGGTATCCATCAAAGGCTTGTAGTGAGGGTCGTCATTATGGCGCTGGGTGATAACCTCGCCGATAATTTCCCGACCCGTCTCCTGGTAGGTGCCGAGATGGGCAAAGGCGGAATTGCCGCCCAACAGCTTGCCATTGTGCATGCACATGATGCTGCGGCCGAACGCGTCGTTCACGCCGTACTCGACCTTGTAGAGCCCGTTCAGCAACGAAATGTCCTGCACTATCGGAATCGTCCGGGCGGGCTTAGCACCGCCGCCGCGATGGAACCAGTGCGTTTTATCGCAGTTTCAATGCCGCTTGAAATACTGCACGGCGCGCTCGTGCTTTTCCGCCGCCGCACGCGATTTGAAGGTTCCGAGGTTACGGCGCTTCCCGGTTTTCGGATTGATTTTGCGGGAATAGAGCCGGTATTCGCCCGATTGCAATTTTCGGATCATGGCCAGCACCGCTTTGTTGCGAGCCCCCGTCCGCAATAATGACGCCACGGGTCCCCTTGTTCCGCTCCGGCTATTCGCGTTGTCTGAGCTTGCAGTGCCGGAATCGTTCGGCCGGCGTGGAATGAACGGGGGATCACGTGCAACATTTCTTCCTCTATCTCCTTGCGCTCGGCGCTGGCGTCAGCGTCGCGACCCAGCAGGTGCTCAATGGCAGTCTGCGCACCGCGCTGGGCTCGCCGGCCTGGGCGGGGCTGATCAGCTATGCGGGCGGCCTCATCACCATGATCGTCGCGGTGATCGCGCTAGGCGAACGCGTGCCGTCCTGGAAAACAATGGTCGATGTGCCGTGGTATGCGTGGTCCGGCGGCGTATTCGGCGCTGCCTTCATCCTGCTGGCGATCCTGTTGTTGCCGTCGCTCGGCGCAGCGACGCTGTTTGCGCTGGTCATTGCCGGCCAGGTGCTCGCTGCAGTGACGCTCGACCATTTCGGCGCGTTCGGGCTGACGCCGCATCCCGTGAGCGCCGCGCGGCTCGCAGGCGCAGTGCTGTTGATCGCCGGTGTCGTCTTGATCCGGGATTGAAATTCAGGGCTCTAGCCCGCTCTCGCGCAAAGCAGGTGCGACCGCAGGCGACGCAAGAAATCGCAGCAGCCTGTCCGCTTCATCCGGCTTGTCGCTCGCTACCATACGCCCACCGGAAAACACCGCGGGCGTTTGCAAGTCGCGTGGGATGGCTCCAACCACCTCGATGCCGCCGACCTGCTTCAACTCGCTGATCTGCTGGACGGCGAGATCGGCCTCGCCGGTCACCAGCTTCTCAGCGGTAAAACCCTGCGGGATGATCTGCGCCCTCGCATTGATGTCGGCGGCAATGCCGAGTTGCTCGATCAGTCTTGCAAACAGAATACCGCTGGCGCCGAGCCGCGAATAGGCCACCGAGCGCGCGCCGAGTAACGCAGCGCGCAGCGCCGCCTCGGTCGCGATATCGGGATGGGCCGCCCCGGCTTTCACGGCGATGCCGACGAAGGAGCGAGCCAGGTCCACGCAAGTCTCCGGGACCACCCGCCCCTCGCGCACGACTTCGTCCAGCCCCTCGCGGGTCAGGATGACGACGTCCGCGGCCTCGCCCGCGCGCAGCCGGTCCAACAGCGCCAGCGTGGGCGCGAAATCGGCGTCGATGCGTGCGCCGCCGGCCGCCTGATACTGGCCGGCCAGGCCTTGCACGGCGCCCTTCAACGCCAGCGTCGAAAGCATGCGGATGGTATCAACCATCGGCTGCTATACCCGGCGCATCAGCTTGAGCACCGCGGTCATGCGAAGGCTGCGCTTGCCGGCGAGCGCGGTCGCCTCCAAGAGCGCGCCTTGCTCGTCGCAGGAGCCGGAAAAGCCGATGCCGACTTCATGGCCGCCGAAAATGGGGTTCTCGCCCATGGCGGGCGTGTGCTCCTGGTTGAGAATCTGGCCTTTCCAGCGGCCGTTCTCCGAGGTGTACGTGCCGAGATAGTAGAAGGATGCGTCGCCGCCGAGGATGCGCCCATCATTGAGCAGCATCACGCCGGTCAGGCCGCCCTCGACGCCGTCGAGCAGGCGAACGTGGATGGAATAGAGGCCGTTGACGATACCGCCCACGCCGACGCTGCCGGCGATCGGGATGGCCTCCTGCTCGATCGGCGTCATTACCGACTGGAACGCCACGCCGGGCAACTCCTTCAGGCCTCCTTCGAAGCGGTACAGATTGCCGTCTGCCCTGCCCTTCGCCAGCAAGGTGGCATCGTCGGTGCCGGCCATCGCGCGGTAATTCGGGTCCGGGTTGTGGCGCACAGTCTGGATCACGATGTCGACGCCATCGTCCCGTTTTTCGTAACTGCCGATATGGGCAAAGGCCGAATTGCCGCCCAGCATCTTGCCGCCGCGCGCATACATCACGCTGCGGCCGACCGCCGCGCCAAGCTGAAACCTGACTTTGTAAAATCCCTCAAACAATGCCGTCACCCCGGCAAACCCGGCTAATTGTCTAGCGCGGTTCATAACGCAGGGAAACGGCCTTGAACGGACGTATTTAAATCAACCTTTCGAGGCTCGGTGTCATCAAAACGCAATGATCCGCCAAGGCGGTGCCTTGGCGGATCAGCTTTGCAACGCGTAAAGCCCGAATTGTATCGTTAAGTCTCTTAGGCCGCGGCCGCCTTGGCTCCGGTCGGCACTTCCGCGATCGTCTTCAGGATCTGGGACGCGATCTGGTAGGGGTCGCCCTGCGAGTTCGGGCGGCGGTCTTCCAGATAGCCCTTGTAGCCATTGTTGACGAAGGAGTGCGGAACGCGGATCGAGGCGCCGCGGTCAGCCACACCGTAGCTGAACTTGTTCCAGGGCGCGGTCTCGTGCTTGCCGGTCAGGCGCTTGTCGTTGTCCGGCCCGTAGACGGCAATGTGGTCCATGAGATTCTTCTCAAAGGCAGCCATCAGCTTCTCGAAGTATTCCTTGCCACCGACTTCGCGCATGTACTTGGTCGAGAAGTTGGCGTGCATGCCCGAGCCGTTCCAGTCGGTATCGCCGAGCGGCTTGCAGTGGAATTCGATGTCGATGCCGTAGCTCTCGGTCAGGCGCAGCATCAGGTAGCGAGCCATCCACATCTGGTCGGCAGCGGTCTTGGAGCCCTTGCCGAAGATCTGGAATTCCCACTGGCCCTTCGCCACTTCGGCGTTGATGCCTTCGTGGTTGATGCCGGCGGCGAGGCAGAGGTTGAGATGCTCCTCCACGATCTTGCGGGCGACATCGCCAACGTTCTTGTAGCCAACGCCGGTGTAATATGGGCCCTGCGGACCCGGATAACCGTCCGAGGGGAAGCCGAGCGGACGGCCGTCCTTGTAGAAGAAATATTCCTGCTCGAAACCAAACCAGGCGCCTTCATCGTCCAGGATGGTTGCGCGCTTGTTCGAGGAGTGCGGGGTCTTGCCATCGGGCATCATGACTTCGCACATCACCAGCGCGCCGTTTTCCCGCGCAGCATCCGGATAGACGGCGACCGGCTTCAGCACGCAATCGGAGCTGTGGCCTTCGGCCTGCATGGTGGACGAGCCGTCGAAGCCCCACAGCGGAAGCTGTTCGAGCGCCGGAAACTTGTCGAATTCCTTGATCTGCGTTTTGCCGCGCAGATTCGGCGTCGGCGTATAGCCGTCGAGCCAAATATACTCGAGCTTGTACTTGGTCATTGAGCCTCTCTTGAGTTGCTATGAAATGCGGAAAACCGAAACCTTGAATTCTGGATTTTGACGCCCAGCCCCCGGAGGTCTCCGCATACGTGTACCCGGCCACGTCAGGCCACTCCCTTCTAAGCATGTAGCGTGCCAATCGCTGCAGTGCGGCATTGGCCATCCACAGCTCGCGCCGGCGGCGGCCCGAAATAGAAGCTGCGACATAGGAGCGCGGCCGGCCCGCAAATCAGGTGGTCTGGCGGCAGGGTTGCGAACTGAATCCAGCCTATTTTTCCGGCATTTTCCCTTCATTGCCGCTACGCGCTTAAAGGTGCGGCATCCTTTTGAGGTCCCCGCGTCAGACGCCAACTCACCCGAGCAACCATCCCGCACGGCCGCGCGTTGGTCACGCAAACGCTGCCTCGCAGAATGCACCGCCAAAACTGCCTACGAAATAAACAAAACCTGCCGCTCTCTTGGTCACTTGCACCCGCCCGGGGCACCGACAATATCGCCTTACGTAACCACTAGAGAACGAGTCGGGCGCACCATGGAGGCTCGCGCGTCGAGAGAAGGAGACTGCAACGATGAATCCGAGTTTGAATCACGGGTCAGCCACGATCTACCAATTCCCAGCCGGGGGCCGGGCGGCTCTCGGGGGACGTCGCTATGGCGAGACCAAAGCCGTGACCGAGTTTGCGGCCCAACCGGTCAACCTCGCGGACTGCTGCGATAGCTGGTACCACGCCGCGGCGATCGAGGATGCCAAGAGCGAGCGGGATCACTGATGCCCGGGAGGTGTTTGGCAGGGACGCGCCGGACAAACGAGGCGCGGACGGAGAACTAGAAAAGGGTCGGAACGAAATCGTTTCGGCCCTTTTTCATGTCTGCTGGCACGTCGTGGTCCGCCGCCTGGCGTGCTTGAGGGTGGTGATGCCAGCTTTGGTGATCCGTAAGGTCACGCCCTTCCCCTGGTAACGCGACCCTGACAGGGTCCAACGCTTGGGCAGCGTCACCGCCTTGCCGTCAAGTTGTAGATGGGCACGCTTGTCGTATTGAAAAAATCCAACCGTGAACTGCGAGCCGTCGGCGCAACGATAATTCTGGAAGCTGGACTGCGCCGATGCCTGTGACGGCATGGTTGCAACCGCGGCGAAGCCTAGCGCCGCGCCAAAAATCGTGATGTTCCGCCGATTCATGCTTCGCCCTCTTGCGAGTTCAGTATAGACGAGACGGGGCCGAACGAAACCCGTCCCTTGTTCTCCGTCCGAACCCTTGCTGCATGATGTCAGATTCCCCTGCCCGCCATCTCAATCTTGCCGGCGCCAGCAATTTTCGCGATCTCGGCGGCTACCCCACAAGCGACGGCCGGACCGTACGCTGGCGGCAGATTTTTCGTTCCAACCATCTTGGCCACCTCACCGAAGGCGATGTCTCCGTCCTGCGGGAGCTGGGCGTCCGCAGCGCGTTCGATTTTCGCGGCACCGAGGAGCGCGCCGTCGCCCTGTGCGGCATGCCGGAAATCACTGTTCATTCGCTGCCGGTCGAGCCGACGGTGGTCGCGGCGCTGCGCGCGATCGCAGCCGCCGGTTCGCCGCTGTCTACGGACCACGCCGTCGAGGTGATGCGCGATTCCTACCGCAGCTACGTACAGAACAACACGCAGCATTTCCGCGCGCTCTTTGCCCATCTGTTGGAAGACCGCGCGCCGCTGGTGATCCATTGCACCGCCGGCAAGGACCGCACCGGCTTTGCGTGCGCGCTGATCCTGCATACGCTCGGTGTTTCCGAGGACATCATCTCGGAAGACTATCTGCTGACCAACCGCTTCTACCGCAGGGACCCCAATCACAGCAGCGACCTGCCCGAGAACGTCAGCCAGGTGCTAGGCTCGGTGCAGGCATCGTTCCTCGCCGCCGCCTTCGAGGCCATCGACGCCGACTATGGCGATCTCGAAAGCTATCTCCGCGATGGTCTTGGTCTCGGCAAAGCCGAACGCGCCCACCTCGAAGCGCGCTATCTGCAGCGCTGATCTAATCCGCCTTCACCTCACCCGCTGCATCGACACGACCTGCGCGGACAGCTTGCCGCCTCTCGCCCTGACGTTGACCTGCACCTTGTAGTCGTTGCTGGTTTCGCCCTTGGGCACATAGAGCATCGCGGTAAAGCGCACGCGGCCGCGCGCATCGAGTGTCACCGGCAGGTCCTCATGCACGCGAAAGAAATTACCCTGGCGATTTCGCGGCGGCAGCCTGGCCGTCATGACAGGCTCGACCAGCGCACGCAGATCGAGCTTGGTCGCCGCTGCACCGTCTATCAGGTAATAGGCAAAGGAATCACTCTCCCAACGACTGTTCGCCACCTCGACGACGGCCCGGCTGTCCGGCGACCAGGCCGCAATCAGTTCGTAGCGGTTCGCCCGCATTTCACCCGTCTCCCAATGGGTACCGCCCAGTGTGGCCAGCACCGCGCCATCGGTGACACGGATCAGGACGTTTTCGACGTCGTTGGGAGTATCCTGGCCGGACGGCAGGCCTTGCGCGGTTCGCCAGGCGAACGCGTAGTCCTTCGAGGGCGAGGTGGTGCCGGCGAAGACGCGCATCGCAGCTTTCCCTTCGCCGCATACAAGGCCGCCGTGCCGATCGGCGACGCAGCCTTGCGCATGTGCGGCGACCACCGACTGCAATGCGACGAGAGCGAGTGGAAATGCGAGAGCGTAGCGCATGCGCTATCTTATCCGCCACGCGCAAGTCGTAAAGCAGACCGTGGCCAAAAAGCTGCGCGCGCTATCGGCTCAGGCCGCCGCTTCCATTTCCAGTTCGGCGTCGAGGTCGGCGATGACGTCCTCGAACGCCGAGATCGCCTGCTGGATCGCTGCGATCTGCATCAATTCCCAGCTCGAGACCGGACCGCTGCGATTCTGCAGCGCTACAACCAGGTCGCGCCGTTGCTCCTTAAGCTGAACAAGCGGTAAACCATGATCCGGCAAACCCATGACAAATCCCCCTGCCTTTTTGTTGGAGTCCTGTTGTACCGAATGGATTCTGCAAACGGCTTACAGAACTCCGGCAAATTTTATCGATTTGGCTCTGCCCCTATGTAGCTCGCTACCGCCAGCCAGCGCGGGCCGCGACAATTTGGGCCGGCGAGACTGACGCTCATGCAGAAATTCGCCGCATTGGGATTGAAAATCTCCTGTTAAGGTGCGCTCCCTCATCCGCATGCGGAGGCCCTTCATGGACGGAAAAGTCATTGTCGTGACGGGCGCGCTGGGTGCGCTCGGCCGGGTGGTCGTGGACGAAGCGCTGGCGCTGGGCGCAAGAATTGCGAGCGTCGACCATGCCCCGACGCAAGTCCCGGCCACGGCCGACCTGTTCGAACTCGGCGGCGTCGACCTCACCGATGCCGCGGTAGCCAAAAAGGCCATCAACGCCGCGGCCGCGCATTTCGGCAAGCTCGACGCGCTGATCAACATCGCCGGCGGCTTTGCCTTCGAGACGGTGGCGGAGGGTGATCCCAAGACCTGGCAACGGATGTATGCGCTCAACGTCATGACCGCGCTCAACGCCTCGCGCGCGGCGATCCCGCATCTCGCCGCATCGGGCGCGGGCCGCATCGTCAATATCGGCGCGAGGGGCGCGCTGCAGGCAGACAGTGGCATGGGCGCCTACGCCGCCTCTAAAGCCGGCGTGCACCGCCTCACCGAGGCGCTCGCCGCCGAGCTCAAGGGCAAGATCACGGTCAATGCCGTGCTGCCGTCGATCATCGACACCGCGGCCAATCGCGCCAGCATGCCGAACGCGGATTTCACCAAATGGGTGACGCCGAAGGAACTGGCCGACGTGATCCTGTTCCTCGCCAGCGACGCCGCAAGCGCCGTCACCGGCGCGCTGCTGCCGGTGAACGGGAGGGTTTAGCCCTCCACTTCCACAAGCTTTCGCAGCACCGCCTTGAATCGGATGCTGCGCTTGCCGACGAGCGCGGTGGCATCACCTTCCGCACTGTCGCGGTCATACGTGCCGGAAAAGCCGATGCCGACTTCATGGCCGCCGAACACCGGCCGTTCGCCCATGGCCGGGGTATGCTCGCGGTTGATGAGTTCGCCCTTCCATCTGCCGTTCGCCGCCGTGTACGCCCCGACATAGTCGAAGAACGCGTCGCCGCCCCTGATGCGGCCGTCTTGCAGCATCATGACACCGGTGTTGCCGGCATCGATTCCGTCGAGCATACGAATGTGGATCGAATAGAGCCCGTTGCCGATCCCCTCAGGGCCGACCGTACCAGGCGGCGGCGCATCGGTATCATCGATAGGGCTCAGAACCGTCGTGAAATGGATGCCGGGCAAGGCCGCGCTGCCGCCGTTAAAATGAAACTCCTCGCCGCGGGGCGCGCCCTGAAATTCATCACGGCATGTTCAACTTCGAACATCGGAACGTATTTGGGATCGTGATAGTGGCGCGACATCGTAACCTCGCAAGAGACGATGCCATCGGTTTCGGTGAAGTGGCCGACAAAGGAAGAGCCGGAATCGCCGCCGTATAGTCTGCCGCCCGATGTCGCAAACATCACGCCGCTGCCCGTGCCGCGGGCCGTGGTGAAGCGGAATTTGTATAGCCCTTGCAACGCGCCTACTCGCTGTGGGAGCGACAAATGCCTGTGGCCCGCGAACGGTCGATTCGCAGGTTCCCTCAAACTGCCGCTGGCCTTGTCCCCGCTCCGACAATAGCCGCTCCGGGGCTATCCGATCAAACGCTTTGCCGGAATTGGGCTAGGCTCGGCGTGTTGAGTCGCGGCAGCCAGCGCCGCCGGAGCCTGCCTTGGAAACCGCACTTTATCTTCCCGTCAAACGCTTCCTCGAAAAGCTCGGCTTCACCGTCAAAGGCGAGGTCGGCGGCTGCGATCTCGTGGCGCTGAGTGGCGACGATCCGCCGATCGTGGTGATCGGCGAACTCAAGCTTTCCTTCAACCTGGAACTGATCCTGCAGGCGGTCGATCGCGCCGGCGCTGCCGACGAGGTCTGGCTTGCGGCTAAATTATCCGCCCGCGGCAAGGGCCGCGAAAGCGACGCGCGGTATCGCAACCTCTGCCGCCGGCTTGGCTTCGGCATGCTCGCTGTCACCAATACCGGCGATGTGGAAGTGCTCGTCAAGCCACCGACATCAGCGCCCCGCCGCGATCCCAAAAAGCGCTCGCGGCTGATCGCGGAGCACCAGAAGCGCAAGGGCGATCCCGTCATGGGCGGATCGACGCGTGCGCCGATCATGACGGCCTACCGTCAGCAGGCGCTGGCCTGTGCCTCCGCGCTGTCAGGCGGGCCGCGGCGCGTCAGGGATCTGCGGGCGGAGATTCCCGATGCCGGAAAAATCCTCTTGCATAATGTTTATGGCTGGTTCGATCGCGCCGAGCGCGGCATCTACGTGCTGACTGATGCCGGCCATGCCGCCCTGAAGCGCTGGCCGCAACAGCCGCTGGATCTGGCTGTCGCCGGCAATCCCTCGCCATGATGGCAAGCACGGTGACACCGAACCGTACGCGCTACCGGACTTGAAAGATTTTAGACGCATGGCTGTATTGCCGAGCGAAATTGATATTGCAATGCAGCATTAGGGCACCTAGGTATCTCCGCAATCAAATGCGAGGCGCCTATGAGCGAAGACTGGAACACGAAATACGGCACACGACGTGTTCGGCGGGATCCGCCGACGCTAGAGGAGGCAATCTTCGCCGCGGTCGGGATCACCGACGATCAGCAGCAGCAGGCGGAAATCGCCGCCGCGCTGATGGGCCTGCCTTATGAGGAAGTGCTGGCTGAAGTGAAGAAGACCGGCCGTGCGCTGGCACGATCGGCCACCCGCGTCATCACAGGCGAGCAAGGCGCACAGCGTTCGGTCGTGGTCGAGCGCCGCGTCGTCAGGCGTTTTGGCAATGACAAGCGTACCGGCACCTGACAAGCCGGCGATTATCTGAATTGCGCGGAGAATTGCCCAAGGCTTTGGGCAATTCTCGAGATTGAACGTACGGATCGCCTTAAGACGCCCCCCACTCGGACGGGGCGGTCCCGGCCATACGAAGCAGCATTCGCCGATAAGCGCGGTTAAAAGCTACCACCGCACGCATCGTCTTCAGCACGCTCTCGATCCAGGACGTCGCAAGTTCGGCCTGATCATACTTCGTCAGATCGATCGTGCCGGTGGATTCGCCGTGGCGGAATACAAGCTGCGCGCCGAACTTGCTGGCGAGCGCGCGCATCGCCTCGTTCTGCGCGCCGGTAGTGATCCGCAGGCTTTTATAGCCCTTGGCGCGTGCTTCCTTGATCAGCTTGCGGAACAGGATGCTGCCGACGCCGCGACGCCGCACGGACGTTTCGACGCTGAAAGCGATCTCGGGAAGCGAATCCGGTGACTGGTCCGGCGGATGCAGCTCCGCCGCTCCGCGAACCACGGCGTTTTCAAAGAAGGCGATGATCGTCGTGCCGTCATTGGCGCATTTCTCGGCGTAGCGCTCAATGAAGCTGTCATCCATGAAGCCATGGAAACGATCGCGGCGGCTGGTGCGGTCGAGCCGCAGCAGGTGATCGCGCAATAGCGGCAGTTCTTCCTGCTGGCTCAGCGTGCGCACGCTGCTATCGGCAAGCGCAGCCGCAATAACGGTGAGGTACATAGTCCAAAACTCCTCTGAGAAAACCCTCGAGGAGGCGTCGAATCCCTAGACTACCCATATTGTGCGGCGCAGCATCGAATTCAAGACCGGATTGCGCCGTGTACTGACTTAAATAACAGCAATGTTTGCAGTGATTTAGGCAACCCGCCATTAACCAATTGTTAAGGTTCGTCGCCCGGCGCAAAGTGGGCATGGGGCTTGCTTATTTTGGATGCGCCAAGCCCCGGCAACGCACCCGGATGGTTCGCGGAGACCCATTGTGGCTGTCATGCTCGACACCAGATCTTGCCTTCCGGAGCGCCGGCTTGCGGTGTGGCAGGACATCGTGTGCGACACCTTCGTTGGGCTCGACTGCAAATCGGACCTGCGCGGCGCGTTTTGGGGCTCGGTGTCGCAATCCAGAATCGGACCGGTCGCGCTCACGGAGGTCGATTCCACGGCACAGCGGGTATTCCGCACGCCGTCGCGAATATCCCGCGCCAGCGAAGATTTCGTGCTGATGGCGCTGGGCAACAACGGCGTGAACGGCGTGTTCCAGGATGGCCGCGAGGCTGTCGTCTCCGCCGGACAATTCGTCATTTACGACACCACCCGCCCCTACGAGCTGCGGTTCGACGACAGCTTTTCGCAGACCATTTTCCAGATGCCCCGCAAACTGCTGCAACAGCGCGTCGGCTCGTTCGATAGTCTGACCGCGACGACGTTTGCAGGCGATCGTCCGCTCGAACGGCTGACATATGATTTCGCGCGCAATGTGAGCAAGACGATCGAGCTGGTTGATCCTGCCGCCGCAACGCGCCTACTCGACCAGGCGCTCGACCTGCTGGCGATGACGCTTGCCGACCGGCTGCATGGCCGTATGCCGGAGCAGTCGGCCCACCGGTCGGCGCTGCTCTATCGCCTCAAGAACCATATCCTGACGCATCTTTCCGATCCCGAACTGTCGCTGCCGCGCGCTGCAGCCGCAGTCGGAATCTCGCCGCGTTACGCCAGCGATCTGATGGCCGCCGAACAGTCCTCGTTCCGCAGCTATGTGCAGGCGCAACGGCTGGAGCGCTGCAAGCGAGATCTTGCCGATCCCGCCTACCAGGCCCGGCACATCGGCGAGATCGCCTTCGCCTGGGGCTTCAACGACCTCGCCCATTTCAGCCGCATCTTCAAGCAGCGCTTCGGCATCTCGCCGCGCGAATGGCGCGAGCAGCAGGGCAAGTAACGTCTTTTCCTCACCTCTCCTTCCCGTTGCGCCCACCCATCGGACGCCGCTTAGCGCTGTCCTCCTGCCGGTTAAGACAAGTTTTCGTTCCGCCGCGGACAAGCGGTGCGCGCGACCACGGCTGTAGGCTTGGCATCAGCGAATGTCAGTTGTCGATGCGGGAGGACGATGCGATGGGTCTGGTTCATCAGAAATACAAGGTGGCGGTGGTTCAGGCGGCGCCGGTTTTTCTCGATCTCGACGCAACCGTGGACAAGACCATCGCGCTGATCGAAGAGGCTGCCGCGCAAGGCGCCAAGCTGATCGCGTTTCCCGAAACCTTTATTCCCGGGTACCCATGGCAGATCTGGCTCGGCGCGCCGGCCTGGGCGATCGGCCGCGGCTTTGTGCAGCGCTACTTCGACAACTCGCTCGCCTTCGACAGCCCGCAGGCGGAAAAGATCCGCCTAGCCGTGAAGCGCGCCAAACTGACCGCGGTGCTCGGACTATCCGAACGCAACGGCGGAAGTCTCTATATCGCGCAATGGCTGATCGGCCCTGACGGCGAGACCATTGCCAAGCGTCGAAAGCTGCGTCCGACCCATGCCGAACGCACCGTGTTCGGTGAAGGCGACGGTAGCGATCTCGCCGTTCACGATCGAGCCGACGTCGGACGGCTCGGTGCATTGTGCTGCTGGGAGCATCTGCAGCCGCTGTCGAAATACGCGATGTACGCCCAGAACGAACAGGTCCATGTCGGCGCCTGGCCGAGCTTTTCGCTGTACGATCCGTTCGCGCATGCGCTCGGCCATGAGGTCAACAACGCCGCCAGCGAGGTCTATGCGGTCGAAGGCTCGTGCTTTTTCCTCGGCCCCTGCGCTGTCGTTTCGCAGGCCATGATCGACGAACTCTGCGACACTCCTGAAAAGCATGCCTTCCTGCATGCCGGCGGCGGCCACGCCGTGATCTACGGGCCGGACGGCAGTTCGCTGGCCGAGAAACTTCCGCCTGACCAGGAAGGAATTTTGTATGCCGACATCGACCTCGGCATGATCGGGGTAGCGAAGAACGCCGCCGATCCGGCCGGGCATTATTCGCGGCCCGACGTCACGCGGCTGCTGCTCAACCCCACGCGCGCCAACCGCGTCGAGCATTTCTCGCTTCCTGTCGATGCCGAGGTCATGAGCGAAATCAGGCTGCAGGCCTGACGCACTTCATTTTTTCGAGAAGGAGCAGGCCCATGGAATCCGCAATCCCTGCGCATCTGCAAACCGCGCGAACGCGTCACCGCCGCGTCGGTGACGATTACGCGCCGCCCTACCCGTCCTTCGTGGCGCGGCACAAGCCAAGCGTGACGCGGGTGGTGATGGCCTATTTCGGTATCCAATCCCGCGGCGCGCTCCCGGCCGCCGCGGAGCAGGCATTGGTGCGGCTCGCTTCGGATTTCGCGGCCGCCGATGGCCCGTCCCATTGGGACAGCGCGAGCTATATCGACGAGGCCGGCTTCACCAACGTCGTCACGGTGGCCTATTGGGATGACCGGCAAAAATTCGATCGCTGGTTTCCCGCCGTGCGCGAGCGCTGGACTGGCGAGCAACGCACCAATAACGGGTGCGGTACTTTCATCGAGGCGCTTTATCCATCCGTGGAGGGCTATGAGACGCTGTTCTCTTCGCTCGGAAGGCCGGAAGGCATGGCCGTTCTCGCCGACGGCATGAGCGGCGAAGTGTTGGAGCACGCCTATTGGGGTGGCATGCGCGATCGCATCCCGTTGTCCCAAACCAGCGAGATGGCGCCCTCAGGTTCCGCGCGAGCCATTCGCGAGGGCGCGCGTATCCGGATCATCCCACACGACAATGTCTGCCTGATCCGCTCGGGCCAGGATTGGGGCGATACCGAAGCCGCGGAGCGCAAGATGTACCTCGGCGATGTCGAGCCGGTGCTGCGCGAAGGCATGGACTTCCTCCGCGACCAGGGACGTTCGATCGGCTGCTACGCCAACCGCTACATGACCGCCATCGGCCCTGACGGCGCGAGAGCCGAAAAGTCCTACGGCATGAGCTGGTGGAAAAGCCTATCGGCGCTGGAGCGCTGGGCTGAATCGCATCCGACCCATGTCAGGATTTTCGGCGCTGCCATGAAGTACCTGTCGACTCTGGGACCGGCCGCAAAACTGCGGCTGTACCACGAGGTCACCGTCGCCCGCGCCGACGAACAGCTCTTCGAATATGTGGATTGTCACCCGCAAACCGGAATGCTGAACGCCGTGCAGAAGGTGGAGATGGCCTGAGGCTACAGCACCATCTGGGTCTGCGTCACGACCGCGACCAGCTTGCCGTCCTCGGTCTCCAGCCGCGTCTGCCAGACTTGGGTGCGGCGCCCCCGATGCACCGGTGTGGCAGTCGCAATCACCGTAGACCCTTCCTTGGCACCGCCGATAAAATTGGTCTTGCTCTCGATCGTGGTGGTGCCCTTGGCATCCTCGGGCAGATTGATGACGGTCGCGGCAGCGCCGACTGAATCCGCAAGGGCCATGATCGCGCCGCCGTGAATCGTATTCCGCAGCGTGCAGAGGTCCGGCCGCACCAGCATCCTGGCGACCACCCGATCCATTCCGGCTTCCGTGAAGGTTACCCCCTTCAGTTCCGCAAACGGCATCTTCATCGACTGGATCTTTTCGAGCGGCGTCATTCGTCCTCCGGCTTTTCTTTGAAGTGATTTCCTGAACAGAATGGAGGCTGCCAGTAAATCAGGCAATGACCTCCGAGGTAATGGCTGCCGTGACATGGCGCGCGAAATTCGGCATACCGTCGGCATGCGCCAGTTCCCGCCCCGCCGAGTTGTCTGCTTAACCGAAGAGACCGTGGAGACGCTGTATCTGCTCGGCGAGCAGGACCGCATCGTCGGTGTCTCCGGCTATGCGGTGCGGCCGCCGCAGGTCCGCCGCGAGAAGCCGCGGGTCTCGGCCTTCATATCGGCGGACATTCCAAAGATTCTGGCGCTTGAGCCCGACCTCGTGCTCGCCTTTTCCGATCTGCAAGCAAACATCGTTGCCGACCTAGTGCGCGCGGGCGTCGCCGTCCATGTCTTCAACCAGCGCGACATCGCGGGCATCCTCGCGATGATCCGCACGGTGGGCGCTATGGTTGGTGCGGCGGAGCGCGCCGATCAACTCGCGCGTGGCTTTGAAGAGCGCCTCGCGCGGATCGCAGCAACGCCCCGCGCCTCGCCCAAGCCGAAGGTGTATTTCGAGGAATGGGACGATCCGCTGATCTCCGGCATCGGCTGGGTTTCCGAACTGATCGAGATCGCCGGCGGCGAGGACGCGCTGCCGAAGCTGCGGTTTCAGCAGGCCGCCAAGAACCGGATCATTTCGTCGGATACGGTGCGTGACACGGCGCCCGACGTGATCCTCGCGTCCTGGTGCGGCAAGAAGGTGGTGCCCGACCGCATCCGGCAGCGTTCGGGCTGGAGTTATATCCCGGCCGTGCGCAACAACCGCATTGTCGAAATCAAGTCGACAATCATCCTGCAACCGGGGCCGGCGGCGCTGACGGATGGGCTGGATGCGATCGTAAAGGCGTTGTGGCCGGAATCGACAATCTAACCGTCGTCCCTGCGAACGCAGGGACCCATAACCACCGGCGCCAATTGGAGCAGAAGGTCACGACCATCTCGCGCCACTGATAAGCCGCGGCGTATTGGTCCGTTCGCAGGGACGACGTAGCTTTCGCAGCGCGCGCCTACATCTTCTCCACCCCGCACCATTCCGCAATGAACAGCGCGGTGGCTTTGGTCGATTTCCGCAACGAGTCCAGCTCGACATATTCGTTGAAGCCGTGCATCGCGGCGCCCTTCGCGCCGAAGCAGAGGCTCGGGATGTTGTAATTCAACCCGTAAAATCGGGTATCGGTCAGCGCGGTGAACGCGCGATCCGGCACCGCGCCGCCATAGACGGCGTCGAACGCTTTTGCGAAGGCCGCTTCCGGCTCGGCCGAGTTCGTCAGTTCATAACCCTCCGACAAAAAGCCCGACCATTCGACCTGCGGCGGGTTGTTGGAGAGGAATCGGTGATCGCGCGCCGCCGCCGACACGCAGGCCAAAATCTCCTTCTGGCATTCGGCGATCGACCAGCCCGGCAGGACCGCGATGCGGCAATCGACGTCGCACCAGGCCGGTACGCTGGAGGCCCAGTCGCCGCCCTTGATGATGCCGGGGTTGAAGTTGAGCGGATGCGCGACCGCCTTGAAATGGCGGTCCGCCTTGGCGCGCTCGTTCCAATCGGCCTCGAGCTTCTGCAGCGCGTGGATCAGATGATACGCTGCCATGATCGCGTTGGCGCCGGCGCCGGCCTCGAACACATGCACCGGGAAGCCGCGCACCTTCAGGCGAAACCAGATCACGCCGACCTGCGAGCGAACCATGGTCTCGCCGGTCGGCTCCGGGATGAAGCAGGCGTCCGCGCGATAACCGCGCTGCAAGGTCGAGAGCGCGCCGACGCCGGTCGACTCCTCCTCGATCACGGATTGAAAATGGATGCGCGCCGTTGGCCTTAGCCCGGCGGCCTTGATTGCATCCAGCGCATAGAGTGCGCCGATGGTACCGGATTTCATGTCGCAGGCGCCGCGGCCGTACATCTTGCCGTCCTTGATGGCGGGCGAGAACGGCGGCGTCTCCCACATGTCGAGGGGACCTGCCGGCACCACGTCGCAATGGCCCTGCAGGATCAGCGATTTGCCTGAAATGTTCGCGGGACGGTACGTGCCGACCACCGTGCGCGCCTTGGAAAAATCATGCTCGATCGGGCCGAAGCCGCGCAGATCCTTCAAATCCTCGACGTCGATATGCCAATCGTCGACCTCGTAGCCGCGCTGGCGCAGGAGATCGCCGATCATGTCCTGGCACGGTCCTTCGGCGCCGCGGGTCGAGGGGATCGCAACGAAATCCTTGGTCGTCGCCAGTTGGGCATCAAAGCCGGCGTCGACGGCATCGAGGATTCTTTGTTGCGTATCGGTCGTCATGCGGCAGCTCCAGTGAAGGGAATTCCAGGAAGGCGGGAGTGCGCACCCTACCCTGATCTCAGCCGCCGGCGTAATGCGCAAAATGCGCATCCCGCAATGCATCTTCGAGCAGGCGGCCTTCGGAATAGCCGCTCAGCGAGGCCGGCCGCTCGACGCCGTCGAGAAGCCGCGGACAGGGTTCCGGCCGGCCCAGCACCGTCCGCACCGGAATACGCTCGGCATAAACAGGCAGTTCATAATCCTCATCGTCGTCAGCGACACCCTTCGACCTGATCTTGGCGGAGGCCTGCTCGATTTCCATCGCGATCACCGACGTCGCCTTAATCTCCTGCGCCGTGCTTTGCCTTAACGTCGCGGTCCGATCGGGAAAGAAGCGGTCGACCATGGCGACGAGCGCGCGCTCCTTCTCCACCGCATCGGTGACGAGATAGGCGGTGCCGAAAGCCATCACGGCGCGGTAATCCGCCGAATGGTTGAAGCCGCAGCGGGCCAGCACCAGGCTGTCGAGATGGGCAACGGTAAGACAGACCCTCTCGCCCTCGGACTGGTTGCGCAGCATCCGGCTGGCGCTGCTGCCATGCCAGTACAGCCTGCTCCCTTCCCGCCAGAAGAATGTCGGCGTGCAATAGGGCTGGCCGTCGATCACGTAGGAGACGTGGCACAGCATCGAGGCGTCGAGCAGGCCGTGCACGGTGGCGTGATCGTAGAAGCCGCGATCATGACGGCGCTTCACCTGGTTGCGCGGCGATAACGGATACACGTCGGCAGTCACGGCTTCGGTCACGGCAGCTCCTGTTGGATCGGTGAGCGGTCGTTGAGAGTTGTACCGGCCAATTTGGTCTGCGATAGTGCCAATTCGATGCGAAAAATTCCGACCAATTCCGCGCCGGCGCGACGCAAGGCCGAACTCGCGCTCGATCTCTCCGGCCCCCACGTGACGCCGGGCGCCTCAGCCCCGCACCGGCTCTATCAGGCGCTGTGCCACGCCATCACGGGCGGAATTGCAAAGCCCGGCGAGCCGCTGCCGCCGTCGCGCACGCTTGCGAAGCAGACCGGCTTCCGCCGCAACGCCGTCACGTCAGCCTATGAGCGCCTGATCGCGGACGGTTTTGCGGTAGCCACCGTCGGTTCCGGCACTTTCGTCGCAACGCGCATTCCCGCCCGCGTCCATGACGCTCGCAGGACGAAGATCGCGATCGAGCCGCCGCAACAAGGCCCGCTGGCGCTCGGCTGCACGCACATCGACGAAAGGGCGCTGCAGCGCTTCAGGTCGTTGGCCGGCCGGCGCATGCGCGCGTTCGGCACCGAGCACCTCCAGTACGGCGACCCCAGGGGCAGCCGCGAACTCCGCGCCGCGATCGCCGATCATTTGTTGTCGGCGCGTGGGCTGCGCTGCGATCCCGACCAGATCATGCTGACGTCGGGAACGCAGCATAGCTTACGGATCGTGCTGGGCGCGATCCTGAAATCCGGCGATCAGATCTGGTGCGAAGACCCCGGCTATCCCGCCGCACGAAGGGCGATCGAGCATTGCGGCCTGCGGCCCATCTCGGTGCCGGTCGACGCTTCGGGCCTGATCGCGGCCAGGGGCCGGGCCCTCGCTCCTTCGGCTGGCGCGGCCTATGTGACACCGTCGCATCAGTTTCCGCTCGGCGTGCAGATGTCGATGGCGCGGCGGCTCGAACTGCTCGACTGGGCAAGGGATGCCGGCGCCTTCGTGATCGAAGACGACTACGACAGCGAATTTCGATACGACGGCGCGCCGTTGCTGTCGCTCGCCGGCATCGATCATCTCTCGCGCGTCATCTACATGGGCACGTTTGCAAAGACATTGTTCCCCGGATTGCGCATCGGCTACTGCGCTCTGCCCGAGCGGCTCGTCGGGCCGGTGACGACAGCCCGTGCCGCGCTCGACCGTTTTCCCGGCACGCTGCTCGAAGGCGCCGTCGCAGACATGCTGAATTCCGGCGCGTTCGCGGCCAACCTTCGCCGGGTGCGCGGGATCTATCGCGAAGCGCGAGACGTTCTGGCTTCGACCCTCTCGGCGGCATCGCAGGGAAAACTCTCGGTCCCGATGCCCTCGCAGGGCCTGCATCTGGTTGCGCAGTTCGATCCATCCGTCGATCCGCGTATCGCCGCGCAGGCCAAGGCGGAGGCCGGCGTCGCAGGTTGGCTGCTGGCGGAAACTTATTTCCGCACACGCCCGCTTCCAGGCTTTGTCCTCGGCTTTGCCGGCCACAAGCTGCCACAACTGATCGCGTCGGCCGAGCGACTCGCGACGTCATCGCTGGCCGCCTTGCAGGCAAATGGCAAGCCGAACAACGCTGGAACTGCCAAGGTCAAACGGCTGAAGGCCGTGACGTGACCGCTCTCGCCGGCCGGCACCCTATCAGAATCGCGGCCGCGTCACTAAGCTCGATGCTCAAAATCAACTTCACGAACGGAAATGCCCAATGCCTGGCCATCGCAACGTCTCGTATCTCGTCATCGGTGCATTGATCGCAGGCGTGCTCGGCTATGCAACGACGGCCCTCGCTCAGACGGTCTCGCGCGAGCAAGACATTGTCGACCTCAGGCTCGGCCAGCGCGTCCTGGTCGATGATGGATCGTGTCCGACGGGACAAATCAAGGAAGTCCAGGGCTCGCAAATGACGACGTCAGGCGTGCTCCGCACCCGCAAGTGCATTCCGCGGCTGGGGACCAAAAAGCGCTAGCGGCGATCACGCCGGCCTAGAACATGCCGTTATTGTTGGCGGCCTTCTCGGGAATTTCCTGCACGACATCCCAGTGCTCGACAATCTTGCCGTTCTCCAGCCTGAAAATGTCGACGATGGCGCGGCCGCGCGTGCCTTTCTCGCGCACGCTATGGACGTGGACGATCACGTAGTCGCCATCGGCAAAAGCGCGCTTGATCTCGCTGCGGGAGTCCGGAAATTTCTCGCGCAGGAAACCGAGGAAGGCCTTGAAGCCCTCGATGCCATCCGGCGCCGTCGGATTGTGCTGAATATAATGCGGCCCGAAAAACTTCGCCGCGGCATCAAAATCCTTCCGATTTAGCGCCGCATCGTAAAACTCGAGCACGGTCTTCTTATTGGCCTCCTGCACCGCTGCGTCGGCAGCGAACGCCGGAGATGTGGCCAGCGAGAATAGGCCGATCAGGCCGACAAAAAGAGGTTTCATGAGAGCTCCTTGTGCAATCGGTCTCGATACGGAGCCTAACCTAGCAGCCTACTGGTTCGTCGCCGGCTCGAACATGCATTGCAGCGTCGGCTTGGCGATCTTGGTGAAGGTCGGGCCGATCAGGGATTGCTTCGACGCCGGCACCCACGCGGTCTCGATCGTCGGCACCCCGGTCTCGCTGATGCCGCGCAACAGCGCTTCGCGCAGATCGGCATCTTCCACGGTTGCGGCGGCGTAGTCGTGCAGGCAGCCGCAAACGGTTTCGGGGTGCGCCCAGCGTCCGACCATATGGGGCGCGCAGAGCCGCACGAACTCGCCGCGCGGATCGGGCATCTTGAAAAAGGAACGGAACGAGGTCTGCGGCGGCTGAAACTGGACTTGAGCCTGTGCCGCGCCGCTGAGAAGAAGAGACGCAAAGATAACAGCAGAACAGATGCGTACGAACATACCGAGCCTTTATCGGCGATCTCGTTGCAAAGGATCCGCTACGCTCAGTTGGCGGCCACGACCATCGGTAGCGGCGCCGGAGCCGCAACCGGCGAGCCGTTATAGGCGAAGGTGCCAATCCCCGGCAGGCCCTGATCCGAAGAACCAGCCATCGAGGGACCAGCCAGGGCGAAGACCAAGGCGAGGATGAAGCTGATGGTCCGCATCTGACTGTCTCCGGTTATCGGTGGTCGGCGGTGCCCGCCGTCTCGTTGGCCACCTGATAACTGTCGGCTGTTTCCAGGCATCTGCGCCAAAAGCGAAAAATGGTTTCGTCGCGCAGGAGAATTGTTTCGTCAGCCCTGTCCGACGAAACAATAGCGGGAAAAATCCAATGAATTCAGCCGGGCCGCTCGTACTTGAGATGCTCAGGCTGAACTTCGCAAGCTGGCCATTGCGGCCACTTTGGCCCTCGTCCAATGACCGAGAACCGCCTCGCTCGCTGGCAGATCGGATGAACCGAAGCTTCGATCCGGCCGACTCAGCGAATGCCACGCAACCTTCCGCGTGCCTGTGCGTTGTGACCCTTCTTCAACAAAAGGACAGCAGTCGTGGGCAATGGCAACAGTGCACCCCCGACCCGCAAACCCGGCCAGCCGGTGGGTGAAAATTTGTCTGGAAGTAACGGCCCTGAACAGCGGATCAATGCTTCCCTGAAGACAGAGCGCCACGGAAAAGCCTCAGAGCATCCTGTGAGCCTTTGTGGCGCGATGTCGCAACAAGGCGGCGAATTTCGCGGCAATGTCTCGGCGCCGCAGAAATTCGTGCATCTGGTCGGCTGCCGCGACCGCAAGGTCGGGCCCGGCCTGGAGGCCCGCCAATATTCCAATCCGCTCAAGCGGTAAGCTCGATGCCCTGATCCGATCTCGGATCCGGCCGGGCTTACTGGATGAATTCACCGCATTTCTGAACCGCGGCCTCAGTGGCACCCCAGGGCATGATCGGCACTGAGGAGGTGGAGTTTTTGGGCGAGCCTTCGATCAATTTGTCCGAATAGACCATGTAGACCAGCACATTGCGTTTAGCGTCGCAGCCGCGAACGATCTGCATCTTCTTGAAGAACAGCGAGCGGCGCTGCCGGAACATATCGTCGCCCTGCTCCAACCTGTGCTTGAACTTGACCGGGCCGATCTGACGGCACGCCAACGAGATATCCGAGACCTCTTCGGCAAGGCCGAGCCAGCCCTTGAAGCCGCCCTTTTCCGGCACCGTGAAGTGACAGGCCACCCCCTCGACCTCGGGGTCATCGACCGCATAGGTCGCGAGCTTGTCGTTGGGGCTAAGCCATTTGAAGACCGTCGAACGGCGAAAGATCAAGTCAGGCTCTTCCGCGGCTGACGCCGGTGCCGCCTGCCACAATGTCAGCGCCAATACCACCAAGGCCAGAATTTCCCACTTCTTGTTACGCTTAACGATGGCCTTGGATGTCATTGATATCTCCGCTGAAGGGCTCGCCGCCTATGTAGTGCCGGGATGTTGCAGAGGAAGGCCGCTAGCGGACTTGGAGGCCTCAGTGCTGCCTTATGGATGGCGTCAGATTGAGCGAGCCAGTGTTTAACGGAATGTGAGGCTTTTTTGCTACGATCGGGGCGAAAAGCGCTGCAATTAGAAGGCCTACGCTGGTGAACGCTTTTCGCCTCTGCGACAACAAACGGATTGGCAGGACGGTGGATTCGAGTACCTGGATTTGAGGGTTATGCGCGTGAGCGGGCATCGGTTTTTCACTGCGAGTACTCCGGGCGCGACGCTTTCGAAGCAGCGATTTTGGCAGATTGCGATGTTGACCGCGGCCGGCATCGTCGCCGCCGCTCCCCAAGCCGACGCAGCCCTGTTTTACTGGCAGGATTCCGATCCGGGCTATTACCGGCCCTTGCCGCCGATGCAGCCGCGCAAACCAAAGACACGCCGGCCGTCAGCCAAAACCGAGACGGCCATCAAGGAAACCAACGCCAAACCGCAGGGGCCGCTGATCATCGCGATCTCGATCGAGCAGCAGAAGGTCCGCGTCTACGACGCCAATGGGTTGTTCGCCGAAAGCCCCGTGTCGACGGGCACGAAGGGCCATCCGACCCCAATGGGCGTATTCAGCATCATCCAGAAGCATAAGATGCACCGCTCCAACATCTATAGCGGCGCGCCGATGCCTTACATGCAGCGCATCACCTGGTCGGGGATTGCGCTGCATGCCGGCATGCTGCCGGGCTATCCGGCGTCGCATGGCTGCATTCGCATGCCAACCGCTTTTGCCATGAAGATGTGGAACTGGACCCGGATGGGGGCGCGCGTCATCATCACGCCCGGCCAGATCACGCCTGCCAGTTTCTCGCACCCGTTGCTGGTGGCGCAGAAAGTCGTCCCGCAGCCGCTCATCGCCGACGACCCCACGACCGATGCGCCCGCGGTAAAGGGCGACAAGGGCGCGGACGCAGGCCATGCGGAGCCAAGCCTCGAACTCCGATCGACCGTCGGCCACGCGGCGCCGCTGGGCGAACGGACCCACACGGCTGATGCCGGCAGCACTCGGCCAACGAGCGCCGTCGTGACCATGTCCGACGCAACGCCTGTCGGTGATACATCGAGCGCGGAGGCAAAGGCGGACCCGTCGAAATCCGAGCCAGCTATCTCGGCAGCCGGTGCGCCTACGAAGGCGATCGCTGATACTCCGGCTGCGTCGGTTGTTGCGCCTGAGGTCAAGAAGGATACCGCGCGTCTGCCAGGTGCGGACAAAGGTCCCAGGGCCGAACCGCCCAGGCGTCCTGGCCTGATCGCGGTGTTCGTCAGCCGCAAGGATTCCAAGCTGTACGTCCGCGAGAGCTTCAAGCCCCTGTTCGATTTGCCGGTGACGATTGCGCCGAGCGACCGGCCGCTTGGCACCCATGTGTTCACCGTCGCGGCTGACAAGAACGATCCCAACCTGTTGCGCTGGTCGGTGGTCTCGCTGCCGGTCACGGCCCGCAACGCTGCGCGGATCGATAGCACCGAGCCCGCTGCGCGGCGCGGCAGGATGTCCGGCGCAGCGCTTGCCGAGGCAAAACTGCTGCCGGCGGCGAACAGTCCGGCCGAGGCGCTGGACCGCATCGCCGTCGCTCCCGAGGCGATTGCGCGGATCGCCGAGATGCTGACCACCGGCAGTTCGATCGTGGTATCCGATCACGGCATCAACACAGGCGGCGAAACCGGCGAAGGCACCGACTTCATCGTCCCGCTGCGCATGGTCCAGCCATAACGGCTTGTTGAGGGGCGGAGGCCCGCGCATTGCGCTATGGTTCGGTCGCTAAAGCGCAGCCCGAGGCTTTTCATGATGAACCGCAGGAGCGTGATGACCGCGGCGCTGGTCGCGATCGCAGGCATGGCCTCGAGCAAGCAATCCCTGGCGCAGGCCGGCATGAGTCGAATCACGGCTTACGCATTTTCGTTTCCGGGATTGGCCGGCGGCGACATCAGGCTTTCCGAATTTGCCGGCCGGCCGATCCTGATCGTCAACACCGCTTCGCTCTGCGGCTTCACCCCGCAATATGGCGGACTGCAGGAATTGTGGACCGAGTTCGGCAGCCGCGGCCTGATGATCGTCGGCGTTCCCTCCAATGATTTCGGCGGCCAGGAGCCGGGCGGCGCGACCGAAATCACCGCGACGGCGCAGAGCCACCATGTCACGTTTCCGATCGCCGCGAAGGCGGTCGTCAAGGGACCGAACGCCCATCCGTTCTACAAATGGGCGGCAGAGGCGCGACTGAAGGAAGTTCCACGCTGGAACTTCCACAAATACCTGATCGGCCGCGACGGCTACATCGCCGACGTCTTCCCGGAATCCATCGAACCCGTAGATACACGGGTCAAAACCGCAGTCGCACGGGCCTTGGCTGCTTCCTGAATTAACCGCCTCGGGGACAAAATCCGTTGCGTGTGATCGCGACGGTTGCATTGGCGCGCGTGCTCCAACTAGGCTACTGTGCGTCGGGGGATGGAGGCAGACCGGACGACGGCAGCGCCACCGACCGGGTGCGGGATTCTAATTTGGGGAAAACAGGATGCGTATTGGGGCGGGGGTGATCGTTGCAGCGGTTTCGCTGCTGGTATCAAACGCGGCGTGGTCGCAGGTTCCACCCGCCAAAGGCGTGACCGCGCCTCAGGCAGCAGCGGCACCAGTTCCGCCGCCAGCGCCTGTCTCGACCCGTCCGCCTTGCAACAATCCGAACGCGCTTGGCATCGGCCGCACGGTCGAGATCGACACGACCGGCGGTCCCGGCTTCGGCTTCGAGCATTTCAAGGAGCTCGACTTCCTTCGCGACAAGGAAGTGGTGCTGACCTTCGACGACGGCCCGTGGCCGGTGAATACGCCTGCAGTCCTGAAGACGCTCGCGGAGGAATGCACTACCGGCATTTTCTTCCCGATCGGCAAGCACGCCACCTACTATCCCGAAATCCTCAGGCAGGTGATGGCGGCCGGCCATTCGATCGGATCGCACACCTGGTCGCATGCCGCCCTCGTCAACAAGAAGCTGAACGACCAGCAGCGCAAGGACGAAATCGAGAAAGGCTTCAGCGCCGTGAAATGGGCACTCGGCGGCAAGGCGCCGGCGCCGTTCTTCCGCTTCCCCGCACTGCAGCACCCGCCGGAGATGGTCACCTATCTTGGCGACCGCAACATCGGGATTTTCTCCTGCGACCTCGATTCCTTCGACTTCAAGGCGAGCAAGGCTCAGACCATCATCGACACCGTGATGCGCAAGGTCGAGAAGAACGGCAAAGGCATCATCTTGATGCACGACTTCCAGAAGCACACCGCGGAAGCCCTGCCCGAGCTTCTAAAGAAGCTGAAGGCCGGCGGCTACAAGGTGGTGGCGATGCGCGCCAAGACGCCGGTACAGACCATCGCCCAGTATGACGAGGACATCGTCAAGGATCTGAAGCTGCCGACCGTGAGCTCGCGCCCGGTTTCCAGCGTCGTCCAGACGATCTCGGAATAGTAGCGGCGCGACGCGGCCCGTGCCGGCGCTGCGCATCGAAGGCTATGTCATCGTCTCCGCGGACGGCATGCTGGCGGATGCCCGCAACATCATGCCGGACGAATTGAAGTTCGAGGGCGACAAGGCGTTTTTTACCGCCGCCCTCGACCGCGCCGACCTGATCCTGCACGGCCGCAGTTCCTATGAGGATCAGCCGAACTCGCCGCGGCGCAAGCGGGTCATCCTGACGCGCAAGGTCGAGGCGATTGCTCCCGACCCGTCCAATCCGAAAGCTACGCTGTGGAATCCCGCGGGCGCTTCGTTCGAAGCCGCCTGCCATCATGCAGGCGTGGATACCGGCACCGTCGCCGTAATCGGTGGCCCAGGCGTGTTCGGCATGTTCATGGACCGCTACGACGTGTTCTGGCTCTCGCAAGCGCCGCATGTCCGGCTACCCGGCGGCGAACCCTGCTTCCCTGGAGTCCCTGCCCGTTCGCCGCAGGAAATCCTTGCCGCGCACGGACTGCGCGCCGGCAAGCCGCAGATGCTTGATGCAGCGCACGAGGTCACCGTCACGCCGTGGCGGCGCGGCGCGTAGGGCGTCATCCTTTCGTCCAATCAATCTCGCCGTAAGCCAACCCGTGGCCAGAGATCGCTTGACAGCGCGCGGGCGCGGTTCCAACCTCAAAAGAAAAAGAAAAACATACGTCATCATCGGGAGGACCACGACATGTTGAGGCGCGCTTCAACTATGCTTGCAGCGGTGACTCTTGGGTTCGTCACTGCTTTGACCGGGCCGGCTCAGGCCCAAACCACCGAAAAGCCGCTAGTGCTGAAGGGTCAATCGACCCACCCTGCATCCTCGAACTTCCATCTCATCTTCAAGCTTTGGGCCGAGACCGTCGAAAAAATGACGGCTGGACGCCTCAAGATCGAGACGCTGCCGGCGGGAGCGATCGTGCCGCCGTTCGAGGTATTCGATGCCACTTCCAAGAACGTTCTCGATGTCGGCATGGGGCCGTTCGGCTACATCCTCGGCCGCAACACCGCGACGATACCGATGTCGCATGGTCCGCTGTTCGGTATGGACGGCTCGGACTACTGGGCCTGGTACTATGACGGCGGCGGCATGAAGCTGCTCGACGAGTTCTATCGCGACGTCCTCAAGCTCAACGTCGTCGGCTTCCCGATCCCGACCGATTACCCGCAGGGAATGGGCTGGTTCAAGAAGGAGATCAACAGTCTCAGCGACCTCAAGGGCCTGAAGTACCGGATCTACGGCATCGGTGCGGAAACCTACGGCAGGCTCGGCGTGTCGGTCGTCACCATTCCCGGCGGCGAAATCGTGCCCGCCATGGAGCGCGGCGTGATCGAGGGCGCCGAATGGATCAACTGCGAGGAAGACAAGAAGCTCGGCCTGCATCAGGTGGCCAAGCACTACTACACGCCGGGCATGCACGAGCCGGTCACCGGCGGCCAGTTGATGATCAACGGTGACGTCTGGAAGAAGCTCACACCTGATCTGCAGGAGATCATCAAGGTGGCGAGCGTCTATGCCACGACGCAACGCAACTTCGCCTTCAATCGCGAGACGGCGCATGCTTGCCAGGACCTGATCAAGGCGGGCGTTCAGATGCATCGCACGCCCGACGAGATCCTGAAGAACTTCCTCGACGAGTGGGAGAAGATCCAGGCGGAGCACGCGGCAAAGAACCCCTTCTACAAGAAGGTGATCGATAGCCAGAAGAGCTATGCCGAACAGATCGTGCCGTTCAAGCTCTCCTGGTTCCCGCCGTACAATTTCGCCGGCGAGTATTACTGGAAGAGCAAGATCTACCTGACCAAGAAGTGATCTCTCTTGCCGCATGAAGCGGAGGTGCTGGTGTTCGTACCGCCGGACGCCAGCACCGTATGAAGAGGAGTGATCATGGCGGCGGACAGCAGCAGTGCTTCGGTCCCGGGCAATCCGGGGGGCGAGTTCCCGCGCGCCTTTTATGGGATTATACGGGCGATCGACCGCTTCACCGACGTGACCGGCAGGTTCATTGCTCTAACGATGCTGTTTCTGATGGTGACGATCTCGTACGAGGTCGTCATGCGCTACGGATTCAACGCGCCGACCGTTTGGGTTTATGAGTCGAGCTTCATGGCAAATGGTTCGGCCTTCATGCTCGGGGCCGCATATGCGCTGTTGAAAGGCGCACACGTTCGCACCGACATCTATTGGGAGAATTACTCGGAGCGAAAGAAGGGCGTCGTCGACCTAATCTCCTACTTGTTATTTTTTTATCCGGCCATGATCACATTCATGCTGATCAGCATTGACGACGCCTTGCACTCCTATGACACCGGCGAGCGCTCGCAGGAAAGCGTTTGGCGCGCGATCATGTGGCCGTTCCGGGCCACGATCCCCCTGGCAGCCCTTCTTCTCATGATCCAGGGCATCTCCGAAGTACTGAAGTGCTGGTACCAGGTCCAGTTCGGGCGCGAGTTCGTGCACAGAGAAAAGATCGAGATATGACGGGACTCGAACTTCTCGGACTTGTCATGCTCCTTGTGATGCTGGGAGCGATCTTCATCGGCCTGCCGATCAGCTTCACGCTGCTGTTCCTGGCGCTGATGTTCGGCTACGTCGGGATGGGCGAGCGGGTCTTCAACCTCGCCTACCTCCAGACCATTGGCCTCATGAAGCAGGACGAACTCGTCGCAGTTCCGATGTTCATTCTGATGGGGTTCATCTGCGATCAGGCCGGACTGATGGAGCGACTGTTCAAAGCGTTCCGCGACCTGTTTGCACCGATCAATGGCGCGCTCTACGTGGTCGTCATCCTCACAGCGACGCTGTTCGGCATCGCCGCCGGAACCGTCGGCGCGACGGTTACGCTCCTCGGCATCATGGCCGGGCCGATGATGATCCGGGCGGGTTATGACGTGCGCATGTCGGCCGGCGCAATTGCCGCCGGTGGCACGCTTGGCATCCTGATCCCGCCGTCGGTGATGCTGGTCGTCATGGCGCCCGTGCTGGATATCTCGATTATCGATCTCTATGCGGCCGCCTTCGGCCCGGGCTTCCTGCTGTCCGCCATGTTCATCGCCTACACCTTGATACGCTCTCACTTCAATCCGAAGCTCGGCCCGCCCGTGCCGATCGAGGATCGGCCCGATTCGATGCGGATCGTGCTGTGGGAGTGTGTGGTCGGTCTTGTGCCGGTTACAGTACTGACGATCCTGACCCTCGGCGCCATCCTCGCCGGAATCACAACGGCGGCAGAGGCCGCGGCGTTTGGCGCACTGGGGTCAATCGTCCTCGTCATTGCCTACGGCCGGTTCTCGTGGCGCGGGTTGCTCGATGCCTGCTACGGCACACTTGCAACGACCAGCATGGTGCTCCTCCTCGCGGTAGCCTCCAACGTGTTCGGTTCGGTCTTCTCATGGCTCGGGACGGCAACCTGGATGACCAATGCCTTGCTGGCCTCGCCGTTGCCGGCCTGGGGCACCATGTCCCTGCTCCTGGGCCTGATCTTCCTGCTCGGCTGGCCATTCGAATGGCCGGCCATCGTGTTCATCTTCCTGCCGATGCTGGCGCCGGTGGCCAAGGGCTTGGGCTACGACATGGTCTGGTTCGGTTGCCTCGTCGCGGTCGTGCTGCAAACCGCCTTCCTGTCTCCGCCGGTCGCGATGTCAGCCTATTATCTCAAGCAGGTCGTCAAGGAGTGGAACCTGAGAATGATCTACCGCGGCATGGCCGACTTTATGGTCATCCAGTGCGTCTGCGTGGTCCTGGTGCTGGCCTTCCCGGCGATCGCGATGTGGTTCCCGCAATGGTTGCAGGCGCGCAGGATTGCAGCACGCACCGCGCAGATCGAACACGTCGCGCCGCCGCCGAATGCGGCCGCAGCGCTCGATGGCCCACGCGTTGCGATCCGGAATTTCTGAGCGCGGTTAGATGTCCCCGTAGGCCGGCTCGTTCGGCCGCGGACCCTTGCCGTAGCCTGCGATCATGAACAGGGCGCCGATGATCGACAGGTTCTTCAGAGCCTCGATCAGCGTCTTGGCATTTTCGGGCGCTGGCTGATTCCAGAAATCGTGGAAATAGAAGGTCGTGGCGAGCACGAAGAAGATCAAAAGGATCGCGAAGAAGCGCGCGCCGAAATTGACCGCGATCATCAGGCCGGCGAGGATTTCGAAACCGCCGACGCCGACCGCCAGCAATTGCGGCATCGGCATGCCCGCCATGGTTTCGAGCTGCGAGGTATAGGGCGCAAGCAGCGCCGGAATCGTCACCTTGGATGCGATGAAGTCTGCCGTCTGCTGTATCGCGAAAAGCTTGGTCGCTCCCGTATACATGAAGAGCACGGCGAACAGGACTCGCCCGAAGGTAACTAACGCTGGCATGGGATCGGCCTCACTGAATGGCATGCAAAGGTTGCAGGCGGCGCGAAACGATTATGGGCGTTTCGTCTCCGCTTTTCAAACGCTCAAATCGAAACCATCCGCGCAGAGCCTGCGCGTGCCCTCAACCAGACATTCCTATAGAAGCAGAACCAAGGCGCTTTCTTGATCATCGTGGCTTTGCGCAAAAGCCGACCGCCGGACTTGGTCCAGACCAGGCTTCGGTTCACGCGACGAAAGCGCGTCAGAACAAAAGGCTAAATCCCGATTTTGATTCAATCTGAACCGGGCTCTATCCGAACAAGGTTGGCTGCTGGCGGCCGGCGCGCTCCTGGGCTTCGACGGCGGCGACCGCCGTCATGTTGAGGACGCCGCGCGCCGTCACCCCCGGGGTGAGGATGTGCGCCGGGCGCGCCGGGCCGATCAGGATCGGACCAACGGGAAGCGCATCCGCCAGCGTCTTGATCATCTGGTAGGCGACGTTGGCGGTGTCGAGGTTCGGCATGATCAGGATGTTGGCATCGCCTTCCAGGTTGGAATGCGGCAGCACGAGTTTTCGCGCGGCAGCCGAGAGCGCGGTATCGCCCTGCATCTCGCCGTCGGCCTCGAGCTCCGGATGCTTTTCCTTCAACAGCGTGGTGGCACGGCGCATCTTGCGCGAGGATTCCGTATCATAGCTGCCGAAATCGGAATGTGACACGAAGGCGACGCGTGGCTTCATGTTGAACCGCTGGACGTGGGTTGCCGCCAGCGACGCCACCTCCGCCAGCTCCTCGGCGCTCGGATTCGGACGCACCTGGGTGTCGGCAATGAAATAGGACCCCTTGCTGGTGATCATCATCGCCAGCGCCGCGAAATCGCTGACGCCGGGCAGGAAGCCGATGATCTCGCGAACATGGCGCAGATGGCTCATATAGCGGCCTTCGACGCCGCAGATCATGGCGTCAGCCTCGCCGCGCACCACTGCCAGCGCGGCAATCACGGTGTTGTTGGTGCGAACCACGGTGCGCGCGGCCTCGGGCGTCACGCCGCGCCTTCCAGCAACGTCGATATAGGTCTGCACGTAGGAGCGGTAGCGCGGATCGTCTTCCGGGTTGACTAGGTCAAAATCCTGTCCGGCCTTGATCGAGAGGCCGAACCGCTTGATCCTGGCTTCGACCACGGAAGGCCGCCCGACCAGGATCGGCCGCGCCAGCTTCTCTTCCAGCACGACCTGCGTCGCGCGCAGCACGCGCTGGTCCTCGCCCTCGGCATAGATCACGCGGACCGGCTGGGTCTTGGCCTTGGCGAACACCGGCTTCATGACGAGGCCCGAGCGGAAGGCGAAGCGTTCCAAGAGCGCGGTATATTCCTCGAAATTCGTGATCGGGCGCGTCGCCACGCCGGATTCCATCGCGGCTCGCGCCACGGCCGGCGCGATGCGCAGGATCAGCCGCGGATCGAACGGGCTCGGGATCAACGAGCCCGGCCCAAAACCTTGCGTCTCGCCGCTGTCAAAGCCCTGCGCCACCGCATCCGACGGCGGATCGCGCGCGAGCTGCGCGATGGCGTCGACGGCGGCATGTTTCATTTCTTCGTTGATCCCGGTGGCGCCGACGTCGAGCGCCCCGCGGAAGATGAACGGAAAGCACAGGACGTTGTTCACCTGGTTCGGAAAGTCGGAACGCCCGGTGCAGATCATCGCGTCGGGGCGCGCCTTTCGGGCTTCGTCCGGCATGATCTCCGGGATTGGATTGGCCAACGCCATCACCAGCGGCTGCTCTGCCATTGACTTGACCATATCAGGCGTCAGCACATTGGGCGCGGACAGCCCCAAGAAAATATCCGCGCCGCCGATCACGTCCGCCAGCACGCGCGCACTGGTTTTTTGCGCATAGACCGCCTTCCAGCGGTCCATCAGCGTGTTGCGCCCCTCATGCACGACGCCGTCGATGTCGCAGACCCAGATGTTCTTGCGCTGCGCGCCCATCGACACCAGCAGATTGAGGCACGCGATCGCCGCAGCACCGGCGCCGGAGCAGACGATCTTCACATCGGGCAATTTCTTGCCATTCAACAACAATCCGTTGACGATGGCGGCTCCCACAATGATGGCCGTGCCGTGCTGGTCGTCGTGGAACACCGGGATCTTCATGCGCTCCTTGAGCTGCGCCTCGATCTCAAAACATTCCGGTCCCTTGATGTCCTCGAGATTGATGCCGCCGAAGGTCGGCTCCAGCGCCGCCACCGTCTCGACCACGCGCTCGATGGTGTCGGCGGCGATCTCGATGTCGAACACATCGATCCCGGCGAATTTCTTGAACAAGACCGCCTTGCCTTCCATCACGGGCTTGGAGGCCAAGGGACCGATGTTGCCGAGCCCCAACACCGCGGTACCGTTAGAGACCACGGCGACCAGATTGGCGCGCGAGGTCAGCGACGCCGCTTGGGCCGGATTGTTGGCGATCTCCGTGCAGGCCGCCGCCACGCCCGGCGAATAGGCCAGCGCGAGGTCGCGCTGGTTGGCCAGCGGCTTGGTCGCCTGTATTTCGAGTTTACCGGGCCGCGGCAACTGGTGATACGCCAGCGCCGCAGAACGCAGATCTTCAGAATAGGACGACATGTAGGCTCCCGCGTTTCCGGTCCCGAACTCTTGTCTTATTGATACTTCCAGATCAGGGTCAGTTTTCCGGCAAAATGAGGGGGATGTGAAGCACGGGCGACCACTCGGATGCAACATCCGAGAACGCCGCCGTCAAGGCTCATCGACGAAGCGCGGCAGATCCGGTAGCATATTCGTCTCCCTACCCCGTCCCCTTGGCCGACTATGTGGCAAATTTGCCTCCTGCAATGTCGGCGTCCGGAGCACAACTGATGGTAAAGATATTGCTGGGTCTGGTCGCCGCGGTCGTGATCGTGGTGGGCGGCTTCTTCGGCTTCGAGTACTACACCCAGCATCGAATCACGCGCGAGGTCGACGCCGCGTTCGAGCAGATCAGAGCCAGCGGTGGCAAGGCCAGCCACGGCAAGGTGTCGTTCGACCTGAAGAGCCGCACGCTCAGGGTAGAAGATATTGCGACTGAATCGGCATCGCAGCCGCCGGTGCGCGTGAAGGTTGCCAGCATCAATGCCTCCGGTGTCGGTCGGCCGGATGCGACGCGCTTCTCGGCCGATGCCATCGAGGCGATCGACCTCGAAATCAATGCCAGCATGCCGGCAGGGGCAGATTGGCAAGTCACCTACAGGGTGCCGCGGATCGCGGCGAAGGATTTTTCCGGTCCGGCAAGTCTGCCGCGGCCACCGGCGTCCTCGTCGACGATAGACCAGTATCGATTGCTTATCGAACAGTTTGGTGCACTCACCGCCTCCTCGATCACGGCACCCAGTGTTGCCGGCACCATGAACTCCGGAAACCCGGCGCTGGGGAAGGGAGAATTCGCCTACTCCAACCTTACGCTGCGCAACATGAAGGCCGGCAAGATCGCCGCCGTCACTCTCGACCGAATGACATTCACCGCGACCACGCAACTGAAGGGCAAGTCCGAGAAGGTGACCGGAGAGCTGGCCAATCTCGCTGCCCAGGACGTCGATATGGTAGCCGCCGCAGCCATCCTCGATCCGCAGCGCGCCAATGACGACCAATACTATCGCGTTTACCGGCAGATTAGCGCCGGCGCCTATACGATCACCTCAGGGCAAGGTCCGGCGGTGCGTATCGAGGGACTGACGGCCGACGATATCGGGGCGCGGCCCTCGCGGCTGCAATTGGCTGCGCTGCTGGCAACGATACCGCCCGGCACGGCCCAGCCCACGCCGGCGCAGGCGCGCGAAATGATGGAACGGGCAGCCAAAATCTACGAGGGCATGCGCATTGGAAACGCCGAGATACGCGGTCTTTCGATGGATATGCCGGAGGGCGGCTTCAAGCTCGCGTCGATGCGCTTCAGTCTGGAGAACGGAAAGACGGGCGAATTCGCAGTCGAGGGTTTTGACGGCCGCACGCCGCAGGGTCCCCCCGTCAAGCTCAGCCGCTTCGCCCTCAAGAGCGTGGATATTGCCGGCTTGTTGCGCATGACCGCGCAGTTCTCGAATCCGGCGCAACCGCCATCGCCTGACCTAGCGCTCGGTATGATCTCCCTGCTCGAGGGCGCCGAGCTCAAAGGCTTCACTGCGCCCTACAAGAACACCGGTAGACCGCTCAACGTCGACCTCGTCAGCCTCGATTGGGGGCAATTCGTCGGACCTATCCCGAGCAAGGCACGGCTGATCGCGAAGATGTCCGGTCCCCTGGACACCACGCATCCCGGCCAGCGAATGCTGATTGCCACGGGCCTCGACAAGTTGGCGCTCGATCTCGATCTCGGCACGGTGTGGACCGAAGCATCACGCTCATTCGTGCTGGAGCCGGCAACGGTCGAGCTTGGTGGCATGCTGAAAGCGTTCGCAAGAATTTCGCTCGCCAACGTGCCGCGCGAGGTTTTCTCGATCAATCCGCTTCAGGCAGCCGCCATGGCGACGCAAATCGAGGCCGGCGGAATCGAACTCACGGTGCGCGATCTCGGTGCCGTTGATCGCGCGGTCGCCCATTATGCCCGGATGCAAAACATCAGCCGCGACGCGGCGCGACAGGCCATTGTCCAGGACGTCAGGGACACCGGCGCCAAAACAGCGGCCAGCAATCCCGATGCAGATGCAATGGTGGATTCGCTGGCGCGCTTCATCGAGACGCCGGGAACAACCCTCACGATCAAGCTTACGCCGCTCGGCAAGGTACCGGCTATGCAGCTATTCCATCTGCTTCAGACCGATCCGCTCATCGCCTTGTCGCAGTTTCGGCTGGAGGCAGCGACGGCGCTCTGAGCCGTCGCGTGCCCGATTATCCCTTGTCCGGCAGGTTGAGCCGGATGTGGAGCTCGCGGAGCTGCTTGATGGTGACCTCCGACGGCGCACCCATCAGGAGGTCCACAGCCTGCTGGTTCATCGGGAACAGCGAGATTTCGCGCAGGTTCGTGGTGCCGCACAGCAGCATCACGATGCGGTCGACGCCGGCCGCCATGCCGCCATGCGGCGGGGCGCCGTACTGGAACGCGCGATACATGCCGCCGAAGCGCTCGACGACGTCCTTCTCGCCATAGCCCGCGATCTCGAACGCCTTCACCATGGCTTCCGGCTTGTGGTTGCGGATGCCGCCGGAGGCGATCTCGTAGCCGTTGCAGGTGATGTCGTACTGGAACGCCTTGATGGTCAGCGGGTCCTGCCCGTTGAGCGCGTCCAGTCCACCTTGCGGCATCGAGAACGGGTTATGCGAGAAGTCGACCTTCTTGTCTTCCTCGTTGTACTCGTACATCGGGAAGTCGACGATCCAGGCGAGCTCGAACCGATCCTTGTCGATCAGGTTCAATTCCTCACCCACCTTGGTTCGGGCGAGGCCCGAAAACTTCCAGAATTTTTCCGGATCGCCCGCGACGAAGAAGGCCGCATCGCCCTCCTTCATGCCGAGCTGGGCACGGATCGCAGCCGTCCGCTCCGCACCGATATTGTTGGCGAGCGGACCCGCACCCTCGCCACCCTCGCGCCACATGATGTAGCCGAGGCCGGGCTGGCCTTCACCCTGCGCCCATGAGTTCATCCGGTCGCAGAACGCGCGTGAGCCGCCGCCCACGCCCGGGATCGCCCAGACCTGGTTCTTCGGGTCTTCCAGCATCCGCGCGAATACCTTGAAGCCGGAGCCGCGGAAGTGCTCGGAGACGTCCTGCATCACAATCGGGTTGCGCAGGTCCGGCTTGTCGGTGCCGTATTTGCGTAAGGCTTCCGCAAACGGAATCCGCGGCCAGCCTTTGGTCACCGGCTTGCCCTTGGCAAACTCCTCGAACACGCCGGTGACAACCGGCTCCATCGCCTCAAACACGTCCTCCTGCGTGACGAAGCTCATCTCGACGTCGAGCTGATAAAACTCGCCCGGCAGGCGGTCAGCGCGCGGGTCCTCGTCGCGGAAACACGGCGCGATCTGGAAATAGCGGTCGAAGCCGCTCATCATCAGGAGCTGCTTGTATTGCTGCGGCGCCTGCGGCAGCGCATAGAATTTTCCCGGATGGATCCGCGACGGCACCAGAAAGTCGCGCGCGCCTTCCGGCGAGGACGCGGTCAGGATCGGGGTCTGGAACTCGAAGAACCCCTGCTCCTTCATCCGCCGGCGCATGGAATCGACGATCGCGCCGCGGGTCATGATGTTCTGGTGCAGCTTCTCGCGACGAAGGTCGAGGAAGCGGTACTTGAGCCTGATGTCTTCGGGATATTCCTGCTCCCCGAACACCGGCAGCGGCAGTTCGCCGGCAGGTCCCAGCACCTCGATCTCGCTAACGTAAACTTCGACCCTGCCGGTCGGCAGTTCCGGGTTGTCGGTACCCTCGGGACGGCGGCGCACCTTGCCATCGATCCGCACCACCCATTCCGAGCGGAACTTTTCCACTTCCTTGAACGCCGGCGAGTCCGGGTCGGCGACGCATTGGGTGATGCCGTAATGGTCGCGCAAATCGATGAACAGCACACCGCCATGGTCGCGGATGCGATGGCACCAGCCGGAAAGACGGGCGATCTGCCCGATGTCGCTCTCACGGAGAGCGCCGCATGTATGTGACCGGTAGCGATGCATGGAAGTCCCAAAAACAGATGTCGAAGATTGAGAATCGGGGGCCAAAGCCGGTCCGAAGTTGCGGAGGGTTTACCCGACGCAGCCGGGGGCGGCAACCAATGGCGGGGCTGTTTTCGGCTGAAAAACGGCCATTTCGGCAGGCCGGCGTTTGGAGCGTTTGCCTATTCCCCGCCCGCGCCTATCTTTAGGTCATGACCATTCATTTCCCGTTCCAGAACACTTATTCGGCGCTGCCGGCGAACTTTTTCGCCCGCGTCGCCCCTACCCCGGTCGCTGCTCCGAGGCTGATCAAGCTGAACCGGGCGCTGGCCGTCCAGCTCGGCCTCGATCCCGATGTGCTGGAAACCCCCGAAGGTGCGGAAATCCTCGCCGGAAAGCGCGTGCCTGAGGGCGCCGATCCGATTGCGATGGCCTATGCCGGCCACCAGTTCGGCCAGTTCGTGCCCCAGCTCGGCGATGGCCGCGCCATCCTGCTCGGCGAGGTCATCGACAAGGACGGCGGCCGCCGCGACATCCAGCTCAAGGGCAGCGGGCCTACACCATTCTCGCGCCGGGGTGATGGCCGCGCCGCGCTTGGGCCGGTCTTGCGCGAATACATCGTTAGCGAGGCGATGTTTGCGCTCGGCATTCCCACCACCCGTTCGCTCGCCGCAGTCGTCACGGGCGAGGACGTGATGCGCGAGACCATGCTGCCCGGCGCGGTGCTCACGCGCGTGGCCGCAAGCCATGTTCGCGTCGGCACCTTCCAGTTCTTCGCCGCGCGCGGCGACACCGATGGTGTGCGCAAGCTCGCCGACCACGTCATCGCCAGGCACTATCCGGGGGTGGCGAAGGCCGAGCGTCCCTATCACGCGTTGCTCGAAGGCGTCGTCGCCCGGCAGGCCGATCTCATCGCGCGCTGGCTTCTGGTCGGCTTCATCCACGGCGTCATGAACACTGATAACACCTCGATCTCCGGCGAGACCATCGATTACGGCCCCTGCGCCTTCATGGACGAGTACAACCCCGCACAGGTGTTCTCCTCGATCGACGAGATGGGCCGCTACGCCTATGCCAACCAGCCGCGCATCGCGCTGTGGAATCTGACGCGGCTCGCCGAATGCCTGCTGCGGCTGTTCTCCGACGACCAGGACAAGGCGATCGAACAGGCGCAGTTCATCCTCGGCGAATTCGCCGACAAATTCACCGCCGCCTATCAGGCCGGACTGCGCAAAAAGATCGGCCTGTTCACCGAACGCGACGGCGACGAAGCCTTGATCCAGGATCTGCTCGACGCCATGGCGAAGAACACCGCCGACTTCACCCTCACCTTCCGACGCCTCACCGATGCCGCCGGCGATGGCGCCGACGACAAGGTCAGGGATCAGTTCACCGACCCCACCGCCTTCGACGAATGGGCCGCGCGGTGGCGAAAGCGTATCGCCGACGAGCCGCAATCCGCGAGCGAACGGCAGGCCGCGATGCGCGCGGTCAATCCGGCCTTCATTCCGCGCAACCACCGCGTCGAAGCCGTGATCGCGGCCGCCGTCAACAACGACTACGCGCCATTTGAGGAATTGCTGACGGTGCTGTCGAAGCCGTACGAAGATCAACCTGAGTTCGCAGGCTATGCCGATCCGCCATTGCCGGACGAACGCGTGCTGCGGACGTTTTGTGGGACGTGAGCGCAGGACGAAGCCTCCGCGTTAACCCAACTCCTTAAGCGCGCGTCCACCATCCGCAGCATGCGCATCTACCGCGGTTCCATAAATTAAGAAAAGCTCAATGCACTCCCCACAATTCTAATGGATTACTGGGGGAGAATTGCCGTGGACGCGTTTGCTTTCGAACTCATAGGAATGGCGATGATTGCGCTCTGCCTTGCCGTGCTCGCGATCCCGTCCGGCCGGCGCCGGCCGCGGCACGTGCGCTACGAGTGATCGACTTCCAGGCAGCATCGTCTTACCGCGAAGGCGGGTATCCAGCACGCCGCGGCCTCTCGATTAATCACCAGCGTCTCTGGAATACTGGGTCGCCCGGTCGAGCCACGCGATGACGTTCCCGGTTTGCCCGCCAAATCGACGCAAAAAAGCCGTGCTCAGGCTCAAATGCAGGGCTCAAATCCTCCGCGACACCCTTGACATATCAGCGTTTTCGGCAGAACGCCTGTCCGACGCGTCATGGATTGTTCATGGATCTGATTACCACCACTTCCGACCTCGCCGCCGCCTGCTCCCGGCTCGCCCAACACAAGGTCATCACAGTCGATACCGAGTTCCTGCGGGAGACGACCTATTACCCCCTGCTCTGCGTCGTACAGATGGCGAGCCCGGACGAGGCCGTCGTGATCGACACGCTGGCACCCGGCATCGACCTCAAGCCGTTCTTCGACCTGATGGGAAACGAGGCGGTGCTGAAGGTGTTTCACGCCGCCCGCCAAGACATCGAAATCGTCTGGCACCAGTCCGGCACCATTCCGCACCCGATCTTCGACACGCAGGTCGCGGCGATGGTGCTGGGCTATGGCGACAGCATCGCCTATGACCAGCTCGTCGAGCGCGTCACCGGCCACCGGCCGGACAAGACCCACCGCTTCACCGACTGGTCGCGCCGGCCGCTGACGCCGGAGCAGATGCATTACGCGATCTCTGATGTCACTCATTTGCGCGACGTCTTTGCCGCCCTCGATGCCGACCTGAAGAAGCGCGGCCGCAGCGACTGGGTCAGCGAGGAGATGGAAGTCCTGACCTCGCCAAGGACCTACGATTTCCACCCCGAGCGCGCCTGGGAGCGGCTCAAGAGTAGGGTCCGCAAGCCGAAGGAGCTTGCCGTGCTGATCGAAGTCGCGGCCTGGCGCGAGCAGGAAGCGCAAAGCCGCGACGTGCCGCGGTCACGCGTGCTGAAGGACGATGCAGTCGGCGACATCGCCACCCACGCCCCGACCTCGCTCGAGCGTCTCGCCAACCTGCGCTCGTTGCCGAAGGGCTTTGACCGCTCCAAATGGGGCAGCGACATCATCGCCGCCGTGCAGCGCGGCCTCGCCCGCGATCACGCCACGCTGCCGAAGATCGAAAAACCGCGCGGCGGTTCGAATGGCGCCGCGACCGTCGAACTCCTGAAAGTGCTGCTGCGGATGACGTCGGAGCGCCACGCCGTCGCCAGCAAGGTAATCGCGACCGTTGACGATCTCGACCAGATCGCCGCCGACGACCACGCCGACGTCGCTGCCCTGCACGGCTGGCGCCGCGAATTATTCGGCGAAGCGGCGCTGGCGCTGAAGCACGGCAGGCTGGCGCTTGCGATCGAAAAAGGCAGGGTCGTCCGGGTCGATCGGACGTAAGTAACAACTTCCGAGAACGTTCGCCGGATGCTGCTCAAGTAAGCCGCCAGGTGGGCGGCTTCCCGATCCGAAGCGTCAACCGGCGGCACGATCGGCATCGAGATTCCGAGACCGCACTTCTGCGGCTGCGCACCGCGCCATCCTTCAATCGAGTCGCGGCACGCCTACCTCATGCACTGGCCTGCGACAGCCCCTTGCTCTGCCGCCATGTGCCGGGAGGCGCGCCGACGAGGCGGCTGAAGGCACGATTGAAGGCGGCTTCGGATTCATAGCCGACACGGGAAGCGATCTCGGCAAGGCTGAGGCTGCTATCGCGAAGCAGTCGCCTGGCGAGGTGCATCCGCCATCCGGCCAGATACGTCATCGGCGCCTCGCCGACCAGCTCGACGAAGCGTTTGCCCAGCGCGGCGCGCGAGATCGCCGCGCAGTCTGCCAGTTCCTCGACGGTCCAGGGTCGCGCCGGCTCAGCGTGAAGCAGCGTCAGCGCCCGGCCGACATGGGGATCGTTGAGGCCCGCCAGCCAGCCGCGACGCCCCTCGGCGACATGGATCAGCTGCCAGCGCACGACCTCCATGAAGAGCAGCTCGGACAAGCGCGCGAGCATCGCGCGGTTTCCGGGACCTGGCCGCATCGCTTCGGCGATGAGCTGACCGGTCGCAGCCTGCCACCAGCCGGCCTCCTGATCGAGCGTGACCGGCTCCGCATAGCGCGCAGTATCAGAAAATGCGTCGAGGATGACCTTGCCGTCGCGCAGGCGGACGCAAATGAATGCCGGCATCGCATCGAGCAGCGGCCCGAACCGTTGGTCGGAATGCAGGTAGCCGCACACAAAGCGCGTCTCCTCCCCGCCCCCGCCATGCTTCACCCAGGTGATCTGCTCGGCCGACGCCTTGGGGAAGATGCTGGCAATCGTGACGGGAGAAAGCGCCGGGTCGCTGGTCATGACGTGCTGATCGCCGCGTGGAAACACCAGAACGTCGCCGGCCTCAATCCGGATCGGTTCGAGCTTGCCGCATGTGATCCAGCAGCCGGCGTTCATTGCCAGGTGAAACAGCGTGATCGCTTCCGCGCCCGGCATCAGCCGCGAAGCCAGCAAGTCCGGTGGGGAGGTCACGACCGACCATGGCCGCGTAAACCCGGCATTGAAATGAATGGCGCCCGACACACGGATGACGCGCAGAACCTCGGACAAAACGTCCATTTGGCCTCCAGGGCTGGATCACTAAACGGTGCGCAGCGTCTCGGCAAAGAATCTGAGCGCCCCGATCATTGTGTCAACGCTGGCCCGGCCTTAGTTCACCGTCCGGTTCGGTTGAAACGAGCTTTCCCGGCCCGCCCGATGCGGTCGATCGGGCCATAGCCGGTCCGTCGCGGCAGAACCGGCCGAATTTTATGCGGCACTGGCCGCGGAAATTGTTTCACGAACGGAGATTTGGATGTTTCTCAAGACGGTTGACGAAACTGAGGCGACAGGCCGCATCGCCGAGCTCTACGCGGCGCAGAAAGCCCAAAGCGGCTTCGTAATGTCCGCGATGCGCTGCTGGACCGCGCGGCCGGATCTTCTGCCGATCTACCAGGAGTTCGCCGACAAGATCCGCACCGGCTTCTCGCTAAGTCCGCGCGACTGGCGGCTGATCACATTCGTCGCCGCAAAGCAGGTGCCGTCCACCTACTGCTCGCACGTGTACGGCAAGCAGCTTCTCGCTGATCTCGGCTCGAAGGAAGCGGTTATGGCCGTGCGACGCAACTTCGCCTCGGCGCGACTAAGCGAACGGGACGTCGAAATGCTGCGCTATGCCGAAACGATCGCAAGCGACGCGTCCCGCGTGACGGCGAAAGACATCGAGCGGCTGCGGGCGGTGGGCTTCACCGACGTCCAGATCTGCGACATCGCGCTCTGCGCCGCGTTCCGCTGTTTCGTCGCGCGGTTCTTCGATGCGGTCGGCGCCGGCCCGGAGCCGACCTTCATCGACGCAGACGCCGATTTTCGCAAGGCGATGACGGTCGGCCGAGCGATCTGATGAAGAGATTTTTTCAACCCAGGACTTTCAACCGAGCATAAGAGGAGATGACCATGGTCGCCAGCGTCAAACAGATGATGGAAGCCGCCAACGCAGCGGTGCCGCGCATCACGCCCGCGCAGGCCAAGGAAATGATTGCGAAAGGAAACACCCTCGTCGTCGACGTGCGTGACGCGCCGGAAGTGGAGAAGAGCGGCAAGGTCGCAGGAGCCATCCATGTCTCTCGCGGCATGCTGGAGTTCCGCGCCGATCCTGAGACGCCCTACCACGACAAGAATTTTGCCAAGGACAAGACGGTCATCCTCTATTGCGCGTCTGGCGGACGATCCGCGCTTGGCGGCAAGGTGCTCAAGGATATGGGGTACCCCAATGTCTACAATCTCGGCGCGTTCAAGGACTGGGCCGAGAGCGGCGAGGCGATCGATAAGCCGATATAGCCCGACATGTGACAATCGTAATCGTCATCACTTGGGCCAGCCCGAAATATCCGAGCCGCCGCCAGAGTGGCGGGCCGGCCGTGCATGGCGCGGTGGGCCGAACTAGTACAGTTCGCTACCACTTCAACTCAATCCCCACCGTGCCCTGATGCGACTGCATCGCGGCGCGGAGTTTGGCGTCGTAGTTGACGTAGAGCCGTGCGGTATTAGTCAGGCTCAGCGAGGCCGAGGCGCCGGCGTCGGCGCCATACCGGCTCTCGCCGATGCCCTGGAACGTAATGCTCTGCACGCCCTGGCTGACGGTGATGTCGGAGAAATTCTGCACGACATTGTCGACGAACTTGCCGTAACCCGACAGGTCGAAAATCTTGCCGTCGACGACCCAGTAATGGCCGATCTCCGCGCCGATCAGCAGGCGCGCGCGCTCCACGGTGGCGCCCGTTGCCGCCACGGGATCGAGGCCGCCGATCTCCTGCAGCGATCCAGTCCGGGCGCGGACATATTCGAACGCGGCCTTGGGCACGACGCGGCCCTGGTCCTTGGACCAGTAATAGCTGATCTCGCTCAACACGCCGTCGAGCCGCGCATTGTATCCGGCAGTCGCAATCCCGAGCCCCGTGTCTCGGCGCGAATTGATGTTGCCAAAGCCGTGCACGACTGCGCTGGCCCAGGTCCACGGCCCGCTGTCGACGGAGGCCGTGAAACCGAGCTGAGTCAGGTCGATGGTGGCCGATTGCAGCGCCAACGGAATATCGATTGCCGAGCGGCTCTGGTCGACCGAGAAGCCGATATTGACGCCCGGCATCACCCGCGCCCCAATGCCGGCCACACCGCCCCAGGTCTTTCTGCTGTCGCCGACGAAATCGCCGACCGCGCCGTTCTTGGTCCAGTTCCCGTAGCCTTCGAACCAGGTCCGGTAGCGCGGCGCTTCCATGCTCTCGGAGGCGCCGCCCCCGCCCGGATTGGTCCGCTGCAGGCGGTTGAAGCCATTGCTCGACTGGCTGCCCAGCCGTTCCAGGAAATTGCTGCCGAGATTGGTCAGTGTCGCGCTTGATGAGACCGTCGAATTGATCACGGTCGGGGTGGGGCTGGGCGTCGGCGAAGGCGTGGGTGTCGGGGTGGGCGTGGGCGTCGGCGATTGCGCGTGGGCGGCGGACATGGCGGTGAAGAGCGCGAACGCAAGCGCAGCCAGACATGCAAGGGCGTGCCCGGTTCCGATTTTCCATGCTCGCGAAGGCCGCCGTGAGCCGCGCATGCAGTCCGTTCCAGAGGGCGAAAGGGCAGCCCGAAAAATGCGCAAATGCCGATAAACCGTAACGATTTGCCCCTAGTTCGCGCAAACGGTCAATCGGCGCACTGCCGAATACGTGCCATTGTGGTTCGGCTGCCACAGCCGGCGACACCAGGACGATTTGCCGGAGCGCGCCAGAACCTTGCGAACGCCCGAATTTCGTGTTGCAATCTCAGCGCAATCGGATTCAGGCCGTTCGACTGTGCGTTTCGCGAGCAGGAAATCTAGCAGCTACCGGGAAGCCCGTTTGTGGCGTGGCACGTGGAAAACGTGGCCGCGTCTTTTTTATATCTAGACCAAACTTGGAGACAGGTGATGGCGATGCACAAGGGCAGCGTCAAGTGGTTCAACCCCACCAAGGGGTATGGGTTCATCAAGCCGGCGGTCGGCGAGAAGGACGTGTTCGTCCACATCTCGGCCGTCGAGCGTGCGGGGCTCACCACTCTCAACGAGAACCAGCACATCGAGTACGACCTTGTCGAAAACCGCGGCAAGACATCCGCGGAAAACCTCAAGGTCACGTAGACTTCGTCCACGCAAATTGCCCCCGGCCTCGCCGGGGGATTTTGTTTGCGCCCTGCCGTGCAATTCAGGCCGCCGCCTCGCAGCCGGCGATCTCGCTGAGTTCCGGATAGAATCGCGCGGTCATTCGGCCAACATAGCGCCGCAGATTGGCATGGCTTACGGCCGCCCGCTGCAAATCCGACTCGAACACCGGACAAATCACACTGACCGCGAAGGCGAACATCGTGGCGTCGATGCCGGTAGGTTCCCTACCCATGAAGAACGGCTTGTCGCCGAGATAGGCCGCCATCGCGTCGATCGAGCGGATCCCGATCGCGGTGATCTCGTCTTTGGAGTGACGACCGATTCCCTGGCCGTGCAGCGTCTTGCGCAGGCGGCGGCGGACCATCGAAATCACGACCGGTCGGACCGGCGCCGGCACGCCCCTGAAGAAATTGACCGGACCTTTGCGGAAATTGTCCTCGATCATCCAGCGGAAGTAGACGCTGGCCCAGTAGAGATTGTCCTCCGCCATCTTCTCGAAGGCCCACGAGATGGCGAGCTGCTCGGCGCTGAGGCCCTGGTCGAAATCGATGCCGTATTTCTTTTCGAGATGCCAACGGATCAACGTGGAATCGCCGAGCAATTGGCCGTCATCCTCGATGTAGGGAATTTTGCCTTTGGGCGCCTTCGAAAAGCTCATCGGCGCTTTTCTGAACGGCAGTTTCGACATCCGTAGCAAGGTCTCGGCCTTGGTCACGAACGGGCTTGCGTCGGGAAGGCCGAAATTGGGCCCGGAGCCATAGAGCGTGATCATGGAAACCTCGATGGATTTAGCGGAGTGCGGTCGCCGCGCTCGTTCGCGCACACCTTGCGGATAATATCAGATCGTCCGCGGCGAAATCAGGGTGCTGTCGCGGTCGGCCCCGTCGGCGACCTTGCAGATGTCGCCTTCGAGGCGGAGCTTTCCGTTCGCAAGCAAACGCAGCGCCTCGGGGTAGATGCGATGCTCGATGCCGAGTATGCGCTGCGACAACGTCTCTGCCGTATCGTCATCGGCCACCGTCACCGCACCCTGCATCACGATCGGGCCGGCGTCGGTTTCGGGAATTACGAAGTGCACGGTCGCGCCCGAGATCTTGACCCCCGCCCGCAACGCCTGCCCGTGCGGATCGAGACCCGGAAAGGATGGCAGCAGCGAGGGATGGATGTTGAGCATCTTTCCGTACCAGCGCTGCACGAATTCGGCGGTGAACAGCCGCATGAATCCGCCGAGGCAGATCAGTTCGACCTGCTTTTCATCTAGCGCCCGCTGCAGGACGGCCTCAAAGCGCGCGCGGTCCTTGCCGAACGGCTTGCTCTCGACAACCAGTGTCGGGATGCCGCTCGCGGCTGCCTTATCGAGCCCCGGCGCATCGGCCCGGTTGGAAATGACGGCGACGATCTCGGCCGGAAAATCCGCAGCCTTCGCCGCATCGATCAGCGCGGCCATGTTCGACCCGCGCCCCGAGATCAGGATGGCGACCCGACGCTTCATTGCGCGAGATCGAGATGGCCGTTGCAGGCCACGCGATGGTCGCTCGCAGCCGGGATCACTTCGCCGAGCAAGGCGACGGTCTCGCCGCTTTCGGTCAGGATCTGCGTCACCTTCTCGACCGCATCCGGCTTGACGATGGCGACCATGCCGATGCCGCAGTTGAAGGTGCGCAGCATTTCGAGTTCGGCGATGCCACCCTGCTCCGCCAGCCACTTGAACACCGGTAACACCGGCAGCCGCGCCAGATCGATGCCGACGCCAAGGTGCTTTGGCAGCACACGTGGGATGTTGTCGGTGAAGCCACCGCCGGTGATATGGGCAAGCCCCTTGATCCCGCCGGTTTCGCGAATCGCGCGCAGGCAGGATTTCACATAGAGCCGCGTCGGCGTCAGCAGCGCGCCGCCCAGCGTCATAACCGGCGAGAACGGCGCCGGCGCATCGAAAGCCACGCGGGATTGCGCGACGATCTTGCGGACCAGCGAAAAGCCGTTGGAATGCACACCGGACGAGGCCAATCCGATCACGGCGTCGCCTACGGCAATGTCCACGCTCGGCAACAGCGCGCCGCGTTCGGCAGCCCCGACCGCAAAGCCTGCGAGGTCGTAATCGCCGTCCTTGTAGAGCCCCGGCATCTCGGCGGTCTCGCCGCCGATCAGGGCGCAGCCGGACTCCCGGCAGCCCTCGGCAACGCCGGCCACGATGGCCGCCGCGGCGTCGGGGTCCAACTTGCCGCAGGCGAAATAGTCGAGGAAGAACAACGGTTCCGCGCCCTGCACGACGAGATCATTGACCGACATCGCCACCAGGTCGATGCCGATACCGCCATGCAGGCCGGTCTCGATCGCGATCTTAACCTTGGTGCCGACCCCGTCGGTCGCCGCCACCAGCACCGGGTCCTTGAAACCCGCCGCCTTGAGGTCGAACAAGCCGCCAAAACCGCCGATTTCGGCATCGGCGCCGGCCCGGGCGGTGGCGCGCACCATCGGCTTGATGAGATCGACCAGGCGGTTGCCCGCATCGATATCGACGCCCGAATCCGCGTAAGTGAGCCCATTTTTGCGGTCGTTCATGCCCAAATTCCAGTATGATGACGGCTGGTTACGAGGAATTCAGCGATCCTGCAATGGCTCGCAAGCGCTTGGCGAACATACTATGTAGATAAGAGCCGGCTGTACCCGCCAGGGGCCGGATTTAGGCCGGGAGCCGGGAAGCGACCGAGTTGAGCATTCCAAATATCATTACGCTGGGGCGCATCATTCTTGTGCCGGTCATCGTCTGGGCGATCGTTTCCAGCCAGATGGAGATCGCGTTTGCGATTTTCGTCATTGCCGGGGTCAGCGACGCCGTCGATGGCTTTCTCGCCAAGCGCTTCAACATGTCGAGTGAACTGGGCGCCCTGCTCGACCCGCTTGCCGACAAGGCACTTCTGGTTTCCATCTTCGTGGCACTCGGCATCTGGGGCGCGGTGCCGCGCTGGCTCGTCATCCTCGTGGTGTCGCGCGACATCATGATCGTGACGGCCGTGATCGTGTCATGGCTGTTCGACAAGCCGATCCCGATGAAGCCCCTGATGGTGTCGAAGCTCAACACGGTGGCGCAGGTGGCGTTCGCGGCGCTGGTGCTGGCGTCGCTCGGTTTCAACTTCAAGCCGGCGCCCTATGACGTGATCCTGATGGGTTTTGTTACGGTCTTTACTTTGGTTTCAGTCTCGCTCTATCTCGTCGAGTGGGTGCGGCACATGAGCACGATCGAAGCGCGCTAGCTTGTTCGTTACTTCGACGCATTTTCTTCACACGAACCGGTGGCGATTTAGCTTGAAAGCGCTATGAAAGCTGCAAGATCCCGGCCTGGAGATTTGCGTGGTAGTTCGCGTTCAACCCCGTCAGCTTGCCTTTGCGCTGCCGCATGCGGAGAGCTTGACGCGCGACAATTTCCTCGAGGGGCCGGCCAATGAAGCCGCGCTCGCGCTGATCGAAAGCTGGCCGGACTGGCCGAACCGCATCATGCTGCTGGCGGGACCGGAGGGCTCCGGCAAGAGCCATCTCGCCACGATCTGGGCCGAACAGGCCGGCGCGCGCTCGATCTCGGCGCACGCGCTTGACGCTGCTGCCGTCCCCGGCGCACTCGCCACCGGGGCACTGGTGGTCGAGGATCTGAGGCCGGCCGACTTCGACGAACGCGCCTTGTTTCATCTGCTGAACCTGGCACGCGAGGACGGGGCCTTCGTCCTGATCACGGGACGCGTTCCACCGGCGGCGTTCGAGATCGAGCTGCGCGATCTCCGATCGCGGCTACGCGCCGCCCCCCTCGTCTCGCTATTGCCGCCGGATGACCTGTTGTTTCGTGGCCTGATCGTCAAATTCTGCGCGGACCGCCAATTGAGCATCGACGAAACGGTGGTGAGCTACCTCGCCACCCGAATCGAGCGCTCCTATGCCGCTGCTCGCCAGGCGGTTGAGCTCCTGGATACGGAGGCGCTGCGGCTCAGCCGGCCGGTCACCCGGGCGCTGGCCGCGGAACTCTTGCGCAACTCCTGACCGGGCAGCTCCTGCTGCGTCCTGCCGCCTTGACGCCGGCTCTGCGCGGAACATCAATGTCATTGAAACGTCATCGGCGTATCACATGCTGTGCGCCGCATTCCCTTAAAGTCGGCCTGCCTCGCTCGCGATGGATTAAAGCCTTATGGAATTGGTACAAGCTGTTGAAATAAAAGAAAAAGAGCCGATTACCGAGGCTCCGCCCACGATCGTCACGAGCCCGGAGCGATTCATCAATCGGGAACTCTCCTGGCTGCATTTCAACCGCCGGGTGCTCGAGGAATCGGTCAATCTGGGCCACCCGTTGCTGGAACGGGTGCGATTCCTGTCGATTTCAGCCAACAACCTTGATGAGTTCTTCATGGTTCGCGTCGCCGGCATCAAGGCGCAAGTCCGTGAAGGCTTTGCCGAACGCAGTCCCGATGGCCTGACGCCGTCCGAGCAGCTCACTCTCATCAACAGGACAGTTTCGGAACTCGCTTCCGACCAGCAGGCGATCTGGCGCGATTTGCGCACCGCCCTGTACGATGCCGGCATTAAGCTCGTCGATGGTCACGACTTCAGCAAGGCGGAGCGCGGCTGGCTTGAGGATCACTTCCTCCGCAATATTTTCCCGCTGCTGACGCCGCTGGCGATCGATCCCGCGCACCCGTTCCCGTTCATCCCGAGCCTCGGCTTCACCATCGCGCTGCAATTGTTGCGAACGTCCGACGGCAAGGCGATGAACGCGCTGATCCGCATGCCCGGCAAGATCGACCGCTTCATCCGGGTGCCGGCGACCAAGGATGGCGCGGTGCACCTGATCCCGCTGGAGCAGGCCACCGGGATGTTCATCGGCCGGCTGTTCCCCGGCTACACCGTCAAGGGACAAGGCGCTTTCCGCATTATCAGGGACTCCGAGCTCGAAATCGAGGAAGAGGCCGAAGATCTGGTCCGCCTGTTCGAGACCGCGCTGAAGCGGCGGCGGCGCGGTTCGGTGATCCGGCTCGAAATGGAAGACAAAATGCCGGAAGCGCTGCGCACCTTCGTGCAGCAGGCGCTTTCCGCCGCCGACGACGAGGTGTTTCTGGTCGATGGCGTGCTGGCGATGAACGAGCTGTCGCAGCTCACTCGGCTCGACCGTCCCGACCTCGAATTCATGCCCTATGTGCCGCGCCATCCCGAGCGGGTGCGCGACCACGCCGGGGATATCTTCGCGGCGATCCGGCAAAAGGATCTCATCGTCCATCATCCTTACGAATCCTTCGACGTCGTCGTGCAATTCCTGCAGCAAGCCGTCCGCGACCCCGACGTCGTTGCCATCAAGCAGACGCTCTACCGCACCTCGAGCAATTCTCCGATTGTGCGGGCGCTCGCCGAAGCCGCGGAAGCTGGCAAATCGGTGACCGCGCTGATCGAGCTGAAAGCGCGGTTCGACGAGGAGGCCAACATCCGCTGGGCGCGCGACCTCGAACGCGCCGGCGTGCAGGTCGTGTACGGCTTTCTCGAACTGAAGACGCACGCCAAGCTGTCGATGGTAGTGCGGCGCGAGGGCGGTAGCCTGACGACCTATGTGCATACCGGCACCGGCAACTATCATCCGGTCACCGCGCGCATCTATACCGACCTTTCCTATTTCACATCGGACCCGATCATCGCTCGCGACGCGGCGCGGGTGTTCAACTACATCACCGGCTATGCGGAGCCGAGCGACATCGAGCGGATGGCGGTGTCGCCGCTGACGCTACGCAAGCGCATCATCGAACACATCAGAGGCGAGTCCAATCACGCTCGACACGGCAAGCCGGCGGCGATCTGGATGAAGATGAATTCGCTGGTCGATCCCGATGTCATCGACGCACTGTACGAGGCGTCACAGGCCGGCGTGTCGATCGAACTGGTGGTACGCGGCATCTGCTGCCTGCGACCGGGCATTCCAGGGCTTTCCGAGAACATCCGGGTCAAGTCGATCATCGGCCGCTTCCTGGAGCACGGCCGAATCTACTGCTTTGGCATGGGGCAAGGCCTGCCCGGCCCGAAAGCGGCTGTGTATATCTCGTCCGCCGACATGATGCCGCGGAACCTCGACCGCCGCGTCGAAGTCCTCTGTCCATTGCAAAATCCTACGGTACATCAGCAGGTTCTCGAACAGATCATGGTCGCGAACCTGAAGGATACCGAGCAGAGCTGGCAGTTATTGCCGGATGGATCCTCAACGCGTATGAAGGCCGCGAAAGGCGAAGAGCCGTTCAACCTGCACAACTATTTCATGACGAATCCGAGCCTGTCTGGACGTGGAAAGTCTCTCAAGGAATCTTCGCCGCGCCGCCTCACGCGCCGTACCGAACGTCAGCAATCGTCATAAGGGAGCGCCGCTGTGAAGCGGCCGCGCAAGCGCGCTTCCAGCGTCGCCGTCATCGACATCGGTTCGAACTCGGTTCGTCTCGTCGTCTATGAGACGATGGCGCGCAGCCTCGTCACCATCTTCAACGAAAAGGCGCTGTGTGGGCTCGGCCGCGAGGTGCAGAGCACCGGCCTGTTGGCCGAGGATGCTGTTACCAAGGCGCTGACGGCGCTACGGCGATTTCGCGCGCTGTGTCGTATCCAGCAGGTGGAGCGCGTCTTCGCCATCGCCACGGCCGCCTGCCGCGACGCCAAGAACGGTCCCGACTTCATTGCCAAGGCAGAGCGCATCTGCGGCGCGCCGATTCAGATCCTGTCCGGTCCGCGCGAGGCAAGACTATCTGCGCTCGGCGTCATCTCCGGCATCCACAATCCCGATGGCATCGTCGGCGATCTCGGCGGCGGCTCGCTCGAACTGATCGATGTGGAGAAAAACCGGGTCCACAGCGGCGTCACGCTGCCGCTGGGAAGCCTGGCGCTACAGGATCTCTCGGAGAAATCCTTGAAGCGCGCCGAGCGCATCGTTCGCGATGATTTGTCCGGCGTCGCCCAGCTCAAGGCTGGCTATGGCCGCACCTTCTATGCGGTCGGCGGCACCTGGCGCGCGCTGGCGCGTATTCACATCGTCCAAAGCGGCTATCCGCTACGCGTGATGCATGGCTATTCGTTACCCGCCGCCGACGCGCTCGATTTCGCCCGGCGCCTGCGCCGGCTGGCGGCCGCCAACATGCTCGCGGACATCGAAGTCGTCGCGGACGCACGGCGCCCGCTCCTCACCTATGCGGCGCTGGTGCTCGAATACATCATCCGAGTCGGCCGGCCGAAGACGATCGTGTTCTCGACCTTCGGGGTGCGCGAGGGCCTGCTCTACGAGATGCTGCCGCCGCAGGAGCGCACCAAGGACGGATTCATCTGTGCAGCCCAAACCCTGAACGGGCTGTTGTCGCGCTCCGCACGCCACGCCGAGGAACTGGTCGCATGGACCGATCGGCTGGTGCGGGTCGTGAAGCTGCGCGAGACCGAGGAGGAACGCCGCCTGCGCCACGCCGCCTGCCTGCTTTCCGATATCGGATGGCGCGTGCACCCCGACCACCGCGGCGAGGAAACGCTGAGCCTGATCACCAACGGCAATTTCGGCTCGATCAGCCATCAGGGCCGCGCCTTTGTCGCGCTGTCGGTATTCTATCGCTATGCGGGCTTAAGCGAAGAGAACGAGCCGCCGGAGCGCGTCCGCGGGCTGGTGCCGCCGGCGATGGATGAGCGTGCGCGCATTCTCGGCGCGGCGTTCCGCGTCGCGCACCTGATAACGGCGGCGCGCACCGGCGTGTTGCCCGCGACGCATTTCCGCACCCAGGGCCGCAAGCTGATGCTGGTGTTCGAGCATCGCATGGTCGACCTCGTTGCCGACCGCGTCGGCAGCCGGTTCAAGCAACTGGCGCGGCTCGTCGGGCGCGCCGGATCGATCGTGCGAAAGTAAGACGGACGCAACAACACCCGGCTACTTCTTTTTTGGTGTCGACCAGTCTTCGTCTTCCAGGGACGGGGCCCGCTTCTGCTGCTCCAGGATTTTCTTGTACTCCTCGGGGATCACCTGACTGCGCGACGCCTCGTGCAGCGTGTGCGGGAACCAGGTCGCAATGCCGGGGAAGGCAATCATTAGCCCAACGCAGATCACCTGCAGGATCATGAACTGGAACATGCCGGCGTAAATCGTCGCGAGACTCCAGCCCTTGACCACCTGCTTGAGATAGTACGCTGACATGGCGACCGGCGGCGACAGAAAGGCGGTCTGCAGCACAACCGCAACCAGAGCTCCGAACCATATGAGATCGATGTCCATGCCCTTCACGACGGGATAGAAGATCGGCAGGAACACCAGGATGATGGCGGGCCATTCGAACGGCCAACCGAGCAGGAAAATGAGCACGAGCACGACGATCAACATAAGGCTTGGCGGCAACTGGAGGCCGAGCATCGTCTCTGTGATCCAGTTCGCCGAGCCGAGGCGAGCGAACACCGCACCGAAAATATTCGACGTGACCGCGAGCAGCAGCACCATGCTCGACGTCGCCATCGTCGAGATCAGCGCGCGCTGCAGTCCGCTGAGCGAGAACCTGCCATATGCGATGGACAGGATCAGGGCGCCGACGCTGCCGATGCCGGCAGCCTCCGTCGGCGTCGCAAGCCCCCCGATGATCGAGCCGAGCGTCGCCGTGATGAGCCCGAGCAGGGGCAGCGTGCCGATGATCACCTCGCACGCAATGTATCCCGCCGAGTAGATCCGCTCGTCCATGGGCACTGGCGGCCCGAGTTTGGGATTCATGAAGGCGCGGCCCATCAGATAGGCGATGTACAGGCAGGCGAGCAGGAAGCCCGGCCCGAAGGCTGCCGCATAGAGATCGGCGACCGACACCCCGAGCACCGGCCCCATCACGATCAGCATTACCGACGGGGGAATGAGAATGCCGAGCGTGCCGCCCGCAGTGATGGTGCCCGCTGAAAGCTTGGCGTCATAACCCGCCTTCATCATGATCGGCGAGGCCATGATGCCAAGAACGGTGACGGCTGCACCGACGATGCCCGTCGCCATCGCGAATACGGCCGAGGTCAGGATGACGACGAGGAAGAGTGCGCCGCGCACCGGCGCAAGCAGCATGCGGAACGCCGTAAAAAGGCGCTCCATGAGTCCAGCCTGCTCGGTGATGAAGCCCATGAAAATGAACAGCGGCACGGCGGCCAGGATCTCCTCCTTCATCAGGCCGATGGTCTGGAAGTAGGCAAGGTTGAAGACTGTCTCGCCCATGCCGACGTAGCCGAACGAAAAGGCGAGAAACAGCAATGTGAACGAGATCGGCACGCCGATAAAGATCGCTCCAAGCAAGACCAGAAGCATGATGAGGCCGATAAGCGCTTCTGCGGTCATACCTCGACCTTCTCCTTGTGCTCGAGCTCGACGCCGGTGCGCATCATGTAGATGCTCTTGATCAACTCGGATACGCCCTGGATCAGCAGCAAGAAACAGGCGAGCGGCACGACGAACTTGAACGGCCACAGCACGGGCCGCCACGGCGTCTGGTCCGACATCTCGTTGATCTGCCAGGCGTAGTGAAATTCGTTCCAGCTGATTAGCAGCAGCATGATCAGGCTCGGGAAGAAAAAGACGATATAGGAGATCGTGTCGATCCAGCCTTTTCGGCGGACGGAGAACTTCTCCCAGAAGAAGTCGGTGCGGATGTGAGCGCCCTTGTGCAACGCGTAAGCGGCGCCGAGCATGAACAGCGTGCCGTAGAGCATGTAGGTTGCGTCGTAGGCCCAAATGGTCGGCGCGTTGAACAAATAGCGCGCTGTAACCTCGTAGGCCACCGCCAGAACAAGCGGCACCGCCAGCCAGGAAATGATCGTGCCGGTCCAGTCGGTGAAGCCATCGATGAGCCGGATTGCTGCCAGCAGCGCCGGCGACTGCCTATCAGTTGCCTCAGCCATCTCTTCCCCTACCGCCGACCGTTCGTGCGGCGCACCCTGCGGCGCGACGCAGGCCGGTTGCGCGTGAATGGAGGGCGGCCGAACCGGCCGCCCTCGGACGAAGCCCTATTTCTCGTCGGGGAAGTAGTAGTTCGCCATGAAGGAATATGGCGGGAAATAGGATCGCTTGTACGGCACCACAGCGCTGGCATAGGCCTTCTGCGAGTCGTGCACCTTCTTGAAGAACGGGTTCTTGGCGCTCTCGGCCGCCGCGATTTCGTCCCACTTCTTGATGAAGGCCAGCAGGATCTCGGGCGGCGTGCGCAGGATGTGTACGCCGTGCTTGTCCCGCATCTCCTTCAGCGCATCGGCGTTCTGACGCTGCCACTTGGTCCACCAGACGAGGAAGGTCTCGTTGGCCGCCGACTTGATGATCTCCTGCTGCTGAGAGCTGAGCTCCTTCCACACGTCGCCGTTGATCACGATTTCGCCGACCGTCACGTTCTCATGCAAGCCGGGCGAATAGTGGTATTTCCAGACATTGTGGAAGCCGAGCCGCATGTCCTCGATGCCGCCGACCCATTCCGCGCAATCGATCACGCCGCGCTGAGCGGAGGGAATGATCTCGCCGCCCGGCATGTTGACCACCGTGAAGCCGAGCGCCTGCCAGACTTCTCCGGCCATTCCGGTCTGGCGACACTTCATGCCTTTCATGTCCTCGACTGTCTGGATCGGCCTGCTGAACCAGCCGAACGCCTGCGGCCCTGCGGGCAGGATCGGGAACACGACCACGTTGAGGTTGAGCTCTTTCTGATAGAACTCGTTGTACAGGTCGAGGCCGCCGCCGTGATAGAGCCAGCCCATCACGTCCATGAAGTCCATGCCGAACGTGCCGCCGGGACCGCCGGTGAAAAGGATTGCGGTCTTGTTCTTGCCGGTCCAGTAGCCGGCCCACGCATGCGATCCGTCGAGCACCTTCTTGTGGGTCGCGTCCAGCACCTCGAAAGCCGGCACGACCTGGCCGGCGGGCATCGCTTCGATCTTCAAGGTGCCGGCCGATAGCTTGTTCACCCGCTCGGCGAAGTAGGTGAAGTTATCATAGAGCGTGAGCGACGCCGGCCATGAGGCCTGCATCTTCAGCACCTTTGTCTGCGCCATCACTGTAGTGGTGGATCCGACAAACGCCGATGCGATCAGGGCAACGGCGATTAATCCCAGAAACAAGCGTTTCATGAGCTATCTCCTCCCTTGGACGACGTGACCTTGGCGATCGCTTTTCTTTGTTTCGTGTTAGTCGCCAAGCTTGAAACCACGTCTGCCAACATTCTGCCACCATCGCCTCAGGTTGTCATCTTGCTTTCTGACCGCAGCAAAGGCCAGCAGACCGCTGCAGCGTGGTTGTGCTTTTGCGCGGAGTCGCGCTGATGGATTTTACTGCTGCTTGTTGCACCGCACGATCCCCCTGCCTACGTCAGTCGTAGAGCGTGCGCCGACCGCGTTACAGCCCCAGCACGAACGCCTCGAGCGCCGCGTTAGTCTCCTCTGGCGCCTCCTGCTGCACCCAATGTCCGATACGGGGGATGATGGTGGAGCCGCGGAAATCGGAGCAAGCAACTCCGGGGTCGGCATACAGATCCACGCCCGGGACGAAGGCGCGCACAGGGTCACGCTCGCCGGCGATGAAGGCCGATGGCTGCGCAATACTGCGTCCGCTCAATTCGACCAGCTCGGCAAAGTCGAGTGTCTGTGCGCGGTATCGGTTGAGTGGACTACGAAAGCCGCCGGCCCGAAACGCATCGACATAGACCGCCAGATCGGTCTCACTCATCCAGCCTGGAAAGGGCTGCGGATCGACGAGCCCATCCAGCAGCCGTGCCTCCGCCGGCTTCGGCTCGAGCCACTTGTTGTGAGGCGCCGCCCCGGACAGTGCAAAATACACCTTGCGCAGGGCACCGGCGATGTCCGTCTCCAGTTCGGCCTCCGCCACGCCCTCTTGCTGGAAATAGATCTGGTAGAAGAAGCGTCCCTTGTAGATGGATCGCGCAAGTTCGATGAAAGGCACGGGTCCGCGCGGACGGAACGGCACGCTCAGACCAGCTACCGCCCTGATTTTGTCGGGGTGAAGCAGCGCCGTGTGCCATACGATAGGCGCGCCCCAGTCGTGGCCGAACAGAACGGCCGGGCCATCTCCCATATGCTCGATCACAGCAACGACGTCCGAGGCGAGATGACGTAGCGTGTATGCCGTGATCTCTCTCGGCTTAGAGCTCCGTCCGTAGCCGCGCACGTCAAGCGCGGCTACCCGAAAACCTCGCGCCGCAAAGTGCGCGATCTGGTGCCGCCAGGAGTACCCGAGCTCCGGGAATCCATGTACGCAGACAATCAGCGGGCCCGAGCCGCTGACGGCCACGTTGAGCTTGATCGCTCCGTTCGTCACGGTGACAAAGTCCATCACGGTCCCCACATTGCCCGTCATATTAGCGACATCACGCGCGCTGCGAGCGCTGGCTCACGCAGCGCAGCCTGCGGCTTGAGGAGCTGCGAGACTTCTACGGTCAGCCGGTGCACCTCGGGATCCTGCGCGGCGAGCTTGGTCAAAGCCATACCATATTGCAGGCGCTGCGCGAGATCGGCGGGCCGCACGCCACGCGTGGCGGGATAGACAAAATCGTTGACGGCAACGCCCCATGGCGTCGCGATGGTGTCCTGGATGGCAGCGAAGAAGTCACGCGGCAGGCGCTCCATGGGGGTATCTTCCGTCAACAACCGGTCCAGGATCACGGCTTCCTGCGCTGCCACGCTCATACCCTGGCCGAACACCGGATTGAAGCGGCAGAGGGCATCGCCCGTCGCAAGCAGCCCCGCCGGAAAGGACTTAAGGCGCTCGAAATGTCGCCGCGTGCTGCAAGGCAACTGGTAGCGGACGATATCAGTCAGCGGGCGCGCGTCCCTGACCGCGTCATAGATCGTCGGGGTACGCAGGCTCCTGACGAAATCCATAAATCCGGCGCGGTCGCCCGGAGGCGTGTCGCCATGATTGCCTCCGATGGAAAGCAGCCATCGCTGCTTTTCGATCGGAAACAGGAACGCGCCGCGGCTACTGGCGGGTGCAGACGGCAGAATGATATTGCCCAGCCAGTCGGCATTGTGATCGAGCCGCTCGACAATGGTGCTTGCATAGGCCTGATCAATGCCGATCTCGGTTTCTTCGGGCTTCTGCAAAGAAAGCTCTTCGAGCAGTTGCAGCGTCAGGCCGCCGCGGCCGGAAGCTTCAACTACCAAGTCGGCTTCCAGCGTCACAGCACGACCATCTTCACTGTCGTAACAAACCGCCTCGATCCGCGTTGCATCACGCGATGCGAGAAGCCTGGTTACGCGGGAACGTACGCAAATGCCTATGTTCGGGGTTTTCTGAACGCGTCGTCGAGTAACGGCTTCGAGCAATGGGCGCGACATGCTGAAAATATCGAAACCGAGATCGCGAACGGGGAATGGATCGAATCCGGGGCGCTCGAACCGGAGGTCCTTCCCGGCGCGGATCTTCACAGCGCCGGCTTCCGCCAGATCCTTCTCGAAGCCCGGAAACAGAGTCTGCAGGGCTCTCAGCCCGCCCGCGAGCAGCATGTGGGCATGCTGGGCCTGCGGCGTGCCGCTCCGGGGCGCGGGCTCGGCGGGAAGCATGTCCCGCTCTATGACCGTGACTTTCCTGAAATGCCTGGAGATCGCCTGAGCGGCCGTAAGGCCGGCCATGCCGGCGCCAATAACCACGGCATGATTTCCTGTAAAATCTGACACGTGTTCCTCCTGCAAAGGAGTATGTCAATGTGATCGGAAAAAATTCAAAAGGTCACGTACGCCCGACGCAGTTGCTCGGACCGACCAAGCTTATCTGATCTTTTTTGGGGCAATAGTGAAAGGCGTCACAAGTTTGGAGTGGGAGCCCGCCACCAAGAGGTGACCTTTGGGTCATCGCATCGCTTCGCTTGCCTGCGCACCAACTGGCCGCTTTGGGGGAACAGCAGCCGCCTGGGTCGTCTCGATCGAGGCGATCAGCAAGACCGAAATCAGCGAGATTTCAACAACCATCGCCTCTGCGATCGAGCAACAGGGCGCGGCGACCCAGGAGATCGCGCGCAATGTGCAACAGGCTGCGGCCGGCACCCAGGAAGTGTCCGCCAACGTCGGCGGTGTCACCGAGGGCGCGGCAGCCACTGGCGCAGCGGCAAGCCAGGTCGAGACCCCCGCCGGCAATCTGTCGCGGCAGTCGCAGCAATTGCGCGAGCAGGTCGACGCGTTTCTTGGTCAGGTACGCGCGGCATAGACTGGCTAGTTCGGTCGGGCGCTGCCTTCGTACATGAAGGTCATCGCCTTCGGTCCAGGCATATAGCCGGTCTCCACCCGATCAATCCTGAATCCTCCCGCTTCGATCATCGTGCTGATGGGTCGATTGAGGTGACAGCCGCCACTGATGCATTTCCAGGCCGGCGTCAGCCAGTCCTGCCATCGCCTCACATTCTTGTCCGGCGCCATGCCGTGCTCCACGAACAAAAGCTTGCCGCCAGGGCGAAGCACGCGACGCATTTCGGTAAGCGCCATGGCGGCATCCGGAATGCTGCACAAGGTCCAGGTCGTCACCACCGTATCGACGCTGCGGTCATCGAGCGGAATGGCTTCGGCCGAAGCTTCGATGAAGTTGACCGGCGTACCCGGATGCAGAGCATCGCGGGCCATTGCGACGAGCTTCGGGGCCGGCTCCAGCGCCAAGAGCTCCCTCACCGGCGGCCGATAGAACGGCAAGTTCCGGCCCGAACCGATCCCGATCTCGAGCACGCGACCTTCGGCCGCGCCGATCACCCGCTCGCGATATGGCCGAAGCTGCTTGTTGCGCATCGCAAGATCGCAAACCCGCGGCAGGATGACGTCGTTGTAGAAGCCCATAACTCGTCTCCATCAGTTCTGCTCGCGAGTCCCATCAGGCCGGCGCGTAACCCCGATGATGGATTTCACGGAGCTTGTTAGGATCGTGATTGGCCAATGAATATGCAACGCAACGCTCGCACTGCTCCAGGGTCGACCGTCGCTTTCCTGGTGACGCAATTGTGTAACACGAACTTGCGTCCTACTTTCCGTGGATGGCCGATGCTTGTTGCACACCTCCGCCCCTGAACTTGGACCGGAACCGCGGCAATCCGGCTTATCGCCGGGTTCTTTGGGTGGTCCTTGGCATCAATGCCGTCATGTTCCTCGCCGAGGTCGGCGCAGGCTTGGCGGCGGGATCGGCTTCGCTCCAAGCCGATGCGCTCGATTTTCTCGGCGACGCGGGAAACTATGCGATCAGCCTCTTTGTGGTTGGGATGGCACTGCGCTATCGCGCATCAGCAGCACTCGCCAAGGGCGCCACCATGGGAGTTTTCGGCTTGTGGGTGATTGCCATGGCCATCTGGCACGCCGCACAGGGGACGCTGCCGAGTGCATTCACCATGGGTGCGGTCGGCGTCATGGCCCTTGCCGCTAATGTTGCGTCATTCGGAGTCTTATGGGCCTATCGCAACGGCGACGCCAACATGCGCTCGGCCTGGATTTGTACGCGTAACGACGTTCTGGGCAATCTCGCGGTACTGCTGGCCGCGCTCGGCGTGTTTGGCACCGGTACCGGTTGGCCGGATGTGATTGTCGCTTCCTGCATGGCCGGACTTGCGCTTCAAGGCGCATTCGTGGTGGTGCGCCAATCCGTTGGTGAATTGAAGGCTCAGCCAGCGTAGACATGCGGCGTGCAACGTGTCTGTCCTCACTCAGACGGGCGGCAGCCTCAAGCTAGCGGCACTCTCCTGTTAGGCGACTCCAATCCCTGCCTGATGCGTCCAGCTGTCTGTTCGGAAGTCTAGCAGCGGCGCTCAACGAACTTCATGATTTCCTCCGGCGCCGAAAAGATCACGGCTGCCCGATCGCCCATCATTCCTGCCCCCAAGAGAGCCGGCGCATCCTTCTCGGGCCCATCCTTACTGGTATCGGTCCTGAAGCGGAGGTTACGCTCCCAGAAGGCGCGTGTTTTGCCGTCGGCTGTGGTGACACGATAGGTGTCGCGGCAATAACTGATGGTTTTAACCTGAATGTCCGGCTCAGGCTTCTTGAGATTTGGATCGACGCCGCCGCCCATCATACCACCCATCATCCCTCCCATGCCGCCCCTCTGCCCCTGTTGCGCACTTTGGCTCGGCGCTGCACCGGGTTTGGTGGCTTCTTTCAGGAATGCCAGGAGGTCTGCTCGGGCTGGCCCTTCCTTGATGCCCTCAAACGTCATCTCGTTGCCCGGAACGAAATGCTTCGGATCAGTCAGCCATTGATCGAGCGTTCGGTCATCCCACGTCAATCCGGACGATTTCAATGCATCGGAAAAGCGATCGAAGCTTGGCAGCGTACCGGCCTTACGCCCCCACAGATCGGCAAGGCTCGGTCCCGTCATGTTGCGATCGCGCTCCAGTGAATGGCACGCTGCGCAGGCCCTGAAATTACGTTCGCCGCGAGCAGCATTGCCTTGTTGCGCATGAAGAGAAGAGAAGCTGAGAACAGCCATAAGGGCCGAAGCAGCCGCCAACCTGAAGCTCGGCATCGTGCCGGAGATCGCTGCGTAAGTCATGGTTCACCTCATTCGGCTGGCTCCACAACGCGTGAGACTTTCTTCGATGGTCTTGCAATCGCCGCGACTGACTTGCCGCTTTCGGGATCGCCGGGCAATCCAAAGCCCTTGACGATACCGAATACCGCCGGGATCACGATCAGCGTCAGCAATGTCGAGGAGATCATGCCGCCGATCATCGGCACCGCGATGCGCTGCATGATCTCCGACCCGGTGCCGGTGCTCCACATGATCGGGAGCAGGCCTGCCATGATGGCCACCACCGTCATCATCTTCGGCCGCACCCGCTCCACCGCGCCCTCCATGATGGCGTCGTAGAGATCACGCTTCGTCAGCGGCCGGTTTTCGACGTCGCACCGAGCCCTGGCCTCAGCCAATGCCTGGTTTAGGTAGATCAGCATTACAACGCCGGTCTCCGCGGCGACACCGGCGAGTGCGATGAAGCCGACCGCGACCGCCACCGACAGGTTGAAGCCGAGCCACCACATCAGCCAGAACCCGCCGACCAGCGCAAACGGCAGCGACAGCATCACGATCATCGTCTCGGTGACGGAGCGGAAGTTGAGATACAGCAGCAGGAAGATGATGAGCAGCGTCGCGGGCACGACAATTCTGAGCCTTGCGGTGGCGCGCTCGAGGTATTCGTATTGGCCACTCCACATGACGTAGTAGCCGGGCGGGAACTGGATGCTGGCCTGCACAGCGCGTTGTGCCTCAGCGACGTAGCCGCCGAGGTCGCGGTCGCGGATGTCGACGTAAATGTAGGTCGCCAACTGGCCGTTCTCGGTGCGAATCGAGGACGGCCCACGCGCCGGCACGACCTTTGCGACTTCGCCAAGCGGAACGGCGCCGCCGGCCGGCATCGGCACCAGCACGTCGCTTGCAATCGCCTTCGGATTGTCGCGCAAATCCCGCGGGTAGCGCATATTGACGGAAAAGCGCTGGCGGCCCTCGACTGTCGTCGTGACCGTCTGTCCGCCAAGCGCAGTAGCGATGGTGTCCTGGACATCCTGAATCATGATGCCGTACCGCGCCATCGCTTCGCGGTCCGGTGTGATCTCCAGATAGTAGCCGCCGATGCCACGCTCGGCGTAGGCGGACGAGGTGCCGGGCACCGCTTTCAGGACCTGCTCGATCTGTTTCGCGAGCTTGTCGATCTCGACCAGATCGGTGCCGATCACCTTGACCCCGATCGGGGTGCGGATGCCAGTCGACAGCATGTCGATGCGGGCCTTGATCGGCATGGTCCAGGCGTTGGAGACGCCAGGAAACTGTAGCGCCTTGTCCATCTCCGCGATCAGGCTGTCGATCGTTACGCCCGCCCGCCACTCCTGCTTCGGCTTGAGATTGACGACGGTCTCGTACATTTCCGATGGGGCCGGATCGGTTGCGGTCGCGGCGCGGCCTGCCTTGCCGTAGACGGATTCGACTTCCGGAAACGACCGGATGATCCGATCCTGGGTCTGCATCAGTTCAGCGGATTTGGTGATCGAGATGCCCGGCAATGTCGTCGGCATGTAGAGCAGCGTGCCCTCGTTCAGGTTCGGCATGAACTCGGTGCCGAGCTGACGGGCCGGCCAGACGCTCACGGCCAGAATCGCGAGTGCGAGCAGGACGACCAACTTTTTGGCGCGCAACACACCGTTGATAACAGGACGGTAGATCCAGATCAGGAAACGGTTGATCGGGTTCCTGTGCTCGGGAATGATTCTGCCGCGGATGAAAATCACCATCAGCGCCGGCACCAGCGTCACCGAAAGCAGCGCGGCGGCGGCCATGGCGAATGTCTTGGTGAACGCCAGCGGGCTGAACAGCCGCCCCTCCTGCTGCTCCAGCGTGAAGATCGGCATGAACGACACGGTGATGATCAAGAGGCTGAAGAACAGCGCCGGACCGACCTGCGCGGCCGCCTCGATCAGGATGGCCACTCGGGATTTTCCGGGCTCCGCTCGTTCGAGGTGCTTGTGGGCATTCTCGATCATGACGATTGCTGCATCCACCATGGCGCCGATCGCGATCGCGATGCCGCCAAGGCTCATGATGTTGGAGCCGAGCCCCAGCAGCTTCATGGCGCCGAACGCCATCAATATGCCGACCGGCAGCATTAGAATCGCAACCAGCGCACTGCGGACGTGCAGCAGGAACACGACGCAGACCAGCGCAACGACGACGCTTTCCTCGAACAGCGTGTGCTTGAGCGTGTCGATAGCCGCGTAGATCAGGTTCGAGCGGTCGTAAACCGGCACGATCTCGACTGATTTCGGCAGGCTGCTGGCGATTTCCTGGAAACGCTTCTTGACGTTCTGGATCACATTGAGGGCGTTGACGCCGAAGCGCTGCAGCACGATGCCGCTTGCGACCTCGCCCTCCCCGTTCAGTTCGGTGATGCCGCGCCGCTCGTCGGGGCCGAGCTCCACCCGGGCCACGTCGCGAAGGAGCACCGGCGTGCCATTGCTCACCTTCAGCACGACGTTGCCGAGGTCGTTGATGCTCTTCAGGTAGCCCTTGCCACGGATGACGTATTCGAATTCGGACAGTTCGACGGTGCGGCCGCCGACATCGGCATTGCTGGCGCGGATCGCCTCGCGCATCTTCTGCATGGTGATGCCGCGATCGCGCATGCGCTGCGGATCGAGGATCACATTGTACTGCTTGACGAAACCGCCGACGCTCGCCACTTCGGCGACACCTTCGGCCTTGGCGAGCGCGAACTTCAGATTCCAGTCCTGGATCGTGCGCGTGTCGGAAAGGTTCAGCTCCTTCGACACGATAGCATATTGGTAAACCCAGCCGACGCCGGTCGCATCCGGGCCGATGGTCGGCGTCACGCCGGCGGGAATGCGCGAGGTCGCGGCGTTCAGGAATTCCAGCACCCGCGAGCGCGCCCAGTAGATGTCGGTGCCGTCCTCGAAGATGACGTAGACGAAGGAGACGCCGAAGAAGGAAAAGCCGCGCACCACCTTCGATTTCGGCACCGTCAACATCGCGGTGGTGAGCGGATAGGTGACCTGGTCCTCGATCACCTGCGGCGCCTGCCCCGGGTATTCGGTGTAGACGATCACCTGAGTATCGGAGAGGTCGGGAATGGCGTCCAGCGGCAGATGGACGAGCGCGTAGATGCCGGCCGCAGCGGCGAAGCCGCTGCCGAACAGCACCAGCAGGAGGTTGCGAGCCGACCAAGCGATCAAGCGGGCAATCATGGCTGGGCTCCTTCGGCAAAGCCCTTCAGCGCCGCCTTCAGATTGCTTTCCGCATCGATCAGGAAATTGGCCGAGATGACGACGGGCTCGCCGTCTTTCAGCCCGCTGCGGATTTCGACCAGTCCGTCTCCCCGACGGCCGATCTTGACGTCGCGGGGCTCGAATCGGCCCTCGCCCTTGTCGACCAGAACGACCTGACGCGCCCCTGTATCGAGCACCGAGCTGTCGGGAACGGCCAAAACAGGCTCCGCGCCGCCAATCTCGACGTCCGCGTCCACGTACATGTCCGGCAGCAATGCGAGGTCGGGATTTGCGAGTTCGATCCGAACGCGGGCCGTCCGTGTCTCGCGGTTGACCTGGGGATAAATGACAGAGATCTTTCCGGAGAAGTCCCGCCCCGGGAAGCTGCGCGCGCGCACGGTTACGCCTTGTCCGACTGCAAGCGAGCCGAGATCGCGCTCGGCTATATCAATTATCGCCCAGACCACCGACGTATCCGCAACGCGGAAGAGCACATCGCCCGGTTGAGCTCGCATACCCTCGACGGCGTTGCGTTCCAGCACGATGCCGTCCCGTGGGGCCGACCAGGCGACAGTCACCGGGACGACCCGCGTTCTCTCGACCTCGCTGATTACCGCGTCGGGCACGTCAAGGTTCATCAACCGCTGCCGTGAACCGCGTCCGTAGGACGGTTCGCCCGCCGTAGTCTTTGACGTCAATGTCGTCACATACTCTGCGGCCGCACTGGAAACTGCCGGACTGTAGACCTGCATCAGCGGCTGCCCCTTCTTGACAAAGGTGCCAGTCGTGACGTCGGCAACTGTTTGCAGGTAGGTTTCCGCGCGCATCGCGATGACTGAGACTCGACGCTCGTCGAGTTGGATCGTGCCTGGCGCCCGCACGACCGTCCGGATCTGGCGAGTGGCCGCCGGCTCCGATTTGACGCCGGTGCGCTGGATCTTTCCCGGCGAGACCTTGACCGATCCGTCGTCGGTGTCCTCGCCCTCATAGACGGGGATGTAATCCATCCCCATCGAATCCTTCTTGGGCGTCGGCGAGACATCCGGCAGGCCCATCGGATTGCGGTAGTACTTGATCTTCCGGTCGGTCGGCGGAGCCGCCACGCTTTCCTGCGGCGGATCGTCAAAACTGATGTCGGCGCCCCGGAGGATGGCCCGGTAGTCGCGGCCATCGGGCGTCTTCTTCGGCGTCAGCGAGTAGAACGGCTTGCCGTCCGGATCCTGATAGTAGATCGCGGTACCCGCCGGTTCGGGCGCCTGGCCCAGGACGTGGGCATGCTTGGTCTCTCCGGGCCGCAAGAAATAGGGACGCGCGAGGACGCCGGCGATCACGGCAGCCGTAACGGCAGCAGCGATCGCAACCTGAACCGACCGCTTCATTTGTCGGCCTGAATGACAAGCTTGTTGTCGACCGTGCCGGTTTCGCCCTGCACTTTTGCACCGAGCGACAATTGCCAGCGCCCGGCCATGGTGAAATCGGCCTTGAAGCGGTAGGTGCCCGGCTCCGATCCCGGCAGCGGCGTGAGCTCGGTCACCATCTCTTGCATCGCATCGGGCGCCATATCGAGGCGCGTCGCGAAGATCACCGCGTCCGGAACGGCCTTGCCGGTGGTCTTGTCGACGAGCTTGACGGCGAAGGTCCTGTCACGACCGGTCTTCACCGTCGGTTCGACGAGCTTGAACTCGTAGTTTTTGATATCGGCAAGCGCGACGGTTGCGGCGCATGTCAGGGCAGCACCGGTCAGCGCAACCCGCAGGCCGCGCGAAAACTGAATAGCCTTCATCATGGTATCCTCGATCTACTGGTCAGCCGCTATGGCGGCATGGGCGCGGGCGCCACAAAGCGCCGCGAGACTCCGGCGTTACGCCGAAAGGACCAGGGACCGGGGAGGTTTTGGAGGGGGTGAGTACCCGAGGCTTTCCACTTCCGGATCGCTGCGGGGCAGCAGCGTGCGAAGAGTGACGGGCTGGATTTCGGCAATGCCGGCCGGCAGCGGCGCCTGCAACGTCGTCGATACGCAAAGCGCCATCAACGGGCATTGGTCGCAATCGACCGGCGCCGATTTCTCCGGGCAGCACGGCATGTCGTCGGACATGGCCGCGTCATCGGGCATTGCCGTCATGGCCATTGGTGCCATGGCGCCCGTATTCGCCCGCGCCGTGAGCGGGGCGATTACGAGGCCGACGATCACAAAAATCGCCAGCAGCCGGCAAAGGTGAATTGAGTATTTCACGGATCCAGTGTCGCACATCCTGGCCCATGATGGGAAGCAGAGTTCCATCACGAAACCGCGGGTTTCGTTAACGTATGCCAGCGGACGAAGATCGCATTGCGATGAATCAAAGCCCCTGACCCCAATTCATATTGGCCGGCTGCCCAGAACATTTTTCAACGCTGCGACTTGAGCCAGCGACCGCCCACGGCGGTGGTATGTCCTCAGCAAGGAGCCCAGCCATGTACGCCCGTGAAATGATTGGCACCCACCCGGCCGTCCAAGGCCAGATCAGCGACGCCCTGATCCGTTGCATCGAGGAATGCTACTCCTGCGCCCAGACCTGCACCTCCTGCGCCGACGCCTGCCTGTCGGAGCGCATGGTACAGGACCTTACCCAGTGCATCCGGCTCGACCAGGATTGCGCCGATATCTGCAATATCACCGGCCGCATCATGACCCGCCGAACGGGTTTCGACGACGAAGTGATGCGCCGCATGCTCAGCGTCTGCGCCGCCGCCTGCCGGCTATGTGCGGAGGAATGCCAGCGGCACGCAGCCATGCACGAACATTGCCGCATCTGCGCGGAAAGCTGCCGCCGCTGCATGGAAGCTTGCCAGGAGGTCTCACGCAGCATGGCGCATTAGCGCGCGGCGATCAGCCCTCGCGCCGAAACACGCTGAACTGAAAAGCCTGCCGGGACCCCCAAGGCGTAGCGTGTTCGTGCCGCTGCGTATGGACCAGCTTGAACGCGGCCCCGAGCGTCCGTCCGAGACTCTCGCTGTCGTAGCGCGCGACCGGCAGGCCGCTGCACTTTTCAGGGCCGTCAGGCGCGAAGGTAGCGATGATGGCGTGCCCGCCGATCTTCAGGCCTCTCTTGAGGCGCGCAATGTAGGCGGCGCGATCGCCTGCGTCGGTGAGAAAGTGGAACGCTGCCCGATCGTGCCAGATGTCGTAGGGCTTGACCGGCTCCCAGGTCGTCGCATCCGCGACGATCCAGCTAACCCGCCCGGCGCCGGCGCCAACGTGGCTCTCCAGGCGGCGCTTGGCAATGGCCAACGCTGCGGCGGAAAGGTCGAGCACGGTGACATCCTCAAAACCCTGCTCGAGGAGATTGTCGACCAGCCGCGAGGCGCCGCCGCCGATGTCGATGATGGCCGACTGGTGCGTCACCCCCGCCTGCACGATCAGGTCGAGCGAAGGAGCCGGATTTTGCTGAAACCAGCTAACCTCGTTCTCGCGCTTTGTCGTGTAGACGTTCTCCCAATGGGCCTGGCGGCCGGCATCTCCCATAGGAGCTCCCCTCGCTGTACATGACGTTGAACATCTGGTCATCCCTACCGTCCTCGACAACGAAGGGCGACCATGCCGTCGGCGCAGCTCGACTTCGCAAGTCAAGATAATGCATAACCAGCACGGCATGCGTTCAGCGATAGTTTGCTGACCTCAAATTGCGCGCTTGAGGGCGCGCGGAAACCAGCGCGCCGTAGTTCTTGCATTCCCGCTTGACTGACACATATCCCGACGGTTATGTATCAATCAATAACCAGCTAGTTATCGATTTCGATGCCCAACGCTCATGATCTGCTGTTCAGGACCCTCGCCGACCCGAGCCGTCGGGCGATCTTCGAGCGGCTGTGCCGCGAAGGAGAGCAGACGGTCGGGGCACTGACGGCCCGCGCCGGCATCTCGCAGCCGGCCGTCTCGAAGCATCTTGGCGTTCTGAAACAGGCGGGGCTGGTGCGCGACCGCCACGAAGGCCGCCAGACGCACTACAGCGCGCAGCTCGGCGCCCTCGCCCCGCTGATCGACTGGGCGAGCCAGATGCACGGCTTCTGGCAGAACCGGTTCGATGATCTTGAAGACCTGCTCAAACGGATGGACCAATGACAAATACCGCCCCCGAAACGCGCACTGTCGTCGTCGAACGCGAAATGTCGCATCCGCCGGAAAAGCTCTGGCGCGCGCTCACGCAACCCCATCTAATGGAGGAGTGGTTGATGAAGAACGACTTCAAGCCCGTCGTGGGTCACCATTTCAATCTTCGCGGCGATTGGGGTGGCGTGCTGGACTGCGAGGTCCTTGCCATCGAGCCGAACAAGGCGCTGTCATACACTTGGAATTTCAAGCACGACGATGCGGCCTTCAATCTAAAAAGTGTCGTGACTTTCACGCTGACGCCAACGCCCACAGGCACCCTCCTGCGCATGGAGCAGACCGGTTTCCGGCCGGATCAGAAGCAGGCCTATGGCGGCGCCCACGCCGGTTGGCAGCAATTCTTCGCCAAGCTGGAAGAGGTCGTGGCGCGGACGGATTGAACCGCCGCGTCACGCTCCGGCTCGTCTGAAAAATCTGCAAAAGGAGGGCTCATTGAACTGGAACACGTGGATTCGGCAGATTCACCGCTGGCTGTCGATTGCCTTCATGGTGACCGTCGTCGCCAATTTCGTTGCCATGGGACTGGGGGAGCCTTCCCCGTGGGTGGTATACTCCCCATTGCCGCCGCTCTTTATGCTGATGTTCACCGGCCTGTACATGTTCGTGCTGCCCTACGCCGCCAAATGGCGCAGTGGCTGACGTACCAGCGACAGGAGCGAACACAATGGCGCAAACGACGTCGAGAAGGCCGGCGAAGATCGCAAAGACGGCCGCCGCCAAGCAGGCTACAGCAAAGCCCGTCCTTCTCTCAGGCGGCAATCCTCAGATCGCAAAGGGATACGGCGATGCCCCCGTGCAGGCCTACATCGCGGCCATGCCGGGCTGGAAACGCGATGTCGGGCGCCACCTCGACGCGCTGATCGTCCACAACGTCCCCGGCGTGCACAAGGCGGTCAAATGGAACACGCCCTTTTATGGCGTCGAGGACCAGGGCGGCTGGTTCATCGCCTTCCATTGCTTCACAAAGTACGTCAAAGTGACCTTCTTCCGTGGCACGTCGCTCCACCCTCTTCCGCCCGGCGAGTCCAAGCACAAGGAAGTGCGCTATCTCGACATCTATGAGGACGGCCTTGACGAAGCGCAGCTTGTTGCCTGGGTGAAGCAGGCGAGCCAATTGCCCGGCGAACGATTGTGAGCGAATGACAACAGCCATGAAGAAAGCCACAATGAAGAAGAGCGGCGCGAGCGAAGGAAAAGGTGGAAGCTCTCCCTCTCAGCACATCGATGCGCGGATCGAGGAGCTGGGCGATTGGCGCGGCGAGATGCTCGCGCGGATTCGAAGCATCATCAAGCAGGCCGATCCCGAGGTGGTCGAGGAGTGGAAGTGGCGCGGCGTTCCGGTGTGGGAACACGACGGCATCATCTGCACCGGAGAGACCTACAAGGCGGTCGTGAAGATGACCTTCGCCAAGGGCGCCTCGCTGGAGGATCCGTCAGGCCTCTTCAACTCCAGCTTGGAGGGCAATACCCGGCGCGCCATCGATTTCCATGAAGGCGACAAGATCGACGAAAAGGCATTGAAGGCGCTCATTCGCGAGGCCGTGGCACTGAATACGTCGAAGCGACCCGCCAGCGCTCGGAAGAAATCAAAGAGCGCTTGAGCAAGCGAACGCGCTGGCCATCACCGAGGATGAAGCTGCAGCGCCAGCAATGCGAGCCGTTGCAGGACAACCGGGTCACGCTCTCCGCTGTGGGCGGCGCGCAGAATCGCTTCCGCGATCAACTGAACGTGGTGGGAATGGACGGGCTCCGGGAGCGTAGCGACGGCCGCGTCAAGCGCCTGCTCCATCACCGAGATGACCTCGGGCGGGAACGACGCGTTTGCAAAATCCTTCATGGCCGGCGGCTAAAAGAAAGCGGTCGCCGATGCGCCATGTAAACGGGACTACATCGGCAGCCGCTCGAGTTCATGTGTCTATCCCTGACACAGATTGCATAATTTTCCCGAGCTTGAATCGTTCCGATCACGCGAACAAAATCGCTGCGTCCGATCGACCCAAGCACGGCTGGACCAGCGGCTGGACCACCGGCACCGCACGATCGGACGCTTCAGGCGGCCGGATCCTGGTGCAGGTAACGGTCGTCAAACTGCGCCAATTCCGCGAGCCTTGTTTCGTCAAGCACGTGCACTTGCCCCCGGCTGACGTCGACGATCCCGTCCTCGCGCAGTAGCCTAATTATGCGGTTTGCATGCACTGGCGTGATGCCCAACGCCTCGCCAATCTGCTCCTGGGTAAGCGGGAATTCGAACGTGGCAGGCTCCGCGCCTCCCCTGATTGCAAGGAGACGCTCGCGAAGTTCGAGCACGATATGGGCAAGCCGGGCCGGCGCCGGCCGCTGTCCGACATTGACGATCCACTCCCGAAATATCGCGGCATCGATCAAGGTGTCGCGCCAGAGCGCATCCGCGACATTGGGTCTCGCATGCGTCAGGGTTCGCAGCGAAGCATGGCTGATGAACCCCAGCGTCGACGGAACCAACGTGGAGAGATCATGATCCATCCTGTGCAGGTGCAAGCTCTGAAGGTCGGGAATATCGCCGGGGATATGGATCGAGAGAATTTGCCGCTGGCCGGCCTCCGTCGTTTTGGAGCGGATACAGAAGCCCTCGACGATCAGGCAGCATTCCGACGGACGTTCGCCGTCAGATACGATTGCTCTTGCGCCTGCCCAGTGACGAACTGCAATCGGAAGCGAACGGATCGCGGCAATGTCGGCCGGATCGAGTTTCGAGACGGTTTCGAGCCGCCGCAACAAGCTTGCCACTACCGAATCCCGATCCACGCGCCTGTCCTGTTCGATTGAATGATCTCCTGCCTCTGAGACGAACGAAACCTGCCCGATGCCGGTTCCAAACAAAGGTTAAGGATAGGATTGCCGAGACGTGGAAGGGTCGAAGCCAGCAAGGAGATCCGTCCATGAAGAAAAAGCGTAATCGCAGCCGCCCGGCACTTCCGCTTCAGGAGCGCCTCAAGCAAATTGCCTTTCGCGCCCGCGAAAAGGCCGAGAGCTCACCGCCAGGACAGGAGCGTGATCGCTTGATACGGGCGGCGGTCGCGACCGAGTCGGCAGCGGTCATCGAACGCTGGCTGACGTCGCCTGGATTGCAGCGCCCGAAATAGCGCTGGGGTCTTCCGGCCTATCTGGATTTGTCGGCGCAGACGTGAATGACGTACAGCGGATTTGCGAATTCGTCGGTGACTTCCATCCGCCAGTCCTTGCCCGGACGCAGCCTCCCATCGAGATCCTGGATGATCTGCCCCGCCGTCACGATCGCCTCCCGCCAGGCGGCTTGCAGATCGGGCAGTTCCTCGCCTTCTTTATCGAGTTCTGCCCTGTCGTGATACACGTTGAAGAAGTAACGCGGCATGAGGACTGTTCCTTAATGTCGGGCCGCCTTTCGCTCGATCCGTACGCCTTTGAGCTTCGCGGTCGCTTTTTTTCTGGCTGGCTTCCTCACCGCCAAGTCCGTTTTCTGTGTCGGCTGCATGACACAGAAGTGAAGTCACGACCCTGCTAAATGTTCCTGCGCCGGAACGCAGTCGCCGGTGCGCGGCGCATGCTTGCGATTGAGCAAGGACAGCGGCGCGCTGCGCGGCCGTCCGCCTCTCGGCCCGATATGGAACGAATCGAAAAAAGCCAGCTTGATTCCCCGTTCTGCAGTCCGGGAGTTGTTGATGCGTAACGCCGGCTCGGGCCCGTCGATCGTGCCACACGGTGATGAGCACGACGTCTATATCGTCGAGCATGAATCCCTCGAACACGGCCGGGTCTGGGCAGAAGTCAGTTCCGAGAGCCCGGGATTCGAGCCGGTTGTAATGGACCTGCTCACCGGCCAGTACACCAATCCGATCCGGGTGGTTGCTTTCAACGTCGCCGCGGGGTGGTGTCGTGACGCTTCGGTGGAAGTCGCGCACGAGTTGCGGCGACGCTGCGACCTCCAGCTACGCGACATTCCGTTTTTCCTGCAGGATTTTGTCGATCGCTACGAGGGCCGCTATCAGGACATCCAATTGCCACTGCCGATGCGGCTGTACTAAGGCCTGTTGGGATTGATGGTGATGCGATGACGGTGGCGGCGAGATGGATGTCCGACCGGATCGGACCAGATTAACCATCTGACTGCGAAACTCCGCCTGATACGGCGATCGACGCCGAGGCATGGAACTCCTCCCTCAACGGAAAAGGTGTCCACGCAACCGGGTCAACTACACGCTGGCCAGCGCCTCAACACACACGCTTTGTCCAGCTTGCGACGTGCCGATCGTCTATCCGCCTTCCAGGTAGTGTGCCTTCTGCGACGGGTAGTAATCTTCGAATGACGGCAGCGCCTTGCCTTCACGCGCGGCGACCAGCATGTCGAGGTAGTACTCCCAGCCAGGCCCTACGTCGCCCGCGAGTTTCCGGTCGCTCAGGTGCTGCACAAAGCGAAGCTCGGTCGTGTCGTCCGTCTGCGTCGTCAACGTCAGCTCGATGCGCCACTCGCCGTAGTCATCCTTCATCATGACGACTAGGCGGCGCGGCGCCTCGCATTCTTCGATCGTCACGTTCGTCCACGGCTGGCCCTTCTCATGGACCAGTTGCAGCCGCACGATCTTGCCCGGGCCGGCGTCGCCTTCCCAACTGCCGAACCAGAGCGCGGTGTTCTCGGACTTCGTCACGCTCGTCCAGACGTCATCGATGGGTGCGCGGAACGTGCGCGTGAGGATCAGGTCGTTGCCACGAACGTGGCCGGTGGGCTTGGGGCTCATGCCGTCTCCTTTTTCTTGTCGTTCGCGGATTCGCGAGCTTACAGCGCACGCCGCCGCACCTACCAGTACACGGCAACTGCTCTCTCTCTGCGAGAGTGATCGTCACCCGTATGGGCGGAAGCCGCTCGCGGATTCCGGTCGCATCGCGACTAGAGCATGATGATTAGCTTAATTGCGACCACGAAGAAGGTGCGCTCCCTCTCCCGCCCGGGGGAGGCATAGCCGGCCCATGGCCGCCGTCCTTAGTTTAAGAACGCCGATGCGGAGCATCGGCTATGGGTGGGGGTGCCTCCGCGGCGATACTGCCCGAGTGGAGAGAGCCCCACCCGGCGCTTCGCGCCGACCTCCCTCGCAAGCGGGAGAGGTGAAGCGCGTCTGCGGCCAAGATCTAACCAAAAATCATCATGCTCTAGGTTCGGACAATTTCGTATGCCTCTCCACGCGAAATTATCTGGGCGGCATTCGCTCGAACTTCTGTAACGAGGAATCCATCTTGTCCCACGCATGGCCGCGGATGCCGTACGTGATCAGTTGCGGATTGAATAGGCTTGGGTCGTCCAGGCTGGCCGCGTGGACCGCTATCGGTTCCGGATTGGCGACGAATGTCAGGTAGACCGGCGTTCCACAGGTCGGGCAGAAGGCGTGGACCTTTTCATTCCCGTTGTCGTCCGCCACCCGCCATTGTTTCGCGTCGCCCGTAATTGCCACATCGGCTCGCCGGGGGAAGACCAGGTAGGATCCATGGCCCGTGCCGCTTCGTTTCTGGCAATCGCGGCATTGGCAGTGGCTCTCGACGATAGGCTCGCTGCTCGTCTCAAAACGGATCGCGCCGCACGCACACCCGCCGATAAAGGGCTTGGTCATGGTCATTCTCCCGCTTCTGATTGACACGGCAAGGGATCAGGCCGATTTCGGCTTGGCGAAAACGTCGAGGCCGTGGCCGGTTTCCAGCAAGGATTTCAGGCTGGCGAGGACGACCGGCCAACCTTTCTTGATGCCGTTCGCCATCCCGCTGCCGGCTTCGAGTTCGTCATGGGTGACCGTCAGCCGGACCATGTCCTCGTATTCCTCAGTCTCGAACGTCACCCGGCTGTAGGCGGAAGGATCGGAGGCCTGCGACGCGTTCGCCCAAGTGATGACGAGACGGGTCGGCGGCGAGACCTCGATGACCTTGCCGACCAGTTCGACGCTCCGTTGATCATTGGCGCGGACGTGCTCCCATTTCGATCCGGGATTCCACTCAGAGACGTTTTCGTGGCCCCAGTAGCGCCTTGCGATCTCCGGTTTCGTGATAGCCTCGAACACTTTTTCCGGCGTCGAGCGAATATAGGTCACGTAGACAAAGCTGGTCATCTCTTTGGTCATCGTCATTCTCCTTCGAGCTCTTTCTTCAGATCGTGCAGCAGGCTGAGCCGCTGTCGTTCGAATTTCCGCACCCACCGCTCGTAGACCTCATGAAGCGGCACCGGGTTGATGAAGTGCAGCTTCTCGCGGCCGCGCCTGACCGTGCTCACCAGATTGGCCGCCTCCAGGATTTCGAGGTGCTGCGTGGCCGATTGCCGGGCCATGTCCAGGTTTTCGCAAAGCTGGCCGAGCGTCTGCCCGTTCTTCTCACAGAGAAGATCAAGCAGCTTTCTGCGTGTCGGGTCGCCCAGCGCTTTGAAAACCTTGTCGGCCTGCATCGGTCTCACTCTATGAAGAACATAATATGCAGGTAAATACCTGCATGTCAAGCAACAGCCAAGCCCGCCCAGCAAGTCATTCGTCACCTTGCTGTGATTAGGAACGGAAGATCAGGACTAGCGATGGATCGCTATTGATCCGCGGATGTCGCATCCGTGCGCTGACGCGATCGCGCTTCTGCCGCCTGGATCGCGTGCCAGATGCGCGAGGGCGTTGCGGGCATGTCGAGATGGCGCACGCCGAGCGGCACAAGCGCGTTCATCACGGCATTCATGATCGTTGCGGGTGCTGCGATGGCGCCGGCCTGACCGCTTCCCTTGACGCCGAGCCGGTTGGCACGGCTTGGAAAATCAGGCGTGAGATCGCCCTCGAACGCGGGAAGATCGCCCGCGCGGGGCAGCGCATAATCCATCAGCGAGCCCGAGAGAATCTGTCCTGTCTCCGCATCGAACAGCGCGTGCTCGAATAACGCCTGTCCGATGCCTTGCGCGACGCCGCCATGCACCTGCCCCAGCGTCTGGCGAGGATCGAGCAGGCGGCCGTAGTCATCAAAGATGGCGTAGCGGTCGAGCCTCACCTCGCCGGTCTCGGGGTCGATCTCGACCTCCGCGACATGGCAGCCGTTGGGAAACGTGTAGCGGTCGCACAGATGAGTCGCCCTGTGCACCAGGCCCGGCGCTACGTCGTCGCCGGCTAGCTGATAGGAAGCGCGCGCCACCTCATCGAGGCTGATCTCCTGCCCGGTCGCGGCCACGCGCAACATGCCTGCTTCATACTGAACCGCATCCACGCCGGCCTGCAGCAGGCGCGCGGCAAGCCGCCGCGCATTCTCGATCAGGCCTTCCGCCGCCATCAACAGCGCGGTGCCGCCCTGATGCATCGAGCGCGCGCCGCCATGGCCGCCGCCTGAATCAAGATCGTCCGTATCGCCCTGCCGAAACCGGAAGCGCTCCAGCGGCAGGCCGAGCGTGTCGGCCGCGATCCGGGCGTAGGTTGATTCATGGCCCTGGCCGTTGGAATGCGTGCCGACCTTCAGGTCGATCAGGCCATCCTCACTGAACTGCACTTCCGCCACTTCATTGGGCTGGCCGCGCGCGGTCTCGAGAAAGCAGGCAAGCCCGAGGCCGCGCAGCCGGCCCAGCTTGCGTGAACTTCTCTGGCGCGACTTGAATCCCTCCGCGGCAGTGGCGGCGTGATCGATCGCGTGGGCAAAGCTGCCCTTCTCGACCGAAAGTCCCATCGCGCTGCTGTAAGGGAAGCGACGCATGATGTTCTTGCGCCGCAGCTTCAGCGCATCCATCCCGAGCTCGGCGGCTGCGGTATCGATGCAGCGCTCGATCAGATAATTTGCCTCCGGCTTGCCGGCGCCGCGATAGGCATCGATCGGCGTCGTATTGGTGAACACGCCCTTGGTCTCGAATGCGATCAGCGGAATGTCGTAGACGCCGCCCATCGCGCTTGCCATCGCCATGGTCGGCACGGCCGGCGCCACCGTCGAGACATAGGCGCCGAGATTGGCGAACACCCTGGTGTCGAGCGCCAGGAAGCGACCATCGCGATCGAGCGCCAGGCGAGCTCGAATGATGCTGTCGCGGCCATGCGCGGAGCCGGTAAAGTCCTCGCTGCGATCGCCGATCCACGTGACGGGACGGCCGAGGCGGCGCGCCGCCCACAGCACCAGCACCCACTCGGGATAGAGCACGTTCTTCATCCCGAACCCGCCGCCGACATCGGGAATGCTGACGCGAAGTTTTTCTCTGCCGATGCGAAAGACAGCGTCGGCGAGCAGGTCGCGGATGGCGTGGGCGCCGGCGGCTGAGGCGGTCAGGTGCAGCCGGCCGCTCGCGGCATCGAACTGCCCTATCGCACCGCGTGTTTCCAACGGCGCGGCGACGACGCGGTTGTTGACCAGTTCGCATTCCACGACGTGGGCGGCATCGCGGATCGCCGCTTCCACCGGGCCGATCTCGCCGCGGTTGAACTGGAACGCGATGTTGCCAGTAGCCTCCGGCCAGATCGACGGGGCATCCGGCAGAATCGCCGCTGCGATCGCGACAACCGGCGGCAGCGGCTCATAGTCGACGACGATGGCCTCGGCGGCATCGCGCGCGGCTTCGGCGGATTCCGCAACCACGAACGCGACCGGCTCGCCGACATGGCGCACCACGCCGCGCGCCAGCGCGTGATAGGGCGGCACCACGAGCGGCGCGGTCATCGGGATACTGGTCACCGCGCACGGCAACGGGCCGATATCGTCGGATGCCAATTCGGCTCCCGTGAGCACGGCCGCGACGCCAGGCCTCCTGCGCGCCGCCTCGATGCCGATCGCGGTGATGCGTGCATGCGCGTGCGGCGAGCGAACGACGACGCCATGAAGCGCGTCTCGCGACGCGAGATCGGCGACGTAGCGCCCGCGCCCCTGCACGAAGCGCGCGTCTTCAAGGCGGTCGAGGCTGCGCCCCAATAACGGTTCGATCATGTGAAGCTGTATGGAACCGGTCGACGGAAAAGGCAATCGCTAGCCCGCGACAGAACTCTACCGGGGATTGCACGTGCACTGGGTGCCCACCCATCCAGCTCGCAGCGCGACAACTCCTGCAGCGCACGCTGGGCAACGGATTTCAATCCGTCCAGGGTATCGTTGCCCCGCCTGGCAGCATTAATGAGTTGACTGCCGATGTGCTTGCGAGAGTCGTGGTCACCGCCAGGCGGCAGAGCCCAGCACACCTCTTCCAGGACGACGTCCGTTTGCGGCCGTTCGCTGATCCAGCTTGATCATCCCATATCTCATTCGACGGATTCTACTCGCACAATCGCCCGGTCGACTTTGACATCAATGCTGTCCGTCTTCCCTGAGCTTCGCGTTTGCCACCTCGCTCACCAATCGCGCGCTCGACCTCGTCGGCCAGAACGGCCAGGTGATCGGCCAATCTTTCGAACAACTCACGTTTATGAGGATTGGTCGCCAGCTTGCTGATCAATGCGCAATCCTCCGCATCGGTGCGCAGCCTTTCGAGTTGCGCCTCCATGTCATTCATGACGTGATTCCTCCCAGCGAAGCGGGCTTACGGCGCTCGCAGCCGGCGACCAAAGCCATTCGATCACACGGGACGCAGCTTCGATTTGACGGACTTTTCGCACCAGGCGCTCTCCTTAGAGGATTGGCAGGAGCGCAACTGGCGTTCTCATCACCGATAACTGCCGGGGGATAGACGGTGACACTCAAAGCGTGCGGCTGATGCAGCCAAGTCACCATAACAAAAGTCATGAGATGATCGATTTATTGCTGCGCGGCAGGAGGGGCTCGGTTCAAAAGCTGGGCGACGGCGGTCGCGATCTGCGCGGGAGCAAAGGGCTTGTTCAAAAGGATGCTGTCGGGCACCCCGTTTGATGCCCACTGATCGGCGGCCGCGCCGGTGATGTAGATAACCGGCATCTGCGGATGCACCTCTCTGGCGCGCTTGGCCACTTCCCAGCCGTTGAACCGGCCTGTGAGATTGATATCTGTCACCAAGGCGCGGTACTCGTCCTGTCGATCTTGCAGAAGCGTGACCGCCTCCTCGCCGGTGGCCGCAATCGCCACTTCAAAACCACCGTCCGAAAGAGCCTCTTCGATCACACCTTGGATCGACTGATCGTCCTCGACGACCAGGATCACGATCGGTTCGTTCCGCACGCCCGTCTCCCGCGCGCCACACGCCATTGGGGCGCTAAGCAGGACTAAGAACGCGCAATCGGTTTCGGTTCCTACAGGAGCTCAGAGCTGAACTTAAGTCTGATCAGCCACGGCGAAATGCAAGCAATGAGGGCGCGGCACCGTACCACAGGAACCAGCGGTCCCCACATGCGTCAGATATGAGGCTTCCGGTTCATCCCCGTCCTCGGAAGCATGGAATGCGGCATCGACGCTCTCCCCCTGGGCGCTGGTGCCGTTGCGTTCCACGAGCCGATGTGTTCGGCGCCTTGTCATACGATCGAGAGCATGCACAACCTCATCTCGATCGAGAACGGCTAGCAGCCGCTCTATCGTACTCGTTGCGTCCCAGGGCGACTCCGGCGCGATGTATTCTCCAAGGATGCGCCGGGCATCTTCAGTTGCCCTCAGTACGACGTCTTCATCCGGGGGGTTCATGTTATGCGCCTCAGCGAGCGCCGACTCAAACCGGGAGGATGAACTTCGTTCCTGCGCTGCTCGTTCGCAATCGGAAAATGGCCGCCGCAGGTTAGGCAGTCCAACGGGCAAAGAGGGCGATGGAAGGATCTTGCACCGACTGCTAGCGGGTATGGGTGAGAAACTGTTGCGCGGCGATAGCGCGGAGATGTCGCACCATGAGGATGGCCCCAGTCTGGGGGAAGCTGGGGCCGTTCTCGAAACCGTGCCGACCGGCGGCTCTGGTCGACACAGACCGCTAACGGCCTGTAGGCAAGCTCATTCCTATTTTCCAATTGTGCACTAGTGCACCGACAGCGGCGGTAAGGAAGCGTAACCTGTTGCACATCACCGCAAGGTACGAGGCAGTTATCGATGACGAGAACGCCGGTTGCGCTCCCGCCTTCGCTGCAAGGAAAGGAACAGCGCATGCAACGGCGCCGCCGATTCAAACAAACGACATCACTGGCCGAGCGATTGACCGAAGAGGCGAAACGCCTTCGAAAGGAAGCGCGAGGCACCCCTTCAGGACTCGCGCGGGAGCGACTAATCCGGAGAGCCAGGCAGGCTGAAACAGCCGTACACATTCAGGAGTGGCTTACATCGGCAGGACTGCGACTGCCAACCTAAGCCGGAAGAACGCCCTAGATTGAGCAGATCAACCTGGAACAGGCGGGTCCCTACTCAGGCTGTTGTGTACGCCGAGCGATTCGGAGCAGCGGCCCATTGAGGTCACGAGGTCCGGACTCCTAGGCGGCGTAGCCAGGCCTGTAAGATCGAAGCATCCCAACTCTCTCGCCGTCCCCGCAACGAGCTGGCCATCCACTCAAAGCGGGCTGGTCCGCTCTTGCCCCATCTCCATAGAGCTTTTCTCGACCTTGCTTTGGCGAAACGCCGAAGACCTTGCTTATGCCTCGCCTCTCGGGCGCTCTCGGCAATCGCGCGTTCGACCTCGCTGGCGAGCACGTTGAGATGAGCTGCAGTCTTTTCGAATAGCTCGCGCTTGTGTGGATTACCGGCAAGTTTGTTGATCAACGCGCAAATCCTCCGCCTCGACGCGCAGCTTTTCCAGCTGTCCGGCATGGCGGCTCCCCGTTTATTGCCGAGTATAGCTTAGGTCCGGCCGTGAAACCGGTCAGGAAAAAACGGCAAAGTGCTAGATCATCGGCTCAAGGTGATTGGATCCGTGTTCCGAAATCGAATCCGGGATTTCAGGAACATTGGCTGTTGGCCGAAATTGATCCTTCTCCACGCGGAGGATCATGAGATGTTCTCGATTTCATCTGGCGAACGAACGACTGCTAAACTCGCAGCCACGCTGACCGCCCTCGCCCTCTTCCCGGGCGAACTCGCGGCACAAGGACAGCCCGTCGAAACTGCCTCCCACCTTCCAGTGGCACTGTGGTTCATCGGTGCGGGTGTGCTTGGTCTGGTGCTGGCCTACGGCATCATGCGCAACAGACGCAGGACTCGCGGTGAAAAACAGATGACCGAACAGGCAACGAAAGACCTTTACGCGCGGGAGAACCGTGGCCCTTAACTGACCGCCTCTGATTCAGAGTGAGATCTCTCGCGCTGCGGTCTACGAGCAGGGGGTGCGCAGCACGGCTGAAGCCGCCCCAATGTCGAGGCACAAATCAGAACGACCCTAAAGGGCCTGTTCAACTAATCTAGCGATAGCCCTTGCACTTCACTTCTTCTTTGTATTCGCCGTTGCGCTCCCACTTGCGCTCGATCTTGCAGGGACCTCGGTAGAACTCCTGCTTGTAATCGCGGTCGTAATTGTAGGCGCGGTAAGCGCCACGATCATGCCTCCAGCGGCCATTACCGCTCTCGTCTTTCCATGGATCTGCTAGAGCCGGCCCGACAAACGTGGCGAGCACAGCCATTGCCGCGATAGCGCATTTCATTAGAAACGCCTCCTACATAGCGAAAAGGCCCGGCCGGTTTCCCGGCGCAGGCCGCCGCAATCCACTACTGGACTACACGAAGAAAATAATAGCCGAGACCACCGACTACGATGACGGTGGGGACGGCCCAGAGCAGTAATACTGGCATGGTCTCCTCCTCCTTCTAACCTGCATAAAACAGACGAAGGAACGAGAAGGTTCCGGGAACCGAGACTTTGGTTCTTGCGCAATTCATCTGCCAGTCCCGCCGTTCCGGACGAAGCGCATTCTTTTGCTGCTCAAGCTTCCAAATGACGGCGGACGTCAATACGCGCGTCGCTTCGACGCGAAATGCTCCGCATCGACGCGCAGCTTTTTCAGCTGCCTGCCCACGCAGATAGTTTTCCGTTTATTGCCAATGAGATTTGTTGCGGCTCTGGAACTAGAAGGAAAAAGTAGCAATTTGGAATGAACCAACGGGTCTAGATCGATTTGAACGCGTTGTGGCGTGGAGTTTTGTTGTGGCGTTTCAGCGTAAGAAGCCGGCGGCGGGGACCAAGGCGCCCTATCCGGGTTTCATCGAACCCGCGCTAGCCGCTTTGATCGAGAGAGTGCCGAGCGGCGATCGCTGGATTCACGAGATCAAGTTCGACGGTTACAGGGTACAGGTCCATCTCGCCAACGGCACCGTCAAAATTTTCACCCGCCGCGGCAACGACTGGACCCGGCGATTGCGCAAGATCGCCAGCGACGCCTGGCATATCGCCGCCGGCAGCGCGATCATCGACGGCGAGGTCGTCGTTCCCTCCAAAGACGGCACGACCGACTTCTCCGTGCTACAGAACGAACTGAAGGGCAAATCCAACCGGATCGTGCTGGTTGCCTTCGACCTGCTTTATCTGAACGGTTACGATCTGCGGACGCTGCCGCTGCACGAGCGCAAGGCGCTGCTGAGAAAGACCATCGACGGCACCGACGTCCAGTTCAGCGAAAGTTTTGAGATCGACGGCAGCGAGATGTACGCGCACGCCTGCAAAGTCGGGCTCGAAGGCGTCGTCTCCAAGGTGCGCGACAGCCGCTATCTCTCCGGCCGCATCAGGGATTGGGTCAAGAAGACCTGCGCGCAACGCGAGACGCTGACCATCGCGGGCTTTGCACTAGACGGCAATGACTGGGACGGCATCTATCTCGGCCGCCGCACCGGTAGCGACCTGATTTATGCCGGCAAGTGCGACCGCGGGTTCGACAAGACGTCGGCCGGCGAATTGCGCAAGCGTCTGACGCCGCTGATCCGCGAGCGCCAGCCCTACACCAAGAGGATCGCGCACAAGGGCATCTGGGTAGAACCGGAACTGCTGGTGGAGATCGAATACCGAGCCAAATCGGCCGAGGGCAAAGTCCGGCATCCATTCTTCAAGGGCCTGCGCGAGGACCTGTGATGCCCAAGGACGCGTTCGATCAATGGTGGGAGTGGGTCGAGAAACCGTCTGACAGCAAGCTCACAATCCCGGCTGCGATCCACGAGCCCATCATGCGGCTCGCGCCGGACGAGCGGCGCGATCGTGACAAGGTCAACGAGGCGGTACGGCAATGGCAGGGAGATGAAATTCCTAAGCCATAACCAGCGCGACCTCGACGGCGTCATCATGAGCTGGAACTGTGCAAATGACCTATCGGACGAGAAGCCGCCGCGGCGCAACGTGCGCCGCGAGATCGCAGATCGTCGCCTTATGCCGTGGCCGAGTGCTCCGCGCCCTGCAGCCTGCGCTTGCGCCAGACCGAGCCCACCAAAAGCACCACGGCGATGCCGATGAGTCCAAGGATCACCTCGCCGCCATGGCCGCCATTGACGAACTGCGGCGCCATGCCGATCGATTTGAGGACCCCATCGAGGCCGACACCGACCGGACCGTTGAAGAATGCGTGCAGAGACGGTTGCAGCGCCGGGTCGGTTGCCATCACCTCACCCGCGACCCAGCCCAGCAAGCCTGCGCCGGCCCACACCAGCGCTGGAAGACGCGTCAGCAACGCCATGATCAGCGCAGCGCCTGCGACGATCAGGGGAACGCTGATGGCAAGCCCGATGACGAGCAGCGGGATGCTCTCATTGGCGGCCGCAGCGACCGCGATGACATTGTCGAGGCTCATGACGATGTCGGCAATCGCCACGATCTGCACCGCTGCCCATAGATGCGCAGCCGCGTCGACGTCGCCCTCGTCCTCGTGTTCAGGCACCAGAAGCTTCGCCGCGATGAAGAGCAGGACCAGGCCGCCGACCAGCTTGAGGAATGGCAGCCCCATCAGCGTCACGACGATGCCGGTGAAGATAATGCGCAGCAGCACGGCAACGCCGGCGCCGAGAATCATGCCCCAGAACTTCTGGCGCGGCGGCAAGCTGCGGCAGGCCATCGCGATGACAAGCGCGTTGTCACCCGACAGCAGGATGTTGATCCACATGATCTTGCCGAGCGCGACCCAGAAGGCCGGTGTCTGCATCTCGGCGTGGAACTGGGTGAAGAACGCAGAAATCGTCGCAGGATCGAAGATTTGCAAGAGGCAGTTCACAGCGTTTCCCCCAGGCCTCTTCAGCCGTTGCGCGCGGCTATTGCGACCGCTCTTCCAATCGATTAGCCGACGATTTCGTTACCGGAAAAGAACTGCGCGATTTCGATCGCGGCGGTCTCCGGCGCGTCCGAACCATGCACCGAGTTCTCGCCGATCGACTTCGCATGGACCTTGCGGATCGTACCCTCCGCCGCCTTCGACGGATCGGTGGCCCCCATGACGTCGCGGTATTTGGCGATAGCGCCCTCGCCTTCCAGCACCTGCACGACGACCGGGCCGGAGGTCATGAAGTCGACCAGCTCGCCGAAGAATGGACGCGCCTTGTGAACGGCATAGAAGGTTTCCGCCTGTTCGCGGGTCATGCGAATGCGCTTCTGGGCGACGATCCGCAAGCCGGCCTTCTCGATCAACGCGTTGACGGCGCCGGTCAGATTGCGCGCGGTCGCGTCCGGCTTGATGATCGAGAAAGTGCGTTCAATCGCCATTGTTTACGTCCTTGCAAAACACGCTGATTGGAGAGTTGCGGGGGCTTATATCGGCGCTACCTCGCGACGGCAAGCGGCCCGGTGACGCGCCTGCCTCCCATTTTGGGCGCCTTTTCGTGCGGCACGTCACTCTGTAGGGGCGAAGATTGCCGCAATTTCATGGAGGTGAACCCACTCTGTAACTTGCGTCACGCCGCCATTCAGCTTCGCTGCCGTAGATTTTCCGACGATCGGACACCGGGCGCGCATCCGCGAGGCCCGGGGCGTTACGGGAGGCGATCTCACCGATGGCGCGCATTTTCGCGCCTGAACCTTGAGGAGACGATCATGTTACGCAAACTCTCGCTCGTTGCAGTGGCCGCGGCTTCGCTGGGCGCGGCTGCGCTGGCGCCGACATCGGCCTCGGCCGGCGGCTGGCGTCACGGCTGGCACCATCATCATCACCATCATCACGGCTGGCATCATCGGCATCACGGCTGGGGCTGGGGCCCGCGCGTCGTCATTGGCGGCCCGGCCTACTTCGGTGGCTATGGCGGCTGTTATGTGCGGCGTCTGGTTCCGACCCCCTGGGGCCCACGCTGGCGGCTGGTGAACCGCTGCTACTGAGCTGATTTGAGCTTCTCCCTGACTGACGCCCCGGCCGCCGCCGGGGCTTTTTTGTGCGGAAGCGAACAGCGTGATTCGACCACTTGCACGCGAACGCATGGGGCTCTGCACGGGAAACAAATTTCGCGGTTGTGACTTGATCCTTCATCATTGTTTCACTCAAGGCTTGCGAGCGCCACGACGTGGAACTCGCGAAGAGATCGCCGATGGATGGCCGAATCATTAGAGATTTCGAACAACTCGATCATAAGACATGGGTATCGATCTGCGACGCCATCGGCGAACGGCTTCAGCAAAACTTGCGCCCCGAAACTGAACTGCCACCGCGTCTACGAGAACTCGTCGACGAGCTGCGCCGCCGCGACAACGAGTTGCATTGAGGGCCGCTGAGCAACTGATTTTACCGATAAATGAGTTGCGTTTGGCACCGGCTCCGGTGACAACGCCGCATGCTTTCCATCACAGACATTTCGATCCGGATTGCCGGGCGGCTCCTGATCGACAACAGCACGGTGCAGATCGTGCCGGGTGCTCGCGTCGGCTTCGTCGGGCGCAACGGCGTCGGCAAATCGACGCTATTTCATGCGATCCGGGGCGACCTGCCGACCGAATCCGGCAGCATTAAGCTACCGCCGCGCTGGCGCGTCGGCAGCCTCGCGCAGGAGGCGCCGGACGGCCCGGAGAGTCTCATCAATGTCGTACTGAAGGCCGATCTGGAGCGCGATGCGCTGCTGCGTGAGGCCGAAACCGCCACCGATCCGCACCGCATCGCCGAAATTCAGACCCGGCTGGTCGACATCGACGCGCACTCCGCGCCGTCGCGCGCCGCGGCAATCCTGAGCGGCCTCGGATTTTCCGCCGCGGACCAGGCGCGGCCGTGCTCGGAATTCTCCGGGGGCTGGCGCATGCGGGTGGCGCTGGCGGCGACGCTGTTCGCGGCGCCGGATTTGCTGCTGCTGGACGAACCGACCAACTATCTCGACCTCGAAGGCACGCTGTGGCTGGAAGACCATCTTGCGAACTATCCACGCACCGTCATCGTCATCAGCCACGACCGTGACCTGCTCGACACCTCGGTCGACCAGATCCTGCACCTCGATCGCGGCAAGCTGACCCTCTACAAGGGGACCTATTCCTCCTTCGAGGAACAGCGCGCCATGCGCGAGATGCTGGACGCCAAGCACGCCAAGCGCCAGGCCGACGAGCGCAAGCGGCTGCAGGCCTTCGTCGATCGCTTCAAGGCAAAAGCCTCGAAAGCCCGACAGGCGCAATCCCGCGTCAAGATGCTGGAACGGATGAAGCCGGTTACCGCGTTGGTGACGCAGGATGTGCGTGAAATCACGTTCCCGACGCCGGAGAAGATGCTGTCGCCGCCGATCATCGCCGTCGACGACATCTCGGTCGGCTACGACCCGAAAAAGCCGGTGCTCAACCGCGTCACGCTGCGCGTCGACACTGACGACCGCATCGCCCTGCTCGGCTCCAACGGCAACGGCAAATCGACGCTCGTCAAGCTATTGGCAGGCAAGCTGCAACCCTTCTCCGGCCGGATCACACGGGCGGAAAAGCTCTCGGTCGGCTATTTCGCGCAGCATCAGGTCGACGAGCTCAATCTCGATGCCTCGCCCTACGATCATGTCCGCAGGCTGATGCCCGATGCGCCGGAAACCAAGGTGCGCGGCCGCACCGGCGCGATCGGATTTTCCGGCAAAGCCGGCGACACCCTGGTGAAGAGCCTTTCGGGCGGCGAGAAAGCGCGGCTGCTGCTCGGGCTCGCCACCTTCTTCGGCCCGAACATGATTATCCTCGACGAGCCGACCAATCATCTCGACATCGACAGCCGCGCGGCGCTGGCCGAAGCGATCAACGATTTCCCAGGCGCCGTCATCATGGTCTCGCACGACCGCTATTTGATCGAAGCCTGCGCCGATCAATTGTGGGTTGTCGCCAACAAGACGGTAACTACCTACGACGGCGACCTCGACGATTACAGGCGAATGGTGTTGTCGATCGGGGATAAGCGCGAGCGTGTCAAGGAAAGCGTGAAGCCCGAGCGCGCCAGGAGCGAAAGGCGATCACCGCTGAAGCAGCGGATCGTCGAAGCCGAGGCCGAAATCGAGCGCATCAGCGGCATCATCGCCAAGATCGACACCGCGCTTGCCTTGCCGGATCTGTTCACGCGCGATCCCAAGCAGGCCGCCCAGCTCAGCAAGGCGCGCGCCGGTGCCGAAAGCGCGCTGCGGCGGGCCGAGGAAGATTGGCTGGAGGCCAGTTCGGAATTCGACGAAGCGACGGGCTAGCTAAAACGGATCGTCGTCGGCGAATTTACGCCGCCGGCTTCTTCTTCGGCTTGGCACCCCTCGCCGGCGCCGCCGGCTCCGGTGCACGCTCGATCGACGTCAGGCGTCCGGCGGTGAAGGTATAAATGCCGGCCCGCTGGCCGCGCGAATAGTTGACGACCGCCACGCGGTCGCCGCGCGGGTTATTGGAAAGGCTGACACTGTCGGGCGCACCGATGCCGCGCACGACGTCGCATTCGGTATGGCCGAGCGCCACCGTTCCCGTCGTCGAAGGAGGCGGGTTGCCTGCAGCGCCATTCGCCAGCGCATTGGCATCGGTGCCCGGCGCTGCCATGCCGGGACAAGCGCCGTCGGCACTGACGAGTTCATCCGGCGTGACCGCTTTGGTCGGGGTGAGCGGCGGCGTTTCGATCGAGACGTTGCGGATGAACACGCGTCCGGAGCGCGAAAACCAGTCCGCATCCTTCGACAGCAGATCTGTACCCGAGCAGCCCGCAAGCGCAGGCCCGAGCAGCAACAACGTCAGCAGTGGCTTTCGATCGATTGTTCCGCGTCGCACGCTAAACCCCAGGCCCCCACCCTTACTGTAACCAGTTGTCCGACCATCACTTTGCGGCACGACCATGGCTACCCGCAAGGTCCAGCGCAGAAACCGCTGATTATCATTAATTCCTGTGGATCGCTATTGCCGCCGCTGCCACCGGCCTCGCTCATCGGCCTGCCAATAGGTCACCTCGAATCCCCGCGCCTTGCAATCGGCCCAGGCCCCGCGCGCAGCCGTCAGCGCATCGGCATCGTCACCGTTGAAAACCAGCACCACCCGCTCGTAGCTGTCGCAGTCGGCCGGCAAAGCCGCGTTGTCGATCAGGAACCTGACATTGGCCCCGTTCGGATTGCTCTCCTCGATCGAGAGAATGATGGGCTGGTCCTGGGCATCGCCGGCGCGCCATGTGGCATGCGGCAGGAACGAATCGTCGCTGTAGGTCCACAAATGCGCATCGAGCGCCTCGGTGCGCTCCGGCGAAGTCGATTGCACGACCACGCGCCAGCCTCGCTCGAGCGATTTTTCCAACAGCGGCGGCAATACGCTTTCGAGCGACATGGCCTGCAAATGGTAGAACAGGACTTCCGTCATCGCCTGCAACCGAACTATTTCGTGGCTTCGTAATATTCCGCGACCAGCCGGTCCAGCAGCCGAACGCCGTAGCCGGATCCCCAACTGTGGTTGATGTCGGTTTTCGGCGCACCCATCGCAGTTCCCGCAACGTCGAGATGCGCCCACGGCGTGTTGTCGACGAATCGCTGCAGGAACTGTGCAGCGGTGATCGAGCCGCCGTGGCGCCCGCCGGTATTCTTCATGTCGGCAAACTGCGAATCGATCAGCTTGTCGTATTCAGGGCCGAGCGGCATGCGCCAGACGCGCTCGCCGGTTTCATTTCCGATCTTGCTCAGCCGTTCCGCCAGTTCGTCATTGTTGGAGAACATGCCGGAATACTCAGTTCCGAGCGCGACCATGATCGCGCCGGTGAGCGTTGCGAGATCGACCATGAATTTGGGTTTGAACTTCTTCGCCACGTACCAGAGCACGTCGGCCAGCACGAGCCGGCCTTCGGCATCAGTGTTGATGATTTCGATGGTCTGCCCCGACATCGAGGTGACGATATCGCCGGGGCGCTGGGCGTTGCCGTCGGGCATGTTCTCGACCAGGCCGATGGCGCCGACCGCGTTGACCTTCGCTTTGCGCGCCGCAAGCGCATGCATCAGCCCGACTACGCAGGCCGCGCCTCCCATGTCGCCCTTCATGTCCTCCATGCTGGCGGCGCCCTTGATGGAGATGCCGCCGGTATCGAAGCAGACGCCCTTGCCGACGAAAGCAACGGGCTGATCTCCCTTCTTGCCGCCGTTCCAGCGCATGATCACGGTACGGCCGGGCTGGCTCGAGCCCTGCGCGACGCCGAGCAAGGCGCCCATGCCGAGCTTCTTCATCGCCTTGACGTCGAGCACCTCGACATCGACGCCGAGTTTCTTGAGCTGGCTCGCACGGCGCGCGAATTCCACGGGATAGAGCACGTTGGGCGGCTCGTTGACGAGTTCGCGCGCAATGATCACGCCGTCGACGACATGGGACGCGGGCCCAAGCGCCTTTCGCGCGGCGGCGACATCGTCAACGGCAATCGAAACGTCGGCGCGCAGCGCGCCGTTCTCGCCGTCCTTCTTCTTGGTCTTGTAGCGGTCGAACTTATACGCGCGCAGCCGGATGCCCGACGCGATCGCGGCGGCCGAATCGGGCTGCATCGCCCCCTCAGGCAGTTCGGCGATCACGGTGACCGATGTGCTGGCGGAGTTGAGCCTGCCCGCTGTCACCCCGCCGAACTTGAGAAAATCCCTCTCCTTGATATCGGCTGCCTTGCCGACACCAACGACGATCAGGCGCTCTGCCTTGATTCCATCCGGCGCCGGAATGTCGAGCGTCGATCCGCTCTTGCCCTTGAACTGATTGGCCGCCGCCGCCCGCTTGACCGTATCGGCCGCCTTCCCCAGCGCCTTCCGCGTCGCCTCGCCGAACTTCAATGCCTCGTCGCAAAACACCACGAGAACGGCGCGGGGGGCAGCGGAAAAAGCGACAAAGCCGACCTTCACGGCGTCGGTCATAGGTAAATCCTCCAGAATTCAGGGCTATCTTGCGCGGCCAGAATCGGTCGCATTATGGAATGTTCTCTTCGGTAACGGCCCAAATCGTTCAGGACCTGATGTTTTCGGCACTATGGCCTGTCTGCCGCGCCACTGCCAAGCACCGCCGTGGCTGGAACGCCACATGAGATGAATTCTTAACCGTATCGAGGGGACGCCACGGCCCAGCCATTTTGTTGACGGATCAAAGGGATGGTAGTGAGAATGTAGACGGCTGACGATTGGCGGCCCGACCATGGGGAACCCTCAAACGGGATTGGTCGGAGGCTGCCCTTTGGGCGTGCAAGGGTGGGATCGTGCGGTAACGATGGGGTCGATCGACAGGTACATTTTCCGCACGACGCTCGCGTCGTTTGCGCTGGTCTTGGTCAGCCTCACCGGCGTGATCTGGATTACGCAGGCGTTGCGCGGCATCGACCTGATGACCAGCCAGGGCCAGACCATCATCACCTTTCTCGGCATCACCAGCCTGGTGATCCCGGCGCTGGTTTTGATCATCGCGCCGATCGCGTTGATGATCGCGATCTCCCACACGCTGAACAAGCTCGCCACCGATTCTGAAATCATCGTGATGAACGCCGCCGGCTTCTCGCCTTTCCGGCTGTTCCGCCCATTTTTCTATGCCACCTGCGTAGTGGCGGCGATGGTTGCCTTCATCGGCTCCTATCTCGCGCCCGACGGCATGCGCCGGATCAAGCAATGGGATGCCGAAATCACTGCCGACGTCCTGACCAATATCCTGCAGCCCGGCCGCTTCGCCCAGCTCGACCAGAACCTGACGATTCGGATCCGCGAGCGCCAGCCGGGCGGCGTACTCGCCGGCATTTTCGTCGACGACCGCCGTGATCCCAAGGAGCGCGTCACCATCATCGCCGACCACGGCACGGTGCTGAAGAACGAGAACGGCTCCTATCTGGTGCTCGAAGACGGCAATCTCGAACGTTTCGAGACGGGAAAGCGCGATCCGGCCTTTGTGGCGTTCGTTCGTTACGCCTTCGACATGTCGAAATTCTCCAATCGCGGCCGCGACGTCGCACTGGGGATTCGCGAACGCTATCTCTGGGAGCTGATCTCGCCCTCGGAGAACGATCCGGTTTTCAAGCAATTATCCGGTCAGTTTCGCGCCGAGCTGCATGATCGTTTCCTGGCGCCGGTCTATCCCTTCGCCTTCGCGGTGCTGACGTTTGCTTTCCTCGGCACGCCGCGCACCACGCGCCAGAGCCGCAATTTTTCGATCGGCGGTTCGATCCTGGCGGTGTTTGGTCTGCGCATGGCGGGATTCGCCTGCTCGGTGATGACGGTGAAGACGCCAAGCATGGCTCTCGTGCAGTATTCAATGCTGTTCGGCGCGATCGGCGTCGGGCTGTGGATGATCATCCGCGGCATCGTGGTGGAGCCGCCGGCTGCACTGATGGAGGCCATCAACAGATCGAACGCACGCCTCGCTCGGCTCTTTGGACGGCCCGCCACCGCATGAGCATGGTAACCAACACGCTCGGACGATACTTCGCCGGCCGTTTCCTCGTCTCGGCGGTGGGCGTGTTCGCGAGCATTTTCGTGCTGCTCGTGCTGGTCGACTACATCGAAATGGTCCGCAAGACCTCCGGGCTGGTATCGGCATCGGCGATCACGGTGGCGCAGACGTCGCTGTACCGGGTGCCGCAATTGCTCGAAAAGCTGATGCCGTTCTGCGTGCTGATCGGCGCGATGACCTGCTATCTCGCGCTGTCGCGGCGGCTGGAGCTGGTGGTGGCGCGTGCGGCCGGCGTATCCGCCTGGCAGTTCATTTCGCCGGCGCTGGCAAGCTCGATCATCCTCGGCACCCTGGCAACGGTTGCCTACAACCCGATGTCGGCGAACCTGCGCGAACTATCCAAACGGATGGAGGCTGAACTGTTCGGCTCGGCGCCCGGCGGCGGCATTCAGGATGCATCCGGCTTCTGGCTCAACCAGGTCAACAGCGACGGCCAGTCGATCATCAATGCGGCCCGCAGCGAGCAGCAGGGCGTCCGGCTGACGGGGCTGACCGTGTTCCGATTCGATACCGATCTCCAATTCAAGGAGCGAATCGAGGCGCGCGAAGCCTACCTCGAAGAGGGCCGCTGGGCCTTCAAATCGGTACGTAGATACTCCCTGGATAAACCTCCGGTTGATCAGGAGAACTATTCCCTCTCGACCACCCTGACACCGGCCCAGGTTCGCAACAGTTTCTCCACCCCAGAAACCGTGTCTTTTTGGCAACTGCCCGGCTATATCCGCTCTTCCGAAAGCTCCGGCTTCGCGACCGCAGGCTACCGTCTGCAGTACCATAAGCTCATCGCACAGCCATTTTTGCTGGCTGCAATGGTGATGTTGGCGGCTTCCGTCAGCCTTCGCTTCTTCCGGATGGGCGGCGTGCAAAAGATGGTTTTAAGTGGCGTGGGCGCAGGGTTTCTGCTCTACGTTCTATCGAAAGTTACTGAGGATTTGAGCAAGGCTGAGTTGATGCATCCCATCGCTGCGGCGTGGTTGCCTGTCTGTGTGGGCGGCCTCACCGGCTTCTTAGCCTTGCTGTACCAGGAGGACGGGTAGTGGCCGTTGTCGCCGCCCGCCAGTTGAGGTCGCCTGCGTTCAGGCGGCGCACCACCGTGCGCCGCTATCGAGCCCGCTTGGCCGCCGTTGGCGTACCTATGTTTGCTCTGCTTGCCGGACTGGTTTTCGGCGGCACGATCGAGTTTGCCCTGACAGCTCCCGCCGCGGCGCAAAGCTTCACCTACAATCCGCGCCCGCCCAAGCCGCCGCCACGCCCTGCCAACAACGACGGCAGGATGCTCGTGCAAGCCGTCGAGGTGGACTACGACTACAACAACCAGCGCGTGTCGGCGGTCGGCAACGTGCAGATGTTCTACAACGGCACCAGCGTGGAGGCCGACAAGGTCATTTACGACCAGAAGACCAAGCGGCTGCATGCAGAAGGCAACATCCGCCTGACGGATGCGGATGGCAAAGTCACCTACGCCAACATCATGGATCTGAGCGACGACTACCGCGACGGTTTCGTCGATTCGCTGCGTGTCGATACGGCTGACGATACGCGCATGGCGGCGACGCGCGCCGACCGTTCTGCCGGCAATTACACGGTGTTCGAAAACGGCGTCTATACCGCCTGCGCGCCGTGCAAGGACAATCCGAAGAAGCCGCCGCTATGGCAGGTCAAGGGTGCACGCATCATCCACGACCAGACCGACAAGATGCTGTACTTCGAGAACGCGCAGCTCGAATTCTTCGGCGTGCCGATGGCGTATCTGCCGTATTTTTCGACGCCCGATCCGACCGTCAAGCGCAAGACGGGCTTCCTGATGCCGGCCTACAGCTCAAACTCGACCTATGGCTACGCCGTCGAGACCCCGTTCTACTGGGCGATCGCGCCGGACTATGACGCGACGTTCAATCCGCGCTTCACGACACGGCAAGGCGTGCTGTTCCAGGGCGAATTCCGCCAGCGGCTGATCAACGGCTCGTACCAGATCCGCGGCTACGGCATCAATCAGCTCGATCCCGGCGCGTTCGCCGGTCAGCCCGGCGATCGCGACTTCCGCGGCGGCATCGACACCAAGGGCCAGTTCGCCCTCAACGACAAATGGGTCTGGGGTTGGGACGGCGTCCTGCTGTCGGACTACTTCTTCTTCTCGGACTACAGGCTGGCCCAATACAGGGATCCGCTGGGCTCGTTCCTGACCCTGCCGACGGAAGCGATTTCGCAGCTCTATCTGACCGGTGTCGGCAATCGCAGCTTCTTCGATGCGCGCACGATCCATTACCTCTCCTTCTCCGGCAACCAGGACAAGGTGCCGGTGATCCATCCGGTCATCGACTATTCCAACGTGATCAACCACCCGATCCTCGGCGGTGAGGTCAGCTACAAGACGAACTTCACCAGCCTGTCGCGCACGACCGCGGCGTTCGACCCGATCACGACGCTGGCCAACACCAACGGCCTGTGCCTCACCGCATCGGCCGATCCGCTGGCCCGGATTCCCTCGCAGTGCCTGCTGCGCGGCATGCCCGGCACCTACACGCGGCTGACGGCCGAAGGGCAGTGGCGGCGCTCGTACACCGATCCGATCGGTCAGATCTGGACGCCTTTTGCAATCCTGCGCGCAGACGCCATCAACGCCTCGATCTCGAACCAGCCGGGCGTTTCGAACTTCCTGCCCGTGGGCGACACGCAGGCGGTCCGGCTGATGCCGACGGTCGGCCTCGAATATCGCTACCCCTTCATCAACGTTCAGCCGTGGGGCACCACCACGATCGAGCCGATTGCGCAGATCATCGCTCGTCCGAACGAGACCTTCGCCGGGCGGCTGCCGAACGAAGACGCGCAGAGCATGGTGTTCGACGCCAGCAACCTGTTCGCGATCGACAAGTTCTCCGGCTACGACCGCGTCGAGGGCGGCGGCCGCGCCAATGTCGGCGTGCAGGCGACCACGCAGTTCGATCGCGGCGGCAGCGTCAATGTGCTGTTCGGCCAATCCTACCAGTTGTTCGGCCTGAATTCGTATGCGGTGCAGGACCCGACCAATACCGGCCTCGAATCCGGCCTGCAGAACACCCGGTCCGACTATGTCGCCCGCGTCAATTACTCGCCGAACCGGACCTATACGTTCAGCGTGCGCTCGCGCATGGATGAAGCGACGATGAACGTCAATCGCTTCGAAGCCGAAGGACGCGCCTCGTTCGACCGCTGGTCGGTCAGCATGATGTACGGCAACTATGCCGCCCAGCCGGAACTCGGGTATCTGACCCGGCGCGAAGGCCTGCTCGGCAGCGCTTCCATCAAGGTGGCGTCGAACTGGGTCGTTTCGGGAGCCGCTCGTTGGGATCTTGAAGCCAACAAGCTGAACCAGTACATCATCGGCGCCGGCTATGTGGACGACTGCTTCGTGCTGGCCGCCAACTACGTCACGTCCTATACCTACTCCGCCGGGACGACGCCGCCGGTGCTCAATCACGCTTTCATGGTGCAGATCGGCCTACGGACCATTGCGAATTCGTCCTCGTCGTCCGGCACCAGCGGCCTTCAGTAGCGTGAGGCCCGACCTTGACGGAGAATACCCAGCACCGCGCGGTACGAATTGGTTGATACGACTGATATGACCATGACGACCATTACGCTCCTTCCTTGCCGATTTTGGTCCCTGATCGCCGGCGGCGCCGTTGCGCTTGCCGTTCTGGCCGGCGGCGCTTCACCGCTGCAAGCGCAGTCCGTAGCGGTGATGGTGAACGGTGAGCCCATCACCACTCTCGATATAGAGCAGCGCACCAAGCTCAACTTCCTGACCACGCGGAAGCAGATGCCGCGCAAGGAGGTGATCGAGGAACTGATCGACGAAAAGGTGAAGATCAAGGAAGCCAAGCGGTTCGGCGTCGACCCTTCGGCGAGCGATATCGACCAGGCCTTTGCCGGGATGAGCCAGCGGATGCGTATCTCGCCCGAACAGTTGACCAAGTCCCTGGAGAGCCAGGGGGTCCGGCCGGAAACGCTGAAGGCCCGCCTCAAGGCCGAGATGGTCTGGGGCAGCCTGGTGCGCGGCCGTTTCAAGGAGAGCCTCCAGGTCGGCGAGAAGGACGTTGCCGACGCCGCCCAGCAAAGCGGCGACGCGACCCAGGCGGATGCGTTCGAATACAGGCTGCAGCCAATCGTGCTGATCGTGCCGCGCGGTTCGGCGCAAAGCGCGATCGACTTGCGGCGCAAGGAGGCAGAGTCCTTGCGCGAGCGCGTGCAGAGCTGCGAGCAGGCCAACTCTTACTTCAAGTCGATGCAGAATGCCGCGATCCGCGGCATCGTCACCAAGACTTCGGCCGACATACCCGGCCCGCTTCGCGAGCTCCTGGACAAGACGCCGATCGGTCGCCTGACCCCGCCCGAAATCACCAAACAAGGCGTGGAGATGGTGGCGTTGTGCGACCGCAAGCCGACCAAGATCGATACGCCGAAGAAGCGGGAAATCCGGGAAAAGATGTACACGCAGAAGTACGAGGCAAAGTCGAAGGCTTACCTGGCCGACATCCGCAAAGCTGCGATGATCGAATATCGTTGATGCATGGCAAAGCCCCTCGCGCTGACATCGGGCGAACCTGCGGGCATCGGCCCCGACATCGCCCTTGAAGCGTGGCGGCGGCGCGGTGAACTGGACCTCCCGCCGTTCTACCTGCTCGGCGACCGCGCCTTCTTCGCCGAGCGGGCGAAGATCCTGGGGTTGTCGGTCGACCTCGCCGACGCCGTGCCCGAGGAAGCGAGCGCGGCATTTGCGAAGGCCCTGCCCGTGGTCGCAACCGGCGACATCGCGACCGCGCGCCCCGGACAGCCAGACCAGACCAGCGCGAGCGCGGCGCTTGCCTCGATTCGCCATGCGGTCGACCATGTCAGGGCCGGACGCGCCGGCGCCGTTGTCACCAACCCGATCGCCAAGAGCGTGCTCTACCGCGCCGGATTCCGCCATCCCGGCCACACCGAGTATCTCGCCGAGCTTGCCGCCGATGGCGGCCGCGTGCCGCAGCCGGTGATGATGCTGTGGTCGCCGGCGCTCGCCGTCGTTCCCGTGACCATCCATCTTTCGCTGCGCGAGGCGCTGGCCCAGCTCTCGGCCGAGCTGATCGTCACGACGGCCCGGATTGCGGTTGCGGATCTGAAAGCCCATTTCGGCCTCGCCCAACCGCGGCTTGCGATATCGGGCCTCAACCCGCATGCCGGCGAAGACGGCTCCCTCGGCAACGAAGACATCGACATCGTAGCACCCGCGGTCGAAATGCTGCGCAAGGAAGGCATCGACGCCAGGGGGCCCCTACCCGCAGACACCATGTTCCACGCCGCGGCGCGCAAGACCTATGACTGCGCGATCTGCATGTATCACGACCAGGCGCTGATCCCGATCAAGACGATTGCGTTCGACGACGCCGTCAACGTCACGCTGGGACTGCCGTTCATCCGGACGTCGCCGGACCACGGCACCGCCTTCGACATTGCCGGCACCGGCAAAGCCAACCCGTCGAGTCTCGCCGCGGCACTGCGGCTCGCCGCGCGCATGGCGGCGACGAAACCTTCATGAGCGCGATCGACGATCTGCCGCCGCTGCGCGAAGTCATCCGCGAACATTCGCTGTCGGCCCGCAAATCGCTCGGCCAGAATTTTCTGCTCGACCTCAACCTCACCGCGCGGATTGCGGGCGCCGCCGGCCCGCTCGAAGGCACAACGATTATCGAGGTCGGCCCCGGCCCCGGCGGCCTGACGCGCGCGCTGCTGGCGCTCGGCGCCAAACGCGTCATCGCGGTCGAGCGCGACGAGCGTGCGCTGGCCCCGCTCGATTACATCGCCAGGCGCTACCCTGGCCGGCTTGAGATCGTGCACGCTGACGCGCAGCGCTTCGATCCCCGCCCGATGCTGGGCGGCGAGCGCGCAAAAATCGTCGCCAACCTGCCCTACAATATCGCAACCGCGCTTCTCGTCGACTGGCTCTCGATCGAGCCATGGCCACCCTGGTACGACATGATGGTGCTGATGTTTCAGCGCGAGGTGGCCGAGCGGATCGTCGCCAAGGAGAACGACGAGGCCTACGGCCGGCTCGCGGTGCTCGCCAACTGGCGCTCGGAGACCAAAATCCTGTTCGACATTTCCCCTGCGGCGTTCGTGCCGCAGCCGAAAGTGACCTCCTCGGTAGTGCGGCTGGTGCCGCGTGAGGCACCCGAGCCGTGTGACCGCCGGGCTCTCGAACAGGTGGCGGCCGCGGCCTTCGGCCAGCGCCGCAAAATGCTGCGGCAGAGCCTGAAATCGCTCTCGGTCGATCCGGCCCGGCTGGCCGAGGCCGCGCATATCGACGCGACCAGGCGCGCCGAAACCATTCCAATCTCCGGCTTTGTTGCCATGGCCCGCGAATTAACCGATATACGAAGCATAAAAGCGTAAACGCCCTGAAGGAACTGCTCGAGGAGATGATGCCATGGCGCTGATGCGTCGCCAGTCCCTGGTCAAGTTCGATGCGCCGTTGTGCGAAACCATCGTCGACACGCCGAAGCCGCAAGGACGCGAAGTTCTCGTCCGCATCGAACGTTGTGGGCTCTGCCATTCCGACCTGCATATCCAGGACGGCTATGCCGATCTCGGCGGCGGCAAAAGGCTCGACACCACGCGCGGCATGACGCTGCCGTTCACGCTCGGGCACGAGATTGCCGGCGTCGTCGATGAAGTCGGTCCCGATGTGCCGAAAGACCTGATCGGAAAGAAACAGGCGGTATTTCCCTGGATCGGCTGCGGCCAGTGCCGCGACTGCGCCAATGGCGACGAAAACCTCTGCGTCAAGCAGCGCTTCCTCGGCGTGTCCATCGACGGCGGTTTTGCCACTCACGTGCTGGTGCCCGACGCCAAATATCTGCTGGATTACGATCCGCTGCCGGTCAATCAGGCGGCGACGCTGATGTGCTCGGGCGTCACCGCCTACGGCGCGCTGAAGCGGCTGGTCGACCGTCCGCGGCAGCGCAACCTTTTGTTGATCGGGCTCGGCGGCGTCGGCATGATGGGGCTTTCATTCGCGCAGGCGATGTTCAAGCAGAACATCACGGTCGCCGACCTATCTCCTGCCGCGCGCGAGACTGCGCTGCAGAACGGCGCAGCGGTTGCCTACGATCCGGCCGAGCCCGAAATCATAAGGCGCATCCTGAAAGAAACCGAGGGCGGCTTCGACGGCGTCGTCGATTTTGCCGGCAATGAGAAATCGATGGCGTTCGCCGTTGCGACGGTCGCACGCGGCGGCAAGATCGTGGTGTCCGGCCTGATGGGCGGCAATTTCAGCCTGCCGATGGTGCAATGGGTCTACAAGCGCATGACCATCGAGGGCTTCATGGTCGGTACCCTCGCCGAGGCCAAGGAATTGATGGCACTCGCACGCGCCGGCAAGATCAAGCCGACGCCGATGAAGGAAGAGCCGATGGCTGACGTCCAGAAATGGATCGACGAGCTGCGCGCCGGCAAGGTGGTGGGACGTATCGTGCTGAAGAACTGAGGGACCAAAGCTGCCGCAACGCCTCCGCCCGGCGTTAAGGTGCTCGCGCCAAAGTCTTATCAAAGAACGTAACGACTTCGCGTGCCACAGCATCGTGCGCGAGCCTGCGATCCACGCCTTTTGGGTCATCGCACAGCGGCAGACCCGCCAAGCGCGTGAGTATCGGGCCTATGAACGAGCGGCACTCGGGCACATAGGCGAAGTGCCCGACCGCGCGCACCACCTCCCGAGCGCCCGGGATCTGCCGGGCTAGATTGGTGGAATTCGACATGGGGTCCAGGATCTCGTCGAATTGCGCCGTATCGACCACAAACGGCACGCTGATCGAGTTGAGCGAGTCGGGCATGAAGCCCTGCCCCGGCCCCGAGCCCATGATGTAGAAGGCCTTGATCCGCGCGTCCTTGAACGATTCTCCCGCGTCCTGTGCCGGGACCCCCGCGATGTCGTCCTTGAGCGTGCCCTGGCAATAGAAGTCCTTGTTCTCGGCTGCCTGACAGAAGGCTCTTTGTTGAGCGGGGTCATACCTGCCACCGGCCAGGCTGACGCCCGTCCAACCGCCGAACGAGTGGCCCACGAAGCCGATACGATCGGCATCGACAAGCGCAGCCCATTTTTGGTTCTTGAAGACCTCGTCCAGGGCAAATGACACATCGCGCGAGCGGTCCCACAAGCGATAGCGGCCTGCGACGGTCTGATCGTCGCCGACCGTTCCCGGGTGCGAGGTGGAGAGGACCACGTAGCCGGCCTTGACCAGTTCAAGCGCGAGCCAGCCCTGCGAGAAGCGCGATCCCCAGTTGCCGTGCGAAATCACAATCAGCGAGCGCTTCTCTGGAGGCGGCTGTGGCTCCGCCTTGCGGGCGATCGGGATTGGACGCAGCGGCACGCGCGGGGAGAACCATTCGATCGTTGCGTCGGGACCGGCCTTGAACCAAAGCTCGGTAATGACCTGGCGGCCGGTTGCCGCGTCCTGCAGTTCGAGCGTCGCGGTTCCGACGATGCTGTCACCTGCAAGCCCAGTCGTTGCGTGAAGAGGCATGCCGAGGAGCAGCCCTGCACAAGCCATCGCGGCGGCCAGCAAAACAGTCTTCATGCCGTTGGACCTTTGTTCGATCGCGGTTTGCGCGGATACTGGCAGCAAAACGCACGCTTGATTAGATCAGCCGGGCTCCTATCATTGCTAACCAAAAGTTTGGGATTGGATTGGCTGATCGTGAAGAGCATCCGCGGTGTGGTCGGTTTCGTGCGGGCCGTCGAGGCAGGAAGCTTCGCCGGCGCGGCCAAGAAGTTGGGCGTTACGCCGGTTGCCGTAAGCAAGAACGTGCAGCGGCTGGAGCGGCAACTTGGCGTGCGTCTGCTGCAGCGATCCACGCGCAAGCTCTCGCTGACACAGGAAGGGCGGGCTTACTACGAGCGCTGCTGCGGCCCGCTGCGCGAATTGGAAAATGCGCAGTCGGTCATCACGGAACGAGGGAAATCTCCGACGGGCACTCTCAAAGTGACGTGCCTGTCGCCGTTCGGGCGAGTCTACGTGTTGCCCCTTATTCCCGACTTTAGTCGCCGCTACCCAAGCATCGAACTGGAGCTGCATCTCGACGATACGGTTACCGATATGATCGCGGGAGGCTACGATGTTGGCATCCGCGCCGGCGAGGCACGCGACGGCACCATGGTGATGCGCGAGGTCGCACCGCTGCACTTTGTCGTGTGCGGAGCACCCTCCTATCTTGCCGAGCGCGGCATTCCACTCTCGGTGCGCGAATTGTCGCGGCACAATTGTCTGCGGCTGCGCGGCCGGGACTCTCAATCTGTGCCCTGGAGACTAGGCCCGGGACACCCCTCTGAAGCGCCGCCCATCAGCGGCAACTTCCTGGCAAACGATATCCCCGCACTGGTCACGGCAGCCATCCACGGTCAGGGCCTGGTGTTCGCTCCGCTACCGTTTGTCCTTCCCTTGTTTCGTGCCGGGACCTTAAGGCCGGTGTTGCCGGAATCCGTGTCACAACCCGCGCGCATCTTCATTCACTATGTCAGCCGCAAACATCTTGCCGCTCGCGTGAAGGCTTTCGTGAATTTCATGCTCGAGCATCTACGCGGTCATCCCGACCTGATATCGGACCCGCAGACCCTGCTCGCGCCGTTCGTCAACCCCAGGGGATCGGCCGGCACGCCGGACAAGCGGATTGTGTAGGCGCCACCTATTGCGACTGATTACGGCAGCTAGCGTGAAGGCTTTCGGATGCCGGAGCCGATCAACGTTAGAAATGTGGCCTATTCCAAAGAGCCACTAAGCCAGCGATCATTTGCGCGATGCCACCGTTATGCCGACTTTGGCTTCGATAATTCCTGAACGGCCCGGTGCGCGACAACGTCCAGTCCGCCCAAGGTGGTGTTTCCCTCCTCTGCACTCTGCATCAGCTTTCGGGCGACGTATTTGCGGCTTTCATGATCGCCGCCGTTGGGAAAACGGCTGCAGGCCTTTTCCAACGCAACTTCCATGTTTGCAATCGTGCGGTCATCCAATTTAGCCACGACGTCACCTCCCCGGGGTGAACAAAGCCAACCGACATCCCTTGCGAGTACAACGATCATTGAATGATAGCACTTTCGGGAAAAAGCGGGAATAGAGGATGGCACCTCGCCGAGAGGCGACGTGCCATATCCTTGCAAACTTCCCGGGACGATCACGGCCATGGTATGCCTAATGCCTACTTTCCGAGCGCCGCCTGCGGTGTGTTCCGAAAGCTGATTGCCATGCGGTTGTAGGCGTTCATAAGGCCGATCGCGATCGTGAGGTCCACGAGTTCGCGCTCCTCGAACAGGGCGCGGGCGGCCTGATATGCTTGATCCGGCACGCCGGTATCGGCGACGCGCGTCACCGTCTCGGCCCATGCAAGCGCGGCGCGCTCGCGCTCGTCGAAGAGATTGCCGGCTTCCGCCCACGCCTGCACCACCGCGAGTTTTTCGATCTTCTCTCCCTTCTTGAGCAGGTCGCGCGTGTGCATGTCGAGGCAATAGGCGCAGTTGTTGATCTGGGAAATTCGCAGGTAAACCAGTTCGACCAGCGCAGGAGGAAGGCCGCTCTGCATGACGTAACCGTAGACGCCGCCCAATGCTTTCACGCCTGCCGGCGCGATCTGGTTGTAGTCGAGACGCTTACTCATTTTCTTGCGCCTTGATGACTGTTCTTGCTCAAACGGAAGTAGTCATTTTCTTTTCTCGGGATGACGACCGGCCGCTCACCTGCGAACCACCGCCTTCAGAGAGTCGACGAATACCCAGAAAGAGGCGGCGAACAGGCCGACATCCTTCAGGAGGAACTGACCCGGCGCGACCGTGATCGCGGGTACCCCGAGCTCCGGCACCACGACGCCTGGCGTCGAGATCATGAAGCTGACGGTGGTGACGAAGAGTCCGGCCGAGAGAACGCCGCCTGCTGCAGAAAAGATCGGGCTTGCCAGTCTGAGGATGATCAGCAGCCCGATGCTGAGTTCGACGAAGCCGAGGAAATTGGAGAAGCCGCGGACCGAAAGCAGAGCATAGAACCAGCTCACGAGCGGGCTGTTCTCCACCAGCGGCACCAGCCCCTGGGCCTCATAATCGGTGAACTTCATCCCGCCGAACCAGGCGTAGATGATCCCGAGCGACAAATAGAGGCCGGCTCGGCTGACCGGCTCAGCGTAGACGAGTAGGCGTTCGGCTTGATCGCGCCATCGGATGATGGAGTCCGGTGCGAGGATCGGCGCCGGGAGCTGGGTGATAATGCGTGACATGGTAATCTCCGTTTTCATGGCGTCAGGGTTTCAATCCGATATCCGGCTGCACGACTTGTCGTGCGTCGGCCGAGCGCTCACGCATCCACGCGCTTGCGCAAATTGTAGCGAGGGGCCGGGATGGCACTCGAAAGCCTGTCCGACATGGCTTGTCGCGCCGTCTCGTGGCGATCCCACTCTGCCTTGTCCGGCAGCGATGGAATGGTCACGGTCTCGCCGAGGTCGAGACCGGCGAGCGCAGCATCGACCAAGTCATCGGCCGACATCACGATCTGCGCTGGAAGCTGATGAACCGGCGTGCCGGCGACATCCCAGAATTCGGTGGCGGTGGCGCCCGGCAGCACCGCCTGCACGCGGATGCCCTTGTCCGCGAGTTCGTGAACGAGCGAGTGGCTGAATGCGAGCACGAACGCTTTGCTGCCGCCATAGACGCCATTGAGCACCTCCGGCGCGATCGCGACGACCGACGAGATGTTGATGATCGTGCCGTTGCCGCGCGCAACAAATCCCGGGACCGCCGCATAGGTCAGCCGCGTCAGTGCGGTGACATTCAGGCGGATCATGTCGTCCATCTTGTCGACGTCGGAAGCGAGCAGCGGGGCTGCCGCGCCGACGCCGGCGTTGTTGACCAGCAAGGAGATACCCGCATTGGCTTTGAGGATATTTTCAACGCGCTGCAGGTCCGCCGGGGATGTGAGATCGGCTTCGACCGTCTCCACCTTCCGGCCGGTCTCGTTGGCGAGCCGGCGCGCCAGCGATGCGAGCCGCTGCTTGTTGCGCGCAACGAGAATGAGGTCGTGGCCGCGCTTCGCCAGGCGATCGGCGTAGATCGCGCCGATGCCGGATGATGCGCCGGTAATAAGAGCAGTGCCTTTGGTCTGGGTCATGTCCATCTCCGTTGGTTGGGGTTCGTTGCTCGCGCTGATGGATAGACCCTTCCGGAATTGATGGGTATCTGGCAAAATCGAGATATATCCTTCCAAAAAATGGAAGCATCCGATGGACCGTCTCGAAGGCATGTCGATTGTGTTGGCGGTCGCGGAGGCCGGGAGTCTGTCGGCTGCGGCGCGCCGGCACAGAATGCCGCTGGCCACCGTGAGCCGAAAAGTATCCGAGCTCGAAGCGCACCTGCGCACCAAGCTGTTCAACCGGTCGAGCCGCGTGCTCGTGCCGACGGAGGCAGGCCGCTCCTACATCGCGGCGGCAAAAAGGATCATCGCCGACGTGGCGGAAGCCGAACGCGCCGCGTCCGGCGAGTACGCGACGCCGCGCGGCGAGCTGAGCGTGTCGGCGCCCTTTGCGTTCGGCCGGCTACATTTGGTGCCGGTGCTGGCCGAATTAGCGACGACATTTCCGGAGGTGGACGTTCGCCTCGACCTGCTGGACCGGCCGGTCAATCTTATGGAGGAGCATGTCGATGTCGCGCTTCGGATCGGAACGCTGGCCGACAGCAGCCTGATCGCCATCCGGATCGGCGAAATCCGCCGCATGCTGTGCGCGAGCCCGGCCTATCTGAAATCGCGCGGGACGCCGAGATCCCTTGACGACCTCTCCAGGCACGACTGCATCAGTTTCGTGCCGTTGCAGTCACCAACCGAATGGACGTTCAAGAAAGACCAGACCGATTACGTCGTGCCGGTGCGGTCGCGGCTGGTGTTGAACCATCTTGAATCGACGTGCGACGCCGCGCGCTGCGGCATGGGCATCGCAACGGTGTTTTCCTATCAAATAGCAGAATCGGTCAAATCCGGAGAGCTCGCGCTGCTGCTGCGGGATTTCGAGCCGCCGCCGATACCCGTCAGCCTCGTCTATCCGCCCAATCGCTTCATGCCGGTCAAGTTGCGCGCCTTCCTGGACTTCGCGCTGCCACGCCTCAAGGCACGCATCGCCGATCTGCCGAAACGCGCCGCGCCGCGAGGGCGAGCTGGGCCTCCACGATCACCGTAACGCCTAAAAGTCCCGGGCTCTAATTTCCCGAAACGACACCAAACGGCGCTGCGCCTCGTCCCACAATACAAGTCGTACACACCGAAAGCTCTGCAGGAGCGTTATGTGCCCGACATCGCGCAGCTCCGGATGGTCACGCAGCACGTGCGGCAGCCGGTAATAGGGAATCCGACTGGAGAGGTGATGCACGTGGTGAATACCGATGTTGGCTGTGAACCAGCGCAGCAGCGCCGGCAGTTCGTAATGCGAGCTGCCGTACAGAGCGGCTTGATGCAGGTTCCAGCTCTCGTCCCGATCCCACGTCGTGTGCTCAAATTGATGCTGCACGTAGAACAGCCAAACGCCGGCCGTGGCGGCCAGCAGCGTAATCGGAAGATGCACGAGCAGGAACGCCTTGATCCCGATAAACCACGTGAGCGCAGCGACGATGACGGCAATTGCGAGATTGGTTGCCATTGTACTGGCCCAAGGCTGCCAACCATTGCGCATGAGGCCGACCGGAATCCTCTGTTGCAAAAGAAACAGATAGGCCGGTCCGAGCCCGAACATGATCAGCGGGTGACGATAAAGACGGTATTTCAGACGGCCCCACCAGGAAAGGGCCCGGTATTCGCGCACGGTCAGCGTATCGACATCGCCAATGCCGCGGCGATCGATGTTGCCGGTGGTGGCATGATGAATCGCATGCGTGCGGCGCCAATAGTCGTAAGGCGTGAGCGTGAGCACGCCAATGGCGCGGCCGACCCAGTCATTCGCCAGGCGGCCCGCAAAAAAGGTGCCATGGCCGCAATCGTGCTGAATCATGAACAGACGTAAGAGAAAGCCAGCGGCAGGAACCGCGATAAGCAATGAAGCCCAGGCATAGCCAAGGGAGAACATGAACCAGGCTGCGGTCCACAGCATGACGAGCGGCAAAGCCGTGATCGCCAACTCGGTCAGGCTCCGCAGCCGAATTGGGGTGCTGTAGTTGCCCAAAATGCGCTTCCAACGCCGTGCGTTGAGGACGTCATCGCTGCCAATGGGAGTCTGAATGAAGCCAAAGTCTTTTTGGCCATTAGACCACTGCACAGTTCTCTGATGCACAGATATCCCCTTCTGACAGTGCACGTAAGATCGAGGCACCGATGGATCGGCACCTACGTCCGTTGATCGATTTTTGGAGAAGGGTCTGAAACGTGCGTGCCTGTCAGCAGCGAGGCAAAGCGGGCCCAGTCGTTCGGCCAAGTGTCGATTGACCCGCATATGGACACAAATTGGGGGAACGTCAAGGACTGCAGCACCGCGTTACCCGTGTCCCATGGGTCCAATCGCGTCAATTTGGTCGTCGGCCGACTACTTCGGGTCTTCCGCCGGAAACGGACACCGTCACGGCCGGTCGGCAGGTCTCAAGAGGGCCAATAAGCGAACATGCAGTAACCGCATCTGCAGGAGTCGGGCCTACAAACGTTCCGCCAAGTGAGGCGAGAGAATGAAAGCAGATAGTCGGCTGGCGGTGTTTTGCCTGGTAGTGCTGTCCATGATCATTGCGGGCATCATGGTCGAGAAGTTTTGGGACTGTCGTCCCAAAGGAGGAGCGGAAGAGGCCTGCTTGCGCACGCCTGCTCCTTACACGCCACCATAGGGCGCCAACTCAGGCAGCGTAATCGTAGCCCTTGCCACTAGGTCTGCTGGAGCGAAGACCGCAATGGGTCGTTCGCGTCGGTTTGACGATCTGCCAGCCGCTTCCGGTCTACCCCTTCAACTGACATTGTCAGAATAGGCGGGCATGTCTCAAAGGTGCCAGAGGCGGCCATTCGGTCAATTGGCTTCCGTGGCCAATCAGCTTAACTTGGCGAGACCCTGCCAGACTTGAATTATTTCACCGGGATCGCTTCACGCGCCTGATCAAAGGACCGTCAAGGGGAAAGCAAGATGGCCGTCGCCGACCTGGTCCTTCCTGTGTTTGCGATTATCGTCACGGGTTGGCTGGCCGGTTGGCTCGGCTACATTTCGCGGTCGTTGGCCGACGGACTTGTGCATTTCGCCTATAACGTCGCGATGCCGGCGCTGCTATTCGTCACCATCGCGCAGGAGCCGGCACGCAATCTTCTCGAATGGCGCTTTCTGCTGGCGTTCGGCGGTGGCTCCGTTCTGTGCTTCGTGGTGGTCTTTCTGACAGTCCGCATCCGGTGGGGACGCGACCGCGCCAGCAGCACTCTCTATGGAATGGCAGCGGCGATGACCAATACTGGTTTCGTAGCGCTGCCAATCCTGCACTCCATCTACGGACAGCCTGCCGTTCTGCCCGTCGCCATCGCAACCTTGTTCGTGGCGGGGGTGATGTTCCCCGCCACGGTTATTCTCCTGGAAAGCGAGGGGCGCGGCGCGCACGCGAGGACGGCAGGTTCGGTAATGCTGGTGAAGCAGATCGTGCTCAATCCGATGGTACTATCGACTCTGATCGGTCTTGCGTGGTCGACCACAGGCCTGCCAATGCCGCCCTTACTCGCGGCCTATATGAACATCTTGGCGGCTGCTCTAACGCCGTGCGCGCTCTTCGCCATTGGACTAAGCCTGTCAGTTGAAGCAATACGCTCGAACGTCAGGGCGTCCGTCGCCCTCGCGATCGTGAAGCTCGTAATCATGCCGCTGATCGTTTACGGGCTTTGTTTGGCGTCGGGCCTCAATCCGCTCTACACGATCGCCGCCGTCATCTGTGCCGCCGTGCCGACCGCCAAGACGGCGTATATCCTGGCAGGCGAGTACAAGGTGGAAGAACCTCTGATCGCGGCCACAGTCTCGATCACAACGCTGCTGTCGGTAGCGACGCTGATGGGCTGGCTCTACGCCCTCGCGGCACAGGCGGGCTAAAAAGCGCCAAGAGGACAAGCGAAATTCGTCCGTTTTTAAGGGAGAGACGGAGTTTGGCTGCCAGAGATCATTTCCGCTTTGGGTCCATTTCCGGACTCGGCGGACGGCCGCGAAATCGCTTCGCGACCGCACCGTGCCGGGCAATCGCATCCACGCTCGTTTTCGAGTTTTTGTGGCGACGGCACGAAGACCTCGAGGTGGTCGCTCTCTTTGCCGGCGCGTCAAAGCCGCGGTCGGGCGAACAAAATCAAGTCGGTTTCGAACGGCTGTCAGGATCCTCGGCCATGTCGCCGGGCGCAGGCTCCAGCGAACTCAACGCTGCATCGACTTTCTCCAAAAGGCGTTCCAGTTCGGCGCGCTCGTTGGGCCCAGGGTTCTCCTCCAGCCTGCCTAGCAGTTGTTCCTTTTGAGTGAGAAGTTTCGCAAGTGAAGTCATGGTGTCCTCGCCCGAATACGGAACCGGAGGAGCCGTAGAACAAATCGATCAACCATTCGGAAACGCGTCAAGTTCCTCCGCTCGCAACGACAAGCGAGAAACCTGCATCGAGTTCGACAATGACGAGGCCTGCCGATACCCCGATGAGCGATCGGCGAATCGAAACCGAGACATTTCACTGCAATGTTCTTGGCGGAACCCAAGATGGGCGCGCTATCAAAATCTCCGCAGAGCGGAACGAATGCCTTCCGAAGCCTTTGGTTTTGATCGACAAGAGGAGGTATCTATGAAGCTATCTGTCTTGGCGATTGCGACACTGCTTACGGTCGGAACCATCGCGTCGGCCAACGCTATAGAGTTCGGCGTCGGTCCCGGAGGCGTCTATGTGGGTCCCGGCTATGATCGCCCCTACTACCGTGATTACAGAGATGACTGCCGGATCGTGATCCGCGAACGCACCAACCGCTTCGGTGAACGCGTCAGGATTCGGGAGCGCATCTGCGACTAAACACGCAATCGACGGTTAGCGACGATCAGATCAGGATCCGGCTGAGACGCTGGACCGATCGGTAGCTCAGGAATTGGTGCGATGTCGCACCTCCCCTGCGACATCGTTCCCGCGCAAGAAGGGCCTCAGCGGCGCTGGGGCCCTTCTTGCGTTTCTTGGATGCTGCCAGCAAGAAGCCCGCATGAGCGCATGCGATATGCGGGCAGGCTGACGGCTAATTTAATCAATGCGCTGTGCGTGGACGCGCTGCCGCGCCCTTGAATTGTCGTAGCGCGCCTGGTCGCGCGTCGCCGGCGTGACGCAGACCTTGTCGTCCGTCGTTGCTTCGCGCCATACATAACCTTGCTTGCAAGTCTCGTATCCGTACTGTCCACGCCCTGCCCGCCGAGCGTCCTGCTGCGCATTGTCGTTCCAGGCCTGCCGGCGGGTTTGGGGCGTGACGCACACGTAGTCGCCCCGAGTAGCCTCCCTCCAAACATAACCTTGAGTGCATTTCGCCTGGGCGTAAGCTTGGGACGCGTAGAGAATGATGCCGAACAGTAGTGCCGAAAGCGAGAAAGAGAGCTGCTTCATCAAACCCTCCATTGACTAGAAATATCGCGGGAAATCTTCTCTGCACTAGTTAAACTTTAGCGTGTATGAACTGGTTCACACTAGAGCGTAACGCTAACGTGACGGCGGGACTCCACTGTCGTTGGTTTACACAAAACCTCGAGCTATGTGCGCTAGTTGGGCCTTAGCAAGTAGCCCGCATGAGCACATGCGATATGCAGCACCGCTGGACGTAAGGGCCCCGGACATCGCTCGCTCATCCGGGCTACGCTGGCTGATACGCTCGATTTCCGCCTGGTCTGACATTCACCGTCTACGAATTGCGGTGCCAGTGCACTTATCTCGATGACAATGCACTTGACGTTGATCTCGACGCGTATTGAGTGCACCGTAATTCTGCACTGTTCGCACATTTGAATCGTCTCTCGCTAGCTGGCCGTCTATGGTGTTGCTTATGTTGCGCCTCGTTTCGATCGCTATCATCCTATCGCTGCTGCCCGTCGTCGCAGCGGCTGCGCCACCTCATAAACGGCCGGCGCCACGCTGGCACGGCTACGGCTTCCTGCCGGGCTATCAACAGCCGCCGAACAACAGCCTTCCAGCTTACACTCGGAAAAATTCAATTTCGCGCATAGCGCGTTCCAACCGGCGCCCTTGGTATATCGATCCTGTCCCTCGTTATTACGAATATGATGGCGACTGGCACTATTTCGGTCGGCCCGGCTTTTACGGCGGTCGCTACAATGGCGGCAGCTTTGGCCCTTGCTGGACGCGCACGCCGATCGGGCCGATCTGGAATTGCGGCTGATAAGCTGGCCGCGACCAAATCACTTCTGATTTTCCGAAATCGTGTCAAGCCCGGGAATCAAAAATATTCCGCTTCTCGCCGCACCCAAATCAGCCGTACAACTTCGCCCGTTCCGGCCCGCTAAGAGGGGCGTATCGCGAACGTCACGGACGTTGGGCATGGAATGCGGTGGACGCAGCAGCGTCAGGCGCGCGCGTGATTGCAGGGCGGGCTTTGCCTCGTGAGCGATTGAACGGCGCGCAGACGACCGGCGCTTAAACGCTTCGGCCAGAACTTCTTCCGGCAGCATACGGGTCGGTTGAAGCGCTTCGGCCCGAGGAAGCTGCGGACGGCAAAACCGCGTGGTCCTGGCACCCGTTGCTGGTGTCAAGCCGATGGAGATTGTCGGGCCCAACCGGGCCTTCGATCAATCGCCAATCCATCGGTGACGGAGGCCAGAGGAATTCGGCTCCGGGGAGATCGCGGCATAAGCGTTAAAACCACTGCGCAGGGAAGGCCGGGTGTTCCGGCGCACCTGCGGTCCACCGTGTGCATTCTTGCGCACGACTGCGGGTGTCATGGGCACCCGGCTTTCCCTGCGCCCTCAATTTCCTGAGGGCATCGTCGATGCATAACTTCGGGCGCTACCCGCGCCGCGAGATCGCAATGTCGTATCCGGTGTCTGTCGCATCCAGCGAAAACAATTATGCGTATCCGAGCACCGGCATCACCCTGCCCCACCCTCGCCCCGCAGCGGCTCCGGTTCATTCGTGCGATCGGATGAATGTTCGGGGACGTTGGACCGCTTCTAAACAATAGTACTTCTGATCAACAGAAGGCCTCCTGTTTTCCACAGCTTTTTCATCGGCTTAGCCCGCCACATGTGAGGCAGCGCGCGAGCCGCAATTATACCCCATCCGCTCCGAAATTGCGGCTCATTGCGACCCAAGTCTCTGACCAGATTGGGCGCATCAAGCGTCGTGTAGCGTTGCGTTGCCGGGGATGTAGATGTCGAAGTGTTCCGTGAAATTCGTCCCGGCTCTCTTTGCTGGTGTTGTGGCGGGAGCGAGCCTCGCCGCCATGACGGATCTCCGGGCCCAGGTGTCGGAAGCGCAAGCGGCTCCAGTGGCGCAAGCCTCCGCAGCCGACAGTTGTCTGTCCGCGCCGAAGGGCGCGACGCCGTCGGGCAGCCATTGGTACTATCGCATCGACCGCGTCACCAAACGTCAATGCTGGTATCTCCGCGAGGAGAACGACAAAGCTGACGACAAATTTGCGCGCGCCGCCCCGCCCGCATCAGCCCCGGCGTCATCGCCGCCAGCCGCTGAACCGGCGCCGGTGCAGGCGCAAGCAAACTCGCGCAAATCGTTCGACGACGCGCGTGCCGAGTGGGTTGCCCAGCAAAACCGCGCAGCGGCAGGTTCGCTAGACAAAGCCGAGCCGCGAACGACTGGCGCAGCTCCCGCGCCCGCCGCTCAGAACGGACCAAGCGCTGCCATGCCGAACGTGCTCGCACCGGCGCCGCTGGCGAGCATGCGATGGAACGACGCTCGGGGCGCTAGCTCCTCGACCAACCCACCCAATCAACAGATCGCTGCCGCCGCCACGCCCGCAGACCAGCCGGTGCAGGCGGAGGAAGTGCAACAGCCCACGGCAGAACAGGCTGCACCCGTCGCGGCAGAACCGGCAAAGCCGACCGCCTCACTGCAGAAGCTGCTTTTGGTGATGGCGGCAGCGCTGGCGCTCGCCGGCCTCACGGTAAGCGCGATCGTCAGGATCGGGCGCATGCGGGCGCGCCGCGCCATGCACCGCAAGCGGCGCGCGATGTGGGATGCCGCGCGGACCAAACGTCCCGCGCCGCCGGTGTTCCACGATGAAGATGCCCGGCTGCGGCGCACCGGCGCCGTGCAGCATACCCGCGTGCCCAAGGAGCGGCCCCGCGTGCCGCAAGAGCGCGCCCGCGTACCCCAGGAACGCCTACGCGTACCGCAAGAACGAGTGCGCGTACCCCAGGAGCGAGTGCGGGCACCGCAGGAACGAGTGGTGCGGGCACCGCAGGAAAGAGCACGCGTCCCTCAGGAGCGAGAGCGCGATCAGCAGGTTACAGAAATGCTGGCCCGGCTCGCTCGCAGCGCGCAGACGTAACCGAAGCCTACGCGGCAGTTATTTTTCCAACTGGCGCTGCAGTTTGCGAACGAACTCGGTCAGGCCAGTGCGGCGCTCACGCTTGAGCCGCTCGGCCTTGAGGATCGACTGCACTTCGGCGAACGCGTCATCGACGTTCTGGTTGACGACGATATAGTCGTATTCCGCCCAGTGACTGAGTTCATGGGTGGCCCGGTTCATGCGCCCGCGAATGACCTCGTCGGAATCCTGCGCCCGCGTGTGCAGCCGTTTCTCGAGGTCGGCTGCCGAGGGCGGCAGGATGAATACACTGACGACGTCGGCGCGGGCCTTTTCCCGCAATTGCTGCGTGCCCTGCCAGTCGATGTCGAACAGCACGTCCTGCCCGGCCGACAAGGCGGCCTCAACCGGCGCGCGCGGCGTGCCATAGCGGTTGTCGAACACGGTCGCCCACTCCAGCAATTCGCCCTGCGCGACCATCGCTTCGAACCTGGGCTTGTCGACGAAAAAATAATCACGGCCATCGACTTCACCCGGCCGCATCGGCCGGGTGGTGGCGGATACCGACATTTTCAAGCCCGGCATCCGGTCGATCAGAAGGCGCGACAGCGTGGTCTTGCCTGCGCCCGAAGGCGAGGAGAGCACGAACATCAGCCCGCGCCGTTCAACTCCGTCGAAACCACCAGCCGTCATCGGTCACTCCAGATTCTGGACCTGCTCGCGGAATTGCTCGACCACGTTTTTCATCTCGAGCCCGGTCTGGGTCAATTCCAGATCGTTCGATTTGGAGCAGCAGGTGTTGACCTCGCGGTTGAATTCCTGGGCGAGGAAATCGAGCCGCCGCCCGACCGGTCCGCCCTTGCCGATCATCTCGCGCGCCTGCGCGACATGCGAGGCGATGCGGTCGAGCTCTTCGCGAATGTCGGCCTTGGTCGCAATCAGGATGGCTTCCTGATTGAGCCGATCAGGATCGAAGCGTTCGGAAGTCTCCAGCAGCGCCGCCACCTGCTCGGCCAGGCGGGCCCTGATCGCCTCCGGCTTGCGGCCGGGCGCGGCCTCGGCCTTTTTCGCCAACCTTTCGATTTCATCCATGCGCTGGATCAGGATTTGCCCGAGCGTCACGCCCTCGCGGCGGCGCATCTCGACGAGATGGCCAAGCGCCTGCTCGAAGGCGGCCGCAGCCGCGTCCTTTGCTGCCTTGTCCTCCGCCTCGTCGCTTTCGGGTTCGACCACCTCGATGACGCCCTTGATGCCGAGCAGTCCGTCGATGCTGGGCGCCACCGCGTCGATCTTGCCGGCGAGCACGCCCGCGACCTTCACGATCGAGGCGAGCACGTCTTCGTTGATGCGCACGGTCGAGACCGCGTTGGCGCGCTTGACGTTGAGATTGGCGTACACCGTACCCCGCGACAGCACCTCGCCGGCGCGTTTCTTGGCAAAGGCCTCCAGTTCGTCCCAGCCGGGCGGCAGGCGCAAGCGCAGGTCAAAGCCCTTGGCGTTGACGGACTTCAGTTCCCATTCGAACGTGTAGGGGCCGCTGGCGCCGTGGCTCCGGGCAAAACCGGTCATGCTCGATAGCGCCATCGCGTAACACTCTCCAAAAGGCAGGGATTTCGAGACTCGAAATGAACGGCGGGACCATAAGCCGATTTCCGCCAAAGTGGAATTGCGTTCCGGCTGCGACCTGGAACGCCTTCGCGACCGGCGGGCGTCAGCGCTGAACTACCGGCGGCGTCGTGGTCGATTGCGCGGCGCCCTGGCGGGCCGGCGCGGTTGCAGGTGCCGGAGGACGGGCGGGCGGCTTTTTGGCCGGCGCTGCCGGCCGCGGCGTCGCCGCGGTTGGATTGGTATCGGCCGGTGCTCCGGCCGCCGTCGGCGGCGGCGCGTCCTCCGATGGTTCGACGGTGTCGTTCTGAATCTGCTTTTCCAGCGACCGCAGCTTGGCGACGTTCTTCTGGTGCTGGTCGTAGGTCTCGGTAAAGGCGTGTCCACCCGTTCCATCAGCCACGAAGAACAGGTCGCGCGTGCGTGCCGGGTTGGCGGCGGCTTCGAGCGAGGCGCGGCCCGGATTGGCGATCGGCCCGGGCGGCAAACCGTCGATCACGTAGGTGTTGTAGGGCGACGGCTGCGTAATCTCGGAGCGCTTGATCGGCCGGCCCAGCGTTCCCTTGCCGCCGACCAGGCCATAGATGATCGTCGGATCCGACTGCAGCTTGATCTTTTGCCGCAGGCGATTGGCGAATACCGCCGCCACGCGGCTGCGCTCGTCGGCCCGGCCGGTTTCCTTCTCGATGATCGAGGCCAGCGTGATGAGCTGATCCAGCGACCTGACCGGAACGTCCGGGTTGCGGCGCTCCCAGATTTCCGTGAGCACCCGCTTCTGGGTCTGCTGCATGCGCTGGATCACCTGCTCGCGCGTGGTGCCGCGCGGAAACTTGTAGGTTTCGGGCAGCAACGTGCCTTCGCGGGGTATTTCCCGCACCGAACCGGCGAAGATGTCGTTGTCGAGGAGTCGCGTCACGATCTGTTCGGAGGTCAGTCCTTCCGGAATAGTGACGGCGTGCTGTACCACCTTGCCTTCGACGATGGTGGCGATGACCTCGCGGAGGCTGGCGCTCTTCTGGAAGGAATATTCGCCGGGCTTGAGGTCGGAGCTCGCCTTCAGCGCAAACACGCCGCCGATGAATACCCAGGGATTGACGTTGATCACGCCTTCGCGCAACAGCGCGTCGGCGATGTCGCGCTTTCCGGCACGCGAGGGAATGTTGACGATCTTGTCTTCCTTCAGCGGGCCGGGCGTTTCCAGGATTTGTCTGCCGTAATAGTACACCCCTCCCACCCCGATCATCAGAATGATCAGGATAGTGAAGATGGCATTGCCGACCACCACGAATGGATTGCGGGCGCGATCCGACCGCTTCGGCGGCGGCGGCACCTGCTCGGGCTCCAACGCAGCGCGCGGGCTTCGTGGTGAAATGGGCGGCCTCTCACTCATCGATGCAACCTGAATCCTGTCGGTTCAATCGCGACTCGGCAATCCCTTGCCTAGCCGATAGCATACGCCCGCATGTAGAAGTCATCGCCGAATACGGCAAAACGGTGGAGTCGTTCCAAACACTTGCTAGTCGGCCACGCGCCGAATGATCACGGAGGCGTTGGTCCCCCCGAAACCGAAGGAATTCGACAGCGCGACGTTAATCTCGCGCTTCCGCGCGGTTTGCGGCACCAGATCGATCGCCGTCTGCACCGACGGATTTTCCAAATTGATGGTGGGTGGAGCAATGTTATCGCGAATCGCAAGGATACTGAAAATGGCCTCGATTGCACCGGCAGCGCCGAGCAGGTGCCCGGTCGACGATTTCGTCGACGACATCGACACCTTGGAGGCGGCGTTGCCGAGCAGCCGCTCCACCGCGCCAAGTTCGATCTCGTCGCCGATCTGCGTCGAAGTTCCGTGGGCGTTGATGTAGTCGATATCCGATACCGTGATGCCGGCACGTCTGATCGCCGCGCTCATGCTGCGGAAGCCGCCATCGCCATCCGGCGACGGCGAGGTGATGTGATAGGCGTCGCCCGACAGGCCATAGCCGATCACTTCGCAATAGATTCGCGCACCGCGCTTTTTCGCGTGCTCATATTCCTCGAGCACCACGACGCCGGCGCCTTCGCCCATCACAAAGCCGTCGCGGTCCTTGTCGTAGGGCCGCGAGGCCTTTTGCGGCGCGTCGTTGAAGCCGGTCGAGAGCGCGCGCGCCGCGCAGAATCCGGCCATCCCCAGCCGGCAGATCGGCGATTCCGTGCCACCCGCGACCATCACGTCGGCATCGCCGAGCGCAATGAGGCGAGCACCATCGCCGATCGCATGCGCGCCGGTCGAACAGGCCGTGACCACGGAATGATTGGGGCCCTTGAGGCCGTGCTCGATCGATACATAACCGGAAGCGAGATTGATCAGCCGCCCCGGAATGAAGAACGGTGAAACCCTGCGTGGCCCGCGTTCCTTTAGCAGGAGCGATGTCTCGGCGATGCCGGACAGGCCGCCGATCCCCGAACCGATCAGGGTGCCGCTGGCGCATTTGTCTTCTTCGGTCGCCGGATGCCAGTTGGCGTCGTCGAGCGCCTGGCGTGCCGCAGCCATCGCAAAGATGATGAAGTCGTCGACCTTGCGCTGCTCCTTCGGCTCCATCCACTGGTCGGGATTGAAAGTACCATTTGAGCCGTCGCCACGCGGAATCACGCAGGCGATCTGGCTGGCGAGATCGGCGACTTCGAACGTGTCGATCTTCTTGGCGCCGCTCTGGCCGTTGAGGATACGCGCCCACGTTGTCTCAACGCCGCAGCCGAGCGGCGTAACCATGCCCAGCCCCGTGACGACAACCCGTCTCATGTCAAAACTCCAGCCCGAAACCGATGGTCCAAAACAAGAAACCGGGGGACCGTTTGATGGCGGCCCGTCCGGCTCTGTCTCTACCCGCCCGGGACGTCAGCTTTTAGCGTTCTTCTCGAGAAACTTCGTCGCGTCGCCAACGGTCAAAATCGTCTCGGCGGCGTCATCGGGGATTTCACAGCCGAACTCTTCTTCAAATGCCATCACAAGCTCGACGGTGTCGAGGCTGTCGGCGCCGAGGTCGTCGATGAAACTTGCGTTGTCGACAACCTTATCGGGTTCAACACCGAGGTGTTCGACCACAATCTTCTTAACCCGCTCGCCAATCTCACTCATCTTTAACCTCGTGCTTGTTCTATTGGACCCGACCCCAAGACGCTACAGAGACGCTACGAGCTATCGTGGTCGTTAAACTTCCTTCGCTATCGCGCATAGTCTTGATTCGGCCCGGTGGTAGCCGACAAAGCCCCGGCGAACGGCAGGCGTCGCCACGCCAATATACAGGGTTTCAAAATCCTGCAATGGCCTTGTTTGCCCATCCGTCGGGGGTTCGGTTACCATACTTCCCAAGCCTTGACTACAAGCCTCACCCGCCCCGGACAACGGCCTTTGGCCGCATAGATCGGGGCAATAACTCGCTCAAATCATGGCCATTCCGCCGTTGACGTGAATCGTCTGGCCGGTGACGTAGGCCGCCTCGTTGGAGGCGAGATAGACGGCTGCCGCCGCGATGTCCTCCGGCGTCCCTAGCCGCGCCGCAGGAACCTTCGCCAGGATGGTCTCGCGCTGCTTGTCGTTGAGCGCGTCGGTCATCGGCGTCTTGATAAATCCCGGCGCGATGCAATTGGCGGTCACGTTGCGCTTAGCGTATTCCGCTCCCAGCGTCTTGATCAGGCCGATGATTCCAGCCTTTGACGCGGTGTAGTTGGCCTGGCCGGGGTTGCCGGTCACGCCGACGATCGAGGTGATCGCAATGATTCGGCCGAAGCGCTTGCGCATCATCAGTTTGGTGGCGGCGCGGGCAAGACGGAAGGTCGCAGTCAGGTTGACGTTGATGACGTCGTCCCAATCCTCGTCACGCAACTGGACGAAAAGATTGTCGCGCGTGATGCCCGCATTGGCGATCAGGATATCGACCTGCCCCATCGCGGCTTCGGCCGCGGGCACCAGCGCCTCGACATCAGCGCTGTCGGAAAGGTTGCACGGCAGCACGTGGACGCGTTCGCCAAGCTTGCCGGCAAACGAATCCAGCACCTCGCGGCGCGTGCCGGAGATCGCCACCGTCGCGCCTTGACCATGCAACGCCTGCGCGATCGCACCGCCGATGCCGCCGGTCGCGCCGGTCACCAGCGCCGTCCTGCCAGTTAAATCGAACATCGATGTCTCCTTCCGGGAGCTTTTAGGTCGACGCCGCCAATGCGTCCTTCGCGGCGGCAATATCGTTGGGTCCCCCGATCGCCACGCCGACGGCGCCGTCGGCGATCCGCTTGACCAGCCCGCTCAGCACCTTGCCGGCACCAATTTCGAAGAACCGCGTGACGCCATGCGCTGCCATATAGGCCACCGACTCGCGCCAGCGCACGGTGCCAGTGACCTGCTCGATCAGGCGGCGGCGAATCTCGTCGGGGTCGGTGATCGGCGCGGCCAGCACGTTCGCCACCAGCGGCGCAGCCGGCGTCTTGATCGTTACACCTGCAAGCGCCTCTGCCATCGCATCGGCGGCGGGCTGCATCAGCTTGCAATGGAATGGCGCGGAGACCGGCAGCAGCATTGCACGCTTGGCGCCTTTGGCTTTGGCGATTTCCACGGCGCGGTCGACGGCCGCCTTGTCGCCGGACACCACCACCTGGCCGCCGCCATTGTCGTTGGCGGCCTGACAGACCTGCCCTTGCGCGGCTTCGTTGGCGACGGCCATCGCCGCCTCATAGTCTAGCCCAAGCAGTGCCGCCATCGCGCCGGCGCCGACCGGTACGGCCTTTTGCATTGCAAGACCACGGGTGCGCAGCAGGCGCGCGGTATCGCTGATGCTGAGGCTGCCGGCAGCCGCCAGCGCGGAATATTCGCCAAGCGAATGGCCGGCGACAAAAGCCGCATCTCGCCCGACGGAAAAACCCGCCTCGGCCTCCAGCACGCGTAGCGTGGCAATCGACACCGCCATCAGGGCCGGCTGGGCGTTCTCAGTGAGCTGGAGGGTTTCGGCCGGGCCGTCCCAGATGATCGCGGTCAGCTTTTCGCCGAGCGCCGAATCAACCTCATCGAACACCGCCCGCGCCGCCGGGAAGGCCTCCGCCAAGGCCTTGCCCATGCCGACCGCCTGGGAACCCTGCCCCGGATATGTAAATGCAGCCGTCATCCGGTGCTCCCTCGTAAGATTGGGGCCGTAAGACACTGACGCGGGCCGGTATGTCAAGCCGCGGTGCGGTATCGCCGGGCCGTTGCCGGGGGTCATCAATGGGCCGGAGCGGATCAGCGTTCTTGCAGCGCCAGCCGGATACCCAGAGCGCAGTACAGGCCGCCGATTGCCTTCCCCTGCCATTTCAGAACCGCAGGATTGCGGCGGAGGAAGGTCCCGAGACCTCCGGCGCCTACTGCAAAAACCGCCGTACTGACGAACCCCAATATAACGAAGATGATCCCCAGAATCGTGAGCTGAAGCATGGCCGAACCATTTTCGGGGCGTACGAACTGGGGGAGAAACGCGAGGAAGAAAAGCGCCGTCTTCGGGTTCAGCACCTCGGCCAAAATCGCTTGCCTGAATGCCTTTCCTGCTGAAGTTGGCAGTGCGCCGGCCGCAATATTTGCTGGCGCCCTTTCGAGGACGGCACGGATGCCGAGGTAAACGAGATAGGCCGCGCCGAGGTACTTGATAATGCTGAACAGCATGGCCGAGGCGGCAATGATCGCCGAGATGCCGACGATCGCCATAAAGGTGTGAATCATGTCGCCGGCCGCGATTCCGGCGCCCGTGGCGATGCCTACCGGGGTGCCTGACGTCGTTGCCCGCGCAACCGTGAGAAGCGTCGCGGGGCCCGGAATGAACACAAAGCCGAGCACAACCGCGACATACGTAATCAATGTGGCCGGATCGATCATTCGTTGGCTCCGCCTGGTCGCCGACGGAAGCTACACCACCGTCAATCACCGCACTAGAAGCCGCCCGCCGCCTGGTCGCCACCAACTTCGGCGCCGGCCCGCGCGCGGCGTGCGCTGCTTACAAGCTTGCCGGGCCGGTCCTCGTGGTCGGGCTTGGCGGTCGCAATCCGCAGCACGGCGGCATAGCTCGGCTGTACCTCCATCCGGTCCGCATATCGGCTTTCAGAAAGGATGCGGTGGACGCGCGGCAGGTTGTAGCAGGGCACGTAGAACAACAGATGATGCTCGAGATGGAAGTTGACGTAATACGGTGCAATGAACAACCGCTCGAGAAAACCCGCGCGCGTGGTGCGGGTGTTGCGCAAGGGATCGCTCGAATCGGGAACGACGGCGTGTTCGGCGATGTTGCGAATGCGGGTGATGACCATCTGCCAGGTGAGCAGCGGCAATAGCCACAATAGCGGATAGGCCCACCATATGCCGGCGGCGGTGAGGCCAGCAAACAACACCGCGTTGGCTGCAAATTGCGGGCCGAGCTTTTCCCAGAAATGCGCGGCGCGCCGCGCAAGCGGCCATTCCTTTGGGCCAAGAGCATTCAACAGTTGCGCCTTGCGCTGCTGATAGCCGGTCTGCCCAGTGATATCGCGGAAGAATTTGCGGCGGTAGCTCACCTTGGTGATCGGGAACGGCGCCGACAAAATCAGATCGGGATCGTCGTCCTGCTGGGTGCGCGCATGATGCTGCAGATGGTAGCGCCGATAGGCGCGGGTCTCGGCGAAGATCGGATAGGCGCAGAACCACTGGCTGAGCGTCAGGTTGATTTTCTCATCTGCCGACAGGCATCCATGCGCCCCGTCATGCATCAGGATCGCAAGCCCGAGCTGGCGCGAGCCAATGATGCCGACCGCGAGCAGAAAGGTCAGCGGATTGGGCCACCACGCTACCAGCGCAATCGATCCCAATATCAGCGCCCACGCATGTGCGATCAGGGCTGCACCCTTCCATGTCACGCGCTGGCGTACGGCGACCAGTTGATCTTCGGTCAGAAAGTCGCGGGCACGCATGCGAAGCGCGGTCATGCTGATGTCTCCCTGTCGGGTTCATCGTTGTCGCCAACCAGGCGCAGCCTGGCGCTGTCGGCCCCGGATGTTGTCGTGGCCTGATCGCCCAGCACGCGCAGCATCTCGCTGCACAATTCCTCGGCCGAACGACCCATGGCGTAGCCCTCCACGATCACGCCGATGGCCAGCGCCCAGAATCGCCGTGAGCTGGCGTCGGGATCGCGCAGGCTTTTCCAGCCGTGACGCTCGATCTGGCCGGCATAGGCGCGCATGCCCTCGCCGTGCAGCCGCTCGATGGTGCGTTCCACCAGCGGCGCGAGATCCTGGCGGCGGCGGGTGAGCGTCAGGGCTTCGGTAAAGAAGGCGACCGAATCCGTCGCCGTGACCGTCTCGACCAGCGTGCGCGTGTAGTCGTGCGGCGTCCGGGCCTGCAGCGCCGCCTCCTCCGCCGCACGCGCCACGTACAGCATGTCGCGGCAGGCAGCTTCGACGAACAGGGCTTCCTTGGTGCGGAAGTAATAGGTGATCTGGCTCGGAAAGGCGTCGGCGGCCGCCGCGATGTCCGAGATCGACGTTCCGGCGAGGCCCCGCTCCTTGAACAGCCGGCTGGCGCCGTCGAGCAGCCGCGAGCGCATCTCCCGCCCGGCCGTGCGAGTGGCGCGGGCGGCGTGCTTGGGATCGCTGGGCGCTTTTGGCGCTGTCCGGACGGACTTTGGGGTCATCGTTTGCCTCCGACCCGTTACTTGTATGATATACAAACAAATGAGTCAACCATCCGTTGGGCTTGACCGCTCCCCTGCTGTGACTCTTTCACGCCTGCTCAAGAAGTCTTGCCAGCACGCTGAAAATCCTTATAAACCGCGCATCCGTGGATCCCGGCCGGGAGCTGAACGGACGGTCTCAGCAATCTCACCTTTGCAGGCGTTATTGATGTGGCAGGGCCAGTCGGCCCGTCGTCCCGTGCTTCCGCCTTCTGAGCTTATCCCCGAGTCCTTTCCGAAGGCCTCGAAGGGCTTGCCGCCGGGGACCGCGCCAACACTAGGAAAGGACATCCATGCCTCTTTACGAGCATGTTTTTCTCGCGCGCCAGGATGCGAGCACCCAGCAGGTCGAAGAGCTGACCACCCAGATGACGGGCATCGTCGAAGGGCTAGGCGGCAAGGTCACCAAGACCGAGAACTGGGGCGTACGCTCCCTCACCTATCGCATGAACAAGAATCGCAAAGCATATTTCGTGCTGATGAACATCGATGCGCCGTCTGCCGCGGTCACCGAGATCGAGCGGCAGGAGCGGATCTCTGAAGACGTCATCCGCTATCTCACCGTCCGCGTCGAAGAGCACGAGGAAGGTCCCTCGGCGATGATGCGCAAGGCCGATCGTGACCGCGAGCGCGACGATCGCGGCGGCGGTTTCCGCGGCGACCGCGAAGGCGGCTTCCGTGGCGATCGTGAAGGCGGCGGCTTCCGCGGCGACCGTGGCCCGCGCCGTCCGCGTGAAGACGAAGCTGCAGCGGTAGAGGAGTAAGAATTATGGCTGAAGCTGGTGCACGCCGTCCGTTTTTCCGTCGCCGCAAGACCTGCCCGTTCACGGGTCCGAATGCGCCGAAGATCGACTACAAGGATTCCAAGCTGTTGATGCGTTACGTCTCCGAGCGCGGCAAGATCGTGCCGAGCCGCATCACCGCCGTCTCCGCCAAGAAGCAGCGTGAACTCGCGCGCGCCATCAAGCGCTCGCGTTTCCTCGGCCTCTTGCCCTACGTCATTCGCTAATACCTTCGACCGGCGGCGTCCGCGCCGCCGGTCGCTGCTCTTCATTTCCAGGCGGTCCGACGGCCGATGGTTGGTCGACGCGACCTCCGACCGCCCGTCAGACTCGTAAATTTTCCTCGTCTTGCAATGCATCCTACGCCGGCTGTTGGCGTCGGGTCTGAATGCCCGCGCTCCGCCAGCCGCGGTGCGGTAGCCGGCAGCACACCTCGTTGACAATCGCTGCGGCGGGCACGTACGCTGCCCGACAGCAGGGCGGATGCCAAATTCCCGCATGCTACGGGTTTCGAAGTTGCCGCCGATCACGTGCGGACACGAGCCCCAATAAGCGGCGCCAACGAGCGCAACCGCCAAAGGGAGTGCAAACGATGTCCGTCCACATCCGTGGTCTGCGGCCAGTCGTACACTTGGCCGCTATTTTCACACTGACCGTGGCTGCAGCAGGCGCTGCACAAGCTCAACAGAAAACCGATGTCATCTTCAGCGCCGGTCCGACCGGCGGCAGTTGGACACCAATGGCGGCTGCAGCGTCTCAGGTCGTGAACAAGCGATATCCCGAGCTGAACGTGCAGGTCGAGCCGGGTGCCGCCCTCGTCAACATGGAGAAGATCCGCAGCGACAAGGCCGATATCGGCTGGTCGATGACGACCGTTATGGCCGACGCGCAAAAGGGCGAAGGTCAGTTTGCCGGCAAGGCGACCGACAAGGCCCTGTTCGTGGCCAATTTCTATCCCAACGTCTGGCAGTTGGTGGTGCCCGCGAACAGCGACATCAAGAGCGTCAAGGACCTGAAGGGCCAGCCGGTGGCGCTGCCGGCACGCGGCAACACCAGCCTGGCGGCCGGCTGGGAGTACCTGCTCAAGGTGAACGGCATGACGCTGAACGACTTGGGCGCGAAGAGCTACGGCCCGGTGTCATCCAATGCGGAGGCCGTGAAGAACCGGCAGGCGATGGCGGCCGGATGGTTCACCGTGGTGCCGGCATCCTTCGTCCTGGACCTTGGCTCGGCGATGCCGCTGCGCGTGCTTCCAGTCAGCGACGAGGAGTTCGCCGCACTGCGCAAGCTCAATTCGGGCTTTGTGCGCTACACCATCAAGGCCGGCACCTACAAGGACCAGGGTGTGACCGACGCTGTTCAAACCTTCCAGTCGCCGACCGTGCTGATTGCATCGTCCAAGACGTCTCCCGAAGTGATCTACAAGATCACCAAGGCCATTGTCGAAGGGCGGGACGAGTTCGGTAACGTCACCAGCGAAATGAAGGGCGTGAAGGCGTCCGACATGGCTGAGAGCCTGGGTATGCCGTATCACCCCGGCGCGGAGAAATACTACCGCGAAGCTGGATTGCTCAAGCAGTAGAGGGCGTGCCGTGCGCAAACTCTCCGGCTACGCGGGCCTGGTCGTCGGAGTGGTTGCGGTCGCAATGTCCGTGTACCACGTTTACGCGCGACTGACGGTATACGCTCCCGATCAGCAGGCCCTGCTCTACATAACGCTGGCCTTCAGCCTGGTGCTGTCGTTCCTGCTGTGGCCTCGCAGCAAGAACGCAACACTGGGGCGCGTGCCGTGGGAGGATCTCGCTTTGGCAGGTTTTTCGCTCGCGTGCATTGGCTACATGTTTGCGAACTACGACTACATTGTGAACCGTTTTCCCACCGCCGAGTCCCTCACCCGAATGGACATGGCGGTTGGAATTACTGCCACCCTGCTGGTTCTGGAGGCGACGCGACGCACAATCGGCGCGTCGCTGCCGATCGTGGCAATCGTCTTCCTGCTCTACGGGTTCGCGGGCCCCTGGCTGTATGGCTGGCTTTACCACAGAGGCCTCAGCCTCGAGCTCACCATCGATCAGACCTATTTCACCACGGAGGGAATTTTCGGGGTGCCAATGACGGTGGCCGCGACCTACGTCATTCTTTTCATCATCTTCGGCACGTTCCTTGAGAAGTCCGGTGCAGGCCAGTTCTTCATGAACTTCGCGAACGCGATCGCCGGTGGCGCGCGCGGTGGCCCCGGCAAGGTTTCGATCGTCTCCTCTAGCCTGTTCGGTACCATCTCCGGCTCCGCGGTCGCCAATGTCATGGTCGACGGCTGGCTGACCATTCCGATGATGAAGAAGACCGGCTTCAAGCCGGAGGCGGCAGCCGCCATCGAGGCGGTGGCCTCCACGGGCGGGCAGATCATGCCGCCGATCATGGGCGCGGCGGCGTTCGTGATGGCCGAATTCCAGGGTGTCAGCTACACGCAGGTGATGATCGCGGCGGCCATACCCGCGCTCTTCTATTATGGGGCGCTGTTCGCTGCGGTCCACTTCAACGCCGTGCGCTCGGGGCTCAAGGGCTTGCCGCGCGAAGAACTGCCCGTCCTGGGTCACATCATGCTGCGCCAGGGGCACCTGTTCCTGCCGGTCATCGTGCTTCTGGCGCTGCTTCTATTCGGCTTCACGCCGACCTATGGCGCGATCATGGCCACTTTAGCGCTGGTCGCCATCTCGTGGCTTCGTCCTTCCACGGCGTTGGGTTGGCGCGCGTGCCTTGAGGGCTTGCGCGACGGGGCGGTGCAAACCGTGCCGGTGGCGATGGCCTGCGCGTCCGCCGGTATCGTGATCGGAATCGTGCTGCAGACCGGGCTGGCGCTGCGGTTCACGGCTTTTCTCATCGACTTCACCTACGGCTCTCTGCTGCCCGCACTGCTCATCACGATGGTCGCCGGCGTCATTCTCGGCATGGGCATGCCGACCACCCCCGCCTACATCATGCAGGCGGCGCTGCTCGTGCCGGCGATCATGAAGCTCGGTGTGGAGCCCATGGCGGCGCACATGTTCGCGTTCTACTTCTCCTGCCTGTCGGCCGTGACGCCGCCGGTGGCGCTCGCCGTGTATGCTGCGGCGTCAATCGGCGGGGCCGGCCTGTGGGCCTCGGGCCTGCAGGCGATGAAGTTCGCTGCCGCCGGCTTCATCGTGCCGTTTTTCTTCATCTACAACCCGGCACTGCTGTTCGAGGGACCGTGGCCTGAAATCCTTCGCGCGGTGCTGACCGGCACGATCGGCGTGATTGCGCTCGCAGCCAGTCTCGAGGGCTACTTCCTGCGCGTCGCCAACTGGTTCGAGCGGGGGCTCTTCTTCGCGGCCGCAATGCTGCTGATCGACCCCAATGCCATCACCGACGTCATCGGCTTGGGCCTGCTCGCCATCGGCCTGTTGGTGCAGAAAGTACGGACGACACGACCAACGATAGCGCCGGAAACCAGCACGTGACCCGCACACAGCTCGCTGCACTGACGCTTATCGCTGCCGCCCTTCTCGTTGGCACCGTGGCTTTCGGTGTTTTACGTATCTACGCCTAAGCGAGGCGGGGCGTCACGTCACGCCCCTATGGCATGGAGCCTGGAACTTGTGCTGGGCCGCTTCGGCCAAACACCCTTGATCGGCTGAGCCTCCTGATCTAAAAGGCCGCCAGTCACGGCCCCCGGTGGGGCCGTGAACGTTTGAGGGCCCAACTGCGTTCGGTATCAAGGTACCGATAGGCCCTCGGATCTCTAACTAGTTGGTAAAGGCGGCATTTTCGCTGACCTCTATCTAACCGCTCGAAAGGGGCGGGACAGCTCATGATCGCGATTATCCTCATTGGTCTTGCGGCCGGCTGCGCGTCGGCGCTGATGTTCGTCTCGGTCGTCTCGGGCGCGCCGGTCTCGTTGCTGCTCTCTTTGCTGGCGCCGCTACCGCTGATGGTGACGGCGCTCAGTTGGGGACCGCTCAGCGCAACCATCGGCGGCATCGCGGCGGCCTCCGCCTTCGGTGCAATTTTCGGTCTGCGCTTCTGCCTCGCCTTTGCGGTTGCCGTGGCGCTGCCGGCCTGGTGGCTTGGTCATCTCGCGTTGCTGGGACGGCCAACGGCCGCTGTCGAAACCGACAACAGCACGAGTCCTACGGCAGAGAATCTCGAATGGTATCCGACCGGACGGATCCTGCTATGGATCGCCGGCTTTGCCATCCTGTCCTCCTTCGCGTCGTGGCTGGTCTTCGGCAAGGATGCCGATGCCATCGCTGCGGCCCTGCGAAGCGGGCTGACGAAAGTTCTTTCTGACCGTGAAGGGTTATCGTCTGGCGACATCGAGCGGTTGGCTGACGCGCTTGTAACGATATTTCGCGGCTTGTCGGCAATGCTCGTCGTAACGACGCTTACGCTCAACCTCTGGCTTGCCGCGAAGATTTCAGCGATGTCGGGCCGGCTGCGCCGCCCCTGGCCAGACTTGAAGAGCACAGCGTTGCCGCCGATGACGCTCGTAGCACTCTGCGCGACATTGGCATTTTGTTTTGCCGGTGGAGAGTTTTCGATAGCAGCGCAGATCATGACAGCCGCGCTCTTCATGGCTTACGCGCTCGTCGGCCTTGCCGCCGTTCATACGCTAACGCTGGCGTTGAAGAGCCGCGCGTTTTTGCTGAGTTGCACCTACGGGATCCTGGTGCTGTTGCCATGGACGCTCGTTCTGATGATCGCCCTCGGCCTTACGGACGCAATTTTCGGATTGCGCCAACGTTATCTGCGCGGAAAGCCTCCGCCTTTGCCCGCAGCCTGAAAATCCGACCATTCACCTAAACTCGAGATCGAACACGAATAAGGAGAACGAAAATGGAAGTCATCTTGCTGGAACGCGTTGCCAAGCTTGGTCAGATGGGCGAAGTCGTCCGCGTCAGGGACGGGTACGCCCGCAACTTTCTGCTCAAGCGCGGCAAGGCCCTGCGCGCCACCGCCGACAACCGCGCCAAGTTCGACGGCATGAAGGCCGAACTCGAGGCCAACAACATCAAGGCCAAGGGCGAAGCGACCAAGGTCGCGGAGAAGATCAACGGCCGCAACGTGATCGTGCTGCGCCAGGCGTCGGAATCCGGGCAGTTGTTCGGATCCGTGAGCGTGCGCGATATCATTGCCTCGTTTGAAGCCGATGGCGTCACCATCAGCCGCAGCCAGGTCATGCTGGACGCGCCGATCAAGACTATCGGCAAGCACGAGATCAACATCGCCGTGCATCCGGAAGTCGAAGTCAGCGTCAGCGTCACCGTCGCGCGCAGCGCCGACGAAGCCGAGCGCATCAACCGCGGCGAGGATATCTCGACCCGTCAGGAAGACCAGGACGCCGCCGCTGAGGCAATCGCCGCCGCCGGCGAGTTCTTCGATCCGGACGCCCAGCATGAGGAAGTCGCGCCGGCGCCGGCTGCGACCGAGAAGTAAGGCGCTTCGCTTCAAACGTTTTGACGACCTTCAAGCCCGGCCCCAATCAGGCCGGGCTTGGGATTCTGGCAGCCGCCTTCTCGTCCAGCATCGCGATCGAGGCCAGCGCGGTTGCGGTATGCTTCTCGACGCCATCGGTTACGCAAAACACATCGGCCGCAACCACGGCGACCTGACGTCCGGGCTTGATCACGCGCGCCCGGCAGATCAATCGCTCACCGATCGCCGGCGACAGCAGATTCAATTTGTATTCCGCCGTCAGCGCCGGTTGCCCGCGCGATGTCGCGGCCGCGATCGTGGTGGCGTTGTCGACGAGAAAGGCCGTGACGCCGCCGTGGAACAGACCATGTTGCTGCAACAGTTCCGGCCGGCGGTCGATCGCAAGCGTACACGTGCCGCGCGTCAGCTCGGATAGTTCCGCACCGATATGGGTCATGAAGCCCTGGCGGCCGACATTGTCGCGAATGCGTGTGGCGATCGGAGCGAAGTCTGGGTCGGCATTCGCATTCATGCAGTTTCTCCGGTTTTCTGGATCGCATCGGGCCCGACCACCGCGCGGATAGCGCAGGCGATCAGGATTTCGGCCTGCTCTCGCGGATCGGTGCGGTCGCGGCCCGACAACCATGCGCGGCAAAAAATCTGCGCCGGTCCGATGATCTGGCTGAAGAAAACCGACGAAGTCATCGGCAGCAATTCGCCGCGCTCAACCAGCGGTGCGCGCCATCGTTCGACGGCTTCCGCAAGCCGGGAATTCTGCGTGCGCTGCGCGCCGCGGATCGCTTCGGTCCATTCGCTGCGGGAAATCTCGAAGAGATAGCGCGCCTCCCGCCGGGAATTGACGACCCAGTCCAGATGTGCGCGGATCAGCCGCGCCACGCCTTCTCGCGCGCCGCAGGATTCATCGACCGCCGCTACGATGGCAGCGTGATAACGGGCGAGGATTTCCAGGAACAGCGTGCCGGCCAGCTCCTTCTTCGATCCGAACAAATGGAAGAAGCTGCCGTTGGACGCTCGTGCGCGAGTTCTGATGGCGGCCACCGTAGCGCCCTCGAAACCGTCGCGGTCGAACACCGCCAACCCTGCCGCCAGCAGATCGTCCCGTGCCGTAGCCACCTGCGCCGCCTCTCGGTCCATTAGATCGCTACTCTAGAGTAATACTCTAGAAACGATCAAGCGCATCACCGGCAGGCATTTGGAAATTGCATCCTATCGCGAGATGGGTGGCGTGGGGGGACCGACAGACCCGGCCGGCGGAATTGCGGGCGCCGCAGTAGCCGTCACCGGCGGAGAGGTCGCAGGTGCCGACGCCTGGGGGCTCGCGGCCGGCTCAGGGGTAGTCGCGGCGGGAGCTGGCGGCGCAGGCGTCACCGGTTCGGGCCGAGGCGCGGTCGGCTCGCTATCGGCGCTCTCCTTGGGAGCACTGACCTTGGGGGTCTCGGACCCGCCCTCGCTGGCCGGTTTTTCCGATTCGCCGGCCGGCTTCGCGGCCTGCGTGGTGGCTGGCTTGTCGGCCTCACCCTTGGCGGAGTCGGTCCTGTCGGTATCAGGCTTGGTGGGATCCGGCCCGCCAGAATCGGTCTTGGCAGGATCAGGCTTGGCAGAATCAGGCTGCTCGGCAGTTCCGGGCTTCGCAGTTTCGGATTTGGCGGCATCCTGAGACGCATCTTCCTTTGCGGGTTTCTGCGGTTCTTCGGCAGCGGGCGCGGGCTTGCCACGCCTGCCTTGCTTCTGCCTGACGCCCGATTTGCTGTCGGTAACGGCCTGCCCATCATCTGCGGGCTTAGAAGCCTCGGGCCCCGTGTGCGGCCGTGCAAGCCGCTTCGCGTCGCGGCCCGGGCGCGCGCGCTCGCCTTGCGACGGCGCGCCATCGGCATCCGGCCGGGAAGGTTCCTGGGCCGGTGCGGCGGACGGCTGCCGGCGACCGAATCGGTCGGGCTGATCCGACCTTCCATCCTGCCTGGCGTCCTTCTGCTTGGGCTGATCCTTAGCTTGATACCGGGGATCTGCAGCCCCATTGGATATCAAGTAAGAAGAAAGCACCGAGGCCATGTTAGAGCCAGTGGTATAATGCTGGCGCAGAAAGCCCGGCAACGATGAAGCCGGCGTGTTCTTCAACAGGCCACGTGGGCTCCTGTGGCAGGCGCTGCAGGTGCTCGAAAATATCTGGGAAGGGCTCTTGCCGGCGTCGAGATTTTCTACGGCCCATGCCACGTCTGCTGTGAGGCAGCCGATCAGGAGCGTCACCGTCGCTAAACTGAGCGCTCGGCTCAACATTCCCTGTATCTCCAACGTGGAATCGCTGCTTGCGACGCACAATGTCGCCGGCGGCGGGGTCACCTTTTAGCCGATTGTGACGCGAATGGAAGCGCGCTTATTGCGCATGTGCATGACTGTGCGTGACTGTGGCATTTGAGAATATCCGCTTTGACACCAGCGCAGTAGCGCCGCGGCATCATCATACTTATGATGTTCCTGGTGCACATGGAACCGTCCTTTCCTAGGTGCATTGGTGTAACGGGCCGGTCGTTCCATTGGTGCTTCGATGGATCGTTTGTTGCGTTATTTCCTTGGTCAATTCATTCGCCGCGGCGCGATGAATTTCACATCCGCGAGCGGGGCGAGATTTACCTGCGGGGACGGAACCGGTCGCCCGGTATCAGTGCGGTTCCTGAGTAAGCGGACGCAACTCCGGATTCTCCTCAATCCCGAACTGGCGCTTGGCGAAGCCTATATGGACGGCTCGTTCGTGGTCGAGGACGGCTCGATCGCCGACACGCTGGAAATCCTCCTTGGCCAGCCCGAAATGCTGCCACGCTGGGCTAAGCTGCAATGGTGGCTGCGCTACTTCAGCAGGCACGCGAGACAGTTCAATTGGCGGGGCCGGGCGAAAAACAATGTGGCCCATCACTATGATCTGGACGGTCGGCTCTATTCCCTCTTCCTCGACGCCGACCGGCAATATAGCTGCGCGTATTTCGAAGCGCCGGACATGACGCTCGACGACGCCCAGCTCGCCAAAAAGCGTCACCTTGCTGCCAAGCTTCTCGTTAGGCCCGGCGACCGCGTGCTCGACATCGGCTCAGGCTGGGGTGGCCTTGGCCTCTACCTGGCCGAAATGACGGGCGCCAATGTTACCGGAATCACGCTGTCGTCGGAACAATTGCAGGCCTCGAATGCCCGCGCCACCGAGAAGAACCTGACGGCGTCGGCAAGATTCCTGCTGAACGATTACCGCGATATTGCCGGCCCGTTCGACCGGATCGTATCCGTAGGCATGTTCGAGCATGTCGGCATCGACTTCTATGAAACCTACTTCCGGCGCTGCGCCGAACTTCTCAGCGACGACGGCATCATCGTGCTGCACTCGATCGGCCGCTCCACGGGACCAGATGTGACGAGCCCATGGATCACGAAATACATCTTCCCGGGCGGTTATATCCCCGCCCTGTCAGAGGTCATCCCCGCGATCGAGAAAGCCGGCCTTCTGGTCTGCGACATCGAAATCCTGCGGCTGCATTATGCGGAAACGCTGAAGGCCTGGCGGGAGCGCTTCATGGCGCGGCGCGAAGAGGCGGTGCGTCTCTATGACGAGCGTTTCGCACGGATGTGGGAATTTTATCTGGCAGCGTCGGAAATGGCGTTCCGGAAGCAGAACCTGATGAATTTCCAGATCCAGCTCACCAGGCGGCAAGGAATCGTGCCGATGACGCGCGATTACATCGCCCGGGAGGAAGCAAGGCTGCGCGGCATCGAAATCGGAAAGCAGCCGCGGCTGCAGTTGGCCGGCGAATAGGCACGCAAAGGCGGCGGAGTCAGTTTCTCAGGCTATAGGCGGAGGCGTAAGGCATGTTGGCCAATGCCGGGCGGGCGAGCTGGGCACGCAACGCGGCAAGCACCTGAGCATCACAGGGTTCGTCATGCCGTTCCGGGCGCGAAATCTCTTCCATGGCGTCGATCAGCATCGACAGCCACAAACGCTGGGCGCTTGCCGATCGCCATCCCTGGAGTTGCTGACCCATCGCCTGTCCCTTTTGGTCGGTGCAACTGGCAACTCGAAAATCGCCGGCCCGTTCCCGATTTGGTAACCAATCCATCCTGAGCGAAGAAAATCACATCCGATGTGATCTACTTCACAGAGCCGCTCGGCGGTCCGTCGTAGATCTCTGCCCATGAGCCGGCAGACCTACCCAGCCCCGTTCGATTCCGACATCAGGATCGACTACGCCTTAATCGCAATCGGCGTAGCTGCCGCCCTGTTCGCGTTCGTCTATCTGATCCTGGTTTGATCAACGCTTAAGATCAGGGCGCAAAACGCCTCCTGCCTTCGGATATGTCGGCCCAAGTCGCGGCAAGGTTCAGATTCCCCTAAGTTCTTGTCTGGCTTTTTCACAAAAGCCACTCCGGTACCGTCGGACGGCGGGCTGCTTTTTGGTCCAAATCCGTCAAGGGGCCAGCTCGGGATTCACACATGGCATTGTGTGAATCGGGCATAAGGCCTACTCGGACTTTCGGATCGCCTGCACGTGGCGCTTTATCGCTGCCCCGCTTCCGCAAGCGATCTGACAAAAACCAAAAACCTAAAGAACATTTACAAACTATGGCTCTGACTGATTCGAACGTCCTCAAGCTCGCCCCGGACGCGGGAACTCCGGCCTACCGGAGCGCGCCGCACAATATCGAGGCGGAACAGAGTTTGCTGGGCGCCATTCTGGTCAACAATGACGCGTTCTACCGGGTTTCCGATTTTCTGGAACCGAAGCACTTCTTCGAGCCGATCCACCAGACCATTTTCGAGACCGCCAGCAGCCTGATCCGGATGGGCAAGGTCGCAACGCCCGTGACGTTGAAGACATTCCTGCCGGCAGATACCGATATCGGCGGCATGACGGTTGGTCAGTACCTCGCGCGTCTCGCGGCCGAGGCCACCACGATCATCAACGCGCAGGACTATGGCCGCACGGTCTACGACATGTCGCTGCGCCGCGACCTGATCCGGATCGGCGAGGACATGGTCAACGTCGCCTTCGATGCGCCCGTGGATTTTGCCCCGCGGGCGCAGATCGAGGACGCCGAGCGCCAGCTCTACGAGCTCGCCGAATCCGGCCGCTATGACGGTGGCTTCCAGCGCTTCTCGCAGGCGCTGAAAGTCGCTCTCGACATGGCTGCCAATGCTTACCAACGCGACGGTAAGCTGTCGGGCATCTCCACTGGCCTACGTGATCTGGACTCGAAGATGGGTGGCCTGCAGCGCTCCGATTTGATCATCCTGGCCGGTCGTCCCGGCATGGGCAAAACCTCGCTTGCGACCAATATTGCTTATAATATTGCTAAAGCATACCAACCGGAAACCAAGGCCGACGGCACCACGACGGCCGTCAATGGCGGCGTTGTGGGCTTCTACTCTTGCGAAATGTCGGCAGAGCAACTCGCTACTCGAATTCTCGCAGAGCAAACCCGCATCGCCTCAAGCATGATCCGCCGCGGCGGCATCAACCAGGAAGAGTTCGACAAAATTCGCGACTATACGATAGAGTTGGAGCATTTACCGCTATACGTTGACGAGACCGGTGGCCTTTCAATTTCGCAATTGACGGCGCGCGCCCGGCGGCTAAAGCGCCAGAGGGGCCTCGACGTCATTGTCGTCGACTACATCCAGCTGCTTCAAGGCTCCGGCAAGCGCGGCAACGACAACCGCGTCCAGGAAGTCACAGAAATCACGACCAGCCTGAAGGCGCTCGCGAAAGAACTCAATGTTCCCGTGATCGCGCTTTCACAACTTTCACGCCAAGTCGAGAATCGCGACGATAAACATCCGCAATTGTCGGACCTGCGTGAGTCCGGTTCGATCGAGCAGGACGCAGACGTCGTGCTGTTCGTGTACCGCGAAGAATATTATCTGCAGAACAAGGAGCCAAAGCTCGGTACACCCGAGCACGAGAAGTGGAAACTCGACATGGAGCTCGCACACGGCAAGGCCGAGGTCATCATCGCCAAGCAGCGCCACGGACCAACGGGTACAGTCCCACTGCAATTTGAAGGGCAATACACTCGATTCAGTGATTTCACCGAAGAGGACAACTTGCCCTACCGCGTGCCGTAATTCTGGCTTTCAACGCAGTTGAACCGCAGCCTTCCGCCGCGTAAAACTGTGGCATGAACGTGGCCCCTGATCCCAAGTCCATCCCGCAAGGCACTCTGCTCTCGCCCGAGGCGAACAAGGCTGCCGCACTCGCGACCGCAACCGGCGTGCTGACGGTCGATCTCGATGCCATTATCGCCAACTGGCGCAAGCTCGAGAAGACGGCCGTGCCGGCCGAATGCGCAGCCGTCGTCAAGGCAGACGGCTATGGCTGCGGCGCCGAACAGGTCGCTCGTGCCCTCGCGAGCGCCGGCTGCAAAACGTTTTTCGTCGCCACCCTCGACGAGGCCCGCGTGGTTCGCGCCGCGGCGCCTGCGGCTTCGATCTACGTGCTTGGCGGCTTCTTCCAGAACACCGGCGACGCCTACGCCAGGTTTGACTGCAAGCCCGTCATCGGCGACCTCAACGAACTCGCCGAATGGGACGTGTTCTGTCGCCGTTCCGGCTGGTCCGGCGGCGCCGCCATTCACATCGACACCGGCATGAACCGGCTCGGCCTCACCGTTACCGAGGCGCAGGGCATCATCCCACGCATCAATGCCGGAGATCACGGCATCACGCTGGTGATGAGCCATCTCGCCTCCGCGGAAATGCTCAACAATCCTGCCAACGCCAGGCAGCTCGCGGCCTTCCGCGAGATCGCGAGCCTGTTCTCCGGCGTCCCGGCCTCGCTGGCAAACTCGTCCGGCATCTTCCTGGGCGCCCAGTTCCAGTTCGATCTGGTGCGGCCGGGTTGCGCCCTCTATGGCATCAACCCGACGCCCGAAGCCGACAACCCGATGCTGCCGGTCGTCGAGCTGAAGGCGCGCGTCGTGCAGATCCGCAACATCGAACGTGGCGATACCGTCGGCTATGGCGGCACCTGGACGGCGCGGCGTCCAACCAGAATAGCGGTCGTTTCCGCGGGCTATGCCGACGGCTATTTCCGCGCGGCCAGCGCCAACGACGGCACCCGAGGTGCCGAGGTGATCGTCGCCGGCAAGCGCTGCCCGATCGCAGGACGGATTTCGATGGACCTGATGGCGGTCGACGTCACCGATCTCGAAAAGAATGCGGTGCGGCGCGGTCATTGGGTGACGCTGATGGGCGAAGGCATCACGGCCGACGAACTTGCCCATCATTTCGGCACCATCGGCTACGAAGTGCTGACCAGCCTCGGCAAGCGCTACGCCCGGGTTTACAAGGGCGGCAGTGCCACTGCAGATCCCCCTGCTCCACCTCCAGCGGAGCCGGTTGCTACTGTCACTTAAGTCTTCGTTCCGAGTGTTTCCTTCGCGCCGTGTCATGTCGTGCCGTCCGCGGCCTTTTCAGGCCTCGTTGATCAAACCCACGAGTCCGGTCCTACTGTTTCTTCCGGCTGGCCAACACTTGCTTGCAGGCATCGCTGAGTTGGTGATGCTGCTTGTTCAGACATGCGACGACACGGCCACCGCCGGGCAGCGTGCCGGCGCAATATTTGTCATAGTCCGCCTTGCAGGCGCCGCGCCCATCGGCGGTTTGAGCAACTGCGGCTCCGGAGCATCCGATGGCGAGCACGAGAATGGCAAAGCGTAATTTCGACATGGAATCTCCAAGTGTTCGCCGAAGCACAGTGATGCCAGCCAGCTCTACATGAAGATCGCGACCTTCAACATTAATAATGTCAACCGCCGCCTGCCCAACCTGCTGCGCTGGCTGCGCGCGGCGAAGCCCGACGTCGTTGCCTTGCAGGAATTGAAATCGACCGACGCCGAGTTCCCGATTCTGGCAATCGAGAAAGCCGGCTACGGCGCGGTGTGGCGCGGACAAAAAACTTGGAATGGCGTTGCCATCCTGGCGCGGAATGCCGAGCCGGTATTGACCCGGACCGCGCTCCCCGGCGATGGGGGTGTCGAGGCCCGCTATATCGAAGCCGCAATTAACGGCATCCTCGTCACCAGCATCTACCTCCCTAACGGCAATCCGCAGCCGGGACCGAAATTCGATTACAAGCTCGATTGGTTCAAGCGACTGCGGTCGCACGCCGGCAGCCTGCTCAAGCAGGACATCCCCGTGGTGCTAGCTGGCGACTACAACGTCGCGCCGACCGAGTTCGATATCTATCCGACAAGGTCCTGGGACAAGGACGCGCTGATCCAGCCGAAGAGCCGCGCCGCGTTCAAGGCGCTGGTGGATCAAGGCTGGACCGATGCGATCCGGACGCTTCATCCATCTCAACCGATGTTCACGTTCTGGGACTACAAGCGCAACCGCTGGCCACGCGATGCCGGATTGCGGCTCGATCATCTGCTGCTGAGCCCGTTAATAGCGCCGCGTCTGCTCAAGGCCGGCGTCGATCGCACGGTTCGCGGCGAGGAAGGCGCCAGCGACCATGCACCGGCGTGGATCTTGTTGAAGTAGCGCCTCGCAAGCCCTGCTGGCCAGATTTCCTGTGCGGCAGGATGGCGACTGTTCAGCCCTTTCGTGTGTGACCCCACGCCGCGTCCCAGTCTTCGCCCGCAGCATCGATGACGCGGCCATCGGCCTCGAAGAACTTGTTGGGCACCTGGAAGATTGCGAGCATCAGTCCGCCTTGTGGACACCACGCGACGTGGCGGCTGCCCTCTTCGCGCCAGATGAACTCGCCGGCCTTGCATTCGATTCCTTGCGCCGGACCTTCCTTGTCGACGAGCGAGCCTTCGAGGACGTAGGTCTGCTCAATGTTGACGTGTTCGTGGTCAGGGAGCACCGCGCCGGGCGCGAACCGCATCAGCGCGGTCATCAAGCCGGTCTTGCGATCGAACAGCAGCGTCTTGGCCTCGCAGCCGGGAAAGCGGGTCTTCTGCCATTCCATGCTATCGGGTCGAACCAGATGGGAATGCGTGTCCGCAGTCTGCGCATTTGCCGGCGTCGCAGCGTCCATGGCGATCCTCCGTTCTGCTTGTTTTGACGCGATCCTAGCAGCTTTGTCCCTCGCCACCAGCCGGCAGGTGTGCGCTGCGGCGTCCCGGCAGTCCCGTCCGGGCGCGGACGATGAATTCCACCACCAACATCACCAAAGATTCTTGCCATCGATCACCGTCACCGGCACGGCGTCGAGGTCGAACTCGTCGAACAGCCGCGAATTGACGCCGACCTTGGGATTGTCGAAGTCGGGCTTGCCGGTGGACCAATCAGGCGATTCCGAGTAGGTGCCGCAGCCGCAACTGGCGCAGAAATGATGTTTGACGGTGCGGCTGCCCCACAAATAGGTCGCGACATTTTCCGGCGGCGAAGTCAGGCGAAATTGCGCCGGGGTGTAATAGGCCCACAACGCACCGCGCTTTGAGCACAACGAGCAGGTGCAACGTGTCACATCAGTCGGCGCTTCGCTCACCTCGAATTGTGTGTTGCCGCAGTGGCAGCTTCCCTTAATTGGCACGAGCAGCTCCTTTCCGATTAGTATTTAAACCTCGTAACCCGAGCCTGATGGCACCATGATGTCGGCATCAGGGAATCTCGAAAGACTGCAGCGTGGGCTTCCTCTTTGTCCTCATTGTCGGCCTGCTCGCCGGCACCATCTCAGGCATTGTCGGCACGGGCTCGTCGATAATGCTGATGCCGGTATTGGTCTATCAATACGGGCCGAAGGAAGCCGTGCCGATCATGGCGGTTGCGGCCGTGATGGCGAACTTCTCGCGCATTCTCGCCTGGTGGCGCGAGGTCGACTGGCGCGCCTGCCTTGCCTATTCGGCCACGGGGATTCCGGCCGCTGCGCTTGGCGCGCGGACCTTGCTCGCCCTGCCCGCGCATGCGGTAGATATCGCGATCGGCCTGTTTCTCATCGCGATGGTGCCGCTACGGCACTGGCTGGCCCGCCACCAGCTTAAAGCGCAGCTCTGGCACCTGGCGGCCGGTGGCGCATTGATCGGCTATCTCACCGGTATCGTGGTTTCGACCGGGCCGCTCAGCGTGCCGCTGTTTCTATTTTACGGACTTACCAAGGGTGCCTTCCTCGCCACCGAGGCCGCAAGCTCGCTCGGGCTCTATCTGAGCAAGTCGGTCACGTTCGAACGCTTCGGCGCGCTGACGCCGGATGTCGCGCTGAAGGGCCTGATTGCAGGCTCTTCCCTCATGTTCGGCGCCTTCATCGCCAAAGGCTTCGTGCTGCGTCTTCAGCCCGACGTCTTTCGGCTGTTGATGGACGGCATCATGCTGGCCGCCGGTCTCACCCTGCTATGGACGGCATTTTCGTAAGCATTCGGCACGGCACCGCCTGAACCATTTCCCATCAGCGGCCGACCAAGTGACGCGTGTCACATCCATTCGGCAAGTAACCACAGATCAGTGCCGGGCATGGAATCGCATCACCCACGTCTGGAGAGACTGAAATGCCCAAGGGAAACATCAGGGGAATCATCGGCGCCATCGTCGCCGTCATTGTCGTCGTCATCATCGCCGCAGGAAGCTGGTACACCGTCGATCAAACCGAGCGCGGCGTGAAGCTGCGCTATGGCGCGGTCATCGGCACCGCGCAGCCGGGCCTTGGCTTCAAGGTCCCGCTGATCGACAGCGTCGAAAAGGTCAGCGTGAAGACCTTCACCTATACCTGGGACAAGATGAATTCGTATTCCTACGACCAGCAGCCGGCCGATCTCAAGATCAGCGTCACCTTGCGAGCCTCACCTGACAAGGTGGCCGATCTCTATGCCAAGTTTGGCGGGCTGGACACCGCGGTCAAACAAGTGGTCAGCCCGGCCGTCAACCAGCAGGTCAAAATCGTGTTCGGCCGCTACACCGCCGTGAAAGCGATCCAAGAGCGCGGGCCGCTGAATTCCGCGATCAAGGACGCCATCACCGCTTCGCTGAAGGATGATCCGATGATCACGATCGAAAGCGTCCAGCTCGAAAACATCGAGTTCAGCGCCAACTATCTGCATTCGATCGAGCAGCGCATGCTGGCCGAGGTCGAGGTGCAGAAGCTGCAACAGAACGCCGAGCGCGAAAAGGTGCAGGCGCAGATCACCGTCACGCAGGCCACCGCCAAGGCCAACGCCGTCCGCGCCGAGGCGCAGGCCGCGGCCGACGCGCTGCGGCTGAACGGCGAAGCCCGCGCCACCAATATCAGGATCACCGGCGAGGCCGAAGCCGCCGCCATCGAAGCCCGCGCCAAGGCGCTCGGCACCAATCCGAATCTGGTGACGCTGGTGCAGGCCGAACGCTGGAACGGCGTGCTGCCGACCACAATGGTGCCGGGCTCGTCGGTGCCGTTCGTTTCGGTGAAATAGCAATCGCAAATTCAGAAGGGCGACGCCGTGCAGAGCACGTATCGCGCGTCGCCGTCTGGATTTCCGAAGCGCAGAAATGCGCTTCCGGCCAGTTTCTTTCTGCTACAATCCCCGTCGGAGCAAAGCGCTCCGCATCCATGTGGCCGTTGGCCTTCAGGCGTGCCAATTTGGTCGGTGATTAGCGTGCTCCTTGCACGATCTGATTCTCGACATGGGAGAATGTGTCTTGAGTGTGATGACGGAAACGGCTGATCTTGCCGATATCGGCGACCAGCGAACCGGACGAACCGAAGCCCGGCAAGACACCCTGAAGTTTGCGGAAGCTGCCCTGGTCGAGAGCAAGCGTGAAGGCCTGCTGCTCGCCGTCCGGGCCCGCTGGGTCGCGCTGGCCGTCACTGCCGTCACACTGCCGATCATCAACCCGAATTGGGACGTGATCTATTACGTCCTGATGCTGGGCTTATTTGCCCTGATCGGCTGGGCCCAGCTCAAAGTCGGCAAGGTCGGACGTTCCCCGCTAGAGGTTTTCCTGATCATTTGCGACCTCGCGCTGCTGACCTTCCTCAGCGTCGTACCCAATCCCTGGAGCACCGAGCACTGGCCAATCGGAATGCAATTCCGGTTCGACAGTTTCATCTATTTCTTCATTTTCCTTGCCACCGCCACCCTCGCCTATTCGTGGCGAACGGTTGTCGCGATGGGTGGATGGACCGCCGCCCTGTGGGCCATTGCCGTCGGTTGGGCCTATCTGCAGCCCGAAACCCATGCCGCGCTGTCGCAGCGCGTCAGGGAAGCTGTTGGCGCCGATGTTCGCTTGTTCGAGATCATCGATCCTTCGTCGATCGGCTTCGGCGCCCGTTTCCAGGAAGTGACGGTGTTCATCATCGTGGCCGCGATCCTGGCGCTAGCGGTGCGCCGTTCGAATGCGCTCCTGATCAGCCATGCCGGGATCGAACGCGAGCGCGCCAATTTGGCGCGCTATTTTTCACCCAACGTCGTCAATGAATTATCCGGCAATGATGAGCCGCTCACGCGGGTTCGCACGCAAGACGTCGCGGTGTTGTTTGCCGATATCGTGGGATTCACCGCCTATTCCGATGGACGAGACCCGAAAAAGGTCATCGATACGCTGCGCCAATTCCATGAGCGAATGGAAAGAGAAGTGTTCCAGCACGGCGGAACGCTCGACAAGTACCTCGGCGATGGCCTGATGGCGACGTTTGGCACGCCATTCGCCAGCGATTCCGACGCGCTGAACGCCTTGCGTTGCGCGAGGGGTATGATCGCCTCGATTGCCGAGTTGAACAGAGAACGGCAGGACCGCAATGAGCCGCCGATCCAGGTCAGTGTCGGATTGCACTATGGTCAGGTCGTGCTGGGAGATATCGGCCTCAATCGGCTTGAATTCGCTGTGATCGGCACCACCGTGAATGCAGCGAGCCGGCAGGAGGCGCTGACCCGAGAATTCGGATGCGCCATCGTCGTCAGCGACGCGCTGGTACGGCAGGCCCGCTCGGAATCGAACAATTCGAGCGCCGACTTCGCGTCGCTTGTCGAGCGGCCCGCGCAGATTATTCGCGGTCTCGAGCAACCAGTCGGCATTTGGACATGCGCGAACGTCACTTCCTGACGCCCTGAAGCACGCGATGGATGCGCGCTCGGCACCCGTCACGCCCCACGGCTTCTTTTCGTGTTATGAGTCCCACCCGCTTCACCGAGTCTGCTATTTCCCGATCATGGCCAAATCCACCCTCTCCTTCGTCTGCCAGAACTGTGGCGCGGCGTATAACCGCTGGCAGGGCAAGTGCGATTCCTGCGGCGAATGGAACACGCTTGCCGAGGAGGACACCACCGGCGCGACCTCGATGCCGGTGTCGGTCCGCTCGCGGCGCAAGGGCCGGACGTTTGCGCTGGAAAGCCTCACCGGCAAGAGCAACGACGCCCCTCGCCTGCCTTCCGGGATGACCGAGCTCGATCGTGTCACCGGCGGCGGCTTTGTCCGCGGCTCTGTGCTGTTGGTCGGCGGCGATCCCGGCATCGGAAAATCGACGCTGCTCACGCAGGCTACCAGCATGCTGGCGCGCGCAGGCCACCGCGCGGTCTATATTTCGGGCGAAGAGGCCGTGGCGCAGGTGCGGCTGCGTGCCGAGCGGCTCGGATTGGCGGACGCGCCGGTGCAACTCGCCGCCGAAACCTCGGTCGAGGACATCGTCTCGACGCTGTCGGAAGGTGCGGTGCCGCGCCTGATCGTGATCGATTCGATCCAGACCATGTGGACTGACACGGTGGAGTCAGCGCCGGGAACGGTGACGCAGGTTCGCGCCTCCGCGCAGGCGCTCATTCGTTTCGCCAAGAAAACCGGTGCTGCGATCATTCTGGTCGGGCACGTCACCAAGGACGGCCAGATCGCGGGCCCCCGCGTGGTCGAGCACATGGTCGACGCGGTACTGTCGTTCGAGGGCGAAGGCTCGCAGCATTTCCGCATTTTGCGCGCGATGAAGAATCGTTTTGGCCCGACCGATGAAATCGGCGTGTTCGAGATGACGGGCCTAGGCCTTCGCGAGGTCTCCAACCCCTCGGAATTGTTCCTCTCGGAGCGCGATCTGGGCAGTCCGGGAACCGCGGTTTTCGCCGGGATCGAAGGCACCCGCCCCGTGCTGGTGGAATTGCAGGCACTGGTGGCGCCGACCACGCTCGGCACACCCCGGCGGGCCGTGGTGGGTTGGGATCCAAGCCGGCTGTCGATGGTGCTGGCGGTGCTCGAGGCCCATTGCGGGGTCAAACTGTCCGGCTACGACGTTTATCTGAACGTGGCGGGGGGCCTGCGAATCCAGGAGCCCGCGGCCGACCTCGCGGCGGCCGCCGCCCTGGTATCGTCGTTGGTGAACGCGCCGTTACCGACGGATGCAGTCTATTTCGGCGAGATTTCGCTCTCGGGCGCGGTCCGGCCGGTGGCGCAGACCTCCGCCCGATTGAAGGAGGCCGCGAAACTGGGCTTTGGCCGCGCTGTTCTACCCGAATCGGCGCGCGGCGAGGTCGGCGGCGATGGCGGGCTTGCGCTGAACAGCATCGGCGGACTAACCAGTCTGGTGGCCGAAATCGCGGCGCGTGGCAGCCCGAGAGGCAACCGCGACACCGGTCGCGAGGGTGCGGCAGAGAAAAATGCCACACCAGCGCGATTCCGTCGTGAAAACAGCTAAAGCGGCGTGACGCGGCCGCCCCTCGCCGCTATACAACGCGCGCGAAAGGCGGACGGGATGGCACGATTTCCGGCCTTGCGGGATACGCCGTCTGCCCCTCACTTGGGTTGACCCTGAGCCGCCGATTCGCTGCCTAAAGGACTTACGAGCGGACCTGACCAGCCGATGCCGATAACGATACTCGATCTCGTCCTGCTCGGAGTGATGCTGATTTCGGGGCTGCTCGCCATGGTGCGCGGCTTCATGCGCGAGATCCTGTCGATCGCGGCCTGGGGCGCGGCGGCGCTGGTGACGCTGTATGCCTTCTCGAAGCTGCTGCCGACCGCCAAGGCCTATTTCAACAATGATACCGTGGCAGCCGTGGCGGTGGTGGCCGGCACCTTTATCGGCACCCTGATCGTGGTCTCCGTGATCACGGTGCGGATTTCGGACATGATCCTGGATTCCCGGATCGGCGCGCTGGATCGCACCCTCGGCTTCCTGTTCGGGCTCGGCCGCGGCCTTTTGATCGTGGTGGTCGCGTTCCTGTTCTTTAGCTGGCTGGTCCCGGACAAACAGCGGCCGGACTGGATCACCAACGCGAAGTCCCGAACTGTGCTGGATGGAACCGGGCAATGGTTAATGTCGCTCTTGCCTGACGACCCCGAGAACACCATTTTAAAGAGATTCAAGAAGAATAAACCGGAAGACGAGCAAACTGACGCCGACCAGGCAGCCCCTGCGTCTGGTGATGGCTACAGCAAACCTGCCCGTGACAGCCTTAAAAAGCTGATCGAGAAACCCGCGGGCCGCTAAGTCTGGCCAAAATAGAGAGGCGATGGACGCGATGCAAAACCCTTCCGATCCCGCCGGGCAACTCGATCTAAATCGTGGCATCGAGTTGCAGGACGATCTCGAAGGCGACACGTTACGCGAGGAGTGCGGCGTGTTCGGCATCTTCGGCCACCCCGAGGCCGCTGCCATCACGGCGCTCGGACTACACGCCCTCCAGCATCGCGGCCAGGAGGCCGCCGGCATTGTCTCCTTCGACGGCAGCCGCTTCCATTCCGAACGCCGCCTTGGCCTCGTCGGCGATACCTTCTCCCGCCGCGAGGTGATTGAGCGCCTGCCCGGCAGCATGGCGGTCGGCCACGTCCGCTATTCCACCACCGGCGCGACCATCCTGCGCAACGTGCAGCCGCTGTTCGCCGAACTCAATGCCGGCGGTTTTGCGGTCGGCCACAACGGCAACCTCACCAACGGGCTGACGCTGCGCCGCGAGCTGGTCAAGGGTGGCGCCATGATGCAGTCGACCACCGATACCGAGGTCATCCTGCATCTGGTCGCGCAGTCCAAGCGCAACCGTTTCATCGATCGTTTCGTCGAGGCGCTGCGTGCGATCGAGGGCGCCTATTCGTTGGTGTCCCTGACCAACAAGAAACTGATCGGCGCGCGCGATCCGCTCGGCATCCGACCGCTGGTGCTCGGCGATCTCGATGGCTGTCCGATCCTGACCTCGGAAACCTGTGCGCTCGATATGATCGGCGCCAAGTATGTTCGCGACGTCGAGCCCGGCGAGATCATCGTGTTCGATGAAAAGGGCGCCAACAGCCACAAGCCGTTTCCGCCGAAGCCGCCGCGGCCCTGCATCTTCGAATACATCTACTTCTCACGGCCGGACTCGATCGTCGGCGGCCGTTCGGTCTATGAGGTCCGAAAGGCCTTCGGCGCCCAGCTCGCCCGCGAAAGCCATGTCGAGGTCGATGTCGTGGTGCCGGTGCCGGATTCCGGCGTGCCGGCGGCGGTCGGCTACAGCCAGTATTCCGGCGTGCCGTTCGAACTCGGCATCATCCGCAACCACTATGTCGGCCGCACCTTCATCCAGCCGACCCAGAGTGTGCGCGAGCTCGGCGTGCGCATGAAGCACTCGGCCAATCGCGCTGCGATCGAAGGCAAGCGGATCATCCTGATCGACGATTCACTGGTGCGCGGCACCACGTCGAAGAAGATCGTGCGCATGATGCGCGACGCCGGTGCGCGCGAGGTCCACTTCCGCCTCGCCTCGCCGCCGATCCTCTATCCCGACTATTACGGCATCGACCTGCCGGACCGCGGCGGACTTCTTGCGGCCACCCATACTCTGGAAGAGATGCGCGACATCATCGGCGCGGATTCGCTGGCGTTCCTGTCGATCGACGGCCTGTACCGCGCGATGGGCGAACCGGGGCGCGATCCCGCCAATCCGAAATTCTCGGATCACTGCTTCACCGGTGCCTATCCGACGCACCTTACCGACCAGACCCAGGTCGAGCCGCAGCCGCGCCAGCTCTCGCTCTTGGCAGAGGCGAGCTGACAATACCCAACGGTGTCGTCCCTGCGAAAGCAGGGACCCATAACCACAGGCCTTCGTTTTTCCGGATGCCATCAGTTATTGACACCTCCTCACCTCATGAGCGCCGCGGCGTATGGGTCCCTGCTTTCGCAGGGACGACGATGATCGAGCTAGTTCAATGAGCAAACTCCTCGCCTCCCGCATTGCGCTCGTCACCGGCGCCTCACGCGGCATCGGCTATGCCACGGCGCTCGCGCTGGCAAAGGCCGGCGCACACATCATAGCCGTGGCGCGCACACAAGGCGGCCTTGAGGAACTCGATGACGAGATCCGCAAAGACGGCGGCAGCGCCACGCTGGTGCCGCTCAACCTCACCGATTTCGACGGCATCGCGCGGCTCGGCGCGGCGCTGCATGAACGCCACGGCAAGCTCGACATTCTCGTCGGCAATGCCGGGGTTGCCGGCCCCTCCTCGCCGCTCGGGCATATCGAGCTGAAGCCCTGGAACGACGTGTTCGCAGTAAACGTCACCGCTAACTTCCAGCTCATCCGCTGCATGGATCCGCTGCTCAAGGTCTCGGACGCCGGCCGCGCCGTCTTCATCACTTCGGGAGCTGCCAGCAAGGCGAACGCCTATCAGGGACCCTACGCGGCCTCGAAGGCGGCGCTGGACACGCTGGTACGCTCCTGGGCCAACGAGACCGTGAGCACGAAACTGCGCGTCAACCTGTTCAGCCCCGGCCCGATCCGCACCCGCATGCGCGCCAGCGTCTTTCCCGGCGAAGACCCGATGACGCTGGATACGCCGGAACAGGCCGCGGAATTCATCGTGCCGATGTGTGCGCCGGAATGGACCGAGACCGGCAAGCTCTATGACTACAAGACCCGCACACTGATGAGTTTTCATCCGCCGGCTTGAGCATCTTACGAGCTCGCTCATTGTAAGCGCAGCGACTTTTCCGCCGAAGCATTAGCGAATGCGGCGGCGGGTTGCTCTATGTCTGCGATCGCATGAACGGCCGCATCCAGGTGTTCAGAAAAGAAAGATGGAACCTTCGTTAAGGGAAGGGTTTTACGAAAAGAATACCCGCGGCCAACTGTGGGTGGGACATCTCGATCTGGCCGGAGCTGACGTCGGGCGCGGAACGATAAGTGCATTGCCCGCGGTTACGAGAAGGACTATCGCAAAGCGGCAGGTTCCGAAAAGAGAGCCGGCGAACAACATTTCTGGAGGAAAACCATGACGATTAGAATTGTGCGGCGCTTCGCCGCTTCCGTGGCGTTTGCCGCATTCGCCCTCGCGACGCCAGCACTGGCCCAGGACAAAAACGTCAAGATCGGTGTGTTGAACGACATGTCCAGCCTCTATGCCGACATCGGCGGACCAAACTCGGTAGTCGCGGTCAAGATGGCAGTCGAGGATTCCGGTCTCAAGGCCCAGGGCTGGAATATCGAGGTGTTGAGCGGCGACCACCAGAACAAGCCCGACATCGGCGTGAACATCGCGCGTCAGTGGATCGACGCCGACAAGGTGGACGCGATCGCGGATACGCCGAACTCCGGCGTTGCGCTCGCTGTGAGCAATCTGGTGAAGGAAAAGAACTCGGTGCTGCTCAACTCTGGCGCTGCCACCGCCGACCTCACCGGCAAGGCCTGCAACCCCAATACCATCTCCTTCACCTACGATACTTACATGCTCGCTAACGGCACCGGCAAGGCGTTGACCAAGGCCGGCGGCGACACCTGGTTCTTCCTAACCGCCGACTACGCCTTCGGCCATGCGCTGGAGCGTGACACCGGCAATGTCGTCACCCAGACCGGCGGCAAGGTTTTGGGCGCGGTCAGGCATCCGCTCAACACCTCGGATTTCTCCTCCTTCCTGCTGCAGGCGCAGTCCTCGAAGGCCAAGGTCATCGGGCTTGCCAATGCCGGCGGCGACACCACCAACTCGATCAAGCAGGCGGCGGAATTCGGCATCGTCCAGAGCGGCCAGAAGCTCGCCGCGCTGCTGCTCTTCATCAACGACGTGCATGCGCTCGGCCTGAAGACGGCGCAGGGCCTGACTTTCACCGAGTCCTTCTACTGGGATCTCAACGACAGGACCCGCGAATGGTCGAAGCGCTTCCAGAAGCTCTCGCCCAAGGGCTCGATGCCCTCGATGACCGTCGCCGGCCTTTATGCGGAGATCCTGCATTACCTGAAGGCGATGGAAGCGCTCGGCAGCAATCCGCATGACGGCGCCAAGGTCGTCGCCAAGATGAAGGAATTGCCGACCGACGATCCGCTGTTCGGCAAGGGCCCGCTGCGTGCCGACGGCCGCCGTCTCATTCCGGCCTATCTGTTCGAAGTGAAGAAGCCGGAAGAGTCGAAGGGACCGTGGGATTACTACAAGCAGATCGCCACGATCTCGGCGGAAGACGCCGCCAAGCCGCTCGAAGCCAGCGAGTGTCCGCTGGTGAAGAAGTGACGGCCGAAGGCCGTTGGTGCGCTAGCACCATATCCGGGATCTCGAGATTCCGGGCCTGGTGCTAACGCACCATCCCGGAATGACGAAGCACAACGAGCGGCGGGTTACGCCTTCGGCTCCCCTACTTCTTCAACGTCCACCACGCAATCAACAGCGCGAGCCCCAACAACGCTGCCGCCAGCAGGAACGGCGCGCCCGGCAATTTCACCGGCGCCTGGTCGCCGATGAAATAGGCAAAGGTCAGCGTGAACAGGAACGGTCCCGCCATCTGGGCGATGCTGTTGACGCTGTTGGTCGCGCCCTGCAGTTGGCCCTGCTGATCCGGTGCAACGAGCTGCGTCGTCAGGGCCTGGATCGCCGCGCCTGCCACGCCCCACAGCGCCATCACCGGAATGCCGGTCCAGAACAACGGCCCGGTGGGGGCCGCGCCATAGATGAAGAATCCCAGCCCGCCGCAAGCGAGCCCGAGCAACAGCGCACGGCGCTCGCCGAGACGCGTGACGATCGGCCCCACGCCTAAGCCCTGCACCACCATGGCGCAGACGCCCACCAATGCCAGCGTGAGCCCCACCGTTGTCGTGTCCCAGCCATACCGATAGGTGGCGTAGAGCACGAAGGTGGAAGGCAGCACCACATGCGCGACCTGGCCAAAGAAATTCGCCAGCGACAGGCCAGCGAGAATCCGGTTCGAGCGCAACAGATGTAATGCGCCGAGCGGACTGGCGCTCTTCCAGTGGAACGGCGCGCGCCGGTCCCGCGGCAGCGACTCGGGGAGGATCAGCCAGCCATATAGCGCGTTCGCAAAGCTCAGGGCCGCCGCGACCCAGAACGGCAGACGCGGATCCATGCCACCGAGCAGGCCGCCGATGGCGGGGCCGAGAATGAATCCGGCGCCGAAGGCCGCGCCAATCTTGCCAAACACCGCGGCACGCCGTTCCGGCGGCGTCACATCGGCGATGTAGGCAAAAGCCGTGGAAATGCTGGCCGAGGTGATGCCTGAGATCACCCGGCCGATGAACAGCCAGGTCAGCGACGGCGCCAGCGCCATCAACACGTAATCCAGCGCCAGTCCGAAATTCGATAGCAACACCACCGGCCGGCGGCCGAAGCGGTCCGAGAGCGCGCCAAGGATCGGCGAGAACAGGAACTGCATCAGCGCCCACGCGGTGCCGAACAGGCCGAATATCCGCGCCGCCGTCGCGGTGTCGTTGTCGACAAAACTCTCCACGATCTTGGGCAGGATCGGCAGGATCAGGCCGAGCGCAAGCATGTCGAGCAGGATGGTGACGAAGATAAAGGCCGCCGCGCCGCTGCGTACCGGCGGCCTATCGTCGGCAGCAGCGGTGGACGCCTGTTCGCTCATGACGGCCGCTTGCGCTTGTGCGCGAACGGATTGGCCTTTTCGCGCAGCGTGATGCGGATCGGCGTGCCCGGCAGGTCGAAAGCCTCGCGCAGGCTGTTAGTGAGATAGCGCAAGTAAGATTGCGGCACGGCGTCCGCGCGCGAGCAGAACAGCACGAAGCTCGGCGGGCGTCCCTTGGTCTGCGTGATATAGTTCAGCTTCAGCCGGCGGCCCGACACTGCGGGCGGCGGGTTGGCATCGACTGCCTGCTCGAACCAGCGATTGAGCGCGGCCGTGGGCACGCGCTTGTTCCAGACTGCGTAGGCATCCTGGATTGCGGTCATCAGCCGATCGATGCCCTCACCCAGCAAGCCGGACACGGCGACGATGGGGGCACCTTTCACCTGCGGCAACCAGTGATCGGCATCGCTGCGCAGCGCCGAAATCAGATGCGGCTTGCGCTCCATCAAATCCCATTTGTTGACCGCCAGCACGATCGCCCGCCCCTCGCGCTCGATCAGATCGGCGATGCGCAAATCCTGTTCCTCGAACCGGTTCTGCGCATCCATCATCATCACGACGACTTCGGCGAAGCGCACCGCGCGCAGCGCGTCGGCCACCGACAGCTTCTCCAGCTTCTCCTCGATCCGCGAGCGCCGCCTTAAGCCCGCGGTATCGAACACGCGAAATTCGCGCCCCTGCCAGGTGATCTCCACCGAAATGGAATCGCGCGTGGTGCCCGCCTCGGCGCTGGTCAACAGCCGCTCCTCGCCGAGCAGATGATTGATCAGCGTTGACTTGCCGGCATTGGGACGGCCGACGATGGCGACGCGGATCGGACGCTGGGCGAGATCCTCGTCCGATACGATATCGTCGTCGTCGAACTCTTCCCGCTCTTCAGCCGGCTCCGGCATCAGGGCGGCGAGCGCGTCGTAGAGATCGCTCATGCCCTCGCCATGCTCGGCCGAAATCTGCACGGGATCGCCGAGCCCCAGCGCGTAGGATTCCATCGCGCCCATTTCGCCGTGCTTGCCCTCGCTCTTGTTGGCGACCAGCACCACCGGCTTGCTGGCGCGGCGCGCGAAATCGGCAAAGGCGCGATCGTTCGGCGTCAGGCCGGCACGGGCGTCGATCACGAACATCAGCGCATCGGCCAGCCCGATCGCGGCTTCGGTCTGCTCCTGCATTCGTGCCGTGAGCGAGCCCTTGGCGCCCTCGTCGAGGCCTGCGGTATCGATCACAGTGAATTCGAGATCGCCGAGACGTGCGCGTCCCTCGCGGCGGTCGCGGGTGACGCCGGGCTCGTCGTCCACCAGCGCGAGCTTCTGCCCGACCAGCCGGTTGAACAGCGTCGACTTGCCGACGTTGGGCCGGCCGATTATGGCGATCGTAAAGGACATAAATGACCCAAACGCCCTTTTTTGAAGGGCGTGTCAATCGAACGAAAACAAACAAGTCAGCGCGAGAAACTGCCGCTCGGCATCGGAGCCGGGAAAGCCGATTGTTGCGAGGATTGCGTGGGCGCGGCCGCTTGATCGGGCGGTGGAGCCGTGGTGCGCTTGCGCACGATCTTGGCTGGCTTGGGCGCCGGCGGCGCAGCGGCGGTGCTGCCCTCTTCCTCGGGCGCGGCGTCGGGATCCGCAGCGGCGGGTGCGGCAGCCTGCTTGCCCTTGGATTTCGCGCCACGCTTCGACTTGGGCTCTTCGGGCGGAGGGGCTGCAGCCGCTACCGCGTTAGGATCATCAACTTGTTGGTTGGCACCCCTGTAGAGATCCCTCGGCACGCCCTGCTCAAGGCCCGGCACACCGTCGGGGAACACCGGCTTGCGCTCACCGGGCAGCTTTTTCTTGGTGTCGAGGAAGTCGAGCAGATCGGACGGATCGAAATTGCCCATGCTGCCACAGCCTGCCAGCGCGCCTGAAAGTGCGATAAGGACGGCGGTTGCGATCAAACGTTGCGGGCGGCGCATAGTGGGTTTCCCAACTCGTTTTGCTGGCGTCAGCTCTTGGCGACCGGCGGCAGCAAGGCCTGAAGCGCTTCGGCACGCGAGCGCAGGCTCGGCGGCGTTTCTCCGTCATTGGCGATCATATCCAGCCATTGCCGTGTCGCTGCGGCATCATTGGCACGCCAGGCCGATAGCGCCAGCAATTCGCGCGCAGTATGGCGGAAGGTCGCGCCCGGCGCGGCAGCGGCTTCGAGGCGTTCTTTCATGTTGGGATAGCTGGTGCTTTCCAACAGTAACTGGGCTGCGCGAACCCGCGCGAGGTCCTGCTCGGCGACACCGACGCTGCGGTCAGCGGCGATCTCGTCGAACATCTTTGCCGCCGCCTGCGGATCGCGGTTGGCAACCTCCGCGGCCAGGCGCAACCGTGCCAACACGCGGTAGCCGAACGGCGCCTTCGCAACGAGATCGGCGAATGCCGCTTCGGCCTCGGCGTGCTTGTTGGCTTCCGAAAGCTCGACCGCCTTGTCGAACGCTGCCCCTGCCTCGGCCGCCTTCTTGGACTCCAGATACTGGTAGCCACGCCAGCCGCCCACGGCCGCGATGATCAAAATCAGGCCGGCGATGATCAGAAGCGAATACCGGTCCCACAGCCTTTTAAGCTGCTCGCGACGGACCTCCTCGTCTACTTCATCAAATAATTCAGACACTTAAAGATATCCCATCCCAGGGGAACCGCAACGTCGGCGGCAGCATCGCGCGCCCGATCCCGCATGGCCGGGGCGTAGCCTATCGATATGGCGGTGGCAAGGCAAAGCGAGGCGGATCAAAGTGTTAACAGCGGCTCCCAACCCCCTCCGAAATCGGCTGGCAATGTTGACATCGCGGTTCAAAGTTTGGCGTAATCCCGGCCGCTTCCATTGTCGATCCGTACTTTTTCAGGTGTTTCATGCCTCGCCACACGCTGGTTTCGATGCTGCTTGCCCTCGGCCTGGTGCCCCTGGCGGCCGCAGCGTCACTGGCCGACGACTTCAAGCCGAAGGCGCCCGAGACGGCATTCTCGGGCAAGCTGCGCCCCGACATTTTGGGTATCTCGACCGAATCGAACGCCGAATCCGCCCACGCCATTTTTGATTCGCTGTTCAAAGGCCGGACCGACACCACGACCGACATCCAACAGCAGAAGTTCGGTGGTGCCAGCTACGTCGCCGCCTTGAATTTCACCCTCCCCGACGGTTCGAAACAGAACGGCGAGATGCTCTCGACCAGCTTCTCCTCGCCCGCGAGTGCCAACCGCGCCTATTTCGTTGCCCGCAATCTGACCTTCGCACCGGACCAGCAGCCGTCGAAGGCGGACATGATCAAGGAGATCATGGGCAAATACGGCGTGCCGACCATCGTCGGCGACCAGCATCTGTACTACATCTACCGCAAGGGCTCGATCATGTCGGTCGGCGGCAAGTACAAGGAAGCGACTGCGCTCGAGGCCATCGGTAAGCCGCTCGACCCAAGGGCCGCCGTCAAGCTCAACGGCGATACCGTGCGCGGCAGTTGCGTGGCGGTCGTCAAGCGCGCCCAGACCAAAGCCAAGGAACCGGGCGCCATGCTGACCGAGGCCAAGGGCGCGAATTGCGATGGCGTGTTGAGTGTGCAGCTCGTTCCGGGCACACAGGCCGACCGCGTCGGTATCGCCCAATTCACCCTACTGGACGTCAAGCAGCTCGTCAGCGCCGCCGCGATCGACAGTGCCGCGCTCGCCGCCGGGGCAAGCGAGAGCGCAATGCCGAGAGGCAGCGCGCCGAAGCTCTAAGCCGCCGTGAAAGCCTCGCGGAGCTGCCGCTTCATCACCTTGCCGTTGGCGTTGCGCGGCAACGGGTCCATCCGCAGATCCATGGTTTCCGGCACCTTGTAATCCGACAGCCGTTCGGCGCACCAGGCGCGCAGCACCTCGCCGCTGACTTGATTCCGGGTCACGACGACGGCGTGCACGCGCTCGCCCAGCACCGGGCACGGCTTGGCGATGATCGCGCTCTCGACCACGTCGGGATGACCGGCCAAAACCGACTCGACCTCGGCGGAATAGATCTTGAGCCCGCCGCGGTTGATCATGTCCTTCTGACGATCGAACACGCGCACGAAATTCTCTTCGTCGATCGAGCCGAGATCGCCGGAATGCCAGAAGCCGGCCGTAAAACTCTCCGCCGTCGCCTTCGGATTGTTCCAGTAGCCCTTGATGACGGACCCGCCGTGAATCCAGATTTCGCCGATCTCGCCGCGCGGCAGTTCGCGGCCCTCGGCATCCATCACGACGATCTGCGCGCCGGGACAGGGCAAGCCGACACTATCGATGTGGCTGGCGGTCAATTCGCCCGGCATCATTGTCGAGGGCGACGTGGTCTCGGTCGCGCCGTAGCAATTCATCAGCTTCAGGCCGGGAATCTTGGCATCGAGCTTCTCAATGGTGGCGATCGGCATCGGCGCGCCGCCAAAGCCGCCGATCCGCCAGCTCGACAGATCGTAGCTGTCGAAATCCGGCTGCAGCAGGCAGAGATTGTACATCGCCGGCACCATCACGGTGTAGGTGACCCGCTCACGCGCGGCCAACTTCAAATATTCCGCCGCCTTGAACTCCGCCATGATGATCAGCGCGCCTGCGCAACGGACCATGGTCATGAGGTTGGCGACCACGCCGGTGACATGACCGAGCGGCACCGCGGCGATCGAGCGATCCGCGGCAGTGAGCTTCATGCATGATACGAACACCATGGCCGAATGAATGATGGTGCAATGGGCGAGCATCGCGCCCTTTGGCCGCCCCGTGGTGCCCGACGTATAGAGGATCATGGCAGTATCCTCTTCACCGATCTCGATTGGTGCGGCGAGCGGCGCGTTGTCAGCGAGTTCTGAAAAGCGCGAAAGTCGCGGGTCGCCGTCGACAACAATCCGGCGCATCACATCGGGAATGTCGCCGGCATCGGGCACACGATCGGCCAAGGCCGCCTCGTGGATCAGGAGCTTTGCGCCGCAATCGGTGAGCACATAGGCGATCTCGGGCTTTTGCTGGCGGATCGAAAGCAGCACCGTCACCAGCCCGGCATGGGCCGCACCCAGCATCGTCAGCACGAATTGGATTCTGTTGCCGAGCAGTAGCGCGACGCGGTCGCCGCGCTGCAGGCCGAGTTTTTGAAATCCTGCTGCGATTTGCGCCGATTGCTGCGCGACCTCGCGCCATGTCATTCGCGTGGCCCCGCAGACCAGCGCCTCGCCGTCCGGGTTGGTCGCAACCGCTTCGGCCACCATCGCCGGAATGCTCTTGGGCCGTTCACAAAAGACCGGAACGATTCGGTCGCCAAAGCGCGGCTCGAGCCGCATCGCCGGGATAGAGTGCTGCGACCAGTCCATGGATGGCGCGCCCCGTCAGCTCTTCTTCATCTCGTAGACGTGCTCGGGTCCCGGGAAAGCGCGCGAGCGCACGTCGTTGGCGTAGCCCTGGATCGCCGCTTCGATCGCGGGGCCGAGATCGCCATAGCGGCGCACGAATTTCGGCGTTCGCGGCGACAGGCCCAGCATATCCTCGAGCACCAGTACTTGGCCGTCGCAGGCCGCACTCGCGCCGATGCCGATGGTCGGAATGGCAATGGTCTGCGTGATCTTGCGCGCCAGCGGCTCGGCGACCGCTTCGACCACGACCGAAAACGCACCGGCATCCGAGATCGCCTGGGCGTCTTTCAGGATCGGATCCCAACTACCCTCGTCGCGGCCCTGCGCGCGAAACGAGCCGAGCGTGTTGATCGATTGCGGCGTCAGTCCGATGTGGCCCATGACCGGCACGCCGCGCTCGGACAGGAACGCGACGGTTTCCGCCATGCGCACGCCGCCTTCGAGCTTCACCGCGCCGCAATGGGTCTCCTTCAATATCCGCACCGCGGAATGAAACGCCTGCTCCTTCGAGGCCTCATAGGAGCCGAACGGCATGTCGACCACGACGAGGGCATGCTTCGAGCCGCGCATCACCGCATGGCCCTGCAGGATCATCATGTCGAGCGTCACCGGCACCGTGGTCTCGAAACCGTGCATGACGTTGCCGAGAGAATCGCCGACCAGGATGACGTCGCAGTGGCGATCGACCAGCGTGGCAGTGTGCGCATGGTAGGACGTCAGCATCACGATCGGCTCGCCGTTCTTGCGCGCACGGATATCCGGCGCCGTTTTGCGCTTGATGGCAGATTGCACGGACATGTTAGGCTCCAACCACGGGAACGCCGATCACGACCGGATGGAACGCGAAGGCGAGCGCCAGATAGGCGACGAGACCGACCGCGATCGCGATCAAATCGTTGCCGGGACCACCGACGGGAATCGGCGGGGCGCCGGCGTCGGAACGATATTTCAGCGAAATGCGATCATACACCGCCCATGCGAGAAACGAGCCGAACAGGATGATCGAGCCGAGATCGCCATTGGCGAGCAGATGCGCCGCCGCCCACAGCTTGATGCCCGTCAGCATCGGATGTTTGAGCGTCGTATAGATCCGGCCGCGGATGTAGGACGCGACAACCATGATGACCGCGGGCAGCATCAGCGCCGTGGTGATGTGCTTGAGCGCCACTGGCGGGTTCCAGAGGTTGATCCAGCCCGTTTGGCGATAAAGCGCAAAACCCCAGATGATCAGCGCCAGACCAGCGAACGAAGCCAACGCATAGCCGATCTTGTAGCCGCTCTCGCCCGTCGCGGAGATCACCTGCGCGCGCAGCTTGCGCTGCGTGGTGAGCGTGTGGACGCCGAAGAACAGGATCAGGCCCAGGATCAACACCAGCAGTCCCATGACGTGCCTCCCGTTGCGCGGCTGGTTTTCCGGATTATCCGCGTATCATTTTAAGGGCTTGGTGCGCAATGCGCCACGCGGCCGTTACGGCTTCTCCGCCTGCTTGCCTAGATCGCGGTTGTCGACGTAGCGGATCGCGATCGGCCGCCCGGCAAGCGCGCCGCCAAGCCCGGACGTGAACTTGAGCGGGGTGCAGCCTGCAAGCGACGCGTTGATCGCTTTCAAATAGGTAGCGCGGGTGTCGGCTGGGACGCCTGCCGTGGCATAGGTCACGCGGGGCGTAGCGATGATCTCGCCCGAGCGCTTGAAGCTGAACCGAACCGACATCTGCATGCCCTGGCGCGCGATGTCGGAAGGTGGCGGCGACCAACAGGAGCGCAACGCCGCAAAGAGGTCGCCGATCGTATCGAGATCATGATCGGGCCTCCGGTATTTCGCGGCCTGATCCTGTGGCGGCGCGCTTTCGATCGTGAGTTGCAGATTCTGTCCGTACGGATAATCGATCTCGGGAATACAGGGACCTTCGTTGAACACGCTGCAAAATGACGGCGTGCACGGCTGGCCGTCGAGCACGCTGCAGGGCGCGTGCGAAAATGGCGTGGCGTCGATCTGGCGCCTCGACTGGGCGTCGGCGGCGCTCAACCCGACGAATGTGGTGATCAGGCAGACGATGATGCACCGGAACATGCGGCCCTAAGTCCTAAAAGGCGACACACCTAAGCTGATGCGCGCTTCGCGCCGTATCAAGTCGGACGGTGTTCACATCCCTGCGTTCATGGCGGACAGTTCCGCAATCAGGGCCTTCTCGCTGGGCTGGTCGAGGACGCCGGCCGCATAGAGCGAGATGCCGCCATAGAGCGTAATGTAGACCTTCATCACCGCGCGGCGACGCTCGGCCGGGCTCTCGATATGCTGGCAGAATATCCGCATGGCCTGGGCGATGACCTTATGAACCGCGGCCTGCAGCGGCGGATTGTGCTTCATGGTGGCGTGCGGGCGGCTGGTCATCAGGGCGTATAGCGCGCGGTTGGCGAGCGCGAAGCGGACATACTTCGAGGTATAGTCCTGTGGCGTCTCTGCCTTGACGAGGATGGTGGCGAGCCTCGTGTAGGCCTCGGCCGCGACCGCGTCGAGCAGCGCTTCGCGGTCGGCGAAATGGTTGTACAGCGAGCGATGCGCGACGCCGACGGCCTCCGCGACCTCGCGCAGGCTCAATTGCTCATGGCCGGCCGTTGCCACCAGACGGGTGGCGGCCTTCAGCGCTTCGGATTTCAAATTGCCGTGGCGATAGGTCGCCCGGCGCGGCTTTGCGGTCATGTCCCCTTCATACAAAGACGTGAGATGCAACGCCACTGCCGGGCGGCCAAAGCTTTCCGTCAGGCAGATGCCCGTTTGGCAACACGGTCCTCGCCATACTGCGGCGTAATGTCCTCGTCGATCATGGCGCGGATCATCTTGATCACCGCCCCGCGCCCCCGCGCCTTGGTGGCGGCATGGGCGGCCATGTCGAGCGTGGCAAGCGCCTGTGCAGTCTCCTCGGCGCTGCGCTCCAGCGCATCTGCCGGAACGATGCGGTCAAAGAAGCCAGCGGTGACGGCCTCCGTTGGGCCGAGCATTTCCGCGGTCATTACCGCCCTGCTGAAATAGGCCGGCGTCAGCCGCTGCCGCGCGATCTCGATCGCAAAACGCGGCACGGTGAGCCCGATCGCGACCTCGTTCATGCCGATCCGGTAGTCGCCCTCGCCGGCAATGCGGTGGTCGCTGGACATGATGAGGAAAGCCCCCATCGGGTAGGCGTTGCCCTGGCAGGCCGCCACCACCGGCGTCGGGAACGAAAGGATGCGCAAGGCCAGTTCCGCGCCCGCTTTCACTATCAGATATTGGTCCTGGGCGCTGCCCTTGGCGAAGACGTTGAGGTCGAATCCCCCTGAAAAATGCTTGCCGCGGGCCTTCAGGATCACCACCGTCTTGTCCTTTTCCGCCTGATCGAAGGCCACATGCAGGGCGTTGAGCATGGCAAGCGACATCACATTGGCCTTGCCATCGTCGATCACGATGGTGCCGACCGGGCCGGAACGGGAATAGGTTGCGAGATCAGTCATGGGCGGTCTCCCTTTTTTGTTTCAAAAGCATCCGATGGATACTTTTACGGAAGCGCGGGGTGACGCAAGAGATTTATTCGGGCTTGGAATGCATGCAGGTATCCACCGGATGCATAAGCTAGGTGAGCAACCAGCCTCACCCCAACTTGTCATCGTCCGGCTCGACCGGACGATCCAGTATTCCAGAGACGGTAGATAGACGGAGAGGCCGCGGCGTACTGGGTCCCCCGCTTTCGCGGAGGACGACAGCGTAGGCTGGCGCAAAAACGAGCCCCGCCTACGCCTTCTTCACGTCCTTGACGTTGGAGAAGGTGATTCCTTCGGCGCGCTCCCTGGTATAGCCCAGGTAAAACTCGTTCTTGGCCATGAACACGGGATCGCCGTCGACGTCGTCGGCGATGCCCGAACCGTTAGCCGCGATGAAGGCCTCTAACTTCTTGCGGTCGTCGGACGAGACCCAGCGGGCGAGCTGGAATTCCGAAACCTCGAATTCCACCGGCAGCGAATATTCCGCATCGAGGCGCGCCTTCAGCACGTCGAGCTGCAGCGGACCGACAACGCCGACCAGCGCCGGTGCGCCGTCGCGGGGCCGGAACACCTGCACCACGCCCTCTTCCGACATCTGCTGCAGCGCCTCTTTCAGCTTCTTGGCTTTCATCGCATCCGTCAGCCGCACGCGGCGGACGATTTCCGGCGCAAAACTCGGGACGCCGACGAAGGTGATGTCCTCACCTTCGGTCAGCGTATCGCCGATCCGCAAGGTACCGTGGTTCGGAATGCCGACGACGTCGCCGGCAAACGCCTCATCGGCCACCGAGCGATCCTGCGCGAAGAAGAACTGTGGCGACGACAGCGACATGTTTTTGCCGGTCCGCACCAGCTTCGCTTTCATGCCGCGGCTGAGCTTGCCGGAGCACAGCCGAGCGAACGCGATGCGGTCGCGGTGGTTCGGATCCATATTGGCCTGGATCTTGAACACGAAGGCGCTCATGCGCGGCTCGGCTGCTTCGACCTTGCGCAAATTGCTGTCCTGCGCCCGCGGCGCCGGCGCGAACTTGCCAAGACCTTCCAGCAAGTCGCCGACACCGAAATTGCGCAGCGCGCTGCCGAAATAGACCGGCGTCAGATGGCCCTCGCGAAACGCGTCCAACTCGAACGGCTTGCAGGCTTCCGACACCAGCGCGAGTTCGTCCTTGATCTCGGCAACGTCGAGATTGGGGTTGCGGCCGGCAAGATCGGCGATATCGATCTGCTCGGTCGCGCCGGTCTTGGCGCCGCCGCCTTCGAGCAGGCGCACGCCGCCGTTGACGACGTCGTAAGTGCCGAGGAAGTCGCGGCCGCGACCGACCGGCCAGGTCATCGGCGTGGTGTCGAGCGCCAGCGTCTTTTCGATCTCGTCCAGCAGTTCGAACGTGTCGCGGCTCTCGCGGTCCATCTTGTTGATGAAGGTGATGATCGGAATGTCGCGCAGCCGGCACACCTCGAACAGCTTTCGCGTCCGCGCCTCGATGCCCTTGGCGGCGTCGATCACCATGACGGCGGAATCGACCGCGGTCAGCGTCCGGTAGGTGTCTTCCGAGAAGTCTTCGTGGCCGGGCGTGTCCAAGAGGTTGAAGACGAGGTCCTGGAATTCGAACGTCATCACCGAGGTCACGACCGAGATGCCGCGCTCGCGCTCGATCTTCATCCAGTCGGAACGGGTATTGCGCCGCTCGCCCTTGGCCTTGACCTGCCCTGCCAGATTGATGGCGCCGCCGAACAGCAGGAGCTTCTCGGTCAGCGTGGTCTTGCCGGCGTCCGGATGGGAGATGATCGCAAATGTGCGCCGCCGCGCTACTTCATCTGAGAGCGGCGAGCGGGACGGCGATTCGGCTGTAACGGCAATGTCGGACATGAGGCTCGAGCGTTTGGCAGGGAAAACCGGGCTAATCAAGTCTCATTTGGTGGTTGCGGACGCTGCTGGCCAGTCCCATATCGGCTGCGGAAGGACGACCTTCCGATTTCACAGCTCATCCGCGGGGACGACCCTGCCTGGTTCGGAGGGTTGTCATGGCCTGGATCGTGTTGTTCGTCGCCGGTCTCATGGAAGTGGGTTGGGCGATCGGCCTCAAATATACCGAGGGATTTACACGGCTCGTTCCATCCGTCCTGACGCTCGCCTGCATGATAGGCAGCATCATCCTGCTGGGTCTTGCCGTGAAAGCGCTGCCGATCGGAACCGCCTACGCGGTATGGACCGGTATCGGCGCGGTTGGAACAGCAATCCTGGGCATCGCGCTGTTCGGCGAGCCTGCGACCGCCGCCCGTCTTGCTTGCATCGGACTGATCGTGGCCGGCATCGTCGGGCTTAAACTCGTCACCGGATCAGCGTAGCAACAGCACCGCCCAATAGGTCAGCGCCGCGATGAACCCTGAAGCCGGAATGGTGATCACCCAGGCGTAGACGATCGAGCTCGCCACGTTCCAGCGCACCGCCGAGACCCGCCGCGCGGCGCCGACCCCGACTATGGAGCCGGCAATTGTGTGGGTCGTGGATACGGGAACCCCGAGATAGGTCGCCATGAACAGGGTCGCAGCTCCACCGGTTTCGGCGCAAAAGCCCTGCATCGGCGTCAATTTGGTGATCCGCAACCCCATGGTGCGAACGATCCGCCAGCCCCCCATCAACGTGCCGAGCCCCATCGCCGCCTGGCAGGAAATCACGACCCAGAACGGGATAGCAAAATCCGCTCCGAGGTGGCCTTGCGAATACAAAAGCACCGCGATGATGCCCATGGTCTTTTGCGCGTCGTTGCCGCCATGGCCGAGCGAATAGAGCGATGCCGAGACGAATTGCAGGATGCGGAAGGCGCGATCGACCGCAAACGGCGTCGAGCGCACCGACAGCCAGGACACGATCGCGACCAGAACCAGCGCGAGCAGAAACCCGACCAGCGGCGACAGCACTATCGCCAGCAGCGTCTTCGACAGGCCGCTCCAGACCGCCGCGGAAATTCCAGCCTTGGCCATGCCCGCGCCAACCAGTCCTCCGATCAACGCGTGCGAACTCGAAGATGGAATGCCGAGCCCCCAGGTGATCAGGTTCCAGACTATCGCGCCGATTAGCGCAGCGAAGATCACGGCGGCATCGACGACGTCGGGTTCGATGATTCCCTTGCCGATCGTGTTGGCGACGTGCAGCCCAAAGAAGAGGAAGGCGATAAAATTGAAGAAGGCCGCCCAGAACACCGCGTAATGCGGGCGCAGCACTCGGGTCGATACGATCGTGGCGATCGAATTGGCGGCGTCATGCAGGCCGTTGAGGAAATCGAACAACAGCGCGACGCCAATTAAGAAGACCAGAACTGGAAAAGCCAGGGTGGCGTCCACTGAATTGGCCCTGCCCTATACCTGTTCGATCACGATCGAGTTGATCTCGTTGGCGACGTCGTCGAAGCGGTCCGACACTTTTTCGAGATGCTTGTAGATCTCGGCGCCGACCACGAAATCCATCGAATTGCCGTTGCGGTGCTTGAGAAACAGCTCCTTCAACCCGATGTCGTGGAGATCGTCGATACGACCCTCCAGTTTTCCGATTTCCTCAGTAATGGCGGTCAGCATCGCGACGTTGTTGCCGATCGACTGCATCAGCGGAAGCGCGCGGCTGACCAGATTGGCGCACTCGACCAACAGCGTGGCTATTTCGCGCATCGGAGGTTCGAACGTTCGGACCTCGAACAGCACCACCGCCTTCGCGGTCTGCTGCATCTGGTCAATCGCGTCGTCCATCGACGTGATCAGATTCTTGATGTCGCCGCGGTCGAACGGGGTAATGAAGGTGCGGCGGACCGCGGTCAGCACCTCACGGGTGATGCCGTCGGCGTCGTGTTCGAACTGATTGACTCGCTGGCAGAATACCGGCGTCTCCTCGCCGCCGCGCATCATGTCCTGCAACGCTAGCGCGCCCTGCACGACCGTCTGGGCGTGGCGGGCAAATAAATCAAAAAATCGCTCCTCCTTGGGCAAAAAGGCACGAAACCAGCGCAGCATGGGTATTTTTCCGTCGTTCAGAAACAGCCGCGGAGCGATCTGTCACAAAACTGTCATAGACCATTCGAGGGAAAAGCGCGCGACGTCGGGTCCCGGGAACCGGGTCATCCACCGCTTTGTGGAGCCTAAAAACTGCGCCAAAAACCGCCGTTTTAGAGGGATCGACGGAAATAATGCGCGATCTCGCCGATGATGCCCCGGCGGAACGTCAACACGCAGGCCACGAAGATGACGCCCTGGATCACCGTCACCCATTGGCCGAAGCCGGCAAGATATTGCTGCATGGCGATGATAACGAAGGCCCCGACGACCGGACCGAACACCGTGCCGAGGCCGCCGACCAGCGTCATTAGCACGATTTCACCCGACATCGTCCAGTGCACGTCGGTGAGCGAAGCGTTCTGCGCCACGAACACCTTCAGCGAGCCGGCAAAGCCCGCAATCGTTCCGGAGAGGATGAAAGCGAGCAGCTTATATTGGTCAGTCTTGTAGCCCAGCGAGATCGCACGCGGCTCATTTTCGCGAATGGCTTTCAAGACTTCGCCGAATGGCGAGTTGATGGTGCGGTAGATCAGGAGGAAGCCGCCGAGAAACCCGGCGAGCACCACGTAGTAAAGCACCGTGGGCTTGGAGAGATTGAATATTCCAAACAGGTAGCCCTGCGGAATGCCCTGGATGCCGTCTTCACCATGGGTGAACGGCGCCTGCAGATAGATGAAATAGAGAAGCTGCGACAGCGCCAGTGTGATCATCGCAAAGTAGATACCCTGCCGTCGAATGGAGATGAAGCCGGTGACGACGGAGAGCGCGGCAGCGCCGGCGGTGCCGATCACAATGCCGAGCTCGGGCGTAACGCCCCAGACCTTGAGCGCATGCGCCGAGCAGTAGCCCGCGGTTCCCAGGAACATCGCATGGCCGAACGACAGCAGGCCGCCATAGCCGATCAAGAGGTTGAACGCGCAGGCGAGCAGTGCGAAGCACAGCGCCTGCATCACGAAGAACGGGTAGATGCCCGTCAGCGGCACAACACCCAGCAGCACCGCCATCGCCGCGAACATAAGCATCTCGTCGCGCATCGCACGCGGCGTTACCGGCAGTGTATCGTCAGTCAATGCGCTCATGTCAGGCTGCCCGTCCCGTCAGTCCCGCCGGCTTCAACAGCAACACCAGCACCATCAGGACGAACACCACGGTGTTGGAAGCTTCGGGATAAAAATACTTGGTCAGTCCCTCGATCACGCCGAGCGCAAATCCGGTGATGATTGATCCCATGATCGATCCCATGCCGCCGATCACCACCACTGCGAACACGACGATGATCAGGTCGGCGCCCATCAACGGCCGCACCTGGTTGATCGGAGCCGACAACACGCCGGCCAGCGCCGCGAGGCCAACGCCAAGCCCATACGTCAGCGTGATCATCCTGGGCACATTGATGCCGAACGCGCGCACCAGGGTCGGATTTTCAGTCGCCGCTCGCAGATTGGCGCCGAGCCGGGTCTTCTCAATCAGGAACCACGTAGCAAGGCAGACCACCAGCGAGAAGACAACCACCCAGCCGCGGTAAATCGGCAGGAACATGAATCCGAGATTCATGCCGCCCTGCAGTTCACTGGGAATCGCATAGGGCAGCCCCGACGAACCGAAATAATTCTGAAAGATGCCCTGGATAATCAGCGCCAATCCGAATGTCAGCAGCAACCCATAGAGATGATCGAGCCCGGCGAGCCATTGCAGCATGGTCCGTTCCAGGATCATGCCGAAGATGCCGACCGCGATGGGCGCGATGATCAGCGCCGGCCAATAGCCGATGCCGGCGATGTTCAACAAAAAATACGCGCAGAACGCGCCCATCATGTAGAGCGCACCGTGAGCGAAATTGATGATGTTGAGCATGCCGAAGATCACCGCCAGCCCAAGACTGAGCAGCGCGTAGAACGACCCGTTGATCAATCCCACCAAAAGCTGGGCGTAAAGAGCTTGCATCGGCTTCGCACTCGATCTCGTTGTGACGCAAATCGCGTTGTGACGCGAGAAGGCGCCCGCCGGCACGGGTGCCGGCGGGCCTCATTGTTACTTCTTTACCAGCGGGCAGACGCTTTCCGAAAGCGGCCGGAATGCCTGGTCTGCGGGGGTCGTTCCGACCAGCTTGTAATAGTCCCACGGTCCCTTGGATTCGGACGGCTTCTTGACCTCGAACAGGTAGGCCGGATGAAGCTTGCGTCCGTCGGGACGGATTGTGCCCTTGCCAAACAGCGGATCGTCGGTCGGCGCTTCCTTCATTTTCGCCACCACCTTGACGCCGTCATGCGGATTGCCGCCCATGGCATCGATCGTCTTGAAATAGTGGATCAGGCCCGAATACACGCCGGCCTGCACCATCGACGGCATCGCCTTGTTCTTCATGCGCTCGGAGAAGCGCTTGGAAAACGCGCGGGTGCCATCGTTCAGATCCCAGTAGAAAGTTTCCGTGAAGTTCAGACCCTGAGCCACTTTGAGGCCGAGGGAGTGGACGTCATTGATGAAGAGCAACAGCCCGGCCAGCTTTTGGCCGCCCGCCACGATGCCGAATTCCGACGCCTGCTTGATCGTATTGGTGGTATCGCCGCCGGCGTTAGCCATGCCAATAATCTTCGCCTTCGAAGCCTGCGCCTGCAGCAGGAACGAGGAGAAATCCGACGAATTCAGGGGATGCCTGACGGTGCCGATTACCTTGCCGCCCGACTTCACGACGACCGCGGCGGTGTCGCGTTCCAGCGCGTGGCCGAAAGCGTAGTCCGCGGTCAGGAAGTACCAGGTGTCGCCACCGGCCTTCACCAGCGCCTGCCCCGTGCTGTTGGCGAGCATGTAGGTGTCGTAGACCCAGTGAATCGTGTTCGGCGAGCACTGTGCATTGGTGAGGTCCGACGTCGCTGCGCCGGTATTGATCATGATGGCGTTCTTCTCCTTCACCAGATTGTTGACCGCCAGCGCCACGCCGGAGTTCAGCACATCCACGAAGATATCGACCTTCTCGACGTCGATCCATTGACGCGCGATGGTGGTGCCGATGTCGGGCTTGTTCTGATGGTCGGCGGAGACGATGTCGATCTTCCAACCCTTGGCCGCGAGGCCCGAGTCCTCCACTGCCATCTGGGCGGCGACCGTGGAGCCGGCGCCGCCGAGGTCGGAGTAAAGTCCGGAATTGTCGGTGAGCACGCCGATCTTGACGGTCTTGTCCTGCGCCACGGCGCCGCCTGCGGCAAGTGCCAGAGCGGTGCCGAGGAAGAGCGCTGAAATCCGATGTTTCATAGTATCTCCATTATTCCAGAGTGCAGCAAAGTACCGATTAAACGCCGAGATAGGTGTGGAGCTTGTCCATATTGGCCGACAACTCCGAATTCGCAAAACCGTCGATGACCTTACCGTGCTCGACGATGTAGTAGCGGTCGGCCACCGTGGAGGCGAAGCGGAAATTCTGTTCGACGAGCAGGATGGTAAAGCCTTCCGACTTCAGCCGCGCGATGGTGTGACCGATCTGCTGGATGATGACGGGCGCCAAACCTTCGGTCGGCTCGTCCAGCATCAGAAACCGCGCGCCGGTGCGCAGGATTCTTGCGATCGCGAGCATTTGCTGCTCGCCGCCCGAGAGCTTGGTGCCCTGGCTGTTGAGGCGCTCCTTCAGGTTCGGAAACAAGTCGAAGATCTGGTCGAGCGATAACCCGCCACTGCGCACGATCGGCGGCAGCAGCAGGTTTTCGCGCACGTCGAGGCTTGCGAAAATGCCCCGCTCCTCGGGACAGAATGCGATGCCGAGGCGCGCGATCCTGTCGGACGAGGCACGCGTGATGTCCTGACCGTTAAAACGGATCGAACCAGTACGCTTGCCGATAATTCCCATCACCGACTTCAGCGTCGTGGTCTTGCCGGCGCCGTTGCGGCCGAGCAGCGTGACCACCTCGCCCGCCTTCACATTGAAGTTGACGCCGTGAAGGATATGCGATTCGCCGTACCAGGCCTGCAGGTCGGAAACGGAAAGAATCTCCGCGCCCGCCGGTTTGGCGGTGGCTTCGGCCATTTTCAACTCAGGCATGACCGGCCCCCAGATAGGCTTCCTTGACGCGCTCGTCCCTGGACAATTCGGCGTAATTGCCTTGCGCCAGCACCTGACCGCGCGTCAGCACCGTGATGATGTCGGACAGGTTGGCGACCACGGAGAGATTATGTTCGACCATCAGGATGGTGTGCCTCGCCGAGATACGCTTGATCAGGGCTGCGATCTTGTCGATGTCTTCATGACCCATGCCCGCCATCGGCTCGTCGAGCAGCATCATTTCCGGGTCGAGCGCCAGCGTCGTCGCAATCTCCAGCGCGCGCTTGCGTCCATAGGGCATCTCGACCGCCGGTGTATTGGCGAACTCGCTCAAGCCCACGTCGTTCAGCAAGTCGAGGGCGCGGCCGTTAAATCGGTCGAGCACGCGCTTGGAGCGCCAGAAATCGAACGAGCTTCCGTGCTGGCGCTGTAGCGCGACACGAACGTTTTCCAGCGCCGTCAGGTGCGGAAACACCGCCGAAATCTGGAACGAACGCACCAGCCCGAGGCGGGCCACATCAGCCGGCGCCATCGCGGTGATGTCCTGCCCCTTGTACAGGATCTGCCCTGCAGACGGCCTCAGAAACTTGGTCAACAAGTTGAAGCACGTCGTCTTGCCGGCTCCATTCGGCCCGATCAACGCATGAATGCTGCCGCGCCGTACCTTGAGGGCGACATCGCGAACGGCGAAGAAACCCGCGAATTCCTTGGTCAATCCGTGGGTTTCGAGAATGAACTCATCAGCCAAACAAATTTCCCCCTCAACCGTCTCCGCGAGTTCGCCCGCGCGCGGCCAATTTTTCCCTGTTCGGGCAGGTTCTCCTGGACGTCCTGGAAACCGTCCCGAGCCCGCCGCCTCCGGCCGGAATATGCCGTCAACGCGATGGATTACGCAAGGCGGAATGCTGCCACGCCCGACCGCGCGCTTGCGGTTCCGGATGCGCCATAAGTCGAATGGTGCGGCCGGCGCGGCTCGGCCCGGCCACCAGCCACGCTCAACCGTACCCTCGCGCCGGCAAACCATCGTTAACGGTGTTTCGCTGCAATCGGGCGCGCTTTCACACAATATTTCCCCTCGGAGCGCATCATCTCGCGATTTAGATCGCGTAGGAATTGCCGCCTTGAAATTTGAAAGCGCCGGGCCGTCGGTCGTCAAATCTATCAAGCAGCGCGACCTGCTGAACACCTGGCTGCGGCTATACGCCCGCGACCAATCGATACCGCGCACGGCGGAATACCAGCCGGCGCGGATCGAGGACGAACTTCCCGACCTGGTCCTCTACACCGTCGATACCAGCACCCAGCCGCCGCGCCTGACCATCCAGAGCGACGGCACGCGGATGTCGACGGCTTATGGGAATACCGGCATGGGCCCCTATCTCGACGAGTATCTCGGCGCAAGGCTCGCTCCGATCGTGATGCCCGTCTGCTATGAATGCATCGCGCGCCGTCTTCCTGCCTATACCATCGCCAATATCGACGACATCTACGGGCGAATCGTCGCCTATGAGCGGCTGTTGCTGCCGTTCTCGGATGACGGCAGCGTCACCCATATCATCGCTTCGCTGAAAACCATCAGCGAGGACGGCGGCTTTGAGATCAAGAATCTGATGCGCGGAAACGACCAGCTGCCGGTGCCGAAGCTTCGCACCATCATCGATCGCGATCTCTTCCATCGCGCGCCCGGCCGCATTCCATCCCGCGATGAACTCGAATTCGATTAGGCCTTCCGCCCGCGCGGCTTCGACGCGACCTCGCTCGCATAGATATCCGGCTTGAACCCGACCAGCAATTTGCCACCGAGATCGAGCACCGGCCGCTTGATCATCGAGGGCTGCGCCAGCATCAGCGCCAACGCCTTGCGCTCGTTGAGGCCTTCCTTGTCGTCGTCGGGCAGCTTCTTGAACGTCGTGCCAGCGCGGTTGAGCAGCGTTTCCCAGCCAACATCGTCGGACCATTGCTTGAGCTTGTCCTTGCCGATTCCGGCAAGCTTGTAGTCATGAAGATCATAGGCCACGCCGTGATCGTCGAGCCAGGCGCGCGCCTTCTTCATCGTATCGCAGTTCTTGATGCCGTAGATGGTGATGGGCATTGTCGTTGCATTCCGAAATGTCGTTATTGGTCCTGCCGGACCGGATTAAGGTTAAGCAGATCGGCGAATCTATCATAGATTGATACATCATTCCGTGCCCGGACCAGCCGATGGAATTCACCGTATTGTTTCTGGCCATAGTCATCGTGATGCTGATCGCCTGGCGCGGTCGGCGTCCGCTGGCGCTCGGCCTGTTCGGGGCCCTGCTGATCGCGTGCATCGCCACCTATCTGCATCACGCGACCGATACGCTGAAATTGTCGTTCTGAGAGACGCATGACCCAGGCGCGTGCCATTACGTTGAATGCACTCAGCCTCTACGCGGTGGCGCTGGTGCTGGCGGCAGCCTATGCGGCGCAGTTCATTCTTCATGAGCTGCCTTGCCCGCTCTGCCTGCTGCAGCGCATTCTGTTCGCGGCTCTCGCCGTTGGCCCGATTCTAAATATCCGCTTCGGCCCCCGTCCCAGCCATTATGCGATCTCGCTGTTGGCGGCGGTGGCAGGCGCTGTCGCGTCGACCCGGCAGGTGCTGCTGCATATCCTGCCCGGCGACGCAGGCTATGGTTCCGCGTTGCTCGGCTATCACTATTATACCTGGGCGCTGATCGGCTTCATTGCGGCCATCGTCCTGCTTGCGGCGATCCTGCTGTTCGACCGCCAGTTCGAGGAAGACCACGCCGTGCTGCCGGCCACCGGCGGCGCCTTCGCGCAAACCGCGGTATGGCTTGTGATCGCGCTCACGGCGGCCAATGTGGTGACCACGCTGCTCGAATGCGGCTTCGGCGCCTGCGCCGATAACCCGGTGGTGTACGAACTGCTCAAGCACGCCTCTTAAGGCCGCTTGGGTATGTCCAGCCCGCGCTGCACCGCCGGCCGGGCGAGCCCGCCTTGCAGCCATGCCGGCACCTGTTTCAGCGTATCGAACGCGACGAGATCGCGCGCACCGTAGAAGCCGATCAGGTTGCGCACCCAGCTGAGCATGGAAATGTCGGCGATGGTATACTCATCGTCCATGATCCATTGCCGTCCGGCGAGATGCGTCTCCACTACCTCAAGGAGGCGTCTCGACGTCGGCGACGTAACGCTCGAGCGGCCGCTTGTCCTCATATTCCTTGCCGGCGAACTTATGGAAGAATCCGACTTGGCCGAACATCGGCCCGATCCCGCCCATCTGGAAGTGCAGCCACTGGATAGCCTGGTATCGCCGCGCCGGATCGGCCGGCAGAAGCTTGCCGGTCTTCTCGGCGAGATAATGCAGGATCGCGCCGGACTCGAAAAGCGGCAGCGGTCTGCCGCCGGGGCCATCCGGATCGAGGATGGCCGGTATCTTGCCGTTCGGATTCAGCGACAGGAATTCCGGGGTCTTCTGGTCGTCCTTGTTGAAGTCGACCAGATGCACCTCGTAGGGCAAGCCAATCTCTTCGAGCATGATAGAAACCTTCACACCGTTTGGAGTCGGCAGCGAATAGAGCTGAAGGCGGTCGGGATGTTTGGCGGGCCAGCGCTTGGTGATCGGGAAGGTGGAAAGGTCGGACATCAAAACTCGTTTTGCATGGTTGTTGTTGCGTGGCTAATGTACGGCCGATGCCGCACATAACAAGGGTTCGCGCCGTTCATGACCGATCAACCGTCTCCGGCGAAGCTCGGCCTGACTGATGAGGAGCTTGCGGCTCGCCCGACCCTGTTCGCGGCCGATGCGCTGAAGGATCAGGTCGCCGTCGTAACGGGCGGCGCCGGCGGCATCGGGCGGGCGATCGCCTGGCTGTTTGCGCGGCTGGGCGCGCATGTCGCCGTGGTCGGGCGCGACCGCGGCAAGCTCGACGCGCTCGTCACCCATTTGACGGGCCGAGGCCTCAAGGCATCCGCGCATGTCGCCGACATCAGGGAGCCCGACGCGGTCAGCGCCCTGTTCGACACGATCTGGGCCGCGCACGGCCGCCTCGACTGCCTCATCAACAGCGCCGGCGGGCAATTTCCCCCAGCCGCGATCGATTTTTCGGTGAAGGGCTGGAATGCCGTCATCAACACCAATCTGAACGGCACCTGGTACATGATGCAGGCCGCCGCGCAACGCTGGCGCGACCACAAACATCCCGGCAGCATCGTCAACATCGTGGTCGTGACGACGCATGGCCTCTACGGCATCGCGCACACGGTTGCTGCACGGAGCGGCGTCATCGGGCTGTCGCGCGCCGTCGCAGTCGAATGGGCGCCGCTGAACATCCGGGTCAATTGCGTGGCGCCCGGCGCGATCGAAACCGAAGGCTGGAACGTGTATTCGCCGGAGGCTCGCGCCGCCTACCCGCGCTCGAACCCGATGATGCGCACAGGCTCGCCCTGGGACGTCGCCGAAGCCACTGTCTTTCTCGCTGGTCCTTCGGCCAAATTCGTCACCGGCGAAACGCTGACCGTGGACGGCGGCGGTCAGCTCTGGGGCGAAACCTGGACCACCGGCAAGCCGGCGTATTTCGGCGGCGATGACAAGTGACACGCTGAAAGCCGGATTCTTATGACGCGCTATCGCCTCGCCATCTTCGACTTTGACGGCACGCTTGCCGATACGGTCGACTGGTTTCGTGCCTCCTTTCAGGACGTGATCGCGCGTTTCAATCTCAAGCCGGTCACCCCGGAGGAACTGGAAGGAATGCGCGGGCTGTCCGCGCGGGAAATCATGGCCCGGCTAGGCGTGTCCACGTGGCAGCTTCCGGCCATTGTGAACGACATGCGAAAGCGCAAGCTTGCGGCAGCGAGCGAGACATCACTCTTTGCCGGCATCCCGGAGATGCTCGCCGACCTTCAGCGCCTTGGCGTCAAGACCGCGATCGTCAGCTCCGACAGCGAAGCATCCGTCCGGCTGGTGCTCGGTCCCGCCACCGCACTGATCAGCCGCTTTGACTGTGGCGCCGCAGTGTTCGGAAAGCACCGGAAGTTTCGACGGGTCGCGCGACGGCTGGAGGCAAGGCCGGCGGAAACGATCTGCATCGGTGACGAGATCCGCGACATCGAAGCCGCGAAGGCGGCCAGCATGGATTCGGGCGCGGTGGCGTGGGGCTATGCCCTGCCAACCGCGCTGCAAGCGGCCGGGCCGACGCATTTCTTCAACTCGATCGAGGAGATGGTGCAGCGGCTTGCGGCGACGAAATAACGCCCCTCGGAGCTTCCGCTGTTTTTCGCTGCCGGTGGCCATCATCCACACAGGAACCATCGCGCGAGGTGCCGATGGCCCCTCTGGCTGTGCACGAGCACGAACTCCGTCACAGTCCAGACAACCGGTTCGATCGGATGCTCATCCACGCTGCGCGCGTCATATAGCAACGTTACATGCGGCGTGAAATTCGTATTGGCGAGCCGCCTTAGTCCTCTGCGCGCCATCGCGGCACCAAGCATTTGCCGAAATGACCGCAACCGGCACAATCCCTTCTCGCCAATCAGGACAAACGGACGACTGCCCGGCCGCCCGCGGAAACTTGCCGTGCGATCGAACAAGACTTCGAACGGTTCGGTCCGCAATTCCGTGGCCGCCTCGCAGGCGGCGCAAAGCTGACGTTCCGGCAACCCATCCAGCGAAAATAGCGAAACGTGCAGCCGGTCTGGCGCGATGAGCTTGCCGTTGAAGCAATGGGCGCGCCTGAGCACGCCTGCCAGCCGGTGAATTCCCGCTGCTGTGCCCGCGTCGGGAAGAGCCGCGAGGAATACTCGGCCACTACTAGAGCTTGCAAAGTCGTCCATGGTAACGCAGAACAAATCATGGACATAAGATTGTGGCAAGGCGCCAACACAACTCTTCGGCAGGTTCCCGCAGCCTTACAACACACACCCGTAATGCGCCGACGACACCAGCCGGATGTATTTGTCGTGCACCGATCCCGGTCGCACCGCGGCCAACGAAGCCGGCTCGCGCCAGTCTGCCATGCGGCGGGCGATCTCGTCCGCTGACACTTCGAGATTCACGGTGCGGGAGCCTGGGTCGATGACAATGGTGTCACCGTGGCGCACCGCAGCGATCGGGCCGCCCCGCGCGGCTTCCGGCGAGACGTGGCCGATCAGGATGCCGTGCGAGACGCCGGAAAAGCGGCCGTCGGTGATCAGCGCGACATCCTCACCGAGGCCCTGTCCCTGCAACTGAATGGTCAGCATTACCATTTCCGGCATACCGGGCCCGCCCACCGGGCCGACATTGCGCACGACAATGACGTTGCCCGGCACGATCTCGCCGGCGCGGATCGCGGCCATCGTATCGGCCTCGGACTCGAACACGCGCGCGGTGCCCCGAAATTTCCCCTTCTCTAGGGTCTTGCCCGATAATTTGAGCAGGCAGCTCTCCGGTGCGAGATTGCCCTTCAAGATGCTGATGTGATTGTTCGCCGGCGCGATCGGTTTCGACACCGGAGAAACGATCTCCTGCGGCAGCATCTGCTCCAGCGTCGGAACATCGGCGAGATTTTCTGCCAGCGTCTTGCCGGTCACCGTCATGACGTCGCCATGCAAAAGGCCCGCGCGATGCAGCTCCTTCATGACGACTGGAACGCCGCCGATCGCATGCAGGCTGCCCATCGCGAACGGGCCGTGCGGCTGCAAATTGGCAAGCAGCGGGACGCGCTCGCCGACTTGCTGGATGCGCTCGATCGTGATCGGCACCTGGGCCTCACGCGCGACCGCGAGCAGATGCAGGTACATGTTGGTCGAGCCGCCCATCGCATAGACGGTCGTGATCGCATTTTCGAAAGCGCGCTCAGTCATGATGTCGCGTGGCCGGATGCCGGCTTGCATCAGCCGGTACAGGGCATCGACCGAGGCGCGGGCCTGCGCGCGGACATCGGCGTGAATATCGCTGCCGGCGTTGTAGTCGGCGGAATGCGAGGCGCCGCGCGGCAGCATCATGCCGATCGATTCCGCGATCGTGCTCATGGTATTGGCGGTAAACATCGCGCCACAAGTGCCGCTGCCCGGCATCACGTTGCGCTCGACTTCCAGCAGTTCCTCGCCGGAAAGGCGGCCGGACTCGTTGGCGGCACGCGCCTCGGCGTAATCCATGATTGTCAGATTGTTACCTTTGCTCGCCCATGCGCCGAACGAAACGCGGCCCGGCGTGCTGGTGCCGGGATAGAGCACGAGGCCGAAAGCATTGGTGCGCGCCAGCGGCATCAGCGCGGCAGCGCCGGTCTTGTCGCAGCCGGAAATCACGATCATCGCATCGCCGTGGTGAGCGTAGTGACCGATCTCGAAACAGTCGGCAACGACATCGCGCGATGCGAGGCTGTAGCCCGCCGTCGGCGTGCCCTGGGTCAACGCATCCGACACTGCCGGCGCGCCGACGACCAGCCCCTGCCCGCCGCGCTCGGCAAGAATTTCCACCAGGAGATCGGTGATGGCGCGAACGCGGTTGTTGCAGCGATGGGCGTTGGTCCAGGCGCTGGCGATGGTCACCACCGCGCTGGCCTCCGCGGCGCGGTCTGGATCGAATCCGGCGGCGCGCAGTTCTACGCGCGATCGCTTCCAATAAGTGCTGCTGTCTTGCGTTGTCATCGGGCGCTCCAGGTCTTCTTCTGATTGACTGCACGGAGTCGGCGTCTAGCCTGATCAACACTGAAACGAATTTAGCCCGTCTTACCGTCGTCAAAACTGACGATCACAGCGGCGTTGGCGATGATGATGGAGTCGCTTCCGCTCTCGGCAGGAATTTCCAGCCCGCCCTTTACCGCCGTCACATTCACCGTCCCGTAAGGCAATTCCTTTGCAACGGCTGCAGTATCGACCCCGCTCGGGTCTGGAACCGCGACGGTAACCTCCACGAACATATCGTTGGCGGTCTTTCCCAGTATCCGGAAGAAGCCGAGGCTGGAGTGGCGGATAGCGTCCGAGACGGCGCGCTTGGCGGCCTTGGTCGCATCGCGTCCGTGAACGTCGACGCCCATGCCCATTTCGGTAATACAGCGAACGCGTGCCATCGAATTCCTGCTTTCGTTTGAACGAGACAGGGAGAGACATATCAGTCGCCGGCGATTCACGCGAGCGACCGACGAGCAAAGGCTTCGATCTGACTTCAGCGCGCCGGCCCCGGCATGACAGTGGCGGCTGGAACCTGACGGTAGCCTTGAACGTTGCCCGCCGGGTAAATCCAGTTCGAGGACGAGCCATGCCAGAAGACCCCGAAATCCTGTTCTGGCGACGCACCGACGTAATTGGTCTCGAGCGTTTGACGCTCAGCCTTTCCGCTGATGCCGTGTTGGCGGAATCAACCGTGATCTGCATGGAGGACGGCGGCTTTCAGCTGGACCACCGCTGGACGTTGACCCCAGATTGGCGGGCCCAGTCGCTGGATGTCGCGCGATGGGGACCGACCGGGCTCAGCCGCCTCAACCTTGAACGAACGGACGACGGCTGGCGCGTTGATGGCCAACGGCGTGCCGACCTCGATGGTGCAGAGGAGCCGGATCTCTCCGTGACTCCATTTTGCAATACATTCCCGATCCTCCGGACGCCTGCCGGCGCGGGGGAAAGCCGCACGCTCGACACCTGCTTCGTTGACGCAGCCACTATGACCGTGCAGCGTTCCCGTCAACGATATGACCGCATCGGACCGAACCAGATACGCTACGTGGACCTCGGGGTCTCGGCAGGCTTTGAGGCCGATATCGAGGTGGACAATCGGGGCCTCGTACTTCGATACCAGCACCTTTTCGAACGGGTGACGCCCGTCTGACGAAAGCGTCAGCCTACCGAAAAACACCACGTCCTGCCGAGCTGAACAATCGGCGAAGCGCCATCAGGAGCCCGAGCAGGCCTCCATTTTGCGCGCTGCGTCCCGGCCAGTCCGCTCAAGAACCTCCTTCGGATCGCCTGGCTGGACGAGGTGGATACGCGTGCCGCTCTCGCCGGCGCCCAGACCGGGTTTCAAAACCTGCTGACCGTCATAGTGCCCGCCATTCTGGGTGCGGTAGGCGATCGGCCGGTCACTGAAGAGTCCCATGATGCGATGCCGATAGGCCTCCGCGACGGCGGGCCACTCGGCCTCGGTCAGCCGGTCACTCTGATAGACGACGAAGGGCGGCATGATCTCCATGCCCGGATAGAAGAGCATGCCATGCTGAATCGGCCACAGCAGATCGTCGAGCCGTCCATTCACGCCGCGCTCGCTATAATGCGGCGCACGGCCGCCGATGGTGACGGACAGCATCGCGCGACGCCCGCCTAACTTACCTTCGCCGTAGCGGTCGCCCCATCTTTCGCCGCCATGGGCGCCGACGCCATATGCAAATCCATAGGCGAAGACGCGGTCGACCCAGCCCTTCAAGATGGCCGGCATGCCGAACCACCACATCGGAAAACTCAGGAGAACGGCGTCAGCCCACAGCAGCTTCTGCTGTTCGGCCTCTACGTCGGGAGTTTGAGTACCGGTGGCAAACGCATAGCGAGACTCCGCGGCATAGCGCAGACGGTCCGCTTGCGCCTGCTCGAGGAAATCCCCACGATTGGCAACTGCCGTCCAGTTGGCCGCATAGAGATCTGAAACTTGCGCCGCGTGGCCCTGCGTGGTGAGAGTTTCGACCGCCAGATCCTTCAGGGCGCTGGTGAGTGACTTCGGTTCCGGATGCGCGTGAACAATAAGAACGTTACTCAAAGATGTTTCTCCTGTTGAGGCTTGGGAGCGCGCGTAGCGCGATGCGCCTCAACATGGTGGGCAAAATCACAAAGGCGAACGGTTGAACCCTGGAAACGACATATGTTCAGCAATGCTGAACTCAAGCGCGCTCGACCTCCTTCATCATCATCCAGGCCATGTCCGTCAACGCTTGCGGCGGCAAGCGCGTCGCTGGTCCGCTGAGCCCGATGCTCGCACGAACCTCACCACCCTCGCGCCAGGGAATAGCGACGCAATGGAGGCCCGGCTGGTAATTCTCGAGATCGAGCGCGAAGCCCCGCGTGGCGACCGTTTTGATCTCGGACAGAATATGCGGACCGAGCGCGTCGGCACGGCTGGCGAGGACGCGCTTACCAAGCCCGGGCATGAAGGCGAGGAATACGAGCCCGACCGCCGATCCTTCCAGCGGCTCGCGTACGCCGATGGGACATGCGCCTGCCTTCAATGCGTGGGAGGATTCTATCGCATCGAGATAATAGGCTTCATCTCCGCTCGGCACAGCCAGATAGACCATCTCGCCCGTGCGCTTTGCCACCGATTCGAGCACTGGGCGCAGTCGGCCGCGAAGCGCGCCATCGTCTCCGGCAATTCGCGCCAGATTGAGAATGCGGCCGCCGAGATGATAGCGTGAATCCCCGACGCGGCGGTGCACGTAACCAAGCTCGTCCAACGTCTTAAGAAGATTGTGCGCGGTCGTCTTGCCGAGCTTCGCCCGCTCGGCAATGTGCTGCAGCCGTGCGGCACCGCCTTCCTCTGCGATAATCTCGAGGATCGCGGCCGCGCGCTCGATGGATTGAATTAGCCTGACTTCCGACATCACGCGTTCGCTAGTGACAGATACTGTCCGCTAACATCGGCGTGGTGCACCCGGACGACAAGTCCATCTATGTTGATTATTTGCGCTCCAGGGCAGCAGCTCAACGCGGCTGCATCTTGGCGAATTCGTGGCCGCCGAATCGAGATCGCCGTCAATGCAATGTTAGAGGTCGCAGGAATTTCGCACACCTGATGACGTCGCGCTGCCCGGCTGCATCGGCGCGAAATCAGCTTCAGCCAGGGCGCCGAATGGAAGGCGCTCATCAGCAAGTACATCGGTACCATGCCGCCCACCGGCGACGCGTTTGCAGCCGAGCAAAGCGGATCCAGCGGGCCACCGCCAACCACGGCGGTAAGCAGCGCCATGGTTGCGAAGGTCGGCGCGGCCGCAAGGGATAGCCATCTGACTATGCCGGCCGCGGCGCCTTCGTCATCACAGCTCGCCGCGCAGGGCGCGTTGCTGTGAGAGACCTCGCTCATCCCTTCGTGCCTGCGCTCTGCTTGCGGAACGCGGCCTCTCCGGCGTCCGACACCTCGACCCACCTCTTGTCGGGCGCTGCGCCTTCGACGTAGCTGTCGTGCCAATTCCACCATTTGTAGGTCGGAGTCTGGGGATATCCTTCGGGCGAGTCCTCCCAGACCTCCTGGCGGCCGAGCGGCGTGATGTCGAGGTAATTCCAGGTGCCTCCCATTTGCTCGTCGCCGCGGTTGTTGATTAAGTAGGTGCGGTAGATCTTGTTGCCGTCGCGGAAGAACACGTTGGTGCCGTGCCATTCGCCGACATCGAAGTCGGCATCGAAGCTGTCGGTGATGGTGTACCAGGGGATCAACTCCCATCCCATTCGCTTCTTCAGGCGCGCGATGTCCGGCTGCGGCGCGCGCGAGGCAAACACGAGCGTGGTATCGCGGGCGTTGAGATGGGCGACGTGGGCGACCTGGTCGGCCACCATCGAACAGCCGCGGCAGGCATGGTCGGGCCAGCCGAACACGCCGGGCTCGAAGAAGGCGCGGTAGAGGATCAACTGATGACGGCCCTCGAACAAGTCGAGCAAGCTCGCCGGACCGTTGGGCCCCTCGAACCTGTACTCCTTCTCCACGGCCAGCCACGGCATGCGCCGGCGTTCGGCGGCAAGCGCGTCACGGGCGCGGGTCGTGGCCTTTTCCTTCACGAGCAATTGCTGGCGGGCCGCTTCCCATTCCTGTGCCGAAACGGTGTGAATCTGCATGGCTAACCTCCTGTTTGTTGGGACGTTCGTTACTTGAGCTTCGACTTGCAGCGTCAGGCCGGCAGACGCGCGTCGTATTCCTTCATGAGGCCGCTCCAGCCATCCCAGAACGGCGCCGGCTCCTCTCCGCTCGCACGGGCGACCAGAACATCGAGATGCATGTGCCAACCGGCCATGTGCTTGAGCAGCGTGGCGCGATCGGGGAAGCGCCGATGGATGACCGTGAGCAGCACGCCCTTGCCTTTGGGCTCCAGTTCGAACGTGACGTCACCGGTACTGTTCCAGGTGATCGACAATTTTCGGGGCGGATCAAATTCGGTAATCCGGCTCTGCATGCGATGCTCGCCACCGAAGCCGGCCGGGCGCTCGCCCGGCGGGTTCGTCAATTCGTCGTTGCGCCAGACGAGTTCGAAGGGCGCGCCGACCTTCGTGTCCATGTCGCCTGCCGCCATCCATTTGCGGCGCAACTCGCTGTCGGTGAGATAGGCCCAGATACGCTCGATCGGGCCGGGCAGCAGCCGCTGGATCTTCAGCGTCGTGGGCTCGGGCAGGCTGCCGTACGCGTCGGGCTTTGTCGTTGAATTCATCGCTCTACTCCGTCACCGATTTTGATTTGGATTTTGATTTGGATTTTGCTTGCGCCCGATCCTCTTCGCGCAGCAGAGCTTCCAGCCTGTCGAGCTTTGCGGTCCAGAAACGTTCGTAACGCTTCAGCCATGCATCGGCTTCCGCGAGCCGCGCCGCCTCGAGGCGGCAGAGATGGGAGCGACCGCGGATCGTGCGTTTGACGAGACCGGCGTTCTCCAGCACCCGCACGTGTTTCGAGGCGCCGGCGAAGCTCATGTGAAACGGCGTCGCCAGCTCCCCGATTGTCAGTTCCCGTTCCGCCAGACGACCAAGCATCGCCCGCCGCGTTGGATCGGCGAGGGCGTGAAAAACGGCGTCGAGATGGGCACTACGTTCAACCATGTGGTTTAACATAGTCGTACGACACTAATTGTCAACCAATCGGTTTAACGTTTTCGTGATGATGGGATTGGACCTAGCCGTCCGGCACGGTGTAAACGGCGCAGGGCGACGCAATGCCGCGCAGCTCATGCGTTCCCAGCGGGACCAGTTTTGTGGTGGTTTCGGCGGCGAGTGCGCCTGATATCAGCACCGTTCGGCCGAGCGGCCGACAAAGCCCTTCCAGCCGGCTCACCAGATTGACCGCGGGACCTATCGCCGTGAAATCCAGCCGGTCGGCCGCACCGACGTTGCCCCACAGAATTTCTCCGAGATGCAATGCCACGCCGAACAAAAGCGGCTGCAGCCCCTGCTCTCGCCGTGCGTCGCCGAGATGCGCCATTCCGGCCTGCGCGGAAGCGACGGCCCGGAGCGCTGCGTCGCAGGCATCGCGGGGAGATGGACCGGTGACCGGAAAGATCGCCAGCACGCCGTCGCCGATGAATTTCAACACCTCGCCGCCGAAGGCATGGACCGCGCCGGCAATGCAATCGAACCAGGCGCCGAGCGCGGCGATCACCGCCGCGGGAGGCTCGGCCTCGGACAGAGCCGTGAAGCCGCGTAGATCGGCAAACAGAAGCGCGGCCCGGATGTTCTCGCCGACCTCGCGCCGCAGCGGCCCCGTCAGCACGCGCGCGGCGCTCCGCTTGCCGAGATAAGCTTCGAGCGCAGCGGTCATGGTCGCGCGCGCCGAAAGCGCGGCGAGCGGCGCTGCAGCGAAGCGGGCGGCATCGCGCAGGCGATCAGACTCCGCTTGCGTGAACGGCCGCGGTCCGATCCAGCCAAGCATCGGCCCGTTCGATCCCGGGCTCACATTATGTTCATGCACCGCTCCGCCCGCGAGCCCGGCCAACCAGTTCCGGCCGGCGTCGCCGGACAAATTCCCCGCCGCTCCGAATCCCGCCGGAGCGAACCCCACGGCCTCGATCACCGCCCCATTCTCCGCGCGCCATAGCCAGGTCCGGCGGGCGACGATCGGATGCGGCACGGCGAGCGTCAGCGCGCCGCCGGCGAGCGGCACGCCGTCCTCGATCAGGCGCGTGCCGAGTTCAGCCAGGAACCGGTCGGCGCCCGGCGAAGCGCTGGCTGCATCAACCAGCCATGTCAGCGTCGGATTCAGTTGCATGGATCGATCATGCGGCAGCGACGTTGCATTGTCACCCACGGCGCTTACCTTAGGCACTCGCTGGTTGCATCAGCGCGTCCTGCCAACGACCCACCCGCGAGGTTTTCGATGACTGAATCGTTTGTGCTCCAGCGCGAGACCCACATCGCCGCCCCCCGTGCCAGCGTGTTCGCCTTCCTGACGGACCCTGAGAAGATCGTGCAATGGATGGGCAGCGAGGCCGTGACGGAGATGCATCCGGGCGGCATGTACCTCCTGAAAGGCGTCGGTAGCGCCACGGCGCGCGGCGCATTCCGCGAGGTCGTGCCGGTTCACCGTCTCGCCTACAGCTTTGGCTGGGAAGGCAATGAGGAGGTGCCGCCGGGATCAGGCCTGATCGAGATCGATCTGATCGAACGGGACGGCGGCACGCTGTTGCGCATGACCCATAGCGGCCTGCCCACCGAGGCAACCCGCGACGCCCATTCCAAGGGTTGGGCGCATTATCTCGACAGGCTGACCAAGGTGGCCGCCGGCCAGGACCCTGGACCGGACCGCGGACCGAGTGGCACACGCAACGCGTAAGGATCGCGTCGGTCAAGGCGTGCATCGCTGGACGATCAGTCCTGTTTCTTCAACACCGTCACGTGAAGACGGCGCCGGATTTCCATCCCCTGCCGCCGGTAGAGCGCGATGGCCGAGTGATTGTTGGTGAAGACGTGCAAGAACGGAATTTCGCCGCGCGATACAATCTTGCGCGAGATGGCCGATAGCAGCATCTGTCCATAGCCGCGGCCGCGATGGGATGGATGCACGCAGACGGCGGTGATCTCGGTGTATTGAGCCGGCTTCATCCGCTCGCCGGCCATCGCGACAAGCTGGCCGTCGACGCGGATGCCGAGAAAGGTGCCGAGCTCATGGGTCCGCGCGCTGAACGGGCCCGGCTTGGTGAGCTCGGCGAGTTCGATCATCGCGGGAACGTCGTGGGCGCCGAGCGTGACGATATCGACGCCATTGGCTGGTGTTTCAACCGGCGTTCCAATCATCTGTTCACCAGTGTCCGCCAGCGCAATTCTGAATGCGGCAGGCGGCCTCACGGGATCCGGCGTGAACAGCACGGCGATGTCCTGCGGCGACATCAGCCTGGCGAGCGCAGCAAAGCTTTCAGGCGACATGTCCGCCATCGCTGCGAAGGGCGTGATCTCGGTCGGATAGCGCAGCGCGCGGGCATCGCCTTCGGCCAATGCCTGCTGCGTGGTCGTGAGCGCAATCCAGATCGGATAATCGAGCGGGTGGCTGGAGCTGTCGTGAACGGACATCAGACTACCTTCGTTCTCACTCGATGGCACGACAACTTTAGCGGTAATCACTGACGTCGGCCACCTTGCCACCCTCCCTCACCTCGGCGATGTAGCGCCAGATGTCCGGGCGCGAGCCGTCAATATCCGTAAAGCCATAGTGGCGAGCGAGCTCGCCGGAGCTGACGGATTTCTGATTCCATTTGTTGCGATTGGGATCGGCGGCGAGCGCAGCCACGGCGCGGCCGACATAGCGCGGCGATTCCGACAGCGCGAAATCGGGCGGCGCCTGGTGCCTGCCGCCTCCCCGCTCTGCCAGCGCCTCGCGCCAGGTCGTTTCGGTGACGCCGAAATTCTCCAGCATCATCTCGGAGCGCAGCCATCCAGGCGTGATCGCAACCGCCGTGGCCCCGTGCGGTGCGAGTTCGTGGCCTTGCGAGTAGGCGAGACGGTTCACGCTCTGCTTGACGAGGTCGTAGAACACCGAGATCCGGTAATGCTGCGCATTGTAGTCGGCGGTGCCGTCGGTGACTTCGACGAGCAGGCCGCCGGCCTGCGCGACCAGCAGCGGCAGCAGATGATGCGATGTCACCAGATGCGTCTCGATGCCGAGCCGCAGAATCCGCAATCCCTTTTGCAGGTCGAGCTTCCAGATCGGCGTATTCCATTCGGCGGGCTCGCCCTTCAGCCGTTCGGCGCCCCAGATGTCGTTCACCAGCACGTCGATGTGGCCATGCTCGGCGCGGATACGCTCGGCCAGCGCCGCGACCTGCAAAGGTTCGAGATGATCAACAGCGATGGCGACGCCTTTGCCGCCGAGGCTGGTCACGAGCTCGGCCGTCTCCTCGATCGTCTCCGGCCGGTCATAATCGGATCGCGTTGGAGCATCGGCGCGAGCGCTGCTGCGCCCCGTGCAGATCACCGTTGCGCCCGCCTCTCCCAGCGCGGCGGCAATGCCACGGCCGGCGCCGCGCGTCGCGCCCGCCACCACGGCGACACGTCCGGCAAGCGCGCCTTCATGTGAGACCATGCTCATCTTCCCTCACCTTCACGCGCCGCTGCAGTCCGATTGCATCGAAGCGCCTGCGCGCATCATTCCGCTTTCTCTGCCGTCGCCTTGATCAGATTGTCGCGGAGCGTGACGACGTTTTCCTGCAGCCGCGCGAACTCGTCGGGCTTCAGTCCGGTAGAGGCCACGAGATTCATGTGCATGCCCTTCTCGCGCAGCCGGCGGCCAGCCTCGGTCAGGCTGATGCGCACCTGCCGCTCGTCCGCGGGATCACGCTGGCGGCGCAGATAGCCCATCTGCTCCAGCTTTTTCAGGATCGGCGTCAGCGTGTTGGACTCCAGGAACATCTTCTCGCCAAGCTCACTCACGGTCTGGCCGTCCTGCTCCCACAACGCCACAATCGCGATCCATTGCGGGTAGGTCAGGCCAAGTTCATCGAGGCCCTTTTTGTAGGCCCGCCCGAAGGCAAGGTTGGCCGAATAGACCGCAAAACACAGGAAATCGCCAAGCCGCCGCTCGCCTGCGGCCGGCCTCGGTTTCTGGTTGGCCTTTGAATTATCTCTCGAATTGTCCCTGGAGCCGTTCCGCGGCCCGTCGTTCAGTTTCATGGAGGTCGTCCTTTCCGACACGAATATGTGAAGTCTCGCACCCATATATATCGCATCCGATTAAATCGGAAGGGTTGACACTCCGTCTCCAACGCGCTTTATATCGCATACGATCTTATCGCACGCTATGTAACCGCGGTGGCGCGGAGACATTCCCGCCACCACAACATCAAGGAGAGAACCATGTCAGACCTCAAGGAACGCACCAGCACCACTTCCAAGGCCGCTTCGGCGGTCGACCTGAAGCTCGAAGTCATCGTCATCCCGGTTTCCGACGTTGAACGCGCCAAGCAGTTTTATGCAAAGCTCGGCTGGCGGCTCGACGCCGATTTCGCCGGCCCTGACGATTACCGCGTGATCCAGTTTACGCCGCCCGGCTCCAACGCCTCCGTCATCTTCGGCAAGAACGTCACCCCTGCCGCGCCCGGCTCCGCGCAGGGCCTGTACCTGATCGTTTCGGATATCGAGGCGGCCCGCAACGAGTTGCTCGGCCGCGGTGTTGCGATCAGTGAAGCCTTTCACGCCGGCGGCAACGTGCATGTCGGCTCGGACGAGCCCTATCTGTTCGGGCGGGTCCGGCTGAGCGGCCCGGATCCGGAACGCGGCAGCTATCGCTCCTATGCCTCGTTCAGCGATCCCGACGGCAATGGCTGGCTGCTGCAGGAAGTCACCGCGCGATTGCCGGGGCGCGTCGACGCCAACGCGACGGCCTTCAATTCGTCGGCTGATCTCGCGAGCGCACTGCGCCGTGCGGCGGCTGCCCATGGCGAATACGAGAAGCGCAACGGCGGCCAGCACGATGAGAACTGGCCGGACTGGTACGCCGAATACATCGTCCGCGAGCAGAGCGGCCAGCAGCAGGCGGCATGAGCAGGCTTCGCGATCATTGCATGCAAGTTCGATGAAATTTCCAAACCAAGGAGATCAACATGACCAGGATGAATAAGATGCAACTCATGGCGATGGCGGCGATCGTTGCCGGAGCCATTCTGGCGCCGCTTGGCGCACAGGCGCAGCAGAGCGGAGTTACCCGAACCGACCTGCAGCGGCACGATCTCAGTGCACAGGGGCGCGAGGCCATTCAGGTCCGCGTCGACCTCGCCCCCGGCGTGGCGTTCGGCAAGCACACGCATCCCGGCGAAGAGATCATCTATGTCCTCGAGGGCCAGCTCGAGTATCAGGTCGGGGACAAACCGCCGGTCACACTCAAAGCCGGCGACGTCCTGTTCATTCCAGCCGGCACACCCCATTCGGCCAGGAATCCCGGCAACGTCACTGGCAGCGAGCTAGCCACCTACATCGTCGAAAAAGGCAAGCCGCTGCTCACATTGCTGAAGTGACCGCAGCAGCCTACAGCGACGAGGAGAGCCCGACATGATCGAGATTGCGCTGGCATTTGCGGCTGGCCTCCTGACGGCGGCGGCTCCCTGCATCCTGCCACTGCTTCCGGTCTTGCTGGGCACCTCCATCGGCCGGGAGGACCGGTGGCGGCCGCTCTTTCTCGCGGCCGGATTCATCATCGCCTTCTCCGGTTTCGCGATCCTGTTCGGCTCTTTCTCGACCGTGCTTGGCTTATCGCACGACACGCTGCGGACCGTCTCTGTCATCCTGCTCGGCAGCTTCGGCGTATTGCTGTTGTGGCCGCAGCCATACGAGCGGCTCATGACGAGGTTTCACGGCCTGCTCTCGTTCGCCGACAACATCGTCGCGCGCGCCGGATCAGGGAATGCAGGGGGTCTCGTTGTTGGACTGGCGCTCGGCGTGCTCTGGACGCCGTGCGCCGGGCCGGTGCTCGGCTCCATTCTCACGCTGATCGCAACATCTGAAAACCTGCCACGCGCTGCGCTGCTGCTTGTCGTCTACGCTGTCGGAGCCGGCATTCCGATCCTCCTGATTGCCTACGGCGGACAATACGCGACCACGCAAGTGCGTAGGCTTGCGCCCTACACTGTCGCCTTGCAGCGAACATTTGGTGCGGCGGTGCTCCTCGTCGCGCTGGCCTTCTACACGCAATACGACAGCATCGTCGCTGTCTGGTTTTCGGTGCTCTATCCGACTCTTCAACTGGGATTATGACAATGCGCAAGCTTCTCAGCCTGATCGTCCTCGTTTTCGTTGCCGTTCTTGCCATTGCGCAGTTTGGCCCTTCCGCCCTGCTCAGCAACGAAACCATTCGGCAGAACTCTCGGCCCGCGCCGGAGTTTTCCGGGATTTCCGCCTGGCTGAATTCGCCACCGCTGACGGTGGAGAGCCTTCGCGGCAAGGTCGTGCTGGTTCAGTTCTGGACCTACTCCTGCATCAACTGCCTTCGCACGTTGCCCTACGTCACCAAGTGGCATGAGCAGTACAAAGACAAAGGCCTTGTCGTGGTCGGCGTGCACACGCCTGAATTCGCCTTCGAGAAGGAACGCGCGAATGTCGAGACCGCCGTCAAGCGCCTGGGCATTCATTATCCTGTGGCGCAAGACAATCAGTATCGCACTTGGCGCGCCTTCGGAAATCAGTACTGGCCAGCCGCGTATCTGATCGACAGGTCCGGAACGATTGTCGCGACGCAGTTCGGCGAGGGCGGCTATCAGCAAATGGAAAACGCCATCGCGCGTCTTGTCGGCGAAGCCATGCCCACCGCGCAAACAACGGATCCGGATTTGAGCGCTGTCGCAACGCCCGAGTTGTATCTCGGTTCTGAGAAGAACGATGGCGCCATCGTCGGGTCGCAAGAAGCGGCGCGCGGCGAACGGGCCTACACGCTGCCGGACAACGTGCCGCCGAACCGGTTCGCCCTCTCCGGCTTCTGGAACGTGACGGGCGATCGCGCCACCTCGTCGGCAGACGGTGACGAAATCCTGCTTCGCTTCAACGCGCCCAAGGTCAATCTTGTAGCCGGCAGCCTGTCGCCGCAGACATTGTCCGTGACTGTCGACGGAACGCCCCAGCCGCCAGTCACCATCGACGGAAGCAGGCTTTATCCCCTCTACAGCGGCGCCGGCGGCGAGCACGTGTTGCGCCTGAAAGCGCCCAAGGCTGGCCTGAGCGCGTACACCTTTACGTTCGGCTGAACGCAACCGCGGCGCGATGCCGCGACTTCTGATTCAGCTGTCAAACAGCGTAGGCGTATGGGGGCTGCAGCCTGTGGCGACGTGGCAACCCGTGACTTGACCTGCCGGTGTTCATGCAATATCAATTGTTACATGAAGCGAGACAGTAGACTATCAGGCGTTCTTCACGTGCTGCTGCACATGGCCGAGCGAAAGGAACCGGTGACTTCCGAAGCGCTCGCACGGGCCATGGACACCAATCCCGTTGTGATCCGGCGGATCATGTCCGGACTGCGCGATCAGGGCTATGTGCGATCGGAGAAGGGCCATGGCGGCGGATGGACTCTCGCGCGCGATCTCGCGACGATATCGCTGCGGGATGTCTATCAGGCGCTCGGCCAACCCTCGCTGTTCGCCTTGGGAAACAGAACGGAAGCACCGGGCTGTCTTGTCGAGCAGGCCGTGAATGCTGCGCTCGACCGGGCGTTTGACGAGGCGGAGGCGCTGTTGCTGTCGCGCCTGAGTGCCGTGACGCTTGCAATGTTGAGCGCCGATTTTCAGAAGCGCCTGGGCGCCCGGCGCAACCGTCATCGTCTGGAGATCGCTCATGCATCATGACGCGGCGGCCAACGCCTTGTTGGCCCATTTCTCCGATCCCGACGCGGTCGCGCGCTATGCGGATGGACCGCCGCGCTTCGTGCCCGGCTTTGCGGACCTTCACCGCATGACACGTATCCTGCTGACGGAGCAGGCTGCGCCAGACGCGCGGGTGCTAGTGCTCGGCGCGGGTGGCGGCCTGGAGTTGAAGGCATTGGCGGAGGCAGAGCCGCGCTGGAGGTTCGTTGGCGTTGATCCCGCCTCGGAGATGCTGAAGCTGGCGGAGCAGACGCTGGGGTCCTTCAATGCGCGCGTGCAGTTGCAGCAGGGCTATATCGACGATGCGCCCGATGGACCGTTCGATGCCGCCACCTGTCTGCTCACGCTGCATTTCCTCGATGTCGACGAACGGCGGCGGACGGCCAGGGAAATCCACCGCCGTCTCAGATCCGGAGCGCCGTTTGTGGCCGCCCATTCCAGTTTTCCGCAGCAGTACAGCGAGCGGACGCGATGGCTATCGCGCTATGCCGCCTATGCGATCGCCTCCGGCGCCGATCCGAACCAGGCCAACACGGCGCGTGCGGCGGTCGAGGCGCGCTTGCCCGTGCTCAGTCCAGAGCAGGATGCGCAAATTCTGCATGAGGCCGGGTTCCGGGACGTGGAGTTGTTCTACGCCGCCTTTACCTGGCGCGGCTGGATTGCGTATGCGTGAAGCGTGCTAGTCAGGCATCCTGATTCAGCAACAAATCATGACCATCCGTCCGATTGTCAGATATCCCGACCCTCGCCTTGCCGTCCCGGCGCAGCCGGTGACCGTGTTCGACGACGCGCTGCGCGACCTGGCCAGAGACCTGCTCGAGACGATGCATGCCGCGCCCGGCATCGGCATCACCGCGCCGCATGTCAGTGTCTTCCTGCGGGTCGTGGTGCTCGACCTCGACCCCATCAATGGCGCGCGCACCTATATCAATCCCGAGATCATCTGGGCCTCGCCTGAAATGATCATGCATCAGGAAGGCAGCGTCTCGATGCCCGGAGTTAACGACGAAATTCGGCGTCATGCGCGCGTTCGGATCAGCTATTACGACGTCGACGGCAATGCACACACCGAGGAATCCGAGGGGCTGCGCGCCGTCTGCCACCAGCATGAGATCGATCAGCTCAATGGCTTATTCTGGATCCAGCGACTATCCCGCCTGAAGCGTGAGCGGTTGATCAAGCGTTTCGAGAAGCTCGCGCGCGGCTGAAGATAGATTGGGCGGAATACGCTCTGCTATTCCGCCCCGCCTCTAGGCTGGCACCGGCGCAGCGCGTGCCACCGGCATCGGCCGGAACATCAGTATGATCAGGAACGCGCCAATCCCCATGATCCACGAGCCGATATAGAGCCAGGCGTAGCTGGCAAACGTGTCGTAGATCAAACCGCCGGCCAAGGGTCCCGTCGCCATGCCGAGGCTGCCGGCCATCGCGGTGCTGCCGATCACGGTGCCCATCATCCGCAGCGGAAAGTTTTCGCGCACGAGAACGGCATAAAGCGGCATGGTGCCGGCATAGAGGAAGCCGAATAGCGCGGCAACCGCATAGAACGCGGCGAGATCGCGCACGAAGACATAACCAAGTGCGCCGAACGCCTGCGCCAGCAAGCCAAAGACGAGCACGCGCTTGGCGCCAAAACGATCGCCAAGCAGGCCGAAGGCGATGCGGCCGCCCATCCCCGCCAGGCCCTCGATGCTGTAGATGGTGACGGCGGCGATCATCGGGATGCCGCAACTGATGGCGTAGCTCACGGTATGGATGATCGGGCCCGAATGCGTGGCGCAGCAGAAAAAATTCGTCAGCAGCAGAACGATGAATTGCGGCGAGCGCAACGCCTGCGCCAGCGTCATATCCGGTTCCGCCGACGCGCTCGATGGCGCGGACGCCCCGCTCTCTAGCGCCGGCGCGCGGCGCACCAGCAACGAAACTGGGATCATGATCGCGGCGACGACGAGCGCCACGATCTGCATCGAGGTGCGCCAGTCATGGTTCGAGACCAGCCAGGCGGCGAGCGGCGACATCGTCATCGGCGCCATGCCCATGCCGGCGGAGACCAGCGATACCGCAAGGCTGCGATGGGTATCGAACCAGCCGGTTACGCAAGCCATCATCGGCGCGAAGATCGCAGCCGTGGCGCCGCCGACCATAAGCCCGAAGACGAATTGAAACACGACCAGCGAGGTCGCAAGGCTCGCCAGCCCCAGGCTCGCCGCGAGCACGACTGAACCGGTCAGCACCACCGGCAGCGGCCCCAGCCGGTCGGACAAGTTGCCCCAGATCATGCTGGTGAAGGCCATCGCGAGAAAGCCGATCGTCATCGCGCTGGATACGCCGGTCACGGACCAGCCGGTATCCCGCGCGATCGGCTGCAAGAACACCGGCAGCGAAAACATGCCCCCGATCGCGACACAGCCAAGCAAGCCCCCGGCTGCAACAATCACCCAGCGATAGTTAGAATTGGTCATTCCTGATCTCCTGACAGCCTCTTCGGCTGGAAGACGAACGGAACGGGCCGGAGCCGACAGGCCGAGGGCCGCCGCGGCTCACTTTTTTGCGAGCGAGATGGATTCGTTCTGCGGATGCGTCTGGGGCTTCCATATCTTACCGCTTACGGAGCTACGCCCAAACTCAAACCGCCCGGAGAAAGCGCCGTGCGAGCTACGAGCAACCGCCTAATCGTTATTGGGGCGCCGACAAGTGCCGGGGCATATGCCCCTGGGCAGGAGAAAGCACCCGAAGCATTTCGGCGCCATGGATTGATTCCCGCCCTGGCGCGGGTCGGATGGCAAGTTCGTGATATGGGCGACATTCCCTATTTTCGTTGGCGACCGGACCCTGGCAATCCGAAGTCGACGAACCTAGGAGCTGTGCGTGAAGCCGCGGGAGCCGTCGCCCAGCACGTCGCGCGCGCCATGGCGGAAGGCGAGGCGGCACTCGTCCTTGGCGGCGACTGCACCATCGAACTAGGGGTCGTCGCCGGCACGCTGATCGACAATGCTTCGGTTGGATTGATCTATATCGATGGTGACGCAGATCTCAACGTGCCGGAAACCGCCGAAGGTTCCCTTGATTGGACCGGCATCGCCCACATGCTTGACCTGCCCGGCGCGCTTCCTGAACTGAGCGGTCTCGCATCGAGACGGCCAATGCTGCGTCCCTCCGAGGTGCTGCTGTTCGGCGCTCATGAGATCACAGCGCCCGAGTCAAAAACGATCGCCAGCAATAACATTAGACACATTGCTCTGACGGAGATCAAAGCAGACCCGGCGTCTGCAGCCGAACAAGCAAGGGCATGGGGACGCCGGTTTGATCGTCTTCTCGTTCATATCGACATTGATGTGCTTGCGTTCACGTCGTTTCCGATAGCCGAGAACGTCCGCTACGGCGCGCGCGGCACCGGTCTCGAATTGGAGGAACTTGGTAAGATACTTGATATCCTCCTGGCCGCACCGAACTGGCGCGCGCTCACCATCGCCGAATTGAATCCAGATCACGCACCTGATGAGGCCGCCGCATTTGGCAGCCTCATTGCTATGCTGACGCGGGCCCTCGCGCCCGTTGCAGCCGCCGATAGATAGGAACGGCGCGATCTGAGTATGTGCCGGGCCGCCGCGTGTATCCGTGACCTAAGCTTCTCAGCGGTGAGCATCTCGCAACGTCAACCCACCATTGCTGGTCGGGAAGAAATTGCCGTGGAAACCAAACGGAATTTGGTGGGGGCATTCCGCCCGAGCGATCTCGGTCATGCGAGACGCATCGAGAACGAGGAGAAACGAGCTGTCGTTCCGCCCGTTCAGAACGACCGAAAGCAATACACCCTCAGCTTCGTTGCCGGCGTCCGGGGCAGCGACGAACACCGGCTCTCCCGGGTAGCATGCAGGCTCCGCCCACACAGCGCACTCGCCCGTCTCCACGTCGATCCGGACAAGGCTGTCGAGGAAATTCCCCGGCTGTCGATTTCCCGTGCCCCAGACCACACGGTAGGACTCTCCGGCGACCCTGCCATAGTCGACTCGTGGCAGTTCGATGGCGGTGGTGGTGATCTGATGCTTCTGCGCGGCGCAATTTGCGGTGCCGAGCGGAACGACATAACGCGAGAGGGAGCCCACCGCGTCGACCGGCTTGCCGGCGCGCAGACGCGAAAGGTAGAGCTGATCGATGATGCCGGGGTCAGGGTAAGTGACGAGGTCGAGCACGAGCTCGCCGCTTCGCTCATAGGCGTTGACATGATGAAAGGCGAAGACCGCTTCGGCTTCCGCCGTGGCGATCCGTCGGCCACTGTCCTTCTCGACGACCTGGAAGCGCAGCCCGCGCTCCGGTTGCCACTGATAGTTCCTGATGAAAGGTTCGCCGCTGAGCAGCAACCGCAAAGGGCTGACTACCAGCGGAAACTCCGCCAGGACGAGATAGCGCCTGGTCATCGCGAAACTATGCATGTAGGCGGGCCGATCCACCGGTAAATCAGCGATCGTGGTTTCAGCGCCGTCCTCATCCGCCACGCGAAACAGCCGGTACCGACTTCGCCGGCCGAATTCCACCACATAGCTGAACTGGCAGCGACGGGTTGCGTCGTGGTGAGGATGAGCAATCGAGAGCTGGCCGCCGAGCTGCTTGCCGTATTCGTAATGCCCCAGCGTTTCGAGAGTTTCGGAATCGAACCGTACCGGCAGGGTCGTTTCCGTGAGCGCTACCAACGATCCACCAAGAGCGTTGACGCTGACATTGCAATTGTCGGTCGGCTTGTCGAAAAATCTGGAGAGCACTCTGCCGAACAGCGTCCGACAGGGGTCGCTCGCGAACTCGCCGCGGCTCAAGCGGCCGGATCGCCGCTGTTCCCGATAGTTCGCCGAACGGATGAACCGGTTTGCATAGGAGACCTTGCCGTCCACGAAAGCAAACCGGTGCAGCATGGCAAGGCCGTCGAACCAGTGGTTCACGGTTTGCTTACCGAGGTCGAATTTGGCCGGCGCCGTGCGGAGCAACGCGCCCGACAGCCATCTCGGTACGGTGCCGATGACGGGAAGGCTCTCGACCGCAACCTCGCGGTCGAGATCAGCAAAGCCTTTGGCAAACATGGCGGTCATGGCGTTATCCAGATCTACCGGCTAACGCACAGGCGCGCGATTTGGTCCCGCTCGGGCCGTCCTGAGACTAGAGGATGAGGGATCGGTGGGCGGCCACGCCGGCCATGCTTCCGTCTGATACGGCGAGCGCGATCGATCCGGCAGCGCGCGCAACATCGCCGCAGGCAAATACGCCGGGAACTGAAGTTTGCTGCTGCTCGTCAACCGCTATGAATTTTCCGAGCGGCCCGTCCTTCAAGTCGCAGCCAAGCTGTTCGGCAAGCGGGCCTCCCATGGTCCGGGTGGCAGTGAAGATGCCGGCGAATTCAATCGTGTGGCCATTTGCGAGTTCAACAGTTGGGCGCTCTCCGAATATCCGCTGAACGCGACTCTCTTCAGCCGAGACGCCGCGCCTGGCCAAGGCTGACAGTTGCGTTTCGTCCGGGACAAAACTGTTGTTGATCAGCAGGGTGGTTGGCCCCCAGTCGGGCAGCATCATGGCATGATGCATGGAGATCGCACTAGTGGCTAAGATGCCGATCGGGCCTCGTTCGAGTTCGTAACCATGACAATAAGGGCAGTGGAAAATCGAACTGCCCCAGCGGTCGGCGAGTCCCGGGATATCAGGCAGGACATCGACGACACCACCGGCGAGAATCAGCCGCTTGCCATGGAAGGTGTCGCCGTGCGTCTCGACGTAAAATCCTGCCTCCGTGCGTCGCGCCTTTGACGCCGATCCCTTCAGCATTGCGACGGTGACATAGCGCGCCAACTGGCTTGTTGCCTCAGCGATGATCTCACCCGGCGCAACGCCATCCCTCCCGAGAAAGCCATGAGAGGCCGATGCAAAGCGGTTGCGTCGCTCACCCGCATCAATGACGAGTACGGTCCGCCGCGCCCGTCCCAGTTGAAGCGCCGCCGAGAGGCCGGCAAAACTGCCGCCGACAACAATGACATCGAAGTTCATCGTGATCTCCCATCCTAATCGTAACTATTACTAGTACGATATTGCGGGCGCATCAACGAATTTGTCACTGTCTCGGTTGCGGAACGGATGGAAGCGATCTAAACTACGATGACGTCGAGCGAGGTTCCGCGTGAGCAAGGACACAAGGCTCGCCCGCGTTGCGCATGTCCTGGTTCACATGAGCTTCAACGAGGGCACAGCAACATCTGAGACGATCGCGGCGATGCTCGATACCAATCCGGTCGTCGTCCGCCGCATCATGGGGGCGCTGCGCAAAGGTGGCTATGTGTCCTCGGAGCGAGGGCCGAACGGCGGATGGCGGCTGGAACGGCCGCTCCGTGAGATCACGTTTTTGAACATCTACAGGGCATTCGATCCGGGCTCGCCCTTCACCATCGCAACCAGCGATGATCATCCGAAATGCGTCGTCGAGCGTGCGGCCAACCGCGCTTTGTCGCTTGCACTGTCCGAAGCCACGGCCCGTTTTGAGCAGTCTCTTGCGAAAATCACGCTCGACCAACTACTGCCGCGAAAGAGTTAGGGCTGCGGCGATTCCATAAGGCAACCGCCGCTACTGGCGGCGAAAGATCATCCCGCCGTGATGGAGGGTATCCTTGTCGACGAACCTGCCGTCAGCGGTAAAACCGGTGTCATCCCAATAATCGATGTGATCGCCCTTGATCTCGTAGCGTCCTTGATAGGCGCTCTTGCGCGTGCCGCGGGCTTCGTCGTAGCGGCCGTTCGGAAGAAGCTCATGCCGAATGTGGCCGCTATCGGTCACCCACATGCCAACATAGGGATGCTGTATCATTGCTTTCTCCATGGACTGCTGTTCGGATTTGCTGGCTGGTGCGGCCTCGCCGGAAGCGACAGCCACCGATAGTCCGAGGATACAAAGGGATCCCACGATCAGCGCACGACAGGTCATCTCGTTTTCTTCCAAATGATCGGCTGACGTGTCTTACTGCTGAGGCACGGGAATACGCCGCAGGATATCTTCGTATGGAGCGAGGTCGAGATAGGCCGTCACATCAGTTGCCTTTCCGTCGTGCATGCGGAAGATCCAGGCATAGCTGTTGCTGTAGCTCCTGCCGTCGCGGGCGACCCCGCTCCCTTCCCAGTGAGCGATCACATGATCGCCATCGGCAAAGATCCGCACGGCTGTTGGGCGGACGGGCCTGGACAATCTCGCCGCGAATGGGCGGACAGCTCGCTCCAGAAAGGCCTCACGTCCCTTGAACTCCCCGGCGCCTGGACTCGATCCTTTGATCCTCCAGATGACATTCTCGGCGAGCACGTCGTTGAAGAAGGACGTTCCGCCCGCCGCCCAGCGATGAAAGGCTTCGGTGACCACTCGCTTGTTATCATCTTCCGCCGTGCTCGTCTGACCACAGGGGGCAGCCGTGGTCAGGCTGGAAGCGGTGAACATTGCGGCGCACAGGCGCCATGCAAGTGCGCGAGTTGCCAGGACTCTCATGAATTTCTCCTCTGCTGCTGCAATTCCTTCTCTCAATTCCGCAGGGCGACGGACGCGCCGCCGAAGATGAGCTGCTGAACCATGGGACGGCCCACGAAGCGGATGGGAAAGATCGGGTCGGGCGCACTCGCCTGATTGAGCCGATCGAGATGTTCAGGCGACAGTACGACTCCGAGGGCACCGAGATTGTCCTCTGCCTGGGCAACTGTGCGCGCACCCATGACAGGCGACGTGACGGCAGGGTTCGCAAGCGTCCAGGCGATCACCACCTGCGACGCGCTCGCGCCGACTTCCTCGGCCACAGCACGGACCACATCGGCGATTTCGATGGACCGCTCATTGAGGTGGCCGGACGACGCAATGACGCCCTTGCGCGTCGGCGAGATGCTTGTGTCGCGCGAGTCCGCAATATCCGAACGCGCGTACTTGCCGGTCAACACGCCACCGCCGAGCGGCGACCAGGGCAACACGCCCATGCCGAGCGCTTCTGCCATCGGAATGAGTTCATGCTCGACCGTGCGCTCGACCAGGCTGTATTCGATCTGCAGCGCCACGAAAGGTGACCAGCCGCGGAGATCGGCGATCGTCTGCATCTGGGAGACACGCCAGGCCGGCGTATTGCAGATGCCGATGTAGTGGATCTTGCCTGATCGCACCAGATCGTCGAGCCCGCGCATCACCTCATCGCACTGCGTAGTCATGTCCCAGCCGTGCAGGTAGAACAGGTCAATGCGGTCGGTGTTGAGTTGCCGCAGGCTCTGCTCCACCGAGCGCAGCATATTGAGCCGGTGGTTGCCTCCCGAGTTCGGGTTGCCTGGTTCGCGCGCCATGGTGAATTTGGTCGCGAGCACAATACGGTCGCGCTTGTTCTTGATGAACTCGCCGACGATGCGCTCGGAGGCACCGTCGGTGTAGTTCACGGCGGTATCGACGAAGTTGCCACCGCGATCGGCGTAAAGATCGAAGATCCGACGCGCCTCGCCCGCATCGGCGCCCCAGCCCCAGTCCGGACCAAAGGTCATCGTACCGAGCGCGATTGGGGATACCCGCAATCCGGACCGTCCGAGCAGACGGTAATGATCCAGAGACGTCATCGTCGGTGCCTCTCCAACTTCTGTCGAGACGCACATACGGCGAGGCCATCGGTGAAACAATTTGCTCGATCATGACCGGCTTGGTAAGGCTGGCTAACCAATGACGACAGACCTGAACCTCGTTTCGGTTTTCCTGGCGGTCGCTGAAGCGAAAAGCTTTCGCGGTGCTGCCGAACGGCTGGGCGTGACGCGTTCGGCGGTGAGCCAGGCGATCCGGCGAATGGAAGACCGGATGGGCGTGGCGCTCGTGCAGCGGACAACGCGCAGCGTCAGCCTCACCGAGGCCGGCGTGCGACTGCACCAGCGCGTCGCGCCAGCCATTGCCGAAGTCGAGCTCGCCCTCGACACCGCGCGGGATCGCGACGCCAAGCCGACAGGACAGCTAAGGCTCGCGGTATCCTCGATCGCCGAGCGCTTCATCTGCGGGCCTCTGCTTGCGGGTTTTACGCAAGCCTATCCAGCCGTGCAGATCGACATCACCGTCACCGACGAGGAGTTTGATATCGTCGCCGAGGGTTATGATGCCGGCGTTCGTCTTGGCGAGGTGATCGAGCAGGACATGATCGCGGTGCCGGTTTCGGGCGACCAGCGCCAGATGGTCGTCGCTGCACCGTCGTATCTGGCCCGCTTTGGCGCGCCCACACACCCGACCGAGCTTGCGCAGCACTGTTGCATCGGCTGGCGTCCGGCGCCCGACGTGGCGCCCTATCGCTGGGAGTTCGAAGAAGACGGCCGCGAGTTCGACGTCGCCGTCAATCCCAGGATCACGACGAATGACATGTGGGTCATGGTACGGACCGCTTGCGCCGGTGGCGGCCTGACGTTCGGCATGGAGGAGACGTTCAGGCCCTACATTGAGCGCGGCGAGCTGGTGCCGCTGCTGGAGCAGTATTGCCCGCCCTTTCAGGGCTTCTTTCTCTATTTCGCGGACCGACGAAATCTGCCGCCAAAACTGCGCGCGCTGATTGACCACGTACGATATCGGCCTTGACTATGTCTCATCTGAGGCATACTTTTGTCTCATCTGATTTTGAGGTTCCCGTGAGCCATCTAGCCGCGATCCTGGCCGGTCTGCTCGGCGTCAGGCCGAAGAACACAGAGACGACGCTTACCCTCGCCCGTTCCGTGGAGAAGGGCCTACCGGTATCGGCGTTGGATAAATTCGCCGGCCGCGTATCCCCGCAGGACGTTCGTCACTTCACCTATCGTGTGGTGCCGAAGCCGACGCTGGAGCGGCGCCGAAAGGAAAAGCAGCATCTCACGACCGAAGAGAGCGACCGGCTCGCGCGTGTCGCAAAAGTGTTCGCCTTCGGCCTCGAAGTGTTTCGCGACGAGGCCAAGGTGCGCGACTTTCTCAACCGGCCGCACCCGATGCTTGAAGACAAGACCCCGCTCGACCTGGCCTTGGCAACCGGCCCCGGGGCGGACGCCGTCGTCAACCTGCTGGGACGTACAGCCTATAGCGGCGGCGTCTAGGCGTGCCGAAGAGCGATCGTGTCCTGACATGCTATCGCATCGGGGACCCGGACGGCGCCTACCCCGTGTACGATGCCGAGGGATCGCGCCTCTACCCGGGCCGGTGGAATACGCGTACCAGCCCGATGATCTACGCATCCGAGCACTATTCCACGGCCATGCTCGAGAAGCTGGTGCATGCCAATCTGGTGATGCCCGCCAACCAGCACTTCATCGAGATCACGATACCAAACGGCGTGTCGTATGAAGTTTTCCAAGCTGCGGCGCATCCCGGGTGGGATTCACGCAACGAAACCATATGCAAGAGCTTCGGCCAGAAATGGTGCGAGGAGAAGCGTTCGGCGCTCCTGATCGTCCCCTCAATCCCGGCGCGGCTGGAGCGCAACTTTCTGATCAACCCGGCTCATCCCGATGCCAGGAACATCACGCACATCCTGCCCGAGCCGGTGTGGTGGGATGAGCGGCTTTATGGGCGGTAGCTAGTCCGATCGGCCAATACCCTGCGCGTTCCACCCTGCTTGCTGTCGGTTTCGTCGATGGAACGATACAACCTGCGCCCCAGTTAACCAGCTCCACGTCGCAGAGCGATGAAGCTGTTCCAGCCTGGGAGATCGCCATGGCCATCCACTTCAATCATACGATACTTTCGACCCACGATAGCAAGGCATCGGCAACCTTCCTGGCCGAGATGCTCGGTCTCCCAGCCCCACGGAAGTGGGGGCCGTTTTATATGGTCACCACCGAAAACGGCGCCAATCTCGACTACATGGATGTCGACGGCGACGTTACTCCGCAGCACTATGCATTTCTGACTAGCGAAAGCGAGTTTGATGAGATCCTCGGCCGCGTCCGGGAACGGCAGCTTCCCTACTGGGCCGACCCTGGACAAACGCAGCCAGGCAAGATCAACCACCACGACGGCGGGCGTGGCGTCTACTTCAAGGAGAAGAACGGGCATCTTCTTGAAATTATTACCCGCGAGTACGGCAGCGGCGGCTGGAATCCCTGACGGCGCCGCTGGGTACACTCTGATTGCGCGCCCGCTTAAAACACCGGCATCGCCGCCACGCATTGCTTGCGCCAGCGCTCGGTGAAGCCGAATGAGCAGATCAGGCAGCTATCACCCCGCCGCCGCCCGTTCGATCTCCGCGATATCGATCTTCTTCATCGTCATCATTTTGTCCATCGCGCGCCTGGCGGCATCGCGATCGGATCCGTTGAAAATCTCGAGCAACCGCTTGGGCGCGATCTGCCAGGAAAAACCCCAACGGTCCTTGCACCAACCGCAAGGTCTTTCCTGGCCCCCATTGGTGATGATGGCATTCCAATAGCGGTCGGTATCCTGCTGACTATCGGTCTGGACCATGAAGCTCACCGCCTCGTTCGGCGTGTAGTTGGGTCCGCCGTTCAGCGCTAGGAAGCGCCGGCCGAGCACGGTGAACTCGACCGTCAGTTCGTCGCCCTGCCCTACGCCCGGCTTGGCCGATGCATAGCCTGCGCCGACACGGCTATCGGGAAAGGTCGCGGCGTAAAACTCCGCCGCCTCTCGCGCTCTGCCCTGATCGAACCACAGGCATGTTACGAGCTCGGCCATCGCAATCTCCTTCAACTTACGCCGTCGACCGGCTTCGAGGGTAGCGCCCGGGCATGCACGCCACCGGCAAAGCGAGCCTCCCCGCATTAAGCTTACGCCTTAACCAATAATTAATTATGGCTTTGCGGGCACGAAAGGCTCAGCTTAGCGTTTTGGCAATGCTGCTCAGTAACCTACGATGGGTGAGTGCCATGACCTATAGAACGACGTTCATTGCGTCTCTCAGTGCAGTCGCGCTTGTCCTTGCCGCGGGCGAGACATTTGCCGATCCGGGCGTGGCGCGCGGCGCAGGCGTTGCGCCGTCGCGTCCGGCTTTCCCGGCATTCCCCAAATCGGGGCACCATCACCATCATCACCGGGGAGTAAGCGGTTTCTGGCCGACCGGCGGCGTTGTCTATGGTCTGTCGGATGAGGTCGACCGACCGGTCGTCGTGGAGACTCCGCCACTCAAAACATCGGACGATATCCGCTTCACGTGCGTGTACGATATTCCCTGGGATTACGTCCATCGATGTCCGCAGTTCACCACGCCGCGGCAGTAGTTTTGTCGCACGCGCGCAAGTGAGATCGCGCTTGCAGGACAGACAAATCAGTTTGCAGAGGTAGGGTGGGCAAAGGCGCGCTTCGCGCCGTGCCCACCATCTATCATTACGTACGCTTTTCTAATCCACCCGACATCAGAGGTCCGCTCGGGGGCACGTGCGCGCCCCGGCACCAACGTTAGCGTCAACCCGCTCCGGCATACCGGTCAGATGACCTGGCCGCCGGAGACTTCGATCCGCTGGGCGTTGATCCAGCGATTGTCCTCGTGGAGCAGGCCCGCGATCATCGGACCGATGTCATCGGGTTGGCCGACACGGCCGAGGGCGGTCATGCCCGCGAAGGTCTTGTTGAGATCCGGCGTATCGCGGACGGCGCCGCCGAGGAAGTCGGTCTCGATCGCGCCCGGTGCCACCGTGTTGACCGCGATGCCGCGACTGCCCAGCTCCTTCGCCATGTAAACGCTGAGCACCTCGACCGCACCCTTGGCCGCCGCATAGGCGGAGAAGCAGGGGAAGGAGACGCGGGTCAGACCGGTGGAAAGATTCACGATGCGGCCGCCATCGGCGATCAGCGGCAGCAGCGCCTGGGTGACGAAGAACACGCCTTTGAAGTGAACGTTGACCAGCTTGTCGAACTGCGCCCTCGGTCGTCTCGGTGATCGATGCCATATCGCCATGGCCGGCATTGTTCAAGAGGTGATCGAATGTGTCGCGCTGCCAGGTCTTCCGAAGCATCGTCCGCAGCCGATCGGCGAACGAGGCGAAAGTAGAGACATCGCTGACGTCGAGCTGCAGGGCGATCGCCTTGCGGCCGATCCCCGCGATCTCGGCGACAACGGCTTCGGCGTCCTGCTGCCGGCTTTGATAGGTGATGATGACGTCGCTGCCCTTGCGGGCGATGTTGAGCGCCGTGTTCCGGCCGAGCCCGCGGCTTGCACCGGTAATGAGGGCGATCTTGGTCATGGTCATGCTCCTGTTGCGTGAGTGACCACGCCGATATGGCGGACGCGAACCCGCCTCAGTTGCATGAACCTCGGCGATCTTTGCCTAATCCTCCAGATCGAATTTACGCATCTACCCGAGCGCGATAGGATCGCCGCATGACCGACACTCTCCTCAAGGCTGTTTGCCGCTATGCGGAGGCCAATGCCGATCCAGCCGGGGTTGCCCGCATTCCCATTCCCGGGCTGACGGCCATTCGCGCGACTGCACCCAGCGGCCTCGACTACGCGATCTCCCGACCGCTCGCCTGCTTCGTGCTGCAGGGAACCAAGCACGTGACGATGGGCAGTCGGGCCTTCACGTTCCGCGCTGGTGACTCTTTGTTGATCACGGCTGACGTGCCAACGCTAAGCCAAGTCAAGCGAGCGAGCATCGCCTCGCCCTACTGCTCGCTCGTGTTGGACCTGGACCCGGCGGTGATCGCAGACCTCGCCGTGGAGATGAAAGCGGTGCCGGTCGCCGACGGCGCGCCCGTGCGCGGGGAGCCGACCGATGCCGAGGTCACCGACGCGGCCCTTCGGCTGATGCGCCTGATTGAGCGCCCGGCGTCCGTGCCGGTGCTGCGCGCACAGTTGGTGCGTGAGATGCATTACTGGCTTCTGGCCGGACGGCACGGAGAGGCGATCCGGCGTCTTGGCTGGCCGGACGGTCGCATTGGGCGAGTGGCGCGCGCGGTCGCAATGCTTCGGGCCAAGTTCGCGCAGCCATTACGGGTCGAGCAACTGGCGGCCGTTTCCGGGATGAGCCCGTCGTCCTTCCATCAGCATTTCCGGGCCGTGACGTCGCTTTCGCCGCTGCAGTTCCAGAAACAATTGCGCCTGATCGAGGCGCGATGCCTGATGTTATCCGAAGGGATGGGCGCGAGCAGCGCGGCCTTTGCGGTCGGCTACGAGAGCGTGTCGCAGTTCACCCGGGAATACGGCCGCCTGTTCGGCTTGCCGCCGGGCCGGGAGACCAAGGCAGCGAGAGGGAATGCCCAGGCGGCTTGATTCGCCCTGCGCGCCGTTCGCCAGTTCGGCACGATGAGAACACCAAGCGGCTATCGATAATTACTTCCTTGCCACAACGAACGGCCGCGCGTCCTTGCCACGTGAGGCATGGCGGGCGCGCTCGATGATTTCAAATCCCGCCGCCGAAATCTCGTGCTCCAAATCCTCCGCTGACAGGTACGCCACATAGGGCGCCTTGCCAACAAGCTGCATCAAGGGCAGCGCGATGCGCAGCAGCGGATTCATCTCCTTCAGACAGGGCGTCTTGGAAATGAAGAGCCCGCCGGGCCGCAGCAGCCGATGGACGCTTCGGAGCGCCGCTTCGCGCTCCGCCACCAGATGCAGAACGTTGAAGCCGAAAGCGATATCGAAGGTCCCGTCCGGCCACGGCGCCGCCTCGGGCCGCATCACTTCGAACGTGGCGTTGCTGCAGCCTTCGGCCTTCGCCTTCTCGCGCGCGATCGCGATCATTTCGCCCGACAAGTCGGTCGCCACAATGCGCCCGACCGATGGCGCAAGTCTTAGCGCGGTCGTTCCCGTTCCGCATCCGAACTCGAATGCCGTCTCATCCCCCTTGAGGTAATGTCGCGTCCGCTCGAGCGTGCGCTCATAGCCCGCCATATCGGCGATCGGATCAGTGGCATATTTGCGAGCACCGCGATCCCAGAATTGCGCGTCATTTGCAACACGAAACATGGCGTCCCTCCTGCGCGGCGGCTTCTAGCATATGTGCAGGAAATGGAAATGCTAATGCGGCGCAGGTTGACGGGGTGGGTTCGCGAAAGCGTAACCCGCCGTTCACGCGTTCGTCACGATGTGACAATGCGGTGGATTACGCCGAAGCCTGCCATCGGGCCGTGCTTCGCGCGGACCCGTTGGGCTAATCCACCCCACGAGCTACGGCGTTCTCATGAACCCCGCTGCCGCGAAGGCCCCAGAGGATCAGCGAGAAGGATATTATTCCCGTCGGGGCGGCTGGGTACATGACGAGTTGGATCAGCATCTCCTGAGCGTCGCTCCCACGAGCGCCGGCCGCCGCGATCGGAATGATCGAACCACCGGCTCCCAAGAGAGCCGCGATCACGAAACCGGCGATCGTTGCAAGCGCGGAATAGATAACCGTGACGGCATCAATGTGAGCTTCAGCTTCGGCCAGACCAGACCCACGGCCACAAGCAACACTCCGGTGAATCCGCTGAGCGTGTGAACCGAACGGCCGAGATTGGGTGCGGCGAAATACGGCACCGCAAATCCCTGAAAGCTCGTGAAGAGGAACAAGGCCACGCCGATCTGAATCAGCCGGTGCCCTTGGACGGCCAGTGCTGTCACGCTCATGCGTTGCTCCTTTTCGGCTGTCACCGTGATGTCTAGCGTATTCGGCTATCGCACTCCTCCTCCGCGACGAGGAGCAGATAGGGCTGGAAAGCCGATGTCGAAAGATGGGATCCCTGCCGATCTGGCGTAATGCGAGGAAGTGCATGAAGCGCATCTTGATCACGTGCATGTCTGGAACCGGAAATCCTCGGTGATCCCGGCCAGCCAGGCAGTGCTTCGCCGGGAACGGCGCGCCTGCGCCGCCGTTGACCGATGTTGCCGAATACGAAGGCCGATCCAATGGCTGGTCTTGAATTCGAGATGACCTATCGTCTGCGCGTGCGCGGTCCGATGCCGGCGACGCAAGGCTCGCCCGTCGGCGAGCACATCTACTGGGAGATGAGCGAAGGCACACTGGAAGGTCCGCGTATCAAGGCGCATATCGCGATGCCGGGCGGTGACTGGTACCGGCCGGGCGCGGATGGCTTTGGCCGGCCCGACGTCCGCGTGCAATTCATCACGGATGACGACGCGGTTATTCTGCTGCACTACACCGGCCTCGTACAGATGAATGACGCATTCACCAAGGCCGCCGAAGCGGCCAACGCCACGCGCTTTGAAGATCATTACATGCGGATGGCGATGCGCTTCGATGCCGGCGCACCGAAATACGCTTGGCTCAACCAGCATCTATTTTTGGCCGAGGGCCGTCTCACCGGAAAAAACCGGATCGAGTACCGCATTTACCGCGTCACCTGATTGCTGAATGCAGCCTGTCATCGGGCCGCGCTTCGCGATAGCTGATCTACGTTTCAAACAGCACGAGGGTGTGAGTCCGCATTCTCGCGGCGAGGAGCGCCCGAGCTTTGCGTCATCCAAAGACCCTCTTCTCTAGAGCTTAACGCCAGCACCGCGGCGCCCGAACCACACGACTTCGCCGTACGCTTCCTGCGCGTACGTCTAGCGCGCCATCAGCGTCCACCGCATCTCACCGCGCGTTCGTGACGATGGCCAACGCCCCTCATCTGCGATGAGACGGACGGAGTTATGCGACTGATTTGGGTGAGAACGAACGCAGAATATTTTTGATTCTTATTGATTCTTGGGCTTGACACGATTTCTGAAAATCAGAAGTGATTTGCCCGTGATGCCCTTTGTGACGCGGCCTTAAGTTCTGCGCTATTGCGCCCTACGCGCTTGGCAGCGTCTTGTGGGTGGGCATGCTTCGCGTGCCCACCCCGAGTGAATAATGCTTCGGCCTGTACGGGCATTGGCATAATGTCGATGCCGTACGACATCCTACGCGAACAGCAAGTTGTCGGCCGAAAGACCACGGAGCGACTCTCCTGGCAGGAAAATGCTGCCGTCGTCGCCGAAGTCGATGGCGACGCCGAAAGCGCGTTGTGTCGCATGCGCAAGCACGTCCTCAAAGCTGTCGACGCCCTCGACATTGAGTGCGATCTGGTCATCCTTGCCGAACCCCACAATCGCGTCGTTGCCGTCGCCGCCTTGGAACATGAACGTGTCGGCGCCCGCACCGCCCACTATCCAGTCGTCGCCCTCCCCGCCGGCAATCAGGTCGTCGCCCCGGCCGCCGAAGATCTTGTCATCGCCGGTGCCGCCATTGAGTTGGTCGTCGCCCCGGCCGCCAAAAAACTTGTCATCGCCGCTGCCGCCATCGACAACATCCCAGCCGGCGCCGCCAAACACCGTGTCGTCACCCCCGCCCGCCGTGACAAGGTCATCGTCTCCGCGGCCGATGATCAGATCGCGGCCGTCCGTTCCTTCCCGAACGCGAACCGTGTTGATGTGGACTTCCGCGAGCTGGGCGCCCGGACGGGTGAAGTCGGCCGCGACCGGATCAATGAACTCGCCGGCCTCATTGACGCCACCGAGGATGATCTGGTCGCCTTCGCCGACCGGGTTGCCCAGAGAGCCGTTGAATCCGGGATGGAGGTGAACGACACCGGACTCATCCGCGCCAGTGTTGGGTGCGGTCTGGTTGATGAAGGCCGCGTCAAGTTCGGTGTTTACTTCGGTGCCGGCGTCGTAAGCATCTTTGCCCGCGAATGTGATTGTCGTCTCGCCGAGGAAGCGACCCTGGGCGTCGAACAGCCGCAACGCCTCATCTGTGCCGATGAACGCATCGTTCGACGGGATAATCATCGATCCGAAACTCGCGAAGGGATTGGAGACACCGTCGACGTCGAGGATGGCCGAGGTGGTCTCCTGCGTCGCGATCGGGCCGGCGGCGCCGGGGACGAGCAAACCCTGTCCGTCGGCATCGGCGGCGACGAGCTCGGCGCCAAGTATCGCGACGGCGCCGTCCTCGGCCAATTGCTCGAGCCCCGGCGAAGCCGCTTCGCCGACGTTGAACAGATCGAAGCGTCCATCGTGGAAACCGAGCCAGGCCGGCGTCAAAAATGTGCCGCCGCTCTCGGAGGTATTTTTGATTGTGACCCTGAGATCAGTCATGGACGCCTCCCCTTGACTGCAAGGCCCCCAGAGGATCATTGCATTAGTCAGCGCCTTCGATCGGATCAAATGACAATAGCTCACGTCCATTCACAAGGCGTTGCGGCATACAACCTGACTGACCCATCGCAATGCGTGCCATGATCAGCGGGATGCCACAGCAGCCGGCGTGGCGACGATCTTTGCGCTTACACCTCAGGGCAGTCTGAGTTCGGCCGCGGCCTCATTCCTAGCGGTAAAACAGCGCCCGCCCCGTCGGGATGAGTTGGAGCAGGAAATCGTAGTCGCCGACATTCGCGGTCAACACCACCAGGCCGAGTTTCTGCGCCTGAAGAAACAGCACGCAGTCCTGAAGCGCGCGCACCTGAAAGCATCCGTCTGATTCAAGATTTCAAACAGCGGGAGGGTATGGGCCCGCATTCTCGCGGCATAGGATGCCCGAGGCTTGTGCAATACGAAGCATTAGCGGCCTTCTGCGCACCGGCTTCTAGCATATGCGCAGGAAATGGAAATGCGGATGACAGCGCGTAGCCCGTCGGACGGCATCCAAACTACGCTCGCTACGACCCTCATAGATCACGCCGCGGTTTCGACAAGAGCGACAGCCTGATCTCGCTTTGAGGCATGTTTTGTACCCCACTCGGCCAAGGCGTGCACTGCATCGTTGAGCAACGCGCCAGCCGGCGTCAGCGAGTACTCGACGCGCAGAGGGACTTCGTCGAATGCGTCACGCCGGACGACGCCGTCAGCCTCCAACTGGCGAAGCTGCTCGAACAAAACCTTTTCGCTGATCCCGGGCACGCGTCGGCGAAGCGCGCCGAAGCGAACCGGCCGAAGGTGCAGCTCCCAAAGAATCGTCGATTTCCACTTGCCGCCGATGACGCCAAGCGCGTCGTTGAGGCCGCAAGCGCCTGCTCGCTTAGTCGTTTCGGTTTTCACACGAACCTCCTGGTAAGTGGCTACATTTATGTAAGTAATTGATTTGAAGGAGACTGTACCCGATCTGTGCCTTGCGGCGAAGACTGCCGTGGCATCAAAGGGAATATGATCATGAGCGACGCAACAATCATTGGCCTCGGCGAGATGGGATCGGCTCTGGCGCGCGCCTTGATGCGCGCTGGCCGTCGCGTGACGGTCTGGAACCGTAGCGTTGCCAAGGCCGCGGCGCTGACCGCCGAGGGGGCCGCGCTCGCAGAAAGCGCGTCCGCTGCCGTGGCTGCAAGCCCGATCACAATTATATGCGTATCCGATTATCAAGCCGCACGCGATATTCTCGAAGCGCCGGAAACCGCAGCGGCGCTTGGAGGGCGCACATTGGTCCAATTGGGCAATGGCACGCCCAAAGAGGCGCGCGACGGTGCCGCCTGGGCCCGCTCCAACGGCATCAGCTATCTCGATGGCACGATCCTGGCTTGGCCAAGCCAGATCGGCGGCGCCGAAACGGCGATCCTCGTCTCGGGGCCAACGCAGACATTCGGCCGCGTGGAAGCGGATCTCCGGGTGCTCGCCGGTGGTCTAAGCCATACAGGCGAGGCGATCGGTGAGGCGTCTGCGATGGCGGCCGCCGTGCTCTCTTATCTGATGGGTCAATGGATCGGCCTCTGCCACGGCGCTCTCATCCTGGAGGCAGAAGGAATGCGCGTCGACGCTTACGGCGCGTTGCTGGCGAACATTTCTCCGATCCTTGGCGCCGAAGCCAGGCATTTGGGCGAAGTCATCCAGACGAATGACTACGACTCACCGGAAAGCTCGCTGAAGACCTCAGGCAGCGACATCATTCGCCTCGTCCGCCAAGCACACGAAGCGGGTATAAATCACGAGGTGCCGGCCTTCGCCGCCGCCCTTTTCAAGCGCGCGATCGACGCTGGCTACGGCCCCGAAGAGCATGCCGCCCTCATCAAGATCCTTCGTCTCTAGGGCGCCATTCGGCCTGCGCTGAGAACTGCGACCATGAAAGCTGCCGATCCGAGACAGCCTTGTGAGAACGGCGGCCATTCAAGGCGGGCCCGCCCGCTGGAGCGGAACGGCGACTGGAATGGCCGCGAACCCTAGGCGCTCAGGGCGGGGTAATCGATGTAGCCTCGCGCGGTGCCACCGAAGAAGGTGTTGTGGTCTGCCTCGTTCATCGCTGCATTGGCCTTCAGCCGCACGACGAAGTCCGGATTGGCAAGGACCATCTGCCCATAGGCTTCGAGATCGGCCAACCCCGAAGCCATGTCGGCGCCGATCTGGTTGCGCGGACGACCCGGCCGATTGAGGATCAGCGATTGGTGCCAGAGCTTGCGAATGTCGGCCAGCAATGGCTCGTTGCCCTGGTGCATGATGTGCACATAGGCCAGCCCGAGCTTGTTGAGTTCGGCGACCAGATGGCGGTAGAGATCCGGCCCTTCGGCGCCTTCGTCAATCCCCCACATGGTCGTGCCCGGGGACAGGCGGATCGAGGTTCGGTCCGCGCCGATCTCCTCTGCGATCGCGGTGGCGACCTCGACGGCGAAGCGGGCGCGGTTCTCCATGGAGCCGCCATATTCGTCCGTGCGCGTGTTGGCACTCGGCGCGAAGAACTGCTGGACAAGGTAGGCGTTCGCGCCGTGAATCTCGACGCCGTCGGCGCCGGCCTCAATCGCTGATCGGGCCGCATGGCGGAAATCGGCGACGGTCTGGCGCACCTCTTCGGTCGTCAGCGCGCGCGGCGTGGGAATCTCCTGCATCCCGGTCGCCGTGAACATGCCCGTCCCCGGCGCGATCGCGGACGGCGCGACCGCCTGGCGATGATGCGGCGTGTTGTCGGGATGCGACATGCGTCCGGCGTGCATGAGCTGGATAAAGATGTGGCCGCCCCTGTCGTGCACGGCGGACGTGACCTTCCGCCAGCCGGCGACGTGTGCGGGCGTGTAGATGCCCGGGGTGGTGAGGTAGCCCTGCCCGTCATCCGAGGGCTGGGTGCCTTCGGTGACGATCAGGCCAACACCAGCGCGCTGAGCATAATATTCGTCCGCCAGTTCTCCCGGCGTACCGTCGAAGCCGGCGCGGCTGCGGGTCATGGGCGCCATGACCAGCCGGTTGGGAAGCATGTAGCGGCCAATGCGAGCCGGGGTGAACAGTGGATTCATTGGGTTCTCCATTCGTTGGAGTCCTTGTCCACCATTCCGATCTCGGGATAAATCCGGCAGAATTGAAATCAATGTTCCATCTGTGGAGCAATCAGATGAGTCATTTGAACGACATGGCGCTGTTCGTGGAGGTGGCGCGAGCCAAGAGCTTTCGGAAGGCTGCGGAGGCTGTCGGCATGCCAAATTCCACTCTGTCGCGACGTATCAGCGAGCTGGAGAAGGCGATCGGCCTGAGGCTCCTGCACCGCACGACGCGCAAGATCGAGCTCACCGAGGCCGGCCAGCTCTATTATGAACGAAGCAAGCGAATCGTCGACGAGGCACGGCTCGCGCACGAACAGCTCGGCGCGATGCTTGAGCAGCCGAGCGGTGTCCTGCGGGTTTCGCTCCCGGTCGACTTCGCTACTCTTTACCTCACGCCGATTATCGCCGATTTCGCGCGGCACTGTCCCGGCATCACGTTCGAATTCGACCTGACCCCACGCCGTGTCGATTTGGTGGCCGAGCCGTTCGATGTGGCGATCCGCATCGGCAAACTGGAAGATTCCAGTCTGATCGCGCGCCTGATCGGGCGGCATTCGCGCCACCTCTACGCGTCTCCTGGCTATATTGAAACGTCAGGCGAGCCCGCGACACCGGCGGACCTGGCGGAGCATGAATGCGTCTGCATGCCGAAGGTCACGACCTGGACTCTGCACCAGGGGATGAACAAGGTCGATGTCAGCGTTGGCGGCCGCTTCACGCTCAACAGTGTGGGGATGACCCGCGCCCTGGCGGTCAACGACCAGGGCATCGCCCTGCTTGCCGAGAAGATCGTCGCCGACGATCTCGCCTCTGGCCGGCTCAGGCGTGTCCTGCCCGAATGGCAGGGGTCGTCGGTCAGCATTCATGCCGTGACCGAAACTCGCCTCATTCCAGCCAAGACCCAGCGCTTCATCGAATTCCTGTCCTCCAGGCTGATGGAAGCTTGAACATGCCGGCGGTACGCATCGCCAATCGTTTCGCGGTGGATAGATCGTGGCGCTCAATGACGATGCGCCGCGCCGATCGTGGCTGATTGGCGAAATACGCTGCGCTATCCCACTCTATGACTGATCTACGTTTCAAACAGCACGAGGGTGTGAGTCCGCATTCTAGCGGCGAGAAGCGCCCGAGCTTTGCGTCTTCTTTTGCCCTCCTCTTATTCAGAGGGCGCAGGGAAGACCGGGTGCTTGCTGCACCCGCGGTCTCGCGTGCGATTTGCGCAAACAAAACTGCACACGAGCATACAGGGCAGCGGGAGCATTCCGGCCTTCCCTGCGCAATGGCTTTACGGCTTACTTCGTGCTCTTCCCGGAGAACGGCTCTTTTGCCTCCGTCGCCTGCGCTTCTTATCGCAAGCTTAACGCCAGCACCGCGGCGCCCGAACCACACGACTTCGCCGTACGCGTCCGGCGCGTACGTCTAGCGCGCCATCAGCGTCCACCGCATCTCACCGCACGTTCGTGACGATCGCGAGCGCCCCTCATTCGCCGTGAGACGGACGGAGTTATGCGACTGATTTGGGTGAGAACGAAAGCGGAATATTTTTGATTCCTATTGATTCCGGGGCTTGACACGATTTCGGAAAATCAGAAGTGATTTGCCCGGCGAAAGCGCAGGATCATACCCAAGGGTGCCAAGGATCCGTCGTCCAGCCACTTCCAAAACAGCATAAAGACGATAAAGGTGATCGAAAACGCCGCCGCAGATGCAAGCAGGCAATTGCAAGACCTTTCATTACCCTTCCACCCATCGCAAGGCTGCTTGCAACGCCCGGCTGCGTGTGTCCAATCATTGCCGCAACCGCTGGCCAATCAGCGATTTGAGGAGATTTCGCGAGGTTGCAAAAAAACTTTCGGGGGGTGTCGGAACGCAGCCTGTTTGGACGTCCTTTGCCCTGAAACGGGAATTATCCCATTCAAGGAGAGCAACGATGAGCAAGAACACGATCTGCCTGTGGTACAACCACGACGCGGAAGAGGCGGCCAATTTCTACGCGAAGACATTTCCCGACAGCCGCGTCGACTCGATTCTCAAGGCACCATCGAACTTTCCCGGCGGCAAGGCCGGCCAGGTGCTGACGGTGCAGTTCACCGTGTGCGGCATCCCCTGCATCGGTCTCAACGGCGGCGACTTCTTCAAGCATAGCGAAGCCTTTTCGTTCCAGATCGCCACCGACAACCAGGAAGAGACCGACCGCTACTGGAACGCGATCATCGGCAATGGCGGCACGGAAAGCGCCTGCGGCTGGTGCAAGGACAAATGGGGCGTGTCATGGCAGATCACGCCGCGCGTGCTGACCGACGCGATGGCCAAGGGCGGCGACGTCGCCAAGCGCGCGTTCGAAGCGATGATGCCGATGGGGAAGATCGACGTGGCGAAGATCGAGGCGGCGGTGCGCGGCGACCCGTAGGGCGGGTGTTAGCCGCCCGCCATCAAATCTTTCGCCAGCGCCATGTAAGCCGGCAGCGTCACGGGATCATTGGCGGCGTTGCCGGCCGCCGGGTGCGAGGCATAGCGGGCGATCACCATCTCGGCCTTCGGATCGATGTAGATGCCCTGCCCGTGAACGCCGCGCGCCATGAAGGCGCCGTGCGCATTGTGGGTCACCCACCACTGGTTCCGATAAGACGCGCCGGGTAATGTGGTGTAGCCGGCCGGCTTGAATTTTTCGGGATCGCCGCCGCGCGCGATATCCTCGATGACTTTAGACGGCACGATCTGGCAACCATTGAACCGGCCGTGATTGCGGATCGTCTCGCCGAAACGGGCGAGATCGCGCAGCGTGGTCGAAAGCCCGCCTCCGCCGCTTTCGGTGCCGATGCGGTCGACGTGATAATGCGCGTCCTCTTCCGCACCCATCGGAATCCAGATGCGCTCCGATAGCAGATCGGACAAGGTCATGCCGCTCGCCCGCCGGCAGATCCAGGCCAGCACGTCTGAATTGACGGTCTTGTAGGCGAAGGCCTTGCCGTGCTCGCCCTGCTTCTTCTGCGCGCACAGGAAATCGAAAATATTGGTCGCGCCCTCGTAGCCCGGCTCGATCGGCGCCATGCCGTTCGCCCGCCGCAGCCCGAACACGCCGGAATTCTTGTCGGTATAGACCTCGGTGTATTCGAGGCCCGTGGTCATATCCATCGCCTCGTGCACGCGCGCATCGCCGAACGCGCTGGCCTTAAGCTCCGGCACATAGTCCGTGACCGGCGCCTGCGGATCGATCTTGCCCTCCGCGACCAGAATGCCGGCGAGCGTGCCGGTGAACGATTTTGTCACCGACATCGCGATGTGCGGCTTGTGCGGCTTCAGCGCACCGAAATAGCGCTCATAGATCAACTTGCCCCGGTGCAGCACGGCGATGCCGTCGGCATAGGTTTCCTCGAGCATGCGCGCAAACGTCATCGGCCGCCCGTCCATCGTGACCGAAGCCGATGCGCCGATGTCGTGCTCCTCGCGCGGCAACACGGACGTGGGCCCTGCCCCGCGCCAGACGTTTACGGTCGGCACGAGCTGACGGATATTGCTCCACGCCCAACGCAATTCGGGGAAGCTGCGGGACGAGCCGTCGTGAAAGCTGATGGTTTTATCCGCCGGCGGCGGAAAGCCCTGCATCCAGCCCAGCGTTTGTGGATCGGTTTCGGCGACGGTTGCAGGCTGTTGGCTGGCGGCGGTCGCGACAGGCATCAAAGCTCACTCCAAAGAGGCGATCCCGATGTCGTACCATGCGGTCATGCACCGCACATCCCGCGTTTGCGCCGGGGTGACCGTCACTGCAAGCGGTTACGGAACAGCGCGTAGGGCGAGCTTAGCGATAGCGTAACTCGCCATGCCACATCACTAAAAATACTCGAATACGATGGATTACGCCTTCGGCTAATCCCCCCACTCACCGAGCTTCATCAGGACCAAGGAAGTCATTTTTTCTTACTTCCGCCGCTTTTACCGCGGTCCTTGTTCTTGCTCGCATTGGAGCCGACGGACACTGTTTGCGTACGTTCAGCGAAAAGAGGCCATACCGGTCCAGCCTTTGCCGAAGCACAACGGAAAGTGTGCAGAGGCCACCTGTCGAGATCCGGAGCACAGGCAATGTGGATCGACTTCTTCTTGGTAACCCCCCAAAGGTCAGGCCGCGCTGGAAAAACAGCATGCCCCTCGCCGTGTGTCTCCTGAAACAATGGATGATCCACGCCGGTTTGACGGACAGCATGCGTGTCCCAACAGAGTACCAGGTTTGAGCGCTCCTTCTTGTAGTTTAAATAGTGATAGTGCCAACCGACTTGGTTGTGGCGCTCCCGCTTCAGAACGTCTCTATCACCAGAAATAGCTATAAGGTATGCAACCACCGTATCAGGCAGGCGCGGAATGATCGGCCTCCTCAAGACTGGCTCAACGAAACCCCTATACATCTCACGAATTGGAAAGACGTTGGTCCTGCTGCCAATGGTCCAAAACTGGCCATCGGGCAGTTTCGCCGTCGATAATTCGGCGCTGTACTCTGCTTCACGGAGAGCTCGATGTAGAGCGCCGACGATCTCGCCGAACGGTTGTAACCCCTCCTGAAGAGCGATCGAACTAGGCAGTGGCCGCCATCGATCATCATCGAACGATTCAACAGGGGACTCAAGCTCACTATTTTGATACTCAAGTAAAGCGGAGTGAAGCCAGTCCGCAACCTCTCGAGCACGCATCATTCGATCGTCTCGGTTAGGCATGCGATTCTTCAGGTTTTGGAGGCAGAGCGGTCGCCAAGGATCGCAGAAAATTGCTCCACCAGATCAACCTTCGAACGACCGCCGCCAATGATGGAAATGATCTCCTCAAACGAGAACTTCACGACGAGGTTCAAACGGGGATTAAAGAACACCTCTCAACCACTCCGGCTCTCCACTTTCAATTGCGGCGCAGTAGCTCAATAGCCAGTACATCAATATCTGCCGATAGTCCGACGACGAGAAGTGCTTGCTGGTGCACTTGATTTCAATCAGCGTAGCCCCGACCGAGAAGTCACCTACTCCAGACGCAATCCATTGATAGCCGGGAATTCTTGGTGCGCACTCGAACTTTTCGTCTGGTGCCTGGGATCGAAATTTGGAGAGCATCGTAAATAGATTATTGGCCACCCAGAGAGCAGCAGCTTTGTCCGATTCAGAAAGCGACAGAGGCAGCACGGCGTCAAAATGCTTCCGCTGCCGATCTACGGCAACTTCTAAACATACATCCCAGTCAATTGACTCTTGCCGATTGATCAATTGCTCCGCCGCTGCGACCGCGATTTCAAATAGCATCGCCTTTTGTAATCGGCTCGCATCAATTAATTCGGGTGGAACAACCTCCAGCTCAGGCAGAGAAACCGATCGTCGGTTGATGCTTGCAACGACACCTTGCGCCAACTGCGGAAAGAGTGCATCGAGAACACCAGGAATATCTCGCGCTATTGTTCTGGGATCGTGAGCCACACTCAGCCGAGTCATTTCATTGCCCAATCGCGATACACGGAAGCAAACGTTGGCTGGCTCCCTCGTTCGAAGCCGAGCCGCCAAGCGACAGCCAAACTTTTCTTCACCTGAGAGCGAAATTTGTTTCCTTCATCGCCGAACTCGGATCCCGCATACCACAACATGCGCTGCTCCTCGACCTTGAGCGCGTTCCACTTGTTACGCTCCCGAATGAAGCTCGTACGATCCCTCCAAATCCGCCAGCAATCGAGGCATCCACGCTTCACGGTTTCTGAAGGTGAGGACGAATGAACTTTTAGCACAAATGCTGCTCTAGGTTGCGTTCTCCGAAATCGTATCGCTCTTAGATAATGGAGGCAACTTACCTCCGCCGACAAAAGATGCGCCGAATGACGCGGATGTCGTCGAGTAGTTTGTCGAGCGGCTCGTGTATAATTCTGAAGCTCTCTTCTGCGCAGACGGATGCAATTCCCCTCATGATTGTAGACCAAGAAGCGCGAAATGCATGCAAATTTCCGGGAGACAGAAGCGTGCTGCAAAGCAGTAGCGCTGTCTCGGGATCGTGCAATCGCAACGTTCGGCCAATCTGAGTAACCAAAAATGTGTCAGGCTGCGCCTTGCGAAGCTCTCCATCCAAGAGCTCCCGAATATTCAGACTTTCGACAATGCCTTTCAGCTCTGTGTAGTCAGCCTCAGCAGTATCAGAATATGGATCAAAGTGCAGGTCAATCTCTGAAAGCTTACTCGCCTCATCTCCTGCAACACCAAGTTGGGTCTTAACATAATCGACATAATGTTTTGCCGTTAAGAGTACGGTTTTCGTGCGATTCAGAGTGAGGCCATAGTCAGCAAGTGCATGTGATAGAATTGCAAGCGCCCGGTATGCTTCGGACTGATTTTGAGTGATCAACACAAAATCATCGACATATCGTCGCCAGATCAGGCCTTCATCGGTTAGTCTGCGATCAATTGACGACAAAAGGAGCTCGGCCAGTATACGCGAACATTGCCCGCCAACTGGCAGTCCAAACGAGCGGCCCGATGCAAATCTGCTTAGGAAGCGGTCTATCTGCGTCGATACAGTTGAAGCCTCTCCGAAGAGATCGCTTACAAGATTCTCGATGCGATGGTGCGAGACGTGTTCATAGAAGCTTGAGATGTCAGTCTGGACAACGACAGACGTATCCGGCGATCGCTCGCAATCAACAATGCTAGCTTCCCGAAATGTGCGCCAAGACGCATCGCGATTGAAAAGACCTTTTCCGCTCGAGGCAAATCGATAGGAATGCGCCCTTTCGTTGCGGGTGGGCTCAAGCGCCTCAGCCACAGCCACTCCTAAGGCGTTGAAATAGATATTCCAGAAAGGATGGATCTTCGTCGTTATTCGAAATCCAGCTGTCCCCGTGGGAACGAGCAGTCGCTCCGAGAAAATCGGCAACTCATCGATAAGGTTGCGCGCGCTCTTCCTACTTCCCTTCTCCAATCCTTCACTGAATTTGAATGCGATGCGAGCAAGATCTTCTTGATTTTCGGTGATGAAACGATTGTCTATATCGAAAGGAAGCGTATCGTTGTCACCATTCGCACTGATGTCTGATACCGCTCGTTTGAAATGCTCTAAAGTAATGTCAGTCATTCGACCTCGGCACGTTGCTGCCTTCGCTCAGCTTGCGCGGCCTATTTGCGTTTGATCCTCCCAAATCTACCTAGAATTGCCGGCTTGAAAAGTCCCTCCTCTCACTCCCACTCAATCGTTCCCGGCGGCTTAGACGTCACATCATACACCACCCTATTCACCCCCTTCACCTCGTTGATGATCCGCGTCGCTGTCGCGCCGAGGAAGCTCATGTCGAAGGGATAGAAGTCGGCAGTCATGCCGTCGGTGGAGGTCACGGCGCGTAAGCCCACGACGTATTCGTAGGTACGACCATCACCCATCACGCCGACGGTTTTCACCGGCAACAGCACCGCAAACGCCTGCCAGATCTTGTCGTAGAGGCCGGCTTTGCGGATCTGGTCGATGTAGACCGCGTCGGCGTTGCGGAGGATGTCGAGCTTTTCTTTCGTGATGTCGCCGGGGCAGCGGATCGCGAGACCCGGGCCGGGGAACGGATGGCGGCCGACGAAGATTTCGGGCAGGCCGAGTTCGCGGCCGAGCACGCGGACCTCGTCCTTGAACAGTTCGCGCAACGGCTCGACCAGCTTCATGTTCATGCGATCAGGCAAGCCGCCGACATTGTGGTGCGACTTGATGGTCACCGAAGGGCCGCCGGTGAAGGAGACGCTTTCGATCACGTCGGGATAGAGCGTGCCCTGCGCCAGAAATTCGGCGCCGCCGATCTTCTTCGCCTCCTGCTCGAACACGTCGATGAACAGGCGGCCGATGGTCTTGCGCTTCGCCTCGGGATCACTGACGCCTTTGAGCTCGCCGAGGAAAAGCTTTGAGGCATCAACATGCACCAGCGGGATGTTGTAGTGATGCCGGAACAGGTCGACCACCGTCTCGGCTTCGTTCAGCCGCAGCAGGCCGTGATCGACGAACACGCAGGTGAGCTGGTCGCCGATCGCCTCGTGCAGCAGCACCGCGGCGACCGCGGAATCGACGCCGCCGGACAGGCCGCAGATCACCCTACCCTTGCCGACCTGGGCGCGGATTTTGTCGATCGCTTCCTCGCGGAAGGCGCGCATGGTCCAGTCGCCGGTGAAGCCTGCCACCTTGCGGACGAAATTGCGCAGCAGCTTGGCGCCATCAGGCGTGTGCACCACTTCGGGGTGGAACATCAGGCCGTAATATTTGCGCTTCTCGTCCTGGATCACCGCGAACGGCGCGTTCGGCGAGACGGCGGCGACGGTAAAGCCCGGCGGCATTTTGGTGATGCGGTCGCCATGGCTCATCCATACCGGATGGCGCTCGCCCATCGACCAGGTGTCGTCGAACAGTTTGCTCGCCGTCTTCACCTCGACGTCGGCGCGGCCGAATTCGCGGTGGTGGCCGCCCTCGACCTCGCCGCCGAGCTGGGCGGCGAGCGTCATCTGGCCGTAGCAGATGCCGAGCACGGGAACGCCGGAATCGAAGATCAGTTGCGGCGCGCGCGGCGAGCCTTCTTCGTGCACCGACTCCGGCCCGCCGGAGAGGATCACCGCCTTCGGCTTCATCTCCTTGAAGGCGGCCTCGGCTTTCTGGAACGGCACGATTTCGGAGTAGACGCCCTCCTCGCGCACCCGGCGGGCGATCAGTTGCGTCACCTGACTGCCGAAATCGACAATCAGAATCTTGTCATGCGCCGAGGCCACCGAGGGCGTCGACTCGCGGGCTTTCTGTGCTGCTGTCATGGACAGGAATTACGCGACGGGGCGCGGCCTCGCAACCGCGGCAACGGGCTGACCCACATTCTTTCTCGGGCATGGACAAATCGGCATTGGGTAAGTATTATTGACCTAATTTGTCCGGCCGCGCGCTGTCGTTCCGGAGGCGCGCAAGGTGCGAACCAAGGTGCGCGATTGCGCACCAAGGAACCTCGAGATCCTCAGATGCGCTATCGCCCGGAATGACGGGCCCTCTTATGAACGATCGCAGGATTTCCCCCATGAAAATTCCCACCCTGCCCTTCACCGTCACTGACTGGAGTCAGGTCGCCGCGACCACGCATCGGGGCGTTTCAGGCGAAGCGCTGTGGCGCACGCTCAATATCGGTGATCTCCGCGTACGGATGGTCGAGTACTCACCGGGCTATCTTGCCGATCACTGGTGCGACCGCGGACATGTGCTCTATGTGCTGGAAGGCGAGCTCGATACCGAACTGCGCGACAGGCGCACGTTCAAGCTTCGCACGGGGATGAGCTACCAAGTGTCGGATTTCGGCGACGCCGCGCATAGATCTTCGACGAAGACGGGCGCGAAGCTGTTCATTGTGGATTGAGATTTCGTAGGGTGGGTTAGCGAAGCGTAACCCACCATCTTTCTTCGCGTGTAGGTGGGTTACGCCTTCGGCTAACCCACCCTACGCATCACGCCTTCTTCAGCACCGACACGAAGAAGCCATCCGTTCCCGTCCTTCGCGGCGTCATCAGCCAACCCTCCGGCGATCGCAGCGCGGCCTTCGCAAAATCCTCCGCTCTGTCCCAGAGCGCGCTTGCCGTGTCGTTCAATGGCTGAATCGAAAACTCGGGATGACGTGTCACGAAGGCGCGGACTTGTTCGCCGTTTTCGCTTGGCAACACCGAGCAGGTGACATAGGCGATCCGACCGCCGGGCTTGACCAGGCGGCTTGCGCGATCAAGCACTTCGGCCTGGTCCTTCAAGCGAACCTCCAGCGCGCCGGGGCGCATGCGCCATTTGGCGTCGGGGTTGCGGCGCCAGGTGCCGGTGCCGGTGCAGGGCGCGTCGATCAGCACGAGATCGGCGGATGCCTTGATGTCGGCCAATGGATCAGTGTCGCCCTTCGGCGCGCGAATCTCGGCGTTGTGGACGCCGGCGCGCGAGAGCCGCTCATAGATCGGGGCGAGTTGGCGCTTGTCGCGATCGGTTGCGATCAATCGCCCCTTGCCTTGCATCATCGCGGCCAGCGCCAACGTCTTGCCGCCGGCGCCGGCGCAGAGATCGATCACCTGCTCGCCGGGCTTTGCCGCGGTGAACAGCGCCGCAAGCTGCGAGCCCTCGTCCTGCACTTCGATCGCGCCCTTGATGAAATCCTCTTCCGCATGAATGCCGGGACTGCGGGCGTCGGCGCCGAGTTCGATGCGCAGCCCGATCGGCGACCACGGCGTCGGCGTAGCTCCGAGATGGCCGAGCGACGCCAGCACTTTTTCGCGCTTGGCTTTGAGCGTATTGATGCGCAGATCGAGCGGCGCGCGGCTCGCCATCGCGGTCGCCTCCGCCACGCGGTCATCGCCGAACACGGCGGCCAGATGCGGATCCAGCCATTCCGGATAGTCGCCTGCGATGTGCGGCGGCGCGTCGTCGAGGGTCCGCGAGGTGAGCGCTGATCGTTCGGCTTCGGTCAGCGGTTCCGGCGCAAAACGCCCGCCGTCGCAGAGAGCCGATATCGCCTCCACATCGAGCTTGCGCTCGAGCTTCATCATGCCGAGCACGCGCGCCCGCGGCGTGTCGCCGTCCATCAGCCAAGCGCTCGATGCCCGCCGCCGCAGCACGTCCCAGATCAGGCCCGAAATCGCTGCGCGATCGCCCGAGCCGGCATAACGATGCGCGGTGCCCCACTCCTTCAGCGCCTTTGCCGCCGGAACGCGCTGCGCGTCGATGGTGTCGATCAGTTCGATGGCGGCGGAAAGGCGGGCAGCGGGGGTCATTCAGGGCTTTCTAGATCAGAAGCAAGAGCTTCAGCGCGAAATAGATCCACATCGCAAGCAGCACCAGCGCGCCGGCAAACCACGCCAGGCTGCGCTGCTGGATGTTGTTCGAGGTGACGAAAATGCCGGCATGGGCAAATCGTGTCACCACGAACACCCAGGACATCAGCACGATGAAGAGATCGGCCCGGCGCAGCGGCAGCGCCAGCGCGATCAGGAGATAGAACAGCAGGGGTACTTCGAACTGATTGGAGAAGCAATTGCCGATCTGGGCGACGCGGGCCGGATACTTCGGCTGTCCGAGCGCGATGTCCCTCAGGCTGGTTTCGCGGGCCTTCACCGCCTTGGTGCGGCCCGTCACCATCCAGAGCAGCAGAAAGAAAGTGAGCCCGATCAAAACGAAGACCGGCAGCAAAACCATTTGAACCGACATGAGAATCTCCCCCGAAGCCTGCCTGAGTTCCTAAATCAATAACGAGACGCCCCTCACCTGACAAATCCACTTAACCGGGCTCGCTTGAACCACAAGGAGAGGCCAGACGACCAACTAGCGAGAATTCCGAAGGTTCTGGTCTCGAACCGATCTTGAAGCAATCCGCGAGCAGGCGATGAACATCACCTCCCCCATCTTGACCGGCGCCGGCCGCGCCGCCGAGCTGCCCGGCGATTCCGTGACCTCCCTGCTCCGGGCCGTCGGATTCACCGACGGCCCCGACGGCGGGCTTGGCATCGTCATGTCGGCCTTGGCCGGGATCGCCGCGGCGCTGGCGGTCGCGATCATGCTCTCCGTCTATTTCCACAGCGGCCACCGCAGCCGCCACGATCTGCTCAAACACGGGCTTGCAGCTTCCGCGGTCCTGGTCCTGCTCGCTTTCGCGATCTCGGACATCAGGCACACGGCGCAGGCCTATCTCGGCCTCAATCCGGCAAAACCCGCGGTTGAATTTGAAATCCGCCTGCCGAAGGCGACGTTGACGACCGCGGCGGACGTCCAGATCGAGCTGCTCACTGACCGGAACCAGAAACTGGCAAAGGTCCAGGAGGCGCTGGCCTCCGCGCCCGACGGCCGCAGCATCTTGCGCGGGACCGTGACGCTCGATTACCGCACCACCGAGCGCATGATGGTGCTAAATCTGCCCGGCCGTGCCAAAAGCACGTTCCGCCTGCGGTTGCCGGCAAGCCCCTCGCATTCGGAGCAGTTCGGGCCGTGGCATCTGGCCGACGGCATCGTCCTCGCCAATGGCGACACGGTGACATCGGAGATTCATGACGCCTTCGCGATCCGTTATCGCGTGCTGTGACGCCATAGAGATACGAAGATGGCGGACCGCTGGGCACATTTGCTTTGACGCCAACAACCAGCGCTCTACTGTATCCCTGACGGTCGCCGAAAGAGAGCAGCCGCGGGAGGAGTGCAACTTTGCGATTTCGCGACCAGGACATTGTCTTCGCCACCGGCGCCAAGGGACAGAATATCGATATTCTCACCGCCAATCCGGTTAATTACTTTCACGTCATCAGCAATGCAGCCGAGCTGCCCAGACTTGTGATCGACGGCAAGCTGTTCCTGCCCTCCTCCGAACATCGCAAGCTCAATGGAAAGCTGCCGCTGGTGATGGTGGTGCCGGGCAGCCTCGGCGTTGCGTCCTCGCATCTGGCGCATGCCGAGACTGTTGTCGGCGACGGCTTTGCGGCGTTTGTGCTGGATAGTTTCGGCGCGCGCAATGTGACTTCCACGGTCGCGAACCAGACGCAGTTCTCGTTTGCCGCCAGCGCTTACGATGTGCTCGCGGCGTGGCAGGTGCTGGCGGCCCATCCGGAGATCGATGCTTCGCGGATCGGCGCGCAAGGCCACAGCCGCGGCGGCTCCGCCGTGCTAACGGCAGCGACGCGCCGCTTTGCCGATGCGGTGGTCGGCGCCGGCGCCGGCTTTCGAAGCGTGCTCGCCGCCTATCCCTGGAGCGGCCATCAGTTCCTCGATCCGTCCGTCGACGAAACCGAAATCCGCGTCATCATGGGCGATGCCGACGAATGGTGCTCGCCGATGCAGGTGCAGGGCCATTGCCAGGCCATCCGCCTCTCCGGCGGCAAGGCGACGATGCGGCTGATCGGCGGCGCGCAGCACAGTTTTGACCGCGGCACCGCGATCGAGAACGTCGCTGAAGCGTCCGTCTCCCCCGCCGCGCCGACGGCCTATATCGCCAATGACGGCGCCTTCATCCATCCGCTTCAGGGCGTCGCGGAGAGCAAGCTCACCGACCGCGACCTGATGATCTATGCGCTGAAGGCCGGCTATGGCCGCAAGGGCGCGAAGATCGGAAGCCGTGACGGCGATGCTGAGCTGTTTCGGGAGGACATGCTGGCGTTTTGGCGACGGACGTTGGGGTAAGGATCGTGGCGACCAAGATATCGTCATCGTTCTGACTCCAGACGCGGCGATAATCCGTCCAAAAGGAATACTGCATGTCCGAATTTCGCCTGACGCAAATTTCCGACACCCACCTCGCGCGCCGTCTGCAAGAACTCACCGACAATTTTTACCGCGTCAGCGAGTATATCGATGCGACGCGGCCGGACCTCGTCGTTAACACCGGCGATCTGGCTTTCGATGCGCCAACCAGCCGAGACGATCTCGAATTTGCCAGGGAATTGCATGACTCGCTGCCGGTGCCGTGCCGGCATTTGCCGGGCAATCACGACGTCGGCGACAACCCGACGGAAGTCGCCCCTGCGCCAAAGGATCTGGCGACAGAGAACGAACGGCAGAACTATCTTTCCGTGATCGGCGAAGACCGCTGGCGCTTCGATGCGGCCGGCTGGTGCTTCATCGGATTGAACTCGCTGATCATGAATACCGGGATCGAGAGCGAGGCGGAGCAGTTCGGCTGGCTGGCTTCAGAACTCGGGCGTGTAAACGGCAAGCCGATCGCGCTGTTCCTGCACAAGCCGCTGTTTTTGAACGCACCTGACGACCCCGAGACTCTCGAAACGGCGATCCGCTATGTGCCGCAACCGCGGCGCAGAAGCTTGATCGAAATGTTTTCGAAGGTCGATCTGCGGCTGGTCGCCTCAGGCCACGTCCATCAGCGTCGCGACTTCACCTATCGTCATACGCGCCACGTCTGGGCGCCCTCGACAGGCTTCATCCTTCCCGAACGAATTCAGCCGGTCATCGGCATCAAGGAAGTCGGGCTGGTGGAGTACCGTTTCCAGCCCGACGCCCTTGAAGTCCGGCACGTCAAGGCGCCGGGACAAACCGATGTTGATCTGGATTCACTGATTGGCAGGAATCCCTAGTTTTCAGAGAGCATCACCACTGGCGCTCAACGAGGCCATAGGAATAGTAAGAGCCATCATCCCAGGGCTGTGACGCAAATGCGCCCACGCGTGGAGCCGGGTGAAACCGGTTACCATAATAGTAGCCTGGGGGTGTGGTGGTCCTGACGCCGTAACCTCCTGTGACGTAAGCTGAGTTCGGATAGCTAAAGCCCATCACACCGGGTTCCTGATAGACCACTTGAGCCATCGCAGGAGTGGCCAGCATCGTGGCGGCAACCAGGCCGAGCGATAGTTTCTTGAAGATCGTCATTTGGTTTCTCCATTAGATGTTAAAGCCAAACGACAGTTTCGAAGGGACGTTCCGCCGCTCGCCTCAAGTAGGCGTGAGCTTCCTGGTTGAGGGTTCCCCAGAACCCCCGGGCGCGCGCCGGTTTCAAATCTTGTCCGGCCCGACGCGCACCAACTGCTTGCCGAAATTGGCGCCCTTCAGAAGGCCCATGAATGCAGCGGGCGCACTCTCAAGGCCTTCGGTGACGAACTCCTTGTGCTTGACCTTGCCCTCGCGCACCCACCCCGACATGTCGCGCAGGAAGTCGCCGTGGCGCGCGGCGAAATCGCTGACGATGAAACCGCGGATGGTCAGGCGCTTGGTCAATACCGCGCGCATCAGCGACGGCGCCCATTTCGGCGCCACCGCCTGCGTATCGTTATAGTGCGCGATCAGGCCACAGACCGGAATGCGCGCAAACGCATTGAGCAGCGGGAATACCGCTTCGAATACGGCGCCGCCGACGTTCTCGAAATAGACGTCGATGCCTTTCGGGCAGGCGTCCTTCAGCTTGGCCGCGAGATCAGGGTCGCGATGGTCGAGGCAATCGTCGAAGCCGAGTTCATTCTTGACGTAAGCGCATTTTTCCTTGCCGCCGGCGATGCCGACCGCGCGGGCGCCCTTGATCTTCGCGATCTGGCCGACCGCCGAGCCGACCGCGCCGGAAGCGGCCGCGACGACGACCGTCTCACCCGCCTGCGGCTTGCCGATGTCGAGCAGGCCCGTATACGCCGTCATGCCGGGCATGCCGAGCACGCCGACTGCGGTCGAGATCGGCGCGATGTCAGGATCGATTTTTGCAAGGCCCTTGCCGTCGGAAACCGCATGCGTCTGCCAGCCGGCGCGCGACAGCACGATGTCGCCCTTGGCGAAGCCGGGATTGTTCGAGGCGATCACTTCGCTCACGGTGCCTGCTTCCATCACGCCGCCGATCGGCACCGGCTGGGCATAAGACGGCCCGTCGCTCATGCGCCCGCGCATGTAGGGATCGAGCGACAGCCAGATGGTGCGAATGAGGACCTCGCCAGCGCCCGGCGTGGGGATGGGGCAATCCTCGAGGCGGAAGTCGGAGGGCTTTGGTTCGCCGACGGGGCGCGAGGCGAGAACGATGCGTTTGCCTTGGGACATGGGTGTTTCCTCCGGTTTTGTTCTTCGTCATTGCAAGCGTAGCGACTTGTCCGCCGAAGCTCAACGAGCGAAGGCGGAAGCAATCCACGCCTCCGCAAGCTGTGAAATGGATTGCTTCGCTATGCTCGCAATGACGGGGAGAACGGCCTCGCTCAGAACACCGTCATTCCGGGGCGATGCAAAGCATCGAACCCGGAATCTCGAGATTCCCCGGTGCGCAATTGCACACCTGAGGTCTGATCCTTGCGGACCATCCCGGAATGACAGCGTCTGCCGGGCTACGCTCCGCCCGGATAATTCGGGCTCTCCCGCGTGATCGTCACGTCGTGGACGTGGCTTTCGCGCAGGCCCGCGCCGGTGATGCGGACGAACTGCGCCTTTTCGTGGAATTCGGCGAGGTTGCGGGCGCCGACATAGCCCATCGCGGCGCGCAGGCCGCCGGCGAGCTGGTGCATAACGTTGGCGACCGGGCCCTTGTATGGCACCTGCCCCTCGATGCCTTCGGGAACGAGCTTGAGCGTGTCCTTGATGTCCTGCTGGAAATAGCGGTCGGCCGAGCCGCGCGCCATTGCGCCGACCGAGCCCATGCCGCGATAAGCCTTGTAGGAGCGGCCCTGCCATAGAAACACTTCGCCGGGCGTCTCGTCGGTACCGGCGAGAAGCGACCCGACCATGGCGATGTCGGCACCCGCGGCGAGTGCTTTGGCCAGATCGCCGGAATATTTGATCCCGCCATCGGCAATCACTGAAACGTTGGCCTTCTTCGCCGCTTCCACCGCATCCATGATCGCGGTGAGCTGCGGCACGCCAACGCCGGCGACGATGCGGGTGGTGCAGATCGAGCCTGGGCCGATGCCGACCTTGATCGCGTCGGCGCCCGCGTCGATCAGCGCCTGCGCGCCCTCTTTCGTTGCGATGTTGCCGGCAATCACCTGCACCGCGTTGGAAAGCCGCTTGATGCGATTGACCGCGTCGAGCACCCGCGAAGAATGGCCGTGTGCGGTATCGACCACGATCAGGTCGACGCCGGCATCGATCAGCCGCTCGGTGCGCTCAAAGCCACCCTCGCCGACCGTGGTCGCGGCAGCCACACGCAGCCGGCCATGCTCGTCCTTGCAGGCGAGCGGATGCGCAACCGCCTTTTCCATGTCCTTGACGGTGATCAGCCCGACGCAGCGGTACTGATCGTCGACAACGAGCAATTTCTCGATGCGGTGCGTGTGCAGCATCCGCTTCGCTTCATCCTGGCTGACGCCTTCGCGAACGGTGACGAGGTTCTCGTGCGTCATCAGCTCCGAGACTTTTTGTTTGGGATTGGTCGCAAAGCGGACGTCGCGGTTGGTGAGAATGCCAATCAGCTTGCCGGGCGAATTCTTGCCGGCGCCGGTGACGACGGGAATGCCGGAAAAGCCGTGGTCCTTCATCAGCGCCAGCGCGTCCGACAGCATGGCATCGGGACCGATGGTTAGCGGATTGACCACCATTCCGGATTCATACTTCTTGACCTGCCGCACCTGGGCGGCCTGCCCCTCAGGATCGAAGTTGCGGTGGATGACGCCGACGCCGCCGGATTGCGCCATCGCGATCGCCATGCGCGCTTCGGTGACGGTGTCCATGGCGGACGCCATGATCGGGATGTTCAGCGGAATCGCGCGGGTCACGCGGGAGCGGATATCCGCCTCGGAGGGCAGAATATCCGAGAGACCGGGCTTCAGAAGCACATCGTCGAACGTGAAGGCTTCACGGATACTCTGAAGTCCCTGCGCCATTGCCAACTCCTTTCGGCGGCTCGCCGCCGCGATCAGTTCTATGGATGAACGCCGCCTTCGGCGATGCTACCGGCATCGCCGTCGAATCGAAGCCCATCGGTGGGGTTGACGGTGGTCGATAGCATGGCAGCACGCCGAATCAAAGCGTTTGACTGCTATGCACGGACTTTTCAGGAAACGCCGCAATGCCAAGGGCTTAGGGGAAGAGTTTACGGGAAGGCCTTACGGCCGATAGCCCGGCGGCGGCCCGTGCTGGCGGATCGCCTCCACCACCTCGCGGTGCCGGCGGTCCTCCCGCTTCATGTGAACCGCGATCAGCGCATGCGCCGACGGCACCAAGAACAGGACGTGGAAGATCAGCCCGAAAACCAGGCAAAACACGATCAGGACCAGGTTGAAGATCGCCGAAAACGGCTGCCCGTTCAGGAGCAGCCCGAGCGGCGGCAACAGCGCGGCGAGAACGTAGATCATCATTACCTCCAGCGGCTGGCGCGGTGCATACCAGCGTCACGCAGGATTTAGGTGGTTTGCCCGGTTTCGCAATGGCTTGTGTGACGGCGGGATGATACAGCGCCCTCGCCTGCCTCTCTCTCCAGTCCCCCGATCCCGATGGACAAGCAACGCCTGATCCCGCTGATCGTCGCCACCGCGCTGTTCATGGAGAACATGGACTCGACGGTGATTGCGACCTCCCTGCCGGCGATCGCGGCGGACATCGGCACCAGCCCACTGACGCTGAAGCTGGCGATCACGTCCTATTTGCTTTCGCTCGCGGTGTTCATTCCGGCCAGCGGCTGGACCGCCGATCGCTTCGGTGCGCGCATGGTGTTCTCGATCGCCATCGGGGTGTTCATGATCGGGTCGATCGGGTGCGCGCTGTCGCAGAACATTACCCATTTCGTCATCGCCCGCATCCTGCAGGGCATGGGCGGGGCGATGATGACGCCGGTCGGGCGGCTGGTGCTGTTGCGCTCGATCGACAAGAGCGCGCTGGTCAATGCGATGACATGGGTGACAGTGCCGGCGCTGATCGGGCCGGTGATCGGTCCGCCGCTCGGCGGCTTCATCACCACCTACTTTTCCTGGCACTGGATATTTCTGATCAACATTCCGATCGGGCTGCTCGGCATCTTCATGGCGATGAAGTACATCGACCCGATCAAGAGCGAGGATCCCGAGCGCTTCGATCTCTATGGGCTGGTGCTGGCCGGGATTGGGCTAGCCGGCATCGCCTTCGGCCTCTCGGTCGCGGGTCTCAATCTGTTGCCCTGGCCGATTATCGCCGGCCTGGTCGCGATCGGTACCATCTCGATGACGCTCTATGTCATGCACGCGAAACGAACCGGCTCGCCGGTACTGGATTTCTCGCTGCTGCGGCTCTCCACCATGCGCGCCAGCATTATCGGCGGCTTCCTGTTCCGGCTCGGCATCGGCGCGCTGCCGTTCCTGCTGCCGCTGTTGATGCAGGAAGGTTTTGGGCTGACGCCGTTCCAGTCCGGCCTGGTGACGTTTGCTTCGGCCGTCGGCGCCATGGGGATGAAGACGCTGGCCGCACGCATCATCCGCGCCTTCGGCTTCCGCTATATGATGACGGTCAACGCCGTCATCAGCGCAGTCTTTCTCGCGGCCTGCGCATTGTTCACGGTGACGACGCCGCTGTTGCTGATCTTCATCATCCTGGTGGTCGGCGGCTTCTTCCGCTCGCTGCAGTTCACCGCGATCAACACCGTCGCCTATGCCGAGGTCGAGCCGGCGCAGATGAGCCGAGCCACCACGCTCGTCAGCGTCAACCAGCAATTGGCGATATCGGCAGGCGTCGCCATGGGCGCGTTCTCGGTCGAATCGACCATGCTATACCAGCATGTCACAGAACTGAGTGCCGGCGTATTCCCGCCCGCATTCCTCGTGGTTGCGATCATCTCGGCGGCGTCAGCATACTTCTTCTGGCAGATGCCCGACGACGCCGGCCACGAAATTTCAGGGCGCAAGGTCGTCGAGATCTCCAGCCGCAAGGGTGCGGAAAAAGCAGCGACCAAGAAGGCCGCCAGCGAAGGCCCCGAGGACGCGCGGGATCAGCGCCTCGGGTAACCGCGGCGCACTTCACGCCCAAATGCCGGATTTTCCCGTTCCGCACCGCTCCGAACGTCCTGCGCCGCAAAAAAATCCGACGTGAGGGTCAGAAAGCGAACGGAAGCTTCGCCGCCGGTCGTCGAGATAGCGGTCACCGGGCGGCTAACCATCTCAGCGCCGATTATGATTGAGGGAAATCCTACTCTCGATCTCGGTGGTGCATCGCGCGTCCCCGCTCCGGATGAAGTCTGGACTGCTGTTTGATCTCTGTTTCGCTTGAAAGGATGAACACCTGTGAGTGAAGTCAATACGAACGAAGCGAATGTCGATACGAAAGCCGGTGCCGACCAGAAGCGCCCTGGCATGCCGTTTGCGATGCCGAGCCTATTTGATGTGCTCTCCGAGCAGAACACGATCCGGGCAAAGGAAACCATCGAGAAGATGAAGATCGCATCGGGAGCGATCAACGACGCTCTCCGCGAAGCCAGTTCGGCCAACGCAAAAGGCGTTGCGGACTATGCCGCCAAAGTTATCGAGTTCTCCGCAGCCAATACCAGCTCCGCCTTCGATTTTTTCAGTCATCTCTTGGGCATGAAGACGCCCTCGGAAATCCTGCAACTGTCGGCGGCACAGAGCTGCAAGAACTTCGAAGCCACGGCTGCGCAGAGCCGGGAGCTTTGGCAGCTTACGCGCAGGGTCGCGACCGAGACGGCCGACCCGATCAAGAAAAGCTTTGCCGGCGTGCTGCAGAAGGCGGCCTAGTTCTTAGTCGAACCTTTGCAGCACGCGGCAATCGGCTGGAACAAGCGCTCCCCTGTGAGAAGGGCGCATTCCAGCCGGTGGCGAAGCAACATGCCGGCACAAAAATACAGTAGTGGAGGAGCAGGATGGGCGTGGTCATGATCAAATGCCCCCGCACAGGACAAGGTATCTCGACAGGCATGAAGGCGGACCGGGAGAGCTTTCGATGCAGCCCGGTGTTTTTCGCGCGCACCTTTTGTTTGATCTGCCAGTCTAATCACGAATGGTTTGCCCGGGAGGCCTGGATTCACGAGCCTGAAGAAAAATGGCGCATGCTCGGGTCCGCGTTCGCCGTGTAATCGGCATAGGCTCATCGAGGCCTTGCGATCCGGTCAATGACCCCTTGGCCGTTGGCTGGTCGCCCCCCGTGTCGGTGTGCGCTGCCGCACTTCGTTCGCGTCGGCAAACAGGGAAGCCTCGGCCACAGGCGGCGGCGATTTCATCTCCTCCGTCAGCGTGATGCGATCGATTCGATGGCGCATGAGCTGGTAGCACTCGCATGCCGCCGCTTCGAGCCCCGGCCTGTCAATCTCAATCGAGCTCCGCCGATTGGATCGGATTCCACCCGAGGCGCGGAGCTTGCATACGACATGCGTCACCGTCGGGCGGCGCACACCGAGCAATTCAGAAAGCGTCTCTTGCGTCACCGGCAGGATGTCGCCGTCGGCACGATCGTGGAGTTGCAGCAACCATCTTGCCAGGCGCGCCGTCACCGAGTGCAGCGCATTGCAGGCAGCAACGTGTTGGAATTGGGCCATTAGCGCCCTGGTGTGGGTTTGAACCGTTCCCCTCAAGGCGCTGCTGCGTTCAACCGCCGCCTGAAACTGTGCCGGCGAAATCTGCAGCGCGGTCCCCGCCACTCGCGCCACCGCAGTCATCGGGGAGCGGGAAGGCCCCAGCGTAGTCAAGACACCCACGGCTCCTTCGTTGCCGACGACGGCAGTCGCGACGGTTTGTCCGCTTGGCATATCCATGACAAAGGCGATCAGGCCGCTAAGCGGGAAATAGATCCGCTCTATTGGATCGCCCGATCGCACCAACACGGTGTCCCGCTCAAGTGTAACCAGTCGGAAATGACGCACAAGCAAATCGAGGTCTGCCGGCGGCAACGCAGCTAACAGTCGATTACCAACTCTGGTCCTCTGCTCCATCACGGGAATACTCCCCAGACGGAGGCGCGGCTCGCTGCAGAAATTCCCGGTGCCGTCAGCGCTGCAAGCGGTAAACAGACCACGCCTGAGTAATGAATACGCCGTATGGGGGAAAGTTCCAGAGGATTCGCCAAGACCTAGCGCCCGCTTGGCCTCCGACTACAACTGCTGGAGACGCTACTAAGTCACGCGCCGTAAAGGTTGCGCGCGGCTAATTGCGGCGCCCTCGAAACCCCATCGCCAGCACGTAGCGCTCCGAGGAGTCCTGCCGGCTCGAGGCCGGCTTGACGTGACGCACGCTGGAAAAGTCGCGCTTCAATTGGCCGACGAGTTCGGCGTCGGCGCCGCTTTGAAACACTTTTGCCAGGAACGTCCCGCCGGGATTGAGCACCTCGGCGGCAAAGGCCGCGGCCGTCTCGACGAGGCCGATGATGCGGAGCTGGTCGGTCTTGCGGTGGCCGGTGGTGTTGGCCGCCATGTCGGACATTACGACGTCGGCGCGCCCGCCCATCATTGCGATCAGCTTTTCGGGTGCGTCCTCGGCCAGAAAGTCGAGCTGCGCGAAATCGACGCCGGGAATTTCCGGCATTTCCAGCAGATCGATCGCGACAACTTTGCCCTTGCCATTGATCGCGCCGACGCGCTTGGCCGCGATCTGGCTCCAGCCGCCGGGGGCCGCGCCGAGATCGACCACGGCATTGCCGGGCTTGAGAAACCGGTACTTGTCGTCGATTTCGATCAGCTTGTAGGCCGCCCGCGAGCGATAGCCCTCCCGCTTGGCCTTCGCCACGTAGGGGTCGTTGAGCTGCCGCTCCAGCCAGAGCTTCGACGACAGCTTGCGCTTGCCCGCGCTCTTGACCGTGACGTGCAGCCGTCCGGTGGTGTCTTTCGCCATATCGATACTTGTCTTGAAAATGCCAGTCCGGACCCGGAGCCTGGAATCAGTAGCACGGAAGTGGATGCGCATTGAAGCGAGTATCATGAGACCGCCGGACCCATCATCCTAACGTTCCTATTTGACCGTCGCGATTTCCAGGGACTCGACGGCCTGCGCAATAGAGGTGCTGTCTGCATAGGTCACCATGTGTCCGGCACCCCGGACGAGATGCAGGTCGGAACGACCCAGCACCTCGTGTAGACGGCTAGCCTGTTCGGGCTCGATAATCTGGTCTACCGTTCCATGGAAGATATGGACCGGGCACCGAATGCTCGGATAACGAGACTGGAACCGCGCTGCTTCCGGAATAAGGAACGCGCTTTCCTCAGCGGCCGCCCTTAGCTGCTTTGGCCTGAGCGTCAGGGACGCCGGAAAGCCGTGCTTGAAGTTTTCCGGGACAGAGCGTGGCGCAAAGAGCTTGCGAATGAGGGCCGGCAAAATGGCCCAGGAGATCATCGGCGCAACCGTGTAGCGGACCAGGTCCCCTAAGACCGGTATCGCTGGACCTGATAGCATCCAGAAGTCCAACCGCGGTGTGGGGAAGTAGTATCCGGAAGCAAGCACAAGACCGCGGATCGGGTAGTCAGTTTGAAATCCGATCGCGGCAGCGACCAGCGCACCCCAGGAGTGGCCGAGCACGACGGGATCGCGCACACCGAGCTGATTAAGAGCCTTTACGAACAGAGCCGCCTGCGACGTTGCAGTCCAGATCCGCGCGCGCGGCCGCTGGCTGTATCCGAAGCCCGGCCGATCAAAGCATATGACCCGGCTGCGACTGGCAAGACGATCCACGAGTCCGCTGATGATGAGATCCTGGATCATCGTGCCGTTGCCATGGAACAGCACGACGCACCGAGCTGCCGGGTCACCCCGTTCGAGATAATGCAGCCGCACACCATCGCAGTCGATGAAACGGCCGATCGGTGGGTTCTTTCGTTCGGCCAGGAACGAGAACAGTATATTCCCGATCACCAGAACAAGGAGGACACAGATGACGACGACAAAGATGGATTCGGCAGTGGACATTCGCTGAGCCTCGTGATGTGCGTAGCCAGCCGAATTGCGGCGGGTGAAGAGCCAGTCTGCGGCATAACCGCGACATGTTGCCGACGTTCCTAAGCAGTCGTTGCGAACTAAACGAGAAGCGCGGAAAAGATTCGAAGACTTGGAACAGTCCCACAGCGATTGCGTTGCTCGGGTCGGAGCTGGGGGAGTCATCAACCTGCAATCAGCGGAGAAACTAAGATGGCAAACCCACGCCAAGAGGAAAAGTCTACCCAAGGCATGGAAGACGCAGCACGCCGCGCCGGCGAGAGGACTGCTGAACAGGCCAGCCGGCTGGGACAAGCTGCAGCCGAACAGACGACGCGCGCCGGACAAGTGGCGGCCGAAGCCGGCGAGCAAGTGGCCCGGGCAAGTGCTACCCTATTCCAGCAAAACGCCGAGACGTTACAGAACACCTGGCGCTTCGGCCTGGATATGGCGACGACCGTTATGGGGCGGTCCACGGAGCAACTTGGTCGTTCGCTCGGCCTGTCAGGAGAGGGAGTGCAACAGGCAACCGAACGATCGGCCCGCAACGCGCAAACCATCCTATATACCGGCACAACGGCTGCCAAAGTGATGGGCGGCATTTCGCAGGAATACCTGCAGTTAGTTCGGCATCAAGTCGAGACGAACATAGACCGCATGAATGAATTGTGGGCCTGCCGAACTCCTCAGGAGGTTGCAGCCGTTCAGACAGACCTGGTCCGTGAGACCGTGGGTTCTGTTTTGGAAAGCAGCCGGCGGATCGCCGATATGTCGCTCAAATTGGCCGACGATGCCGGAAAGCAGATTAAGCAGAATATGGAAGAGGTACGGCGCGCCGCCTAGTGCGGGCCCTATTGCTCAGCTTTGAGGAAGAGCGGCTGGCTTTCAGCCGCTCTTCCAGTTTGCGGGCATAGCCCGGGACCCACACATCAGCACGGCCGCAGCGCGCCGTCCTCACGCATCATCTCCACCAGCATGCCCTCGCGCAGGCCGCGGTCGGCGACGCGGAGCCGAGGCAAAGGGAAGGCATCGCGGATCGCGTCGAGAATGGCGCAGCCGGCCAGCACCAGATCGGCGCGCTCGACGCTGATGCAGTTATTATTGGCCCGCTCCTGATAACTCATACCGAGCAGCCGCTGGATCACCGCCGTGACGTCGGGACCGTTCATCCAGATGCCATCGATGCGCCGGCGGTCGTAGCGCGGCAGGTTGAGATGGATGCCGGCAAGCGTCGTCACGGTGCCGGAGGTGCCCAGCATATGCATGTCGCGCAGATCGTTGCCGTGCTCGGCCGCAAACGGCGCCACATAGTCCGCGACTTCGCGCACCATCCGCGCATAGGATTCCGCCGTGACGTCACGTCCGCCGAAATGCTCGGCCAGCGTGACGACGCCGAGCGGGACCGACATCCACGCCTTGATGCGCGGCACCGCTTTCTGCTCTTCCGGATCGCGCTCGATCCGCACCAGCTCGGTCGACCCGCCGCCAATGTCGAACAGGATCGCGCCCCGCCCTTTGGCGTCGAGCAGCGGCGAGCAGCCGATCACGGCCAGGGTTGCTTCGGTCTCGCGATCGATCACCTCGAGCCGGATGCCGGTCTCGCTCGCGACGCGGGCACGAAAGCTGTCGGCATTGGCGGCGGCTCGGCAGGCTTCGGTTGCGATCAGCCGCAGGCGCTTGGCCTTACGGTAGCGGATCTTGTCGCTGCAGATGCTGAGCGCCGCGATGGCGCGCTCGATCGCCGCCTCGCTGATGGAACCGGTGGCGGAAATGCCCTCGCCAAGCCGGATGATCCGTGAAAACGAATCCACCACGCGAAAACCGTCGCCGGCCGGGTGGGCGATCAAGAGCCGGCAATTGTTGGTGCCAAGGTCGAGCGCGGCATAGACACCGTTTGCCTCGGCCGCCGCAACCGACCCTGACGGGCTGGCGCAGGCCTCAAGGGCTTCGCGCAGCCGCGTATCGTGGTTCATCAAAACTGTCTTTCCGCAGGCCGCGTCCGGGCCGCCGAAGAAAATCATCGTTCACGGAAACTTTAGCAGCGCCAAGGGGCTACGCAACAACCCATCACATAGGACTATGCCCAATCAGGCGTTGTCCGGGATTACACGGTACGTTATCTGAGCGGGAACCTGCGGAACCAAGAATCCAGCAAAAAATCCAAGAGAATCCCAAGCATTTCAGGTGTTTTCGATGCAAGATCACACGTCCGCCCCCTCCCTGGACAACGCTATCGCACTGCAAAAATACGGTGTGGGGCAGCCGGTGCGTCGCAAGGAAGACGACACGCTGGTGCGCGGCAGGGGCAAATACACCGATGATTTCACCCTGCCCGGCCAGGCCTATTGCTGGATGGTGCGCTCCAGCCATGCCCACGGAATCATCAGGGGAATCGGCACCGCCGCCGCCAAGGCGATGCCGGGGGTGCTCGGCGTCTGGACCGGCAAGGACCTCGAGGCCGCCGGCTACGGCCCCTTCACCTGCGGCCTGCCGCTGAAGAGCCGGGATGGCTCGCCGCTGTTGCAGACCAACCGTCCGGCGCTGGCAACCGACAAGGTTCGCTTCGTCGGCGACCCCGTGGCGTTCGTGGTCGCGGAAACGCTGGCACAGGCACGCGATGCGGCGGAGGCGATAGAGCTCGACATCGAGCCGCTGCCCGCCGTGACCGATGCGGCGGAAGCCGCAAAGCCCGGCGCGCCGCAGCTTTACGACCACATCCCGAACAACGTCGCGCTCGATTATCACTATGGCGATGCCGCCAAGATCGACGCCGCGTTCGCTGCCGCCGCCCATGTAACCAGGCTCGACATCGTCAACACCCGCGTCGCCGTGGTGTCGATGGAGCCGCGCGTCGCGCTGGCGGCCTACGACAAGGCCGCCGAACGCTTCACGCTGCAGGTGCCGACGCAAGGCGTTTCCGGCAACAAGGTGATGCTGGCCAGAATCCTCAATGTGCCGAACGACAAGGTGCGGATCCTGACCGCCAATGTCGGCGGCTCCTTCGGCATGAAGAATGTGAGCTATCCCGAATATACCTGCATCCTGCATGCGGCGAAGGCGCTGGGCCGTCCGGTAAAATGGACCGACGAACGCTCGACCAGCTTCCTCTCCGACAGCCACGGCCGCGCGCAACTCATCCACGCCGAACTGGCGCTCGATGCCGACGGCAAGTTTCTCGCGGTGCGGCTTTCCGGTTACGGCAATCTCGGCGCCTATATCACCGGCGTCGCGCCGGGGCCGCTGTCGCTCAACACGGGCAAGAACCTCGCCAGCGTCTACCGCACGCCGCTGCTTGGCGTCGATATCAAGACGGTTTTGACCAACACCACCTTGATGGGCGCCTATCGCGGCGCCGGCCGGCCCGAGGCGAACTACTACATGGAGCGGCTGATCGACCGCGCCGCCGACGAGATGGGCATCAACCGGCTGACGCTGCGCAAGCGCAACTTCATCAAGCCGTCGCAACTACCGTTCGCGGCGGCTTCTGGCGTCACCTATGACAGTGGCGACTTTGCAGGCGTCTTCAACAAGGCGCTGGAGATTTCCGACCATGCCAATTTTGCCAAGCGCAAGAAGGAGAGCCGGAAGAACGGCAAGCTGCGCGGCATCGCCGTTGGGTCGTATCTCGAAGTCACCGCGCCGCCGAGCGGCGAACTCGGCAAGATCACCTTCGAGCCGGACGGGTCGGTGAAGCTGACCACAGGCACGCTCGATTATGGCCAGGGCCACGCCACGCCGTTCGCCCAGGTGCTGTCGGCGCAGCTCGGCGTTCCCTTCGAGAAGATCACCATCGAGCAGAACGACAGCGATCTCGTCCGCTTCGGAAACGGCACCGGCGGCTCGCGCTCGATCACGGCGACCGGCCAGGCGATCGTGGAAGCCTCCGCGCTCGTGATCGCAAAGGGCAAGCAGGCGGCCGCGCATCTGATGGAGGCATCCGAAGGCGATATCGAATTTTCCAATGGCCGCTTCACCATCGCCGGCACCGATCGCTCGATCGGCATCATGGATTTGGCGAAGCGCCTGCGCGAGGGCAAGATGCCCGAAGGCGTGCCGCTGTCGCTCGACGTCGACCATGCCACCAAGGACACGCCGTCCACCTTTCCCAATGGCTGCCACGTCGCAGAAGTGGAAATCGATCCCGAGACGGGCGTGGTGCAAATCGTGCGCTACTTTGCGGTCAACGATTTCGGCACCGTGGTCAATCCAATGATCGTCGCCGGCCAGTTGCATGGCGGCGTCGCGCAGGGCATCGGGCAGGCGCTGATGGAGCAGGTCAGCTACGATGCCAGCGGCCAGCCGATCACCGGCTCGTTCATGGATTACGCGCTGCCGCGGGCCGAGGATATTCCGCCGATGGAGATCGGCGACCACCCCTCGCCGGCAAAATCCAATCCGCTGGGCACCAAGGGCTGCGGCGAAGCCGGCTGCGCCGGCAGCCTCGTCTGCGTCGTCAACGCGGTGGTCGACGCGCTGTCGGATTACGGCATCACCCATATCGACATGCCGCTGACGCCGGAACGGGTGTGGCGGGCGATTCAGGATGCGAAGTCGAAGGCGGCGGCGTAGAGCCCGCACAGCCCATCACATCTACAACTGTCATCGCCCGCGAAGGCGGGCGATCCAGTATTCCAGAGACGTTAGCGATCGAACCGTGAGGCCGCGGCGTACTGGATTCCCCGCCTGCGCGGGGAATGACGGATGAGATCGCGGCGCGCGCCCCTACCCACTACGCTGCCGCCTGCTCGCGCGGCTGGTAGATCGCGATGTGGTGGCAATGCGCCAACGGCGTGTTGCCGTTGCCGACGACCAGCGCGTCGAGCTCGACGAAACGGTGCCCCTTCTTGTCGTAATTGCCGACCACCTTCGCACGCGCGGTGATGACATCGCCGGCTCTCGCGGCCGACAAAAGCTGCATGCGGCTGCCGACATGAATCCACGGGCCCAGGATGGCATTGTCGACCAGCACCCGGTTCATCACCCGCTGCAGCAGGCCGGGATGACCGAGACCTTTCCTGGCGTAGATCGGATCGGTTTCCCTGATGTCGGCGAGATATCCCGCGGCCGCTTCGTCCGCCCAGTCGCGCGGGATGGTGCCGAGCCATTTGCCGACTTCATAGGAAGACGCGTTGACCGGCTTGCGTTCCGCCACCGCCGCGACTCCCCTGTAGTCTGCGATCGAAACAGCCGGTGCGGAGACCGGCAATGACGCGGTGCCGGTAGCACAAAGCTGGCCGCGGCTCTGTACCTCGATCGACAGCGTGCCGTTGCTTTCTTCCGCCGTGAGCTCCGCGAGTTCGCCGTCATAGACCGGCTTGACGAAGCGCGCCTCGATCAATCCGCGTTCCAGAAATGCGCGGCCCCATTTCGTCACCGGCTGATGCATCATGTAGGCCATCACGTCGACGCCGGGGACCAGCCCACCCGAGAACCCGAACCGCTTTGCAACAGTGTCGTCATGCATCTTGTTTTCGGATTGTTTGGCGGTGTTGTAGGCCTGGACGCGATACGACTCGATGGGCATGCCGGTTTCCTGTTGTTTTTGGTTGTTTTTCCGCCGGTTATGGTACGCAAAGAATGTGCCGAGGCAAGCGTGTTCCCCGCCCCTGTTTTCCTCGCATTCCCGCATCGAATAGGTTACCACGCGCGGACAAAAGAACCGCTGTCGAACGGATATGCCTGACGTGAACCCAACCCGCATCTATGTCGATGCCGACGCTTGCCCGGTGAAGGACGAGATCTATCGCGTCGCGATCCGCCACGGCCTGCCGGTCAGCGTCGTTGCGGGAAATTTCATCCGCGTGCCGCAGGATCCGCTGATCGAGCGCATCGCCGCCGGTTCCGGCATGGACGCCGCCGACGACTGGATTGCGGAGCGCGCCGGCCGCGGCGACATCGTCATCACGTCGGATATCCCGCTCGCCAGCCGCTGCGTGAAGGCCGGCGCCGAGGTGATCGCGCCGAACGGCAAGCCGTTTACGGAAGCATCGATCGGGATGACGCTTGCGGTGCGCAATCTGATGACCGACCTGCGCTCATCCGGCGAAGTGACCGGCGGTCCAAAGTCCTATGCACCGCGCGACCGCTCGACGTTTCTGTCAGCGCTCGACCAGACCATCCGCCGCATCCAGCGCCAGCGGGCGCAGCAGCCTGCGCCGAACCAGGGTTGAACGATGGCGCCGCCGCTGATCCAGTTGAAAGATATAAGGCTGACGTTTGGCGGCACGCCGCTGCTATCAGGCGTGGAATTGTCGGTGTCGTCGGGCGAGCGCGTCTGCCTGATCGGGCGCAACGGCTCCGGCAAATCGACATTGCTCAAGATCGCGGCCGGCCTGGTCGAGCCCGACAGCGGCAGCCGCTTCGTGCAGCCCGGCGCCACCATCCGCTACCTGCCGCAGGAGCCTGATTTCGGCGACCACAAGACCACGCTGGCCTATGTCGAGGCAGGCCTCGGCCCCGGCGACGATCACTACCAGGCACGCTATCTGGTCGAACAGCTCGGGCTCTCCGGCGACGAAGACCCTGCGCATATCTCAGGCGGCGAGGCCCGCCGCGCCGCGCTGGCGCGCGTGCTGGCGCCCTCGCCGGATATCCTGCTGCTGGACGAGCCGACCAACCATCTCGACCTTCCGACCATTGAATGGCTGGAAGCTGAACTGGAAAGCCGCCGCTGCGCACTCGTCATGATCAGCCACGATCGCCGGTTCCTTTCCAACCTGTCGCGCTCGACCGCCTGGCTCGACCGCGGCCAGATCCGGCAGATCGACCGCGGCTTCTCCGCATTCGAAGCCTGGCGCGACGAGGTGCTGGCGGAAGAAGAGCGCGAGCAGCACAAGCTCGACCGCAAGATCGTCAACGAAGAACACTGGCTGCGCTATGGCGTCTCGGGCCGCCGCAAGCGCAACGTCAAGCGGCTCGGCAATCTGCATGCGCTGCGCGACCAGCGGCGCAATTATCGCGGCGCTGCCGGCAATGCCAACCTCGCGGCCGCCGAAGCCGAAAAGTCTGGCCGGCTGGTCATCGAGGCGAAGAACATCGCCAAGGCCTATGGCGAGCGCAAGATCGTCGATAGCTTCTCAATTCGGGTCCAGCGCGGTGACCGCATCGGCATCGTCGGCCCGAATGGCGCCGGCAAGACCACGCTGGTTCATCTTTTGATCGGCAACGATCCGCCCGATAGCGGCACGATCCGGCTCGGCGCCAATATCGAAATGGCGACGCTGGACCAGCACCGCGAAAGCCTCGATCCGAAATCGACGCTGGCGGAAGCGCTGACCGGCGGTCGCGGCGACCATGTCATGGTCGGCGGCAAGCCGAAACACGTGGTCAGCTACATGAAGGACTTTCTCTTCGCGCAAGAACAGATGCGCACGCCGCTGGAGGTGCTTTCCGGCGGCGAGCGCGGCCGGCTGATGCTGGCACGAGCGCTGGCAAAGCCGTCGAACCTCTTGGTACTGGACGAGCCGACCAACGACCTCGATCTCGAAACGCTCGACGTGCTCGAGGAGATGCTCGGCGATTACGAGGGCACGGTGATGCTGATCAGCCACGACCGCGACTTCCTCGATCGCGTGGTGACGTCCGTGATCGTGCCGGAAGGCAATGGCCGCTGGATCGAGTATGCCGGCGGCTACACCGACATGCTGGCCCAGCGCGGCGAGGATTTGTCGCGGGAATCTGTCAATGGACCGGCGCCGATTGAGGAAAAGAAGGAGACCAGAGCTACCGCCCCTTCCGCCGCCTCAAAACGCCGGCTGAACTTCAACGAGAAGCACGCGCTGGAGACGCTGCCGAAAACGATCGCGAAATTGCAGGCCGAGATCGCAAAACAGCAGAAGCTGCTTGACGATCCCGACCTCTACGCCAAGGATCGCAAGAAATTCGACGCGGCGTCATCGGCGATTGCAAAAGCGCAGGAAGAGCTGGCCGCAGCCGAAGACCGGTGGCTGGAGCTTGAAGTTTTGCGGGAAGAAATCGAGCAAGCGTAGGATGGGTGGAGCGCAGCGATACCCATCATGATGGATCGACGGGATTTGATGGGTTTCGCTTCGCTCTACCCATCCTACGGGTTCACTACCCATCCTACGGACTCCAACAGAGAGAAGAGCATGACAACGCCCCTCGCCGCCAAAATCGCCCGTGAATACGGCACGCCCTGCGCGGTCATCGACATGGACCGCGTCGAGCGCAACATCGCCCGCATCCAGGTCGCCTGCGATACCGCCGGCGTCGCCAACCGGCCGCATATCAAGACCCACAAGAGCCCGCTGCTCGCACAGATGCAGATCGCAGCGGGGGCCAAGGGCATCACCTGCCAGAAGCTCGGCGAGGCCGAAGTGATGGCGGAGGCCGGGATCGACGACATCCTGATCAGCTACAATCTGATCGGCGAGGAGAAGATGGCCCGGCTGGCGGCGCTGCAGGCCAAGGCCAACATGACGGTCGCCGCCGACAATTCGACCGTGATCGCCGGCCTGCCGCAGGCGGCGGCTGCTTCGGGCCGACCGCTGTCGGTCGTGGTCGAGTGCGATACGGGGCGCAAGCGCGCCGGTGTCGAAACGCCGGCCGAAGCGATTGCGCTGGCGCGCGAGATCGCTGGCTCGAAGGGGCTGCAATTTGCGGGCTTCATGCTGTACCCGACCGAAACCGGCTGGGCTGAGGCACAGAAGTTTTTTGACGAGGCGCTGGCGGGCGTCCGCGCGCACGGGCTCGATGCGACGATGGTTTCGACCGGCGGCTCGCCCAATCTGAAAAATCTCGGCAAGCTGAAGGGCGCGACCGAGCATCGGCCCGGCACCTATATCTACAACGACCGCATGCAGGTCGCGGCCGGCGTCGCCGAATGGGACGACTGCGCGCTGAACATCTATTCCACAGTTGTGAGCCGCGCCGGACCGGACCGCGGCATTCTCGACGCCGGCTCGAAGACGCTGACCTCGGATCCCGGCGGCGGCCTCGACGGCTACGGACTGATCCTGGAGCACCCGGAAGCGAAGATCGCGCGCTTTGCCGAAGAGCACGGCTTCCTCGACCTGGCCCGCAGCAACACGCGGCCGAATGTCGGCGACGTCGTCCGGATCGTGCCCAACCATGTCTGCGTCGTCGTCAACATGATGGACGAAGTGGTGATGGTGCGTGGCGACGAGATCAACGGCACGCTGCCGGTCGCGGCAAGAGGGAAATTGCGGTAGGAAGGCCCCCGTAGGATGGGTAGAGCGCAGCGAAACCCATCGGGACTTGCCGGGCTGCGAAGTGATGGGTTTCGCTTCGCTCTACCCATCCTACGAATTAAGCCACCTCAGCGCACCCCGGCCCGCCGCTACGCCGGTGGCGAACGACGCTTGCAGCAGATACCCTCCCGTCGGCGCTTCCCAGTCGAGCATCTCACCGGCCGCGAACACGCCGGGCAAGCGGCGGAGCATGAAATCGGCATCGAGTTCGTCGAAGGCGATGCCGCCTGCGGTCGAGATCGCGCGCGCGATTGGTGACACACCATCAAGCTGCACAGGTACTGCCTGAATCATGCGGGCGAGATCAGCGGGCGACAGCGAAGATAGCGACATCCCGGATGCTTTGGCGGCCTCCTGCAACAGTCCGATAGCGACGGGCGAGAGATTTGCTGCCTTGCGGAGGAAATTCGAGAAGGATTGTTTGCCTTTTGCGGCGGACAATTTCGCTGTCAGTTCGCCGATCTCCGCGTCGGGACGCAGGGCAATGCTGAGCGCGGCCTGTCCATCGCGCTGGATTGCCTCGCGCAATTCGGCGGACAGCGCGTAGACCGCGCCACCCTCGATGCCGGTGCTGGTGACGATGGCTTCGCCACGTACTGTGTGTTGACCAAATGTCAGTGCCACGCCCTTGAGCGGTTGGCCTTCAAAGCGGTCGCGGAAAATATCCGACCAGGCGACGGTGAAACCGGAATTGGCCGGCCGGAACTGAGATATCTTCACCCCTCTTGCCGCTAGAATCTCCGTCCACGCGCCATCCGATCCGAGCCGCGGCCAACTCACGCCGCCGAGCGCCAGCACGGTTGCGCAGGGATCGACGACGAGCGGTCCACCAGGCGTTTCAAAGCGCAGGCGGCTCTGTTCGTCCCAGCCGACCCAGCGATGGCGTAGCGCAAACTGCACGCCTTGCGAGGCCAGCCGCCGCAGCCAAGCGCGTAACAAGGGCGACGCCTTGAAGGCTTTCGGAAACACCCGGCCGCTGGAGCCGACAAAAGTCTCCTGCCCCAGTGTCTCGCTCCAGTCGCGCAACGCCTGCGGTGGAAATGCTTCGATGGCGGCCGTCAGGTGCGGCATCGCCTCGCGATAGCGGACTAGGAATTGCGGCATCGGCTCGCTGTGCGTGAGGTTCAGCCCTCCGCGCCCCGCCATCAGGAATTTGCGCCCGGCTGACGGCATCGCGTCGTAAACGGTTACGCTGGCGCCGCCTTGCGCCAGCACTTCGGCGGCCATCAGCCCGGCGGGACCGGCACCGATGATGGCGGCGCTTTTGGAGTGCGAAGACATAGCGAGAGTGTAGCCGGATCGATGGTCCCGTAGGGTGGGCAAAGCGAAGCGTGCCCACCATTTTCACCGATGATGGGGATGCATGGTGGGCACGGCGCGCGACGCGCGCCTTTGCCCACCCTACGCGCTACGGATTCGCCGCCTCGCTACAGCTTAATCCCCGCCCTCGCCGCGGCCTGGGCGACGTACTTCTGCGTCTGCTCGAATGCGCTCTGCAGCGCCTTCGCCTTCGACACGTCGTCGATCTCGGCAAAATGCGCCGCGATGGCGTCGGGCGTCCAGTCGGACTGCGGCAGGTTAACGCCTTCGGTCTCGATGATCTTGATCACCGCAAACGAACCCGCGCCCGCGCCCATGATGGTGCGGGTCGGCGCGTCTTCGCTGAGCAGATATTCCACCGCGGGCGTGATCGCTTCGGGCTTCATCAGCGCCAGCGCCTGCGGCGGCAGCAGTTCTTCCGTCATGCGGGTCGCCGCGGTCGGCGAGATCGTGTTGACGCGGATGTTGTTCTTGCGGCCTTCCTCGGCCAGCACGTTCATCAGGCCGACCATGCCGGCTTTCGCCGCGCCGTAATTGGCCTGGCCGAAATTGCCGAACAGGCCAGACGACGAGGTGGTCAGCACGATGCGGCCATAGTTGCGCTCGCGCATGCCATCCCACACCGCCTTGCAGCAGTAAAACGTGCCGACGAGATGGACGTCGAGCACCTTGGCAAAGTCGGCGACATCCATTTTTCCAAACGACTTGTCGCGGAGAATGCCGGCATTGGCGCAGAGCAGATCGACACTGCCCCACTCCTTCGTAGCCCGCTCGACCATCGCGGTGACTTGTCCGAACTTGGAGACATCGGCGCCGTCGGCCATCGCCGTGCCGCCGGCTTTGCGGATTTCCTCGACCACGGATTCGGCCGGGGTCAGCGAGCCGCCGGTGCCGTCACGCGCGCCGCCGAAATCGTTGACCACCACTTTGGCGCCGCGGCTCGCCAGCCCCAGCGCATGCGCCCGTCCCAGACCATTGCCCGCGCCCGTGACGATTGCGACGCGTCCGTCAAACCTGATTGCCATGAGTATTGATCCCGATTGTTCCTGCCCGTCATGCCCGGGCGCCTGCCCCCGACTTGATCGGGTGTGACCCGGGCATCCATCAAAATTGAAGAGTTTTTGATCAGCGATGGATTGCCGGGTCAACTGGTTTGAAGACGCGCTTCGCGGTTTTGCCCGGCCAACCTATTTGAAATAGATCAGCCCGATCCAATCGGCGACCAACGCCGGCTTGTCTTCGCCCTCGATCTCGACGGTGACGTTGGTGCGCGACTGCAATTCCTTCGGCTTGCGCAGCTTGGCTTCCACCAGCGTGAACCGGCCGCGGACCCGCGAGCCGGCGCGGACCGGCGAGAGAAAGCGCAGCTTATCGAACCCGTAGTTGACGCCCATCGCCGTGCCCTCGATGACCGGCATCACCTCATACGACATGATGCTCATCAAGGACATCGTCAGAAAGCCGTGCGCGATGGTGTTGCCGAACGCGGTTTCCTTCTTCGCCCGTTCCGGGTCGACATGAATGAACTGATGGTCCTCGATCACGTCGGCATAGAGGTTGATCCGGCTCTGGTCGATCAGGTGCCACGACGACACGCCGATCTCCTTGCCGACCATGGCCTGATAGGCCTCAAACGAGACCGGCGGCTTCTTCCAGACTTCATTCATTGATTAGCTCTCCGACCCGGCGGTCCGCACTTTCTGCAGCTCCGGGAATTCTTCTTCGCGAAACTCGGCGCCGCGCAGCGCATCGCTGCGATTATTATCATGTTCGAGCCGACGCAACTGGACGCGGCGGATCTTTCCGGAAATCGTCTTCGGCAGTTCCGTCACCAGCTCGACCTTGCGGATGCGCTTGAACGGCGCGAGCCGGGTGTGCAGATGTTTGAAGATTGACAGCGCCGTCTCCGGCGAACGCTCCACGCCTGATACCAGCAGCACGTAGGCTTTTGGAATTGCGAGCCGGATCGGATCGGGACTTGGGACAACCGCGGCTTCAGCTACCCATTCATGCTCCAGCAGCACACTCTCCAGCTCGAATGGACTGATGCGATAGTCGGAAGATTTGAAGACGTCGTCGGAGCGGCCGACAAAGGTGAGATACCCCTCGTCATCGGCAAACACCACGTCGCCTGAGCGGTAGAGATCGCCGTCCGCGCCGCTCAATTTGCCGTCCTCGCCCTGATAGCCCTGCATCAGGCCTGCGGGACGGTCGGCGCCGAGCACCAGCGTCACCTCGCCCTCCTTGGTGACGTGGCCGTCATTGTCGGTGATCCGCACCCGGTAGCCTGGCAACGGACGGCCCATCGAGCCGATCTTCACCTTCTGGCCCGGCGAATTGCCGGCGAGCGCCGCAGTCTCGGTCTGGCCATAGCCGTCGCGGATGGTGAGACCCCAAGCCGCCTTCACCTGGTCGATCACTTCGGGATTGAGCGGCTCGCCGGCGCCGCAGACCTCGCGCAGGCTTACCTTGAAATCCGCGAGCTTCTCCTGAATGAACAGCCGCCAAACCGTCGGCGGCGCGCACAGCGTGGTGACGCCGCAGCGGCCGATCGTGGTGAGCAGGGCTTTGGCGTCGAAGCGCGGCTGGTTGACCACGAACACGGTGGCGCCGGCATTCCACGGCGCGAAGAAGCAACTCCAGGCATGCTTGGCCCAGCCCGGCGAAGAAATGTTGAGATGGACATCGCCCGGCTGCAGACCAAGCCAGAACATCGTCGAGAGGTGGCCGACGGGATAGCTGCGCTGGCTATGCCGCACCAGCTTTGGTTTCGCCGTGGTGCCCGAGGTGAAATAAAGCAGCATCGGATCGTCGACATTGGTCGGGCCGTCAGGTGTAAAGTCATCCGAGGCGCTGGCAGCCTGTTCAAAGGGCAGCCAGCCATCGTGGTTCGATGTCGCGCCGACCACGATGCGCACCAGTCCGTCGCCGCCGAGGCCCGCAAATTTCGCGACCTGATCCTGCGAGGCAACCACCGCCCGCGCCCTGCCCCGCTCGAGCCGATCGCGCAGTTCGTCCGGGGTGAGCAGCGTGGTGGCTGGGATAACGACCACACCGAGCTTCATCGCCGCCAGCATGGTCTCCCACAGCGGCACGACATTGCCGAGCAGCAACAACAAATGATCGCCGCGCCTCAGCCCCTGCGCCCGCAGGAACTTTGCGACGTGATTGGAGCGGCGCGACAGCGTGGCGAACGTGAGCTTTGTTTCCTTGTCGCCGGGATCGACAATCCAGAGCGCCGGGCGATCCCGGCTGTCAGGATTGCGCGCGAGCTCCGCGTCGAACCAGTCGAGCGCCCAGTTGAATGGAACCGGATCCGGCCAGCGAAATCCCTTCACTGCTGCATCGTAATCGGTGCGATGCTTGAGTAGAAAGGCGCGCGCTTCCTGGAAGGTCGTCATCAGGTCTCCGTTATGTCGCAGCGAGACTCCTAACGTGCTGGATAATCCCGGAAAAATCCACCCCGCCGTGACCCGCGGCATCGAAGGCCTTATAGATCTCCTGCGCGTGCTTGCCGAGCGGCGTCACCGCGCCCGCGGCATTGGCCGCATCCTGCGCCAGTGTCAGATCCTTCACCATCAGGGCCGACGCGAATCCCGGCTTATAATCGTTGTTAGCGGGCGAAGTCGGCACCGGGCCGGGCACCGGGCAATAGGACGTCAGCGCCCAGCATTGCCCCGATGAGGTCGAGGCGACATCGAACAACGCCTGATGCGACAGGCCCAGCTTTTCGGCGAGCGCAAAGGCCTCGCCGACGCCAATCATGGAAATCCCCAAGATCATGTTGTTGCAGATCTTGGCCGCCTGCCCTGCGCCGCCGGCGCCGCAATGGACGATCTTCTTGCCCATGTTCTCCAACACCGGTTTCGCCGCAGCAAACGCCTTTTCCTCGCCGCCACACATGAAGGTCAGCGTCGCGCCCTTGGCACCGCCGGTTCCGCCTGAGACCGGCGCATCGACCGAGAGCATGCCGTGCTTGGCCGCCAGCGCGTGCGCCTGCTTGGCGCTTTCGACGTCGATGGTCGAGCAATCGATGATCAGCGTGCCCTTGGTCATCACCGGAATGACCTCGTTCCAGACCGTTAGCACATGCTTGCCCGCCGGCAGCATGGTGATGACCACATCAGCGCCCTTGACGGAAGCGACCGAACTCTCGGCGATCGCGGCGCCGTCAGCCTTGGCCTGATCGCGCGAGGCTTCGACCAGATCGAACGCGGTCACCTTGTGGCCGGCCTTGACCAGATTGGCCGCCATCGGACCGCCCATATTGCCGAGGCCAATGAATGCGATATTTGCCATCTCGAATCCTCCGCTAAACTTTCTTGTTCTGATCAGGGAAATCTGAGTTCGTCAGCGCCGATCTCGGCGAGATAAGCCGCGACCATTTCCGGCGTCACGTCTTCGATTCTCGGCGGCGACCATCTTGGATTGCGGTCCTTGTCGATTACGGCGGCGCGCACGCCCTCGCGAAAATCGTCGCTCGCAAACACTTCCAGCGCGGCGCGATATTCCCGCACCAGGCATTCCTCCAGCGAGCGCGCGCTGCGCGCCAGCCGCAGCAGCTTGAGCGTCACGACCATGCCGCGCGGCGACTTTTCGTTCAGCGTCTTCAGCGTCGCCTGCGCAAAATCAGAACCATCGCGCTGCAGCGCCGCGATGATGTCTTCCATGCGGTCGTGGGAGAACAACGCATCGATCTTCGCCTGCTGCACGGCGACCGGCCCGGCCGTCTCTCCAGTCGAGAAGCCGTCGATCAGCTTCCTGACGTCGGCCGCCGTCGTGCCCGACGCCACCTTCGTCAATGCCTCGCGCAAGGCCGGCAGTTTTGATGACGGCACCACCGCATCGGCAAACTTTGCATGAATGGCATCCGGACCGTTCATGGTCTGCCCGGTCAATCCAAAATAGGTGCCGATCTCGCCCGGCGAATGCGACAACAGCCAGGTACCGCCGACGTCAGGGAAGAAGCCGAGGCCGACCTCGGGCATCGCGAGCTTCGTCTTTTCGGTGACGACGCGATGACTCGAGTGCGCGGAGAGCCCGACGCCGCCGCCCATCACGATGCCATTCATGAAGGCGACATAGGGTTTTGGGAACTTCTTGATGCGGGCGTTGAGGATGTATTCGTCCCGCCACAGGATCTTGCCGAGATCGCCCTTGACCTTGGAGCTTTCCCAGAGCGCGCGGATGTCGCCGCCGGCGCAAAGGCCGCGTTCGCCGGCACCTTCTAGCACGATCACCGCAATATCAGGATCCGCCTCGAAGACATCGAGCGCCTTGTCGATGTCGTGGAACATCTCCAGCGTCACGGCATTGATCGCCTTCGGCCGGTTCAGGCGGATGATGCCGGCCGTGCCTTCCTTGCGCGCGATCAGGTCGCCGTCTGCAATGGCCGCATCCGTCATCGCGCGCCCTCGATCAGCTTGCGCGACACGATCAGCCGCATGATTTCGTTGGTGCCTTCCAGAATCTGGTGCACGCGCAGATCGCGCACGATCTTCTCGATGCCGTATTCGCTCAAGTAGCCGTAGCCGCCATGCAGTTGCAGCGCCTGGTTGGCGACCTCGAAGCCGACATCGGTGCCAAAACGTTTTGCCATCGCGCACAGCATGGTGGCGTCGGGATCCTTGCGGTCGAGCGCAGCGGCCGCGCGCCAGACAAAGGTCCGCGCCGCTTCCAGCTCGGTCGCCATGTCGGCGAGGCGGAACTGCAGCGCCTGGAATTCATCGAGACGTTTGCCGAAGGCTTTTCGCTCCTTCATGTAAGCGAGCGACTTGTCGAGCGCGCTCTGCGCGCCGCCGAGCGAGCACGCCGCGATATTGAGGCGGCCGCCGTCGAGCCCGGCCATCGCGATCTTGAAGCCGATACCCTCCTCGCCCAGCCGGTTCTCGACCGGCACGCGGGCATTCTCGAAGATCACGGCGCGCGTCGGCTGCGCGTTCCAGCCCATCTTGCGCTCGTTGGCACCGAACGAGACACCGGGCGTTTCGGCCGGGATCACCAGCGTGGAGATGCCGCCCGGCCCGTCGCCACCGGTCCGCACCATCACGACGTAGAGGTCGCCGCCACCGGCACCCGAGATGAACTGTTTCTGGCCATTGAGCACGTAATGATCGCCGTCGCGCACGGCGCGGGTGCGGAGTGCCGCGGCGTCCGAGCCGGATCCCGGCTCGGTCAGGCAATAGCTTGCCAGCAGCTCCATGGTGCAGAGCTTTGGCAACCACTTTTGCCGCTGGCTGTCATTGCCATAGGCATCGATCATCCAGGACGCCATGTTGTGGATCGAAATGAAGGCCGACACCGTCGGGCAGCCGGTCGCCAGCGCCTCGAAGATCAGCGCCGCGTCGAAGCGTGTCATCGCGGAACCGCCGACGTCGTCCTTGATGTAGATGCCGCCGATGCCGAGGCCTGCGGCCTCGCGCATCACGTCGACAGGAAAATGCTTCTCCTCGTCCCAGCGCAGCGCATGCGGCGCGATCTTCTCGGCCGCAAACGCTCGCGCCATGTCGCGAACCGCGATTTGATCCTCGTTGAGGGCGAACTGCATCTTGCGCTCGCGCTAACGGGCTTACTTCATCAACGGAATCGAGAACTCCGCACCCTCCTTGACGCCGGACGGCCAGCGCGAGGTCACCGTCTTGGTCTTGGTGTAGAAGCGGACCGAGTCCGGGCCGTGCTGGTTGAGATCGCCGAACCCCGACTTCTTCCAGCCGCCGAAGGTGTAATAGGCGATCGGCACCGGGATCGGCACGTTGATGCCGACCATGCCGACATTGACCTTGGCGGCAAAGTCACGCGCCGCGTCGCCATCGCGGGTGAAGATCGCAACGCCGTTGCCGTAATCGTGTTCGGACGGCAGCGCGAGGGCTTCCTTGTAGTCGTGGGCGCGCACCACCGAGAGCACCGGGCCAAAGATCTCTTCCTTGTAGATCCGCATGTCCTTGGTGACGTTGTCGAACAGCGAGCCGCCGAGATAAAAACCCTTCTCGTAGCCCTGCATCTTGAAGCCGCGGCCGTCGACGGCGAGCGTGGCGCCTTCCTTGATGCCGATATCGATGTAGTTCTTCACCTTCTCGACCGCCTCGCGGGTGACCAGCGGGCCGTAATCAGCGGACGGATCGACCGAGGTTCCGATCTTGAGCGACTCCACGCGCGGGATCAGCTTTTCCATCAGCCGATCGGCGGTGGTCTTGCCGACGGGAACGGCGACGGAGACCGCCATGCAGCGCTCGCCGGCCGAGCCGTAACCGGCCCCGATCAGCGCGTCGACCGTCTGGTCCATGTCGGCGTCGGGCATCACGATGGCGTGGTTCTTGGCGCCACCAAAACACTGGCAGCGCTTGCCGGTCTGGGCGGCGCGCTCATAGATGTACTGCGCGATCGGCGTCGAGCCGACGAAGCCGATCGCCTTGATATCGGGGTCGTCGAGAATGGCGTCGACAGCTTCCTTGTCGCCGTTGACGACGTTGAGGATGCCGGGCGGCAGCCCCGCTTCCATCATCAATTCGGCCAGCCGCATCGGGACGCCGGGATCGCGCTCCGAAGGTTTTAGGATAAAGGCGTTGCCGCAGGCGATCGCGGGCGCGAACTTCCACATCGGGATCATCGCCGGGAAATTGAACGGCGTGATGCCGGCGACGACGCCCAGCGGCTGGCGCAGCGAGTAGATGTCGATGCCGGGGCCGGCGCCTTCGGTGTATTCACCCTTCAGCAGATGCGGAATGCCGCAGGCGAATTCCGCGACTTCGAGGCCGCGCTGGATGTCGCCCTTGGCATCGGGAACGGTCTTGCCGTGCTCGCGCGCCAGGAGCTCAGCGAGCTTGTCATAGTCGCGCTGCACCAGCTCCAGGAACTTCATCATCACCCGCGCGCGGCGCTGCGGATTGGTGTTGGCCCATTCGGGCTGGGCAAGCGTGGCGTTTTCGACAGCCGCGCGGACTTCCGCTCTTGAGGCCAGCGCCACCTTGGCCTGGACGTCGCCTGTCATCGGCTCAAACACGTCGGCCGTCCGGCCGGACGTTCCCTTGACCTCTTTGCCGCCGATAAAGTGTCCGATTGAGCGCATGAATGATCTCCCTAAGGTCCCGTCTGGGATCGCTTTCGAGCCCCTTTTTGACCTGCATTTCTTGGGATACAAGTCCGATATATTGCACCATAGATGTGCGGAAATGCTGGATCAAGGCACCAAGACGATCGACTGGGATGACTTCCGTTTCGTGCTGGCGATCGTCCGCGGCGGGTCGGTTTCCGCTGCCGCCAAGCAGCTATCGGTCGATCATGCCACCGTGATCCGCCGTGTCGACCGGCTGGAACGGCATCTCTCCGCAAAACTGTTCAACCGCCGCAAGACCGGGTACCTCCTGACCGAAGCAGGCCAGCGCGTGGCCGACAGTGCCGAAGCGATGGAATCCACCATCGTCGCCAACCAGGAGGCGGTCGGCGGCTCGCGCGCCCAGCTCACCGGCACGGTCCGGATCGGCGCCCCCGACGGGTTCGGCAGCCATTTCCTGGCGGCGCGGCTTCTGAAATTCACCGAGCGGTATCCCGATCTCGACCTGCAGCTCGTCGCCACCGCGCGCCTGTTCAGCCTGTCGAAGCGCGAGGCCGACATCGCGATCAGCCTCTCCATGCCCAAGGAGGGCCGGATCGTCGGGCGCAAACTGCTTGACTACAGCCTCGGGCTCTATGCCGCGCCGGCGTATCTCGACCGGGCACCGAAAATCACTTCCCGCGGCGACCTGCCAGGGCATCGCTTCGTCGGCTACATCGAGGAACTGCTGTTCACGCCGGAGCTGGATTACCTGCCCCAGGTCTCGCCGAAGATCTCGGCCAAATTCCGCAGCGCCAATCTGATCGCGCAGCTCAACGCCACCATTGCCGGCTTCGGCATTGCGGTGCTGCCGCATTTCATGGCGAAGGCGCACGGCGAACTGCGCGCGGTGCTACCCGACGAGGTCAGGATCTCGCGCACATTCTGGATGCTGATGCACGCCGACAGCAAGGACCTGGCGCGGATCAGGGCGGTGGCCGACTACATCCACGAGACGGTGGAAAGCGAGCGCGCGCTGTTCAGCGGGCGGTGACGGCCTGGCACAAAAACCATCGTCGTCCCTGCGAACGCACGGACCCATAACCACCGATACAAATAGCAATAGAAGCCGTTTCCGCTTGTGCCCCTTTCATGGGCCGCGGCGTATGGGTCCCTGCGTGCGCAGGGACGACGTGGAGAGGCCATCGATTCTAATTCACCTTCGCCCGCGTCTTCTTCGCGGCTGGCTTCGCCTCGGCACGGGTCAGCGCCGCCTCGCGGCCGGCGACGAGAATTTCGTCGGAGAGTTCACCGCTGCCGGCAACGCGCGACATCACCAGCGTACCCATCATCGTCGCCAGCGTGCCCATCGCCTGCCTGCGGGCCGTCTTGCGCGGCACGTGCGGAATCTGGTCGGCGATCACATCGATCAACTGCTCCAGCTTGGCGGCAAAGGCCTTGCGCGTCTTCGCGCTTTCCCGGGCGATCTCGGCACCTAACGTCGTAACGGCGCAACCGCGGCCGGGATCGTCGCGATGAACCGTCGAGACGTAGGAATCGATGATCGTCGACAGCCGCTTCTCCGGCGGCGTTTCAGCGGCGATTTTTCGCCAGTGCTCGACCGAGCGGTCCATCGCATAGGCAAAAGCCTCGATCACGAGCGCCTCGCGGGAATCGAAATGCGCGTAGAAGCCGCCATGGGTCAGACCCGCCTCCTTCATCAGGTCGGCGACGCCGATGCCATGCGCGCCCTTTTCGCGAAGCCGCACCGAGGCCTTCTTCACGATCCGCGCGTGGGTCTCCTGCTTGTGCTCTCTCGAATAACGCATCAACGCATCCCATTAAATGTCCCTGGTCATATAATAGCAGTTGTGCGCGGGAAAAGCTGCATCTAATTCTTCTTTTCAACGCCGATCATCGTGAACGTTCCGGTCGCGTGCACTGCAAGATTGCCCGCACGGTCGCGGACGAAGCCTTCGGCATAGCTGGTCTGGCGGCCGAGCTTTATCACTTTGCCTTCCGCCGTGATCGCCCCCGACCGCACCGACAACGGCCGCAGATAGGTCAGCTTGAGGTCCAGCGTGACCGAGGTCTGCCCCGCCGGCTGCATGGTGGCGATGGCACAACCCATGGCAGTATCCAGCAGCGCCGCGGCCGTCGCGCCGTGGAGCAGTCCGATGGTGTTTTCGAGGCTTTCATCCGGATCCAGTTCCATCACGATCCGGCCGGGCTCGGCGATGCGCATCTCGAAGCCGATCAGCCGCGCCATCGGCGGCGGTGGCAGGATGCCGTCGCGGATCGCACACATGGTCTCCAGCCCGGACATTCCGGATGCCGCCCGGGCAATCGGCCCCGGCGCCTGCCATTCCACCACCCGATGCCTGCGCATATCGAACGAAAACAGGTCGACGGTCTCGGTCATAGTCATGGCGGCTCCTTTAGATGACGACCATACTTCTATATCGATGCGAGCGGTCGCGCAACGCTCGTCGCCCGCCCTTGACAAGCCGGCGCAATGTCCCGGAAGTGAGATCACCGACCAGAACAAGCCCGGAAAAACAGAATGGAAATGCTCAATCCTCATTGCGCCATCGACCGCGACGACAGAGGCGTCGTTCGCCTCGCGATCTGCAATGCGGGCCCTCTCAACATCCTCTCCTCCGCCGTCACCGACGGCGTGCGCGAAGGGTTCGAGCGGCTCGCCGGTGACAACACCATTCGCGCGGTCATCCTCGCCGGCCAGAGCGAGAAGAGCATGATCGGCGGCGCCGATATCAAGGAGATGGCGAAGTTCGACCAGAAATCCGCGGAAGCCTTCATCACGCGGTTGCGCGATCTCTGCGAGGCCGTGCGCCACTTTCCGGCGCCGGTGACCGCGCGGCTTCCCGGCTGGTGCCTCGGTGGTGGACTGAAGTCGCCGCCGCCTGCGATTTCCGGATTGCGGCCCACGATGCCAAATTCGGCATGCCGGAAGTCCGCGTCGGCATCCCCTCGGTGATCCACGCCGCGCTGCTGCCGCGGCTGATCGGCTGGGGGCGCGCCCGCTGGCTGGTCATGACGGCGGAAAATATCGACGCGCCCACCGCGCTCGCCTGGGGCCTGGTCGACGTGGTCGCCAAGGAAGGCGGGCTCGATGCCGCGGTCGAGCATACGGTGAAAGCGCTGCTCGAATGCGGGCCCGAAGCGCTGCGTTCGCAGAAGGCTCTGCTGCGGCAATGGGAGGAACTGCCATTGACCGAATCTGTCAACTTAAGTGTCGGCGTATTCGGACAATCGTTCCTGACCGGAGAGCCGCAGCGGCTGATGCAGGGATTTCTCGACCGCAAGAAATAGACGGAGGGACGCATGAGACCTGCCGGTGGATTTTTTAATCGGATCGCCTGGTTGCGATACTGTCCCTTATAATATTATGTTCATAATTCAATCTCCGGCTCGCGCGGATCGCCGTGGCGTCGTCATGTCCTGAAATGAGGGAAGTATGACATTCAAGTCAGACGACCATCGCATCAGAATACTGCAAGCAAACCTTCCCACCGAATTCGCCGAGGCCCAATGATCTCGAACTGGCTTTCAACCGCCCTCGCCCGCCGCAATATTCATTACGGCTGGGTGATGGTCGCCGTGACGTTCCTCACCGGCCTGATCTCCGCCGGCACGGTCGGCGCGCCCGGCGTCTTCATCGTGCCGTTGCAGAAGGAATTCGGCTGGACGACGGCGGAGATTTCTTCCGCGCTCTCGATCCGCTTCATCCTGTTCGGGCTGATGGCGCCCTTTGCCGCAGCGCTCATGAACCGCTACGGGCTGCGCAATGTGACGCTGCTGGCGCTGCTGATCGTCGTCTCCGGCCTAGTGGCGTCGCTGGCGATGACACAGGTCTGGCAGCTCATGCTGCTGTGGGGCGTGGTGATCGGGCTCGGCACCGGCATGACGGCGCTGGTGCTGGGCGCCACGATTGCTGCACGCTGGTTCGTGGCGCGCCGCGGTCTCGTCGTCGGCATTCTCACCGCGAGCGTCGCCACCGGACAGCTCGCCTTCCTGCCGCTGCTGGCGAGCCTGACCGATACGTATGGTTGGCGGATCGCGCTCGGCCTGGTGTGCGTGATGCTCGGCGTCGCGGCCTTCGCCGTGCTGATGATCATGCGTGACCGGCCGAGCGATGTGGGCTTAAGGCCATTCGGCGACGAAGGCACCCAGCCGCTGCCGGCCCCTCCCCCGAACAACACCCCGATCATGGCGGCGGCGCTTGGCACGCTGCGCGATGCCTCGAAGTCAAGCGTGTTCTGGATCCTGTTCGCCACCTTCTTCATCTGCGGGGCCTCTACCAACGGGTTGGTCCAGGTTCACCTGATTCCGATGTGCCTCGATTTCGGCATTCCGCAGGTGCAGGCGGCGAGCCTGCTGGCTGCGATGGGCATATTCGATTTCGTCGGCACCATCGCTTCCGGCTGGCTGTCGGACCGCTACGACAATCGCTGGCTGCTGTTCTGGTATTACGGACTGCGCGGCCTGTCGCTGCTGCTTCTGCCGTTCTCCGATTTCACGCTCTACGGCCTTTCGTTGTTTGCGATGTTCTACGGACTCGACTGGATCGCAACCGTGCCGCCGACGGTGCGGCTCACCACCCAGCGGTTCGGCCCCGAGCGCGCCAATTTGGTATTCGGTTGGATTTTTGCCGGCCATCAACTCGGGGCCGGCGTTGCCGCCTTCGGTGCGGGCCTGTCGCGGACGGTGCTGCAGACCTACCTGCCGGCGTTCTTCGTTGCCGGCGCGCTCTGCGTGGTGGCGGCGCTGATTGTGCTAGCGATCTCGCGGTCGAAGCCTATGGCGGTGTGAGAGAACACGTCATTCCGGGATGGTGCGTTAGCACCAGACCCGGAATCTCGAGATTCTCAGGTGCGCAATCGCGCACCGTAGTTCGATGCTGCGCATCGCCCCGGAATGACATCCCATCACGGCCGCGTCGACATGTTGCTCGGCGGACCCACCGTGCGGATCGGTTCGGCGAGCCGCGCGAACTCGCACAGCAGCGAACGCGTCTTGCGCGGGTCGATCACCTCCTCGACCCAGAATTTCTCGGCGGAGCGAAACGGCGAGCGCAGCTTGTTGAGGCGGTTCTCGATCTCTTTCAATTTCGCGGCCGGATCATCCGACCCGTCGATGTCGGCGCGATAGGCAGCCTCGATGCCACCTTCGAGCGGCAGCGAGCCCCAATAGGCCGACGGCCAGGCATAGCGCATCGAATAGCGGTTGGCCGGCTGGTGCACGACGCCGGCGACGCCGAACGCGTTGCGCACGATGATGGTGCACCAGGGCACGGTCGACTGGTTGACCGCCGCCATCGCCCGCACGCCGTGGCGGATGGTCGCCGACTTCTCGGCCTCGAGCCCGATCATGAAGCCGGGACAATCCATTAGATAAACCACCGGCAGATGGAAGGTCTCGGCGAAATCGACCCAGCGCGCCACCTTCTGGCAGGCTTCCGCCGTCCACGACCCGCCATAGTGGAAAGGATCGCTGGCGAGCAGCAGCACCGCACGCCCCTCGAACCGGGCAAGGCCCGTGATGATCGGGCGACCGAAATTGGCATTCACTTCGAAGAACGAACCCTTGTCGACGACGGAGTCGATGATCGGGCGCATCTCGTAGACCTGGCGGCGATTGCGCGGCACCGCGTTCAACAGCGATTCTTCCGCGCGTTCGGGATCGTCGCTGCAGGCCGCGGTCGGCGGCAGGTCATATACCGAGGACGGCAAATAGGACAGAAAACGCCTGGCGCGTTCGAACGCCTCTTCCTCGGTTTCGACGGCATCATCGACGCCGCCGGCGCGGGTCTGGATCTCGGCGCCGCCAAGCTCCTGTTTCGTCAGGTCCTGGCCGAGACGTTTTACGACCGGCGGACCTGCGACGAACATCGCGGAATTTCGGGTCATGACGGAATAGTGGCTAGCGGCAAGCCGCGCCGCGCCAAGGCCTGCGACCGAACCGAGCCCGAGCGCGACCACGGGCACCCGCGCCATGTTCGCCGTCGTGAACCAATACCAGCGCGTGCCGCCGACCCCGCCGGGCAGATTCGCAGCCCCGCGCGTCTCGATCGTCTTTACCGAGCCGCCGCCGCCCGAGCCTTCGATGACGCGGATGATCGGCAGGCGAAAATCGTGCGCCATCTCCTCGGCCATCAGCGGCTTGGCCGAGATCGAGGCGTCGGCCGAGCCGCCGCGCACGGTGAAATCGTCGCCGACGACAACCACGGTGCGGCCGTCAACCCTGCCGCGGCCGAACACGCAGTTTGCCGGCGTCAGGTGCTTGAGTTCGCTGTTTTCGTCGTATTCGGCGGTGCCGGAAATCGCGCCGATCTCGTGGAAGGAATTCTCGTCGATCAGTTTGTCGATGCGCTCACGAACCGTGAGCCGGCCCTGGTCATGCTGGCGCTTGACCTTGTCAACGCCTCCCATCTCGCGCGCGAACGCTTCGCGCCGAGCGAGCTCGTCGAGCTCCGGCTTCCAGTTCATTCCTATCCTCCGTCTTGATGATCTTGTTGTTATTATGGGCTGGCACCGGAAGCGGCTTTCTTTCGATCCGGTTGGCGAAGATGTCGCCCTCGGCGCCTTCCAGCAAGCCGCCGATCGCAACGCCGAGTTCGAGCATCTGCGGCGCCACTTCCTGGTGCAACCGCTCCTCGTCAAACATCGCGGCGAGAAGGCCGATCGTCACGACGACAAAGGTTTGATATTGCGGCGACCACACCGGCACCGCGCAGCCGTTGATATGCGGGCTCCAGGTGCCGCAACCGACGACATAGCCGTGTTCGCGCAGGTGGCGGCGGTTATCTTCGATGCGCGCCTTCAACAGAGCCGCATCTGCCGGGATCTCGCGCTCCATTTCGGCGATCAGGGCGTCGCCGACGTCGGTGTCCAGCGCTGCGGTGTAGGCGAAGCCGGCCGCGGTGCTCGTCATCGAGATGCGGCTGCCGGTGCCTTCGTGCAGGCCGAGCGCGTTCGCCGCGCGCGCGAATTCGAGATAGACGAGGTGATAGCGATCGGGAATCACGAAGCCGACGGTGCCCGGCAATTGATCGGCGACGTCCTGCAGGCGCAGCCTGATCAGATTGCGAAGCTGCAACCCCTTCATCATCGAGGTGCTCATCGCCACCGCGCTTGGGCCGATGCGGTATTTCTGGTCGCGCGGCAGATAGACGAGCTGGCCCATCCGCGTCAGCGTGTGGGTGAGCCGCGATACCGTCGACCGCGGCAGACCACAGCGACTGGAAATTTCCAGATTGCCCAATCGCGCTTCATGACCCTCGAAGCAGCGCAAGACGTCGAACGCCCGCGATACCACCTGAATCACATCACCCTCGCCCGCCAAATCGCTGGCGAGCATTCCCTGTTTGCTAAGCCGTTCCGAGCGTCTTCCCATGTGTTATGGCTCCATTCCGCCCTGCGGAATAAAATTCCACTTGCAGAACAAACTACCTCAGGCAATCTGCGGCCACAACAAAAAGCCGTTCACGAGGACAGTCAGTCCGTCAGACGGTCCCCGGGAGAACGGAAATGCCAGAGATCAAGATTGTCACCGAAGTCGCCGGACGCGTGTGCGCGCTTCCCGTCGCAACTGGTGGCAATGTCGGCGATGGCGACGAGATCGCTTTCGTCGAAGCCATGAAGATGGAAATTCCGGTGACGTCTACGACGGCAGGAACAATCAAGGCTATCCTGGTAAAACTTGACGACGTTATCGCCGAAGGACAGGTTGTCGCGATCATCGAAGCTTAACCTGATCACGGCATAAGCCTTCTTCCGACACGTTCCGCGACAATCTGTCCAGCTTTGGTGTTGGCGCGTCGCACCTAACGTTGCCATCGCACGCAGCCGATGACATGATCAACGCTAACAAAACAATTTTCGCATAGCGAAACAATCTGAGGGGAATATGATTCATCGCTTGAAGGCGCTCGCGCCAATCGCTCTTGCAGGTACCGCCTTGCTGACCTCGCCGGCGGCATACGCTGATGATGTCAAGCTGCCGCCGACCATGGTCGTCACCGCCTATGACACGGGAACCGCGGGCTTCAACATCGCCGTCGGCGTCGGCAAGATGATGAAGGACAAATACGGCACCGATGTCCGCGTGCTGCCGGCCGGCAACGACGTGGCGCGACTGGCGCCGCTGCGCGCCAAGCGCGCGGCCATGTCCGCGATGGGTTCCGGCACCTATTTCGCTCAGGAAGGCGTGTTCGAGTTCGGCACCAAGGAATGGGGTCCGCAACCGTTGCAGCTCGTGCTGTCCACGGTCGACTGCAACGCCGCCACGCTCGGCGTCGCCAAGGATACCGGTGTGACCGAGATCAAGCAGCTCAAGGGCAAGCGCGTGGGCTTTGTGGTTGGTTCGCCGGCGCTGAACCAGAACGCGCTCGCCATCCTGGCTTTCGGCGACCTCAAGCAAAGCGACGTCAAGGTCGTCGAGTTCTCGAGCTACGGCGCGATGTGGAAGGGTATGATCAACAACGACGTCGACGCTGCTTTCGCCACCACCATCACCGGCCCGGCGAAGGAACTCGAGACATCACCGCGCGGCATCATATGGCCGCCCTTGCCCCACAACGACAAGGCCGGCTGGGAGCGCGTGAAAAAGGTCGGCTCGTTCTTCTTCCCGCACGTCGCGACCTGCGGCGCCGGCATCACCAAGGACAAGCCGATCGAGCTCGGCAACTATCCCTACCCGATTTTCATGGTGTACGGGTCGCTGCCCGCCGACGAGGTCTATGCCATCACCAAGGCGATGATCACGGGCTACGATGCCTATAAGGATTCCGCGCCGGGCGCGGCCGGTCTTGCGGCCGACCGCCAGACCAAGAACTGGGTCGTTCCGGTGCATCCGGGCGCCGCCAGGGCGCTGAAGGAAGCCGGTCAATGGACCGACGCACAGGAAGCCTACAACAAGGAATTGCTGAAGCGCCAGCAAGTGCTGGCCGCCGCATGGACGGACTACGGCAAGTCCAGCCCGCCGTCGGATGACAAGGCGTTTCTCGACGGCTGGATGAAGGCGCGCGCCGCGGCGCTGGCAAAGGCGAATATGCCGAACGGCTTTGAATAGCGCTGCCGCACTCGCCTGGGGTCCAAGGCGAATACCGTCTAGGGGGAATGATGTCACCTGCTGCGAGTGATAGCGTAGCTGCGCCTGCAAAACGAATTGAGTTCGACGACCCGCATGCCAACATGCAGGAAGCCGAAGTCACGCGGGTGCGGACATTGCGCGGGGCGTGGCGCTGGACGCTGGTGGTTGCAACCGCGGTAACCATCCTGCTGTGCATCAACCAGCAATTCTCCCTGCGCTTCTTCCTCGGCTACACCCAGCTCAACACCGAGTATTTCTATCTCCTGATCGCGCTGATGCTGCCGTTCACGTTCCTGATCTTTCCGGGAACCGGGAGCGCGCCGCTCGATCGAATTCCCTGGTATGACATCCTGCTGTTTGTCGCCAGTTTCGCCTGCGCAATCCTCCTGATGCGCAGCGTCCGCAAGGCGGCAGAAGCCGGCTGGGAATTCGGCGGCGCGCCGACCTACGTGATCGTCGCCGGCGTCATCATGTGGGTCGTGCTGATGGAAGCGTTGCGGCGCACCGGCGGCTGGAGCCTGCTGCTGAGCGTGCTGCCGTTTACGGTGTACCCGCTGTTCGCCGACGCGACGTGGCTGGGGCCGTTTCGCGGCACCCAATCGACACTCGAACAAGCGACGGCGTATCACGTGCTTTCGGGCGAAAGCCTGCTCGGCATTCCGATCCAGGCCTTTGCTGATACCGTGATCGGCTTTCTGGTGTTCGGTACGGCCCTGATGATGACGGGCGCCGGGAAATTCTTCATCAACCTGTCGTTTGCGATGTGCGGCACCTTCCGCGGCGGCGCCGCCAAGGTCTGCATCTTTGCTAGCGGCCTGCTCGGCATGATGTCGGGCTCGATCATCTCCAACGTGCTGACCGCCGGCACTATGACCATTCCCGTCATGAAGAAGAGCGGCTTCCGCGCGTCCTATGCCGCTGCGATCGAGGCCTGCGCCTCGACCGGTGCGGTGCTGGCGCCGCCCGTGATGGGCGCGACCGCGTTCGTCATCGCGCAGTTCCTCAATGTCAGCTATGCCGAGGTCGCAATTGCCGCGATCATTCCGGCGACGCTCTATTATGTCGGCCTGTTCATGCAGGTCGACTCCTATGCCGCCCGCCACGGGCTGAAGGGCATTCCGCGCGCCGAGCTGCCGAAGGTATGGGATACGATCAAGGAAGGCTGGTACTACGTTTTCGTCATCGCGCTGCTGATCGTGATGCTGCTCTACTTCAAGCGTGAGAGCCACGCGCCGTTCTACGCCACTGCGCTTCTTTTGGTGCTGAATCAGCTCTTCTCCAAGGATACCCGCTGGACGCTTGGGACGATCAGCAAGTTCCTCGAGGTCAACGGCCGCACATTCGTCGAGCTGGTCGGTATCCTTGCCGGTTGCGGGCTCTTGATCGGCGCGTTCTCGATGACTGGCGTGGTCTCGAGCCTCGCCAACGACCTGTTGCGGATCGCCGGCGACAACGCGCTCCTGCTGCTCGTGATGTGCGCCTTCACCAGCCTCGTGCTCGGGCTCGGGCTGACGACGACGGCCTGCTATATCTTCCTCGCCATCCTGGTGGCGCCGGCGCTGGAAAAACTCGGCCTCAACCGCATGGCCGTGCACATGTTCATCTTCTATTGGGGCATGCTGTCCTCGATCACGCCGCCGGTCGCCATCGCCTCCTTTGCCGCGGCCGGCATCGCCGGCTCGCCAGCAATGAAGACGGGGTGGGAATCGATGTGGGTCGGCAGCATCATCTATTTCATCCCGTTCTTCTTCGTGCTGAACCCAGCGCTGGTGCTGCAGGGACCAAGCCCGTATCTCGAAGGGCTCGGACTGATGGCGCTGGCAGGCTTTGGCACGCTGTTCATCTGCGGCGGCATTCAGGGCTACCAGGTCTTTGTCGGCGATCTCAGAGCCGCCGGCGCGTTGGAATGGCCGCTTCGGGTGTTGTTCGTAGTTGGTGGCTTCGTGGTGGCGACGCCGGGCGGCGGGATCATGCCGCTCTCACAATGGCAGATCACCTCTCTTGGATTGGCGATCCTGATCCCGACCGTTCTGATCGCGCTCGTGCTGATACGGCGCCAAACCCTGGTGTCGGACCAGTTGCGCGCACCCTGATTGCGTTGCACAAGAGGAGGCGATGAAACCATTGCCTCTTCCGTTCACCGCAGGTCCCACGACTTGGACCAGCTCGAAGCCGCCCTTGCTGCGGTTCCTGCACGCGTGCCACGCCGAATTCGCTGACGAAACCAGTGGCGCGGTCGCCGATTACATCCCTGAACTCGGCAAGGCCGATCCTGCCCATTTCGGCATCGGCCTCGCCACCCTCGACGGCCATGTCTACGAAGTCGGCGACACGCAGGTCCCCTTCACCATTCAGTCGATGTCAAAGCCCTTCGTGTTCGCGCTGGCGCTCGACACGCTGGGGGCGGCACGGGTCGAGAGCGTCATCGGCGTCGAGCCGTCAGGCGATCCCTTCAACTCGATCCGCCTCAACGCCGAGAACCATCCCTTCAACCCGATGGTCAATGCCGGCGCGATCTCCTGCTCCGGCCTGATCCACGAGGCCAAGGGCGAAGCGGCATTCGAATACATCAGGCAGGCGCTGGGCCGGTTTGCCGGACGCGAGCTCGACGTCGACGATGCCGTCTATGCTTCCGAAAGCGCGACCGGCGACCGCAACCGGGCGATCGGCTATCTCCTGCGCACCAACGCGGTGATCAAGGAGAACGTGGCCGCCGTGCTGGAGGTCTATTTCCGGCAATGCGCCATCCTGGTAACGGCGCGTGATATCGCGGTGATGGCGGCGACGCTCGCCAACCGCGGTATCAATCCCGTGACCGGCGAGCAGGTGATGACGCCGTATGCCATCTCGCGCACGCTTTCGGTGATGACAAGCTCCGGCATGTATGATTATGCGGGAGAGTGGATCTACCGGATCGGCATCCCCGCCAAGAGCGGGGTTGGCGGCGGCATCCTCGCGGCGCTCCCGGCGCGGCTCGGGCTTGGCAGCTATTCGCCGAAGCTCGACAAGCACGGCAACAGCGTGCGCGGCATCAAGGTCTGCGAGGCGCTGTCGTCGCATTACGACCTTCACATGCTCAACCGCAGCGACGACGCACGCAACAGCATCATCGCCGACTACGACATCGGCAACAGCCCCTCGCGGCGCGTGCGGCGCCCGCAGGAGCAGAACATCCTTGCCGCGCACCACCAGGATGTCCGTGTCATCGAGCTGGTCGGGACGCTGTCGTTTTCAAACGTCGACTACGTCTCGCGCCAGCTTGCGGCTAGGCCGCGCCCGCAATTGGTCATTTTTGACCTGCGCCGCGTCACCGCCATGACCCGCGCCGGCGCCCGCCTGCTCGCCGAGGAATTCCGCGAGCTCGCCGCGCACCACGTCACGGTGGTTCTGTCCGGCATCAGGCGCTCGTCGCCGGACTGGAAAGCGATCGCGGAATGGACCGAAGGTCTCACCAACATCCGCAACTATTATCTGCTCGACGCCGCCATCGAATGGGCGGAAGACCAACTCGTCTATCGCTACGGCGGCGCTATCGATTTCTTCGAGGCGACCGAACTCTCCGAGCAATCGCTGCTGGCGGGACTGACGGAGGAGGAATTGACCGATCTCGCCTCGCTCGCTTCGATCGGGACCTATCAGGCGAGCGAAAAGATCATCACCGCCGGCGATCCCGCAACGTCGCTGTTCTTTCTCAGGAGCGGCGTCGTGCATGTCACCCTGCCCGACGGCATCCGCCTGGCGACGCTGACGGCGGGAATGCCGTTCGGCGAGATGGCGCTATTGGAGCCGCGCCGCTCCGCCGATGTGCTGGCCGATATGGCGGCCACCGCGTATGAGATCCCACTCCGCGATTTCGAACGTTTCCGAAAGCAGCATCCGCGCGCCGGCGAGCGGATCATGCGCAATCTCGCGCAATTGCTGGCCGATCGCCTGATCCTTGCCAATGCCCGCCTGAACCTGCTGACGTCGGGGTAGTCTTCCGTGTCCCGGACGCGATGCAGCGTGAAACGCTGCTCCGCAGAGCCGGGACCATCAACCGCAGGATGGACCCCGGATCAGCAGCGCACCGCTTTGCGCTGCGCAGCGTCCGGGGAACGCCGCGTGGCTTTCTCCCGTGCTACGCCCCCGCTTTGCCCCGCCCATTCTTTTCCGCGGCGCGGCGCAGCGCCTCCGCCAGCGCGCCGCCCTGTTCCTGCGGCTTGCGCGGCGACGACGACGTCATCGACGCCTTGGAATACTCGCGCATTTTGCTGTCCGACAGCTTGGGGCCCTTGTCGCCGATTTCGTCGTCGAGCCGCAGCGTCAGCGCGATGCGCTTGCGGGCGACTTCGACCTCCAGCACCTTGACCTTGACGATGTCGCCGGGCTTCACCACCTCGCGCGGATCCTTGATGAAATTTTTCGACATCGCCGAGATGTGCACCAACCCGTCCTGGTGGACGCCGATATCGACGAAGGCGCCGAACGCCGCGACATTCGTCACCGTGCCTTCCAGGATCATGCCGCGCTTGAGATCCTTGATCTCCTCGACACCCTCCTTGAACACCGCGGCCTTGAACGCCGGGCGCGGGTCGCGGCCCGGCTTTTCCAGTTCGCGAAGGATGTCAGTCACCGTCGGCAGGCCAAAGGTTTCGTCGACAAAGGCCTGCGGCTTCAACTGGCGCACGACATCGGCATTGCCGATCAGCGCCTTGATATCGCTCTTGGTCGCGGCGAGAATCCGGCGCACCACCGGATAGGCTTCGGGATGCACGCCGGAGGAATCCAGCGGGTCCTCGCCATTGTTGATGCGCAGGAAGCCGGCGCATTGCTCGAACGCCTTGGGCCCGAGCCGCGGCACTTCCTTGAGCTGCTTGCGCGACTTGAACGGCCCGTTGGCGTCGCGATGCTGCACGATGCTTTGCGCGAGCCCCGCACCGATTCCCGACACCCGCGCCAGCAGCGGCGCCGAAGCGGTATTGGCATCGACGCCAACGGCGTTGACGCAGTCTTCGACCACGGCATCGAGCGAACGCGCCAGCTTGGCCTCGCCGAGGTCGTGCTGGTACTGGCCGACGCCAATTGCCTTCGGATCGATCTTGACGAGTTCGGCGAGCGGGTCCTGCAGGCGCCGCGCGATCGACACCGCGCCGCGCAAGGTAACGTCGAGCTCCGGCAGCTCTTCTGAAGCAAAGGCCGAGGCGGAGTAGACTGACGCGCCGGCCTCCGACACCACGATCTTAGACATCTTGAGGTCCGGCAGCAGCTTGACGAGCTCGGTCGCCAACTTGTCGGTCTCGCGCGAGGCGGTGCCGTTGCCGATCGCGATCAGCTCGACGCGGTGCGCGACCGCGAGCTTTCCGAGCGTCGCCAGTGCCGCATCCCATTGCCGCTGCGGCTCGTGCGGATAGATCGTTGTGGTCGCCACCACCTTGCCCGTCGCATCGACGATGGCGGTCTTGACGCCGGAGCGGTAGCCGGGATCGAGCCCCATGGTGACGCGGGCGCCGGCGGGGGCCGCCAACAGCAGGTCGCGCAGATTCGAGGCAAAGACCCGTACGCCCTCGGTCTCGGCCGCGGTCCACAGCCGCATCCGCAGGTCGATGTTGAGATGCACCTGGATCTTGGTGCGCCACGCCCAGCGCGCGGTCTCCACCAGCCAGCGGTCGCCCGGGCGCTTCTGATCGGTGATGCCAAAGCGCTGCATGATCTTCAGTTCATATGCGCTGGGAACGCCGGCCTCGGGCACATTGGCCTCGGGCTGGATCTGCAGCTCCAGAATCTCTTCCTTCTCGCCGCGGAACAGCGCAAGTATCCGGTGTGAAGGCAGCTTGTGCAGCGACTGGTTGAAATCGAAATAATCCTTGAACTTCTCGCCTTCGAGCTTCTTGCCCTTGCGCACCGTGGAGAGCATCAGCGCGCTGGTCCACATCTCCTCGCGCAGCCGTCCGATCAGGTCGGCGTCTTCGGCGAATCGCTCCACCAGAATGGCGCGGGCGCCTTCGAGGGCGGCTGCGACGTCCGCCACCTGCTTTTCGGCGTCGACGAAGCCCGCCGCTACAACCGTTGGGTCGTTCTGCGGTTGGGTCAGCAACAGCTCGGACAACGGCTCGAGCCCAGCTTCCTTGGCAATCTCGGCCTTGGTGCGGCGCTTGGGCTTGAACGGCAGATAGATATCTTCTAGGCGGCCCTTGGTGTCGGCCGCCATAATCTGTGCTTCCAGCGCGGCATCGAGCTTGCCCTGCTCGCGGATCGAATCAAGGATCGCGACCCGGCGCGCTTCGAGCTCGCGCAAATAGGTCAGGCGCTCTTCCAGGGTGCGCAACTGCGCGTCATCGAGCCCGCCGGTGATTTCCTTGCGGTAGCGCGCCACGAACGGCACAGTGGCGCCGCCGTCCAGCAGTTCGACCGTCGCCGCGATCTGCTCCTCGCGAACGCCAAGCTCTTGCGCAATCTGTCGGTTGATATTTGCCACGCGACCTCTTTCCAAAGCCGATTGCGGCGGGACGACCGGCCGCGGGGACGCAGCTTATGGACCATCTCGGATTGATTTGCCAACCCGCCGCACGAAAGAAATTGATCTGTGGATCGGCCCATCGGTCAACAACGCGCATGCGGGATTCGCAGGGGAAAGCACGCCGAGATAGGGGTGGATTGATGGCCTTGTAATGTGTAAACGGGCGCTCCCTCCCGGAGCTCCCATGTCGATCTGCGGTCTTGATTTCGGAACGTCGAACACGACGCTCGGCACCATGGAAGGCCGGGCGCCGGTTCTGGTGGCGCTGGAGGCGGCGCACAGCACGATTCCCAGCGCGATCTTCTACGAGGCGGATGGCGGCGTTCTGATCGGCCGCAGGGCCATGGAATCCTATGTCGAAGGCACGGCCGGCCGCCTGATGCGCAGCCTCAAATCGGTGCTCGGTACCTCGCTGATCGAGGAAACCACCCGGCTGGGCCGAGCGCGGGTCAGCTTCCGCGATGTGATTGCCTATTACCTCGGCGCAATCAAACGTCGCGCGGAACAGGCCACAGCCCGCCAATTGCGCCATGTCGTCCATGGCCGTCCCGTGCATTTCGTCGATAATGCGCCAGACGCCGATCGCAAGGCGGAACAAACCCTGCGATCGATTGCGCAGGGGATCGGTTTCGAGGAGGTCACGTTTCAATTCGAACCGATTGCGGCGGCGCTGGACTATGAGCGGCAAATCACTTCCGAGGAACTGGCATTGATCGCCGATATCGGCGGCGGCACGTCGGACTTTTCGATCGTGCGGCTGGGTCCCGAACGCCACGGCAAGTCCGATCGTACAGCCGATATTCTCGCCAATGATGGCGTCCGCATCGGAGGCACCGATTTCGACCGTCAGCTCAGTCTCGGCGTGGTCATGCCGCTGTTCGGATTCCGCAGCGCTATGAAGCGCGCCGGGCTCGACGTGCCGTCGAGCTATTTTCACGACCTCGCCACCTGGTCGAACATCAACCGCATGTATGAGCCGCGCGTGATGGCCGATATCCGCCAGGTGCGGCAGCAGGCGGCCGAGCCGGAACTTCTCGACCGGCTGATCCGCGTGGTCTACGAGCAGCGCGGCCATACGCTGGCAATGGAGATCGAAGATGCCAAGATCGCCCTGTCCGAGAAGCACCGGGCGGACATTCCGCTGGAGTGGGTTGCCCCCGGTCTCAGCGCCAACATCGGCCGCCCCGACCTTGTCAGCCATACTAGGCAGTTGGCCGATCGCATCGCGGCGCGCATCAGGAACTGCCTCGTTCAGGCGGAATTGGCTGCTGAAGATATCGACTCCGTATTCCTGACCGGCGGCTCGGTAAAACTCGCCCATGTCCATAAGGCGATCACCCAAGCCGTGCCGTCAGCACGCATCGTCGAAGGCGACATCTTTGGCGCCGTCGGCAAGGGGCTGACGCTGGAGGCGCTACGGCGATACGGCCCCGCGAATTGAGATCAGCGGTTCGCGGACCCAACCGCCGCTCACCCCACCACTTCCGTCACGGGCTGCATGTCGATGGCAAAGGTTTCCAGAAATTTCGACGTCATGATGTAGAAGCCGACCGAAAGCTGCAGTTCGACCAATGCGGCCGGCGTCAGCTTGGCGGCAATCGCGTTGAAAGTTGCGTCCGTCGGCTTGTGACGCCTGACGATCTCGTCGGTGAAGGCGAGCGCGGCGCGCTGCACGTCGTTGAAGCAGGTCGCCGCTTCCCAGTTTTCCAGCGCCTCGTTCTGCTCGTCGGTCACGCCGACGTTCTTGCCAATTCGCTTATGGGCGACGATCTCGTAAGGCGCCTCGCACAGGATGCCGGTGCGGGTGATGGCGAGTTCGCGCACGATCGGGTCCAGTTCGCCCTTGTGCCTGATGGCCCCGCCCAGCCGGCAGTATTGTTCGAGGTAGCTCGGCGAGTGCGCCATCATCCGGAAGATGTTCGCATTGCGGTTTTTGCCGAGCAGTTCGCGGGTGCGATCGTTGTGCTTGGCAGGATCGCTGTATTCGATGCGGGCCATTCGTCACCTTGGGCTTTGGATTTTCTGATTTGCTGGCAGAGAGATCATGCACTGCAGCAGGGTGCCGATCAACCGTCGAAACGTTGCGGTAGCAGGTTGGACCTAGGCTCCAGCCGTCAAACACGCTCCAAAAAACTCCCTTTCTCGTGCACAAACCGGCTGCGAGCGAGCCAAATTGCCGCCTCAATGCTGGTCGATTCTCAGGACTGTCGATATTCGCTGAGTGGGGACTCAAAGGAGCGAATACTCGTCGCGGGGTGTTCCGAGTAAACCAAACTGAGCTCATCAGGCCTTCACGGGCAAGGATGACTCATGCCCAAGTCTAGGGAGTTAGGCATGAAGGAAGCCACCAGGAAGGCGGCCTCGGAAGCGCTTGCGCAGATGCTGGCGGTGACAGCGATGCTCGTCATCGCCAGCGTTGTGTTCTACTGGCACTGAATGTTGACGCGTCGAAGCACTCAGATTTTTTACCCGTTCCGCGTAATTCTGGGTTGCTTCGTTGCGTGAGCATTGCGCCTGACACTCACCTCGTTTTCTCGAAATACGGGACCAGCCTTCCCGCAAACAGCCGATAGCTCGCTGTAACTTCGTCGCCGATCGCGAGATCATTGGCGCCATGGGCCATCATGCGAAAGCCCTCGGCCGTATCAACCAGCACGATATTGTGGGGAACGTGCGCGCGGGTTTCCGGCGTCGCGGCGCGGCAGACCAGCGAGGTCGCATAGACCATCGCTCTCCCGCTGGCGCGCTTCTCGACCGGATCAGGTGCGCCACAGGCGGCGCAGAAGCTGCGGTGGAAATACTGCGCCTTCCCGCAAGCGCGGCAGGATTGATAGACGATGGCCTCAGCGCCCTTGGTCCAGTCGGCGAGTTTTTCGTTCATCGCACCCGCTCCAGGAACATACTGACGTGTGACGACAGCACGCCGCCATCGCCATGCAGCAGCGCGATCGAGGCATCGCGGACCTGCCGGGGGCCGGCACGCCCGGTCATCTGCAGATGCGTCTCGACGAGATGCGCCATCGCGCCACCGACGCCGCAATGGCCGTAGCTCAGTAGCCCGCCATGGGTGTTGAGTGGCATGGCGCCGTTGCGGCCAAAATGCCCTGCCCGCACGCGCGCGGCCGCCTCGCCGCGCCGGGCAAGGCCGAGATCTTCCAGCAGCATCGCCAGCGTGATGGTGAAGCTGTCGTAGACCGCGGCGTAACGCACGTCCGAGATCGCGAGACCGGATGCGGCCTTGGCCTTGGCGACCGCGATTTCGGCGCCGAGTTCGCTTAGAGCGGGCATGGCCGTGACGTGCTGATGGGTATGCGCCTGCGCGCAGCCGCGCACGCGAATGCCGGTCGAGCCGGTGCGTTCGCGGCTGACGACGAACGCCGCGCCGCCATCCGACACCGGGCAGCAATCCAGCAGCTTCAGCGGCATCGCCACCGGCTTTGAGGCCATCACGTCCGCGACCGTGATCGGCTCGTGGAACTGCGCACCGGGATGGGTCATCGCGTGGGCGCGCATCAGAACCGCGAACTCGGCGAGATCTTCCTCGGTGACGCCGTATTCGTGCATGTAGCGCGAGGCGACGAGGCCGTAATAGGCGGGGATGGTCGGCCCCAGCGGCACCTCGTAATCGGGGTGGCCGACCTGCGCCAGCGCCTGGATCGAGGCATCGCGGCTCTGGCCGGTGAGACGGTTTTCTCCGCCAACCACCAACACGTGCTTTGCCACGCCGGCGTCGACCAGATGGTGCGCCAGCATCGTCATGGCGAGCCCGGTGGCGCCGCCGACCTGCACGGCATGTGCGTAGGACGGCTGGATTCCAAAATGCTCGGCGAACACGGTTGCGAGCATGATGTGCGGCGACACTGTCGAGTAGCCGCAAAGAACGCCGTCGATCTCGGATCGCTTCAGCCCGGCGTCGGCGATGGCAAGCTCGGCCGCCTTGCTCATGAGATCGAGCGAGGACGAACCTTCGTGCTTGCCATAGGAGGTCAGTCCGACACCGGTGATGAAGCTCATAGTTGTTCCGTTTCCCTCACCGGACCATCTGAGCGCTTGCTTCCATCCTCAATACGACTTCGGCAGCCCCAGCACCTTCTCGGCAATAAAACTGAGAATGAGCTGCGGGCTGATCGGCGCGATGCGCGGGATCAGGGATTCCCGCAAATAGCGTTCGACGTGATATTCCTTGGCGTAGCCGAAACCGCCGTGCGTCATCACCGCCTGCTCGCAGGCGTGGAAGCCGGCTTCGGCGGCGAGATATTTCGCGGCGTTGGCGGCCGGACCGCACTGCATGCCCTGGTCGTATTGCCAGCCGGCCGAGAGCACCATCAGCCACGCAGCTTCCAGTTCCATCCAGTTCTTCGCTAAGGGGTGCTGGATGCCCTGGTTCATGCCGATCGGACGATTGAACACGATACGGTTCTTCGCATAGGCCGCGGCCCGCGACAGCGCGACTTGGCCGAGACCCACCGCTTCCGCCGCGATCAGGATGCGCTCGGGGTTCATGCCGTGCAGGATGTATTCGAAGCCACGGCCCTCTTCGCCGAGGCGGTCCTCGACCGGAATTTCAAAATTCTCGAAGAACAGTTCGTTGGAATCGACGGGCTTGCGGCCCATCTTTTCGATCTCGTGCACGGTGACGCGCTGCTTGTCGAAATCCGTATAGAACAGGCTCAAACCGTGGGTCGGGTTCTTCACCTCTTCCAGCGGCGTGGTGCGCGCCAGCAGCAGGATCTTGTTGGCGACCTGCGCGGTGGAAATCCAGACCTTCTGGCCGTTGACGACATATTTGTCGCCCTTGCGCCCCGCTCGGGTTTTCAACTGCGTGGTGTTGAGCCCGGTGTTGGGCTCGGTCACCGCAAAGCAGGACTTGTCGCGGCCGTCGATAATCGGCGGCAGCATGCGCGTACATTGCTCCTTGGTGCCGAACACGACGACGGGATTGAGCCCGAACACGTTCATGTGCACGGCAGAGGCACCCGACATGCCGGCCCCGGATTCCGCAATCGTCCGCATCATGATTGCAGCGTCAGTGATGCCTAACCCCGACCCGCCATATTCCTCAGGGATACAGATGCCAAGCCAGCCGGCGTCCGCCAGCGCGCGGTGGAAGTCGGCGGGGTAGCCGCCTTCCTTGTCCTTCTTCAGCCAATAGGCATCGTCGAAGCGCGAACAGATTTTGCCGACCGCATCGCGGATCGATTCCTGATTGGCGGATAGCGCGAAATCCATGTGTCCGTCCTATCTGTTTGGCACGGCCTTGGTGACACCATCGCGCACCAAAGCGGCAATTTCGTCCGCCGAGAAACCCGCTTCGCTGAGGATTTCGGCGCTGTGCTCGCTGAGGCGCGGCGCCAGCCGCTTCGTCTCAACCGGCGTTTCGGAAAATCGTGCCGATGGCCTCATGTTCCGGATGCGGCCCTCGGTCGGATGATAGACGACCGGGAAGAAATCGGTCGCGACGATGTGGGGATCGCCGAGCAGGCTCTCGAGATCATGCATCGGCATGACCGGCACGTCGGCCTTCTCCAGGATCGCCGACCATTCGGCGGTGGTTTTAGTCTCGAGGATGCGCGCCAGCTCGGCATAGACAGCGTCGATATTGGCGGCGCGGCCGGCGAACGTCGCAAATTTCGGATGGACGCGAAGGTCGTCGCGCCCGGTGGCATCAAAGAAATTCTGCCACTGCTTGTCGTTGTAGACGATGACGCAGATATAGCCGTCGGAGGTCTTGTAGGGCCGACGGTCCGGCGACAGGTGCCGGGCATAGCCGCCCTTGTCGAGCGGCGGCTCATAGGTGAGCCCGCCCATGTGGTCGCCCATCACGAAACCGGCCATGGTTTCGAACATCGGAATATCGACGCGCTGGCCGCGCCCGGTCCGGATACGATCGACGAGACTGGCGCAAATCGCGCCCACCGCGGTGACCCCGACGATACGGTCGACCAGCGCATTGGGCACATAGCGCGGCACGCCGTCTGCCGTTTGCGCCATCAGCGCCGGCAGTGCAGTCGCGCCCTGGATCAGGTCGTCATAGGCGGGTTTTGCTGCATAGGGCCCATCCTGGCCGAAGCCGAATACGCCGGCGTAGATCAGACGCGGATTGATTTTCGCGACCACGTCGTAGCCGAGGTTCAGCCGCGCCATCGCCTGCGGGCGCACATTGTAAACCAGCACGTCGGCGGATTTGATCAGCCGCAGCACAGCGTCACGCCCCGCCGGCTTCTTCAAATCGAGGCAGATCGAGCGCTTGCTGCGGTTGGTGTTGAGGAACACCGGCCCCATGCCGGGATGACGGGTCGGCCCGATCTGCCGCGTCACGTCGCCGTCGAGCGATTCAATCTTGATGACGTCAGCGCCGTAATCGCCGAGCATCTGGGTGGCATAGGGCCCCATCAGCACGGTCGTCATGTCGATGACCTTGATGCCCTCCAATGGTCCCATGGATCAGCCTGCTCCCGAATTGTCGTTCCGGCCAAGTAACGGCAGCGGATTGGGAAGATCAAGCGCGCCCGGCGTATGGACGTATGCGCGGGACACCAACAATGGATGTCGTCCCTGCGAACGCAGGGACCCATACGCCGTGTAGGCGGTGATTGCGGGAAGCTTTCGCCCTAACAGCGTGCCTCCAGCCTCACACTGTGGTTATGGGTCCCTGTGCTCGCAGGGACGACGAAAGTAGTGCTGGTTGGAGGTTACTTTTTCGACCTGGCGTCGCGTTCCCGGGTCAGCCGTTCCAGCTCTTCATTTTGCTGACTGAGCCGGTCGGCGATGCGCGCTTCGTTCCGTTCGCCGGAGGCCGCGGCAGCCTGTTCGATCAACTGGCGGATGTTGTCTTCCAGAATCCTGATCCGGTTGTTCAGTTCTGCCTCTGACATCGAACGTTCGTTGCTCATAATGCACGCTCCGGAAAACTGTAGGGTGGACAAAGCCACCGGGTCGCGAATGCGCGCCCGATGACAGGCTCCGCGTGCCCACCAGTCTCACCTCTCGGCACTCATGGTGGGCACGGCGCAAGCGCGCCTTTGCCCACCCTACGATAGCACGTTCGCGGTTACTTCGCGGGCTCCAGCACGGAGACGTAGTTCGCCACCGCCGCGCCCCCCATATTGAAGATGCCGGCAAGTTTTGGATTATTGAGCTGCATGCCCTCGGGCGCCTGGCCGACGAGCTGCATCGCGGTCATCACGTGCATGGAGACGCCGGTGGCGCCGATCGGGTGGCCCTTGGCTTTCAGGCCGCCGGACGGATTGACCGGCAGCTTGCCGTCCTTCTGGGTCCAGCCCTCTTTGATGGCGCGGGCGCCCTGCCCACGCGGCGTCAGGCCCATCGCTTCATATTCGATCAGTTCGGCGACGGTGAAGCAGTCGTGGGTTTCGACAAAAGAGAGATCCGAGAGTTGAACGCCGGCCTGCGCCAGCGCGCGCTGCCAAGCCGCCGTGCAGCCTTCGAACTGCAGGATGTCGCGTTTGGACATCGGCAGGAAATCCTGCGCATGCGCGGTTGCACGGAAATTCACCGCCTTGCCCATCGTCTTGGCGGTTTCTGAATCCGTCAGCACCAGCGCTGCCGCGCCGTCCGACACCAGCGAGCAGTCGGTGCGCTTCAGGGGGCCGGCGACATAGGGATTCTTCTCGCTCTCGGCGCGGCAGAACTCGAAGCCAAAATCCTTGCGCATCTGCGCATAGGGGTTGGCGACACCGTTCTTGTGGTTCTTGGCCGCGATCATCGCCAGCGCGTCCGACTGGTCGCCGTATTTCTGGAAATAGCTTTGCGCGATCTTGCCGAACACGCCGGCAAAGCCGCCGACGGTATCGCCATCCTCGGGCAGATAGGACGCCTTCAGGAGGTAGCGTCCGATATCGGCCGAGGGCGTTCGCGTCATTTGCTCGACGCCGACCACCAGCACGATCCTCGCGGCGCCCGAGGCGATCGCCCGGATACCCTGGTGAACCGCCGCCGAGCCGGTGGCGCAGGCATTTTCGACCCGCGTAGCCGGCTTGAAGCGCAGTTTCGGGTCGGCTTGCAGCACCAGCGAGGCGGTAAAATCCTGCGGCGAGAAGCCGGCATTGAAATGGCCGAGCACGATCTCGTCGACGTCTTCGGCCGAGATGCCGGCGTCGGCAAGCGCATCGGTCGCAACCTTGACCACGAGGCTCTCGACGGTTTCCGCGTCGAACTTGCCGAATGGCGTGTGCGCCCATCCGACGATGCTGGCTGTCATGGTCGTTCTCCCTATTTCGTTCTGAAGACTTATGTAGCCTATCGGGGAATAGACTTCACGCCGGTTTCAGCGATTTCATGGTCCGCGCGCACATGGCGGTTATGCCGACCCAGTTCCCGGACCGGATGTCCGCTGCCGGACAAAGCCAGGAACCGCCCACCGCCACCACATTCGGCTCAGCCAACCAGATTGCGGCATTGGCCTCTCCGATGCCGCCGGTCGGGCAGACCCTGATACTCAGAAACGGCCCGGCCAGCGCCCGAAGTGCCTTGATACCGCCGGACTGTTCCGCTGGAAAGAATTTAACGATGTCGAAGCCGGCCGCCAGCGCCTGCATCAGCTCGGACGCGGTCGCGATCCCCGGGGCAAATGGCAGGTCGCTCGCGGCGGCGGCTTTCAATAGCTCCGGCGTCGCGCCCGGGCTGATTCCGAATTTGGCCCCGAGCGCGCGCGCCCGGGCCAAGTCGTCGGCGTTCAGGATCGTGCCAATGCCGACGATGGCCTCCGGCACCTCTGCGATCATGGCCTTGGCGGCGTCTGCGGCAACCGGCGTCCGCAAGGTGACTTCCAGCACGCGCACCCCGCCTGCCACCAGCGCGCGCGCCAGCGGCACCGCGTCTTCCAGCCGTTCGATGGTGAGCACAGGGATCACCGTCGCAGACTTGAAGATCGTGGCGAGCTGTTCCTGCCTTGTGGCTGCGATCATGGAGGAGCCTTGCGAGAGGTAGCGGGAATGAGGTCGGGCGGCATCGCTGCACGCGGGATGATCGCCCCGGGATGGCATACCACAACGCCGGCAAGGCGGTGTCCCGTCCACGCGGCCTCAACCGGGTCCGCGCCGGCAAGGCGCGCGGCAACATAGGCGGCGGCAAAACTGTCGCCCGCCGCCGTGGTATCGACAACGGGCGCTTTCAAGGGTTCCGCCTCCGTCCGATGTAGGACGCCTTCAACACGCAGAACCGTCGCGGGTTTGAGCAACTTCAACACGACCTCCACGCTGGGTATGCGTGATAGCAAGTCATCGTCGCTTTCGTAGGGAAAGAGCGGCAACAAATCTTCAAGCGAGGCCAAAACGATGTCAGAAATCTCAAAGGCTTCACGAAAGACCGCACGCGCGATATCCGGATCGGGCCAGCCGCGTGCACGAAAATTAGTGTCGAACGCAAAGCGCGTTCCCCTCTCCCGCGCCCGCTTGACCGCCGCGAACAGCCGCGCCCGCCCCTCCGGGCTGTAGAGCGACAGTGTAATGGCCGAGAGATAGATGACATCGTAGCTGGCGAGCGCATTCAGTATCTCCGGTGTCTCCGGTAGATCCATCAGGCTGCGCGCGGCGGCGCTGTCGCGCCAGTGGAAGAACCGGCGTTCTCCCTTGTCGTCGGTCTCGATCATGTAGAGACCCGGCAGTTTGCCGGGCAGCCGTATCACCCGTGCGGTTCCGACCCCTTCTGCGGTCCAGCCCGCGATCATCTCGTCACTGAGAGGGTCATCGCCAAGCGCGGTGATGTAATCGGTGCTGGTGCCGAGGCGCGCGAGATAGACGGCCGTGTTGAGCGTGTCGCCGCCATAGCCGCGCGAAAACAGGCCAGCTTGAGTGCCTTGGGCCTGCTTCAGTTCGATCATGCATTCGCCGATGCAGGCTACCTTGCTCATGACCGCATCCGCATGAACGGGCGAGAAATCAACTCAGGCCGCGAAGTTGCCGCCGAGCTCATCCTCGATATGAATCCGGATAATGTCGTCGAACGTCTTTTCCGCGGTGGTGAAGCCGAGCTTCAGCGCGCGATCGGTGGAAAAATCCCGCGGCCAACCAGAGACGATACCGATAATGGTCGGATCGGGCACGCGCTTGATGCGCGCGGTGACGTTCCTGCCGGCGACGCGGTCGAGCGCCGCGATCTGTTCGCCGACGGTCACCGACATGCCGGGCATAGTGAGATTACGCCGCGGCCCCATCGCGTCGAGATCCATGGTGCCGGCGTGGACCAGAAAGCCCACCGCCGATTTTGGCGAGGCGTGCCAGTGCCGCACGTCTTCGGAGACCGGCAACACGGCCTCCTCGCCGGCCAGCGGCTCGCGAATGATGTTGGAGAAGAAGCCGGAGGCCGCCTTGTTCGGCTTGCCCGGCCGCACGCAGATCGTCGGCAGGCGGATCGAGATGCCGTCGAGCAGGCCCTTGCGGGTGTAATCGTTGATCAGGAGTTCGCAGATCGACTTCTGCGTACCATAGCTCGTCAGCGGGGTATGGAAGAATTCGTCGCCGATCTTTTCCGGGAAAGGCGCGCCGAACACTGCGATCGAGGACGTGAACACCAGCCGCGGCTTGTAGCCGCCGCCGGCGTGGCGGATGGCATCGATCAGGTATCGCGTGCCGTCGAGATTGATCCGGTAGCCCTTGTCGAATTCGGCCTCGGCCTCGCCGGAAACGATCGCGGCGAGATGAAAGATCACGTCCGGTCGATGCGCGATCAGCGGCTCCGCCGCTCCGGGATCGGCGAAATCGGAAGCCACGACTTGAATCGGGATCGACGCGTTGGGCTTGGTGGGCGCCACCACGTCCTGCAGCGTCATTCGGGTGATGTCGTGCTTGCCGAGGCGGCCGTCGCGCAGCAACCGTTCGGTCAGCTTGCGGCCCACCATGCCGGCGGCGCCGAGAATCAGAATGTGCAAGACCCCTACTCCCTCTTCATACTTGGTCGTCCCGGCCTTGAGCCGGGACCCATACGCCGCGGCCGATGCAATCAAGATGGGATGTTTGACGGCTTCGTCTCAACAATTGCCGCCGGTGGTTATGGTCCCTGCTTTCGCAGGGACGACTAGCGATAGCTTTGCTATTTCTTGATGCGGACCTTACGCGCTTACTCTTTCACGGCTCCCGTCATGGCCGACACATAGTGCTCGACGAAGAAGGCGTAAAGGATGACGAGCGGCAACGAGCCCGCCAGCGCACCCGCCATCAGCGAGCCCCAGCGATAGATGTCGCCATCGACGAATTCGTTGACGATTGCGACCGGCACCGTCTTGTTGGAGGTCGATTGCAGGAACGTCAGCGCATAGATGAACTCGTTCCAGCACAGCGTGAAGCAGAAGATGAACGCCGAGATCAGTCCGGGAATCGCCAGCGGCAGCACGATCTTGATCAGGATCTGCCAACGGCTGGCACCATCGATCAGCGCGCATTCCTCCAGCTCGAACGGGATGGTCTTGAAGTAGCCCATCAGCAACCAGGTCGAGAACGGGATCAGGATGGTCGGATAGGTCAGGATCAACGCCATCGGCGAGTCGAACAGGCCGTACTGGAACACGACGGTCGCCAGCGGAATGAACAGGATCGACGGCGGCACAAGATAGGCCAGGAAGATCAGGCCGCCGACCATATTGGCGCCCTTGTAGCGTAGCCGGACGATGGCATAGGCCGCGAGCACGCTCGCGATGATCGACAGGATGGTGGCGCAGACCGCGACATACATCGTGTTCCAGAGCCACATCGGATAGTGGCTTTCGAACAGGAGCTTGTAAAAGTGCTTGAAGGTCGGATTCCAGGTCCAGAACGGGTTGTACTTGTCGAGATCGAGCAACTGCTCGTCCGGTTTGATCGCCGTCAGGCCCATCCAGTAGAACGGGAATAGCAGCACGATGACGATGATCGACAGCGGCAGATAGAGCGTCACCAGCCGGCGCGGCACCGACTGCAGATAGCTCATGCCTTCGCTATGATCGTCCTTCGCGATCGTTGGCGCCGAGCTATGCAGGACGGCCTTGAGATCAATCCGTGAGGTGGGGAGATCAGTCATTGTTTTCCCCTTGCTGCCACTTGCGGCGCTGCAGGCCGAACCAAGACACCATGATGGCGGCGAGGAGGAACGGGATCATCGCGCTCGAGATCGCCGCGCCCTCGCCCAACTGACCCGCGATGATCGCGCGCTGGTACGACAGGGTCGCCATCAGATGCGTGGCATTGACCGGGCCGCCCCGCGTCATCGCCCAGATCAACTGGAAGTCGGTGAAGGTGAACAGCACCGAGAACGTCATCACGACGGCGATGATCGGCGTCAACAGCGGATAGGTGATGAAGCGGAACATCTGCCAGCGCGACGCGCCATCGAGCGTCGCGGCCTCATAGAGCGACGGCTGCACGGTCTGCAGGCCGGCGAGCAGCGTGATCGCGACGAACGGCACGCCGCGCCAGATATTGGCGAAGATTACGCAGATACGCGCCCATGTCGTGTCGCCGAGGAAATTGATGTTCTCGGTGATCAGCCCCATCTGCTTCAACGACCACGAGATGATCGAGAATTGTGAATCGAAGATCCACCAGAATGCCAGCGCCGACAGCACCGTCGGCACGATGAAGGGAATCAGCACCAGCGCGCGCAGCATCGCCTTGAACGGCATGTTCTCGTTCAACAGCAGGGCCAGATAGAGCCCTATTCCGAATTTGATGGCGCTCGCGATAAACGTGTAGAGAAGCGTGTTGAATACCGAAAGCCAGAAAATCGCGTCATCCCACAGCCATTCGTAATTCTCGGTCCCGACATACTGCCCTACCCGGCCGATACGGGTATCCGTGAATGAAAGCCAGATACCGAGGCCAAGCGGATAGGCCAGAAAGAAGATCAGGAACGCCAGCGCCGGCACCATGAACCAGAAGCCCAGCCAGTTACGGTTGTGCTTGAGCTGGTCCCACGCGCTGGCCTCGCGGATCTCCGTCTTGGCGCGTCGTGGCGCGATTGCGATGTCAGCCATGCCTGATGTCCCGATTACTGCTTCTTGCTGCGCGTGATTTGCCGGAAGCCGTCCCCCGCTTTTCCAGATCACGCCCGTATTGACGGAGCGGACGGCGGCACCCGCCGCCCGCTCCGGTTCCTCAGCGATAGATGCGCTTCAATTGCCGTTCGGCTTCCGCGATCGCCGTCTTGGCATCCTTGGCGCCGGTTGCATAATTGGCGAACATGTCGACCACAAGGAAGTCGGCGATCGCAGTCGCCGCCTTCTCGCCGGGCGTACCGATGCCGGACGCGGGCAGCGCGCGCTTGCTGGCCTGGCTGAACACCTGGTTCTTCGGATCCGCCGTCCAGACCGGCGAGTTGTCGTAGGCATTCAGCGTGTGCGTGAGATAGCCCCGCGCACCCGACAGCCACTTGTCGTAGTTTTCCTTCTCCAGCATGAAGGCAATGAAAGCCTTCGCGGCGTTCGGGTATTTGGTGAACTTGAACGCCAGGATCGGAACGCAGAGCTGCAGTTCAGTCGGCTTGCCGACGGGACCGACCGGCCAGAGCGCGTGATAGGTATCTTCCGCGAGCTCCTTCTTGGTCGCATCGTCCTTTGCCGCGACATAGATCGAGATGCCGTTAGCGGTGCAATGCAGTTCGCCGGCCAGGAACGCCTTGTTGTTCGACGAGTCGTTCCAGGACGCGACGCCGGGAATGAAGGTCTCGGACAGCGCCTTGCAGTATTCGAGCGCCTTCACCGTCTCGGGCGAGTTGATGATGACCTTATTGTCCTTGTCGACGGTGTAGGCGCCGTGCCCCCAGAGGATCCAGTGCAGCCAGGCGTTGGCGTCGCCCGAGGCGTGGCCGAGCGGGAAACCGGCCGGGGTGTTGTTGGCCTTGAGCTTCTTGCACATCTCAAGGAAGCCCGGAAAATCCGTCGGGAATTCCTTGTAGCCGGCCTTGTCCAGCGACGACTTGCGGTAGGTCATGTAGCCGCCGACGGTCGCAACCGGGATGCCGAGCCAATTGTTGCCCTGCTTGCAGGTCACCGCCGCGGCCTCGGTCCAGCCGCCATATTTCTTGCCGAGATAGTCGGCGACGTCGTTCATCTGCAGCACCTGCGCCGGGAACAGTTGCGGCAGCGTATGCAGGCCCCAGGCGAGGTCGAGGCCCGAGCCGGTGTTGGCGGCAACGGACGCCTTCGGCTGCACGTCCTCGAACGACTCCGAGAATACGTTCATTTCGGTGCCGGTCGCAGCCTTGAACGCGGCGACCATCGCATTGAACGCATCGTCTTCCGCCGGCACGAAGCGCTTCCAGCGCATCACCGTGAGCTTGGCGCCCGGCTCCGCCTTCCAAGGCGAAGCCTGCGCCCAGGCCTTGGCGAAATCGAGCAGTGCGGGTCCGGTCAGCGCGCCGGCTGCCGCCAGCGCAGTGCCGCCTTGAAGCAGAGAGCGGCGAGTAAAATCCTGCATAGTCATCCTCCCTTTGAGTATTTTTTGGTTATTGCTCAGCCCATTTGGTTATTGCTCAGCCATTCAGTCGCTTGCCCGTCGTCTCGTCGAACAGGTGCACGAGCGCCGGATCCGGCTTGAGCCGGACCTTGTCGCCCGGACTGAATTGATGCCGTTCGCGGAACACGGCGACCACCTGCTCTCCGCCGAGCTTGGCAAAGACCTGGGTTTCCGAACCGGTCGGCTCGACCACGACGATCTCGGCCTCGGCGCCGTCATCGGCGATGGTGAAATGCTCGGGCCGGACGCCGTAGACCGCCGGCTGGCCTTCCGAATTGGCGGGCGCCGTCTTCAGCGGCAGCTTGACGCCGTTCGGGCCTTCGAAGCCGGCGACGCCGTTCGACTTCACCTTGCCTTTAAGGAAATTCATTGCCGGCGAGCCGATGAAGCCCGCGACGAACTGGTTGGCCGGGGTGTCGTAGAGTTCGAGCGGGGTGCCCATCTGCTCGACGATGCCGTCATGCATCACCACGATCTTGTCGGCCATCGTCATGGCCTCGATCTGGTCGTGGGTAACGTAGACCGTCGTGGTCTTGAGCCGCTGGTGCAGTTCCTTGATCTCGGTGCGCATCGCAACGCGCAGCTTGGCGTCGAGGTTGGACAAGGGCTCGTCGAACAGGAACACTTGCGGGTCGCGCACGATGGCGCGGCCCATGGCGACGCGCTGGCGCTGACCGCCCGACAATTGCCGGGGATAGCGATCGAGCAGCGGGGTCAGCGCCAGGATTTCCGCGGCGCGCTTGACGCCAGTCGAGATTTCCTCGGGCTTGGCGCCGCGCAGCTTGAGCGAAAAGCCCATATTGTCGGCGACCGTCATGTGCGGATAGAGCGCGTAGTTTTGGAACACCATGGCAATGTCGCGCTCTTTGGGCTGGACATTGTTGACCACGCGATCGCCGATCGAAATCGTGCCGGAGGTGATGTTTTCGAGGCCTGCGAGCATCCGCAGCAAGGTCGACTTGCCACAGCCGGAGGGGCCGACGAGCACGACGAACTCGCCATCCTCGATCGGAATCGACACGCCGTGCAAAACTTCAAAGTTTCCGAACGACTTGCGCACGTCGCGAATCTGTACCGACGACATCGAGCTCTCTCCCCTCAATTTTTGCTTTGTGGCGCCACAGACGGGCGACGACGCCATGCTGTCTTTTCGACTCTAATGCCGGAAGTCGAATTCAACGGTCATTATCATCCGCAGTTTGGCGGCTTTTAGCAATCCGATGATAGCGCTGTCAATAATTGTTCAAACGTCTAATTTGTTGTGATATGAGCGCAAGATGGGACGAAAACAGACAAAGTCTGGCAAAATCCGCCTCACCGAGGTCGCCAAGCTCGCTGGCGTCAGCCCAATTACGGCATCACGTTTTTTCAGGAACCCCGAAGCGCTGTCGCTTAGCAAGCGGGAACGCGTCGACAGCGCCGTGAAGGAACTGGGTTACGTACCCAATCTCGCTGCGCGCGCGCTGGCCTCGCACCGCACCGAAGTCATCGGCGTCGTCATTCCTTCTCTCACCAACAACGTGTTCGCCGATGTGTTGCGCGGCATCTACGATTCCTCCGAAGGTAGCCGCTACACCATTCAACTTGCCAATACGCGCTACAGCATCCTGCAGGAGGAAAAGCTGCTACGCCTGTTTCGGGCGCAGAAGCCTGCGGGATTGATCGTCACCGGCATCAACCAAACCGCGGAATCGCGCACGATCCTGGAGTCGATGAATTGCCCGGTCACGCAAATCATGGAGATCGGCGACAGTCCTGTCGACATGATGGTCGGCTTTTCGCACTACGACGCAGCTTCTGCGGCGATTTCGCACATCCTCGAGCAGGGACGCCGCCGCATCGGATTTCTCGGCGCGCGAATGGACCCCCGCGTGCAGCGGCGGTTCGAAGGGTATCGTGATGCCATGAAAGCGGCCTCGCTGTTCGACCCGAACCTCATCGTCACCACTTCCGTGCCCACCACCGTCACGCTTGGCGGAACGCTGTTCGCCGACCTCCTTGCCCAGACGCCCGATATCGACGCGGTCTTCTGCGTCAATGACGACCTCGCACTCGGCGTTCTCTTCGAATGCCAGCGTCGGCAGATATCGATTCCCCGTGACTTGGCCATTGTCGGCTTCAACGACCTTGAATTCACCGCCGCCGCGGTTCCCTCGATCACGAGCGTACGAACCAATCGCTATGAAATGGGCCGGCACGCCGTCACCATGGTGATTGACGCGATCGAGGGCCGTCGCCCCCAGACGCCGGTGCTCGACCTCGGCTTTCAGTTGGTCGTCCGTGAAAGCTCAACGCGACAAAGCACCGTGATGGCCGGATCTGTCGGCATAGATTGAGCGCGGATAGAAAATGGTAGCGCTATCTTTTGGCCCGAACTAAGATCGGTTGCTCAATAGGACACGGGCGAAGCGCGTTGCAGCGGATGAAATTTTCAGCATGGTGCAATCGCCGCCGTGATTTTAGCCGCCCACGAGCTTGCAGTGCGGGAGGAACCAATGAAAAAGAACGACAACAAGACTGCCACCAATGGCAAGGGCCGAAGACTACGTTCCCTCGAGTGGTTCGATAATCCGCATAATCCGGGAATGACCGCGCTCTATCTCGAGCGCTACCTCAATTACGGCCTGACCCGGGAGGAATTGCAATCCGGCAAGCCGATCATCGGCATCGCCCAGACCGGCAACGACCTCTCCCCGTGCAACCGCCACCATCTCGAACTGGCGCATCGCGTGCGCGAGGGCATTCGGGCCGCCGGCGGCATCGCCATGGAATTCCCAACGCATCCGATCCAGGAGACCGGCAAGCGGCCGACGGCAGCGCTCGACCGCAACCTCGCCTATCTCGGCCTGGTCGAAGTCCTGTTCGGCTATCCGCTCGATGGCGTGGTGCTTACCACCGGCTGCGACAAGACCACGCCGGCCTGCCTGATGGCGGCGGCGACCGTCAATCTGCCCGCGATCGTGCTCTCGGGCGGCCCGATGCTGAACGGCTGGCACAACGGCGAGCGCACCGGCTCGGGCACCATCGTGTGGAAAGCCCGCGAGATGCTTGCCGCCGGCGAGATCGACTACAACGGGTTCATCGAACTCGTGGCGTCCTCAACCCCCTCGGTCGGCCATTGCAACACCATGGGCACCGCCTCGACCATGAACTCGCTGGCGGAAGCGCTTGGCATGTCGCTGCCGGGCTGTGCGGCGATCCCCGCGCCACATCGCGAGCGCGGCCAGATCGCCTATGAGACTGGAAAACGGATCGTCGAGATGGTCTGGGAGGATCTCAAGCCCTCCGACATCCTGACGCGGAAGGCGTTCGAGAACTGCATCGTGGTGAATTCGGCGATCGGCGGCTCGACCAACGCGCCGATCCACATCAACGCACTGGCGCGGCATATCGGCGTCGAGCTCTCGATCGACGACTGGCAGAAGCACGGCCATGACATCCCGCTCTTAGTGAACATGCAGCCGGCCGGCTTCTATCTCGGCGAGGAATACCATCGCGCCGGCGGCGTGCCGGCGGTGGTGCGCGAATTGATGGCGCACAAGCGCATCCACGAAGACGCCGTCACGGTCAACGGCCGCACCATCGGCGAGAACTGCCGCGAGGCGCCAAAGCCCGACGGCGACGTGATCTGGAGCTACGACAAGCCGCTGGTGAAAGATGCGGGCTTCCTGGTACTGCGCGGCAACCTGTTCGATTCCGCAATCATGAAGACCAGCGTGATTTCGAAGGAATTCCGCGACCGCTATTTGATCAATCCGAAAGACCCGAATGCGTTCGAGGGGCGCGCCATCGTGTTCGAGGGACCGGAGGACTATCACGACCGGATCGACGATCCCTCGCTCAATATCGACGAGCACTGCGTGCTGTTCATCCGCGGCGCCGGGCCGATCGGCTATCCCGGCGGCGCCGAGGTCGTCAACATGCAGCCGCCGGCGGCGCTGATCAAACGCGGCATCCTCTCGCTGCCCTGCATCGGCGACGGAAGGCAGTCCGGCACTTCGGGTTCGCCCTCGATCCTCAACGCCTCGCCCGAGGCCGCCGCCGACGGCGGACTGGCGATCTTGCGGACCGGCGACAAGGTTCGCATCGACCTCAACACGGGCGATGCCAACATCCTGATCTCGAGCGATGAATTGAAGAAGCGCCGCGCCGAGTTGAAGGACAAGGGCGGCTTCCCCTACCCGGCCCACCAGACGCCGTGGCAGGAGCTCTACCGCTCGACCGTCGGACAGCAGGCCACCGGCGCCTGCATGGAGCTCGCCACGCGCTATCAGAATATCGCCGGCACGGTCGGCGTGGCGCGGGACAATCATTAGGTAGCGCCGTCATTGCGAGCGGAGCGAAACAATCCATGCCTTCGCGCAGGAAAAAACGGATTGCTTCGTCGCTATCGCTCCTCGCAATGACGAAGAAAAAGAGGAAAAGAAAAACATGTCAGATCGACTGAAGGGAAAGCGCGCTGTTGTCACCGCCGCAGCGGCGGGCATCGGCCGGGCATGCGCAATAGCATTCGCGCGCGAAGGCGCCACGGTCATCGCCACCGACATCAATGAAAGCGGCATCGCCACCCTGGGCAAGGAAGGCGTCGCCGAGACGGCACGACTTGACGTTCGCAGCACCGCCGAGGTCGACGCCTTCGCCAAGCGCATTGGAAAGATCGACATCCTGCTCAACGCGGCGGGCTTCGTGCACCACGGAACCATCCTGGACTGTTCGGAAGAGGACTGGGACTTCTCGTTCGACCTCAACGTCAAATCCATGCACCGGACCATCAAGGCGTTTCTGCCGGCGATGCTGGCGGGCGGAGGCGGCAGCATCGTCAACATCTCGTCTTGCGCGGCGTTGAGGCCACCGGCCAACCGTTATGTCTACAGTGCGTCCAAGGCGGCGGTTTCATTGCTCACGCGCGCGGTTGCGCTCGACTTCATCACCCAGGGCATCCGCTGCAACAGCATCTGCCCCGGCACCGTGGAGACACCCTCGATGCTCGACCGCGCCGCGGCCGTCGGCCCGCAGGGCAAAGAGATGTTCATCGCCCGCCAGAAGATGGGGCGGCTGGGCAGCGCAGAGGAAATCGCGGCTATGGCGATCTATCTTGCGAGCGACGAAGCCGCGTTCACCACCGGTGTCGACCTCGTCGTCGATGGCGGCTACATGCTCTGACGTCCACGCTGTCAAAGGCTTCCAGCATGAACAAGATCGATCTGAACGGCCGTTGCGCCGTCGTCACCGGCGGGGCGCAGGGTTTTGGGCGCGCGATCACCGAACGCTTCGTCGCATCGGGTGCGAAGGTCGCGATCTGGGATTTTGACCTGCCGCTCGCGGAAAAGACCGCCAGGGAAATCGGCCCGGCCGTATCCGCCTTCAAGGTCGATGTCTCCGACCTCGCCGCCGTCGAGAAGACCCGCGATGAAACGCTGAAGGCGCTCGGCAGGATCGACATCCTCGTCAACAATGCCGGCGTCGCCGGCGTCAACAAGACGGTCTGGGAGACCGATCTTGAGGAATGGCGCAAGGTGCTGCGCATCAATCTCGACGGCCCCTTCATCTGCTGCAAGGCGGTGGTGCCTGCGATGCTGCAGCAAAAATACGGGCGCATCGTCAACATCGCTTCGATCGCCGGCAAGGAAGGCAATCCCAACGCGGCGCATTATTCGGCCTCGAAGGCCGGCCTGATCGCGCTAACCAAGTCGCTCGGCAAGGAACTCGCGCAGCATGACATCCTCGTCAACGCGGTGACGCCGGCGGCGGCGAAAACCGCGATCTTCGACCAGCTCACCCAGCAGCACATCGATTTCATGCTGTCGAAGATTCCGAAGGGGCGCTTTGTCCTGGTGGAAGAACTTGCGGCGATGGTGGCGTGGCTGTCGTCGGAGGATTGCGCGTTCTCGACGGGCGCCGTGTTCGATATTTCCGGCGGCCGGGCGACGTACTAGGAGCGGCCATGACCAGAGAAGGCGGATGCCTGTGCGGCGCAGTCCGGTTCAAGACCGAGGGCGAGCCGCTCAACGTCCGCATCTGCCACTGCCGCAACTGCCAGAAGGCGATGGGCTCGCCGTTCTTTGCCCGTGCGCTGTTCGACCAGCGGGCACTTTCGGTCGAGGGCGAAACGGCGCGTTATCCGTCGTCCGCGGCGCTCGACCGGGTGTTCTGCAGAGTTTGCGGTACCAGGCTGTTTTCCCAGCGCACCAACGGCGCCGTGGTCGGCGTCGCGCTTGCGGCGTTTGACGACCGCAACGCCTTTGCACCGACTGAGCACATCTGGGTCTCGGAAAAGATGGCCTGGGTGCGCCTTGACGACGGCCTGCCACGATATCTGGAGACGGTTCCGTAGCCCGATGGAGCGCCAGTGCAATCCGGGATCGTTCGCATGCGGATGGACCGATCCCGGATTGCGCTTCGCTCCATCCGGGCTACGATGCCACGCAAACCGAGGCAGATCGATTGAACATCTCACTCTACGCCATCTCCGTCTGGATCCTCCCGCTCCTGATCGCGATCACCTTCCACGAGGCCGCCCACGCATTTGTGGCGTATCGGCTCGGGGACAAGACCGCCTGGGAGCTTGGCCGGGTCAGCTTCAACCCCTTCAAGCATATCGACCCCTTCGGGACCGTCATTCTCCCCGGCATTCTGCTGCTATCGCATTCGCCGTTCCTGTTTGGCTATGCCAAGCCAGTCCCGGTGAATTTCCGGAACCTTAACCATCCCCGGCTCGACATGGTCTGGGTGGCGCTAGCCGGCCCCGCCACCAACATCGCCTTGGCGCTTGTGACGGCTTTGGCCTTCCACGCCCTGCCTTTGGTGCCGGCGGAAGCCGCCAAATGGACGGCGGACAACCTCAAAAACGCCTTCCTGATCAATATCGTGCTGGCGATTTTCAACATGATGCCGATCCCGCCGCTGGACGGTGGCCGGGTCGCCGTTGGACTCTTGCCGCGGGTGCTGGCTTACCCGCTGTCGCGGCTGGAACCGTATGGGATGCTGATTTTGATCGGCGTTCTGATCCTGCTCCCTATCGTCGGCGCGCAGCTCGGCCTAAATCTTGATGTTATTTCGGCGATACTGCGGACACTGACCGGTTATGTGATCAGCGCGCTTCTCTTCATCACCGGCAACGCTTAAGCTTCAGATAGAAACGAACCCCCAAGGGAAGAACCGACCCGGGCCATGGCGACCAAAGCTGCCGATATGTTGATCGCACGACGCGCCGATACCCGCGCGAGGGCAGATTTCGCAACCTGGAAAATGCTGGCCAAGCTCAACGGATTTTCCGCCCTGCCCGCCGAGGCGCAAAGCTTTCTTGAAGGCTACCAGCAGTTGCTTCTTGCGAGGATGACCGAGGCGGACGCTTCCGAGGCCACCATCCAACTCATGTACAAGAGCTACTATGCGGAGATGGGTGGCTCCGGAACGCCACCCGAGATTCCTTCGCGCGCGAGCGAGCCGGCCACTGACAGCGGCAACGTCACCGCGTTTCGCCGCCCGCCCGCCCGGCCGAAACAGCAGGCTGTCTCCGGACCGGCTGCGAAACCGCGACTCCCGGTAGCGCTGATCTTTATCTGCCTCGCCATCGTCTACGTCAGCATCCGCTACTTCTGGCGCTGAGCTTCGAACAAAATGATTGCGTCGGCCACGCTCGATTGGCGCGGCGACCATGGTGCCGAATCCACCCCTCTACCGTCCGGAAAAATGTTGCAGTTTTCACGGCCACGCCGCGTAGGATGGACCGCTGCGTGCGTGCTCCAGTCGGATCTGCCGGCGATAGCTGCCCGGTGATGCGCCGCAATACTTGCGGAAGAAGCGATTGAAATAAGCGGGATCACGGAAACCCAAGCCATATCCGATCTGCTCGACCGGAAGATCGAGCTGCTGCAGACGCGTACAGGCTTCGCGCACCAGGCGCTCGTGGATGATCGCGCGAGGGCCGCAGTTTTTCTCCCGCTGGCAATGGGCGTGCAGCTTGTCGGACGTGACGCCGAGCGCGTCCGCATAGCGCGCCACCGGCCAGCCGTCGCGGTAATGCAGTTCGACCATTTGCAGGAAATTGCCGACCAGCGCCGGACCGCCGCCACGCGCTGCCACCTCGTGACGCTCATCATGCGAGGCGCTGAGCCGGCAGAGTTGCAGACACAGTAACAGCAGATGTGAGGCGATCAGCGTCGCGCCGCCGAACCCGGGCGCGCGCAACTCCGCCACGATCGCGCGGCAGGATTCGGCGATGGTGTCGAGATGTGGAGGAAGCGTCTCGCCGGCAATCAGCGCAACGCGCTCAGTGGTTCTGCGCAGATGCAGCGCCTCGGCGCTGCCCGCGATAATCTTGATCAGGAAGGCATCGTCCACCGACAACAGGAAGCCACGCGCGCCGGGACCAACGTGCAGCGCTGCATCGGTGCTGCCCGGCAGCCAGAGCAGCGCCGGCGCTTCGAGTGCGACACCGGTTCCGTGCCATGAAGCCCGGCCGCGGTCCGATTGCAGCAACAAGAGATGCGCCCGGCGCTCCGCCTTCTGGCGGATGACCCACGATCGAGCCGCTAGGGCGGCCGAAAACTCCTCCGCACGTACCGCCAGCGCGACGCCGACCGGCAGTCCGTTCAGCCCTGGTGATGCCGACATGCCCAAATCTCTTAAGTAATTCGCTCCTGAGCAATCCGCCGCCAGTGAAGCGGAAGATTTGCCAGAAAAGTACAATCTTTCCCCGGTTTCGTCCAATTCCAAGCATCAGGCAACCTCCCCTAACGTCAGGGCGATCACGAGCGCCAGTTCAATGGCGCCGGTCGACGCACCCTGGGAGGAGAAGATGATGACATTCTTGACGCGGCGCACCGCCCTGCTGGCGGCCGCCACCTGCGCCGCTACGCTCGGCCTGACTGCCATCGCCGAGGCGCAAACCTCGATCAAGATCGGCTACGCGATTTCACGCACCGGCCCCAACACCGGAGGCGCCGCGGTCACCACCATCCCCAACTACGAATTGTGGGTGAAGGAAGTGAACGCCGCCGGCGGCATCAAGCTCGGCGACAAGCGCGTGCCGATCGAGGTCGTGCAGTACGACGACCGCTCCAATGCCGAAGAGGCGGTGCGCGCGCTCGAGCGGCTGATCAACCAGGACAAGGTCGATTTCATCCTGCCGCCATGGGGCACCGGCCTCAACCTCGCCGTCGGCCCGACGCTCAACCGCGAAGGCTATCCGCACCTCGCCGCCACAGCCGTGACCGACCGCGCGCCCGAACTCGCCAAGCGCTGGCCCAACAGTTTCTGGCTGCTCGGCACCAGCGCGGACGCCGCAAAATCGCTGGTCGAATTGCTGAACAAATTGCGCGACGAAAAGAAGATCGGAGACACCGTGGCAATGGTCAGCATTGCCGACGGCTTCGGGATCGATCTGTCGTCGGCGGCGCGACCGGCGCTCACCAACGCGAAATTCAAGCTCGCTTACGACAAGAGCTATCCGATCGGCACGCAGGATCTGGCGCCGATCGTGAACGAGATCAAGGCGCTCAACCCCGATGTCTTCATTGCCTTCAGCTATCCGCCGGATACGCTAGCGCTGACCGAGCAATCGCGGATCGCGGGCCTTAATCCAAAAGTGTTCTATACCGGCGTCGGTACCGCCTTCCCGCTCTACAAGCAAAAATTCGGCAAGAACACCGAAGGCGTGATGGGCATCGGCGGCTGGAGCGGCGACAGTCCGGCGATCAAGGACTATCTCGCCCGCCACAAGGCCGCCGCCAACGGGGCGGAGCCGGATCGCTGGGCTAGCGCGGTCACCTACGCCAGCCTGCAGATGCTGCAGCAGGCGATCGAACGCGTCGGCAAGATCGACCGCGCCGCCGTGATAATGGATCTGCAGACCGGCACGTTCGACACCGTGATCGGCAAGGTCAAGCTCGAGAACAACATGCCGACGCGTTACTGGTGGGTTGGCCAGTGGCAGGACGGCGAGTTCTATGGCATCGCACCGGCGAAGAACGAAGGCGCGCGAGCCGCGATCGTCCCGAAGCCGGCGTGGGTGGCACCGTAACGTCAAGATTGAGACGCGGCCAGCACGCCAATGACCAACGCCATTCTGACCGGCCTGATGCTGGGCGGCATGTATGCGCTCATCGCCATGGGGCTCACGCTCCAGTACGGCGTTGCGCGCATCATGAACCTCTCCTACGGCGAGTTCCTGATCGCCGCCGCCTTTGCATCGCACTGGCTGTTCACGGGCTGGGCGATCAGCCCGTTTGTCGGACTGGCGCTGGTCGTCCCCCTCGCTTTCGTGCTGAACTTTGCAATCTACAAACTGCTGCTGACGCCGTTGGTGCGACGCGCGCCCAACCGAGATGCGCTCGAGGTCGATAGCATTCTCGCAACCTTTGGCCTCACCTTCGTCATTCAGGGCTCGATGCTCGCGCTGTTCGGCGGCGCTTATTACAGCTATTCGTTCCTGGCCTTCCCGGTGCAGTTTCTCGGCGAGACGGTCGCGGCCAACCGCCTCGCCGCGCTTGGGATCACCATCCTGCTCGGTCTGGCGCTGTATGCCGCGCTGACGCGGACACGCGCCGGCACGGCGGTACGCGCCGTCGCCGTCGATCCTTTCGCCGCCCAGCTTGTCGCCATCAATGTGCCGCAGGCCTCGGCCCTGACATTTGCATTGGGTGGCGCGCTGGTCGCCGCCGCCGGCGTCTTGGTCAGCACCTTTCTCACCTTCAGCGCGTCATCGGGCGTCGTCTTCACGATGAAGGCCTTGATCGTCGTCGTGATGGGCGGCGTCGGCAACATGCTGGGCTGCCTGGTCGCAGGCCTGGCGCTTGGTCTCAGCGAGGCGCTGGTTGCCTCCTATGTCGATCCCGGCCTCACGCTTGCAGTCAATTTCGCGCTGTTTCTCGCCGTTCTGCTGGTGAAGCCCGCCGGCCTGCTTGGCAGGGCGACGCGATGAGCGCGCGTATCGCCGGCTTCGGTGCCACAGCGCTCGCAGCGCTTGCGCTGCTGGCGCTCGTTCCGCGCCTCGGCAATGCCTACTACCTCGCGCTTGCCATCAGCCTTTTGCAATACACCGTGCTGGCGACGGCCTGGGGCATGTTCTCTGGGCCCACCCGCTACGTCTCATTGGCAACCACCGCCTTCTTCGGTGTCGGCGCCTATACCGTTGCCGTGCTCGGCGAGATCTTGCCATGGCCGCTCGTGCTGCTGACCGCAGCGGCGCTCGGCGCCATTGTGGCTGGCATCGTCGGGCTCTCGACGCTCCGCTTGAGCGGCGTGTATTTCGTCATCTTCACCTTTGGACTGACCGAACTGATCCGCCAGCTCGTGGTCTGGTTCGAGGTCAACAAGTCGCGCGTGCTCGGGCGCTATGTCTTCGTCAACATCACCCAAGCCGATATCTACTGGCAATTGCTGGTGCTGACCGCCGCGGTATTCCTGCTGGGCTGGCTGATCGCGCGCTCGCGCCTCGGCTTTGCGCTGCGGGTGATCGGCGAAGACGAGACCGTCGCAAAGCATTGCGGGATCAACACCACCTTTGCCAAGGTCGCCCTGTTCACGATCAGCGCCACGGTCATGACGCTGGTCGGCGCAATCATGGCGCCGCGCTGGACCTATATCGAACCGTCGATCGCCTTCAATTCGATGATCTCGTTTCAGGTGCTGATTATGGCGCTGCTCGGCGGCGCGCACCGGCTGTGGGGGCCGGTACTTGGCGCCGTGCCGCTGACGCTACTGTTCGAACTGCTAAGTGCGCGCTTTCCGAACACGTTCACCATCATCCTCGGCTGCATCTTCCTGCTGATCGTCTACATGCTACCGAGGGGCGTCGCGGGATTGTTCGAGAAGCTGTCGACGACAGCGGGCGGCAAACCCACACAGCGGGTGGCCGCATGAGCCAGGACAGCGGAACACCCGTGCTGACGATCAGTGGGTTGCGGCGTGCGTTCGGCGGGCTCGTCGCAGTCAACGATCTCGACTTTACGGTCGCCCAAGGCGAAATCATGGGCCTGCTCGGCCCCAATGGGTCGGGCAAGACCACGGCGCTCAATCTGATCTCGGGCGTGCTGCGCCCCGATGCCGGCACCATCCGCCTGATGGGCCAGAACATCGCGGGCCTTGCGTCGTACCGGATCGCGCGGCTCGGACTAGCCCGGACCTTCCAGCTCGTCCGCGTGCTCGACGGCATGGATTGCCGCGAGAACATCAAGGCGGGGTTGGCGTTCCAGAGACCGCACCTGCCCGCCTCCGAGGCAGAACTGCGGATCGACACGCTGCTTGATCGCGTCGGTCTTGCCGGGCACGACCGGCGGCCCGCGGCGGACCTCACCTATATCGACCGCAAGCGCCTGGAGCTCGCACGCGCCCTCGCGGCAAAGCCGCGGCTATTGCTGCTCGACGAATGGCTCGCCGGCCTTAATCCATCCGAGCTTGCGATCGGCATCGACCTGATCCGAGCCTTGCGGGCTGACGGCATCACCATCGTGCTGGTCGAGCATGTGATGAGCGCGGTTCGCGCGCTGTGCGACCGCTGCATCGTCATGAGCAGCGGCCGCAAGATCGCCGAAGGCGCCACCGCGGATGTGCTGAGCGATGCGGCCGTCGTGAAGGCCTATCTTGGCGGGGTAGCCGTCGATGCTTGAGGTCAAAAATCTCAGCCTCGCCTACGGCCTGCACCGCGCGCTCGACGGCGTCGCCCTCAGCGTCGGCCGCCGTGAGATCGTAACGATCCTGGGCGCCAATGGCGCCGGCAAGACTTCGCTCCTGAAAGCCATCGCAGGCGTCGTGCGTACGCTTCCCGGCAAGCAGGTGAGCCTCGGCGGCCGCGATATCTCCGCGCTTGCCGCCCACGACATCGTCGAAAGCGGGCTGGCGCTGGTCCCGGAAGGCCGCGGCATCTTTGGCGACCTCACGGTGAAGGAAAATCTTCTACTCGGCGCCAACCCGAAGCGCGCCCGCGAGGGTGAAGCGGCGCGGCGCGAGCAGGTGCTTACCCTGTTTCCGCGCCTGCGCGAACGCGCCGCCCAGATCGCGCGCACCATGAGCGGCGGCGAACAGCAGATGCTCGCGATCGGCCGCGCGCTGATGTCCAATCCCGATATCCTGTTGCTCGACGAGCCGTCGCTCGGGCTCTCGCCCGCGATGGTGCAGGAGTTGTTCGCCACGCTGCGGCAGGTGCGGGAGGGCGGCGTCGGATTGCTGCTCGTCGAACAGAACGCGCAGGAGAGCCTGCGGATCGCCGATCGCGGCTATGTGATCGAGAACGGTGTCATCGTCGGACACGGCACTGCCGACCAGTTGAAAGCCGATCCCGCTGTCCAGCGCGCCTATCTCGGCGGCGCTCCGCCGGCCACCGCATCATCATCGTAACGCCACGCGCGAGGAGAGAAAGCCATGTATGAAATTTCGCTGCTGCTCGATAGCAAGGATGTCCCCGCATCGAACGGCGCGACGTTCGATCGCCTCAACCCGGTCACCGGCGATCTCGCAAGCCGCGCCGCGGCAGCCCAGATCGCGGATGCGAAGCGCGCCGCCGACACTGCGGCCGCCGCCTTCCCCGCATGGTCCGCTACCGGCCCGAACGCGAGACGCGCGGTCCTGTTGAAGGCTGCCGATCTTCTAGCATCGAAGGCACCCCAGTTCATCGAGTTGATGGCGGCGGAGACCGGCGCGACGGCCGGCTGGGCCGGCTTCAACGTTCACTTAGCCGCCGGCATGCTGCGCGAAGCGGCGGCCATCACCACGCAGATTTCGGGCGAAGTCATCCCCTCCGACAAGCCGGGCTGTATCGCGATGGCGGTACGCCAGCCCGCCGGCGTGGTGCTGAGTATGGCGCCGTGGAACGCGCCGGTCATTCTCGGCGTACGCGCCATCGCCCTGCCGCTTGCCTGCGGCAACACCGTGGTGCTGAAGGCCTCCGAAATCTGCCCGGGCACCCACCGGCTGATCGCCGAATGCCTGCGCGATGCCGGCCTGCCGCCGGGCGTGCTCAACGTTATCACCAACGCGCCTGAAGACGCCCCTGCCCTGATCGAGACGCTGATCGGCCACCCCGCCATACGGCGCGTCAATTTCACCGGCTCGACGCGCGTCGGCCGCATCATTGCGCAGGTGGCGGCCAAGTACCTCAAGCCGGCGCTGCTCGAACTCGGCGGCAAGGCGCCGATGATCGTGCTCGACGATGCCGACATCGACGCCGCCGTTGCCGCCGCAGCGTTCGGCGCCTTCATGAACCAGGGCCAGATTTGCATGTCGACCGAGCGCCTCGTCGTCGACGAGAAGATTGCCGATGCCTTCGTAACAAAGCTCGCGGCGAAAGCCGGATCGCTCGTCGCCGGCGATCCGCGCAAGGGTAACGCGCCGCTGGGATCGCTGATCGGCACCGATGCCGCGGCCCGCATCCAGGCCTTGATCAACGACGCCGTCAGCAAAGGCGCCAAGGTGGTCGCAGGCGGGCGCAGCGAGGGCACGCTGATGTCGGCAACCGTAATCGACGGCGTCAACTCGTCGATGCGGATCTACAGTGAGGAGTCGTTCGGTCCGGTGGTCTGCGTCGTGCGCGTCAACGGCGCGGACGAAGCCGTTCGCGTCGCCAACGACACTGAATACGGGCTATCGGCAGCGGTATTCGGACGCGACATCGCGCGCGCGTTCGAGGTCGCCAAGCGCATCGATTCCGGCATCTGCCACGTCAACGGGCCCACGGTTCACGACGAGGCGCAGATGCCGTTCGGTGGCGTCAAGGCGTCGGGCTATGGCCGCTTCGGCGGCAAGGCCGGCATCGCCGAATTCACCGAATTGCGCTGGATCACGATCGAAACCGGGCCGCAGCATTATCCGATCTAACGCCATGGCAGGAATGCGGGGCGTCAGCTCTTGTTCTTGACGCGGAAGATCACCGGCAGCGTGAATGTCAGGCCTTCGTCGGCGATGATAGGCGGCGGCATCGGCACCGGATCGGAGCGGCGCACCATCGCTAGCGCCGCCTCGTCGAAGGCCGGATCGCCTGACCCCTTCTCGATATCGGTCGAGAGCACGCGGCCCATGCGGTCGAGCGTGAACCGAATTTGGATTTCGGCGGATTTTTGCTGCCGCTCCTTCGGGTAGCGCTTGTGCTTGTCGAGATGCGCGACCAGCTCCTTTTGCCAGGTCGCGCGCACGCGTCGTGCGCTCTCGCCGGTGCCGATCACCGGTGCGATGGAACGCTGTCCTTCCGGAATGGCCTCTGAACTCGGCGTCGCGGTCGCCTCGGAGGCAACCGACTCGGTCGACGCCTGCGTCTGCACCGCTGCGATCTTCGGGTCGTCCTCTTTCGGCTTCTTCGATTCGTTCTCCGTCACCACCCGGTCGGCCTCTTCAGGCTCCGTCGGCTTGTCCTGCGGCAACTCGGTTTCCTTGACCTCGGCCTGCTGCTCGGCGAGCTGCGGCGACGCCGCGGAAGCATCGGTATCCGGACCCGGCGGCAGATCGGTCACCTCGCGATGAACAGAGGCCATTTCGAGCCCGATCTCGATTGCCGACGCGCCGAGCGCGTCATCGGCTTCTTCGGTCTGCAAATGCGCGATCGCCAGTGCCGCTCCGCCAATGTGGAGCGCGAGCGCAATCACCGCGGCGGAAATCCAGAGCCGCCGCGAAGGCTTTTGCTCGAGGCCGGTCAAGGCTTTGCCGGCGCCGCTTGCGCCGCCGCTGTTTCGGGAACGCCTTCGAGCGCCACCAGCTTGATTTTGGAATAGCCGCCGGCGCGCAGGATTTCGAGCACGTCCATCAATTCGCCATACGGCACGGCGCGGTCAGCGCGCAGGAAGACGTGGCGCTCCTTGCTGCTGTCGGGCATAGCATCGAGCGAGCGCACCAGGTCGACGCGCTTGACCATGTTTTCCCCAATCGCAACCGAGAGGTCCGGCTTGATGCTCACATAAGTCGGTTTGTCCGGCTTCTTCTGCGGGGTTGCGGTCGACGTCGGTAAATCGATCGGCAGGTCGACGGTCGACAAGGGCGCTGCGACCATGAAGATGATCAGGAGGACGAGGATGACGTCGATGAACGGCGTGACGTTGATCTCGTGCGATTCCGCGAAATCGCTGTCGTCATCGAGGTCGTGTTCTGCGATTGACGCGCCCATCGCCTACTCCGCCGCCGCCGCGCGCGAATGCGAGCTACCGTGCGAGCTGATGTGCGTGCGGTCGAGATCGCGCGACAGCAGCCGTCCCGCGGCGCCCGATGCACGGCTGACCAGTTCCATGTAGCCCTTGGTCACCCGCGAAAAGTGATTGTATATGATGACAGCGGGGATCGCGGCAACCAGGCCGATGGCGGTGGCGAGCAGCGCCTCGGCGATGCCGGGCGCCACCACGGCGAGGTTCGTGGTCTGCGATTTCGAAATGCCGATAAAGCTGTTCATGATGCCCCAGACCGTGCCGAACAGGCCGACGAAGGGCGACGTCGCGCCGATGGTCGCCAACAGCCCCATGCCGAGCCGGATCCGCCGCGCCTCGGCGCGCACGATTTCCGAAAAGCTCGACGCGGCGCGTTCCTTGATGCCGGCGTCGCTCGAGATACCCGCCGACAGCCGCGCCTCGCGCATCGCTGCCGCAAGGAAGGCCGACAATACGCTGCCCTTGGCGCCCAGCGCGAATTGCGCTTCCGCCAGCGACCTCGCGTCGGCGATCTTGGCAAGCGCCCTGCGCAGCTTGCGCTGGACGACGGTCAGCTCGAACATCTTGGCGATGAAGACGGTCCAGGTGACGAGCGAGGCAAAGGCGAGACCGATCATCACGGCCTTCACCACAACATCGGCATCCTTGTACATGGACCACGGCGACAATTCGCGCGGCGCAACCGTCGTTGCCTTCAACGAGGTACCTTCTCGCCCGGCCGGCGCGGCGGTCGCGTCTGAGCTTGCGGTTGGTGTAACCGGCGCGGCGGCTGCCGTCGGCTGAGCCGGCTGGGTTGCCTGGACCGGCGCCGCTGGGGCTTGCGAAACCGCGGGCGCCTGTTGAACCGGGGACGCAGACGGCGCTGCGGGTGCGACATTCTGCTGGGCCCAGGATGGCGCCGCCAGCGACAGCATGGCCAGCGCCGAGATCACAGCCAATGTCGTCGCGCGAGAAAGAGACATATTCATACTTAGGCCCAGTAGCGGATAAGGTTATGATAGATACCGGTCAATTTGACCGTTTCAGGGTCGTCTCGCCCAGGCCGCTCCACCAGGGCCGGGATCGAATATCGAGATCGAAGATCAGGCTGCGGGCGTAGCCATCCCGTATCATGCTCTGCAGCCAGAAAAAAGCGCCCCCGCATACCTCGCGTGACCGGCGTAACCAGATGCAAACGAGGCGCAAGATAACGCACGAACTCCCCGGCCGCGAGCTTGATTTTGTCGGAACCGCGGGGGTTCTCCGCCATCAACTCACTGCCATCTTCCTCCGGTCCGACAGGACATGCCGCTAACGAAATTCAGTTCGCGGCAGCCGACGTGCGGCGGACAATCCTGCGCCGTAGGTACCCAGCGAAAATTCTGCGGTCAACGCGGTTGGGGCAAGACGTCGCTTGAATCCATCCAGATCAAAACGATTCTAATTTGCGGTCTGTTCGACAGCCATCAATGAGATTGCGAGCCACGCGGTCGTCATGCCGATCCTCACGCGTGCGCTGCCGCAACCTTTCCAATTGTTTAGGATTCTCAAGCGCTCGTGCATGTACGCCCCGAGGGCGCCGAGACAATATCTGTCTCCGCAGGGAACCGTTCTGGGTGCCATTGCCTGTCTTCCGAAACACGTAGGTCGGCATGTCGAGATCAAGCACCATCCGTTGGGTCTTGTTGGTCGCAGCGATTGCCGGGCTGGGCTATTTGGGCTGGCAGCGATTCCACGGCGAGGAACACCTGGCGCAGGCTGACGCCGGGAAGCGCGCGCCGGCCCGCACGGCCGTCCCCGTCAAGACTGCCCTGGTCGAGAAGGCCGATTTTCCGGTCTATCTGACCGGGCTTGGCACCGTGCAAGGTTTCAACACCGTCGTCGTCCGCACCCGCGTCGACGGCCAGATCAACAGGATCGCGTTTCAAGAGGGCCAGTTCGTCAAGGAAGGCGATACCCTGGCCGAGATCGATCCGCGGCCGTTCCAGGCAGCCCTCGATCAGGCCAAGGCCAAGAAGGCGCAGGACGCCGCCAATCTCGCCAATGCCAGTCTCGACCTGCAGCGCTCTACCAGGCTCGGCGAATTCGCGACCCGGCAACAGACCGATACGCAGCGCTCGACCGTCGCGCAACTGACGGCGCAGGTTGAGGCCGACACGGCGGCGATTTCCAACGCCCAAACCCAGCTTGATTACGCCACCGTCAAGGCACCGATTTCCGGTATCGCCGGGCTGCGCCAGGTCGATGTCGGCAATATCGTCAACGCCGCAACCCAGACCGGCATCGTCACCATTGCCCAGATCGAGCCGATCGCGGTGATCTTTACCGCGCCGGAAGACCAGTTGCCGGATATCAGAGCCGCGCTGGCCGCCGGTTCACCCAAAGTGATCGCCCTCTCCACGGACGGCAAGCGGGAGCTGTCCACCGGCACGCTTTCGCTGATCAACAACCAGGTCGACACGTCGAGCGGGACGATCAGGCTCAAGGCGGTATTCGACAACAAGGATCACGCGCTGTGGCCCGGCCAGTCAGTTTCGACGCGGCTGCTCGTTGCGACGCTGAAAAACGCCACCGTGATTCCGGATGACGCTGTTCAGCATGGCGCCGATGGTCTCTACGCCTACGCGGTCAACCAGGACAACAAGGCCGAGCTCCGCAAGATCAAGGTGACGCGCTCGATCGACGGCCGCTCGGTGGTCGATGAGGGACTTTCGCTCGGCGAGCAGGTGATCACGGCAGGTCAATTCAAGGTTCAGCCCGGCTCGCTCGTGACCACAGCGGTCGCCAGTTCCGATCCGGCCCAAGCCAAGGTTGCCCAGGAATGAGCGGCGGAATCTCCGCGCCCTTCATTCGCTACCCGATCGGCACCTCGCTGATGATGGCCGGCATCATGTTCATCGGCCTCGTGGCCTACCCGCTGTTGCCCGTCGCCCCGCTGCCGCAAGTCGACTTCCCGACCATCCAGGTCACTGCCAACCTGCCGGGCGGCAGCCCGGAAACCATGGCCTCGTCGGTGGCGCAGCCGCTCGAGCGCCAGTTCGCGCAGATTCCGGGCGTCGCGCAGATGACGTCTACGAGCTATCTCGGTACGACCGCAGTCAATATCCAGTTCGATCTCAACCGCTCGATCGACGCGGCCGCCAACGACGTGCAGGCCGCGATCAATGCGGCCAGCGGCCAGTTGCCGAAAAACCTCCCCTCGCCCCCGATCTACCGCAAGGTCAACCCGGCGGATTCGCCGATCCTGATCATGGCGGCGACTTCGGACACACTGCCGCTCACGACCGTCAGCGACTCCGTGGACGCCCAGCTCGCGCAGCAGATCAGCCAGATCTCAGGCGTCGCCCAGGTCATCATCGGCGGCCAGCAGAAGCCGGCGATCCGCATTCAGATCGACCCGGCGAAACTCGTCGCCAAGGGCCTGTCACTGGAGGACGTGCGCAGCCAGATCGCGATCACGACCGTTGACAGCCCCAAGGGCAATATCGACGGCGAGCGGCGTGCTTACACCATTTACGCCAATGATCAGCTCACGGATTCCAAGGACTGGAACGACGTCATTATCGCCTATCGCAATGGCGGTCCGTTGCGGATCCGCGATATCGGCCGGGCCGTCACCGGTCCGGAGGACGCCAAGCAGGCGGCCTGGGCCAACGGCAAGCGCGGCGTATTCCTGGTGATATTCAAGCAGCCCGGCGCCAACGTCATCGAGACCGTCGACCAGATCAAGGCGACGCTGCCCCGGCTGCTCGCTGCGCTCCCTCCGGCTATCAAGGTCGAGGTGATGAGTGATCGCACCACGACGATCCGTGCCGCGGTCGAGGACGTCCAATTCACCATGCTGCTCACGATCGCGCTGGTCGTGATGGTGATCTTCATCTTCCTGCGCAATTTCTGGGCGACGGTAATCCCGGCGGTGACGGTGCCGTTGGCGCTGCTCGGCGCCTGCGCGCTGATGTGGGTGTGCGGCTATTCGCTCGACAATCTTTCGCTGATGGCGCTCACCATTGCCGTCGGCTTTGTGGTCGACGACGCCATCGTGATGCTGGAAAACATCACGCGGTACATCGAACAAGGCGAAAAGCCGCTGGCCGCTGCCTTCAAGGGCGCCAGCGAAATCGGCTTCACCATCGTTTCGATCAGCATCTCGCTGATCGCGGTGCTGATCCCGCTATTGCTGATGGGGGGCATCATCGGCCGGCTGTTCCGCGAATTCGCAGTTGTCCTCGCAATGACCATCTTCGTGTCGATGATCGTGTCGCTGACGCTGACGCCGATGATGGCCTCGCGCTTCCTGCGCGCGCATGGCGAGGTCAGACACGGCCGGTTCTATCAATGGAGCGAGCGCGCCTTCGATGCGATGCTGCGCTTCTACGAGCGCGGCCTCGATCTCGCGCTGCGCTGGAAGTTGACGACCCTGATGATCTTCTTCGCCACGCTCGGTCTGTCGGTCTATCTGTTCGTGATCATCCCGAAGGGCTTCTTCCCGCAGCAGGACAATGGCCTGATCACCGCCACTTCGGAAGCCAGCCAGGACATCTCATTCGCCGACATGAAGCGTCGTCAGGAGGAACTCGGAAGGATCGTGCAGGCCGACCCTGATGTGGCCTCGGTCGCGATGGCGATCGGCGGCACCGGACGTGCCGGCAATAACGGCAATCTCTACATCACGCTGAAGCCGCGCGACGAGCGCAAGGCATCCGCACAGCAAATCATCGCGCGCCTGCGTCCGCAGCTCGAGAAGGTCGATGGCGCCCGTCTCTATATGCAGGCGGCTCAGGACGTTCGCCTCGGCGGCCGGCCGACGCGAACCCAGTTCGAATTCACGCTACAGGACGCCAATTTGGCCGAGCTGAACGAATGGGCGCCAAAAATCCTGGCCAAGATGCAGACGCTGCCGCAGCTTCGCGATGTTGCGACCGACCAGCAGACCAACGGCACCACGCTCGAGCTGAAAATCAACCGCGACACCGCCGCGCGTTACGGCATCCAGCCGCAACTGATCGACGACACGCTGTATGACGCGTTCGGCCAGCGCCAGGTGACGCAGTACTTTACGCAGCTCAACACCTACAAGGTGGTGCTCGAAGTGCTGCCGGAATTGCAGGGCAGCCTCGACACCCTGAACAAGATCTACCTGAAATCGCCAACCACCGGCGACCAGGTCCCGCTTTCGACCTTTGCCACCTGGACCAGCGTGCCGGTGCGGCCGCTGTCGATCAGCCATCAGGGCCAATTCCCGGCAACCACGATCAGCTTCAATCTCGCGCAGGGCGTGGCACTGGGCCAGGCCACCAACGCGATTCAACAAGCGATGGTCGAGCTTGGCGCGCCGACGACGCTCAATTCGAGTTTCCAGGGTACGGCGCAGGCATTCCAGCAATCGCTCGGCACGGTGCCGCTGTTGATCCTTGCAGCGCTCGTGGTGGTGTACCTGATCCTCGGCATTCTCTACGAAAGCTACATCCACCCGCTCACGATCCTGTCCACGCTGCCGTCCGCCGGCGTCGGTGCGCTTACCATCCTGATGCTGTTCGGATTCGATTTCAGCCTGATTGCCCTGATCGGGATCGTGCTTCTGATCGGCATCGTGAAGAAGAACGGCATCATGATGGTCGACTTCGCGATCACGGCCGAACGAGACGAGCAGCTCGAGCCCGAAGCCGCGATCCGGAAGGCGGCGCTATTGCGATTCCGCCCCATCATGATGACGACGATGGCGGCGATGCTCGGCGGCGTACCGCTGATGCTCGGTACCGGCACGGGATCGGAAATTCGCCAGCCGCTCGGTTATGCCATGGTCGGCGGCCTGCTCGTCAGCCAGGCGCTGACGCTGTTCACGACGCCGGTGGTCTATCTCTATCTCGACCGGCTTTCGAACGCGTTTGCCCGCTGGAGCCGTTCGACCGGTTCGCACCATGATGAGCATCCGGACGCACACGGCTCGGTCAAGCAAGCGGCCGAATGACTTGACTTTGCCCAGCAACCGACACATCCGAAGGTAGTTTCCTTCGGAGCCGGTTCAGTGAAAATTTCAATCAAACTAGCGGTTGTTGCCGCAGCGCTGCTCGGCATGTGCGGCCACGGCCAAGCCCAGGCGCTCAAGACCAAGAATGCTGCGCCCACGGCGCAGGCAACGCCAGCTCCGGCCGCTGGCTCGGTCGAGGGCGCCAATACATCCGCGCCTCCCGGCTGGGTTGCACGGTGCAGCAGCGCCAGCCGCGGCGCGCCACTCGAATGCGCGATCGAGCAAAGCGCCGTCCTGACCAAGACCGGTCAGTTGATCGTGCTGATCAGTATCCGCGTATCGGCCGAAACCCGCGCACCGGTCGGTATCGTGCAATTGCCGCTCGGGCTCAACCTGCCGGCCGGAGCCAAGCTCCAGGTCGACGACGGCATGACGTCCGACCTGCAGGTTCAGACCTGCGAGGCACGCGGCTGCTACGCCAACGCCCAGATTTCGCCGGACATGCTGGCCGCATTGAAATCCGGCAAACAGTTGAAGGTCTCGTTCCAGAATATGGCCAAGGAAGCGATTACGATTCCGATGCCGCTGGCGGATTTCGCCGCGGCTTATGAGAAGATTAAGTAGGCCACTCGTGCCACCCGTCATTGCTCTAGATGCGGACCCGGTGGCTCCTCGCAATGACGGTAGCTACTGCCGCGCCATCTCCGCGGCGCCCACGCCGCCGCCATCCAGCTTCTGGTCGGCATGCATGTCGACCGTCACCTTCAGCAACCGCCCGGTGAATTCGAACGGCAACAAGTACCGCCCGCGGCACCCTGCAATTCGTTGGAAAATGCCCCTCCTTCCACGCTTGCCAAGGCCCAGACCGAGCGAGTAGAACGACGCACCAGCGAAAGCGGCGATTTGCAAAATCCCGCTCCAGCCGATTGCCCGGACATCCCATCTAAGGCATTGATGTCATTGAGCAATTCTTGGGGAATGGTGTAACGGTAGCACAACAGACTCTGACTCTGTTTGTCTTGGTTCGAATCCAGGTTCCCCAGCCATTTTGGTTTAACTTCAGCAAAATTAATAGCTTAGGTGGATTTCGGGCGGGCTGAGAGGCCGGCATCCGTAACAGTTTTCCGGTGCATTTTGCCGTGACAGCGCGGCAGGACGTCAACGGCGAAGACCTGTACTTTTCGCGCGTAAGTCTTGTCCTTAAGTACGACTGAAGTAGTTGCGCGACTAATATTAGTAACGCGAAAAACTATAGAGAAAACAATCAGTTTGCCCTGATCTTTTTATTAGTGCAATCTATTCGAGATCGACGCGAATACTGCTCGTCTACTGAGCAACAACCGATCAAGCGAGCACACCGGGGAATAACTGAACGGACCGCATGGCGTGGTCTGATATCCTTGGATTTTCGCTCTTTGTCTCTGACTTCAACGATTCAAAAACTCTTCGGCCTCGAACGTAAATCGGGCACCGCATCACCGGATGCGTGGTTGCTGGATACGTTCAGCGGCCAAGCAACCAGTTCGGGCGTCACCGTCACGCCGCGAACCGCGATGCAATGCGCGCCCGTGCATTGCGCCGTGCAGTCGACCTCCGAAGCGATCGGCCAGCTTCCAGTTCACGCCTATAAGCGCGGCGCGGATGACGCGAAGGACCGCGACCGCGACCGCAACCATCCCGCCTATGTCCTCCTTCACGATGCGGCCAACGAATGGACGCCCGCAGCAAAATTCCGGGAAGAAATTACCCGTGACGCCCTGCTCCACAAGCACGGCGGCTTTGTCTTTATCAACCGCGTGGATGGCGGCAAGCCATTCGAGCTGATCCGGATCGACCCCGAAGAAACGCCGGTCAGCGTCACCTTCGAAGGCGGCGAGCCGGTCTACCTCTGTCCTCTACCTGCAAGAAAACTTCCCTTGGCTCGTGGGATCACACCGACGATCGTATAAAGTTGGTCCAGGCTACAGTTGCCCTACAGATTTGGGAGAACGCTACCTCTTGGACATTTAACCTGCCCCAGCCGGACATTGATAAAGCACTTTCTCATCCCCGGGGTTTCATTGGTTCGGGCCTTTAACAGAGCTTTGATGCGCAAGCTCGGCTTTAGACCTAACTATCTATTCTCCGGACATAACCAAACATGGCCGGCTTCACTTGCACGGCGCTATCCAAGCCGATGACAGCCAGCGTCCGTCGATTGAGGACGCTATGAAAGACGCTTGGGGTGTATGGAAGGGTCGCGGAAAGGAATATCAGATCGATTGGAATCCGCAGCACTGCGACGATGGATGGCCGGGGTACTTCCTAAAGGCCCGCGCCCGCGTGAAAGATAAGATTGGAGAACACACCTACGTCATTGCCAAGGAACTGCGCCGGCGGGCAAAGTTCGTCCACAACGAAACTCGCCAAATCATTAACGAACGGAGAGACGCATGAGCATCTTTGGTGCGACACAGTTTGCAGTCTGCCTTTCCAGCTTTCTGGCGTTAGCAACAGCGGCACACGCGCAGGACAGCCTACTAGCTCAAATTAGAGCTTGGGACACTATACCCGAACAGCCTAGCCTCAAGATGATGTGCTCCAATTCCCTGCGTTATCCGACGACGCTAGCCGATCTCAGAAAACGGAACGCCACGGTCGTAGCAATGATGCGGTGGGGCCAACAAGAAGCAGAGCGGACCGCCGCAGAGCTTCCCTCCGAGACTCTGTTACCGGTCGGCACGCAACTCGGCATTCTAACCCTAATTCGTCGTATTCACTTCGACGCGCCTATCTATGAACAAATACCGGGAGGATTTCCGCAATGGACCTATCGGTCCTGCCTAAAGGGAAAACCTCTGAATTAGTCGTCATACCCAAGTTTATTTTCATTCCTCCATGTAAGCCAGCACTTACAAATCTCGCTTGATGCGATTCAAGAATTCCGGCGAGCTCATAAGCCAGCGCTTACATTTTCGGGCCAATGCCCGCTCCGCCCCCGCTTGAAACCCGATTCCGAGTGTGCGAGTCGGGAATCGTTGCATCACCAAATGGGCTGAACATGACCGAAGAGATTTTCCTGAATGACGATCAATATACACGACTGGTTGAACGGCTGGCGAACCTGGAGCCCTGCCCGTTTGCCGGAAAAATCACCCCGGATCAGATCAAGATCGCGCTTGGCGAGGCTGGCGACATCTGGCCTGCGGAAATCTATGGCGACGTGGTCGCGGCCTGGCTTGAGGAGTGTGAGAAACTGCGGGCCATGGAATGACATTATGGAAAATTGTTTGGTTGATCCGAATACCCCAGAGGAACGCGCAATGACGACGAGATTTAAGATTCATCGCGATCGATGGTCGCTTGAGGAAGTTTGGGAGAAAGAGGGTGACCGCCCCGGGCGCGGAGCGTTCGCCCTTGTGCTTGACGACGAACATTTTCCCTACTTCAGATATCCGCAATCGAGGCATATTGCTGACGCGCTCACGGAGGCTGCCAAAGGTCAAGATACCAAACCGGTCGCGCTTCAAGATGCAACTATCCAGATTCGCCCCGCTCCGAATGGAGCAGTGCAGATCACCACGCCAGCGGGCAGAGAATGCCAGTTGAGCATCAATGAAGCTCGGCAGTTGGCAAGAGACTTAATCGAGCCGTTGGCTCAGACTCTTTCTGGGCCACCAGATTAGGGGCACTCAACCAAAGAGGCGCGGGAAACCGCGCTTGCGCCTCGCCACTCGCTCTGATTGAATCGATTGAAGGGGAATCACCTAAACTGGGGTTATGGCAGACCCGCTTTCAACCGCGACCAGGGCTACGAAGCGCAATTTGCTTGTCACTTCCGTGCTCGCAATCAGCGCCAATGCATTCAGCGTGTCGATCGAGAAGATACCTATCGGCGGACTGTCGATCAATTTCGACGGCCGCTTGTTTGCGTTTCTGCTCCTGGTAGTCCTTCTGTATTTCTTCTGTACCTTCGTGGTCTACTACACGATCGATATGAAGAACTTGGAGCGCACCGCTCACGAGGAAGGGAGCGAAAAATCGTATAACCTAAGAGTGGGCGGCTTCCATGAAAGCTACAAGGATAGGACGATCGGGACTCTGCAGCAGATTGTTGGTCCCGACCTTCGCGTGATCTCGCACTATGACTATTCCTTCGAGGAACCAGAACCAAGACACGAACGGGGCTATCGGCTCCTGGTCCTCGACTCTTCAGGAGGAAAATGGAACGAAATCACGCCGTCTACACATCCGGAAGAGTGTGGGAAGCTTGATCAGCACTTCCATAGATGGAGGTCCCGGTACGCGAAGGCTGCTGTTTGGAATCGTCGCCGCACCAAGGTCAGACTAAATGTCGTCAAGCTTACTTACGTAATCCGCAACTACATCCTCGATGGTGCAATCCCAGTCCTACTTGGATCAATTGCTATTCTAGCGATCTTCGGCGCAATCGACCTTGGATGGATCAAAAATTGGCTGCCTCACATGAGGACGATCTCTGCCCCTCAAATCACAGCGGACTAAATTCCGATCTCGACGTTTCGATTGTGCCCGGAAGCCTCAACGGCCCTTCATACGTGCGACCGTTCCGGTCGGATAAAGAGCCCCGCGGAAGTTGAGAGACCACAGAAAGCCGATGGCGTCGCAGCTGGGCGCCTTAGTGAGATCGCGCATTTCCAAGGGTTTGGAATAGCGTTTGTCGCCACCAATCGCTTTCGATCTGATCGAGCACGGCGAGATCGAGCATGGGCCGCAATGTGCTGCCTTTCGGCAGCACGATCGCATAGCTCTCGCTGCTGAAGCTGGTGTCGACAATACGAACCGAGGCCGAGAAGTCTTTCCGCGCGACCCAGGTCAGAAGCGGCTTGTCATGGACGAAGGCATCGATCGTGCCACGACTCAATGCAGATAGGCCGCTTTGAAGGTCTGGAAACGCTCGAAAGGAAAGCTGCTGACGAGTGAGGTAGTCGGTCGTCGCAGAGTTGGCGACGGCGCCGACGCGCACGGATCGCAGGTCGTTGAAACCGTGAACGGCGCCTTCGAGCCCTCGGCGCGTGAGCGTGGAGGTGATGCCTGCGGTGAACACGGCTATGGCGATAACGGAAGCGATCATCCACCCGGTTGCGACGATCCGCCCGGGAAGCGTTGCTGGCGCATTCTGGGCGGCGCCTGCCTGTGTCATGGCAATGGTCGACCACCAAAAGCTGGAGCCGAGCCCCTTGGCTCCCCCGCCGAAATGTTCCGTTTTCCGGCGTTCCAACAGCCAAATAAGGAAGCCGACCGCCATCGCAAAGCAAAGCAGCACCGTGACAGCCTGGAAAAACCCGAAGGAAAGAAGCGCCCTCCCGATCGACACCCAGGCACTTTCATGGATCGGCACCGCAATCCCGAGTCCGGTGTTGTAGAAGGGTTGGGTAAAATCGACGCTGCGTGCGCGCGCAGCGGTCACAGTTACCGCTGCGACACCAGCGTCGAGGTTGCCCTTCGCGATTTCATCCAGCAGATCCTGCACGTTCTGGGTCTCGACTAGGCGAAAGCGTAGATGCGCTCCAGCAGCGATCTTTCTCCAGAGTTCGATGCTGATACCGCTCCAATTCCCGTTCGGCTGCTTCATCGCGAAGGGCGGCGCTTCCTTAGTCGCCACTACCAATTCTCTGTCGGGGATTGTGCCTTGGGCTCGAACCGCGCCGCAGCCGAGTGCAAGCACCGCCAGCAACAGAAGGCATAGCAGGACCGGTCGACGTGACGAGATCGCTGGCTCGCCTTGCGAGCCCTGATCTCGCTGCTCAAAACGTCTAACGGATTCTTGAGCGATATCCAGCCGGTCAGATGCATCGCAGTGCGAGACTGCAGGAGGTTCCTCGAACGAACTCATAGCGGACCTCAATTATCGAGATCGAGCGACGAAAGCATTGCTATTTGGCGGCATTTCGTCTGCCGGCGGGCGCCAACCAGCTCGCCCATTGCGGAACCTTTCCCTTGGCGCCCTTCCCCGCGATCACCTGCTGGCATCTACCATGCGCAACAATGCTGGAAGTCCGCGATGACTTAGACGCGCCGTCTGGGCCGCATGCCTGAGGCAAGCGGATGACCTACCTTCAGTAACGAGTCGGTGCGCATTTGACGGAAGCATTTTCCCGATCTCGAACCGCAGTGCTCGATGGCGCGCGCATTACCCGCCCGCCACCACCGGCAACTCCGCAATCATGCGAATGCCCGGCCGTCTCCGCCAATGAATTTGTGATGGTTCAACCGCCAGCTTCAGCCCCGGCCAGCGCGTGAACAACGCCTGCAGCGCGCACATTCCTTCGATCCGCGCAAGCTGGTGGCCGAGGCAGAAATGTATTCCCGTCCCGAACGCGAGATGCCGGTTCGGCCGCCGCTCGAGATCGAGGCGTTCGGGACCCTCGTTCGCCTGCGGGTCGAGATTGGCCGCGACGATCATCGCCATGACCCGATCACCCTTCTTCAACTTCACGCCGTCCACATCGACGTCATGGCGCACATAGCGCGGTTTTGAAAATTGCACCGGCGAGACGAAGCGCAAAAATTCTTCCACCGCAAGGCCAGCGCGGCTCCAGTCCGCGACCAGCCAATCCCGCCGCGCAGGATCTTTCAGCAATTCGAACACCGATCCGCTGATCAGATGGGTGGTGGTCTCGGAGCCCGCCCCCAGCAAGAGAAACACCATCGAGACCATTTCGTCCGGCGTGATGCGCCCGCCTTCCTTCTCGACCCGCACAAGCTCGGCAATCAATCCTTCGCCGCCCTGTTCCCGGGCGACCTGCAGACGCGCTTTCAGATAGCGCCGCATCTTCATCATTCCGCCGATCAACCGCAGAAGGCCGAACGCGTTGGTGAGATTCGCGATTGAATTGGCCCAGGCGATGAATTTCGGCCGGTCGGCCGACGGCAGGCCGAGTAGTTCGCAGATCACCGCAAGCGGCAACATCCGCGCATAACGCTGCACCAGATCGGCGGGGCTTCCCGCCGCAAACAATTTATCGGCGAGGCGATCGGCGATGGCGCGGATGTGTGGTTCCATGTCCATGACGGCTCGGCGACGGAACGCTTCGTCGACGATGTCGCGCAGCCGCGTGTGATCCGGCTCGTCCATTGTGAGCATGTTGTTGGCGAGTACCCCGATCATCTTCGGCATCCACCAGGGCAAGCCGACGAGCGAGCCACCCTCCTTGCGCAGCGTGAAGGTCGGGCTGTCCTTCAGCACGCGCGCCGTCGCCTCGTAGGTCGTGGTTACCCAGAGCCGGCCCAGAATGGGAAACTTTGTCGCGACGACAGGTCCGGATGACCGCAACAGGGCCACGCCTTTCTGGGGATCACGAAGAAAGGCCTCGCTGGAAAAATCCACAAGCTCTGCCATCGACCACCCACGACGTCATTCGCACGTTCGCATCAAGATGGTGCGTAACATCGCGGCCGCAAGGCCGGTCATCTTCCCCATTTCTAAACGTCCGCTGGCCGATGGCGGGCAAACGTCGCCTTACACCGGCGGCGTGCCGTGGGTGTGAAACGACTCGATCGTCTTCAATCCCCAGGCCTGCCCCTTCTTGCGCTCCTCTTCGGTCCAGACAATCGGCTTCCAGTCGGGCGCGAGAATGAGCCGGGCCCCAGCATTGGCGACTTCGACGCGGTTGCCGCCGGGCTCGTAGACGTAGAGGAAGAAGGTCTGCTGGATCGCGTGCTTGTGCGGACCGGTCTCGATGTGGACGCCGTTCTCCAAAAAAATGTCGGCAGCGCGAAGAATCTCCTCGCGGCTGTCGAGCGCGTAGGTGACGTGATGGAAGCGTCCAGCCTTGCCATAGTGATCGCGGGTATAGGCGAAGTCGTAGCTCTTGTTCGACATTGTCATCCACATCGCGGCTTCCGTGCCGTCGTTCAGCACGATCTGCTCGGTGGGGCGTAAGCCCAGATAGTTCTCGAAGAAGAGCCTGTTCGCCTTGATGTCGACGGCCAGGCAATTGAGGTGATCGAGCCGGCGAACATTGACGCCACGCGCCGGAAAGCGCTGCGCCTGGTTCTTTAACGCCGGCTTGAGTTCGGGCGGCGCCTGATACCACTCGGTCTCGTAATAGAGCTCGACGATATGGCCGTCGGGATCGCGACAGCGGAACGTCGGCCCCTGCCCCATATCGCCATCGATCCAGCCGATATCGAAGCCGGAGCCTTTCAGCGCGGCAACGCGACGCTCCAGCGCCTGCGGGCTGCGCGCGCGCAACGCCATGTGCTCCATTCCGGCAGTTTTCGAGGCCGTCAGCTTCAGCGAGTAGCGCTCATAATCGTCCCAGCCGCGCAGGTAGACCGATTCGCCCTTCTGGCCGCTGACGGTCATGCCCATGACGTCGACGAAGAATTTCAGGCTCTCGTCCGGCTTCGGCGTCAACAATTCCATGTGGCCGAGATGGGCGAGATCGAAGATCGGCTCGGGGGTCATTGTCGTCTCCATCCTAGCGCAGCGCTCGCGTCACGTCGTCGAACAGTTCGTCCGCGCTGAGCGCATGTGGAATGAGCTTCTGCTGGGCTGAATAACCGATAATCAGCTCTAGTGAGCGCTGCATCTCATCCGTGGTGAAGCGCGGCGCTGCCGGCGAGACCGCGGCGGACTCGGCAAGCAGCCGATGCACCTCCCGCACAGCGTCCGGATGTTCCTCCGACAATCTCCGGCTCACCACCACCATGTGGTTGATCGGCACTACTCCGTGCTTCCCAAACCAAGCCTTCTCTTCAGCAGCGACATCGGCAAACAGCGGCTTCAAATCCGGATGATCCGATTTCTCGCCGAGCACTGCATCGAGTTCGCCGTCGATCAGCATCTGGACAATTTGCTTGCCCGCGGGCGCCCGCCTGGTCGTATCGACGAATTCGGCGACATGCGCGTCCTCGAATGTCACCCAGTCGATCGAATCGAGATCGACACCATAGTCATTGGCAAGGATGCCGCGCAGCCATGCGCCGGTGGTCGTCGTGAAGGAGCGGATGCCGACCCGCTTGCCATTGAGGTCGCGCGGCCCGAGCTTGCCCGCGTTCGCATTGTAAAGCGCATGCCCGTGCTGAAACCGCGCCAGCACAACATCAGGCAGCAGCACCATCGGCTTGCCGAAGGACTTCGCCATCAGATAGGTGACGATCGCCATCTCCGAGATGTCGAACGCCCCCTCGCGAACCATCGGCTTGAAGCCTTTGTTCGTCGGCGAATACTGCGCAAAATCGAACGCGACCAGATCCGACCTGGTCGAGCCATTCTTCAGCGCGGTCGTGCCGGGATGGTCGCCGAGCAAGGTGCGCAGGCGCATCGCCATCTCAGTCCTCCTCCAGCTCGTCGACATAGACGAGCCCGGCCTTCGCCAGCGGCTCGCGCATCTTGTACATATCAAGCCCGAGCACGCCCGCGGCGAGTTGCTTGCGCTTGCCGTCTTCGTCGGCTACGCGCTTCTCGCCCTTGACGACGACATCGGCGGCGTCCTTGCGTCCTATCACCACGACGCCATCGTCATCGGCGACGACCACATCGCCCGGCACCACATTGATCCCGGCGCAAACGACGGGAACGTTGACGGCGCCGAGCGTCGCCTTCACCGTCCCCTTGGCCGAGATCGCCTTCGACCATACTGGAAAGCCCATTTCGCGAAGCGATTTGGCGTCGCGAACGCCGGCATCGATGACAAGGCCCTTGACGCCGCGCGCCATCAATGAGGTGGCCAGCAGATCACCGAACATGCCGTCGGTGTTGTCGGTCGTGCAGCCGACCACCAGAATATCGCCGGGCTGGCACTGCTCCACCGCAACATGGATCATCCAGTTGTCGCCGGGCTGCGCCAGCACGGTCACGGCGGTGCCTGCCGTCTCTGCACCGCTCCACACCGGGCGCATATAGGGCTTCATCAGCCCGAAGCGGCCATAGGCCTCATGCGCGGTGGCGACGCCGAGCGCGCCGAGCCGTTTCACGAACTCGGGCTCGGTGCGCTTGATATTGCGGACGACGACCGTCTTCATGCCAGCTCCTCCATCGCCATCGGAAACAGCCGCTGATAGGCCTCGCCATAGGTCATTGGCTTGCCGGTGTTGCGGCCACCCTGCACGCCCCGCTGCAGCGCGACCCGCTCGTAATAGGCCCACAGGTGCTTCTGGGCCGCGAGAATTTCGAACGTCTTGCGCTTGATATCCCAGACCTCGTCGATGTTGAGGATCACCTGCGGCTTGAAGTTGCACATCTCCGGCTGATGCGGCTCGAACAGGAACACCGGCGGCGCCGAATAGGTGTATTTGGCGCCGGGCTTGTGACCCATCGCCTGCGCGACCACGCGGGTTTCCTGCGCGAAGTGCGCCGCGTTCGGATGATCGAAATTATAGGGATCCTCCAGCGCATGGGTCAGCACGAAGGACGGATTGAGCTCGCGGTAGATATCGACCATACGGTCGAAATGCTTATCCGTCAGCCGCAGCGGATAATCTCCGGCGTCGAAGAACTCGATTTCCGCGCCCAGCATCTCCGCCGCGCGCTGCGCCTCGTCGCGCCTTCCGGCCTTCACCTTGTCCATCGTCGCGCCGGACTCTTTCCAGGCGAACTGGCTTTCGCCGCGCTCGCCGAATGAGAGGCACGCGATCTTGATGCGGTAGCCCTTCCTCGCGTGCAGCGCGATCGCGCCGCCCGCGCGCCAGACGAAATCACCGGGATGCGCCGTAACCACGAGGCCCGTTTTTCCAGCATTGCTCATGATCGGGATTTCCTCCTTCGATTGTTGCACATTGCCGGCCGCACCGGCAGCATGACTACTGTTTGGCAATTCCGGCCCGCTCGATCACATCAGCCCATTTGTCGATATCGGCCTTCAGCCGTTCCTGGATTTCCTCGGGCGAGCTGGCCTTGGCTTCGATGCCGAGATCGAGCGCGCGCTTCTTCAAGTCGGGCGTCTCGAGCACGTCGCGCAGCGCGGCGTTGAGCGCCCTGATCACCTCCGGCGGCGTGCCCTTCGGCGCAAAGATCGCGTTCCAGGACCGCGCCTCGAAATTCCCGCCGCCGGCTTCCTTCACCGTCGGCACGTCGGGCAGGAACGTGGTGCGCACCGGCCCCGAAGACGACACGGCAATCGCCGCCTTGTCGGCAATATGCGATCGCACTGCGCTGTAATTTTCGATCGCCATCTGAATATCGCCACGCAACAGCGCGATCAGCACCTCGGGCGAACTGCGGAACGGCACGATCGTAACATCGACGCCGGCGGTCGATTTGAACAATTGCGCGGCGAGGTTCTGGGTCGATCCGACATTGATGGTGCCGACATTGAGTGTGCCGGGCTTTTGCTTCGCTGCCTTGATGAAGTCAGCCATCGCGGGATACGGCGAACCGGCTTGCGTCACGAAGATGAAGTCGAAATAGCCCATGCTCGAAACCGGAACGAAATCGGTCACCGGGTTGAACGTCAGGTTCTTGAACAGCGATACGGAAATCGCGGTGCCATTGCTGAACAGCGCCAGCGTATGGCCGTCCGCGGGCGCGGACAGCACAGCGCGCACCGCGTTGATACCCCCGGCGCCCGGCATGTTCTCGATGACGAAGCGGTGACCGAGCTTTTCGCCGAGTGTTTCGGTAACGAGCCGCGCCGTGACGTCGGCGACGCCGCCCGCGCCGAACGGCAGGATCAGCCGCACCGGTCGGTTCGGATAGCTTTGCGCGCGGGCGATTTGCGGCAGCAACAGCGCTGCCGCCAGCGCCGCCATGCCGGCGAACAACGCGTGGCGCCGGCTTAAGCAATACTGCTGTCGTTTGTTCGCCATCGCACGCGCTCCTTCAAAACTCGAACAGCCGCGCCGGATTGTCGACCAGAATCTTCTGCTGCAGTTCCGGTTCCGGGGCAAACAGCGGAATGAGATCGACCAGATCGCCATCGTTGGGCATCACCTTCACATTGGGATGCGGCCAGTCGGTTCCCCAGATCACGCGCTCCGGCGCCGTCTCGACGATGCGGCGCGCGAACGGCACCGCGTCGTGGAATGGTGGCCCGCCGGAGGACACCCGCTCGCAACCGCACACCTTCACCCAGCATTTCTCGTCACGCTTCATCAGGTCGATCAGCGTCCGGAACGGAAGCTGGTCGAGACCGTCGGATGCTTTGACGCGCCCCATGTGATCGATGGTGTAGCGCAGCGGCAATTTTGCCAGCATCTCGGCATATTCAGGCAAGTCGATCGCGTCGAAATGCAGGTCGATGTGCCAGCCGAGCGGCGCGACCATCGCGACGATACGATGGAACGCCGCCATGTCGGGCACCCCGCCGAGATGACGGACGAAGTTGAAGCGGCAGCCGCGGAAACCTCCCTCGTGCAGCTCGCGAAGGCCGCGCTCGGTGATGGTATCGTCGATATTGGCGACAGCGCGAAAGGTCCCGTTGCTGACGGCAATGGCATCGAGCGCCACGCGATTGTCTGTGCCATGCACGCTGGCATTGACGATGACGGCGCGGCCGATTCCGAGCTTCCTGTGCAGCGCCCGGAAATCCTCGAGCGGCGCGTCCGGCGGCGTATAGGGCCGTCCGGGTGCGTAAGGATATTTGTCGCCGGGGCCGAAGATATGGGTGTGCGCGTCACACGCCAGCGCCGGAAGCTTGAACTTCGGCGTTCGCGTGTTGGGATCGGGTCCGGGAATTGTGGGCTTGTTCATGGTGCCTTCTGCAGTGCTCGGTTCGGGCAGGTCTAGTCGGATGGATTTTCTTTCCGCTTTCGAACGGCACCCACCGCGTGCGGTTGTGTTGGCTTGATCCGGCGTGACGCGCCGTCGACATGATCGACGTCGGATGCCTGCAACGAGGCGACCGTCGCCGAGACGATCTGCTCGATCGCTTCCGCCATGTCGGCACCATCGGCTTCGCCGCGGGACAGCCGCGTCACCCGCTCCGGGTTGACGAGGGTGTAATAGAGCGCGCCGAGCAGGAACTGCGACCGCCACACGATCGTCGTGCGCGGCAGATGCGGCAGGCTTTCCGCGATGGCATCGATGAATGCGTTGGTGGTGTCGTCGAAGATTTCCGCGATGATGCGCCCCACCACCGCATTGCCTTCGGCCGACATCACCGCGCGCAGCCGCGTGAATCGCGCCCCGCCGCCGGCAAGATCGCTGCTCGACGAAAACGCCGGCTGCACATAGGCGCGCACGATCGCTTCCAGCCGGTCCTGAATGTCGCGCACGCGCTTTGCCGCGACCAGCAGTTCGATGCGGCGCTTGTTCATCGGGCCGCAATGCCGCTTGTAAATTTCGAGCAGCAGCCCGTCCTTGCTCTTGAAGTGATAGGTGATGCTGCCGGGGTTGGCGCCCGCCTCCAGCGCAATGTCGCGGATCGACACGGCATTGAAACCGCGCGTCGAGAACAACAGCTCGGCCGCGCTCAGGATGGCTTCCCGCATATTGGGGTTTCGCGTCATGGCATTTGCTTTCCGCTCTCGAGTTTTGTACGTTTGTACAAAATATCAGGTCTAGTCAACAAACATCTAAGTGGACGGGCCAACCACCGCGACAGGCCGAAATGACAAGGGAGAGCCGCCTGATGGCGCAGCGCCACCAGGTTGGCACGCATGAATTTCTCTAGTGATACGCCCAGCAAACGAGGACCTTTTCTCATGATCCCACGCAAAGCATTCATCCGCACCATCGTCGCCGCCGCCCTGTTTTCGCTGGCCGGCACGAACGTGTATGCGGAGCCGTTCCCGACCAAGCCGGTGCGAATCCTGGTGCCCTACGCTGCCGGCGGCGCGGTCGACGTGCTGGCGCGCACGCTCGGGCAATCGCTGTCGAAGACCTGGGGGCAGCAGCCCGTCATTGAAAATCGTCCGGGCGCCGGCGGAATCATTGCCTCGCAAGCGCTCACGCAATCGGCGCCGGACGGCTACACGCTGATCCTGGTCGCCAGCGGCCATCCGCTGAACCAGTTCTTCTATCCAAAATTGCCCTACGACACCTGCAAGGACTTCACCGCCATCAGCGAGATCGCCTATTCGCCGCTGGCGATCGTGGTATCCAAAACCAGCTCAGCGAAGAATTTGCGGGAGTTGCTGGCGACAGCGCGGGCAAGGCCGGAGTCATTGTCATACGGCATGTCCGGCAACGGCACCTCGGCGCATCTGGCCGGTGAGCTCCTCAACTACATGGCCAAGGTGAAGATCCAGGCGATCCCCTACAAGGGCGGTGCCCCTGCCCTCACGGCCGTGATCGCGGGCGAGATTCCCATGAGCGTCAACCCGCTGCCCGAAGTGGTCGGCCAGCTCGAAGGCAACGCCGTGCGCGCCCTTGCTGTGACGACAGCCCAGCGCTCGAAGGCGTTGCCCGATATTCCAACGGTCGCGGAAGCCGGCCCGGCTATGACGCCTCGGTTTGGTGGGGTTTTCTCGGCCCGGCCGGCATGGCGCCCGACCTGGTTGCCAAGATCCACGCCGACCTTGCCGCCGCCTTGAAGGATTCGGTAGTTCTGACCGCGCTGGAAAAAATGGGCGCCACGCCGGTCGGCAATTCGCCCAAGGATTTCGATGCCTTCATGCGCGCCGAAGCCGCGAAGTGGGAGCCGGTGCTGAAGGAGGCGAATATCAAGGTGCAGTGAGATCGTCGAGCCGGCTTGCGCGGTCAGATCATCGCGCATTCGCCGGTGCATGCACGTGCCAGAGATCGGCGCGCCAGTGCAGCACGATCGCCAGCATCAGCGCCAGACCAGCCGCCGCATAGACCGTGCCGGTCGCCGCAAATCCGATCTCGTCGATCAGGCTGCCGGCGGCCAACAGGCCGATCGGCAGGCCGTAGATCACCATCATGCGCACGCCCATCACCCGGCCGCGGAAATTCTCGGTCGCGGTCCGCATCAGGATGACGGCGATCGAGATCATGGCGAGGCTTTGCGAAAAGCCCGCCACCACCAGGCACACGATCGCGGTCGGCACTGTCTGCATCTGCACAAACACCAGCAAGGTCGCGTACCAGACGACGGTGGCGCCGATCATCAGCCGCGCCACCCGGATATCGCGGATCAGGCTCAACACGATCGAACCGGCCAGCGAGCCGATCGCAAAACTTGCCGACAGATAGCCAAGCCCGGTCTGGTTGGTACCGTAGATCGCCTTGGCGATGTAGGGCAGCAGGCCGTTGGAGAGCGGATAGGCCGTGAGGTTGGCCAGAAAGGCCACCCAGAGCGCGGCCTGCATCCGCGGCGTGGTCCAGACATAGGCGACCCCCTCCTTGAGATCGCGCAGCGGCGAACGCTGCAACGCCTCGCCAGAAGCCTCGCCCGCCGCGTGCGACTTTGCCGGCGCTACGATGCACAGCGTCAGCGCGGTCGCGGTGAGATAGAGGCAGACGATCGCCATATAGGCCGGCCCCATGCCGAGCGAGGCAAACAGGCCGGCACCGCTCAGCGCGCCGGCGATTCGCGCGGTATCCATCGTCGTGCGCGAGATGCTGATCGCCCCAATCAACTGGCCATGCGGCATGATGGTCGCAACCAACGCGCCACGCACGCCAAGATCCGATGGGCGAACGATGCCCATCACGGCTGCGATGACAAAAACAAAAATCGGCGCGAGGTGGCCGGACAGCGCCAAGGTCATCAGCACGGCCGCCAGCACCGCGTAGGTCGCGCGCATCGCGCCTAACAGATCGCGATGACCGATGCGGTCGCCGACGACGCCGAACATCGGCGCTACCAGCGTACCGACATAGCCGAGTGAGGCGAACAGAGTAAGCAGCAGGACCGAACCGGTCTCGACCAGCACGTACCAGCCGAGAATGAGCAGCTCCATCTCGAATGCACACGAGGTGAGCAGATCAGCCGGCCATTGAAAGCGGTAGTTCCTGACGCGGAATGGTGCGAGCGCGGAAGATCGCGCAGGCTCGCTCAAGATGCGTTGTCGCGATTCATCGCGGTCCACCCTGCCCTGTTTCTTGTTATGAAGAACTGGATAGCAAGCTGGACCCCTCGTTTCAAGCAGCCGCGTTTCGAGCAGACGACGTCTTAAGGCAGCCGACATGGCCCTGGCGCGGTACGAGAGCATTCATCGCCGATCGGATGTCCTCTCCTTCGAAATGGTAAACGAAAGATTAATTCGCAGCAGCGCTCGCGCGACCCAGCAAATGCGAGAAAACCCTGATTTTCCAAGCCTAACTCGCAATCGGAGCGTGAGATCGGACTCCGCTGCAAATACGCATCCTGACCGGGATGCCGCTGATTTAGCTGATACGGAACCACGCCGGTTTAACCGTTTCGCTAGTCGGGACCGCCCATAATGCTGGCCAGACCCCAATTCATGAGATCCAGGTTCAACACCGTGACATCCTTCGGACGTGTGATTTCCGTGCGCGGCTCCCTCGCCCGGGTCGGACTTCTGGCGACAGGCCAGATGCCTCTTTCCGAAGTGCGCGCCACCGTCGGCCGCTTCATCAGTATTCGCTGTGCGACAACCACCACCATCATCGCCATGATTACCGAGGTGTCGTGCGAGAATCAGCCAAGTTCTGATGAATACATCGCGACCGCATCGGTCGACCTGCTCGGCGAAATTTTCGGCGGCGACCGCCCGAAATTCCAACGCGGCGTCACCAATTATCCGACGATCGGCGACGCCGTCGACCTCGTCACCGCCCAGGACCTTCGCACCGTCTATGCGCCGAGCGGGTCGGACCAGATCAATGTCGGCACCCTGCAGCAGGACCGTTCGGTGATCGCCTATGTCGACGTCGAGGAGATGCTCTCCAAGCACTTCGCGGTCCTCGGCTCCACCGGCGTCGGTAAATCGACCAGCGTGTCGCTCCTGCTCAACGAGATTCTGAAGGCGCGGCCGAACCTGCGGGTTTTCCTGCTCGACGTGCACAACGAATATGGCCGCTGCTTCGGCGATCGCGCGGTCGTAATGAACCCGCGCAATTTGAAACTGCCGTTCTGGCTGTTCAATTTCGAAGAGATCGTCGACGTGCTGTTCGGCGGCCGCCCGGGCGTGCCGGAAGAGCTCGACGTCCTGGCCGAAGTCATTCCGATGGCGAAGGGCATCTATACCCAGTATCAGAACTCCGACCGGCTCGGGCTCAAGCGCATGGATCCCAAGTCGGGCGTCTACACCGTCGATACGCCGGTGCCATATCGCCTCGTCGACCTGATCTCGCTGATCGACGAGCGGATGGGCAAGCTGGAGAACCGCTCCTCGCGCATCATCTATCACAAGCTGATCTCGCGCATCGAGACCGTGCGCAACGATCCGCGCTACGCCTTCATGTTCGACAACGCCAATGTCGGCGGCGACACCATGGCGGAAGTCATCAGCCATCTGTTCCGGCTGCCTGCCAACGGCCGGCCGATGACCATCATGCAGCTCGCCGGCTTCCCCGCCGAAGTCGTGGATTCCGTGGTGTCGGTGCTGTGCCGCATGGCGTTCGATTTCGGCCTGTGGAGCGATGGCGTGTCGCCGCTGCTGTTCGTCTGCGAAGAGGCGCATCGTTACGCCTCGGCCGACCGCAACATCGGCTTCGGACCGACGCGCAAGGCGGTGTCGCGCATCGCCAAGGAGGGGCGCAAATACGGCGTCTATCTCGGCCTCGTCACCCAGCGCCCGGCCGAACTCGACGCCACCATCATTTCCCAGTGCAACACGCTGTTTGCGATGCGCCTTGCCAACGACCGCGACCAGGCGCTCTTGCGCTCGGCGGTCTCGGACGCCGCCGCCAACCTGTTGTCGTTCGTGCCCTCGCTCGGCACCCGCGAAGTCCTGGCCTTCGGCGAAGGCGTGGCGCTGCCGACGCGGCTGCGCTTCAAGGAGGTTCCGGTGCATCAATTGCCGCGCAGCGAAGCCACGATCGCCACCGTGCCGTCGGTTTCCGCCGGCCACGACATGCATTTCGTCTCGGCCGTGCTGGATCGCTGGCGCGGCGCCACCTCGCACCGCGACGTGCCGAACGATCCCTCGATCAACGATCGCCCTGCCGCCCGCGTCATGACGCCGGTCGAAGCGCCGATGCTGCAGCCCTCGATGGGGCTCGATCCCGACCGCTTCTCGCTGCTGAAAAGGCCGCTGCGCTGAGGCATAACAGTTTCGCGCGATTGCTCCGCGCGGGGCGGTGTCCACTTCTCCCGAAACGCTATATGGTTCCGGCAACGCCGCATCCCGCGGCCATCAGCCGGAACCCTTTCATGTCCAAGCCTGCCGCCAAACGATTTCAGCCGCCCGCCATCGACAAGCTGCCGGAGGATATCCGCACGCGAATTCTCGCGGTGCAGGAGAAGTCCGGCTTCGTGCCGAACGTGTTCCTCACGCTGGCCTACCGGCCCGACGAGTTTCGCGCCTTCTTTGCCTATCACGACGCGTTGATGGAGAAGGACAGCGGGCTGACCAAGGCCGAGCGCGAGATGATCGTGGTGGCGACGTCGGCCGCCAATCAGTGCCACTACTGCGTGATTGCCCACGGCGCGATCCTGCGCGTCCGGGCGAAAAACCCCGTGATCGCCGACCAGATCGCGGTCAACTACCGCAAGGCCGACATCACGCCGCGGCAGCGCGCGATGCTCGACTTCGCCATGAAGGTGAGCCGGGCGGCCAATGAAGTCTCCGAGGCCGATTTTGCCGAGGTCGCCGGCCAGGGCTTTTCCGAGGACGACATCTGGGACATCGCGGCCATTTCGGCCTTTTTCGCGCTGTCGAACCGGCTGGCCAACGTCACCGCGATGCGCCCGAACGACGAGTTCTATATGATGGGGCGGCTGCCGAAACAGGACTGAGCCCCGCGTCGTTACGGTTCCATCAGACGTTGCGGAGATGGATGGCTGTCCTGCGGTTTGCAAGATTTCATGTTGGACGCGCTGCCGCCGTGCTAAAAGGGCAGCGGGATTTTTCGTCGGACGAACGCAGTGAAAACCCAGCGGCCCATTATCACGAACGATGAGCACGTCGTGCTCAAGTTCCGGCCGCGTACCTCGGCCCACCCGCCTGGCGGGCGGGAAGAACCTGCCCAGGCCACCAGTCAAGTCAAGGGGCCGCAAACCGCGAACGATCTGTCCCGCTACGAACGGTCGCGCGACGAGGGCGACGACTTCCGTCACCGCATGCTCGCCAACATCGCAGCACTCGCCTTCACCGTGGCCCTGACCGCGATCGGCATCTGGCTTGCGGTAAGCATCGCCGATCTCCGCAAGACCCAGGATTGCGTCCTGATGGGCCGCCGCGACTGCGCAAGGATTTCGGTGGCGCCGCAGGGGTAGGCTCCTGTTTCGATGTTCAAGCGACAAAAGCCGTCATACCCCGCGAAGGCGGGGTATCCAGTACGCCGCGGCTTATCGGTCTAATCACTACTGTCTCTGGAATACTGGGTCACCCGCCTTCGCGGGTGACGACAACTGAATGTGTGAGGGCGTTCTCGCGACACAATGCGCCCGAGCTTTTGCAAATCGTTCGCCCCAAAAGTGAGAGGGCGCAGGGAATGCCGGGTGCTTTGCTGCACCCGCGGTCTCGTGTGCAAATGCACTTAAGAAGTGCGCACACGAGCATACAGGTACAGCCGGAGCAGCCCGGCATTCCCTGCGCGATGGGTTTACGGCTTATGCCGCGCTCTCCCTGGAGACGAATTCCTCTTGCCTCCGTCGCCGACAGATTAGCGATTCATCGAACCCGGTCGGGTTTCGAAAAACCTCCGCCGGCTTGACACCAGCCACGGGTGCCAGGACCACACGATTTTGCCGTACGCAGCTTCCTCTGCCAGGGACTTCGACCGGCCAAGTGCGTGCCAGCCGAAGTCTTGGCGGAGGCGTTTAAGCGCCGTACGTCCTGCGCGCTGGGTTCACTCACGGATAACCGCCCTGCGACCACATCCACGCGCCCGACGCTGCCGCGTCCACCGCAATCCGTCCCAACGTTCGTGACGATGGCCAACGCCCCTCTTCTTCGGGACGGGATGGGCCGAGTTGTACGCGTGATTTGGGTTTGCTGCGAAGCGTTTTATTTTTGCCCGCGCGACTGGACGGGGCAAATCAGTTTGAAACTACTACTGAAATTCGCGCATTCGCGCAGCGCCCTTTGGCCCCGATCGATTGCCCATCCGTCACCAGGGCGAGAATTAGATGCACCGTGGGCGCGATTGCCGTTACGTTAGGTAAACACAAATACAGAAAAAACGAGGGAGGCTATGGTGAGACTTTCAATCGCGACCGCAGGCTTTGTTCTCGCAACGCTCCTTTCGATTCCGGCGCTGGCACAGACGAGGGCTCTGGTGACTGAAGAGATGATGGTCAAGACTTCAGATCCCGGCATCGAGATCTATGTGCGCAACAAGCGGCCGGCGGACATGACGACCTTCCACCCGGAGCAGACCGTGCTTTACGTTCACGGCGCGACCTATCCTTCGGAGACGGCGTTCGATCTCAAGCTGGATGGCCTGTCCTGGATGGAATACATCGCCGCGCGCGGTTACGACGTGTGGCTGCTCGATCTGCGCGGCTACGGCAAGTCGACGCGTCCTCCCGAGATGGCCGACAAGCCCGAGGCCAATCCGCCCATCGTGACCGGCCAGACCGCGGTCAAGGATATCGGCACCGCCGTCGATTTCATCCTGCAGCGGCGCAACATTCCGCGCCTCAACCTACTCGGCTGGTCCTGGGGAACGACGCTGATGGCGACCTACACCACGCAAAACGCTTCGAAGGTCGAGCGTCTCGTTCTCTACGCACCGTCCTGGATCCGGCAAACGCCTTCGCTCGTCCAGGCTGGCTCCGGCAAGCTCGGCGCATACCGCATGGTCAACCGCGATCAGGCGAAGGAGCGCTGGTACACCGGCGTGCCCGAGGACAAGAAGGCCAGCCTCATTCCCGCCGGCTGGTTCGACGCCTGGGCCGACGCGACATTCGCCACCGATCCGGTCGGCGCGGCGATGAATCCGCCGGTCGTTCGCGCCCCGAACGGCGTCGTACAGGACGGGGCCGAATTCTTCGGTGCCGGGAAACCGTACTACGATCCCGCCAAGATCACGGTGCCAACGCTGTTGGTCGGCGCCGAATGGGACCGCGACACGCCGCCCTACATGGCGCAGACGCTGTTTCCGCTTCTGGTGAACTCCCCGGGTAAACGCTACGTGGCGCTGGCGGAGGGCACGCACTCCATCATCATGGAGCGCAACAGGCTAAAACTGTTCGAGGCAGTGCAGGCATTTCTGGATGAGGCGAAGCGATCGTGAGAAGAAAAAGCAAGACGTATGGCGGATTAGCGATAGCGTAATCCGCCGTTTCGGCGGCGACGCGTATTGGGCCGCGTAGGATGGGTGGAGCGAAGCGATACCCATCAATTGCGGCCCCGAGACGCGATGGGTTTCGCTGCGCTCTACCCATCCTACGGGCTGTCTGCTGCAGCAAGTAGCCGCATGAGCGCATGCGACATGCGGGACCGCTGGCCGCGGATTTCGCGGGGCCTGTCATCACCGCGCATTCGCGCGACCCGTTGGCTCCATCCGGGCTACGCTCGCTACGAGGGCGTTTACCGGGTCCGTTCGTTCACGATGAGCGTCGCCGTTCGCAACGCCTGCTCATAGCTCTTCAACTGGGCCTGCGAATACGCCTGCATAGTTCGCAGTTCGTCCGGCGTCTTGTTCTTCAACTGGGCGAAGCTGGGCGATAGCGACATTTCGCTGTCCGCTGCCGACCCCTTCTCGCGAAGCGCGAGCACGCTCTCGATCCGCTGCAATGCGAGTCGGTTGCGCTGCGCTCCCTTCTCTGCATGTACGGCGTAGTGCTGCAGCCTGTCGGTCGACATGTCGCGAGCGCCCTCCTCATCGCCTTCGATCAGGCGAAGCAATTGCTCGTCGACGATGTCGGTGCAGAGGTCGATACATTCGTCGCAGATGAACACGGCAGGTCCCGCGACCAGCTTATTCACCTCGTCCTGGTTCTTGCCGCAGAACGAGCAATAGAGGAGTTTGGCTCGTGATGCCGGATTCCGCAGCCTGCCCGGCCAGCCGGACGGTGGCCGGGCTGCATCGATCTTGGCGGAAAGGATATTCCAGTTGTCGTAGCCGAACGCTTTGGCGATCAACTCCAGGGATTCGCTGTGCGTGGTTTGCACAGCCTTGGCAGTCAAGGCATCGCGCAGGGAACGCGCCATGGCTTTCGCATCGCGGAAATCGCGCATGAGAGCACCCGTATCGGCGAACGGAGGAGATCGGTGCCTGCCTTGCCGACCCGTTCGCCAATAGCGAGGGCCGAAATATCAGATACGTTCACCATCCCAACGGGCGCAGGCGGCCGGTGTATCAACCGGTCGTTATAGTTGGCTCGGCCGCGGTCGTTGTCAACCCAATGATGAACGCGCCTCATCGTCCCTTATCGGCCTGCGCTTTCTCACCTTAACTCCGCCGCCCGCAACGGCGCGCGACTCAGTTCGTTGCCGGCGGCGATTGCTTTTCGCAACAGCCGCATCAACTCGGCGCCCTCCTTTTCAGTGAGACCGCGTAGCATGAGGCGCTGGGCTGCCTCGACGGCCGGCGTGATGGCGCGCAGTGTGCGCTTTCCCGCTTCCGTAATTTGCAATTCGCGGGCGCGACGATCGCGGGGGCTCGCGTGACGCACCAGCAGGCCCTTCTGCACCAGGCGGTCGACCACGCCCGTGATGGTAGTGCGGTCATAGGCGATGAGGCCAGCCAACGTCACCTGATCGATCCCCGGGTTCATCTTGATGGCTGCCAACGCAGCGTACTGAACCGGCGTAAGGTCGAAGCCCGCCGCCTCGACCTCGGCCAGGAACACGGCCACCGCGATCTGCTGGAAGCGGCGCGCCAGATGGCCGGGCATCTCATTGTTGTCTCTCACCAAATTCTCCAAGGTAAACTCAAAGGCAGGCTTGGAGTTGACAAGCATACTGATAATCAGCATGCTGATCAATACGTCCGTGCGCTTTGGTCGCGGAATCTGCCGGGAGTCAAGTGACCGACGCCATAGATGAAGGATAATCCAATCGGTCAAAATCAACTCCGGTCGGCCAAGGACGGGAGGAGCAGGTCTGATGCAGTTTCACCTGAATGGATTCGAGCCAGGCGACCCCGAAATCGCCGACCCAGTCGAGCGGATTTTGCCCTCCGGCACATCCGGACCGGTTCCGGCGGAAGTCGACGTCCTGATCGTCGGCTGCGGGCCGGCCGGCTTGACGCTAGCGGCGCAGCTTTCAGCGTTTGCCGACATCAAGACCTGCATCGTCGAGCAGAAGCCGAGCCGGCTCTTGCGCGGCCAGGCCGACGGCGTCGCCTGCCGCACCATGGAAATGTTTCACGCCTTCGGTTTCGGCGAGCGCGTGCTGAAGGAAGCCTGCTGGATTACGGAAACGACGTTCTGGAAGCCGGACGATCGCAAGCCCGAAAGCATCGTGCGCGGCGGCCGGGTTCAGGACGTCGAGGACGGGCTGTCGGAGATGCCGCACCTCATCCTGAACCAGGCGCGCGTGCATGATTGCTACCTCGATGTCATGCGCAAATCGCCCACAAAGCTCGAGCCCCACTATTCACGTCGATTGCTGGATCTTTCGGTCGCGTCGGCGGCGCGGTTCGAAGACGACGCGGTGACCGTGCGTCTCGAGCGGCTCGATGCCGGGCATGAGGGCGAGATCGAGACCATCAAGGCACGCTACGTCGTCGGCTGCGACGGCGCGCGCAGCACGGTGCGCAAATCGATCGGGCGCGAGCTGCGCGGCGATTCCGCCAACCATGCCTGGGGCGTGATGGACGTCCTTGCCGTGACCGACTTCCCCGACATCCGCTTCAAGGTGCTGATCCAGTCCGCCCGCGACGGCAGCATCATCGTAATCCCGCGCGAAGGCGGCTATCTGGTCCGGCTCTATGTCGAACTCGCCAATCTCGACGCCGGCGAGCGGGTCGCCAGCCGCAACATCACGCCAGACGATCTGATCGCGAAGGCGCGGCGGATCCTCAATCCGCATACGCTCGATGTGAAGGAAATCGCCTGGTGGTCGGTCTACGAGATCGGCCAGCGGCTGACCGATAAGTTCGACGACGTGCCGGCGGAAGAGACCGCAACGCGCCTGCCCTGCGTGTTCATTGCCGGCGATGCCTGCCACACCCACAGCCCGAAAGCGGGCCAGGGCATGAACGTCTCGATGCAGGACGCCTTCAATCTCGGATGGAAGCTCGCCTCCGTTCTGCGAAGGCGCAGCGCGCCGCATCTCTTGCACAGCTATTCGGCGGAACGGCAGGCGGTAGCGAAAGAGTTGATCGACTTCGATCGCGAATGGGCCGCGATCCTTGCGTCCGCCAAGGGTGACAACAAGGGCGCGGATGCGGCGAAAACCCAGGATTATTTCGTCCGGCACGGCCGCTATACCGCGGGAACGGCGACGCACTACCGTCCCTCCGTCATCACCGCCGAACCAAACCATCAGCATCTCGCCAAGGGCTTCGTGATCGGCACGCGCTTTCACTCCGCGCCGGTCGTGCGTCTTTCGGACGCCAAGCCGGTTCATCTCGGCCATGTCACGAAGGCAGACGGACGCTTCCGGCTTTTCGTCTTTGCCGGCGCGGGCGATCCCGCGGCCACCATCTCCCCTGTTCGCTCGCTGTGCGATTTCCTGAGCGAGAATCCAAAATCTCCGGTGAAGAGACACACGCCCGCGGGCGCCGATATCGATTCAGTGATCGATGTCCGCGCCGTGTTCCAGCAGTCGCATACCGAACTCGCTATCGCGACGATGCCCCCGCTCCTCCTCCCGCGCAAAGGACGTTACGGGCTCATCGACTATGAAAAAATGTTCTGCCCCGATCTCAAGGCCGGCCACGATATCTTTTCGATGCGCGGCATCGATCGGGATAACGGCTGCATGGTCGTGGTGCGGCCGGACCAATACGTCGCGCATGTACTTCCGCTCGATGGCCATGCCGAGCTTGCGGCCTATTTCGACGGATTCATGCTGCGGGCCGGTTGAACGTAGCCCGCATGAGCCAACGGGTCGCGCGAATGCGCCCAGCAACGAGCGCAAGCGCGCTCGCGGAGTGATGACAGGCTCCGCGAGATGCGGGATGGACCAACCCGGACGTCGCTTCGCTCATCCGGGCTACGCTTGCTCACCCGGAACCAAAACCGGCTTTCCTGCCCATAAATCGGTCGGCGATCCCCTCGCCCCCCTCCATTGAACTCAGCGCCCTGCTCCGATATACGGGCACTCGACTCCGGCCGAGGGAATGGGCCTTCCGGGGCCGTGCACCCGCCTCCTCCAAGCCGTTCCGGATTTTCTCCAGTATATCAAAGGCTTAATGATGTCTTCCACATTCGATCAGATCGCCAACATTATCGCGGAGACCTGCGACATCCCGCGCGACACGATCAAGCCGGAGAGCCACGCCATCGACGATTTGGGCATCGACAGCCTGGACTTCCTCGACATCGCCTTTGCCATCGACAAGGCGTTCGGGATCAAGATGCCGCTCGAAAAATGGACCCAGGAGGTCAACGACGGCAAGGCCACGACCGAGCAGTATTTCGTGCTGCAAAATCTCGCCGATCGCATCGACGAGCTGGTCGCCGCCAAGAATGCAGCCCCGGGCGCCTAATCGCCCGCCATGGACCTTGATTACTTTAAGCTCATCGACCGCGTCGTCGACCTGAACCTCGACGAGAAGAGGATCACGGTCGAGGCGCAGGTGCCGGCCGCGCACACCATCTTCGAGGGACACTTTCCGGGCTTTCCGACCATGCCCGGCGTGCTCTTGACCGAAGCGATGGCGCAGAGCTCCGGCTGGCTGCTGCTTGGACTCCTGAAATTCGAGCGCATGCCGTTCCTCGCCATTGTGAAGGAAGCCAAGATGCGCGGGTTCGTCAGCCCCGGCTCATTGCTGACGATCGAGGCGAAGCTCGAGCACGAAGGTTCCGGCTTTGCCGTCACCAAGGCGAAGGGCCGCGTCGGCAAGGAATTGAAGTGCAGCGCCGAAATCACCTTCGGCCTCACGCCCTTCCCCGACCCCACCATGCGCGTGCATATGGACGCGATGGCCAACAAGATCGGCTTCCCACTGCAGGCAATCACGAATGACTGAGCCAAAATCCGCGGGCGCCAAGGAAGTCTGGATCACCGGCATCGGCATCGTCTCCTCGCTCGGCGAGGGGCTGGACGCGCATTGGGATGCGCTGAACGCCGGCAAGATCAACATCGACGACAAGCGGTTCGCGCCCTACATCGTGCATCCGCTGGCACCTGTTACCTTCGACGCGCAGATCCCGAAAAAGGGCGACCAGCGCCAGATGGAAGCCTGGCAGCGCATCGGCACCTATGCTGCGGGGCTGGCGCTGGATTCAGCCGGCGTCAAAGGCAACAAGGAAATCCTTGGACGGATGGACATGATCGTGGCCGCCGGCGGCGGCGAGCGCGACATTGCGGTCGATGCGTCAATCCTGAGTGCCGACGCCAAGGGCAATTCGAGCCCCGGCTTTCTCAACGAACGGCTGATGAACGATCTGCGGCCGACGCTGTTCCTGGCGCAGCTCTCTAACCTGCTCGCCGGCAACATCGCCATCGTGCACGGCGTCTGCGGCACGTCGCGCACCTTCATGGGTGAGGAAGCCGCCAGCATCGACGCGGCGCGGATTGCGCTGGCACGGATCGAAGCCGGCCAAAGCGACATCGCGCTGGTCGGCGCCGCCCATAATGGCGAACGGTCCGATCTTTTGGTGCTCTATGAATTCGGCGACTTCAACCTGACCGAAAAATTTTCGCCGGTGTGGCAACGCGAGGAGAGAGGCGGGTTCGCGCTCGGCTCCGCCGGCTGCTTTCTGGTGCTGGAAGCGCGCGAGCACGCCGAAGCCCGCGGCGCCAAGCCTCACGCCAAACTGACCAAGGTCGTTGCTGACCTTGCGCAGCGCAAGCAGCCACGCGCGGTGACCAAATCGCTGGAGGCGCTGTGGCCGAAGCTCGGCGTCGGCGACAGCGGCGCCCTGATCACGGGCGCAACCGGCGTCGAGCCGGTGACGTCGGACGAGAAGGCCTTTTTGCGCCAGCATCCCGGCTTTGCGGTGCGCGCCACCGGCACGATGTTCGGTCACACGCTGGAGACGCAGTTTCCGCTGGGGCTGGCGCTTGCCGCACTCTCGATCTCCCGTGGCGCGCTGTTCCCGCCCAACGACCCGACCGGCCTCGAGGTTGAAAAGGCAGGCAGCCCGGACCAGATTATCGTGGTGGGGACCGGTCACTGGCAGGGCGAAGGCATGGCCCTGGTCGAGGCCATCAAGTAGAGCGTCGCCGAAAGACCGCTTTCGGCACCGCCAGAGCAAGCAATGAGCGCGAGCGCGCTTTCAGTTACGGCGCAACATCGGGGGAACCATGTCAGCACCACGCGATAAACTCGGCAGGCCGATCGTCGTCGTCACCGGCATGGGCGTGGTGACGTCGCTCGGCGCCGGCAAGCAGGACAATTGGGCAAAGCTGACCGCAGGTGAATCCGGCATCCGCACCGTGACGCGCTTTCCGATCGACGGCCTGAAAACGACCATGGCCGGCACCGTGGATTTCGTCACCGTCGATCCGTTCTCGTCGACCGGCCTCAGCGAACGTCTCGCCGAGATGGCGACCGGGGAAGCGCTCGAACAGGCGGCGATCGGCGCCAAGGCCGACTTTCCCGGACCGCTGTTTCTGGCAGTTGCGCCGGTCGAGGTCGAATGGCCGCAACGGCTCGAACTCGGACGCGCGGTCGGCAAGACCGAATTCGGCTACGAGGATATGCTGCGCGTCAGCGGCGGCGGCCGGTTCACAGCCTACCATCGCCGCTTCATGTTCGGCTCGATAGCGAGTCACCTGGCCGAAACGTTCGGCACCAAGGGATCGCCGATCTCGCTCTCCACTGCCTGCGCCTCCGGTGCCACCGCGATCCAGCTCGGCGTCGAGGCGATCCGCCGCGGCGAAGCCGATGCGGCGCTGTGCGTCGGCACCGACGGCTCGGTGAACCCGGAAGCGATGGTGCGATTCTCGCTGTTGTCGGCGCTGTCGACGCAGAACGATCCGCCGCAGGCCGCCTCAAGGCCGTTTTCCAAGAACCGCGACGGTTTTGTGATGGCGGAAGGCGCCGGCGCGATGGTGCTGGAGAGCTACGAGTCCGCAATCGCGCGCGGCGCCAAAATTCTCGGCGTGGTGGCCGGCTGCGGCGAGCTGACCGACTCGTTCCATCGCACCCGCTCCAGCCCGGACGGCAAGCCGATCATCGGCTGCATGCGCAAGACACTGGCCGATGCGGGCCTCGAGCCGGAGCAGATCGACCATATCAACGCACACGGCACCGCGACGCCGGAGAACGACAAGATGGAGTACAACACGACCGCGGTCGTGTTCGGCGATCATCTGCCGAAGATTCCGGTGTCCTCGAACAAGTCGATGGTCGGGCACACGATTTCCGCGGCCGGCGCGGTGGAAGCCGTGTTCTCGCTGCTGACGCTGGAGCATCAGCGAATTCCGCCGACCATCAATTATGAGATTCCGGACCCGGCCATCCTATTCGACGTGGTGGGCAACAAGGCGCGCGACGCCAAGGTCACCGCCGTGATGTCGAACTCGTTCGGTTTCGGCGGGCAAAACGCCTCGCTGATCCTGACGCGCGAACCGGTGTAGCGAGCTGGCTATTTCTTAAATGAAACGCCTGCTCCTACGCACCAAGGCGCGCCTGCGCGACGCCGCCAAGCCGGTGGCGGAAACAGCCGTCGGCGCGCTGACGATCGCGCTGTTGCGCACCACGCGCTATTTCGATCCGGACAAGACCGCCGATTTCTTCGGCCGCGTCACCCGCTTCATCGGCCGCAGGCTGCGCGAGGACCGCATCGGGCGCGAGAATCTCAAGGCCGCCTTCCCCGAGAAATCGGCCGAAGAGATCGAAACCATTTTGGCCGGCGTCTGGGACAATCTCGGCCGCATCGGCGCCGAGTTCGCCCATCTCGATCACATCTGGGATTACGACCTCGATCATCCGGAGAAGCCGAGCCGTATCGAGTTCCCCCCGCGGACCAAGGAAATCTTCGATTCGTTGCGCGACGACGGGAGGCCTGCGATCATCTTCGCGAGCCATCTCGGCAATTGGGAAATCCCGGCGCTCGGCGCCGTCGCGCACGGGCTCGATTGCGCCATCCTGTTCCGCCGGCCGAACATCGAGGCCGCCGACCGCGCCATCGAAAAAATCCGCGCCGTCAAGATGGGCACGCTGGTGCCGGCCGGCCGCGAGGCGCCGCTCAAGCTGGCGGAGGCCCTGCAGCGGGGCCAGCATGTCGCGATGCTGGTCGATCAGTACCTGGGCAACGGCGTCGAGGTGACGTTCTTCGGCCGCAAAACCAAGGCCAACCCGACGCTGGCGCGGCTGCTGCGGCAGGTCGAATGCCCCGTGCACGGCGTGCGCATCATCCGCCTGCCCAACCACCGTTTCCGCGCCGAGCTGTCCGAAGAAGTCAAGCCGGTGCGTGACGCCTCCGGGCAAATCGACATCCAGGGCACGATGCAGGCGGTGACATCCGTGGTCGAAGGCTGGGTGCGGGAATATCCGGACCAGTGGCTGTGGCTGCACAGACGGTGGCGCTAGGTCCGCAACCGTCTCTCCCCGTCATTGCGAGCCAACGGGTCGCGCGAATGCGCGCCCGATGACAGGCTCCGCGAAGCAATCCATCTCTCGACTAGCTGAGGCATGGATTGCTTCGTCGCTTCGCTTCTCGCAATGACGAGGAGCAACGCTCCCTCGCTTCCCGGTTGGGGCCTATCCGCCGAACAGGCCGAGGCTCCAGGCCTTCATCGCGACCGTCGATGCCAGGACGACAATGATCTGCAGCAGCGTGCGCGTTGAGAAGAAGGTGAGGATGTTGGTCATGTGATGCTCCCGGAAGGGAGCTATAGATTCTGGCTCGGGTTTCGGCAACAGGTGTTTGTTTGGGGCGCGCAGTCCGGATGAGCATTCGTAGGGTGGGCAAAGCGAAGCGTGCCCACCATTCCTGACGGTGATCTCGGATAGATGGTGGGCACGGCGCTTGCGCGCCTTTGCCCACCCTACAATCTTCGTCGCTTCGCTCCTCGCAATGACGGTGGATAGACGCGCCGGCGCCGTCGTCATCTCCCCGTCTTCACCCTGGTCCACAGCCGGTTGATCACCCGCTGCGTCGCGGGGTCGCGCGCCTTGATGACGAACAGCTTTTTCTGCGTCGCCTCGTCCGGATAGATATTCCTGTCGTTCAAAATCTTCGGATCGATCAGCTTCTGGCTCGCGAGATTGCCGTTGGCGTAAGACAGGAAGTCCGAATTCTTCGCCGCGACCTCCGGGCGGTAGAGATAGTTGATCAGCTCGTAGGCTTCCGCAACGTTCTTGGCATCCGCAGGAATCGCGAGATTGTCGAAGAACATCTGCGCGCCCTCTTTCGGGATGGTGTAGCCGATCTCGACGCCGTTTTTTGCTTCCGCCGCGCGGCTGCGCGCCTGCATCACGTCGCCCGACCAGCCCACCACGAAGCAGATCTCGCCCGACGCCAGCGCGCCCAGATATTCGGAAGAGTGAAACTTGCGGACGTTGGGCCTGACCTTGCTGACGAGATCGGCGGCCTTTTCCAGATCGGCCTGCTTGGTGGAGTTCGGATCGATGCCGAGATAACTCAGCGCCGCCGGCAGAATGTCGTCGGCGGAATCAAGCATATGGATGCCGCAGTCTTTGAATTTTGCGAGGTTCTCCGGCTTGAAGACGATATCCCAACTGTCGATCTTGGCGTCGGGCCCGAGAATCTTCGCGGCCGTCTTCACGTTGTAGCCGATCCCCGTGGTGCCCCACATGTAGTTGGCGGCGTAGTCGTTGCCGGGATCGTAGGTCGCAAGCTGGCTGGTCACCACCGGCCAGGCATTGGCGAGGTTGGGCAGCTTCGACTTGTCGAGCTTGAGGAAGACTTTCGCGGTGATCTGGCGCTGCAGGAAATAGCCGGTCGGCACCACGACGTCGTAGCCGGACTTTCCGGCCAGGAGGCGCGTCTCCAGCGTCTCGTTGGCGTCGAACGTGTCGTAGACCACCTTGATGCCGGTTTGCTTGGTGAAATCCTCCAGCACCCCCGGCGCCATGTAGTTCGACCAATTGTAGAAGTTCACGGTGCGCTCCTGCGCCCAAGCGGGTGAGAGCGACAGCGCGACCGTCATCACACCGATCAGGCAAAGCGGGCTTCGGATTGGAGCGCGCATCCTCTACCTCTTGCGACGGCCGTGCACCGCGTCCGACAGGCGTTCCAGTGCGGTATCCAGCGTTTCATCCTTCTTGGAAAAACAGAACCGCACCACCGACGTCACTGCATCCTGTTCATAGAAAGCCGACACCGGGATCGCGGCGACCTTGTAGTCGCTCACAATGCGCCTGCAGAACTCGACGTCTGTCTCATTCAGCCCAAGCGGCGACAGATCGACGGTGAGAAAATACGTGCCCTGCGACTTCAGCACGGGAAAGCCGATGCTCTCCAGTCCCTTCGTCAACCGGTCCCTGCTCCGCGCCAGCTCCTTGCGCATATCGTAAAAATATTCGTCCGGCTTGCCGAGGCCATAGGCCACCGCCGCCTGCAGGTTCGGCGCGGTGGTGAAGGTCAGGAACTGGTGCACTTTGGCCGCCACCCTGAGCAGCGGCGGCGCGGCGCAGACAAAGCCGACCTTCCATCCCGTCAGCGAAAAGATCTTGCCGGCGCTGCCGACCTTGATGGTGCGGTCGCGCATGCCCGGGATCGTGATCAGCGGGATATGCTCGCGGCCGTCGAAGATCACGTGCTCCCAGACCTCGTCGCAAATCGCGATGGTGTCGAACTTCTGGCAGAAGCGCGCCAGCAGTTCGAGGTCTTCGCGGGGATAGACGACGGCCGCCGGATTGAGCGGGTTGTTGAACAGCACCGCCTTAGTCTTGGGATTGAAGACGCTGGCCAGCATCTCTTCCGTCAGTCGCCAGCCCGGCGGCTCGAGCCGCAGCAGGCGCGGAATGCCGCCGGCCTGGCGGATGATCGGCAAATAGCTATCATAGACCGGCTGGAACACGACGACCTCATCGCCGGGTTCGACCACGGCGAGAATGGACGCGGTCAGCGCCTCGGTGCCGCCCGAGGTCACCATCACTTCCGTCATCGGATCGAGCGAGAGCTTGTGCCAGCGGCCGTAATGAGCGGCGATCGCCTGCCGGAGTTCCGGAATGCCCATCATCGACGGGTACTGGTTGTAGCCGTTCAGGGTCGCATCGGCCGCGGCGCGGCGGATGTCCTCCGGCCCGGGATCGTCGGGAAAGCCCTGGCCGAGATTGATGGCGTTGTTGTCGCGCGCCGCCTGGGACATCGCCTCGAACACGGTGACGGGAAGGTCGGCAAAGACCTTGTTCATGGATGTCATGGGCAGATCAGCCGCCGGTCTTGGTCGGCAATCCCGCAGCCTTCCAGCCGATGATGCCCCCTGCCAGATGCTTGTCGTAAGGCAGCCCTGCCGCCTGCGCCGCGAGCGAAGCCGTCACCGAGCGCTTGCCCGAGCGGCAGGCGAAAACCACCTGCTTTCCCTGCGGTTCCGGAATGGCCGCCGGATCGAAGCTCTGGAGCGGAACGACCACTCCATCCGGATAGGCCTCCACCGCCACCTCATTGGGCTCGCGGACATCGACCAGAAGATAGCGCCCTTCCGCCATCCCCTTGGAAACGTCTTCCGGCGTCAAATCGTGCACCTGATGGTCCGCCACGCAATATCCTCCTGACAACTTGCCGCGCGGGCTCCGACAGGCCCGGCCAAGCGGGCGCCAAAGTCGCCCCTCGCGCGGTGAAAATCAAGCGCCGCGAACGGTTTAAAGCGCCGTTCGAACCTCCGGCCTCAGCTTCGCCGGGGCGGCTATAGAAGCTGCTTCGCAATGGGCCAAGCCCCACTCGGCGACTGAGGACCATTCGCCCGGTAACCTCGACGAAGGTAGAATGCCATCGCGTTCGAACTGGCTTCGGCCCGCACCGCCCGAACGCCTTGCTCGCACATCAGCCGCTCGAACATCTCCAGTAACCCCGCGCCAACGCCCCGGCCGGCAAATTCCGGGGCGGAATAGAGTCCCTCCAACCAGCCGCCGCGAATGGCCCCCCATCCGGCTACGATGCCGTCCAGCTCGGCCACCCAGACTTCCAGCTCACGCAGCTTTTGCTCCATTCCGGCGCGCGTGAGCTTCGCAGCCCACGCCTGCGCTTCGGCAACCGGCATTTTTGGCGGCGCAAGCTCAAGGATCGATCGTCGTCGAATATCGTAGAGATCGCTTGCGTCCTTGCGCGTCGCCAGACGGTGAACGGCACCCATATCACCTGCCTTGAGTCAAACGGACCTGCCGGGCCCTTGGCAAGACCCAACACGCCCTAACCGTTGGTTGCGGCCGCCGATGACCATTCCTTGTCGACTGCGTCGACGATCGCGAGCTTCACGGCCCACGCCACACGTTGCGTGGCCCAATCGCTGTCGTGCAGCCTGTGTTCATCGTTCGGGTCGACCATCCGGTCGAACGAGACCTGCTCGACCTGATGCAAGCCCTTCATGAATGCGAAGCGGCGAAACACATTGACGCCCGCGTCCTGCGCCAGTTCGCTGATCGCGCTGACCATCGCCATCGCCTTGTCCTTCTTGGCCGGCGTCAGCACGGCCGGCACATATTGGAGGTCCATCAGGATGAGGTCGGCCTGCGTTTCGTCACGCAGCTTGACAAGTCCATCGCGGATCGCCCGGCAAGTTTCGTCGAAAGAGGGAGGCGGAGGATTGTGGTCCAGTCTTTGCCAGACTGCATTCGTCCCGACCTGCCAGATCACCAGATCGGGCTTTTCGGCGATGACGTCGGTATCGAACCGCTCGAGCTCGATCGGCGCTTCCTGGCCGCCGACTCCCTGGTTGACCATGGTGATCCTGCCTTTCGGATATTGGGCCTGAAGAAGCGACAGCAGCCGTTCCGGATAGGGTTTGATCTTGCCGTCGCCCGCCGTGGTCGACGAGCCGATCGCGACGATCTTGGCCCGTCCTCTGGCGAGGCTCTGCGCAAAGTTGGCCAGGCCGTGCTCGAAGGGAATCGGCTCAACCGGGATCTGTGAGGGATCGCTGTCCATGGGTCACCAGTCTGCTAAAGCCGAGACAACGTGAGGTGGAAGAAGAATAGCGCGCCTCTGCGAGATCGCCTAGCTTTGCGGCGCGGATCAGCCGCGCCGATGCGATGAGACCTTGCCATGGGGTGCGCTAACAGCCGATAGGCCGCTCGGATGTCTCGCGCCACAGGTGAGCCAGTTCACATCAAGATGAAATCGGAAGGAATAAAATGCCCATGCCCACCTGGCGTGAACCAACACTCCATCGCGTGGGCGGCAAAAAGGAGTCTTCCGATGAAATCCGTTTTAGGAATGTCGGCAGCTACTCTGCTGCCGGGCATCATCGCTGCCGCGATGTTGGGCGCGCCAGCGCGCGCCGATGTCGTCACTGACTGGAACGTGACCACCGGTGCCCTGGTGGCCAATGACCTCGGCAACAATCCCAAACTGCGCACCTTGGCCATGGTGCATGTTGCGATGTCGGATGCGATCAATACCGTGCATAACCGCTACACCCGCGTGGTCGCGACCGTTCCGGCTGCTCCGGACGCGTCGGCCGAAGCCGCGGCCGCGGCGGCCGCGCGGCAGATCCTTGTTCAGATCTACCCAACCAAGAAAGACAAGATCGAAGAGGCCTACGCGGCATCGCTCCAGGCGATCCCGGACGGGTCCGCCAAGACCGAGGGCATCAAGCTGGGTATGGCGGTCGCCGACGCAGTACAGGCCGACCGCGCAAACGACGGCACCAACGCTCCGGACACTTACCGGCCGCACACTGCCCCAGGGGTATGGGTGCCGACCACACCGCCGATGCGGGAGCAATACGCGCGCGCAAAGCCATGGGTGTTTGGGAGTGCCCACCAGTTCCGGCCCGGCCCGCCGCCAGCACTGTCGAGCGCCGAGTGGGCGCGAGACTACAACGAAGTCAAGAGCCTCGGCGGCACCAAAAGCACGGCGCGTACCGCTGAGCAGACCGAGGCGGTAAAATTCTGGGAAAACATTAATTTCGGCCCGGCATGGCAGGCGGCGGCGCGCGAGCTCGCCATGAAGCAGGAGATGCCGCTTGCCGAATGTGCCCGCCTGTTCGCGCTGCTCAACATGAGTCTGGCGAACGCCTACATCGTCAATTGGGAAGCGAAGTACACCTATAATTTGTGGCGCCCGGTCACCGCGATCCGTAACGGCGATCAGGACGGCAATGATGCCACTGAGCGAGATGCCGGCTGGACCTCCTTCAACCCGACGCCGATGCATCCGGAATACCCCTCGCAGGCGACGATCAACGCAACGATCGCGTTGGCGGTTCTGGAATCAATGTTCGGTCCCGTGAACGCCATTCCTTTCACGGCAACCGACGTGCGGGATGCGAAGCGGACGCGGCAGTTCGCCAGCCTGGCCGATATGGCCGAGGAGCAGAAGAATGTCCGCGTCTGGGGCGGCGTGCACTATAGATTTGCGATCCGCGCCAGCGAAGACGTGGGCCGAAAGGTCGCGGCCTACATGATCGAGAACACGCTCAAGCGGGCGCGTTGAGCGCTTGAGTTGATCGCGCGAAAGTCCCGGATGAAAATCCGGGGCTTTCACCGATGTTCGAATGTGGCGCTTAATCGACGCAACATCTCAACGGAGGGCGAGCGGCCGCAGCGTCGTGCCGGCCACGGTGCCGCGGATGGCGTTTGTGGTCAGGATATAGGCGAACTCGTAGACACGATCGGCGGCGAGCTGCTCGAGGTTATTGAACTCCAGGATGTGCACGCCCTGCTGGACCAGCAGATAGACGTGGACCGGGATGAAGCTGCCGCCAACGGCCTGAGAGTCGGCCGGCTTTGGCGGCCCATATTCGAGCCCGGATGTATCGGAGCCGAGCACAAGCGCGCCCTTCTCCTCGACGAGCCACTTCGCGGCTGTCAGGCCGATGCCCGCCGAGTCGTGCTGGCCGATTTTGGCATGGTCGCGGCCGTTCTCGCCCCAGTAGCGCGCAGTTCCCGTGCGCAGCAGAACGACCGTGCCCGGGGTGACGTCGACGTTCTGCGCCTTCAACGCGCCCTCGATGTCAGCGACAGTGATCTCATAGGAAGACGGAAGGGCCTCCACGTTCTTGAAGCCCGCAACGTCGACCAGGACGCCCCGCGCAACGATCGGCGGGATCGTGGTCACGTCAGCCTTGCGAACGCCGAAGTCGCCGCCCCACTCGTCGGACGTGAAACCGTTGTAAAACTCGTTCTTCGGTCCGTGCGTGATGTGGCCGAGCCCATCAATCTGGGTCGCCACGTTGTCGTTCATGAAGATCGCGTTGCTATGCCAGGCGGTGATGCCCGTATTGCCGCCCTCCGGCGTGGTGAACGGCAGATCCTTCTGGCTCCTCACGCCCGCGGGCGACCGGAAACTCATGATTTCGCCCGGGCTGTGGCCGGGCCATTTGTATGAATAGCGGTCGTACGGAAGGCCTAGATCGTAGACCTTACCCTGTGTCACGAGCTTCAAGGCGGCCAAACGAGATGCATCGGTCATCTCGTTGAGGTTTCCGACCTCGTCCTGAGGCCCCCAAACCCAGCCCCACCCTTTTCCTTTTGACCACTTCTTCATGCCACCGTCCTGCGCATAGCCGCCGCCGGCGGCGAGTGCGAGAACGGTCACGGCGAGCAGGAATCGCGAAACTACCTTCATGGAATCCTCCCGGAACGACATGGATAGCTTAGCTTGGCCAGTCTAGGCCTGAGCCGACCGTGGGATCAACGAGATTGTCGGGTCAGCGCCGCCACGCCACGGAGAACAGGAACGTGAGCTCGCAGCACTTTGCGAACCTCACGCGATGTCCAACCTCGAGCCCAGAATACGCACCAACGCGGGCATTGGCCGATGACTCTGAACTTGGGTTCACGCCCTGGCCCAGTCCGAGCAGCAATTTGAATTTGGGACAGCTTCGTTGTCCGTGTGTGGACGCGCAATGCAACTTGTCTCATTGCCGTTGAACCTTCGCGAGGCTCCCGTGACATTGAGGGGCTTTCGGGACCACTGGAGGTTCTGATGACGAGGCATCGAACGATTACTGGGTTCGTGGCTGTCGCGCTGCTCGCTGTCGTGGCAACCGCCGCTACTATGAGGTCGCACTCGCCCGAGGGTACTGTCGTCTCCGCCGGCACGAATGGCCTTACGGTTGACGCGAACGAGCTCCCGACTGCGAGTTTTGACGACCGATGGTCCGCGATGTCTCCTTCGACAACGGACGCGCCTGAGCGCGACATTCGCTGAGTACCGCCGCAATCGGCCTACTTGGCGAAAATTGTAGAGAAGCCGAGCGACGCTTTCGCGTGACGGGGCGCGGATGCGCATGCGGACGCGGATGCGCGCACGACAAGGCGGGTATTCTTGTTGCCAGACAGGTTATCGTCACACGACGCCTTGATTTCTACACTTTTTGAGCAACAAATTGCGACACACAAGTCTTGGAGGACACGCGATGATGGGGCGTGGGCTCGCGTTGTTACTGGTGGGGCTGCTCGGCGGCTGCGTGCAAACGACGCTTGCGCCGTCATCGAACGCCAGTTTGACCCCTAGGGACCGGCAGTTACTCGCCCACGCGCCTTACGCGCAAGCGAGCATTCCGGAGACCTACCGCCGACATATTGTCGACTACACGCGCAAAGAGCTGCCGGGCACCATCCTGGTCGATACCAACGCCAAGTATCTGTACTACGTCCTGCCGGGAGGCAAGGCGATCCGCTACGGCGTGACTGTGGGAGAGGAAGCGCTGGCGTGGTCCGGCGTCGCAACCGTTGGCCGCGTGGCTGAATGGCCGGATTGGATCCCGACGGCGGAGATCCAGGCCCGGCTCGGCCCCTACCCGAAGCGCGTTGCAGGAGGTCCGGCCAATCCGCTGGGCGCGCGGGCGATCTATCTTTACGAAGGCAATAAGGACACCCTATACCGCATCCACGGCACCAACCAGCCGGAATATATCGGTCAGGCCATCTCCTCCGGCTGCATCCGCATGCTCAACGAGGACGTCATCGATCTCGTTAATCGGGTGAAGCTCGGCGCGATCGTCGTCGTCCTCCCGCCGGGTCGGAGTGCGTAGCGAGTTGCGCAGCGTGAGGCGCCACTGCGCTGTTCGCAGTTCTTCGTCCCACCCACGCCGCGCGCGAAATCTGCGTCATTGACTCGCGTGAGGCATCTGCAGCTTGGCGATGCGGTCGTCGGCGCGGCGGAGCCGCCGACAAAGCTCGCGGTTGATATTCTGAATTACCATCACATACGCATGGATGTCGGTTTTGTAGCACGTGTAGAGCTTTTGTGCCGTGAGCTCGTACAGCACCGTTGGGCTCTCCGCGACGACGGTGGCTGATCGGTTCTGCATTTCGATAAGCGTCATTTCGCCGAAGAAATCACCGGGCCCGAGATCCGCCATGCGAATCACGCGTCCGGCATCCGCCCGCTTGCTCACCACGAGCTGGCCAGAGTGAACAATGAACATGGAGCGCCCCGGTTCTCCTTCCGCGACGACAGTGGCACCGGCGTCGAAGCGGCGTTCGACCAGCATCGAAATCAGGAGATCGAGGCCCGCATCTGAAAGGCCACCGAAGAAAGGTGTGGCGAGCAAGAACGCTTTCAGATCGGCGGAGCTGACAGCCATCGATAAATATACTCCCGCTCCTAGAGGTAGACCGAGAGCACCGTTTGAGCGGGACGTCACCGGCCTTGCGGGCGCCGACCGATTCCTAGCTTGGTATCAAACTTTTCAATCGGCCGCATAGAACGCCTCCCGGACGGGATTCGAAATGGGACCGGAGCCAATGATCGCCGTCTGGGTCATGACTACGCCGATGACGCGGTTTGTCGGATCGATCCAAAACTGCGTGCCATAGATGCCGCCCCATCCATAGCTACCGGCCGGAAGACGGCTCTTGGCTGCGGCGGGATCAGTCAGAATCCCAAAGCCCAGCGTGAAGCCCCAGCCGGGCCCGCGAATCGTCGGCATGTTGCCGGTCGCGTTCTGCGTCATCTGCCGGACCGTCTCAGCGCGGAGCACCCGCACGCCGTCAAGCTCGCCCTCGTTCAGCAGCATCTGCAAGAACCGCACGTAGTCACCGATAGTGGCACTCATGCCGGCGCCGCCGGAATTGTACGCCGTCGGAGAGAAGGCGCGGTTCGGGTCGAGGCTGGCAGTGCCCTTGGTGGGTGGGAACGGCACCGCCTCAGGTCCCATCACGGGAACGTAGCCTGTGCCGAGTGCGCCCGTGACCTGTGCGGGTCGCGTCACCTGCACGAAGCGTGAGCGAACGGTCTCAGGCACGTTGAACACAAAGCTCTCGATGCGCAAGGGCTTTGCAATGCGCTCGGTGACAAAGGATTCCAGGCTGTTTCCCGTCACCTTCTCGATGACGGCGCCGAGCACGTCCGTCGCAAGCGAGTATTCCCAGCCCGTACCAGGCTGATAGCCAAGCGGAACGGAGGCGAGACGCTGCATTGCTTCAGCGGTGGTTACTTCGGGCTGATCTAGCCCGTCGGTCACGCGCGCGTCGCGATATGCATCCACGAGCCGGGGATTATTGATGAAGTTATAGGAGAGCCCGGCGGTATGGGTCAGCAGTTCGCGGATTGTCGGGGGCCTGTTGGCCTGCCCCTCGGCGCCGTCGGGCCCTCGCACCCGAAACTTGGTGAACTCGGGGAGGAAGCGGCTAACCGGATCATCCAGGCCAATTTTGCCCTGCTCGACAAGGATCATCGCCGCCACCGAGGTGACAGCCTTCGTCATTGAGGCAACTCGGAACATGTCGTTTGCGCCGATCGGCGCGGTACTCCCAACCTCGCGAACGCCGACGCTGCGGCTGTAGACCGGGCGGCCGTCTTGGAGGATCAGCACCACGATACCCGGAGTGCTGCGGCCTTCCACCAAACCCCGAAGGACTTCATCGAGCTTGGCGTTGCGCGCCTCGGGCGAAAACGCCTGGGCCACCGGGACGGGGCTGAGCGCGAAAGCTATTGCTGCGGCCCCAAGCAGTCGGATGACAAGACGACGTGAGATCATGATATCCCTCCCGTGGACCTGTTCTGACGCCGCCATTCTGCAGCCCCTTCAGGTGGGAAGCAATGTCTAGCGCATGTCCGCGTTTGCCTCATTGTGGCCGGTCCGAGCACAGCGCAGGGACATCTGCTCCAGCCACGAATAGCTCACTTTGCTTCTCGCAATCTGCAACCTCATGCAGCCGGGTTGGACCGGATCTGCCGGGCTTGAACGGTCTCGTCTTGTTCCAACGGCAGGGAAAATTGAAACACTGCGCCCCGCGGTTCGTTCGCGCTCGCCCACATCCGTCCACCGTGAGCCTCGACCATCGAGCGGCAGATGGCGAGGCCCATGCCCATGCCCTTGGCCTTCGTCGTATAGAAGGCCTGGAACACGCGCTCGACATCCGCCGGGTCCAGGCCCGGGCCGGAATCGCGAACCGTGACGAGCACGCCGCCCGCGACCTCCCTCTCGCTACTGATCCGCAACGCGCCTGCCCGCTGGTCGACGCCGTCCATCGCTTCAATGGCATTGAGGATCAGGTTTAGAATTACCTGCTGAAGTTGGGTGCGATCGCCTTTCACCATAGGCAAGCCCGGCGCGAGGTCGGTCTGCAGCAAGATGCCATGCTTGAGCACTTCGCTCCGGGTCAGCACGACCATTTCGAGGATGGCTTCATTGAGGTCGAACCGATCGTTCCGCGGCGGCACCTTGTTGATGAGGGCCCGGATCCCGTTGATGACGTTGCCGGCGCGCTTGCCGTCCTCGACGATACGACGAAGGGAATCCCGAACCTCGCCGAGATTGGGCGGTTGAGCGCTGAGCCAGCGCAGGGCAGCCCCGGCATTGGTAACCGTCGCCGCGATCGGCTGGTTGACCTCATGGGCAATCGAGGCCGTCAATTGACCCATCGTGGTGACGCGATTGGCGTGCGCGAGTTCCGCCTGCATGGCGCGCAAGGCTTCTTCGGCCCGCCTGCGTTCGGTGATGTGCCGCCCGACACCGCGGTAGCCGACGAAGCGTCCCGTCTTGTCAAACACCGGCAGCCCGGAGACGGACACGTAACGCTTGCTGCCGTCGGGGCCAGCTCGCGCAAGCTCAAAATCGCGAAACGGCAAGTGGGCATCGAGCGTTTCCCGGTGCTTGCGCCAGGCCTCTTCATCCGGCTCCAGGTAAGGCACTTCCCAACGGGTCTTGCCGATCTCGGCGCCCGGCGCCGGCGCGTCGGCAAGGCTCTCCGCGAACTCCTGGTGAGTGAAGCGATGTTGCGCATCAGTCTCCCAGTACACGTCGAAAGAGAACTGCACGAGGGTGCGAAAGCGTTCCTCGCTCTGCCGCAGTGCCTCTTCCGCCCGCTTGCGCTCGGTCAGATCGAGGACAAAACTAACGCCTTGATCCGGGCTTTGTTCGAACATCACCCCGCCGAGCAGCACGGGCACGCGACTGCCGTCCTTCCGAAAATACTCTTTCTCGAATGGCTGGACGGTCCCCATCCGCTTCAGCTCCGCCACCGTGCGTGAATCGCGGTCGCGCCATTCCGCCGGCGTCAGGTCGGTCCGGCTCAGGCAACCCGAGGCAAGATCCTCCCGGTTGTAACCCAACATACGGAGAAATGCGTCGTTGGCCTCAAGAATGCGACCTTCGAGATCCCAAATGATGATGCCAACGATGTTGGCGTCGACCAGGTGCCGGATCTTCTTGTCGCGCGCGAGGAGATCGCCGTGGAGCGCGATGTTCTCCGCGATCGCCTTACGCCGTCTTATCGCTTCGAGCCGTGCAAGCGCCAACGCCACCACCGCCAGGACTGCGACAATGACGATCGCGGTCGCGATCAGCCAGGCTTTGCTTTGTTCGAGTGCCTCGGCGCGCTTCTCCTGATCCACGAGCAGGAAACGCTCGTGGTCCACCATCTGGTCGATTTGCGACCTTATCTCGTCCAGGCTGCGGATCATGGTCAGCGCCGCCAGCCCGGAGGTGCTGGCCGTCTTGACGATGTCATCGATCTCACGCAGCTTGGCTGCAACTGTCAGCGCCAGATGTCCGGCACGATGGTTCTGCAATGGATCGTTCGCGACGAGCGCCTGGAGCGCCTGCGCGTCTCGTCGTACGCTTTCGTCGGAGACGCCGTAAGCCTTGAGATATGAGGGGTCGAGAGTCAGCAGATACCCGCGTCTTTGGGCCTCCACGTCGGCGATGACCGCCCGCAGCCGATCCAGCGTGTCGAGCACCTGATGGCTGCGCTCGTGTGCAAGACTCACCGCTTGTCGCTCCTGCCAATATCGAAGGCCGAGAAAACTGGTCGAGACCACGACAGCCAGAACCACCGCGACGACCACCAGCGTCAGCGGACGAGCAAACCACCGAAAGGACTGGGTCAGAGGGACTGACATTAGCCTTAAGTCTTCGATGCTCGCGTGAGCGGCTCTTTTCTGATGCCGATGAAGAGTATTGCCAGTATAGTAAAAATACAGGCGCAGTCTGCGTAGTTTAGATAGGAACCGGCACGCTCAACCCTGCAGATTGCACCGGCTTAGAAGCCCGTCAGTCCCCTCGCAAGGGGCCAGAACGTCACGGGTAGGATCGCTCGGCTGTTGTGAAGGCCACTCCCCGCCAGGAGCAACCACATGGCTCCAAATGAAATGGTGCAGGGTGAAAAGCTTCCGAGCCGTCCCGGGTCGGCCAGCCGGCGCAGCTTCGTCAAGGGATTGGGCGCAGCGGGTGTCGCCCTGCCGGCCCTCGTCATCCTGCCGCGGTGGGGTTTCGCAGAGGATGTCGCCGGTGTCTATGCGCACGCTGCGATAGATTGGAAACAATTTGCCGGGCAGACGATCACGCTCGCAGGCGCGATCCATCCCTGGTCGAACGCGATCACACCGCTTCTGTGGGATTTCACCAAGCTCACCGGTATCATCGTCGTCACCGACTTCCGATTGGAGACCGCGTACATGGGCGCGCTGCCGATCCAACTCGCCCGCGGCAGCAGCACACCCGACGTCTTCATGTTTACGGCCTATGGCCAGGGCATCTCAAAAGGATGGCTCGAGCCGTTGAACGCCTATTATTCCGACCGGTCGCTGACCGATCTCGGCTGGTATGATGAGAGCGATCTTCTCAAGACAGCCCGAACCTTTCCGTTGTGGCGGGACGGCGAGCGCTACGCCTGCCCGATCACTTCCGAGGCCGTGACCTTGTTCATCAACGGCGACGCGCTGGCAGCCAAGAATCTGCGCGTTCCCCAGACTTTCGACGAACTCCTCACCACCGCCAACGCGGCCAAGACCAATGAGATGTCGGGGATCGCGATGCGGGCGCAGGCCGGCGGCAATTCGTCCGTGCCGGCCATGAGCTTCGTGTTCTCCTACGGTGGGGACATGGTCAAGGACAACAAGGCCGCTTTCACGAGTCCGGAGGCCATCGCGGCCGTCGAGATGTACGGTCGATTGCTCAGTCAAGCCGGACCTAGCGGTGTGAGCGGCTATGAATGGTACCACGTGCTGGACGACTTCCTGCAGCGCAAGACGGCGATGGCGATCGACAGCAGCAACTTCGCTACCGACATCTCCAATCCAGCCAAAAGCCACGTTGCCGGGCGGACTGTGTTCGCCGCCTTTCCACATGCCCCCGGTCGCACGTCCGTGCCCTTCATGTCGCACTGGCAGGCCTGCATCAATTCCCATTCAAGAAACAAGCGGGCGGCGTTCTTGTTTCTGATGTGGGCGACAAGCAAACCGACCTCGCTGCGGACCGCCGCAGCCGGGCTGGCGACGACACGCGTGTCGGCCTGGTCGAGCGAGGACTTCAAGAAGGCGTTCGGCGCACAAGCCGCCGAGGCGGCGCTGACCAACTTGCAGAATGCCGACGTCGACCGCGCCAAGGCGATCCTTTTCCATCCGCTCTCGAGACCCATCCTGGACGCTTTCATGATTGGCGTGAATGAAGTGGTCACCGAAGCGAGACCAGCGAAGATTGCGATGACCAACGCCGCCGAGAAGGCCAATGCGGCGATCCGCGGATAGCGGAGCTAGATCGTCACCTATGTTCCCCCTAGTTGCAGTGTGAGGCACCGTTGCGCTCCATGTCGCTGGCTGCAGTTCTTCGTCCCACCCCACAAGCTGTACGCGTAATCTGCATTCAGGCCCGGGATTTCAAAGCAATTACCTTTCGAACAAGATCGGCGAGGCTGTTGGCGCCCATCCTTTCCATCACCCAGGCACGATAATTCTCCACAGTCCGGGTGCTGATCCCCAGCTTGTGCGCGATCTCCTTATTTGACAAACCCTCCGCCACAAGTCGCATGACTTCAACCTGTCGTGGTGAAAGCTCGGCCACACGGGCTTGAAGGGCCGCGCGTTCTTTGTACTCGCTTCTAAGGCGGTTTCCGCTTTCGATCGCCTGCGAGATGCTGGCGATCAGCCGTTCATCGTCCAACGGCTTCTCGATGAAATCGAAAGCGCCTTGCTTGATCGCCTGCACAGCCATCGTGACATCGCCGTGCCCTGTAATGAAAATGAGCGGTATCGCTCCTGCATGCTCTTTCAGCTTCTGTTGCAGCTCGATACCTGACATCCCTGGCATGCGAATGTCCGAAACGACGCATTGGGGCGGTTCGGTGGCCAGCGCGTTCAAAAAGCTCTCCGCTGACGAATACGCTCGCACCGGTATCCCCCGCCCCTCAAGGAGCATGCTCAAAGAATGCAGAATTGCGTTGTCGTCGTCGATCAGAGCTATCGTCATGCAGCCGAGTCCGAACTGTGCACGGCTGGCAGCGTAAACGATGCTGTAGTGCCGTGCTTTGTGCTTTCAATCCGAAGCTCCCCGCCATGAGCTTCGATGACCGATCGTGAAAGCGAGAGACCTAGTCCCAATCCATCCGGCTTCGTCGTGGCAAAAGCAGCGATTGCGTCGTCCCCGAGATCGGGGTCAATTCCGGGACCATTGTCGCTCACGCGGATCGTGACCTTTCCATTCGGTCCTGTCACACCCTCGATCACGATCTTGCCATCATACCGGCCCGCGCCAGCCAACGCTTCGGCGGCATTGCGGACAAGATTCAAAATGACCTGCTCAATCTGCAAGCCATCCGCGAGCACCGGTGGGACATCCCGTCCAACCGACGTTTGACACCCGATGCCCCGCCGCTCCAGCTCGGGACCAAACACCGCGACTGCCTCTGCTACGAGCGTTGTGACACTGACGGCACTCGTCTCGATGCTCCCAAGCCGGATGAAATCGCGCAAGCGATTCACGACGGCCCCCGCTCGATCGACTTGCACGATCGCCTCCGCCGATGCTGTTGCGGCGGCTGCAGTATCAGGTGGCGTTTTCTCGACGGCCCGCTTGGCAAGCCGGACATAGTTGCCGATCGCGGTGAGCGGCTGGTTGATCTCGTGCGCGACTGCGGCGGCAAATTCTCCCATGGTTGCAAGCCGCCACGCGCGATGAAGGGCGTCCTGGTGTATTCGGAGCTGATGTTGTGTGCGCCGCTGCTCCGAAACCAGTACTCCGATGGCAAGGCCGGTCGCCGATAGAACGATCATCAGCGCCTGATAGGCAACGACATCAGTTCCGCTTTCATGTGACAGCTCGATCGCAGCGATCAATCCAATCTGAATGACGGCGAGGCCAAGCGTCACGCCCTCTAGACCGAACCGCACTGCGATCCAGACGACCGGAACGAAAAACACATAAAAAAGCTGGAAACGGAGCGCCTCGGTGAAGCCGAATAAGCCCCAGAGCCCGACAAGAACCAGGAAAAGAATTGCCGCAGCTTCCCACGAGACAACGGGAAAGCTCCGCCGCGTGAACACGATGAGAGCAAACGGCGTGAAGACGATCACGCCGATCAAGTCGCCGATGAAAGCGCGCAGCGATACCTGTGCGAAATCATGTGATGCAATGATCCCATGCAGTACAAGAACAAGTGCGTGTCCAATCGACACGAGCGCAATGCTGGCGGCAGCTATCGTCACGAGCCACAGCAGGGAGCTGCGGGACGACAATGAACGATCGAAGCGGAAGCGACGGTGCAGCAGCAGAAGCGCTGCCGAGCCATATCCGAGGCCCGTAATCGCCACGACAAGCAACTCAACGCCGGGCGGAAGAGGCAGGTCGCGAACCATCAGATCGGCAATCAGCGGCGCCGCAAACAGCCAAGGCATGTACGTGCCGCCGAACAGCAGGATCAGTGCGAAGCTGAGGCCGGTTTGCGGATTCCAGGGTGTGATGCCGAACGTGGCGAACGGATGGACGTAGCTGATCCAGTCGAGCAGCACGTAACTGACAAGATAGCCCAAGCCGATCGCAAGATACCAGCGCGACATCCGAAGCACCAGTGGACTGCCTGAGTCCATGTTTTCGAACTCCGGTTGCCGCATGATCACGTTACTCTGCGGCGCATGATATGCGCGATTAGGTAGTTTTACTCCGGGAACACCCACACCGCAAAAGCCCCGACGGTTTCGCACCGAATTGTTCGGAGGCAGCGTGGTCGTCAGTCTAGCCCGAGCGGAATGCGCACAAAAGGCGAGACTCGGTGCCGAACGAAACGTCCTTCGAAGTCGCGGCGGCGGCAATCTTTGCGATAGCTGTGCTGCATACCTTCTCGACGCGGTCGTTCGAGCGCATGGCGCATATTCAACCGCGCCATGCCGGGCTTTGGCATCTGCTCGCAGAAGTCGAGGTAGTGTTCGGGTTCTGGGCGGCGGTTCTGATTGCCTTCATGGTAGTGAAGATGGGCAGTACCGGCGCGCTCGCCTATCTTGAAAGCCGCAATTTTACAGAGCCGGCGTTTGTCTTCGTGGTTATGGTCATTGCCGCGAGCCGACCGGTCATCCAGATGGCGGCGGCCCTGCTTCGCCTCGTCTCGCACCTGATTCCCTTGTCGCAACCCACCGCGTACTACCTCTCGCTGCTCTCGGTAGGTCCATTGCTCGGCTCCTTCATCACGGAACCTGCGGCGATGACACTGACGGCGCTCCTGCTCCGCGACCAGTATTTTGCTGGCGGGGCGCCGAGAAAGTTCATGTACGCCACGGTCGGGGTCCTGTTTGTCAATGTGTCCATCGGCGGCACGCTGACGCCCTACGCCGCGCCTCCCGTGCTCATGGTTGCAGAGCAGTGGGGCTTTGACCTTGCGTTCATGTTGAAAACGTTCGGATGGAAGGCAGCACTCGCCGTGGCAGTCAATGCTGCAGGCGTCACGTTTCTGTTCCGAAACCATCTGCGGAAGCTCGCAGTGTCACCAGCAAAGCTGGATGTCCCGATCTGGAGTTCCGGAGTTCATCTTGCCTTTCTCGGCGCGGTTGTCGCCTTCAATCATCACCCGATCGTATTTCTCGCGCTCTTCATGTTCTTTCTCGGCTTTGCCGAGGCGTACAAGCGCTATCAGTCGCCGCTCATTCTGCGGGAAGGCCTGCTAGTTGCGTTTTTCCTGGCCGGCTTGGTGGTGATCGGCGGTCAGCAGAAATGGTGGCTGCAACCGCTTCTCAGCGACATGGAGCCAACCATGCTGTTCACGGGCGCCATCTTGCTGACTGCAGTGACTGACAACGCGGCCCTGACATATCTTGGCTCGCTCGTCGACGGCGTCTCCGACGAATTCAAATACTCCCTGGTCGCGGGAGCGGTGACGGGCGGTGGGCTCACGGTAATTGCAAACGCACCGAATCCGGCGGGATTCGCGATCCTGAAGAACAGCTTCGAAGACGGAACGATCAGCGCAGGCGGACTTGCCTTGGCTGCGCTCGTTCCAACCCTCGTCGCCGCTGCGGCGTTTCAGATGCTCCCGTGAATCTAGACGGAGATATGCATGACAAACCAGGCCACGACAACAACTGCACCCGGCGGCACCGGGCATGAAGTCGCCAGTTCGGCAACAAAATGCATGCGCTTTCTCGCCGTCGTCGATGGCAGCGAACGCACCAATCACGTTGTCGATTTCGTGGCCGCCATAGCCCAAGGCAAGGACAAAGTGGAGGCCATTATTCTGAACGTGCAGGATCGACATTATGAGGCTCGCCTGCGCGGCTATCAGAGTTTCAAGAAGGACGAAATCGAGGACCGTCTGATCAACGATGTCGGATTGCCTATCGTCAATGCTGTGAGCAAGCGATTGGACAAGGTGGGCGTCGTTTGCCTGTCGAAGGTCAAAATTGGCGATCCGCTGCCGACAATTCTCCGTTGTGCGACCGAAGACAAATGCGACGTTATCGTCCTGGCAGATCCGCAGCGGCAAAGCGTGCGGCGCTTGTTACGCGCCATGGGCTTGCCGCTTGTATCTTCCCTAATATCCCGCGTCATCACGGCCGCCTTGGTTCCGGTCGTGATTGTGAAATAGAAGTCCACGTCACCTAGCGGAACTCGATCGCCCGGTGCCCTCCTCCGCGTCCTAAAAATTGTGGTAGTGTCCCGGCGCGAAATCGCGGCGGAGTTGCCATGAAAGCCTTTGAGATATTCGCGATCTACGTAACGCCTTTCGTCATCATTGCGGTGGCAATCAAGCTTTTGATGAAGCGTTATGCCGTCGATCTGACCGACGTCCAAAATCAGGGCTCCAAGCCGAGGCGCAGATTTCTGCTCGGAGCTTGGTATTCAGACGAATAGGTACCCCTTGGCCGCGCGTGGGTGACGGCGTGAACGGGACTTCAGCTCGAGGTTGCCACTGCCGAGCGGCGTTCCACAAAAAAACAACAATCCGGTCAACTAATGGCGTGCATTGAGGAACGTGTCATGGTGCACCGCACCGACATCGCCGGGCGCAATACGGGGCAGGCAAATTCCGACGGCCTGTGCAACGATGGCCTGTGCCGCCCTGCGCTGAATGGCGCCCTTCTCGAAAACAACTTCTCACGCAGGCGACAAGACGTGCTGCCGTCTCGTCTCGACGCTCGCTCCGCCGGTCCATGCCATCTATCTCGAACTCCTGACCCTATGAGGCTCTGACACCAGAATATCCCGTTGCAAGGGTCGCGAGACAATTCGGCCCAACAAACAAACCACAAAGGGAGGACACAGATGACTTTCCATGAGCGATATGTCGTCGGCTGCGCCGCGGTGGCGGTGGCTGCCCTGGTTACTGTCTCGCCGACGCGCGCCCAAGTGCCGACGCAGCCTCAAGAGGCGGCCCTGAATGCCGAGGCGGCCCAGAACAACTGGCTAACCTATCACGGCACCTATAAGTCCTACCATTACAGCGGCCTCGACCAGATCAATACCGGCAACGTCAAGAATCTCGAAGTCGCGTGGATGCATTTTCCGGAGCGCGCCACGCGCGGCGTTCAGTCGACGCCGCTCGCGATCGACGGCGTGCTCTACTATTCGGGCTCCTATAGCCGCATCTACGCGCTTGACGGCGCGACCGGCAAGACAATCTGGGCCTACGCGCCGGAGCTCGACGAGGACCTGGTCTCCAAGCAGACCCACTCGCCCTACAACCGCGGCATCGCCATCGGACACGGCAATCTCTACGTCGGCACGGTCGATGGGCGCCTGATCGCGCTCAATCTGAAGGACGGCAAGCCGGTTTGGGATACGAAGCTCCTGGATTCCAAGAAGGTCACCGTCGGCTTCACCGGCGCGCCGCTGGTGGTGAAGGACATGGTAATCATTGGCGCCCAGGGCGGCGAATGGCCCGGTCGCGGACCGATCTTCGCTGTGGACGGCAAGACCGGACAGAAGAAATGGGAGTTCTTCACGGTCGCCGGCACCGAAGAGGCCAAGGCAACCTGGGGCGGTGACTCCTGGCGGACCGGCGGCGGCGGTGGCTGGATGCCCGGAACCTATGACCCGGAAACCAATACGGTGTGGTGGGGCACCGCCAACCCGGCGCCGCTCTACGACTGGGCGGGCGCGGACTGGAAAAAGAGCGGGCCGCGGCCGGGCGACAATCTTTATACGACATCGGTCATCGCGCTCGATCCCGATACCGGCAAGCTCAAATTCTATCATCAGGAGCTGCCGCACGATGCCTGGGACTTCGACTCCTCAGTGGGCGAGTTCGTCATGATTGAACGTGGCGGCAAGAAGCTCGTGGTGCACGCCAACAAGAGCGGCTACGTCTTCGTCTATGATCGTTCCAACGCCAAGGTCGAGAACGTCTGGCCGCTGGTAAAGAACATCAACTTCGTCAAGAGCATTGATCCGAAGACCGGCGCGCTGATCGGTCGCCGCGACCTCTCGGAAGGCAAGGTGGACCCGCCATTGTGCCCGGCCATCGCCGGCGGCATAAGCTGGAACTCCGGCGCCTACAGCCCCAAGAACGGGCTCTTCTACCGGATCGGGCAGGAGTGGTGCATGGAGCTGACCGTCGAGAAGACCACGCCGGTCCTGGAACCGATGGCCCAGCTCAACCTGGGAGCCACGTTCAAGTTTGTGCCGCCTCCGGACGGACCGGCCCGTGGTCATCTGAGCGCCCGCGATCCGGTCACCGGCGAGAAGAAGTGGGAGGTCAACTACAAGTACCCGCCGCTCGCCAGCGTTCTCGCCACTGCGGGAAATCTGGTATTCGTGCCGGACGCCGAAGGCGTCGTGCACGCCTACAATGCGGACACTGGCGAAGAGCTCTGGTCACGTAACAACGGCATCGGGCATAATGGCGGCATCATCAGCTACGTGGCCGGTGGCAAGCAGTACATCGCCGTACCGGCAGGCTGGGGCAGTCTGGTGGGCGACGAATTTGTCGCGCTCTTTGGCGAGCCCTTCAAGAGCATGTCGAAGAACACCGGTGCCCTGGTGGTCTACGCACTCAGACAATGACGATGGCGTGGGCGGCAGGGATTGAGCTCTCCCCTGCCGCCCTGCCGCCTAGTGCGTTGCCGCTCTTGCGGTCGATACATTGCCGCGCTGCGGTGAATACGGATGCTTGAATGCGGATACCGTTTGTAACTGTTGCTTGCCTGGCCATCATCTGGCCATGGCTGTCGACCGCCGCGTTTGCTCAGCAGTCAAACCCGGAGGAATCCGCCAGTCCTAAGGCGCAAGCCGAAGCTTCACCGAACGACCTCGATGGCCGGAAAATGTTCACAAGCAATTGCGGCTTTTGTCACCAGGATGGCGGCCGCCATGCTGGCCGGGGTCCGAAGCTGTCGAAGTCAGAGCGCAGCGACGAATTCATCGTCGAGCGTATTAAGAAGGGCAAGACCGGCGCTATGCCCGCGTATGGTGAGGTATTCAATGATGCCCAGATTGGCGCGCTTCTGGCCTACATTCGAGGGCTAGATGACTAGGGCCGCTTCTGCGGCGCGGAAACTGCGATATCGCCTCGCCCGATACGCGGCGAGCCTCTCGCTGCTGATGCTCTGGAATGTGACGGCGAATGCCCGCTCGCTGGAAGCCGTCATCGAGCGCGGCGCCTTGACGCTCTGCGCCAGCCCCAATGCGCTGCCGTTTGCAAGCAAGTCCGGACCGGTCCCGGGATTTCAGGTCGAACTCGGTGAGAAGATTGCCGAGCAACTCGGTGTCAAGCTGACGAAGGAATGGGTGGTCAGTGCGATCCAGTATCGCCGCGCCGATTGCGATCTCGTGCTCGATGTCATCGCCCGCAAGGATACGTCGCCCGCCGGCGGTGTACGGGTTTCGCGTCCCTATCATCGCAGCGGCGTCGTGCTCGCGGTGCGTAGCGATTCGCCGGCGTCGTCGCTGGCCAGTCTCGGTTCCGATCAGCGCGTCGGGGTACAGGTCGGCTCGCTGGTCTCCATGACACTCGCCAAGGCCGGCGCCGCCACCTCCCCGTTCGTCTTCGAGGACGACATGGTTGCAGCGTTGGCCAATCGCGAGATCGAGGCGGCCGCCGTCACACCGATGACGGTCGGCTGGTTCAACCTGCAGCATGCCAACAAGCCGTTGCGCCTGATTCCAGCGTTCGACAACGATTCTGATTTGAACTGGAATATTGCGGCGGGGTTGCTCCGCCCCGACGACAAGCTGCAACAGCGTGTCGATGCGGCGATCGAGGCGCTGCTGGCCGATGGCAGCATCGCGCGGATCTATGCTCGCTATGGCATCGAGCTGCGGCCTCCGCAGTGAGGCTATCGGTGTATTGTTATGGGACGTGCGCACCACGCACATGGCCGTGCTTGCGTGTTCCGCACCGAGATGACGCGTTTCACGGTAAACTGAGACCCGCCACAGGGCCTTTGTGCTAGTCTGGCGAAGGCAGGTTCTGCGTGTGTGCGGTCCAGAAGCATGCCAAGGGAACCAAAATGGCAGTGCATCTTTGCCGAGCGTGGTTGGCTGATTGCGCTGGCCGTCGCGGTGGGAATGTTGCTCGGCTTGGCCGGCCCCACCTCTGCACAGTTCTTTAATTTCGGCGGATATCAGCAGGGGCCACAACCGCAACGCGGCGGCGGCTGGTTTGGTAATGAACGCGGTGGCGGCTGGTATGGTAACGACACGTTTGCGCCGTACCAGGAGCACGCGCCGCAGCCCCGTTGGAACGGGCGGCAAGCGCCTCCGGCGCCGCGCGAGGATTTTTCAAAGGCGCCGCCGCCCGAGAAACGCAACACTGTATCGGAGCGCCACATACTCGTGCTCGGTGACGCCATGGCAGACTGGCTCGCCTATGGGCTCGAGAACGTCTATGCCGAGCAGCCTGAGGTGGGTGTGATCCGCAAACACAAGACAGTCTCCGGCCTGATCAAATATCAGCCGAGGGGCGATCCAGCAGATTGGGCCGCCGCCGCCAAAGGTATTCTTGCCGCCGAAAAAGCGGATGCCATTGTCGTCTTGCTCGGGCTTCATGATCGCACCGCAATCCGCGAGCCGGCGGTCGACAAATCCGACAATAAGGCTGGGAACAAGAAGGACGCCAAGGCGAAACCTGATGGCAAGGCTTCGAGCGCAAAGCCCGAGGCGAAGCCCGATGGCGCAGCCAAGGTGCCGGATCCCGAATTGCCGCCGGACGATGCCGCCGAAAACAGTGGCGCGCGGGCGGTGATTGAACCGGAGAGGAGCGCGCATTCGCCGAACGACATCCATGAGTTTCGCGAGAAGCGCTGGGTCGAACTCTACATGCAAAAGATCGAGGAGATGATCGGCGTACTCAAGTCCAAGGGTGTGCCAGTGCTGTGGGTGGGTCTGCCGGTGGTACGCGGCCCCAAGTCGACCGCCGACACGGCGTTTCTGAATACGCTCTATCGCGATGCGGCCGGCAAGGCCGGCATCACCTATGTCGATGTCTGGGACGGATTTGTCGATGAAACCGGCCGCTTCTTGCAGCACGGCCCCGATTTCGAGGGGCAGACCCGCCGGCTGCGCTCCTCCGATGGCGTGTACTTCACCAAGGCCGGCGCGCTGAAGCTCGCGCATTATGCCGAGCGCGAAATCAACCGCCTGTTGGCCGCGCGTTCCGCGCCGATTGTGCTGCCCACTGAGCCGGCTACGCCCGACGCCAGTGCGCGGCCGGATCAGCCGGCGCCGCGTCCACTTGCCGGGCCGATCGTTCCCTTGGCGCCCTCCTCTGTCGGCACGAATCAGTTGCTCGGCGATCCGGGGGCGCGGCCTGTGACGATGGATCCGCAAGCGGCGCGCGTCTTGATCACAGGGGAGCCTTTGTCGGCGCCAGCCGGTCGAGCCGACGATTTTGCCTGGCCGCGACGCGAAATCGGACGCGAAGGGGCCAAGGGTGAGACGCCAGTGGCATCAACATCGCTCGATGCCAACGCACGGGCGCCGGCGGCATCGCTAAAGCCGAAAAAGCAACGCCGCTAGAGTTAGACCAACAATCGCTTTTGCGGTTTCCAGAAAATTCCGAAAAGCCCGTTTGAGTGCATAGATGTGGCTCGATGACAACACCGGCATGAAATCGCGTTGCTGATGCCGTAATCGCCCTCGTCCGACTTGTATCTGCCCTCATTGGATTGCGACCCTTGCGTGTCGAATTCGGTGGGTGGGGTACGATATGTTTTCCATCGGCTGTGCCAGGACTTCGTTCGTCGACATCAACGCAAGCCTCATTCGCACTAGCGCGCCTTCGGGTTCGGTCTCTGGGCGAGCATGAAGCGCCGCGCGTTCATTGATGTTCTCGGCGGTATCGCTTCGCGATCTTGGCGCCGCGGCCGCATCATCATTGCCGCAATGGCCGCAATGATGCTTCTGCCGATCGAGGTCAGCGACGCGGGCTGGCTGTCGGACGTCTTCAAAGGCTCGTCAAAACAGGCCAAATCGCCAAAACAAAGCAAGCCGTCAAAGCACGTCACGTCGCGCAAACCAGCCACTTTGGCGAAGCGAGCCGCCTCGCCAAAGCGCCGCACCGTGAGGCTTGCGGCACTGGGGCCGGTTGCCCTGCCCTCTGCAGCTTTCAAACCGGCCACACCCCTGTGCGATCCCTCCAAGTTCCGGATTGTTCTGGATGTGGGGCACACTGTCGAATCGGAAGGCGCGATCAGCGCCCGCAACGTCTCTGAGTTTGTCTTCAATCTGCGCCTTGCGAAGCGGATCGAGGAGAAGTTGAAGGCCGAGGGCTTTACTGAGACCAGGTTGCTCGTGACCGAGGGCAAGGCGAGGCACAGCCTCTTCAAACGCGTCGCCGCCGCCAACAATCTTCCTGCGGATCTCTTGCTGTCGATCCACCATGACTCCGTGCCCAACAAATTCCTCGAGGACTGGGAGTTCGAGGGAAAGAAAAGCCATTTCAGCGACCGCTTCAGCGGATATTCCGTCTTCGTCTCCCGCAGCAACCCGGACTTCAAGACGAGTTTGGTCTTCGCCGAACTGATCGCCAAGGAAATGAAGGCTCAGGGCCTCGACTATGCCAAGCAATATTCCCAGCCCATCATGGGCCGGTACCAGCGCGAGCTACTGAACAAGGAGACCGGCGTCTATCGCTACGATGAGCTCATCGTGCTGAGAAAAACCCGGATGGCTGCCGTCCTGCTGGAAGCGGGCTCGATTATCAACCGGGACGAAGAGCTCAGAATGAGTTCGCCTGAGCGGCGGGACATCATCAGCAGCGGTGTCACGGCGGCGGTGAAGGCATTTTGCGAGCCCCGATGGGCCATCCTCGGTCCGCTCTGATGGCGCGGTAGCGTCGCATCTGAACCCCGCCTGCCGGCTTCAACCCTTTGACTGCTTCTTGACTTCGTCGAATGTGGAAAGCGCCCGTTCAAATTTTTCGTTGAACAGCCACATCGCATCGAGAATTTCGCGGTAGGTCGCGGATGTTTTGGCCCGGTCAGCTCGTCCAAACGTGAAAACACTGTTGTTTCGCAGATAGGCCATGATCTTCGGGTCGGAAATTCTGTAGTCGAGCAGGTTGCGCGAGCCGAGCGCAGACCTGGTCGGGCTCGGGATAATCTGGATCAGTTCAAACAGCTTCATTTGATCGATCGGATCCGGCAGCGTTTTCACGATCGCCGGTACTTGCGGGAAAATATCCGCGTGTGCGTTCATGAGGCCATCCCGCACGGCGGTCCAGTGGTTATACCGATGATCCAGATTGCCGGCCCGTGCCTCTTCCCTGTCGTCGCGGGCGTTCAGTGCGGGATCAAAGGCTGCGATCGACTTCTTTATCGCGGCCCATTTCTTCCGTCCAAGTTGATCTTCGGGCACGCCTGTTTGCAAGCTGCCCTTGTATTTGTTCGAGCGCGCATTCCCGATGTTCTGGTTGCCATTTGTCTCGGCAAAGAACAGGCCCACGCTGATACGGCCTGCTGCTTCGGCATTGGCCGCATCAAGGCCCTTGGCTCGCGCAATGGCCGTGCCCAGATCGACAACGTCCTTGAAGGGAGTATCCGAGTTTTGCGCGTTGGCGGGCGGCGCTTGCATCAGGTCAAAAAGTCTCCTGTACTCGTCGAGCAGCGGCTCATTGTCGGCGCTAAAATACGCCGGAGGGATTCCGTATTTATTGGGCCCGCCTATATTGGACGGAAGAGCGTCGGTGAGATCCTTGTACGTGCTGATCATGTTGTTGCGTGCAAGGTAGAGTGCCTGTCCTGGCAAGTTCGGTAGTCGCTGGTTCGAATTGATCTGCGCGCGCCGCTGGCCCAGGATCGACTCAAAGTTGCTCCGTGCATTATTGTATGTATTGAGCGCATCCGACTGTTTTTTGGTGAGTGCAGCCGGGTCGCCCATTGCAGGCGACATGAAGCTGAGATTGCCGATCGCGGCCGCCACAAGCGGGGTGACCATGCTGACGATAGCATTGGTGGCAACGGAACCCGGCGCCGTGAAGAAGATTCCGAGAGCAAGAGCTGCCGTGGGCGCAGCAGTATGGCTTTTTATCCCCATGGCCTAAGCGAGCCAGCGCTTGCGTCGCTTGTAGTGCTTCACATCGCGGAATGATTTGCGCTTATCCCCGGCGATGCCAAGATAGAATTCCTTGACATCCTCATTTGCGGCGAGCGCCGGCGCCTCGCCGTCCATCACCACGCGCCCATTTTCGAGGATGTATCCGTGCCTGGCGTATTTGAGCGCCATATTGGTGTTCTGCTCGGCGAGCAGGAATGTAACATTCTCCCTGACATTGAGATCCTTGACGATCTCGAAGATCTCTTCGACGATCTGCGGAGCAAGGCCCATCGATGGCTCGTCGAGCAGGATCATCTTCGGGCGCGACATCAGCGCACGGCCGATTGCGCACATCTGCTGCTCGCCACCCGACGTATAGCCCGCGGTGGAACCGCGTCGCTCCCCGAGACGGGGAAAATAGGCATAGACCCGTTCTAGATCCTCCGCGATCGCGGCCTTGCCGTCCACGCGCGTGAATGCGCCGGTCAGGAGATTTTCTTCGACGGTAAGGTGAGCGAAGCAGCGCCGCCCCTCCATCACCTGAATGCAGCCGCGCCGCACTAGATCGTTTGGCGACAACGACTGCACTTCGACACCGTCAAATAGGATTGAGCCCTTGGTGACCTCGCCGCGCTCTGAATGCAGCAGATTGGAAACCGCCTTCAGAGTCGTTGTCTTGCCCGCACCATTGGCGCCGAGAAGCGCGACGATTCCGCCCCGCGGCACATCCAGCGATACGCCCTTCAACACCAGGATGACGTGATCGTACACGACCTCGATGTTGTTGACCGACAGGAACGGCGCCGCCGCTTCTGTCGTTGTGGCGGCCTTGGGAATTGACACGCTGCTCCCTCCGAACTGTTACAGCTTCCGGAATACCCGGAAGGAAGCGAACGCTCCTTCCGGATCTCCGAGATATTTTCAGCTCTCTTTCGAGCAGTCGCGAGGCTGAATCTTCTTGTCCGCGGCATACTTCGCGGAAACTTCGTCAACGAGCGGTTCGGTCTCGGTTTGGTTGGCCGTGTACCAGTCGGAGATGATCTTCCAGCCCTTGCCGTCCCACTGTTGTACGCGCCCGTCCCGCGCGCCTTCGTGATCGGAGCAAGAAATCTTGATCGGCTTCAACATGCCCTCGAAACCGAGCTCCTTGAGACGCGCTTCCGAGAGATTGAGGTTCTCAAGACCCCAACGGACCTGCTCGCCCGTCAGCGGCTTCTTGCCGAACTTTTCCTGCGCCTTGCGGATCGCTTCCACCCCGAGCATGGCGTTCACCATGCCGCGGTTGTAGAGAACCTCGCCGATCTTGCCAGGCTCCGACGCGCCCATGCCCTTTGCATAGACGTACTTCTCGATGTCGGCATGCACGGGGAATTTGCCCGCGCCATGCTGAAGCATCAGCGCCTTGTAGCCGACGGCTTGATCGCCTGCGGGCTGCACATCCGGCTCTGCGCCCGACCACCAAACACCGATCATTTTGTCGCGCGGATAGGCAACGGCCGCCGCTTCCTTGACTGCCGTCCCGTTCATGACGCCCCAGCCCCAGACCAAGACATAGTCCGGCCGGTTCTGGCGGATTGACAGCCATTGCGACTTCTGTTCGACACCGGGATGCGTGACCGGAATCGGCGTGAACTCAAAGCCGTACTTCTTGGCCAGCACCTGCAGCATCGGGATCGGCTCCTTGCCGTATGGGCTGTCGTGATAGAGCAGCGAAATCTTCTTGCCCTTCAGCTTGTCGAAGCCGCCCACCTCCTTGGCGACGTGCTGGATCGCGATATCGGCCGCGGACCAGTACGTGCCGAGCAGCGGGAAATTGTAGGCGAACACGGCGCCGTTCTTGGAATCGGCGCGGCCATAGCCCATGGTGATAATCGGGATCTTGTCAGTCGTGGTCTTCTCGGTGAGGGCGAATGTGATGCCGGTCGACAGCGGATTGAAGAAGGCCGCGCCGGTAGGGCCCTTCCCCTTGAGGCGCTCGTAACATTCAACGCCTTTGTCGGTGGCGTAGCCGGTTTCGCATTCCTCGACCAAGAGCTTGACGCCGTTGATGCCGCCGTCGCGCTCGTTGACAAGGTTGTAGTAGTCGGCCACGCCGTTTGCGTACGGCACGCCATTCACGGCGTACGCGCCCGTTCGGTAGGATAGTATCGGGATGAACTGCTCGCTCTGAGCTGCAGCAGGAGAGGCAAACGCCCCGCCTGAAAGTATGGCTGCAGCAAGTAATAGTTTGTTGCGTACCATATAACTCTCCTCCTCGTTCAGCCCGTTTTTTCTGTACCGGGTCTTGTTTTCGCGGGCTTGCTTGCCTCCTATTGCCAACGACCGCCGCTCCGCATTGCGATCTTCGGCTTGCTTCGCACTACCCGCCCCTTCAGTAGGGAAACGGCCACAGTCTGAGCTTCTCCTTGCCAATCGATATGAGCCGGGCAAATCCATGTGGCTCCTTGATGAGAAGATAGCAGATCAACGATCCAAAGATGATGAATTCCAGATGAGTAATCGTCTCTGTCGACAGCGGCACACCGAGCTGGGTTGGAAGCAGGTTCAGCATGATGGGCAGGATCAGGATAAAGGCCGCACCGATGAATGACCCCATGATCGATCCCAATCCGCCGATGATCACCATGAACAGAAGCTGCAGCGAACGCTCGATCGAGAAGGCGAGCGGCTCCCACGAGCCCAGATAGACGAACGCCCAAAGTGCGCCCGCCACGCCGATGATAAATGAAGAGACCGCGAAAGCTGTAAGCTTCGCGTAGAGTGGCCGGATACCGATGAGCTCCGCAGCTATGTCCATGTCGCGGATTGCCATCCATTGTCTGCCGAGATTGCCGCGAACGAGATTCTTCGCCAGAAACGCGAACACCGTTACGAAGATCAGGCACAGCATATAGCGCTCGATAGGCGTGCCTACGTTCAGACCGAAGAAATCCAGCGTCGGTGCACTGACCGACCCCGACGGCGCATAATTGGTGAACCACGGCACCCGCAGGAACACCCAGTCAAAGAAGAACTGCGCTGCGAGTGTTGCGACCGCCAGATAGAGGCCCTTGATCCGCAGACTTGGAATACCGAAGAGGATGCCGACAACCGCCGCCGCCAGCCCGCCGAGCAAAATAGATAGCAGTACGGGCAACGGCGGGATCGAAATCGCAAAGCCAAGCCAGGCAAGCGGAATATGAACGCCGGTCCCCAACTTGTAGGCCGAGTAGGCGCCGATGGCCATGAACGCGCCGCTGCCCAGGGAGATCTGGCCGCAATAGCCGACAAGGATGTTTACGCCGATAGCGGCAAGCGCGAGGATCAGGAACGGCAGCAGAATGGCGCGAAGCAGATAGTCGCTGCCGAACGGCCAAATGTCGAAGTCGGCCAGCAGCGGCACGCCAATGAAGGCGATACCAAGCAAGATCGCGAGCGCCATACGGTCCTGGCGGATCGGGAAGATCGCCATATCCTCCGCGTAGGTCGTCTTGAATTGGCCTGCCTCGCGATAAAGCACAACTAAGTCCTCATCTCAGATGCGCTCGATGATCCGCTCGCCGAACAGCCCCTGCGGCCGCACGAGCAGCACCGCCAACGCCAGCACATAGGCGAACCAATATTCGATACCGCCGCCAATATGCGACCCCAGGAACACCTCGGCGAGCTTCTCGCCCGCACCTACAATAAGCCCGCCGACGATCGCTCCCGGGACCGAGGTAAGGCCTCCAATGATCAGAACCGGCAGGGCCTTCAGCGCGAGAAACGTGATCGAGAACTGCACGCCCAGCTTGGTACCCCACACGGTCGCCGCAACGAGCGCAACCAGACCGGCAACAAGCCAGACCACAAACCAGATCCAGCCGATTGGAATCCCGACCGACTGCGCGGCCATGTGATCGTCGGCAACCGCCCTGAGTGCGCGACCAGTCTTGGTTTGCTGGAAGAAGATCGCGAGACCCGCGACCAGAATGCCGGCGATAAGGCCGCCCCAAACATCAAGCTGGTTGACCAGAATCCCACCCGGAAAGTGACTTTCAAACAGGAGCCAGATGTCGGTTGGGAACAGCCGCAACGGGTAAACATCGGAACCGAAGATCATCTGCGCCGCACCCTCGAGGACGAATGTCACGCCAATGGTGGACATGAACAGCGTAAGAGCGTTCTGATTGACAAGAGGTCCAATCACGAACCGCTCGATCAGCCAGGCCGTTATCGCCATGATCACGGCGGCAAAGCCGATGCCGAGGACGATCGCAATCCAGATCGGGAAGCCGTTGGCCACGAGGAGATCGAGTGAACGAACCAGCGCCAGCCCGGCGAGCAACACCATTGCGCCTTGCGCAAAATTAAACACGCCGGATGCCTTGAAGATCAACACGAAGCCGAGCGCGACCAGCGAATACAAGACGCCAGACATCAATCCGCCGATCAGCACCTCGAGAAATTGCCCCAATGCGATCACACCATGCTCCCTAGTGCGCGATGCCGAGATAGGCGTCGATGACGCCCTGATTCTTCTTGACCTCATCCGGCGTTCCGTCGGCGATCTTCACGCCATGATCGAGCACCACCACGCGATGGGAGAGATCCATCACCACAGCCATGTCATGCTCGATCAGCGCGATGGTCGTGCCGTAATAATCGTTCACGTCGAGGATGAACCGCGACATATCCTTCTTCTCTTCGAGGTTCATGCCTGCCATCGGTTCGTCAAGCAGAAGGAGATCGGGCTCCATCGCAAGGGCGCGGCCGAGTTCGACGCGTTTCTGCAGGCCGTATGGCAAGCGCGCGACCGGCACCTTGCGGATCGGTTCGATCTCCAGAAAATCGATGATCTCTTCGACCCGGTGCCGATGCTCGATCTCCTCCGCCAGCGCAGGGCCGAAGCGCAGCATCTGCCACAGAAGGCCCCGCCGCATCTTCAATGTGCGGCCAGCCATGATATTGTCGAGCGCGCTCATTCCCTTGAACAGCGCGACGTTTTGAAAGGTGCGCGCGATGCCGCCTCGGGACGCCTCGAACGGTTGCATCTGGGCGCGGGTTCGTCCCTTGAAGGTGATGGCACCACGATTGGGATGATAGAAGCCGTTGATGACGTTGAGCATCGAAGTCTTTCCGGCGCCATTCGGTCCGATGATGGCGCGAATTTCACCTTTCCTGATGTCAAGCGAAACATCCCTCAGCGCTTTCACGCCGCCAAACGCCAGCGATACCCCCTCGACCTGAAGCAGGATTTCGCTCGCGTCCGGCATCCTCATGCGGCCCTCCCCAAGGGCTCCGTCGCGCCAATTGCCGGCATGTCGCGGATCTTGAGCCGCGCCGCAATCACGCCTTTGCGGCCGTCCTCAAAAGTGACTTCGGTGGAAATGTCGGCTTCATGCGAACCGTCGTAGAGCGCTGTAATCAATGGCCCGTAGCGCTCGGCGATGAACCCGCGGCGAACTTTCTGCGTGCGTGTCAATTCGCCATCGTCCGCGTCGAGTTCCTTGTGCAGAATGAGAAAGCGGCGAATCTGCGCGCCGGCCATCACCTTTTCCTCGGCGAGTGAGCGGTTCACTTCTTCAACGCTTTTCGTCACCAGGTCGTAGACCTGCGGATGCCCCGCCAGTTCCTGGTAGGAGCCGTAGGCAATGTTGTTACGTTCGGCCCAGCTCCCCACCGCAGTCAGGTCGATATTGAGAATGGCGCAAACGAACTCCCTGGAATCGCCGAAGGCGACCGCTTCCTTGATGCTGGGAAAGAACTTCAACTTGTTCTCAAGGTACTTCGGCGCAAATATCGTCCCGTCGGCCAGCCGGCCTACATCCTTTGCGCGATCGATGATCTTCAGATGTCCCGTCTTCTCGTCGAAGAAGCCGGCATCACCGGTCTTGACGTAACCGTCGGGCGTCAGAGCCTCCGCGGTTTTGGCCTGATCCTTGAAATATCGGACAAACATGCCGGGTGAACGGAATTGCACTTCGCCCGATTCCGCAATGCGAATGTCGACGTTCGGCGCCGCCGGCCCCACAGTATCGGAATAGATCTCCCCGTCAGGCTGACACGTAACGTAGAGGAACGCCTCAGTCTGACCGTAGAGCTGCTTCAGGTTCAATCCGATCGAGCGGTAAAACGCGAAAAGGTCCGGGCCGATAGCCTCACCTGCAGTATAGGCAACGCGCACGCGAGACAGGCCGAGAACGTTTTTGAGGGGCTCGTAGAGTATCAAGCGTCCGAGCGCATAGAGCAGCCGGCCTGACACCGGCACCGGCTTTCCGGTCAAAATCGATTCGCCATGCCGTCGCGCAATGCCGAGGAAGTAGTCGAACATACGCCGCTTGATTGGCGCAGCATCCTCCATGCGGATCATCACCCGCGTCAGCATGTTCTCGAAAACGCGCGGTGGAGCGAAATAGAAAATTGGTCCGATCTCGCGCAAATCCTGCTCGACCGTCTCACCGCTCTCGGGACACGCCATGCAGAAACCGGCGGCGAGGCCCTGCGCATAGTTGAGGTAATGGTCTCCCACCCAGGCGAGCGGCAGATAGGCAAGCGCCACGTCGTTCTCGGTCAACCTGTCGAACCTGACAGTATCCGTTACAGCGTCGATGCATCCTCGCGCCGACAGCATGACGCCCTTCGACGCGCCGGTCGTTCCCGAGGTATAGAGGATGATCGAGATGTCAGAACCTTCACCCTGACGGATGATTTCATCGATCTGCTCACCAAGCGCAGGGTTGCCCGCAAGCGCGGCCCGGCCGTCTTCGATGACATCGTGGATTGCGACCAACCGGCTGTGATCGTAGTCGCGGAGTCCACGGGGTTCATCGTAAACAATGTTGCGGAGATGCGGCACCCGGTCGGATACGGACAAAATCTTGTCGACCTGCTCCTGATCTTGCGCTGCAACAAACTTCACATCGGCATGGGCAAGGACATAGGCAAGCTCGTCAGCCACCGCATCCGAATAGACCGGGACCGGAATCGCACGCAGCGCCTGCGCTGCCATCATGGTCCAATAGAGCTTCGGCCGGTTGGAGCCGACGATGGCGATCGTGTGCCCTGGCTGCAACCCAATCCGCTGCAAACCCGCGGCATAAGCACGTACGATCCCGGCGACTTCGGTCCAGGTCCATGTCTGCCAGATGCCAAGATCCTTGTGCCGAAACGCCGGACGGTTGCCAAACTGCGCCGCGTTTCGCAGAAGCAACTTGGGGAACGTATCAAACGATCCGCCATCGGCCATGTCGGTCTCCACCCAAAAACCGGCACGTTGGTTCGCGCCTGCTTATGGTGATCTGCGCCCTTCAGGCAGCAGCCATGCGAGTTCCGCATGCTTCTCTTGAGAATACAATTGATCGAAAGTCCTACAAGCCCGGTTTGGCAGTCGCGGATGCGGCCAATTGTGTTGCCGCATGTCTCGACCCAATCACCCTATGATTGTGGGCTCAAAGCCGGACCTCCCGAGAATGTGGGCTATTGGCGCCACACGCAGATATCGCACGAAGTGTTTGTTTTCATCCGAAGCGGAAATTGAATTTGTGGATACAGATCCTGGTCAACACCGCCGCTCCTCGACCGCGCCCGCGAAGCTACTCCGCCGGCGCGGCCGTTTAACGCTTACGCAGCGCGAACGTAGCCGTAGCGCAGGTTCGAGGGCGCCTTGGCCGCCTGCGTATACTCGTTCTTGAGCGAAGCGAGGCGGTCCTCGGAATAGGCCGGCATCCTGGTGTTGTCGGCCGCTCTCAGCTTGATCTTGTAGAACCTGGTCGCGTTGCCTGCGAAGATCAGTTGCTTGGTAGCGCTATTGGCGTCGCCGAGCGGCGCAAAGCCGTATTTCTTCTGCATGTCCTCCGGGATTTCGAGCCGGCGCATCGCCTCGATCTGCCACTGCGGTGAGCCGTACCAGACGGAGTCGGTGCCCCACATCACGTGGTCTACCCCCATACCCTTGATCAACGTGCCGACCAGCGCGGCACAGAACTTGGGATGCGCCACTGCCGAATTGGCAAAGGACGTGCCGAGTTCGGCATAGACATTGTTGACGCCGAACTTCTGCGGGATTTCGGCGAGGTCCGTGGCCCACTGGATGCGGCCGGTCTGCTCGAACTCCGCCCACGCCTTGTCCGGCAGTTCGAGGAACGCCCGTAGCGCCGAGTGATAGATCACGAAGTTCATCTGCGGCCAATCCTTGGCAGCCTTTCCGATGTCCCATGCGGTTGCATATTCCCATACACCGGCGAACGACTTCTCGTAATCCGGCGGCAGCAGCCCCTTGTGGATGCACAACGTGTTGATGCCGGCCTTTACGGCTTTTTCGTAAAACGGATACATCACTTGCTCGTCGTCGAGCCGCCATGGGAACTTGGAAGGTGCCAGCGGATCGCCGATCGTGTAGGACTTCCAGGAATCCGGCTTGTAGACCTCGATCGCCTTGTCGACCTCCTCCATCCAGCCGGGCTGCTTTGGGGTGATGACGCTGTGCGCCAGCAGCCGGCGCGAGCCGGCGAAGTCGTTGATGAGTTCTCGTGCCTTGACAATCTGCTCATTGGAAAGAAGCCACCAGCTCGGATCGTCGAACGGCGCGCCGCTCAACAGCGCCATGTTGGTGTCGCTGTCGTAGTAGATCTCTTTCACATAGTTCTGGAACTTGTAGCGGGCGAGCGAGGAGACGCCCTCCTCCTTCATCTTCGGATTCCAGTGCTGGCTCGCAAAGTCCGCCAGCCCCAACAGCTCTTTGTGATCGAAGTCATCGCGCACGAAATGGGTCTGAACGTCGAAAATGAACTGGTCGGCAAGGCCTTGCGCGCGCGCCTGCATCAATTCGGGTTCTCGTGCCTCCGCAGGCGTGACTTGAAAAACATTGCCGTAAACGTCGTTCATGGCGAGGAACGCCGCCGCCATGCCGCAGCTCGTGTGCAGGAACTGCCTGCGGCTCAGGCCGAGGTGCCTGCCGTTCATGTCGGCGAGCTCGTTGATCCGGGCCTCGACCTTCTTTTGCACGGCGCTCTGCGGGGGCGGCAGATACTCGCCGTTGGAAACAATCTGCGTCGGAATCGGCGTTGCCGCCGATGCCGCCTCCGCGCCCGCGACAAGACGCTGCTCTCGCTCGCTAAGCCAGGTGCTCATTGTTCTCCTCCCTGTTTGTTGGGCCACGATGGTGCTGGTCGGTGCGCGCATCAGGCTTTGCGCGTTTGGCCACTCCCGATCAGTCAGGCGGACGAAATAGGCATACCTCCGTTCAACCATGCACGAGGCCATCACACTCGCCTCACGCGGAGGCCGAGTCTCTTCATCACGTCATTCTGTGAGGGTACAGACACACTTGAAAACTACTTGCGGTAGTGGCGCATCTTCGCCGAATTCAATGCTCAAATTTCCAATGGCGCAAGTAAAGTTATCCGGCAGTCATGCTGTCCCAAAGCGCCCCATTTGCGACTCGCAGGCTTGCCGAGTGAGCGCAAAGCGCCGTCGGCCTTACGGGGCGCTCGTTGAAAATGAAGCATCGTCCTTCGCGGACGGATGGAGGGGTCCAACCCGCGTCAATTGCCGGCCCTAGACTCGATCCCGTAGCCCTTTGACGCCTTCCCTTTCGGCGCAATGCTCGCAACAGAAGAACGTGCCGGACTTCTCCAATCCGTGCCCGACGATGCGGATGCCGCAATGATCGCAGGTCGGCGCGAGCGCATGAATGGCACACTCGAAACTATCGAAGGTATGCGCCTTGCCGTTCATGGTGACCTGAAAGGACTTGTCGTAGTCATTGCCGCAGGTTTCACATGTAGCCATGATATCCGCCCTCACTTACGACGCGGTCGCCCCTCGCATTGATTGAATTCAATATAACCGTGTTTCCAAAGGTTGGTTCCTCATCTTGAGCGCAACATCGACAATCCGGCCTCCGTTGACGCGGCACAATCGAGGAATCTCATCCGCCGGAGTTCGACAGCATCTTCTGGAGTATTGTCTCGACCGACTGCGGCGATATCCCAAGCTCGGCAAATCCAAGCATATCCGGCGATGACACGGTGTCGATTTCCATAAGCTCCACTTGATTGCGCGTGAGAAATGGAATCCGGAGCGTTTCGGAGGCCCATGCCAGTGCATGCCAAGCGACAAACGGGATTGGAAGCAGTCGAGGCGCAAGTCCGGCCTGATGCGCCACGGCTCTTAGCAACTCCTCGTAAGAGTAGATGCGAGGACCGCCGAACTCGAAGATATCAGGCGTCTCGGCGCGCTGCATGATCCGGCCAATCGCGTCCGCAACATCATCCACATAGGCCGGCTGCAATCTGGTCACGCCGCGGCCGAACATCGGATAGACGGGAAGCTGGCGGAGCAGCTTGAGGATGACGACGAGGAACGCGTCGTCCGGTCCGAACATCACCGCAGGACGGATCAAAGTTGCCTCGGGGAACGCGGCCCGCACCACCTGCTCGCCCTCGCCACGCTTTCGGATGTAGCGCGATGGAGAGGTGGCATCGGAGCCGATTCCTGAGATATGGACGAGTCTTTTGACGCCAGCTCTGTGCGCTTGAATGGCTACCCGCCGGGCGGCCTCGACGTGAACGGAATGAAAAGTCTCCGCTCCGCGCTCGACGTAAAGACTGACCGCATTCACCACGCCGTGAGCGCCGGCAAGCGCATCCGCGACCGACCGCTCGTCGTGAATGTTGGCCTCTACGGGTTGAAGTTGCGGATCATCAGCGCCAGGCAATGTGTAGCCGTGATCCGGATGCCTTGACGCGACCCGAACGGGAAATCCGCGTGAGCGCAGACGTTGAACGATGCGGCGGCCCAGAAAGCCGGTTCCGCCGAACACGGTGACGATCTGATCGTTCGTTGCCACCATGGCCCACTCGCCATTCATGTCGCAACTGCCCCATTATAACGGCTTCGAACCTTGCTGCGAGGAATAACTGCAAGTCTAGGATGAGGCCGAATCTCGCAAGGGTCTTTGCAGTCCGAGCGTGACCGCGATCCCGGCACTTACCGCGGACAAACGCGATTTCGGCTGCGAATCCTAGGGCGGACATCCCCGCGCAGGTCGTTGCCATCGCAACGGACCAAACAGCCGCTTAGGTGATTCTGCGAAGCGCCTCAGGGCGCAAGTGGTCTCAGCCCGAATTTGGATTTGGCGGTGCGCCGCACACGCCGCCGGACCATCCTTGTCGCATCATTGTTTGCCAAGTTCCGGCGTCTTGCTATGATCGAAAAAAATTAATCAAGATCGATAGGGAGAAGCGTCATGAGGACCGTGCTCCGTATTTTGGCGGCGACAGCAGCCTTGGCCGCGATGGCCATGCCAGCCGCGGCTCAAAACTATCCTGAGCGACCGATCAAGATGATCGTGCCGTGGGCGGCAGGCGGCGATACGGACAACATCTTCCGTCCATTTGCACCGCTTCTACAGAAGCACATCGGCCAGCCAATCGTGATCGCCAACGTCACGGGCGCCTCCGGCACCGTCGGGGCGCGCGAAGCCAAGGGCTCGCCGCCGGACGGCTACACGCTTTATGCGGTGCATGACTACATCCATCTTGTGCACTATGCCGGCGTCACAGACGTCAAATACAGCGACTTCGAGCCGATCTGCCTGCTCTCTGCGACGCCATCGGTCCTGACCGCGAGCCCCAAGACGCCCTGGAAGACCTGGGCCGAGCTTGCCGAGGACGCCAAGAAGCGTCCGGGCCAGATCACCGTGGGGGCTACCCTCGGATCGACCAGCCACATCTTCCCGGCGCTCATCGAAAAGGCAGCCGGCGTCAAGTTCAAGTACGTCTCCTATGAAGGCCTTGCGCCGCGCATGAATGCCATTCTCGGCGGCCATGTCGATCTGACGGATTCCAACCTGACGCAGAAGGGCAAGGTCGATGCCGGGCAGCTCAAGTTTCTTGCCATTGCTGCCGAAAAGCGCGATCCCGAAGCCCCTGACGTGCCGACGCTGAAGGAGCTCGGCATGGACATCGTCTACGCGGTTTTGCGCGGCCTGCTGGTACCAAAGGGCACGCCGGCCGCGGTGCGCGCCAAGCTGGATGAGGCCTGCGGAAAAGCCGCCAAGGAGGCGGAGTTCGCGGACGCGATGAAGAAGCAAGGCACGCGCGTCTCCTATCTCAACGCCGCCGAATACGGGCCGTTCCTCGACAAGCTCGACCGGGAGAGCAAGGTTATCATGACCGAGCTCGGTCTTGCCAAGCAATGAGACTTGGCCGCGATAGCCTTGCCGGGCTGATTTTTTTCGCGGTCAGTCTGATCCTGCTTGTGCAATCGTTTGGACTTCCGCAACTGCCGCTGGTGCCGGTCGGTCCCGGCTTCTATCCGCGCATCGTCCTGATCTTCATGGCCGTGACCAGCGCGGCGCTGGTCGTGCAGGACCTGCTTGCGCGGCGTGCTGAGCCAGCCGACGTCCCTGCTCCTGCGCAGCCGCAACGGGCCTATGGCCTGGTCGCGCTCTCCTTCGTCATTGTCGCGCTCTACTTGGTACTTCTGCCTCTGCTCGGCTATCGCATCGCAACCGTCCTATTCGTCGCGGCGTTGCAAGCGACGCTCGAGAGGCCGACGACCTGGCAGCAATGGGCGATCCTCGCGGCAATAGCGATTGCCACGTCAGCGGTGACGTACCTGGTCTTCGAGCGCTATCTCACGGTGCTGCTTCCCCGCGGTAGCTGGACAGACTGGTAGGCCATGTTCGAGCTTTTGGGACATGGGCTGCTGACGGTGCTGCAGTGGAATTATCTCGTTCCGCTGTTCGCCGGCACGCTCATTGGCGTCGTCGGCGGTGCACTGCCGGGCGTCACCATCACGATGACGATCATCGTCATCCTGCCGTTCACCTATGGTCTCGATCCGCTGCAGGGGCTGGCCGCGATGACCGGCGTCTATGTCGGCGGCTCCGCCGGCGGCCTGGTCACCGCGTGCCTGCTGGGAATTCCGGGCACGCCCTCGGCGATCGCCACGACCTTCGACGGCTTTCCGATGGCGCGGGGTGGCGCGCCGGGCCGGGCGATCTGGCTCGGTGTGTGGTCATCGTTCTTCGGCGGGCTGATCGGCGGCCTGTTCCTGATCCTGGTGACTGGTCCGCTCGCGGCCATCGCACTTCAGTTCGGACCGTGGGAGTATTTCTCGCTGTTCGTGCTGGCCATGGCAATGGTGGCGGGCCTGGCCGAGTCCTCGTTCATCAAGGGCCTGCTGTCGACCGCCATCGGCCTCCTGATCACCGTCATCGGCACGGACCCGATCGGCAGCGTGCCGCGCTTCACCTTCGGGTCCGAGTTCATCAGCGGCGGCTTCCCGTTCCTGCCGGTGCTGATCGGGATCTTTGCGTTCGCGCAGATCATGTCCGACATCGAGAAGCCAGCAGTTCCAAAGACGCCCGAGGCCGTTCTGGCCACGCAGCCGAGTCTTGGAGTTTCCCTTGGGGTTTCCCACTTCAAGGTGATCGGCGAAATCCTCGGCCGTCCGTTCCTGCTCCTGTGGTCGACGGTCGTCGGCATCCTGATCGGCGTATTGCCTGCGATCGGCGGCAGCGCCGCCAATATGCTGGCCTACGACCAGGCGAAGAAGTTCTCGCGCCACCCCGAGCGTTTCGGCACAGGCGTCCCCGAGGGCATCATCGCCTCTGAGTCGTCCAACAATGCCAATGTCGGCGGCTCGCTGGTGACCATCATGGCGTTCGGCATCCCGGGCGACGCCGTGACCGCCGTCATGCTGGGCGCCATGACGATCCATGGCATCCAGTCGGGGCCGCTGTTCGTCTCCCAGCAACCCGCCCTCGCCTACGGTATCTACGCCGCATACATTTTGGCCCACCTGCTGATGGTGCTGATCCTGGCCGCGGGCGCGCTGTTCATGCTTCAGATCACCCGGGTCAGGCTCGCGGTGCTTGCGCCCGTCGTGCTGGTGCTTTGCGTGATCGGTGCTTACGCGCTCAACAACACCATGCAGAGCGTGTATGTCCTGCTTATCTTTGGTGTGTTCGGCTATGCGCTGGTGAAAGGCGGATTTCCGCTGGCTCCGCTGATCCTCGGCCTCATCCTCGGCGACCAAATCGAGATCAACCTTATTCGGGCGATCATGACGGACGACAACCCGCTGCTGTTCTTCACACGGCCGATTTCCGGCGCGCTACTGTTCTGTGCGGCGCTCTCGGTCGCCCTGGCTGTGTGGCAGCACATGCGTCATCGGGCGCGAACCGCGCGTGAGGAAGCGCCCGACTTCTGACGCCGGGTTCGACTTTGCGATACGCGGGTGATCGAGAGCTCTACGTCCGATCACGGCCTTTCGCCGACATGCCGCCCATTCCGCTTGATGTTTGCATTTGAGGGTAGACCGGACGCACCGTTCAAGCAGACCGATTTGCGCTATTGACCCAAATGTATGGTCCGGCCGTGCGGTGCAAGAAGATTTCGATGATCCGGCAGATGCGGTCTTGCATCAATGTATCCGGCCTCTGCTTGGAGCGCAGTGCTCCGGGCCATCATGGATATCAGCGCGCATGTGATCTGGTTAGCGGACAGGCCTCAACCGGGCCATTTGGGTCACCAGCCCGGACGGTCACTTCAAATTCCCCCACCTGTGGTCGCGCAAACTCCCCCACTTGTGGAGCAGGACAAGAGGCTTTTAGGTTGACTGGGTTTTGCGTGCAAGGGCTTCGGCGGCTTCCTTGAGGCGGTAGCTGCGGCCGTCGAACTCAAGCAGATGACAATGGTGCATGAGGCGGTCAAGGATCGT
>NZ_JAGWDK010000003.1 GCF_018398875.1 Bradyrhizobium sp. sGM-13 | reverse complement strand
GCGTGCCCACCATCAAGAAGCGCGCTCGATGATAAATGGTGGGCACGCTTCGCTTTGCCCACCCTACAGCAACTACAATTTTCTAAAGCATCGCGAACGCGCTTGAGACCATCGCCACCGGCTTGTTGTCGGTGGCGGAAAGCAGCGTGACGCGACCAAAGCTCATGGTGCGCCCGAGGCGGACCACGCGCGCATCGGCCAGTACGTCGGAGGCAGACACCGCGCGCATGAAATGCGTGGTCTGGTCGACCGTCGTCATTGCGCGGTAGCCGCGGTTGGCGGCGAGGTTGGCGATCACCATCGCGGTGTCGGCGAATGCCATCAGCGCCTGGCCCGAGACCGTGCCGCCATTGCGGCATAGCCGCTCCGAGAACGGCAGGCGCAGGATCGCGCCCGGCTGCCAGTCGGCGGCATCGCCGGGCGGAGCAGAGTCAAAGCGCTCGATCGACAGGTTGAGATCCATCACCCATGGCGCAAATACCTCGCCGAGCACGCGCGTTGCTTCCGCGATGCCGAATTCGCCCGCTTGTGGCTGTTGTTGCATGAACGTCCGTTTCCTCGTCCGATCTTGTTGTCGGCGCATTGTAGTGGTCATTGCGGCGAAGGAAACAGCGGCGTGGGCTGCCAGTCCGGCGCGATCCGCAAAGCGATTGGGCGCAAGCACCCGAGATCCTGCAGGCGTCGAACCAAAGGCTTGTCCGCGCGTGCTTGGCTTGGCGGTTACGTCGGTGGTATCTTCGCCGAAACGCTGAAAGCATCGCAAAGGAGAGCGTCATGAGAATGCTGAGCGCGGCCGTAATGGTGGTGTTGTTGATGGTGCCGGCCCACGCGCAGATGACTCCCAATATCAACCTGATGCCGGAACTCCAGTCCAAATCGCCGGAGGAAAGGGAGCAGGATGCGATCAGGGAGAAGGCTTACAAGGATTCCTTGCGGAAGATTCCCGACGCCAAGACCTCTTCCGATCCCTGGGGCACCGTGCGCAGCACCGAGGCGCCCAAGGCCGCGGCGCCCGCCAAGAAGAACAAGACCGGCAGCAGCACCCAGTAGCTTCCCCGCCAAAGGCGGCGGGTAGGATTCGTTCGCCGCTACCCCTATATTTGACCTGTCGTCATCGTGTCTGGAGTTACGACATGGTCTTTCGTCCGCGCGATCTCGCGAGCCGGATGGCCGGCCGGCGCAAGCTGGGCGACGGCTACCTGCGCGAGACGTTTACGCTGCCGCGCGACCAAGCGAGGGCAAGGGCGCGCGACTTCCTCAACCGCTATCCCAAGGCAGCCTATATGAGTTCGGTCGAGAGCTGGCGCGAGCTGCCCAGCGGCGACATCGAATTCACCATGCGCCGGCTTGCCAGCGCCGACTAGGCGACCCCAGCTCGCGCCGGAATTAACGGCGACTCCAGGATTTTTGCCTGATACCGATAACCCGGTATTGAGGTATTCCGCCTAGTGTTTCCCCGCACAGGAGAAATCATGGCGAGAGACCGCAAAGACCTTGGTGCCCGCAAGTTCGTTCGGGTCGACTTGCGCAAGCCGGGATTCCTGATTCCGGCGCCGGATGCGCCATGGATCGAGTGCTACATCCTCGACATTTCCGACAACGGCGCCTGTCTGGATGTGGGCGACCTCGCGGTTCCCAAGATGTTCGGCCTTTCTCTCACTGCGGGCGGCGAGGTGCGGCGGGTATGCACGCTGATCTGGCGCAGGGGCGAATTGGTCGGCGTCCGCTTTGTTTCCGCCCGGGAGCTGCGCAACGGCGTGGCGCCGCCAGGTGAACTCGATGCCACTTCCCGGAAGGCCCACGCCTAATTTTCCGTCTATTAATCCGTATCTTGCAGCGTCTCGGCCACCAGGCGAATCCGGAATATCGGCTTCCTGGATTCATCCAGCAATTCCATTTGCCACTCGGTGTTTTCGGGCAGCTTGCGGGAAACGTCCGCGATCATGTCGCCGCAGACCCCGGTCATTTCCTTCCACGCGGCGTTGTGATCGGCAAATTCCGCACCGTCATTGCTGACGCACGCATCCTCGCCATGTCGAACGCTGAAGAAAAAGATCGGCATGGCAAGCTGACCAAATGTCAAATGGGCCGCCGTTGGCCCTGAGACCCCTCATTTGCCGGGGAGTGGATTCCTCGCCTATCGAAAGATCAACCCCGGGTTTTTACGGGCCCAAGCACGTTGCCGGGCATATAGATCGGGTTATCGCTCAGATCTAACCTGATGTAGTTGCAGGGAAACTTCTCCGGTGAAAGGCCTGCGACAGCGGCCGCCGGGTTACTCCCGCTCAGCTTTTTTCAGCTCCCGGTCAATCCGAAGCTGGACCCGCCGGATGGCAAGCAGATTGAGCCTGGCTTCGGTCTTGCCCGTGACGACCCTGTCGCCGATACGGAATTGCCATTTCCAGATGCCCGGAGCGACCGCCGTAACGGTGTATTCGACGCCCTTGTGGATCATAGAGAAATTCCGCTGCGGCTCCCGACCGCTTCAAACCGGACCTCTGACTTAAAATTGCAATTGTTCTTGCCGCAGGCAATGCCTTTGCCGCGACGCGCGCGGCCGAAATCCGCTCGCGGGGCTTCAACCCCATGGGCGTCACCGAATTCCCTTGCCCAAGCCTAAGTTCCGCGGCGCGCAAAAGCGCTGCGCCGCGCAAGCGGAGTATGGTCGCTTGGCGGCGCAGGCCTATTCCCCGAGTGATGCAATATCCCAGGCAAGAATTTTGTCGGGGCGATATGAAAAAGGTTCAACGCACCGAGACAATCTTGCGGGCGATTTGCCGTACGTGGGGCGCGGCCGTCCACTTGGGATGCCGGCTTCCTATTCCTGGCGCGATGGATAAGGCTGCCGCGGCGGAAGATAAGGCTGCCGCGGCGGAATATGGGTTCTCGACGGCGCGTCCGGCCGCACGGGCTGCGGCACCCTTGAGGGCTCGGGCGCGCGGCTCAGGTTCAACAGCCAGGTGAGGAGATGGGCGCCATGGTTTTGAAGCGTCGGCAGGATGGGTTCGTAGGCAAGGACGGTCACAGGGGCGGTCGTTTGTATCTGCATGCCGCTGGCATAGCGTACAGCGCCTTGAAGGACCGTTCAGATGGAGCCGCAAGCACGCTTAAAATTGTAGGCGAGGTCAGCCCCGATTTGTTGCTCGGATAACGATGAGGCCGCCCGTTCGGCGGCCTCATCGCGAGAGCTAGCCTTCCGGCTGCTCTACATCGGGCGCCCGGGGGCTGGCGTCGGGCGCCTCTTCACTTCTGGCCCGAAGGTCGGCGGCCTTGTCGAGAAAGCCCGCGGCGATCTCCGGATCCGTGGTGGCCATTGCAAATTTGAGAAAGGTTGCCGCTTGTTCCGTGAGGTATTTCTTGCCCGGCACAATACTGGTTCCCCGTTGCTACCCGTCGCTACCTGCCGCACCCGCTGCGATTACGCACTGCGGCGAAATCCGTTCCGGGGAAAGTACAAAACTATACTTAAGTCGGGTGCGCTCACGCGGATCGTGCGTTCGGACTGGCTGGGGCGAGGCGCCGAAGGCGGCAACCTCACGAGGCAGTGGGCGCGGTGTCCTCGCCCAAAAGCTTCCCGGTTCCTTATGGATTAAGTGAAGCCGGGTGCAGGCGAGGCAAACGACGGACACGTAGTTGGGGGACCGTCCGGGCAGCGAAAGGCAAGAGCGGGAGCGGGCATCTTCGTCAGGACGCACCCGGAGATGGGATTGGAGATACCTGGGGTTCCGGTATCGGAAACACCGTGGTGTTACGGACTCCAAAAAAGGGTGCGGAAAACTCTATGCTTGATATTGCCGGGGCTGCTTTTCATCCCGAACCAATTTGTACCGGCTGGGGGCCGCCGAAAGGCGGCCCTTTCAATTTGCTCGAGGCCTTTTGGGGAAGAAGCCGCCAACACCGGCGGCCTCTTGAGCGCTAACGGTAGCCTTTGCATTTGGTCTCTTCTTTGTACTCGCCGTTGCGCTCCCACTTGCGTTCGATCTTGCAGGGGCCTCGGTAAAACTCCTGCTTGTACTCGCGTGCTTCGTTGTAGCTGCGGCCATAGTAGCCGCCGCGATCATAGCCCCAGCGGCCCTTACCGCTTTCGTCTTTCCACGGGTCGGCCAATGCCGGACTGGCGAGCATCGCTACGCCGACAATCACTAAGGTCCATTTCATCGCCATTCCCCCTCCACCGGGTTCCGGCAAATTTAACCAAGCGGGGATAAATTGGTTCGAATACAAAAAGGCCTAACGCCCAAAACAAAAAGGGACCGCCGCCAACCCGGCGGACTCTTTCGCTATTGCAGCCGACCTCGTGTCGGCTGGCCGTATCAGCGGCGCAAGGGCGTTTCGATCTCGCGCTAAGATCGGGAGCTTGCTCTGAAGCGAAGGAGGCCGCCTTAGTGGCCGCCTCTTTACTAGTGAACTGCTCTTTCAAGAGGGAGGTGTAGTTCTGCGGCCCGCTCGGCGCGCTCCTTTTTCCGAAACTCTATCTCTCGCCGCTCGAAAGCAATCAGCTCCTCTTGCGCTGATTGTAGAAAGCGGTCGCGCGGCGTTACGGCTAGTTCTGTATGTCCCGTCATTACTCACCCCGTGTGCCGCCCCAGCCTATGGAAAAACTGGAGCCGCAGATCATTCCCGTAAGATTACGGATTTATGACGGCGGCGTGACCGCTCGTGAAGAGCAATAGGCATCGCAAAACTCAAAATGGGCCAAGGTCGGAAACAGGTCAGTACCCGTGCGCCGAAAAGAACATATTGCGAACATAGAACAAAGATGGTACAAAGATTCCCTGACGAAGTCGAAGCTCAAAAGCCGCTCACGCCGTTTGTCCCGCTCGCGAATCCCCGCCATAAGGAGCACGTATTATGTCCGCTACTGCCCTGCGTATCGTTGAAGGATCCTCCATGGATAAGACCAAGGCCCTGTCCGCCGCGCTCTCCCAGATCGAGCGCCAGTTCGGCAAGGGTTCGGTGATGAAGCTGGGCAAGAACGACCGCTCGATGGACGTCGAGACGGTGTCGTCGGGCTCGCTCGGCCTCGACATTGCGCTCGGCGTCGGCGGCCTGCCGAAGGGGCGGGTGGTCGAAATCTACGGGCCGGAATCGTCGGGCAAGACCACGCTGGCGTTGCACACGGTGGCGGAAGGACAGAAGAAGGGCGGCATCTGCGCCTTCATCGACGCCGAACACGCGCTCGATCCGGTCTATGCGCGCAAGCTCGGCGTCAACATCGACGAGCTCCTGATCTCGCAGCCCGATACCGGCGAACAGGCGCTGGAAATCTGCGACACGCTGGTGCGCTCCGGCGCGATCGACGTGCTGGTGGTCGATTCGGTGGCGGCCTTGGTGCCGAAGGCTGAACTCGAAGGTGAGATGGGCGATGCGCTGCCGGGGTTGCAGGCGCGGCTGATGAGCCAGGCGCTGCGCAAGCTCACCGCCTCGATCAACAAGTCCAACACCATGGTGATCTTCATCAACCAGATCCGCATGAAGATCGGCGTGATGTACGGCTCGCCTGAAACCACCACCGGCGGCAACGCGCTGAAATTTTACGCCTCCGTCCGCCTCGACATCCGCCGCATCGGTGCGATCAAGGAGCGCGACGAAGTCGTCGGCAACACCACCCGCGTCAAGGTGGTGAAGAACAAGCTGGCGCCGCCGTTCAAGCAGGTCGAATTCGACATCATGTATGGCGAGGGCGTCTCCAAAATGGGCGAGATCCTCGACCTCGGCGTCAAGGCCGGCATCGTCGAAAAGTCCGGCGCCTGGTTCTCCTATGATAGCCAGCGTCTCGGCCAGGGACGCGAGAACGCAAAAGCCTTCCTCAAGGCCAATCCCGACATGGTCGCCAAGATCGAGATGGCGATCCGCCAGAACTCCGGCCTGATCGCCGAGCAGATCCTGGCCGGTCCCGCCGAGCGCGACGCCGACGGCGAGGAGCCGGCGGACGACGAATAAGTTTTGAGAAAACGCTTCAGGGGTTAAGGCCTGAAACGTGACGACGGGTGCTGCGGACGTTGAGTTGCCGACGTCCTCAGTGCCCGTTTTGTTTTTGCGTTCCCCGGATGCTGCGCAGCGCGACGCTTCTCGAGCGGCGCAGTGCGCTGCTGATCCGGGTCTATCCGTTTTGCGCGTATGTGGGTCCCGGCTCTGCGGAGCAGCGCTAGCGCGTTGCACCGCATCCGGGACATGAGCCTCACTCCGCGGCTTGCGCGTAATCCTCAATCGGCGGGCATGAGCACACCAGGTTGCGGTCGCCATAGACGTTGTCGACGCGACCGACCGGGCTCCAATATTTGTCGGTGCGCGAGATGCCATCGGGGAAACAACCGGTGGCGCGGCTATAGGGGCGGTTCCATGCGTCATCGACAATGTCGTGCACGGTGTGCGGGGCGTGGCGCAGTGGCGAGGCTTCGACCTTCCAGCGGCCGATCTCGATTTCCGTGATCTCGCTTCGGATCGCGATCATGGCGTCGCAGAACCGGTCCAGCTCCGCCTTCGATTCCGATTCGGTCGGCTCGATCATCAGCGTGCCCGGCACCGGAAAACTCATGGTCGGCGCGTGGAAGCCGTAGTCGATCAGGCGCTTTGCGATGTCATCGACGGTGACGCCGCTCGTGGTCTTCAGCGACCGCGGATCGACGATGCATTCATGCGCGACGCGTCCCTTGGCGTTCTTGTAGAGGACCGGGAAATGCGGCTCGAGCCGGCTGGCGATGTAGTTGGCATTGAGGATCGCCATTTCAGTGGCGCGCGTCAGGCCTTCGCCGCCCATCATCAGGATATAGATGTAGGAGATGGTCAGGATCGATGCCGAGCCGAACGGCGCCGCCGACACCGGGCCGATGGCATGCGGCACCGCGCCATCGGTTGCGGGGTGCCAATTTGAAGGATGCCTTGGCAGATAGGGCGCAAGATGAGCCTTGACGCCGATCGGGCCCATGCCCGGGCCGCCGCCGCCATGCGGGATGCAGAACGTCTTGTGCAGATTAAGATGCGAGACGTCGGCGCCGTAATCGCCGGGGCGCGAGAGACCGACCTGCGCGTTCATGTTGGCGCCGTCGAGATAGACCTGGCCGCCATGGCTATGCACGATGTCGCAGATCTCCGTGATGTGCTCCTCGAACACGCCATGCGTCGAGGGATAGGTGATCATCACGGCGGCGAGATTCTTGGAATGCTTCTCCGCCTTGGCACGGAGATCGTCGACATCGACATCGCCCCGCGCATCGCAGGCCGTCACCACCACCTCCATGCCGGCCATGTGGGCAGACGCCGGATTGGTGCCGTGCGCGGAGGAGGGGATCAGGCACACCTTGCGGTGCGGCTCGCCGCGCGCGGCATGATAGGCGCGGATCGCGAGCAGCCCGGCATATTCGCCCTGTGCGCCGGAATTCGGCTGCAGCGAGATCGCGTCATAGCCGGTGATGTCGCACAGCCATTTTTCCAGCCGCGCAAACAGCGCGTGATAGCCGGCCGCCTGCTCGCGCGGGGCGAACGGATGGAGCGAGCCAAATTCAGGCCAGGTCAGCGGGATCATTTCCGTGGTCGCGTTCAGCTTCATAGTGCAGGAGCCGAGCGGGATCATGGCGCGGTCGAGCGCGAGGTCGCGATCTGAGAGCTTGCGCATGTAGCGCAGCAGCTCGGTTTCGGAGCGGTGCGTGTGGAACACGGGATGGACGAGGAAGGCGCTGTCGCGCTTCAATTCGATGGGCAGCGTTTCGCGCGCGTCCAACTCGACATCCGCATAGGACAGCTTGCCGCCGAAGGCGCGCCACACCGCTTCCACGGTCGCAGGCGTGGTCGTTTCGTCCACGGCGATGCCGAGCGTGCCGTCACCAATACGAAGATTGATCTTCTCGGCGAGCGCGCGGGCTACGATTTCACCCTGCTTCGCGCCCGCAGCAACGGTGATCGTATCGAAGAACGCCGGCGACGCCGGCGCATAGCCGAGTTTTGTCAGCCCCGCCGCCAGCACCGCGGCGCGCCGGCGCACGGTGCGCGCGATATGCGTCAGCCCCTCGGGGCCATGGTAGACCGCGTACATTGAAGCGATCACCGCCAGCAGCACCTGCGCGGTGCAGATGTTGGAGGTCGCCTTTTCGCGGCGGATGTGCTGCTCGCGGGTCTGCAGCGCCAGGCGATAGGCGGGCTGCCCCCGCGAATCCACCGACAGCCCGACGATGCGGCCGGGCAGCGAACGTTTTAGCGCATCGCGCACCGACATATAGGCCGCGTGCGGGCCGCCATAGCCCATCGGCACGCCAAACCGCTGCGCCGAGCCGATGGCGATGTCGGCGCCAAGCTCGCCGGGGGAGGCGATCAGCGTCAGCGCCAGCAGATCGGCCGCGACGACGGCGAGCGCGCCCTTCGAGCGCAACGCCGAGATCGCCGGCCTGAGGTCGCGCACCGCGCCCGTCGTTCCCGGATATTGCAGCAGGCCACCGAACACATCGGCGCCTTCGAGATCGGCGAGGGGATCGCCGACGATCAGATTCCAGCCCAGCGGCTCGGCACGGGTGCGCAGCACCGCGAGCGTCTGCGGATGCACTTCCGCATCGACGAAGAATGATTTTGTCTTCACTTGCGAGGCGCGCTCGGCCAGCGCCATCGCCTCCGCCGCGGCGGTGCCTTCATCGAGCAGCGAAGCGTTGGCCACATCGAGGCCGGTGAGGTCGCAGATCATGGTCTGGAAGTTGAACAGCGCTTCCAACCGCCCCTGGCTGATTTCCGGCTGATACGGCGTATAGGCGGTGTACCAGGCCGGGTTCTCCAAAACATTGCGCTGGATCACCGTGGGCAAAATGGTGCCGGAATAGCCTTGGCCGATAAGCGAGGTGAACACCTGGTTTTGCGCGGCGAGCTCGCGCATATGTGAAAGCGCCTCGGTTTCGCTCAACGCGGGGCCGAGATCGAGCGGCGCCTTTTGCCGGATCGAGGAGGGCAGCGTCTGGCCCATCAGCTCGGCGAGGCTGTTCGCGCCGACGCTCTCCAGCATCGCACTGATGTCGCGGGGCGAGGGGCCGATATGCCGGCGCACGAAATCGGTGGCGGCTGTGGCGGTGGTCTTGAGCGGCGCGTTCATGGGTATGTTCCTCAATATTCGTCGTCATGCCCCGCGAAGGCGGGGCACCCAGTAGCCACTGCTGTCATTGATTGAGCCGAGACGTCCCGGCGTACTGTCATCGTCCGCCTTCGCGGACGATGACAGCTTCTGTATGGTGACAGAGCGCCTCATCATCCTCACGCCGTGTGTGCCTTGTAGGCGGCCTCATCCATCAGGCCGCCGAGTTCGCTTTTGTCCGCGATCTTCAGCTTGAAGAACCAGGCCTTGCCGCCGGCGTCGGAATTCACCAGCGCGGGTTCGGCGGCGAGCGCCTCGTTGACCTCGATCACTTCGCCCGAGATCGGCGCGTAGACGTCGGAAGCGGCTTTCACCGACTCCACGACGGCAGCGGCTTCGGCCTTCTTCAGGGCGCGGCCGACTTTCGGCAATTCGACGAACACGACGTCGCCGAGCTGCGATTGCGCATAATCGGTGACGCCGATAGTGGCGACATCGCCCTCGATGCGGAGCCATTCGTGGTCGGATGTGAACAGCGTCGTCATGGAATTTCCTTCAGTGTTTGCAAGTTCAGCGTTTGTAGGTGTTGGGAACGAATGGCATGGCTGCGACCTGTAGCGGCAGGCGCTGGCCGCGCACTTCGGCGAAAATCTGCGTGCCGTCTGCGGCAAGCGCGGTCGGCAGATAGCCCATCGCAACCGGCGCATTGAGGCTCGGGCCGAAGCCGCCCGACGTGACCTTGCCGATGTCGTCGGTCGAAGCGGTATCCGCAAACAGCAGCGCGCCTTCGCGTACCGGCGCGCGGCCTTGCGCGCGCAAGCCGACGCGGCGGCGCGATGCGCCTTTTTCAAACTGTGAGAGGATTTTTTCTGCGCCCGGAAAGCCGCCGGCGCGGGCGCCGCCGCTGCGGCGGCTTTTCTGCACCGACCATTCCAGCGCGCCCTCGACTGGCGTCGTCGTGGTGTCGAGGTCGTGGCCGTAGAGGCAAAGCCCGGCTTCCAGCCGCAGGCTGTCGCGTGCGCCGAGGCCGATCGGCAGCACGTCCGGATTGTCCAGAAGTAGCGCCACCAGCGCCTCGGCCTGTTCGGCCGGCACCGAAATCTCAAAACCGTCCTCGCCGGTATAGCCGGAGCGCGAGACGAAGCAGTCGAAGCCGGCGACCTTGCGCGGCCCGGTATCCATGAACCGCATTGTGGTCACGTCTGCACAAAGTTTCGCCAGCGCTGATTCCGCCTTCGGTCCCTGCAGCGCGATCAGCGCGCGGTCCGGCAGCGAATCGATGATGCAGGTATCCGAGAGATGCGCGCGCAGATGCGCTTCGTCCTCGGCCTTGCAGGCGGCGTTGACGACCAGAAACAGGTGGTCGCCGAAATTCGCCACCATCAGATCGTCGAGAATGCCGCCGTCGCTATTGGTGAACTGGGCGTAGCGCTGCCGTCCCGGCGCAACCGCCACCATGTCCTGCGGCACCAGCCGCTCCAGCGCCAGTGCCGCATCCTCGACCTTGCCGGATTTTGCCCGCAGCGCGAGTTGGCCCATATGGGAGACGTCGAACAGGCCAGCGGCGCTTCGCGTATGCAGATGTTCCTTCAGGACCCCGGCCGGGAATTGCACCGGCATCTCATAGCCCGCGAACGGAACCATTTTGCCGCCGCGCGCCACATGGAGCCCGTGCAACGGGGTGCGTCTGAGGGAGGATTTGTCGCTTGCCAGCATCGTCAAGGCCCTCATGGGTTCCGGAGACCAGTCTCCAAAAACCCAAAGAAAGCCCCATCTGTCGCTGTGCCTGAGAGTATTATCCCGTCGGCGGACGCCCTGGGCACATGTTGCCCGGCGTCTCTTTCCAGATGCTATTTCGTCACGCGGTCCGTTTGCCTGAGAGTTTCCGGGGCGGTTGCTCCTTCGGCGCCGGCGCTTAAGCCGATCTCTCCCGACGTGACGTCTTACAGATAAGAGGGAAACACAGCCCTGCCAAGCCTGTCAACGCGGCCGCAGCATTATCAACGGGACTTGCGCGCCCATCTTGTGTGCTGCGGCAAGCCTATGATCCGCCTGCACAGTTTCTGGACACCGCAGGCCGCCTTGTCTAAAAGCGTTCCGCCGGAAGGGTTAAAGGCGGTTGTAGCCTAACCCGGCCTTTTTTCCGATTGGGTGAACATGAGCGGCGTCAACGAGATCAGGTCGAAATTTCTGGATTTCTTTGCGGAGAACGGTCACGAGATTGTGCCGTCGTCGCCGCTCGTGCCGCGAAACGACCCGACGCTGATGTTCACCAATGCCGGCATGGTGCAGTTCAAGAACGTCTTCACCGGCGTCGAGAGGCGCGCTTACCAGCGCGCCACCACCTCGCAGAAATGCGTGCGCGCCGGCGGCAAGCACAACGACCTCGACAATGTCGGTTACACCGCGCGGCATCTCACATTCTTTGAGATGCTCGGCAATTTCTCGTTCGGCGACTACTTTAAGGAGCGTGCGATCGAGCTCGCCTGGAACCTGATCACCAAGGAATTCGGGCTGAAGAAGGACAAGCTGCTCGTCACCGTCTATCACGACGACGAGGAGGCGGCGCGCCACTGGAAGAATATCGCCGGCTTCTCGGACGACCGTATCATCCGGATCGCGACCTCGGACAATTTCTGGGCGATGGGAGATACCGGCCCATGCGGTCCATGCTCGGAGATATTCATCGACCGCGGCGAGCACATCTGGGGCGGGCCTCCGGGCAGCCCGGAAGAGGACGGCGATCGCTTCCTCGAATTCTGGAACCTGGTCTTCATGCAATTCGAGCAGGTGACGAAGGACGAGCGCGTCGCGCTGCCGCGGCCCTCGATCGACACCGGCATGGGGCTGGAGCGCATGGCCTGCATCCTGCAGGGGGTCGACAGCGTCTTCGAGACCGATCTTTTCCGTCACTTGATCGATGCCGCCGCTTCGGCGCTCGGGCATGGACCGGACGAGAAGAACGTCGCGTCGTTCCGCGTCATCGCGGACCACCTGCGCTCTTCAGCCTTCCTCGTCGCCGACGGCGTGCTGCCGTCGAACGAAGGCCGCGGCTATGTGCTGCGCCGGATCATGCGCCGCGCAATGCGCCACGCGCAGCTTCTCGGCGCGCGCGAGCCGCTGATGCATCGTCTGGTGTGGGCGCTGGTGCGCGAGATGGGCCAGGCCTATCCGGATCTGGTACGCGCCGAAACGCTGATCGAGGAAACGCTGCGGCTGGAAGAGACCCGCTTCCGCAAGACGCTGGAGCGGGGGCTAGCGATCCTCGACGAGAAGAGCGCCGGCCTGAAGAAGGGCGACATGTTCGACGGCGATACTGCCTTCACGCTGTACGACACCTACGGCTTCCCGCTCGACCTGACGCAGGATGCGCTGAAGTCGCGCGGCATCAGCGTCGATCAGGCGGCGTTTTCGGACGCTATGGATAGGCAGCGCGTGAAGGCGCGCTCATCGTGGGCCGGCTCGGGCGATACTGCCAGCGAGGCCATCTGGTTTCCCTTGCGCGAAAAGCTCGGCGCCACCGAATTCCTCGGCTACGATACCGAGAGCGCCGAGGGCGTGGTGACGGCGCTGGTCAAGGACGGCAAGGATGCCGACAGCCTGAAGCCGGGCGAGACCGGCGCAATCGTGCTGAACCAGACGCCGTTCTATGCGGAATCCGGCGGCCAGGTCGGCGACATCGGCCTGCTGACGGGCGAGGGCGTCAAGTTCCGCGTTACCGACACGCAGAAGAAGGCGGGCGATCTGTTCGTGCATCTGGGCACGGTGGAGCAGGGCACGCTGAAGGTAGGCACCGCGCTGCAGCTCGAGGTCGATCATGCGCGCCGGTCGTCAATCCGCGCCCATCACTCGGCGACGCATCTGCTGCACGAGGCGCTGCGCCAGGTGCTCGGCGACCACATCGCCCAGCGCGGCTCGCTGGTGGCGCCCGATCGTCTGCGCTTCGACTTCGTGCATCCAAAGCCGATCACGGCGGAAGAGCTTGCGCGCGTCGAGGACATTGCCAACGAGGTGGTGCTCGAGAATGACGAGGTTACCACCCGCATCATGGCGGTCGACGACGCCCGCGAGGCGGGCGCGCGCGCCCTGTTCGGCGAGAAATACGGCGACGAGGTCCGCGTGGTGTCGATGGGCAAGCAGGCCCGCGCCCATGGCCAGAACGCACTCGGCTGGTCGGTCGAACTGTGCGGCGGCACCCATGTGCGCCGTACCGGCGACATCGGGCTGATCTCGGTGACCGGCGAAAGCGCGGTGGCTTCAGGGGTACGGCGCATCGAGGCGCTGACCGGACGTCACGCCCGCAAGCACGCCAATGATACGATGGCGATTGCGAAGACGGCGGCGTTCGAGCTGCGCACCAGCGTCGACGACATGCCGGCGCGCATCGCGGCGCTGATGGAAGAGCGCAAGAAGCTCGAGCGCGATCTGTCGGATGCGCGCAAGAAGCTCGCGATGGGCGGCGGCGCCGGCAACGGCGCAGCGGCCGGCGGCGTGCGTGAAGCGGGCGGCGTCAAGCTGTTGGCCCGCGCGGTCGAGGGCGTCGAGACCAAGGATCTCAAGAGCCTGGTTGACGACGGCAAGAAGCAGATCGGCTCCGGCGTGGTCGCGATCGTCGGCGTTACCGAGGATGGCAAGGCCGGCATCGTCGTCGGCGTCACCGCCGATCTCACGGCGCGGTTCAACGCCGTCGAACTGGTGCGCAAGGGTTCCGAGGCGCTCGGCGGCAAGGGCGGCGGCGGCCGGCCCGACATGGCGCAGGCCGGCGGGCCCGATGGCGCCAAGGCCAATGCGGCGCTGTCGGCGATCGAGCAGGCGATGGCCGGCGCCTGAGCACAGGCAAGCCAAGCGTAAATCATAAGCGCCTAGCAGCGCTCACGCCGCTTGTAACCCAATGCGGACGCCCGGCCGCGATAGTGCGGTGCATTGTTCTATTGCTCGAGCTGTGGCTGGCATTTCGGCCTCAGGGCGAGCATAGTTGCGACGTCACAATTCCGGATGGGTTCATCGGCGTTGATGATGTGGACGCTCCCGGTCAACGCCGGTGATCCGCGGTTCGGACAACCGGAGTCCCGCCATGTCTGTTACGGCTTCTCGCGAAACACAGGGCCAACACAGCTTCAATTCTGCCGAAATGGGCGCCATCGCTCATCTCTACCGGGGCGAAGTCTACCGTTCGACGATCTGGAGAACGCGGCTCGACAACACGACCAATTGGGCGATCGTCACAATGGGCATCGCCCTGTCGACGACTTTTTCGAGCCCGGAAGCTTCACCGCTGCCACTCCTGCTCGTAGGCCTGCTCATTGCCGTGTTTCTCGGCATGGAGGCGCGACGTTATCGCTACTTTAATGTCTGGCGCGCTCGAGCTCGGTGGATGGAGACGAATTTCTACGCGCCGATATTCACCGGTGAAGCCCGCGACGATAGCTGGCAGGTGATACTCGGGCGCGACTACACCGCGCCTCGCCACCACATTTCGTTTTTCCGCGCGGCGGGGCGGCGGCTGCGTCGCAACTACGTCTGGATTCTCGCCGTCCAGGTGATTGCCTATTACGGCAAGATCGCAATCCATCCGACGCCCGCGTCAACCCTAGCGGAATTTGTCGATCGCGCCGCAGTCGGACCGATTCCCGGCTGGGTTGTTCTGATAATTGGCCTTATCTACAATTTCGGCTGGCTGGCGTTCGCGCTCGGCACGATGTGGCTCGACCAACGCGAGCACGGCGGCGACAAGGTGGCGATGGGTTAGCGGTAGCCGCCGGCCCATGCATGGATGGCAATGCCGCGACAAAGAAAGCGGTAAGTATGCGCCAATCGTTGTAACACCCGCGCTCTAGTTTATCGACGGCATTAAGACGGCCTTGGCGCAGAACCATGGCGTGCAGCAGGCGTTGCTATCGCACCCGCACCAAAGAGAGCACGCGATGAAGGGGCGATACGCTCGAAATAAACAGTCTCTGAACTGCCCGTTTCGTCCGCGTTCATATCAACGCGCTTAAGGTCTCCACCCATGAGCTGAAAGTGAACCCACGTGGTTGCCAGCCGCGCAACCGACTCCGCGCCGCTCAGTAATCTACGCATGGACACACTCAAAATGGAGGAGACATCATGAAGAAGCTTCTGATCTCGGCTGCAGCCGCAGCAATCATGACCGGCACTGCCTACGCTCAGGCGGAGTTTTATGTAGTGCAAGATACCTCCACGAAGAAGTGCACCATCGTGGACAACAAACCGACGGCTGCCACCACTGTCGTTGTTGGCGACGGCAAGGTGTTCAAGTCGCGCACCGCAGCAGAAACCGGAATGAAGAGCATGAAGGTCTGCGCGAACTAAGGATGGCGATGGCGAGAAGCGATAGCGCCCGCTGCGTCCGCTCCCATCGAAAAGCGAGAGGCTGCGAAGCAGCCTCTTTATTCACCGGCACATAGCAACTGGAGGATCAGAGAATGTCGAAAGCAATGCGCAAATATGCGTTCGGCGCCACAGCGGCAATTGCACTTTTCGTATTTCCGATCTCGGCCTTCTCCCAATCCATTGAGTTTGGACCGGGAGGTGTCCGAGTGTACGACAGCCGAGGAGGGCAATGCGAGCAACTGCGGCGTGCTTGTGAAAACAAGGACGCGCTAGGGGAGCGCGGCGAAGGAAATTGCCGCAGATACCGGGAGGCCTGCGGACGACCGGTTCGCAGGGATGTGTGCGCCGAATTGCGATATGCTTGCCTCAACAAGGACGAGTTGGGCGAACGAGGCGAAGGAAACTGCCGCCGGTATCGCGAGACCTGCAGAGGTCGCTTCTAAAGGTCGCTCATTGCAGTGCTGCAGAGCGATCCCGCATGGCCCGGACTGCTGCGCATCTCTACCACCCCGAAGGCCGCCTTGGTTGGCGGCCTTCGCGCGTGGTATTCCGGCCATAGCGGAGAAAGTGTTCAGCTCTTGCGCAAGAATACGTAATCCGCCGAGTAGGGCACGTTGCGATAGCTGCCCGGCTTGTCGCAGGCGCCCTCGAGCTTGCCGCCGACCGTATTGATCCGCTGCACGGTCGTGACGCCGGAGAGGATTCCGGCGCCGCGGCCGGACGTCACTTCCAGCTTCAGCCAGGGAATATCGTTCGCCGTCGTGCCGGGGGCGTTGCCGGCTGCCTTGCCGACGACGGCGCTAGAGTCGATGTGCTCCCAGTTCGGACCGGTGTAGTGCCGGCCGACGGTCTTGCCGTCGAGCAGCAGCGTCGCGATCGGCTCGCGGAACGCCCAGGCGAGCTTGCCGTCAGAGGCGGCCCTGCATTCGTAGACCTGCGCGCCCTCGGCGTGGAGAGTGAGCACTGTTTTTTCTCCCGGCGTCGCAATGGCGTCGGTAAGAGGTGTCTGGGCATGCACGCTGAAAAGCGTCGCCGATGACAAAAGCAGAGCGAGAGCGGTGTTTCGGACAATCGGCATCGCAAATCCATGGTGTTGGCCCCGAAGGACCAACACCATCGTCAGCCAATTATGCCGCCATCGCCTTCTCGAGATTGGCCGCAACCTTGTCGAGGAAGCCAGTCGTGGACAGCCAGCGCTGATCGGCGCCGACCAGGAGCGCGAGGTCCTTGGTCATGTAGCCTTCCTCGACGGTCGCAACGCAGACCTTCTCCAGCGTGTCGGCGAATTTCGCGAGCTGCGGGTTGTTGTCGAGCTTGGCGCGGTGGGCGAGGCCGCGGGTCCAGGCGAAGATCGACGCGATCGAATTGGTCGAGGTCTCCTTGCCCTTCTGGTGCTCGCGGTAGTGCCGGGTCACCGTGCCGTGCGCGGCTTCGGCTTCCACCGTCTTGCCGTCGGGCGTCAGCAGCACCGAGGTCATCAGGCCGAGCGAGCCGTAGCCCTGCGCCACCGTATCCGACTGTACGTCGCCATCGTAGTTCTTGCAGGCCCAGACGTAGCCGCCGGACCACTTCAGCGCGGAGGCGACCATGTCGTCGATCAGGCGATGTTCGTAGGTGAGCCGCTTGGCCTCGAACTCCTTCTTGAACTCGCGGTCGTAGATGTCCTGGAAGATGTCCTTGAAGCGGCCGTCATAGACCTTGAGAATCGTGTTCTTGGTCGAGAGGTAGACGGGGTAGCCGCGCAACAGGCCGTAATTGAAGGAGGCGCGGGCGAAGTCGATGATGGAGTCATCGAGGTTGTACATTCCCATCGCGACGCCGGCATCGGGGGACTTGAACACTTCCCTCTCGATGACGGTGCCGTCCTCGCCGACGAATTTCATCGACAGCGTGCCCTTGCCCGGGAACTTGAAATCGGTGGCGCGGTACTGGTCGCCATAGGCGTGGCGGCCGATGATGATCGGCTTGGTCCAGCCGGGAACCAGGCGCGGCACGTTCTTGCAGATGATCGGCTCGCGGAAGATCACGCCGCCCAAGATGTTGCGGATGGTGCCGTTCGGCGACTTCCACATCTCCTTCAGGCCGAATTCCTTCACCCGGGCTTCATCGGGGGTGATGGTGGCGCATTTGACGCCGACACCGACCTTCTTGATCGCGTTGGCGGCGTCGATCGTGACCTGGTCGTTGGTCTGGTCGCGGTATTCCATTCCGAGGTCAAAATACAGAAGCTCGACATCCAGGAACGGGGTGATCAGCTTGTCCTTGATGTACTGCCAGATGATCCGGGTCATCTCGTCGCCATCGAGTTCGACGACGGGGTTGGTCACCTTGATGTTTGCCATGATGGAGGGGGCCTTTTCTCGGAAAACCGCTGATATGGGCGGGGTGGAGTGATTATAGGCGGGCTATAGCACCGCAAATCGGCCGGCGAAAGCTGGTGCCGCCCCGACTTTTAGCCCATCTAGCATGGACTATCGCGTGTCCGGGACGCGGTGCGGCGCAGAGCGCTGCGCCGCAGAGCCGGGACCCACCGCCGCAGCGCGTGGACCCCGGATCAGCAGCGCACCAACCCGCAAGCGCGGCGCGCTGCGCAGCATCCGGGGAACGCTGCTCAGACCGCCAATCAGATCGTCTAGGCTTTCGGGCTGTTTGCAGCTTCGCTTTGGTTGTGATTGTTAGCCTATCCGAAGGTCTAATGCGCGCAAGCGACGTTCCGGGATGCCGCCCAATTGAGGCTTTGAGCGAACTAGCGGAAACGCTACTAACCCGATTCTCCGGCTGGGGAATTCCGGCCGCCTTTCTAAAACGGGCAGGCATGAGAGTTTGAACCGTGCACGCATCGCGCCGGACTCAAACCTTCAAAAGTTGAAGCAGCTTTGGAAGTTGAATCAGAAAGTGAAGTCAAAATGTCCGGTTCCGGCACCGATAAAACCAAGTCTGGGTTGGACTTAGCCGGACCCATTGTGATCCTCGTCGAGCCGCAGCTCGGCGAGAATATCGGCATGGCGGCGCGGGCAATGGGCAATTTTGCCTTGTCGTGCCTGCGGATCGTCAATCCGCGCGACGGCTGGCCGAACATCGCGGCGCAACGGGCTGCGGCCGGCGCGGACCAGATTTTGGAACAGGCGCAGTTGTTCGACACGGTGGGGCAGGCGGTGGCTGACTTGACGCTGCTGTTTGCGACCACCGCCCGCGCGCACGACCAGGCCAAGCCTGTGGTCGCCCCGGAACAGGCGGCAGCCGAGATTGTGGCGCATGTCGGAAGTGGCGGCGGGGCTGGTATCCTGTTCGGGCGGGAGCGGTACGGCCTGCAGAACGAGGAGGTGGCGCTGGCCAACCGGATCATCACGTTTCCGGTCAATCCCGGCTTCGCCTCGCTCAATCTGGCGCAGGCGGTGTTGCTGATCGGCTACGAGTGGTTCAAGCTGTCGACCGGCGGCGCCCTGCCGTTCGCGATGCCGGAACGCTCCGAGCCGGCCTCGCAGCATCAGATGCAGGCCTTCTTCGACAATCTGGTTCGGGAACTCGACAAGGTCGAATTTCTCCGCCCGCGGGAGAAGCGCGAGACCATGCTGGTGAACCTGCGCAACATCTTCACCCGGATGGACCCGACCAAGCAGGACATGCACACTTTGCACGGCGTGGTGATGGCGATCGCGGAGGGACGCAAGGGACCGGCTAAGGGCGGCGTGCTGGACGGTGAACAGGCGACAAGGCTGCGGGCGCTGTTGGCCGAGCACGGGCAGGGCCCGGCGGTGCCCGGCGACAGCTCTACGGTGCGCGGCCTAGCACGGCTGCTTCGCCGCAACCCGACCGATGCCGAGCGCATCCTTTGGCAGGCGCTGACCCGCGACCGCCGCTTCGCCGGCCAGTTCAAGCGCCAGACCCCGGTCGGGCGCCACATTCCGGACTTCGTTTCCTTTGTGCATCGCCTCGCGATCGAACTGGTCAACCCGAACGAGACGGAAACTATTGTCGCCGACCGCGCCGGGCGGAAGGCGTGGCTGGAGGCACGGGATTACCGCGTGATCGAGATGCGGGTCGCCGATGTCGAGCGGGATCTGGCGACGGAACTGGCGCGGCTCGAGGCGAAGCTGCTCGAGCGCAGTTAGGCGGCCTGTCGGGCAGGCCGGCGCTGTCCCCGCGTGCACAAAGGGGATAAACTCACCCCCTGCAGTCCAATCGAATACGCGAACGGGAGGTGTGCAATGGCGACATCTGACTGGCGTCTCGAAGGCGAATGGATCAAGAACTGCAATTGCGCATTTGGCTGTCCGTGCGACTTCAATGCGCTGCCGACCGAAGGCTATTGCAAGGGCATGGTCGGCATGCGGATCACCAAGGGACATTTCGAGAAGACCAAACTCGACGGCCTGGTCTTCGCCGCCACCGTTGATTTTCCCGGCGCGCTGCATGAGGGCAACGGCCAGCTACAGCCGATCATCGACGAGCGCGCCACACCCGAACAACGCGACGCGCTTTTCAAGATCATGTCTGGCCAGAACTCCGCCGAAGGCACGCTATTCCAGATCCTCAGCCTGATCGTGACCAAAATGCACGAACCATTGTTCGTGCCCTTCGAGTTTTCGTTCGACAAGAATGGACGCGTAGCGCGGGTCGTCGCGAAAGGTGTGCTGGAGACAGAGGTCGAGCCAATCAAGAATCCGGTGACAGGAGAGCCGCACCGTATCCAGGTCGTGATGCCCGAGGGATTCGAACATCGCGCCGCCGAAGTTGCCTCGGCCAACATCCGCTCGACCGGTGCGATCAAGTTCGAGACCAAGGGCACGCACAGCTCGCTGGCCAACGTCGTTCAGACGCCGGAGGGCGTCGCGGCCTGAAGCTGCATTGGAAACGGCATTTCGACGTGCCGGCCCGTGGCGGAGGTTAAGTCCATGTCCGGGACCTCTGCGCTTGAACAGACCTTGCGCCACGATCGCCTGATCGTGGCATTCGGCATGGCTGCCGTGGTTGCCTTCGCCTGGGGCTATCTGGTCGCCGGCGCCGGCATCGACATGAGCATGGCCGACATGCCGATGGATCCCGAGCCATGGTCGCCCTCGCAGGCTGCGCTGATGTTTGCGATGTGGTGGGTGATGATGATCGCGATGATGGTGCCGAGCGCGGCGCCCATGGTGCTGCTGTTTACGGCAATCAAGCGGAGGCAGGCGACGGATAATCCCGTCGTCACAAGCTGGCTCTTTCTCGCCGGCTATCTCGTGATATGGGCCGGCTTTAGCCTCGTCGCGGTCGCGGTGCAGTGGGCACTCGACCAGGCCGGGCTGCTGTCCGGCATGATGGCGAGCACCAGCAGCATACTGGCCGGGATCATCCTGGTTGCCGCCGGACTCTATCAGCTCACGCCAATCAAGCGCGCGTGCCTGCGCTACTGCCAGAGTCCGGTATTCTTCCTCAGCCGCTATTGGCAACCGGGCGCCATGGGCGCGCTGCGCATGGGTTTTCGGCACGGCACCTACTGTGTCGGCTGTTGCTGGTTTTTGATGGCGCTGCTGTTCGTTGCCGGCGTGATGAACCTGGTGTGGATCGCGGCGGTCGCGATCTATGTCGCCTTCGAGAAACTGCTCGCCCGCAGCCCGTGGCTCAGCCGCATCGCAGGTGTTGGCCTGATCCTGGCCGGCGGGGTGGTGCTGGCGCGCAGTCTTGTCGTTACGGCTTCCGCATCGCTGTAGCTCGCCTCAGACGGCGACAAGCTCCGCAGGGTTACCGGCGCGCTTCTTCACCTTCGACGGCCCAAACAGCGAGCCCGCCGCAAGCGCCGCGGTATCCGCGACGGCGGGATCGCGCGTGACCATGGCGGCGACGATGGCGCCGTCTATTAACAGCGCGAGTTGATGGGCCAGCACCTGCGGTTCGGCGGCGCCCATCTCAGTGGCGAGCTTTTCGATATGCGCCAGCACCACCTTCTTGTGGCGCAGCGCTATATTGCGGAACTGCTTGGCGTCCTTGTCGTGCTCGGCGACCGCATTGATGAAGGGGCAGCCGTAGAAGCGCTCCTCAGCGAACCAGCGCTTCAGCGCCGGAAAAATCCGTCTCAGCTTTGCCTGCGCATCGCCGCCGCCATCCTCCATCGCGCCGATGAACCATTCACGCCAGGCCTTGCCTTCGCTTTCCAGCACGGCGTTTACGAGGTTGGTCTTCGAGCCGAACAATTTGTAGAGCGTGGTTTTCGCCGTGCCGGCCTCGTCGATGATCGCGTCGATGCCGGTGGCGTTGATGCCGTATCTGCAGAACAGATGCGTCGCCGCATTGAGCAGGCGTCCTCGCGCGGACTCCTCGTCGCCTGCGGCCGACGCCGCGACAGCTTTCCTCTTGGAAACTGATTTGCCCATGCGCCGCAGTTAATCGGAGCGCCTCCGATTCATCAAGCAGCATCTTTGCGCCGAAAATAATCGCTGCCGTGCGGCAATTGCTTCGCGTCTGAGCAGCGCTGCGCTGATCAATTTCCGGGCAGGCATCGCTAAGCGACGAGAGACGTTCGGCTTTTGATTTCGGCCTGATCTGGCACGCTTCATGCAGGAAACAGAACGTTCGGTATCCTACCCAAGGGAGAGAAAAGATGACCGCGGTCGCTCAAAAAACGGTGCTCACGGGCTGCCTGGCCCCGATCGACAGAGGCGGGCTCGAGCAGCTCATCGCCAACGGCAAGGCCAACCCGAAGGTCATCAAGACCTTGAAGTGCAGGACGGTGGCGGAGGGCAAGTTCCGTCACGCCAACTACATTCGCAACCTCGCGCCCTACATCGTCGACGAGCCGCCGGGCCTTTTGGGCGATGACACCGCGCCGAATCCTTCCGAAGCCTCGCTCGCCGCGCTCGGCTCGTGCCTTGCGGTCGGCCTGCACGCCAACGCCGTGCACCGCGGCTGGATCGTCAACAAGCTCGAACTCGAGCTGGAGGGCGACCTCAATATCACGGCGGTGTGGGGCACCGGCGACGTCAGCGAAAAGCCGGTCGGCTTCACCGATGTGCGCGTCAAGGTCGACATGGAATGCGAGGGCATTCCGAAGAGCGAGATCGACGCGCTGGTCGCCCACGTCAAGAAATGGTCGCCGGTCGCCAACACCTTTACGCGGCCCGTCAATCTCGAAGTCAGCGCATAAGCAGTCGCAACAGGCACTGGGGTGCGGAGGGTCTCATGGGTTCAGTGGCGGTATCGCGGCTTGCAGTTGCCGAAGATCTCCCCGCGGCATCGATCGTGGATCAGGTCGCGGCGATTGCGCGCAGAGAACTCGCACCCCACGCCGCGGCCATCGACGAGGGCACCGTCTATCCGGATGCGTTGCTGCGGCGGCTCGGGGACGTCGGCGCGTGGGGCAGTCACCGGCCTGGGGATGGCATGGCCGACCTGCGCTGCGCCATTCAATCGATCGCGGCGCTCGGCGAGGTCTGCGGCGCCACCGCCTTCATGGCCTGGTGCCAGAACACGCTGGTTTGGTACGCCTCGAATTCGAACAATCCAAAACTCGTTGCCAAATTCGCCGACAAGTTTGCCAGCGGCGAGATTCTAGGCGGCACTGGGCTGTCCAATCCGATGAAGAGTTTTTTCGGCATCGAGAAGCTGAAGCTGAAGGGTCGGAGAGTCGAGGGCGGCTATATCGTGCGCGGCGCGCTACCCTGGGTGTCGAACCTCGGTCCCGATCATTTCTTCGGCACCATCTTCGAGCGCGAGGACGAGGGCGGCGGCATCGTGATGTTCCTTGCCGATTGCTCCGATCCCGCGATCACGCTGCAGCCATGCAAGCCGTTTCTCGCGATGGACGGCACCGGCACCTATGCGGTGCAGTTCCGCGACGTCTTCGTGCCGGATGAGTTGATCCTCGCCGAGCCGGCGGGACCGTTCGTGAAGAAGATCCGCGCCGGTTTCATCCTGCTGCAGGCCGGCATGGCGCTCGGCCTAATCAAGGATTGCATCCAGATCATGGACGAGGTCGACGCGCTATTGAGCCATATCAACCGCTATTTGCCGCAACAGCCTATTCAATTCCGCGAACTCCATGCCGAGTTCGAGAAGGAGACGATGGCGCTGGCGCGCGACCCCTACAATTCCGACGATAGCTACTGGCGCCGCGTCATCGCGCTGCGGCTCCGGCTCGGCGACGCCAGCGTCGCGGCTGCGCATGCGGCGATGCTTCATTGCGGCGCGCGCGGTTATTTGAAGAGCCACCGCGCCCAGCGGCGGCTGCGCGAAGCCTATTTCGTCGCGATCGTCACGCCCGCCACCAAGCAGCTTCGCAAGATGCTGGCCGGCGACGAACACTGATTTCCGATCGACCACAACCCGCAACCACGCAACAGGAGAGGCCTGCCATGACGGACGTTCTGATTACTGCCGGCGAACTCGCGGAATTCCTCAAGCAAGAGCCGTGTGTCGTCATCGACACCCGTAATCCCGACGCTTACGGCGCGGGGCATCTCCCGAACGCCGTCAACGTCCATGAAATCTTCACCTATCTCGCGACGTCGACGCCGGAAGGCATGCACGAGTTGAAGACGAAATTCGCCGACGCGTTCGGCGCCGCCGGGCTTTCGGGCAAGGAGACCGCGGTTATCTACGAGCAGTCGATGAATTCCGGCTTCGGGCAGTCCTGCCGCGGCTACTATCTGCTGACCATGCTCGGCTATGCCAAGGTCAAGGTGCTACATGGCGGCTTTGATGCCTGGATGGCGGCTAGCCTGCCGGTGACCACGGAGGTGCCGTCGCCGGTGAAGGCGTCGTTCGCGATCGTGCCGGAAGCAGGCGACATCCTGATCGATGCCAAGATCATGCTGGCCGCCGTCGGCAAGCCCGGCATCGCCTTGCTCGATGTGCGCGACATCGACGAGTGGATCGGCGAAAGCTCTTCTCCGTATGGAAAGGATTTCTGCCCCCGCAAGGGACGCATCCCCGGCGCTGTCTGGCTCGAATGGTACCGCATGATGAAGCCGACCGCGGAAGGGCCCCGCTTCAAGTCCAAGAATGAGATTTTGGCGGAATGCGCCACCGTCGGCATTACGCAGAATACGCCGGTCTATCTCTATTGCTTCAAGGGCGCGCGGGCCTCGAACACGTTCCTGGCGCTGAAGAACGCCGGCGTAAAGGATGTGCGAATGTATTTCGGCTCGTGGAACGAATGGTCGCGCGATCCCGCGCTGCCGATTGAGGAGGGGCTGCCGATGGAGGCCAAGCTCACCACCAAGGCGGCGTGAGGACGCGTTCGATGGTGCGGCCTGATCGAGCGGATCAGGCTGCAACCACGCTATCTGTACCATCGACGCATATCGCCAACAGGTGGAACCGCGCCATCGCGCCACTCTGGCGTTTCCGATATCCGCTGCGTATAATCGCGGCGCAGTTGGTGGTCGGGCGGATGTCGATGTTCTCAGGCAGATTAGGTCTTACGTTGGTCGTGGCAATGCTTTGTCTCGGCGCGCCGGCGGCCCATGCGCAGGTCTCGCCCGTAAACTACTGGATCCCGGGCTGGCCGATGGGCTTCAGCGGCGATGCGGGCGAGAGCCCGAACGCATACGGCAATTTTCCGAGCTTCGACTTCCGTGACGTCGGAAACGGCTCGTCCTATGCGCGCTACAATTTTTCGAACGGCTTTTTTGTCGGCAGCCAGCGCAGCAACATGGGCTTGAGCGGCATCAGCCAAAGCGCGTTTGGCAATTTCGGCTCGCTCTATAGCGAGGGCGTGCAGGTCGGCTACAGCCTGAAGAACAGCGGCTTGCCCGTCACCTTCTATGCCGGGTTCGAGACGCTGAAATACAATACCGGCATCGGCGGCCCGTTCGCGCCCTTCGACTCCAAGTCGGGCACGCTGCCGATCTCCAGCGTGAACGCCGGCGTCGAATTCCAGGCGACATCGAATCTCAGCCTGTCGCTCGGCGTCGGCTACGTCCAGCAGTCGGGCCGCATCGACAGCGAATTCAATTCGCTGCCCGGCGCTTCGTCGTTCTCGGTCGGCGGCCGCCGCTACTAGGGCATGGACCCGTAATTAAGTCAGGTCCGCTCTACTCTCGGAAGGCGATTATCAAGCCAACATTGATGCATGTCGCCTTTGGGCCAAGAGGCGTCATGCCAGATTCAAATTGCCTGCGCGGTCGCGTTCTCTCGCGATGCGGCTGCCGCATCACGCATGACGCCGGACACGGTGCTGTATGCCACCACCCAGGCGGACTTCGCCGCTGGCGTCCAAGCCTCTTTCAACCCCTGCTCTAGGGTCCATAGCAAGGCTGCACCAACCGTGTCGTAATGCCGATCCTCTACGCCATACCGAACATGGTTTCGCCCGAGGATCTCTAGCGTCGGTATCAACGACGGCAAGTCATCGACACTGTTGATCACGGCACTCAATGCCTGGACCAGCTTCCGGCGCTGCTCTTTCATATCTGCATTCTCGAACAATCGCTGCAGCGATGGATCGAGCGTGAACAGTCTCTCATAGAACAAGCCAGCCGCGATATCGCTGATCGGAATCACCTTGGCCCAGGTCGTCTTGAGAAGTTCTTTGGTTTCAGGAGACATGGCAGCACTTTTCCTATCCGTTTGAATAATCTGGTCGGAACACTGCAAATATGTGCTGGGCCGACGCGCCAAGGTTCGATGCCGGCCCAATGATTTGTTGAGATCAGTGCGTTCTCTTATTGCGAACGGCCCGAAAAAGAGCAGGGGGTCGCGGTCCATCTTCAGACCCACAGCAACGGTCAGACTGACCAGCGCCGGCTCTATCAGGCCTGCTGCGGATTGCTGTCCCGTGACGGCATTGAAATTGTTGTGGACGGTGTTCCCTGCTAACTCGGGTTAAATTGGACGCGAATGTCTGCCTCGGGGTCACAAGCCGCCATCACCGTCAAGCCGGGTGACTTCCGCTTTGCCGCGGGAAGCCGACGTTTATGAGTGCGTGCCCTAATTAGCCCGCCAAGCCACGCTCATTCGTAATCCCCAGCGCCTTGATCCGCGAGGCCAGCGTGGTCGGCTTGATGTCGAGCAGCTCGGCGGCGCCGCCGGGGCCGAACACCTTGCCGGAGCAGGCTTCAAGTGCCGCGAGGATGTTGGCACGTTCGTGGGCGCGCATTTCCGATGAGGTCATCACCACTGGATGGGCATCGGCCTTCACGCGCGCCGCGCCGGAGGAGGGCGATGTGCCGGATGTATCGGGCAGGTCGATGCGCAGCCGGCCGTTTTGGGCGAGGATCGCCGCGCGCTCGATCACGTTCTGCAGTTCGCGGACATTGCCCGGCCAGTCGTAGCGCGAAAGCTTCCGCGCATCGCCTTCCGACAAGCGCAGCTCGGATTTCAGCACCTTGCTCTCGCGGGTCAAAAAGTGCTGCGCCAGCAGCGGAATGTCCTCGCGCCGCTCGCGCAACGGCACCGACTCCACGGGGAAGACGTTGAGGCGGAAATAGAGGTCCTCGCGGAACCGGCCGCGCTGCACTTCCTGCTTGAGATCGCGGTTGGTGGCGGCGATCACGCGCACGTCGACCGCGCGGGTGCGTTCCTCGCCGACACGCTCGAAATTGCCCTCTTGCAGTACCCGTAGCAGCTTGCCCTGCAGCTCGAGCGGGATTTCGCCGACCTCGTCGAGAAACAGCGTGCCGCCATCGGCAAGCTCGAACCGTCCGATGCGGTCGCGCATCGCGCCGGTGAAGGCGCCTCTGATATGGCCGAAGAACTCGCTCTCAAAAAGTTCGCGCGGGATCGCCGCGCAGTTGACGCGGATCAGCGGCCGGTCGCGGCGGCTGCTCGCTTCATGAATGGCGCGCGCGATCAGTTCCTTGCCGGTACCGGACTCGCCGGTGATCATGACAGCGGCGGTGGTAGGCGCCACCAGCTTGACCTGGCGCAGCGTCTTCTGGATCGCCTCGCTCTGGCCGATGATGCCGCGGGGATTGGTCTCGATGCGGATTTCTTCCTGGAGGTAAGCGTTTTCTAGCTCCAGCCGCTCGCGCAGGCGATCGACCTCGGCAAGCGCCGCGTGCAGCTTTTCGTCGGCCTCGCGGCGCTGGCTGACGTCACGGAACACGATGACGGCGCCCACCACGACGCCGCGGTCGCGGATCGGCGTCGACGTATATTCGACCCAGACCGGCGTGCCATCCTTGCGCCAGAACACCTCGCCCTCGACCTGGTGCACGGCGCCGTCGCGAAACGCCGCGTAAATCGGGCAGTCGTGATCGGGATAATGCCGCCCGTCATGATGGGTATGATGAACGATGGGGTGGATTTCCTTGCCGACCAGTTCTTCCGCAGCCCAGCCCAGCATGCGCTCGGCGGCCGGATTGACGAAGGTGGTCTTTCCTTCCGCGTTCACGCCGTAAATGCCTTCGCCGGCGGCGCGCAGGATCAACTGGTTTTCGCGTTCGATATCCTGGAACACCCGTTCGACCCGCTGCCAGGTCGCGATTCCGCCGCGCATGTGGTCTTCGGCCGCCGCGTCGACATAGCGTCGGCGCCGCGCGTCGAGATCGCTCATGGTGAGCAGCACCAGCGAGCGGCCTTCGCCCGGCACGAGTGAGCCGGCATATTCCAGGCGCAGGCTTTGCCCCGTCGCGTGGCGCGGGGTCAGCGCGTTGGTCCAGTATGCGCCCTTGTCGAGCACGGCTTGGGTGAAGACGATCAGAGCAGGCAATTGTCCGGCATGCAGCGTGCTGGCCTTGGTCTGGCGCAGCAAGGTGCGGTCATAGCCGAGCAGGGTGCAGGCCGCCGGATTGGCGTCGAGGATCTGGTCGGCATGGGGATCGAGCAGCAGCACGGGCTCGATCGCGAACTCGAACGCGGCGGTGCGCAGTTCGACATCCTGCGGCGGAGTGGTTGAGCCGAGGGCCAGATCCATCCAGTCGGTACTCCGAAATCTCGTAATTCAACTACGACATTTCGTGTATCACGAATTTTCGTAGCCGCCAACGTCAGCAGAATCCCAGTGATCTCAGAGCTATCGCCGCAGAACGAGGCTGGCATGTGCCTTGCTTAATAAGGGGGCAAACGTCGCGCAGGAGGGCTGATGTCTACCTTCGACAATCCATTCGATCCCAACCATCGTCTTCATGCCGGTGGCTGTAGCTGCGGCCAGCATGTCAGCGAGGCCGAGCACCAGGCCGCCCAACTGCAGGTCCAGTCCGCCATCGAGAGCGAGCAGAACCGCTACGAAGGCGTGGTCGCCTCCGCCGTGATGCGCGCGATGTTCCCGCAGGACGTCGCGCGACGCGCCTTTTTGAAGTCGGTGGGCGCGGCAACCGCAGCGGCGGCATTATCGCAATTCTTCCCGCTCAAGACGGCGACGGAAGCGTTCGCGCAAGGCGGGCCGCTGGAAAAGAAGGACCTCAAGGTCGGCTTCATCCCGATCACCTGCGCCACGCCGATCATCATGGCCGCGCCGATGGGGTTCTATGCCAAGAACGGCCTGAACGTCGAAGTGATCAAGACCGCCGGCTGGGCCGTCATTCGCGACAAGACCATCAACAAGGAATACGACGCCGCCCACATGCTCTCGCCGATGCCGCTCGCCATCACCATGGGCGCAGGCTCGAATCCGATTCCCTACACCATGCCGGCCGTGGAAAACATCAACGGCCAGGCGATCACGCTGTCGATCAAGCACAAGGACAAGCGCAATCCGAAGGACTGGAAGGGCTTCAAGTTCGCCGTGCCCTTTGACTACTCGATGCACAACTACCTCTTGCGCTATTACCTTGCCGAGCACGGCATCGATCCCGATGCCGACGTGCAGATCCGCGCGGTGCCGCCGCCGGAAATGGTCGCCAATCTGCGGGCCGACAACATCGACGGCTTTCTCGGGCCCGACCCGATGAACCAGCGCGCGGTGTTTGACGGTGCCGGCTTCATCCACATCCTCACCAAGGATATCTGGGAAGGCCACCCGTGCTGCGCCTTCGCCGCGTCGAAGGAATTCGTCACCACGATGCCGAATACCTATGGCGCGCTGCTCAAATCGATCATTGAAGCCACCGCGTATGCGCACAAGGCGGAGAACCGCAAGGAGATCGCGGCGGCAATCGCGCCGGCGAACTATCTCAACCAGCCGCCGATCGTGCTGGAGCAGATTTTGACCGGCACCTTCGCCGATGGGCTCGGCAACATCGTCCAGCAGCCGAACCGCGTCGATTTCGATCCGTTCCCGTGGCAGTCGTTCGCGGTGTGGATCATGACCCAGATGAAGCGCTGGGGGCAGATCAAGGGCGACATCGACTATGCCGGCATCGCCGCGCAGGTCTATCTCGCCACCGACGCCGCCAAGCTGATGAAGCAAGCAGGACTGACGCCGCCCGCCGCCACCACCAAGAGCTTTTCGGTGATGGGCAAGACGTTCGATCCTGCGAAGCCGGAGGACTATCTCGCCAGCTTCAAGATCAGGAAGGCGTCGTGATGAATCCCGGTTTCGTGTCCCGGATGCGATGCAGCGCGCAGCACGGAGTGCGTAGCGATGCTTCGCTAAGCCGGGACGGCCTCGCACTCGGTGGGTCCCGGTTCTGCGGCGCACCACTGCGCTGCGCTTCGTGCTGCGCCGCGCCCGGGACACGGAGCTTGTCATCATGACCTCATCGCTTCGTTTTCGCGCGGCCGTCGTCTCGATCGTGCTGCTCGCGGCGTTCCTCGGCATCTGGCATCTCGCCACCCGCTCGACGGGCGCTGTCGGCAACATGTCGCCGGAATACGCCAAGCTGATGGGGCTGACGGCCACCCAAGGCAAATCGGCGATGCCGGGGCCGCTCGATGTCGGCGCCAAATTGTGGGAGCACCTCAGGCAACCGTTCTACGATAACGGGCCGAACGACAAGGGGCTCGGCATCCAGCTCGGCTATTCCATCGCGCGGGTCGGCTTCGGCTATCTGCTCGCGGTGATCGTCGCCATTCCGCTCGGATTTTTGATCGGGATGTCGCCCTTGATCAGTAGGGCGCTCGATCCGTTCATCCAGGTGTTGAAGCCGATCTCGCCGCTGGCCTGGATGCCGCTCGCGCTCTACACCATCAAGGATTCCTCGATCTCAGCGATCTTCGTGATCTTCATCTGCTCGGTGTGGCCAATGTTGCTCAACACCGCGTTCGGCGTCGCCGCGGTACGCAAAGAATGGATCAACGTCGCGCGCACGCTGGAAGTCGGCACCGTCAGGCGTGCCTTCACGGTGATCCTGCCGGCAGCGGCGCCGACGATTCTGACCGGCATGCGGATTTCGATCGGCATCGCCTGGCTCGTGATCGTGGCGGCCGAGATGCTGGTGGGCGGGACCGGCATTGGCTACTTCGTCTGGAACGAGTGGAACAACCTTTCGATCACCAACGTCATCATCGCTATCCTCATGATCGGCATCGTCGGCATGCTGCTCGACCAGATCCTGGCGCGGTTTACGCGCATGGTCACGTTTCCGGAGTGATGACGGCCATGACCGACAAGTTCATTTCGATCGAGGGTATCGCGCGGCGTTATCCGGGCGCGGGTGGCGGCGAGACCACGATTTTCGAGGATCTCTGGCTGTCGATGAAGCGCGGCGAATTCGGCTGCGTGATCGGCCATTCCGGCTGCGGCAAGACCACGGTGTTGAACATCCTGGCGGGGCTCGACCAGCCGAGCGAGGGCGCCGTCATCGTCGACGGGCAGGCCATTGAAGGCACGAGCCTTGATCGCGCCGTGATCTTCCAGAGCCATGCGCTGCTGCCATGGCGTACGGTGCTCGGCAACGTCGCCTATGCCGTGACCTCGAAGTGGCGCAACTGGGATCGCGCCAGGGTGAAGGCGCATGCTCAGAAGTTCATCGATCTGGTCGGGCTTACCGGCTCCGAGCACAAGCGGCCGTCGGAACTCTCGGGCGGCATGAAGCAGCGCGTCGGCATTGCGCGCGCGCTCTCGATCACGCCGAAGATCATGCTGATGGACGAGCCGTTCTCGGCGCTGGACGCGCTGACGCGCGGTACGCTGCAGGACGAGGTGCGGCGCATTTGCCTCGAGACCGGGCAGACCGCGTTCATGATTACCCATGATGTCGATGAGGCGATTTATCTCGCCGACAAGATTTTTCTGATGACCAATGGTCCGGGCGCCGTGTTGGCCGAGATCGTGGAAAATCCGCTCCCGAAGGATCGCGGCCGCATCGATCTGCACCGCCATCCGCTCTATTACGCGGTGCGCAATCACATCGTCGATTTCCTGGTCAGCCGCAGCAAGACGTTTGCCGCCACCGTGACCGATCATGATCCGCGCAACGTGCCGGTCGTGCGGCCGGGCAAGCCGGAGCTGGTGGTGGCTGCGGAGGCGGAGGACTCGATTGAGGCGTCATGGCCGAGCGTGGCCCGGCCATCAACGTCTGCCTAGGCGATACGAAGCAAAAACATGGATGCCCGGGACAAGCCCGGGCATGACGAGTACATAAGGAGATAGGGCATGAAGCGCGAAGACCTCACAGAAAAGCTGCTCGACATCAAGCGCGAGAAGGGCTGGAGTTGGAAACACATCTGCGAAAAGATCGGCGGCTATTCGGAAGTGCTGATCGTCGGCGCCATCATGGGCCAGATGAAACTGACGAAGCCGCAAGCCGCCAATGCCGGCGAATTGTTCGGGCTGTCGAAAGCGGAAACTGCGATGCTCAACGAGGTGCCGATGCGCGGCACCGGCACGCCGATGCCGCCGACCGATCCCTTGATCTACCGCTTCTACGAAATGGTGATGGTCAACGGCCCGGCGTGGAAGGCGCTGATCGAGGAGGAATTCGGCGACGGCATCATGTCGGCGATCGATTTCGACATGGCGTTGGAGCGCGTCGCCAATCCCAAGGGCGACCGGGTCAAGATCACGATGTCCGGCAAATTCCTGCCGTATAAATATTACGGCGCGAGTGGGAATGTACCGGAGTATGGATTTAAGGAGGAGTGATTATTCACCGTCATTCCGGGATGGTCCGAAGGACCAGACCCGGAATCTCGAGATTCCGGGTTCGTGCTTCGCACGCCCCGGAATGACGGGGAGAGACCGTCACTCGAACGCCGCCCTCACTTCCCCGATCGGCGCCATCTCCCGCACAAACGTAAACGCACCACGCTCCTTCATCTCACGCGCGCACTTCAGGAACGCCGCCAGTGCGTAGCGCTCCATCGCGCCGCCGACGCTGATTCGCTTGACGCCGGCGGCTGAGAGCTGATCCACCGTCAGCGTCGAATCGGCAAATCCCATCACTAGGTTGAACGGTTTGCCGACCGACGACACCACAGTGCGAATGGTGCCGATGTCGTAGAGCCCAGGTGAATATAGGACATCGGCGCCAACGGCCTCGAACGCCTGCAGCCGCTTGATGGTGTCGTCGAGATCCTTGCGGCCGTGCAGGAAATTCTCCGCCCGCGCGGTCAGCGTGAACGGGAAGGGCAGTGCGCGCGCCGCCTCGACCGCGGCCTGCACCCGCTCGACCGCGAGCGAAAAGTCGTAGATCGGGTTCTGCGGATCGCCGGTGGAATCCTCGATAGAGCCGCCGACGGCGCCGGCTTCGGCCGCGCGCGCGATCGCTCTTGCCGCGGTCTTCGGATCATCGGCGCCGCAGTTTTCCAGATCGGCGTTGACGGGAAGGTCGGTTGCTTCCGCAATCGCCCGGCAATTCTCGAGGATGGCGTCGAGGCTGACCGTGACGCTGCCGAGTGTGTTGGCAAGGCCGAGACTCGTGGTCGCAAGCGCCTCAAAGCCCATCGCGGCGAGAAGCTTTGCGGTGCCAGCGTCCCAGGGATTGGGGATGATGAACGCGCCGGGCCGCGCATGCAGCGCGCGAAACGCCTCGGCTTTTTCCATCTGATTTCGCATCGGCAATCTCCGCTTCGTTGGTTGGTCAGGTCTGGTTGGCGACGAAACTAGCGGGCTATCCGCCATCAGCCAAATTTGTTATTCCTCTATGCATCATCAGCTTTTTGCATGGACAAAGCATGGACAGCGATGCGCTTCTCACCTTCCTGACCATTCATCGCCGCGGCGGCATTTCGAATGCCGCAAAAGCGCTGCACCGCTCGCAGCCGGCGATTTCGCGGCGCATTGCGCTCTTGGAGCAGGAGCTCGGCGTGCCGCTGTTCGAGCGGATCGCGGGGCGCACGACTTTGAGTGACGCCGGAAAAGTGCTGGTGCCTCATGCCGAGCGCGCGGTGGCTGCGGCCCAGGATGCGGAGAATGCGGTGCGCGCACTGGCGCGGCCGGATTTGGGACCGGTCGCGCTCGCCGTCGTCGGCACGCTTGCCGGCGGGCGGCTGTCGGCGGTTCTCAGGCGCTTCGCGGCCGAGCATCCCGAGGTCGAATTGAGCCTGCGTACCGCGACTAGCGCAGAGGTCAGCGACATGGTCCGCCGCGGCGAAGTGACCATCGGCCTGCGTTATGATCGCGATCGCTCGCGCGACCTCGACTGCGAATTGCTGTTCTCGGAGCGGCTGCAGGTCGTATGCGCGCTGGATCATCCGCGCGCAGGCCGCCGGGTCGCAAAGCTCGCCGATTTGCGGGGCGAGCGCTGGATCGCCTTTCCGATCGTGCCTGGCAGGCGCGAGGTCACAGCGGCGCATGTCTTTGCGCTGTTTCAAACCCATGGATTGGGTGAGATCGATTGGACGCCGGTCGACAGCCTGACCGCACAGAAGCGCCTGGTAGAAGCCGGCCTTGGCATTGCGCTGTTATCGGAGAGCAACGCCGCAGAGGAACTGCGACACAAGACGATCTCAACCATCGGCGTGCGCGATCTCAAGGCAAGCCATGACGTCGTCACAGTAACGCGCCGCGGCGGCTTCCTGAGCGCGGCGGCGCGGCGATTGATGGAGATCGTCCGAAAGGAATATCGAGGAACTAAGGCGCTCGGACGTTAGCGCCGTTATTCCGGGATGGTCCGAAGGACCAGACCCGGAATCTCCAGATTCTTAGGGACGCAAGGGCGCCCCATAGTTTGTGCTTCGCACGCCCCGAAATGACTGGGGGGGGCTCCTACGAGCCCGCCTTCACCTGGGCGGCGGCAACCGCAATCAGTTCGTCCATCTTGACGCGAACTTCCTGCGCGGTGATGGCGACGCCCTTGGCGGTAAGATCCTTCACCACCTTGTCCTGGACGTCCTTGTCGCCGGCTTGCTCGAAATCGGCCGCGACCACTTCCTTGGAATAGGCGGTGGCGGCATCGCCCGACAGCCCGAGCTTCTCCGCTGCCCAAAGACCGAGCAGCTTGTTGCGGCGAACCTCAGCCTTGAACTTCTGCTCCTCGTCGAGGGCGAATTTCTTCTCAAAACCTTCCTCGCGTTTGTCGAAAGTGGTCATTCTTCGGTTCCAATCCCCGCAAATGGTAAACGAGGCCGCGTTGTCGCGGCCCGGTGGAATACCTAGATAGAGGGGGCGAATCGGTAAAACAACAGGCCGTTCGGCCGCAGGCAATCGGGATAAGTTGGGCCCAATCGGGCCGGGTCGATTGTGCTGGGTGGGCCAATCGGATAGGTTGCCCATCAGGCGAGGTTCTTGTTCTGTTTCCGGTCGCTTAGTTCAGGACGCCGTTAGGTTCAAGACCTGGCCTTCACGGCAGCTCCGTCGTGGTCGCAAACCCTTGTCATCCGGAGCACACCAATTTCATGGATTTCAACAAAACACGGTACATCCCAATGAGCCGTCGACGCCGTATTTATGAAGGCAAGGCCAAGGTCCTGTACGAAGGTCCGGAGCCGGGAACCCTGATCCAGCACTTCAAGGATGATGCGACCGCGTTCAATGCCAAGAAACACCAGGTGATCGAGGGCAAGGGCGTCCTCAACAACCGGATTTCGGAGTACCTGTTTCAGCACCTCAACGACATCGGGGTGCCGACCCATTTCATCCGCCGCCTCAACATGCGCGAGCAGTTGATTCGTGAGGTCGAGATCGTGCCGCTGGAGGTGGTGGTGCGGAACGTCGCGGCCGGTTCGCTGTCGCAGCGCCTCGGCATCGAGGAGGGCACCCAACTGCCGCGCTCGATCATCGAATTCTATTACAAGAACGACCAACTCAACGACCCCATGGTGTCGGAAGAGCACATCACCGCGTTCGGCTGGGCGACGCCGCAGGAAATCGACGACATCATGGCGCTCGCCATCCGCGTCAACGACTTCCTTACCGGGCTGTTCCTGGGGATCGGCATCCGCCTGGTCGATTTCAAGATGGAATGCGGCCGGCTGTTCGAGAACGAGATGATGCGGATTATCGTCGCCGACGAAATCTCGCCCGACTCATGCCGGCTGTGGGATATCAAGTCGAACGAGAAGCTCGACAAGGACCGTTTCCGCCGTGATCTCGGCGGCTTGCTTGAAGCCTATACCGAGGTGGCGAAACGTCTGGGCATTCTGATGGAGAACGAGCGCCCGGCCGGTTCGGGTCCGGTGCTGGTGAAGAGCTAAAGAAGAACTGGGGCAAATCTCGTGAAGGCACGCGTTACCGTTACGTTGAAGTCGGGCATCCTCGATCCGCAGGGCAAGGCCATCGAAGGCGCGTTGAAATCGCTCGGCGTCGATGGCGTCGCCAGCGTCCGCCAGGGCAAGGTGTTCGACATCGAACTGTCAGGCTCGGACAAGGCCAAGGCCGAGGCGGCATTGAAGGATGCCGCCGACAGGCTGCTGGCGAATACCGTGATCGAGAATTATCGGGTCGAGCTCTTGGGATGAGGATGTGAGCGGCGGGCTTGCCACTCACAGCCATCCCACGCTGCGGAAACGCCAGTACAGCCCGGTGCAGGCGGTGAGCATCAGCCCCAGCACCAAGAAATATCCGTAGTCCCATTCCAGTTCGGGCATGTGCTTGAAATTCATCCCGTAGACTCCGGCCAACGCCGTCGGCACGGCGATGATGGCGAGCCATGAGGCCAGCTTCTTGGAGACCGCGGTCTCCTGGGCCTGGCCGACCAGAAGGCTTGCCTCGAAGGCGAATGCCAGCACCTCGCGCATTGAATCGGTGCGCTCCTGAATGGTCCTGACGTGGTCGGTGACATCGCGAAACAGCGCCTGCATAGTCGAACGCACCATCGGAAGGTTGTCGTGTTCGAGCCGGCGGCAGACTTCCACCAGGGGGCCAATCGCATTGCGCAGTCGTAATAGATCCCGTCGCAGCATGTAGAGCCGTTCGACCTGGGTCCGCGTGATGGTGCTGGCGAGGACGTCGTCTTCAATCTTCTCGACCTCGTCGTGGATGGTTTCCAGGACAGGGGAATAGTTGTCGACGATGAAATCGAGGATGGCGTAGAGAATATAGTCCTCGCCACGCGCCAGCGCGCGGGGGCAGCTCTCGCAGCGTTCGCGCACTGCTGCATACGAGGTCGATGCGCCGTGGCGGACCGAGACGAGATAGCCTTCGCCAACGAACAAATGAGTCTCGCCGAACGCGATCCTGCCCTGGATCAGTTGCGCCGTTCGCGCCACGATGAACAGGCCGTCGCCATATTGCTCGATCTTGGGCCGCTGATGGGCGTGGTTGGCGTCCTCGATCGCGAGGTCGTGCAGGTCGAACTGCTGCTGCACACTCTTCAGTAGCGCTAGATCCGGCTCATACAGGCCGATCCAGACGACGTGGCCGGGCTTGCTGCGCCAGCTCGAAGCCTCCTCGATGGCGATGTTGGCGACGCGGCGGCCATCGACGTAAACACCGGCCGCGACGACACCTTCGGACGTCATCGGTTCGGTCGCAGCGGTCGCCCGCGACGGGACATTCATGGCTTCCATCCCTGAGCGATTATTGTTGAGCACGGCTGCCGCGCAGGCCGTTTTGGCGACGCTAGCACTGGAAAAACCGGCGTCAAATGGTTATGTCTCTGCCGGGTCGGCGGTTCTGCCGACGATTCTCGTTTCCAACCGGGAACCTCCATGAAATCCGCCGTCCTCGTCTTCCCCGGAATCAATCGCGAGCGCGACATGGCGCGCGCGCTCAAGCTCGCCTCGGGGCAGGAGGCTGCGATGGTGTGGCATGCCGACACTGCGCTGCCGAAGGGGACCGATCTGGTCGTAGTGCCCGGCGGGTTTTCCTATGGCGATTACCTGCGCTGCGGGGCGATTGCCGCCCGCGCGCCCGTCATGGACGCGGTGCGTAAGTATGCGGCCGATGGTGGGCTCGTGCTTGGCGTCTGCAACGGGTTTCAGATCCTGTGCGAAGCAGGCTTGCTGCCCGGCGTCCTGATGCGCAATGCGCGGCTGAAATTCATCTGCCAGGATGTGCACCTGCGGGTCGAGCGCTCGGATACGCCGTTCACGCGCGGCTACAATGCCGGTCAGGTCATCCGCGTGCCGGTCGCGCACGGCGAGGGTAACTATGAGGCCGATGAGGAGACGGTGAAGCGGCTGGAGGGCGAGGGGCGGGTGCTCTACCGCTACTGCACTCCTGAGGGCATTGTCGATGAAGAATCCAACATCAACGGCGCCGCGCAGTCGATCGCCGGCATCGTCAACGAGCGCGGCAACGTGCTCGGCATGATGCCGCACCCGGAAAACCACGTCGAAGACATCATGGGCTGCACCGACGGCCGCGGCCTGTTCGCAGGGCTAGCCGCGCATCTGCAAAAAGCCGCGTGAGGTTCTTGGTGTCGCGCCTGACGATTGTCGTTGTGGCGCTGCTATGCGCCGTGGCGGCCCACGCCCAGGATTATCCCAAGCGGCCCATCACCATGATCGTGCCGTTCGCGGCCGGCGGCACCTCCGACGTGATCGCGCGTGTGGTTGCCGAGGAGATGGCCAAGTCGCTCGGGCAGCCGATCGTGATCGAGAACGTCGCGGGCGCCGGCGGCTCGACCGCGCTGACGCGGGCGGCGCGCGCAGAAGCCGACGGCTATACGATCGCCATCGGCAATGCCGGCACGAGTGCGGCGACCTATACGATCTATCCGAAACTGCCGTTCACGCCGGAATCCTTCGTGCCGATCGCGGTGGTAGCGAAAACCTTCGGCATCGTCGCGTTGCGCAAGGATTTCCCCGCCAAGAACCTGCAGGATTTCATCGCCTATGCGAAGAAAAATCCCGGCAAGGTCAATCTCGGCCATGCCGGCGTCGGCTCCTCGAATTTCCTGATCTGCAAGAGCTTTGCGCAGGCCGCCGGCATCGACGTGACGCTGGTCGGCTATCGCGGCGCGGCGCCGGCGCTGACGGACGCGATCGGCGGCCAGATCGACGGCGTCTGCGATTCAGCCGCTTCGGTGTCGCAGGCGATCGGCGACAAATTGGTGCGGGGCGTCGTCGTCGGTTCGACAGTGCGGCTTGCGACCTTGCCCGATCTGCTGACTTCGGCAGAAGCCGGCCTTCCCGACTTCGAGGCGCAGGGCTGGAACGGCCTGTTCGCTCCAAAAGGCACGCCGCCTGCGATCATCGCGAAGCTGAACGCCGCCGCCAGGACCGCCGTCGAGAGCGAGGCGGTGAAGAAGCGTTTTCACGATCTCTCCACCGTTGCGCCCGACGCCAACGAACATGCGAGCGAAGTGCTCGGCCAGTTGGTGACGCGCGATGTCGAGAAATACAAAAAGCTGTTGGAAGAGAAGAAGTAGCACCGGCGACCATGTGATAAAAAGCCCCGCCGGAGCGGGGCCTTTTGTTATCGGCCGGTAGTTGAACCCGGCCCCGTCGGCGACAGGGTCGAACCGCTCGGCGAGGGGTTGATATGGGTGTTCCCTGACGGGTTCGCTGGACTGTTTCGGCCGGCCGCGGCACTTCCGGCATCGTTGCTGATGCCGGTGGTGGAATTACCGCCCGTTCCGCTTCCGGCGGTCGTTCCGCCGGTGGAGGATCCTGCCGCACCACCTGCCGCCGTGCCACCCGTGCCCGAACTTCCGCCCGTGCCGCTGCCGCCGGCTTGCGCCAGGGCGAAGGTGTTCGTGAATGCCAGCGCCATGGCCAATCCGATTGTTGCGAGTTTCATGATTGCTCCTTTTCTTTCTGCGTAACGGCGCAACACGGTGCGCTCGCATGCGTTCCGGTGTGTCAATCATGGTTGATTGCTGTTCCACCACCGTTCCCGCAGGCCCAGGTGGAGTGGCTTTCGATCGCCGAAAAACAATTATCGGCTTGATTCCGCCGACGGTCTTCATCAGCCTTTCGGTTTCCCGCGCAGGCGCTCGATCCATTTGCGATAGTGGCCACGCGGGATGGTCATCGCGGCGACGCCGGCCATCACCAACACGAGGCCGAGCGCCAGATTCGGCGGCACGGGTTCGCCGAGCAGCAGAACCGACAGGCCGACGCCGATTGGAATTCGCAAATAGCCTTGCGCATTTGTGGTCAGGGTGCCGAGCCGCGTCAGGCACATGTAGAACAGCATCAGCCCGAAGGCGCTGGAGAATATTCCCATCGCGGCGGTGGCAATCAGCGCTTCAGGCGTCGGCCGCAAGGTCCAGGGATGATCGACGATCAGCGCGAGCGGGAGCAGCACGGTGCCGCCGAACAACAGCGAGCCCGCCGCCACCACCATCGGGTCGTAGTCGGTCAGCTTGAGCCCGAAGATCGTGGCGCAGGCGAACGAGATGGTGGCGATCAGGATGACCATTTCGGCGAACAGGTTGCTGGAGAGCCCGCCGAGCGTATCGAGGCCGATGGTCACGGCCGTACCGGCCAGGCCCAGAATGGCGCCGATCAGCTTGAGCAGCGTCGCCGGCTCATGGCGCGTGACGGCCCAGGTGATGAGGAAAGCGAAGATCGGCGTGGTCGAGGCCAGCACCACGGTCGGCGCTGCCGCCACATATTGCTGCGCCCAGGTGATCATCAGGAAAGGAATGGTCGAGTTGATGGTCTGCTGGAATGCAAACAGCTTCCAGGCCTTGCCGTCGGTCGGCAGCCGCAGGCCGCGGGCACGCAGGATCACCAGCAGGAAGCCTGCCGCGATCAGCGAGCGCGCCGAAATGAAGGTGACCGGCGGGATCGAGCCGAGGCCGATCTTGGTCAGCGGATAGGTCGAGCTCCAGCAGCACGCCAGCGCGAGCAGCAATGCATAGTCGCGCCAGCCGCGACGGGCCTGTGACGAGTCAGGTGGCAACGGCGCCTGTACCCGCCGGCTTTTTCCACTTCACCCGCTTGATGGTGCCTGAGAACGTAAACAGCGAGCGTTCGCCGGATTTCAGCACGCCGCGCAGGAAGATCAGCGAGCCGCCGGCGCGGGTGATTTCACCCTCGCATTCGACCAGTTCGCCCTCGCGGGCGGCGTCGAGAAACTCGCAGGCAAACGATACCGTCACGCCCGGCCCCTCCAGCACCGAGGAGGCGATTGCAAACAGGCAGTAGTCGGCGAACGACATGAAGCAGCCGCCATGGGCGTTGCGCATGCCGTTGAGATGCTTCTTCTCGACCCGGAACGCGCAGCGGACCTTCCCGTTTTCGTCCATGCGGTGCCAGAACGGGCCATTATGGGTCTCGAAGCTGTCGCGGGTCCAGGTCCGCCAGCCCTTGAATTCGCCCTCGGTTTCGACATGCAGATCGGGGCGGCGGTGAAATGCATTTTGGGGGAGTTCGTTCACTAAAAATGACCTTCAATTCGATGTTTCAGCCCTTAAATCCGATCCGGGAACGATGTGCAAACGCTGATCCCGCAACGCGCCCTTTCGCAAAGCTCTGGACAGGGCGGAAATGCGCCATAAAAGGCCTTTTCGCACGCCCCCGATCTTCCTATTAAGGCACCCATGAACGAGCCCCAGATCACCCCCGAACTCGTCGCCAGCCACGGTCTGAAGCCCGACGAGTATGAGCGCATCCTCAAGCTGATCGGGCGGGTGCCGACGTTCACCGAACTCGGGATTTTCTCGGCGATGTGGAACGAGCACTGCTCGTACAAATCCTCGCGCATCCATCTGCGCGGCTTGCCGACTAAGGCGCCTTGGGTGATCCAGGGCCCGGGCGAGAACGCTGGCGTGATCGACATCGGGGACGGGCAGGCGGTGGTCTTCAAGATGGAGAGCCACAATCACCCGAGCTACATCGAGCCGTATCAAGGCGCGACCACCGGCGTTGGCGGCATTCTGCGCGATGTGTTCACGATGGGTGCGCGGCCTATTGCCTGCCTCAATGCACTTTCCTTTGGCGCGCCGGAGCATCCGAAGACGCGCCATCTGGTGTCGGGCGTGGTGGCCGGTGTCGGCGGCTACGGCAATTCCTTCGGCGTGCCAACGGTCGGTGGCCAAGTGCGCTTTCACACCCGCTACGACGGCAACATCCTGGTTAACGCGATGGCGGTCGGCCTCGCCGAGACCGACAAGATTTTCTATGCGGCAGCCTCGGGCGTGAACATGCCGATCGTCTATCTCGGCTCCAAGACCGGCCGCGACGGCATTCACGGGGCCTCGATGGCGTCGGCCGAATTCGACGATGATTCCGCCGAGAAGCGGCCGACGGTGCAGGTCGGCGATCCCTTCGCCGAGAAGCTCTTGCTGGAAGCCTGCCTCGAGATCATGGAAAAGGGTTGCGTGATCGCGATCCAGGACATGGGTGCGGCGGGCCTGACATGCTCGGCGGTCGAGATGGGCGCTAAGGGCGATCTCGGCGTCGAACTCGATCTCAACGCCGTGCCGACCCGTGAAACCGGCATGAGCGCCTACGAGATGATGCTGTCGGAAAGCCAGGAGCGCATGCTCATGGTGCTCAAGCCCGAGAAGGAAAAAGAGGCCGAGGCGATCTTCAAGAAGTGGGGGCTCGATTTCGCCGTGGTCGGCTACACCACGCCGACCAAGCGCTTCGTGGTGAAGCACGGCGGCGACGTGATGGCCGATCTGCCGATCAAGGAATTGGGCGACGAGGCGCCGGTGTATGATCGCCCGCACGTCCCGTCCGCAGCCTTGCCGATGGTGCAGGCACGCGAAGTGGAGCCCCCAGTTGGCATTTCGGCGGCGCTGGAGAAGCTGATCGGCACGCCGGAGCTGTGTTCGAAGCGCTGGGTCTGGGAGCAATACGACCACGTCATTCTGGGCAATACCGTGCAGCGTCCGGGCGGCGATGCCGCGGTTGTGCGCGTCGAGGACGGGCCCAAGGGGCTCGCGCTCACCGTCGACGTGACGCCGCGCTATTGCGAGGCCGATCCGTTCGAAGGCGGCAAGCAGGCCGTTGCCGAAGCCTGGCGCAACATCACCGCGGTCGGCGGCCGGCCGCTCGCGATCACCGACAATCTCAATTTCGGCAATCCGGAGCGGCCCGAGATCATGGGCCAGTTCGTCGGCTGCCTGAAGGGCATTTCCGAAGCCTGCCGCATGCTCGATTTCCCTGTCGTGTCGGGCAACGTCTCGCTCTACAACGAAACCAACGGTCGCGGCATCCTGCCGACGCCCTCGATCGGCGGTGTCGGTCTGCTCGACGATTTCACCAAATCGGCGACGCTGGCTTTCAAGGCGGCCGGCGAAGCGATCCTTTTGATCGGCGATACGCAAGGCTGGCTCGGACAGTCCGTCTACCTGCGCGACGTCTGTGGGCGCGAAGAGGGCGCGCCGCCGCCGGTCGATCTCGCGGCCGAAAAGCGCAATGGCGACGTGGTCCGCGGGATGATCCATGCCGGCACCGCGACCGCGGTGCATGACGTCTCCGACGGCGGGCTCCTGATTGCGCTGGCTGAAATGGCGATGGCGAGCGGCATCGGCGCGCAGCTCCTAGCGGCGCCGAGCTCGATCGTGCCGCATGCCTGGTGGTTCGGCGAGGATCAGGCGCGCTATATCGTGACGGTGCCGGCCGCGGATGCCGGCCTGGTGATGGCGAAGATGAAGGGCGCGGGCGTGCCGTGTGCGCGGATCGGCACTACGGGCGGCGATGCGATCGCCGTTGCCGGCGAAGCGCCGGTCGCGGTTGATGCGCTGAAAACTGCGTTCGAGCACTGGCTGCCGGCCTATATGAGCGGGAAGGCGGCGTAGGCGCGCTGTCTCCCCGCCATTGCTGTCGGCCTCAAAGCACCCTTGTCGCGCCCGGGATCTGCCGCAACGCTCGCGTCAGCGCCCAGCTCGCCGCGACCGTCAGTACGAACCCGATCGCGACCTTGACGATCGCCGGCAGGTCATAATCGAACAGCCAGTATTGCAGCCACAGTGCGATCGGGTAGTGCACCAGGAACATGCCGTAGGCGTCCGCCTGCATCGGATCGAGTAGCCTGGCGGAGCCTGATTGTCTGAACCTTTGAAAAATGGCCAAGATCAGAAACATGATGGCCACGCTGAAGATAGTGAAGCAGATCGCATAGAGCGCTTCGTACCAGTCCGGCAGCGGCGACGGGTTGCCCAGTATTTCGCGCTTGATGAAGATCAGCACCCACAGGAGGCCATACGGAACGATCGCCAGCACCATCCAGTCCCAGCTAACCTTCGCCATCCGGCCGTCTGCCGCGAGCAGCCCGCGATCCATTTGCGCAACGCCGATGCCGGCACCGAAAAAGAAGTAGCTCGCATAGAGCATCACGCGCCCGTGCTGGACCGAGAACGGCCCGAACTCAAACCAACTGCTGTGTCCGTAGTGAACAAGCCCGGGAATGTAGAATGCAGCGGTGACGGCAAGCATGACCGCGAAGAACACCGCGGGCCGGCGGCGGCCGTACAGCGAGAGGCGATTGATCGGATCGAGCAGGTTGGGTGACAGCCGATACAGGATGCAAGCCACCACGTCGAAACTGAGCAGGACCCAGAGGAACCAGATCGGCCCGCTCGGCCAAGGGCCCTTCGTGATCATATTCCACCAGTATTCCGAAAAGCCGATCTCGGGATGGTGCCGCAGTGAGATGGCGTAGTAGGCGAGCGGAATGACCGTGAAGGCGCAGATCACGAAGGGTAAGCCAAGCCGAAGCAGGCGATCTGCCAAATAGCTCAGCGGTCCCTTCCGGGCGATACCAGACCAGGCGAACAGCCCCGACAGGAAAAAGAACATCGCCATGAAGAAACTGTCAGTGGCGAGCACGATCATGTCGAAGCCGAAGAAGTACTTCGGATCGGTGTGACCGAAATAGGTATAGGGGATGACGGCATGGTGGAGCAGCACCACCAGCGTCAGGAAGGTGCGCGCGCGATCAAGCGAAAGGTTTCGCGATTTGGCTTGGGACACTGCGCTCACGTCGGCATGCCCCACGGTGGAAATCGATGTCATGCGCGCCTCCCGGCCAGGCTGTGTGGCCAAATGTTGCCGCTCGGAACCTGATTCAGCAAGGCCCAATCGGGGCGCTAGCGAACCCGCATCTCCGGGCTGATCGGAACCGGCGGTGCAACCGGCCGTTAGGTCATGTGAAATTGAGGGGCCACCTCTGGTACGGCCCGAGAGGTCGCGGAGCACGCAATGACAATTCTCAAATGGGCGCTGATCTTTTTTCTGGTGTCGATCGTTGCCGGTGTCCTCGGCTTCACCGGCATTTCGGAGGCCTCCGCCGACATCGCCCGCTTCCTGTTCTATGTCTTCGTCGTGATCTTCCTGGTGCTCCTGATCCTCGGGCTCACGATATTCAGGGTGTAGCTCTATTCAGGTGTAGCTCTCCGCGGTCATTCCGGGATGGTCCGAAGGACCAGACCCGGAATCTCGAGATTCTAAGGGGCGCAAGGGCGCCCCATAGTTCGATGCTTTCGCATCGCCCCGGAATGACATCGCCTCTGACTACGCCACTTCCTCGATCGTCACCTTGTCCGGATAGAACGCCAGACGGCCGGCGATCTCGGCCATGGCCGGGAAGGGCGTCTCGTAGGTCCAGATCGAATTTTCGAGACGCTTGCCGTTGGCGTTGATGCTGAAATAGTTCGCGTCCCCCTTGTAGGGGCAGTGCGTGGTCCGCTCGGTGCGGGACAACAACGCCATATTGGCGTCCTCGCGCGGCACATATTGCACCGCCGGATAGCTGGCTTCCTTCAAGATCAGCGCGCGGGTGGTATCGGCAATGACCACGCCGTCCACCGAGACCCGGACGCGCTTGGGGTTTGCCGTAATCGTGATCGGATGGTCGGGACCGGGCAATTTCATGATTTTGAGCCTCTTTTTCGGTCAGCCCGAAATGATCGGGCGCGACGCGATCTCGCGGTGTCAAACGCTTCGGCCCGGAATATAGTGCCGCCAGGCGTGACCTAGAAGAGCGTACGCGCTAGGCTTGGTTCTCACGGTCGCGCGAGCCGGCCGTGATTCGAAACACATGACGGAGACATGCTGGAATGCCGATGGATGCCCACGATATCGAGTCGATGATCAAGGCAGCTATCCCCGATGCCGAGGTGACGATCCGCGATCTCGCAGGCGATGGCGACCACTACGCCGCGACCGTGATCTCGGAGTCGTTCCGTGGCAAGTCGCGCGTGCAGCAGCACCAGATCGTCTACCAGTCGCTCAAGGGGCAGATGGGCGGCTTGCTGCATGCGCTGGCGCTGCAGACCGGGGTACCTGGCGGACCCGGGGTACCGGAGAGGTAGTCCCCGGACGGCGGGGGCGTCGATGACAGACAACGCAGACGGCGCGCTGTTTCGCCGGATCGTGCCGCACCAGCATAGCCGCGTCACCTACGCGGAGTTGTTCTTCGATCTCGTCTTCGTCTTCGCGATCACGCAAATTTCGCACACGCTGCTGGCTCACTTTACGCCGCTGGGTGCGTTACAGGTCACGCTGCTGTTTCTCGCGGTCTGGTGGGTATGGGTATTCACTACCTGGATCACCAACTGGCTCAATCCCGAAAAGACTCCGGTCCGTCTCCTACTGTTTGCGATGATGCTGGGCGGGCTGGTGCTATCGACCTCGATTCCAAAGGCGTTTGACGAGCGCGGCTTGTGGTTTGCCATCGCCTACGCAGGGATGCAGGTCGGCAAGACGATATTTCTCTGGTTGTCGACGCCGCCATCGCGCCCGCGGACACGCATGAATGCAATGCGGATCGCTGTCTGGCTGTCGGTGTCGGCCGTCTTCTGGATCGCCGGCGGGATAGTCGAAGGCCAGTCGCGGTTGGCGCTATGGGCCGTCGCGCTCGTCATCGAATATATCTCGCCGGCGGTGCGGTTCTGGATTCCCCGCCACGGCGCGTCCTCGGTCGCGGACTGGATGATCGAAGGCGGGCACATGGCCGAGCGCTGTGGGCTGTTCATCATCATCGCGCTCGGCGAATCCATCGTCGTCATCGGCGCGACTTTTGCCGAACTCGCCTGGACCACCGAAAACGTTCTGGCGTTCGTCTCGGCCTTGGTCGGCAGCATCGCGATGTGGTGGATCTATTTCCACGTTGGCGCTGAAGCCGGCTCCGAGCAGCTTTCAAAATCGAGCGAGCCGGGAAGGCTGGCGCGGCTGGCCTATACCTATCTGCACCTGCCGATCGTGGCCGGCATCATCGTCGCGGCAGTGGCCGACGAACTGGTGCTGAAACACCCCGGCGGACATTCCGACCTCAAGACGGTAATGAGCGCGATCGGCGGCCCCTTGCTGTTTCTGTTCGGGACCATCCTGTTCAAGCTGAGCTTTCGCGGCTTCCTTCAACTCTCCCACGGGGCGGGCATCATCACGCTTTGCGTGCTCGCCTGGTTCGCAAGCGAGCTGTCGCCGTTGATGCTGTCGATTCTGACCACCGCGATCATGATCGCGGTCGCGGTGTGGGAAACGGTCTCGCTGCGATCCGATCCGGCGGAATAGTATCTTTAATCCAGCCTGGGCCGCCTCACCGGCATCAATTGCGGCGAGTTGTGCTCATCGACGACATTTCTGAGAACGAGATTTGACAGTTGGACGACGAGAGCCCGGAGCCTCGCATTTTCCTCGCGAAGCGCAGCTCGCTCGGTGTCGGCTCCCTCGTCCCAGCCCGTGTCCGTGTCACTGTGAACAGACGAGGATGCCGAACGTTGCCCGTGGTTGCTGGACGCTGGATATGCGTTGCCCATGACTGAAATCCCCTGGCACGAACTCACCCCAAGCCATGCTGCCGCGGAGGCTCGGCTGAGTCCGCGTCAAAAATTGGACATTTCAAAGGGGAAACGACAGCGCAGATGGACCCTTTTGCGGGCGGGTCAATAAAGATGAACACTTGTTAAGAAGTTTGGCTATACTGAGCTCGGACAAGGTGTGGGGACGCGCGGCGGCGTAAGCACCTTTCCATCAAACCTTGACCAGCGCGATCACTCAGTGCCCACGGGGGTGCCGTGGTGGGAATACGCGCCTATGAAACAGAGCGAAGCAAGAGTACGCATTATTGAAGAGTGGGACCGCTGGATCTTGACGCAGATGATCGAGCCGGACGGACCGACTGGAAAAGATTCTTTGAAATTTTTCCACGAACTGCAGGACGCAGGATCTCCGCTACTGGATTTCCAGTCCCGCGGACAAGACAAGTGGCGGATCATTCACGCGTGGCTGTTGGGTGCAGACCGATTGTCTGATGATTGGATATCTGTCGCTCCCCGGATTGCGCCGACACGCAGGCCGCGACCGGACCGCAGGCGGTCCGTCTGCAAGACGTGAGCTGCAAAACCCGCGGCTAGAGCCTTTTCGGTTCTGATTGAATCAGAACCGGCCCAGATTCTTGTTTTGACGCGGCTTCTTGACGCAAGTCCGGGGCAGGCTTTCGCTTGAAAGCGCTCTAATCCTCAGCCCGACGCCACCAGCGCGTGAACGGAGAACATCTGGTCGCGATCGTTCCAGGATTCCCGCACCGACCAGCCGGACTCGCGCGCCAACGCGGTGAAGCGGTCGAAGCTGTATTTGTAGCTCGACTCGGTGTGGATGCTCTCGCCGGGACGGAATGAAAAATTCCGTCCCAGGATGCGCACGCTCTGCGCCTTCTTGGAAATCAAGTGCATCTCGATGCGATGGCGCTCGCGATTATAGACCGAGCGGTGCATGAAGGCGGAGACGTCGAAATTGCCGCCGAGCTCGCGGTTGATCCGAACCAGAACGTTGAGATTGAACCGCGCGGTGACGCCGGCGGCGTCGTTATACGCGTCGTACAGCACCCGCTCGTTCTTCTCGAGATCGACGCCGATGATCATCTGTGCGCCTTTGCCCAGAATGTCGCGTGCGCTGCGCAGGAAGGCGCGCGCCTCGTGCGGCTCGAAATTGCCGAGCGTCGACCCCGGAAAGAAGCCGACCTTGGGCTGGTCTGCGATTTCCGCCGGCAGCTCGAACGGCGCGGTGAAATCGGCAGCAACCGGATAAACGCCGAGATCGGGGAAATCCTTGCGCAAGTCGCTGGCCTGCGCGTTCAGGAAATCGCCGGAAATATCGACCGGGACATAAGCGGAAAAATCGCAGCGCTCCAATAGCAGGCGGGCCTTGGTGGTCGCGCCGGCGCCGAATTCGACCAGGGCCGCACCTTTCGGAATCAGTGCGGCGATTTCATCGCCGCGGCTGCGCAGGATGCCGAGTTCGGTGCGGGTCGGGTAGTATTCCGGCAGCACCGTGATCTGCTCGAACAGCTCGGAGCCCGCGGCATCGTAAAAATATTTCGGCGACAGCCGCTTGGGGAACTGCGAGAGGTCGCCGATCACGTCGCCGGCAAAGGCGGAGGTCTGTTCGTCGAACGGGTGCGTTTGGGCCAAAGCGGCGGCATGCACATTCATGATACTCTCCTGAACGCGCTTTCCGGCGCGCTTCGATGATCGAAAATGTCAGGCGTAATCGGCGAGGCGTAACCCCGTGAATTGCCAGCGGTGGTGCGGGTAGAAGAAGTTGCGGTAGGTGATACGGCTGTGGCCGGCCGGAGTTGCAAGCGAGGAGCCGCGCAGCACGAGCTGATTGACCATGAACTTGCCGTTGTATTCCCCGAGCGCCCCCTCGATGGCACGGTAGCCGGGGTAGGGGGAGTAGGAGCTGCGGGTCCACTGCCAGACGATGCCGAAGGCATCGCTGAGCTGGCCGGCGCGGGCGGCGACCTCCCATTCCATTTCGGTCGGCAGATGGCGGCCCGCCCAGCGGGCGAACGCATCCGCCTCGTAATAGCTGACATGGCAGACCGGGGCATCCGGATCGATCGGCTGTAACCCGCCGAGCGTCATGATCCGCCACTCGCCGTCGACCTGGCGCCAGTGGCCGGGGGCCTGCCAGCCCTCGTTGGTCGCCGTGGCGAAGCCGTCCATCAGCCACAGCGTGGCCGTGCCGTAGCCGCCGTCCTGCATGAAGGCGAGCCATTCCGCATTGGTCACGAGGTTGCGGGCGAGCCTCACCGGGCCGACCAGGGCGCGGTGCGCGGGCTTTTCATTGTCGAAATGGAAGCTGTCGTCGCTGTGGCCAACGGTGTGGATGCCCTCGTTGAGGGTGGTCCACTCCTCTGCCGAACGGTGCGATGTCGGGAAGTGCCAGGATGGATCGTAGGCCGGCGGGATCGGGTTCTGGGCAAAGGCGTGCAGGATGTCGGTCAGCATCAATTCCTGATGCTGCTGCTCGTGATTGAGGCCGACCTCCACCAGCGGGACCAGTTTTGTGAGGCGCTCTTCGCCGGCGGTCTGGAAGAATTTGACCACGGCGGCATCGACATGCCGGCGATAGGCGGTGATCTCGTCGGCGCTCGGGCGTGTCAGATGGCCGCGCTGGTGACGGGCGTGCCGCGGTCCGGCGCTGACATAATAGGAATTGAATAGAAACGCATAATCAGGGTGGAAGGGCTGGTAACCTTCGCAGTGCTCGCCGAGCAGGAATTGCTCGAAGAACCAGGTGGTATGGGCGCGGTGCCATTTGGCCGGGCTGGCGTCCGGCATCGACTGGATGAGCTGGTCCTCGGGGCTCAACGGAGCGGCCCGGCGCTCGGTCTCGCCGCGGACGGCCAGATAGGCCTCCACCAAATTCTGGGCGAGGGTGCCGGAATCCGAGAAAAGTGACGGGGCAGGGACGGCGAGTGCTGGTTTCGTCACAGGTGTCTCCGGTGAGAGGAGAGAACGTTAGTCTGGCAAACTGGTTCCTGACGGGCAGTCCGTCCTAGATAGGAGTTCCGGTGCGGGAAAAAAGCCTGCCCGCGCTATGACATTAATGCCGTCAGACTATGGGCTGCCGTCGCCCGGGCGCCTGGAGCCGACCCCGCGCATGCCAGCTCTTCGCCATTTTACTTTGGATGCACAAAGGTTTGGGCTACATATATGGCAAGTATCCGGGTTACATGGACGAGCCGGCCGGTTACGCGACGCCGCAGCGGGCTGGGCCCCAAAAGGAAGCAAATATGAGCATCGAGCAATTCATCGACAACGAAGTGAAGTCGAACGACGTCGTGCTGTTCATGAAGGGCACGCCGCAGTTTCCGCAGTGCGGTTTCTCCGGCCAGGTGGTCCAGATCCTCGACCACATCGGCGTCGGCTACAAGGGGCTGAATGTCCTGGAATCCGCCGAGCTTCGCAACGGCATCAAGGAATATTCGAACTGGCCGACCATCCCGCAGCTCTACGTCAAGGGCGAGTTCGTCGGCGGCTGCGACATCATCCGCGAGATGTTCCAGGCCGGTGAATTGCAGCAGCTCTTTGCCGAGAAGGGCGTCACCGTCAGCGCGGCGGCTTCCGCCTGAGCGGCATCGCGCGTCAGGTCGGCCAGGCGCGGCTGGAAGTCATTGTTGCCGACATCACCACGCTCCGCGTTGACGCCATCGTCAACGCCGCGAACTCGTCCCTGCTCGGCGGGGGCGGGGTTGATGGCGCGATCCATCGGGCGGCCGGACCTGAACTGCTTGCCGAGTGCCGCACGCTGAACGGCTGCGCGACCGGCGACGCCAAGATCACCCGGGGATACCGGTTGCCGGCCAGGCACGTGATCCACGCCGTCGGGCCGGTTTGGCACGGCGGCAATGATGGGGAGGACGCGCTGCTCGCTTCCTGTTATCGGCGCTCCCTCGAACTCTGCCAGGCCAGCGGGCTCTCCTCTCTGGCCTTTCCTGCGATCTCCACGGGCGTCTATCGCTTCCCTGCCGACCGTGCGGCGGGCATCGCAGCCGCAACCGTCGTCGATGGACTGGTCGCGGCGCCTGCCGTGACAAGAGTTATCTTCTGCTGCTTCTCCCCCGATAGCGCTCGGTTGCATGAAGAGGCGCTGGCAGCCTTTGGCAGCCCTTGCGCCGACTGACGCCGCAGCTACACTCCTCTCCGAATTCTGGAGGGGGTTCCAATGAACTTGCGTCAAATGCTGCGCGGGCTTGCCTGCGGCGCGCTGATGCTGGCGGTTACGCCGCAAGTCCGCGCCGAAGGCACCTTCGACATTCCCGCCGGCGCGCGTTTCAACAAGGACAAGCTTACGAAGATCACCGAATTCTTCAAGAACGAGGTGGCGACCGGCAAGATCGCGGGCGCGAACGTCCTGATCCAGCAGCATGGCAAGCCGGTCTATCACGAAACCTTCGGCGTTCAGGACGTGGAGTCCAAGAAGCCAATCAATGACAAGACCATCTTCCGCCTATTCTCGATGACGAAAGCGATCACGTCGGTCGTGGCCATGCAATTGGTCGAGGACGGCACGATCAAGCTCGACGATCCTGTCTCAAAGTACATCCCGTCCTTCGCGAATGTGAAGGTCGGCGTCGAGAAGAAGAACGAGGATGGCACCAAGACGCTCGAGCTGGTGCCGCCAATCCGGCCGATGACCGTCCGCGACCTGATGGTGCATACGTCAGGGATCACCTACGGCTTCTACGGCGACACCCTGGTCCGCAAGGCCTATGCGGCCGCCAATATCTATGACGGAGATTTCGATCTGGCCGGGTTCGCCGAGCGGATCGCCAAACTGCCGCTGCACAACCAGCCGGGCGCGCTCTGGCAATACGGCCATTCCACCGACATCCTGGCGCGGGTGATGGAAGTCGCGTCCGGAAAATCCCTGTTCACGATCATGCGCGAAAGGCTGCTCGATCCGCTCGGCATGGTCGACACCGGCTTCTACATCACCGATCCGGAGAAGCAGCAGCGTATGGCGCTGCCGGTGCCGAACGACAGTAACTTCCGCGTCGGCCGCGACACCAACCCGACCAATGTCAAGAAGATCGAATTCGCCAGCGGCGGCATGTACTCGACGATGGCGGACTACCGCCGCTTTACGCAGATGCTGCTCAATGGCGGCACGTTCGAGGGCAAGACCTACCTGAAGCCCGAAACGTTCAAGCTGATGACGACCGACTATGTCGGCCCCGGGTCTGGGGTCGAGCGGGACTATTTCTATTTCCCCGGGGACGGCTTCGGAATGGGCCTCGGCCTTGCGGTGCGCACCGATCCGGGCAATGCCAAGCCGCCGCCGCCGGGATCGCTTGGCGAATTGAAATGGGATGGCGCCAGCGGCTGCTATTTCGTGGTCGACCGCAAGCAGGACATGTTCTTCGTGCTGCTCGAGCAGACGCCGACGGAACGCCAGCGCATCCAGCGGACGCTGAAGCAGTTGGTCTATGAAGCGCTGGAGAACTGACGGCACGGCAGGGCGTTGCATTGCTGCGGCGGCGCTTGTGGTTTCCCTGGTCGGCGGCCAACCGCAGGAGGCGCGGACCGAGCCGAAAGCGCCGGCCGCGCCAACTTTTTCGCGAGTGGCCCTTGACCGGATTGGTGACTACGTTCGCAGCGAGGTCACGGCCGGCAAGATTCCCGGTGCGGTGCTTCTGATCCAGCAGCACGGCAAACCAGTCTATCTTGAATGTTTCGGCGTGCGGGATCCTGCGTCCAGCCAGCCGATGACGCCGGATACCATTTTTCAGATCTATTCGATGTCGAAGGCCGTCACCTCGGTCGCCGCGATGATGCTGGTCGACGACGGGAAGCTGGCCCTCGACGATCCCGTGTCCAAATACATTCGTGCCTTTGCGGATGCGAAAGTCGGTGTCGATCTTTCCGATGAAGCAGGACAGTACCCGCTCAAGCTCGAGCCGCTGAAGCGCCCGATCACAATCAGGGATCTGCTGCGGCACACGTCCGGGATCACTTACGGTTTCTTCGGCGAAACCGCAGTGCAAAAGCTCTATGCCAATCCGCGATTATACGCCGGCGACTTCGACAACGCCGAATTCGCTGACCGCATCGCGACGCTGCCGCTCGCCGATCAGCCGGCAACGCGTTGGAACTACAGCCATTCGACCGACGTGCTCGGCCGTGTCGTCGAGGTGGTCTCAGGGCAGACGCTGTTTCAATTCGAGAAGCAGAGACTGTTCGATCCGCTAGGCATGTCCGAGACCGCATACTATGTCGCAGACCAACCGAAGTGGCCGCGCATCGCCCAACCATTTCCGGTCGATCGCTTTCGGGTGGCCGGAATCGGAGACCCGACAGTGCCGCGGCGGTGGGAATCCGGTGGCGCGGGTTTGGTCTCGACGGCCGCCGACTACGCCCGATTCCTGCAAATGCTGCTGAACGGCGGCGAACTGGACGGCAAGCGGTACCTCAAGCCCGAGACAGTCGCGCTGATGACCTCGGATCAGATCGGTCCGGAAACCAGGATCATTCACGATCCCTTTTATTTTCCGGGACCGTCCAGCGGCTTCGGTCTTGGCTTTGCCGTGCGCACCTCACCGCCGCCAAACACGACATGGCCGCTCGGCGAATACCGATGGGATGGCGCAGGCGGAAGTTTCTATTTTGTCGATCCGCAGGACGACTTGCTCGTTGTCTTCATGGTGCAGGCTCCGACGCAGGGTGGGCGAATTCAACTGGCACTGAAGACGATCATGTATGAGGCGCTCGGCAAGGGCCTGCGCAAGGATTGACTATCCCCGGACTAGACTACCGCATTTCGTGCGATCGTCTCGCGATAGAACGATGCGCTCAGCTTGGGCGTACGACGCTTGGTATTGAAGTCGACGTGGTAGATGCCGAAGCGCTGCTCATAGCCGTCAGACCATTCGAAATTATCCATCAGGCTCCAAAGGAAGTATCCGAGCACGGGCACGCCCTCGGATGTCGCGCGCTGCAACTGCGTGAGATAATTGCGCAGATACATGATGCGGTCGACGTCGTAGATGGTCCCGTCCGGCGCCGGCTGATCGCTCCCTGACGTTCCGTTCTCGGTGATATAGATCGACTTCACGTTCCACAGTTTTGCGACGTGACGCGGCACCCAGTAGATGGCCTCGGGGCCGGGCCTGAGCCAGCTCGCTTTCATGTGCGGAAATGAGGCGGGAAACGGCGCAAGCGTGAAGCCGCGCTCGTTGTCGGCGGCAACGACATAATGGTCCGGCATATAGACGTTCAGCCCGACGAAATCGATCGGGGATGAAATGACGCGCAGATCGTCGGCGGTGAATTTCGGCGCGTCTTGGCCGGACCGCGCCAGATACGCGTCGGTATATTTTCCTTCGAGCATCACGGTCAGGTAGCCCGCGTTGAGCTCGCGCGTCGCCATCTCGGCGGCGCGGATGTTGGCTGATGTTTCGATGGCGGGGATGCAGCTCACGGCATTCTCCGCCGGACCGACCTTCGTTCCGGCACGCCCATGGGCACGGATGGCCTGAACGGCGAGGCCATGTCCCAGCGCAACATGGTGACGAACCTGGTTCAGTCCTGACTGAGGCAGTTTGAGGCCGGGCGCGTCGGCACCAAGGCCGTGGCCGAGATGAACGAGCCTGGAGCACTCGTTGATCGTGAAGAAATACTTCACGCGATCACTCAAGCGGGCAGTGGCATGGGCGGCGTAGTCCGCGAATGCCTTCGAGGTGTCGCGCGAAGTCCAGCCGCCAAAGCGATCCTGCAGCGCCTGCGGCAGGTCCCAATGATACAGCGTCGCAAATGGCTCGATGCCGTTGGCCAACAATTCGTCGACAAGGCGGTGATAGAAATCGAGGCCCTTTGGGTTTGCCGGTCCGGTCCCATCCGGAAAGACGCGCGGCCATGCGATCGAGAATCGATAGGCTTTTGCGCCCAGCGACTTCATGATCTCGATATCTTGCTTGTAGAGACGATAGTGGTCGGTCGCGGTGTCGCCATTGCTGCGGTCGGAAATGGTGCCGGGCGTGTGGGCAAAGCGGTCCCAGATCGACGGCCCGCGGCCGTCTTCGTTGACCGCGCCCTCGACCTGATAGGCCGAGGTCGCCGTGCCCCACAGAAAGCCGCCCGGAAAATTCGACGAGGGTCGCTGATTCTGTATTCCGGCCGCTTGATTCGATTGCGCCGTGCTGGACTTTGCTGACAGCATCGACAAGCCAAACGCCGACCAGCCTGCAAGTCTGCCAAACTGTCGCCGGGAAAATCTCTTGAATGCCATCAGTTTACTCGTCAGGCGCGATCAATTTTGCGCAAACAAAACTCACTTTTGAACGGCTCAATATCGCCGTTTCCGTACTCTCGCGCAATTGTACAGATGGTGTGACCAGCGGGTCGACATGCCTGCCGCGCACGGCTAAACAGGCTCATCCATTCGTCCTATTAGGGGAGCAGGACCAATCGGCTTTCGAACGCCGCTGGCGCTTTTATTTCTATCGCTCGGCATCGTTGTCGCGGTGTGGTGGTGGCTGGCCGCGCCGGTAGCGCTGACGCGTGCGCCGATCGATGATGCATCGAAGCTGGAATGCGTTTCCTACGCGCCGTTCCGCAACGATCAAACGCCGCACGATCCGACGCTCATCGTCAAGCCGGAGCAGATCGCGGAGGATCTGCAGGAGCTTGCCAAGGTCTCCAAATGCATCCGCACCTATTCCATCGACAACGGGCTGGACAAGGTGCCCGAGCTTGCGTCCAGGGTCGGATTGAAGGTTCTGCTTGGCGTGTGGATCGGGCGTGATCGCGCGAAGAACGCGCAACTCGCCGACATTGCGGTCTCGTTGGTCAAGGATCATCCCGGCACGGTCGCAGCGCTCATCGTCGGCAGCGAAGTGCTGCTGCGCGGCGACATGACGGTCGGCGACCTTCGTCAAACGATCCAGTCGGTCAAGCCGCGCGTGGACATTCCGGTGACCTATGCCGATGTCTGGGAATTCTGGCTGCGCTACCGCGAGGTAGGCGCCGATGTCGATTTCGTTACCGCCCATTTCCTGCCCTATTGGGAGGACATTCCCCCGCGCGCCGAGGATGCAGCCGCGCATGTGGATGAGATACGCAAGCAAGTGGCGGCAGCCTTTCCCGGCAAGGAGATTTTGATCGGTGAGACCGGTTGGCCAAGCCACGGGCGGATGCGCGACGGCGCGCTGGCGTCCCGCGTCAACCAGGCACGTTTCATTTCCGAGATTCTCGAGCGGGCACGGCGCGACAATTTTCGCGTCAATTTGTTCGAGGCCTATGACGAGCCGTGGAAGCGGCGCTGGGAAGGAACGGTGGGGGGCTATTGGGGACTGTTCGACGGGGCCGAACGCAAGCTGAAATATCCGGCCGGCGTGGCCATCAGCAATTACCCGTTCTGGAAGCTGCAGATGGCAGGCGGGCTGCTGCTTTGCCTCTGTGTATTCGCAGTTGCCGGGTTCACGCGGAAGCGCCAGCAGGCCGCGGCGCCGTTGGCATCGTGGGCCGCGGTCGCCGCATCCGCGACCGCTGGCGGGATCTTGCTGGGCATCAGCATCGACAAGATGCTCCAGGAAAGCTACGGCCTCGGCGGCTGGCTAGTTCAGGGTTTTCTGCTGACGGCGGCAGTGACAGCGCCGCTGCTGGCCACCTACGCGCTGATGTCGGGGCGGGAGCTTCCGGCGTTTCTTGAAGTGTTGGGGCCGCGCAAGGGCCTGACCCCTTTGTTCATGAGCAACATACTGGGCGTGACCCTGATCGTGACGACGCTCATCGCCGCGCAGACCGCGCTCAGCCTGATATTCGACGCGCGCTGGCGCGATTTCCCGTTCGCCGCCCTGACCATGGCCGTGGTGCCGTTCTGGACGTTGGCGTTTCTCAACGGTTCGAAATCCGGCGAGCGGCCGCTCTCTGAGGCCGTGTTTGCCGGACTCTTCGCCTTGGCGGCGGTCTATATCGTCTTCAACGAAGGCTTCCAGAACTGGCAGGCCATGTGGACGGGCGCAGTGTATCTGCTGCTCGGCAGCGTGCTGTGGCGGGCGCGCACATCAGCCGTTGCCTAAGTTTACGGCCTCGGGCTGACGCTTCTCACGCGCCGCGTACGATCTCGCGCACCAGCCCGACCGTCTCCTCGATCATCGCAGCACTGACGTCGAGATGCGTGCAGGCGCGAATGCGACCGTCCATCATCGCGAGCAGCACGCCGCGTTTGCGCAAGGCTTCGACCATTTTGTCGCCCGCGATGCCGGCTCTATCAGGCTTGAAGAACACCAGGTTGGTCTCAGGCTCTTGCACCTCGATGCCGTCGATCTGCGACAGCCCCCGCGCCAGCGCGCGGGCATTGGCGTGATCGTCGGCGAGGCGGTCGACGTGATGGTCGAGCGCATAGACGCAGGCCGCGGCACAAATGCCGGCCTGCCGCATCGAGCCGCCGAGGCGCTGCTTCCAGCGCCAGACGTCGTCGATGAAGGTGCGCGACCCCGCAATCACGCCGCCGATCGGCGCGCCGAGGCCCTTGGAGAAATCGATCCAGGCCGAATCCCAGCCCGCGGCCATGTCGCGCGCCGATATTTTTGTGGCGACGCAAGCGTTCAACAGCCGCGCGCCATCCATATGGGTGATCAGCCCATGCGCCTTGGCGATCTCGACGATTTCATCCAGCGCCGCCTTCTTCCAGATCGTGCCGCCGCCGATATTGGCGGTTTGCTCGACGCTGACGACGGTCTGCGGCGGCTGGTAGCGCGAGCGCGGGTGCAGCGCGGCGCGGAACGTTTCGGGCGTGAATTGCCCGTCATCGCCCGGCAGCGGCATGATCTGGAATCCGCCGAGCGCGGCGTGTGCGCCGCCTTCGCGGGCAATGATATGCGCGGTGGCATGGGCCAGAATTTCATCGCCCGGCCGGCAATGGGCGAGGGTGGCAGAGACGTTGCACATAGTGCCTGACGGCATGAACACGGCGGCTTCCTTGCCGAGCAGGTCAGCCACGCGCTCGCACAGCAGATTCACCGTCGGGTCGTCGCCGATCTGCTCGTCGCCGACTTCCGCCCGCGCCATCGCCTCGCGCATCGCGGGCGTCGGTCGCGTCTGGGTGTCCGACAACAGGTTGATGCGGATGGGATCGGCCTTGGGATCGCGCGGGGCAGGGGTGTAGTGCATGGCAGTTTCTCGTCTCTTTTGACTTGATGGCGGGACAGAAATTATCTGAACCGCAGATTTTCGCGAGAGAGCTGATTGATCGCAGTGCATCCCATCAGCTTCATTCCCCGCTCGAGTTCCGACCGCATCAGGTCGAGAGCCCGCTCGACGCCAGCCTGGCCGGCCGCCGCGAGAGGATAAAGGTAATAGCGTCCAACGCCTACAGCCTTGGCTCCAAGCGACAACGCCTTCAAGACATGGGTGCCCCGCTGAATTCCGCCGTCCATGATCACGTCAATTCGATCGCCGACGGCATCCACGATTTCGGCCAATTGGTCGAATGGCGCGCGTGAACCGTCCAATTGCCGGCCGCCATGATTGGACAATACGATGCCGGTGCAACCGATCTCGACGGCGCGCCTGGCGTCCGCCACTGACATGACGCCCTTCAGGCAGAATTGCCCGTTCCATAGCCGGACCATTTCAGCCACATCGTCCCAGTTCATCGAAGGATCCAGCATCTCGGTGAAATATTTGGAGATCGACAGCGCGCCGCTGCCCATGTCGACGTGCTGGTCCAGTTGCGGAAGCTTAAACCGCTCATGCGTGAGATAATTGATGCCCCAGGCCGGCTTGATCCCGAACTGGTACATCCCGGCAAGGGTCAGCCGAAATGGAATCGAAAAGCCGGTGCGCTTGTCGCGCTCGCGGTTGCCGCCCGTGATGCTGTCGACGGTGAGCATCATCACCTGGACGCCGGCTTCTTTCGCACGTTGCATCATCGCGCGGTTGAGACTGCGATCCCGGTGATAGTAGAATTGATAGACCTGCGGCGTGTCGTGCGCCTTGCGCAGTTCCTCGAGGCTTACCGTGCCGAGCGACGATACGCCGAACATCGTGCCGTACTTCGCCGCAGCGGCGGCGACGGCGCGTTCGCCGGTATGGTGGAATAGGCGTTGCAGTGCGGTCGGAGAGCAATAGATCGGCATCGCGAGCTTCTGGCCCAGCACCGTCACCGACATATCGATGTGCTCGACGCCGCGCAGCACATTGGGTACCAGGTCACAGCGCTCGAAACTTGCGGTGTTCCGGCGATGGGTCACCTCGTCGTCAGCCGCGCCATCGATGTAATCGAAGATAGGGCCGGGCAGCCGTCGTCGGGCCAGCCTGCGGAAGTCATGAAAGTTGTGGCAGTCGCGCAAGCGCATGTTGATCCCGCTTGGTTCAAGCCCACGGCGAGGCTCGGCGTAGAGAACGCCATACTCGCATACAAAAAGGCCCCGGCAAAACCGGGGCCTTTGATATCTCGTAACTGAAAACCGATCAGCGCGAATAGAATTCGACGATCAGATGCGGCTCCATCTGCACTGCGAACGGCACGTCCGACAGGGCGGGGATGCGGGTGAACTTCGCCGTCATCTTGGAGTGATCGGTCTCGATGAAGTCGGGCACATCGCGCTCGCCGAGCTGGCTTGCTTCCAGAACGGGAGTGAGCTGCTTGGAGGATTCCTTGACCTCGACGACGTCGCCGGGCTTGAGCTTGTAGCTCGGAATATTGACCCGGCGGCCGTTCACCTTGATGTGGCCGTGGTTGATGAATTGGCGCGCGGCGAACATCGTGGCGACGAACTTGGCGCGATAGACCACGGTGTCGAGACGGCGCTCCAAGAGGCCGATCAGGTTCTCACCGGTGTCGCCCTTCATCCGGCCGGCCTCGACATAGATGCCGTGGAACTGACGCTCGGAAATGTTGGCGTAGTAACCTTTAAGCTTCTGCTTGGCGCGGAGCTGGACGCCGAAGTCGGACAGCTTGCCCTTGCGGCGCTGGCCGTGCTGGCCGGGGCCGTATTCCCGGCGGTTCACGGGGCTCTTCGGGCGGCCCCAGATATTCTGACCCATACGGCGATCGATCTTGTATTTCGCCTCACTGCGCTTTGTCATCGCGTCCTCTGCATAGAGTTTGAGTGTTGAGGAAACGCGCCCTCCTGTGCACCGGGGTTGCCGGGGCCGACAGGTCCGCCTCGAAAGCTCGGGGAGGACCACGGGTCGCGAAACGCATCGCGGGCCGAAACCGGCCCGCGAGCAAGCGGGTTCTTAGGGAGAAACCGCCGTTCTGTCAACGAAAAGAGCCTCCGAGACCTCCGTCATTCCGGGGCGCGAAGCGAACTATGGGGCGCTCTTGCGCCCCTGAGAATCTCGAGATTCCCCGGTGTGCAATTGCACACCTGAGGTCTGGTCCTTCGGACCATCCCGGAATGACAGCCCACAGAAGACGCCGTCAAGTCGCGACCGCGCGGACCGGTTTGGGCTCGGTTTGCTGCCGGTTGGCCCGCAATTCGGCTGATATTTCGCCGTTCAGTACCTGTTCCAGCCGATTCAATGCCTTGGCCATCGGGGCGGCATCGGTAATCCGGTGATCCCAGCGCAAGACGACATCGACGGTCTGGTCGGGCTTTTCAACCCCATAGCTCAGGACAAAGGGTCCGGGGCTGATGGCATGGAGCTGGCCTGCGCCGTAGGCGGCCACCGAGGTGACCCCAAAACTACCGAAATAATTGGCCCGCTGGCGGCCGAAATTCAGCCCGACCGCCCAGAACAGCCGTCGCAATGGCAGCGGCAGCCGCGTGGTTCGCAGGATCTTCCGGAACGCCGGCACCTCGTCGATCGGCGCCACCTTGGCGTGCCGGATCAGGGCGTCAACCTCGGCAAGCGGCATTTCGTCGGGCGCGGCGACCTTCTGCGGCAGCACGCAATCCTGGCCGTCCTCGATCCGGGCGATCGCCACCATCGCGACGCTGCGCGGCAGTTCGTAGAAGGCCGGCATCGGCCATTTGACGTAGAGGGTGCGCAGGATCGGTTGTTCCTTGGCCACCAGCGCGAACGCCTTGACGAAAATCGCAGCCCAGCCCGGCCGCTGGGCGGCCTGCGCGCGGGCTTCCTGCAGGGCTCGAATATTGAGGGGACGCGAGAGCGAAACAAAGGGCACGCCGTTCGAGGCGTGCATGAGGTCGGCGACCAAACGGCGCGGTAGTGTGATTTTTCGAACCGTTCCGCGCATCGCTCCGCCCGCGTTTCCGCAAAAGATCAATCAAAAAGCCGGCAGGCCGCCTGGCAACCTGCCAGCACCTCATCTAGCACGAACAAGGCGCTTTGACGCCATGAGGTTCGTATCCGGATCGCCCGGGTTTGCCGGCGCCGCGGCCCCCGAGGAACCCGGTAAACCCCGAGAGCTTTGAAGGGCTTGCCGCCGTCTCGGCACCTATCGCTTGATCCCTTCAAAGGTTGCCGCGATGCCGCGCTGGAACAGCGACCAGTCGAAGCCGAGCGCCAGCGCGACGTAGCCGCGGTCGATCAACTTGTTGGCTTGCTCGGCCGTGCGCGCGACGCCGCCGATTGGTACGCCACTTCTGAGGATGCCTTCCTCGGCGCGCTTCATCAGCGCCACCACCTCGGGATCATCGGGCAGGCCGCGCTTGTTGATGGAGGTGGCGAGGTCGCCGGGGCCGATCACGGCGACATCGATGCCCGGCGTCGCCATGATCTCGTCAATGCGCTCGACCGCTTCGACATGTTCGATGGTGACCATGCAGATCATGTCGTCGTCCGCAGTCGCCATGTAATCCGCCATCGACACGCCCCAGCGGAACGGCGCATGGAACGGGCCCCATAGCCGGTCGCCGTTCGGTGGATAGCGCACGCTACGCACGGCTTTTTCGGCCTCAGTGCGGCTGCAGATCATCGGAAAATTGATTCCGAGCGCGCCAAGGTCCATCGGCGCTTTCGCCAGCCACGGCTCGTTGGCGGCAATCCGCACCATTGGCACGCAGGGCGTGCCAGAAGTCGCCGTGATCATCGCATGCGCCGAACCGAGATCGATCGGGCCGTGCTCGAGATCGACGATGATAAAATCGATCCCGGAACGCGCCATGATCTGCACCGTCTGGATCGAGGGAATGGTCGCGATCGCGCCGAAAGTCGGGCGTCCCTCCCGCCATGCCTGGCGGAGGCGGTTGAGCGGCGCAGGTTTTGCGGAGGTCAAGCGGAAACTCCCTGCTGAAAATGACCGAGGCATCGTTCGGCGAGGGGACCATAAGATCAAATTCACGACTGATCGAGCCAGATTGTTTTGAGCCGTGCCATGAATTCAAGCGCCGCAGGCGCAACGCAATGCTGCCCCAAGGACAGAGAGACTAAAGAGCCAGCGCTGGGCTTACCTGTGCTAATCTTCTTGCAGCACATGATTGCCTAGGTTTCGGGGAGCGGATTGTGAGGCGACGTGAGTTCATCGCGCTCCTTGGCGGCGCGGCGGCTGCTCGACCACTCGGCGCGCATGCGCAGCGCTCGCCAGCGCGCATCCTCTATTTCACGTACTCTGCCGGCTACCGGCATGATGTCATAGCGCTTTCCAAGGCGATCCTGACGCAGCTTGGGAGCAATTCGGGTGGCTTTGAAGTCACTGCAACGGAAGACACATCTGAATTTTCCACCGAGAACCTCAAGAGCTACGCCGCGGTCATGTTCTACACAACCGGAGAGCTTCCGATGAACGACGCGCAAAAGACAGCTCTTCTTGACTTTGTGCTCGCGGGCGGCGGGTTCCTCGGTGTTCATTCGGCGACGGACACATTCTACACATGGCCGGACTATCTCGATCTGATCGGCGGCTACTTCAATGGTCATCCCTGGCATCAGGCCGTGAAAATCGAGGTGGTTGATCCCAGCGATCCTCTGGTGGCGTTTCTCGGGAATTCATTGCAAATCGAGGACGAGATCTACCAAATCAGCGACTTCGACTACCGTGGATCAAGCGTGCTCCTGCGCCTCGACCCAAGCTCGGTGGACCTCGGCAAGGCCGGCGTGCATCAACGTTTCTATGGTTGGCCTCTCGCATGGACCCGCCTCTACGGCGAGGGACGCGTATTCTATACGGCGCTGGGCCACGAGCCGTCAGTCTGGCAGGACTCCCGCTACCAGCGGCTCCTCACTAACGCCATCCTCTGGTCTATGCGAAGGTAACGAGAGAGTATCGACACAGCTGCCTATTGGGCTAACGCATGCCACAATTCGTCTGCTGCGTGATTCCGACAGTCGGGCGATCTGAATAATCTGATCTCTATCGGTATATCGAACTGCGGTGGACCGGCGCCAACGAGCCGTCCCTGTTCCAGATCGTGTTTTGCCAATGTTCGTGGAAGCCACGCGACCCCATGGCCTTCGCGCGCCATTGTCATGAGCGTTGCGGCGAGATGTGAGGTAAAGCCGGCCTCCATTTGCGCGATCGCATCCCGGCTCATCTGATGGGCGGAGAGGATTCGGCCAAGTCCGGAGGCATGACTATAAGCGAGGAGGCGTATCGGTCGAGCCGATGTGTCGGAGAGCGGCCATGCAGGCCGCCCGCCGGAGTCGGGCGCACAGAGGGGAACCAGACAATCATCGCCGACCCGCACGCTCTGGAAGCGGTCGGGTTCGAAACGCGTCGGCGCCTCTGGATGATAGTGACACAGCAGGAAATGCACCTCTCCGCCGAGCATGATCTCTTCGCAAGCTTCCATGCTCTCCGAAACCAGGCTGAGGGTGCCGAGGGCCTCAAAGCGCAGGTGGTTCCGGATCCATTCGGGGAAAAACGTGAAGGAAAGCGCATGCGTAGCTGCGATGGACAGAGTGATCGTATTTCGCTCGCCCACCGATCGGGTATCGCGTCGCGCCCTTTCCAAACTACGGATCATGTCGGCGGCCAGCGGCTGAAAGTGCTGGCCGGCTGGCGTCAAGCTGGCGCCTTGAGCGCCCCGCACGAAAAGCGGGGTGCCGATCCAGTCCTCAAGTGCGCGTATGCGCCGGCTGAAAGCCGGCTGTGTCACGTTCCGCGCGTCGGCAGCACGCGAGAAGCCCTTCAGTTCCGCCAGCGCCAGAAAGTCCTTGAGCCAGTCGAGATCCATGTCGATGCAGTTTGCGCATAACGCGAACCGATCATGGCATTGGCCGATCCGCCCTGTCCAGAAGTACAGAAGTACCCATCGAAGCATCCCAATGATGGAGCTCTCGGGGCCTTTGCTGATGCGGCTGCGGCCAACAGGAGCGCCGCGTCGCTTCTCCCGCATCATTGAACATCCGAGGCGAAAGCCAGAAAACCGCGCCCAAGGAGAACATCATGCGCATCATCGACGTCTGTGAGATCACCAAGCCGATCTCGTCTCCCATCCGCAACGCCTATATCGATTTTTCGAAGATGACCGCGAGCCTCGTCGCTGTTGTGACTGACGTCGAACGCGATGGTCACAGGGTCATTGGCTACGGCTTCAACTCGAACGGCCGGTACGGCCAGGGCGGTCTCATCCGCGAGCGTTTTCGCAACCGCATTCTGGAAGCAGACCCCAAAAGCGTCCTCAACCAATCCGGTGATAATTTCGATCCGCACAAGCTCTGGGCGGTAATGATGAGCAACGAGAAGCCGGGCGGTCACGGCGAGCGTTCAGTTGCGGTCGGAACGCTCGACATGGCGATCTGGGACGCCACGGCCAAAATCGCGAGAAAACCGTTGTTCCGGTTGCTCGCTGAGCAAAAGGGGCGCGAGGCCAACCCTCGCGTCTTCGTCTACGCAGCCGGCGGCTACTACTACCCAGGCAAGGACGATGCCGCGCTGCGGACCGAAATGCGCGGATATCTCAATCGTGGCTACAATGTCGTAAAGATGAAGATCGGTGGCGCGCCCATTGACGAGGATCAGCGCCGCATCGAGGCGGTTCTGACGGAGATCGGCTCCGAGGCTCAACTGGCCGTCGACGCCAACGGTCGTTTCGACCTTCAGACCGGCATCGCTTATGCTAAAATGCTCCGCCAGTATCCGCTGTTCTGGTATGAGGAGGTCGGTGACCCCCTCGACTACGCCCTTCAGGCAGCGCTCTCGGAGTTCTATCCCGGCCCGATGGCTACCGGCGAGAACTTGTTCTCGCACCAGGATGCGCGCAATCTTCTGCGTTACGGTGGAATGCGCCCGGACCGTGATTGGCTGCAGTTCGACTGCGCCCTGTCTTACGGCTTGGTCGAATATCTGCGCACGCTCGACGTGCTGCATCAATTCGGTTGGTCGCCTTCCCGCTGCATTCCACACGGCGGCCATCAGATGTCGCTTAACATCGCGGCAGGGCTGGGGTTGGGCGGCAATGAGAGCTATCCTGACCTCTTCCAGCCGTACGGCGGCTTTCCGGACGGGGTGAAGGTCGAGAACGGTCACATCGTCATGCCCGAACTTCCCGGAATCGGATTCGAGGGCAAGTCGGACCTTATCAAGGTCATGCGCGATCTGGCTGAGTGAGCGTAACGCGATCAGCGACGACGTCAGCACGCGCCCGCCGAAAAATGGCATCAGCGCGCGGCTCAGCGTGTGCGGCCGCTTCGGCTCCGGCCTGGTCGCTTTGGCGGTCAGGCGACCCGAGCAGATCGGACACGCGCCGGGCAATGGTGCGGGCCGGATCGATCCAGTCCACCGGCCACGGCGCGAGCCTCGTCAGGCGATCAAGCGGACGATAAGGTCACATCGACGTTTTCATCCGCTCCGGTATAGTCCCCTGCACAATAAAACCCAGGGAGGAGACAATGATGAGGCCAATACTGGTCGCCGCTGCACTCGTCGCCCTTACCGTCGGTGCATCCGCTCAGGACAAGCGCCCTGACTACGGCACGCCGGTCAATGCCGCGGGCGCGAAGAAGATTGCAGCCGGCGTACTCGCCGAATGCCAGAAGAACGGATGGAACGTGGCTGTCGCTGTGGTCGATAATCACGGATTCCTGGTGTACTTCGAGCGCATGGACAACACGCAGACGGCCAGCATGGACATCGCCGTCGGTAAGGCGCGGTCCGCGGCGACCTATCGGCGCCCGACACGCGCTTTCATGGAGGCGATCAACAAAGGTGGGCCGGCCACGGCCACACTTCCCGGTGTCTTCGCCTCGCCGGGCGGATTGCCGATCATGATCGACGGCAAAGTCACTGGCGGCGTGGGAGTGAGTGGCGTCACCGGCGACCAGGACGAGCAATGCGCCAAGGCCGGCCTGGGAACGACATAAAAAACTTCATTCGGCGACAGCCGGCACGGTTCTGTTGCAGCCGTGCCGCGCCATGACTAACCACCAACACGCAGAAGCAATAGTTACGCGTCTGATGATCGGCTAACGATTTACGCCGGCACGCGGCCGCCAAAGAACGGCATCAGCGCCCGGCTCATCGTGTGCGGCCGCTGGGAGGTGAAGATCATCTCGGCCCCGGCCTCATTGCTTTCCCGGCCTGGCGATCCCAGTAGCTCGGACACGCGCCGGGCGATCGCGGGTGCCGGGTCGATCCAGTCGACCGGCCAGGGTGCGAGCTTGGTCAGGCGGTCGAGCAACAGCGGAAAGTGGGTGCAGGCCAGCACGACGGTGTCGGTGCGATACTCGCCACTGCCGACAAAGCAGGGGGCGAGCTCCGCCGCAATATCCTCGTCGCGGACGTCGTTTCCGCTGAGGGCGGCTTCGGCAAGGGAAGCGAGCTCTGCCGATCCCACCAGCGTCACTTCGCAGCCTTGCGCAAAATCATCGATCAGGCGCTTGGTGTATTCGCGCTTGACGGTGCCCTTGGTGCCGAGCACCGACACGCGTTTGGTCTTCGAACTGACGCAGGCCGGCTTGATCGCAGGCACGGTGCCGACGAACGGCACGCTGTAGGCGTTGCGCAGATGCGACATCACGAGCGTGGAAGCGGTGTTGCAGGCAATCACCACCAGGGCAGGGGCGTGGCGGGCGATCAGCTCGCCGACCAGCGGCACCACGCGGGCGATGATCTCTTCCTCGCTGTGATGGCCATAGGGAAAGAACGCGTCGTCGGCGACGTAGACGTAGTGCGCGTCGGGCCGGGCGCGGATGATCTCGCGCAGGACCGAGAGGCCGCCAAGGCCCGAATCGAAGATGAGGATTTTCGGCAGGGATGACACGCTGCGATCTTAGCCGATCTGTGGTTACCGTTAGGTTGCTTCGAGGGTGCCGGCGGGGTCATGCAGCTTGTCGACGGCGGTTACGACAATTTGGAACCATCTAAATCGGCTTGGCAAGGCCGGGAAACTGCTGGTTTGGCCACCCACGAGGTCCAGGGCGGGCCTGACGCCGGCCGGCGAAGGCGGCGCGCCCCGCGCGCCGGTCCAATAGTCAGCTCTCGCCGAACACGCGCTTGAAGATCGTATCGACGTGCTTGAAGTGATAGCCGAGGTCGAACTGCTCCTCGATTTCGGCATCGCTCAGGTGCTTCTTCACATCGGGGTCTTTCTTCAGCAGCGTCTGGAAGTCGCCTTCGCCGCGCCAGACCGGCATGGCGTTGCGCTGGACGTACTTGTAGGCGTCCTCGCGGCTGGCGCCCTTCTGCGTCAGTGCGATCAGCAGCCGCTGCGAATGCACCAGACCGCCGAGGCGGTCGAGGTTCTTCTGCATGTTGGCGGGATAGATCAGGAGCTTCTCGACCAGGCCGGCAAGCCGCATTAGCGCGAAGTCCAGCGTCACGGTGGCATCCGGCCCGATCATGCGCTCGGCCGAGGAGTGCGAGATGTCGCGCTCGTGCCAGAGCGCCACGTTTTCCATCGCCGGCATCGCATAGGCGCGCACCATGCGCGACAGGCCGGTCAGATTTTCCGACAGCACCGGGTTGCGCTTGTGCGGCATGGCCGACGAGCCCTTCTGGCCTTCGGAGAAGAACTCTTCGGCTTCCAGCACCTCGGTGCGCTGCAGATGGCGGATTTCGATGGCGAGCCGCTCGACCGAAGAGGCGATCACGCCAAGCGTCGCAAAATACATGGCGTGACGGTCGCGTGGGATCACTTGCGTGGAGATCGGCTCCGGCTCCAGCCCCATCGCCTTGGCGACATGCTCTTCCACGCGCGGATCGATCTGCGCAAAAGTGCCGACGGCGCCCGAAATCGCGCAGGTCGCGACTTCCTTGCGGGCGGCAACCAAGCGCTCGCGGGCACGGGAGAATTCCGCATAGGCGTAGGCCAGCTTGAGTCCGAACGTCACCGGCTCGGCGTGGATGCCATGGGAGCGCCCGATGGTCGGCGTCATCTTGTGCTCAAACGCGCGCTTCTTCAGCGCGGCCAGAACCTTGTCGAGGTCCAATATCAATAAGTCTGCGGCGCGGGTGAGCTGCACGTTGAGGCAGGTGTCGAGCACGTCGGAGGAGGTCATGCCCTGGTGGACGAAGCGGGCCTCCGGGCCGACGATTTCGGCCAGATGGGTCAGGAAGGCGATGACGTCGTGCTTGGTCTCGCGTTCGATCTCGTCGATCCGCGCCACGTCGAAGGTGGCATGCTTGGCCTTGGCCCAGATCGTCTTCGCCGCCTCCTTCGGGATCACGCCAAGTTCGGCCAGCGCATCAGCCGCATGCGCCTCGATCTCGAACCAGATCTTGAAACGCGTCTGCGGCTCCCAGATGGAGGCCATTTCCGGGCGGGTATAGCGGGGGATCATCGAAAACTCCGAAGCGGGCAGGCGAGGCGCGGGAGGCGACTCCCGGCCGATTTGTTTTTACGCCGTGCTTTAGCAAATCGTGCCGGGGGAGGCCACCCGTACCGGCGGCCGCGAGCGGGGAAAACCGGGCCTTTGCAAGGGCCTGGCCGGACGAAAACCGGGCCGCCGCTAAAGGCTGGCCAGCCCGCACTCCACGGCCAGGCGGACCAACTGCGCATCCGTCCGCATGCCGGTCTTGGTCTTGATGAGGTAATGGTAGTTCTGCACGGTCTTGATGCTGAGATTGAGATTCGAGGCGATCTGCTCGGTGGTCGCGCCGGCAGCCAACTGCCTGAGGATCTCGATTTCCCGCTCGCCCAGTTGATCGAGCACCGATCCCGAGGGGGAGAGGCTTTCCAGCGCCAGCACGTGGGCGATGTCGTCGCTCATCGCTTGTTCGCCGCGGACAAGCGAACGGATCGCCCGGATCAGCGCTGATGGGTCGGAGCCCTTCGTGACGTAGCCGTTCGCGCCGGCATTGAAGGCGGCCTTCACCTGCGCCGCCTCGCAATGCATGCTGAAGACGAGAATGCGGGTGTCGGATGAGCGGGCGCGAATGTTCCTGATCGCCTCGAGCCCGCTGGCGCCCGGCATCGATATGTCCATGACCACGACGTCAGGAGCGTGCGCCTTGAACGCGCGATAGGCGTCGGCGGCGTTGTCGGCCTCGGCCACCACCTGGAAATCGTCCTGGTGCTCCAGTACGCGCCGATAGCCTTGCCGGACCACGGGATGGTCGTCGACGAGCAGGATCGAAATGCCTTTGGTCTGCGACGCGGTCATCAGGCTGCAAGCGGGATCGTGGCGGCCACGCTCACCCCGCGGTTCGCGTCCGCGATCGACAGCGATCCGCCAAGCGCTGTGACCCTCTCGCGAATGCCGGTCAGGCCAAAGCCGGGAGAGCGGGCCAGTTTGGCCGCATCGCCCCCGCCGTCGTCCTCGACGTGGACCAGCAGCGCGTTTTCCACGCCGGTGCGCCGCTCGATCCGCAGCACGATCACCCGCGCCGAACTGTGCCGCAAGGAATTGGTCAGGCATTCCTGGGCGACCCGATAGGCGGTCGCAGCGACGGCGCCGCGGACGTCGGCGAGATCGCCCTTGAGATCGAGCTGGATCATCGGCTGCGTCGCATTCCGCGAGCGCCAGCTATCGACGAGATCGACAAGACAAACCTCAAGCCCGAGTTCCTCGGCGGGCGGATGGCGCAAGCGGTTCAACGTATCGCGCAGGCACGCCATGATGCGATGGGTGGCTTGCGAGATCATCCGCGCGTCCTGCGCGACCTCGCTTCTGTCCGTTTCCCGCGCGCTGGTTGCTTCGATCGTGTTGGCGAAAGCGAGGATCGCCGTCAGGTTCTGTCCGAATTCGTCATGCAGTTCACGAGCAAGCGCCCGCCGCTCGTCGCTGCGGATTTCGAGCAAGCGCCGGGTCAGCGCGGCGCGTTCCTCCATCGACTGCGCGAGGCGGTCGCCGAGATCGCGGACGGCCTGTCCGATCATGGCAAGTTCCATCGATCGGAAGCGGGGCAGCGACGTGCTGTATTGTCCGCGCGCCATTCGTTGCAGCGCGGCGACGATCTGCTGCGCCGGCGCAAGCGTATGCGCAATCGCAAGCGAGGCAAGCAGCGCGATCGCCACCGCCATCAGCAGGGCGACGTGGATGTTGTCGCGGATGTGCTGCCAAGCGAGTGCGATGGCGGCATTTGGATCGGCGGCGGCCGATACGCTGCCTGCGTTGGCCGCGCGAGTGCTAATCGGCCGGACGACCGCGGCGTGGTCCCCAAGCAGTGCCTGCACGGTGGCCGCGAACCAGCGCGGTGGAGCTTGCCCGATCCCCTTGCTCTGTCCGCAGAGCGGCTTCTCGAACGCGCCCGCCGGCTCGAGCCGAACGCAGATGCCCGGCGAGATCAGCCCCATCGTTTCGATGGTGCGCCATTCCGGCACCGGCAGCAGTTGCTCGCGCATCCTGTTGCTGCGCAACATCAATTCGCGCCAGTAGAGCGCTTCCAGCGCCACCGAGACACGCTCGGCGGAGGCGGCCGTGGCGCGATCGACGCTGCGATGCGCGTCGATCGTCGCCCAGATAGTCGCCGCTCCCAAACACAGGATGACCACGAGAAACAAGCGGGCGACGAGCTGAAGCACGAGGCGCATGCGATCACTCCCGAAGTTGCGGATAAGCGTAACAGCACCGCCAATCCGTGCCAATGCAGTGAGCTCTAAGTCGGGAAAATTTCCCAACCAACCGTGGGCATATGTCTTTGGACGCACCCGTGACCGCTGATCTATCAAAGCCAGGGACTATTTTCGCACGCGGCCTTTGGGCCGCGGCGTGCCATTCCAGGGAGCTGACGCAGTATGAGGGCAACGGCTGGCGCCGAGACCGCATCATCCGGCGCGGATACGTCGGAACGCAGCGTACTCCTGCTGTGGATGATTTTCACCGGGCTCTCGGTTTTCGCCGTGGTGCTCTTGTGGCGATACGGTCTGCTCCATCTGATGATCATTTCAGACCGCACTTACATTTCGAGCGTCATTGCCGTCCTCTATATCGTCACTTGCTTCCATTGCTTCTGGCGGACGCGCGCGATCGCGCGTGAAGGCGAGATCACGCGACGCTGCCGCGCGATCCTGTCGGTCCCGGGCGGCGCAAGGGGGCTGGACGAGGATGCGCGCGCCTTGCCGGGCGGGCTGGTGACGGATCACATCCGCAGCCTGGTACAGAAGGCCAGCGCACAGGCGGCCGGGCGCATCGACCAGACGCTGCTGCTCCGCTCGCTCGCCGACCGGCTGCGTGGCTCCAACGGATTTGGCGCGTTCGTGTCCGACACGCTGATGAAGCTCGGGCTGCTCGGCACCATCATCGGCTTCATCATCATGCTGGCGCCGATCGCCACCCTCGATGCGGCCGACAAGGTCGCGATGAAGTCATCGATGGGCCTGATGAGCGACGGCATGGCGGTGGCCATGTACACGACGCTAGCCGGCCTGATCGGCTCCATCCTGGTGAAGATCCAGTACTACATGCTGGATGCCGCGACCCAGCGGGTGTTTTCCGATGCCGTCATGCTGACCGAGACGCACGTCACCCCGGCCCTGGAAAGCCATCCGGGAACGCCGGCATGATGGACGATTTCGGTCTCTATCCGCGCGAGGAGGCCTTCGATCCGCTGGGCGTCATGCTGTTCAAGGCGCTTCAGGTGATTGCGTTCCTGTTCTTCCTGGCGCTGCTCGCAGTCTCGCCGGACGCGAAGGACGGCAAGATCGATTCCAAGGCCGAATTCATCATCACGATGGACTGGCCGGACAATCATCCCGACGATCTCGATCTGTTCGTGCAGGACCCCGCCGGCAACATCGCCTGGTATCGCCACCGCGAAGCCGGCTTCCTCACGCTCGATCGCGACGACCGCGGCGGCGCCAACAATTTCATCATCGTCAACGGCAAGAAGATTGCGTCGCCGATCAGGGAAGAGATCGTCACCGTGCGCGGCATCGTCGCCGGCGAATACACCGTCAACGTCTCGCACTTCCAGGCGACGACCGGCCAGCCCGTCGCGGTGAGCGTGAAAGTCCAAAAACTCAATCCGACCGCGCAGGTGATCTTCGACAACAAGCTGACGCTCGACCACACCGGCCAGGAAAAGACCGCGCTGCGCTTTTGGCTCGATGCCGAAGGCAAGGTGCTCGACGTTCAGCAACGGCATAAGTCGCTGATGGAGACGTTCCGCAACGTCCGTGCCAATGGCGCGGATCTCGATCCGAAAACCGGCGTCAGGATGCCGCGTCGTGAGTAGCCTGCAATCGGTCGTCCTCACGCTCTCTCTCAGTTACGCGCTGATTGGTGCGCTGTTGCTGATTGTCCTGGTCTATGCGCGCTTGCCCTGGCCGGCCAAGGCAGTCGCCGTGGTGATAACGAGCGCGTTCTACATCGCGAGCTTCATGGGCGTGCGCGGCCTGTTGGGGTGGGCCAGCATCGACAGGCTGCCCGCAAGCTTCAAGCTGTTGCACGCCCGGATCGTGGAGCCGCACTCGCTGGAAGGCGATCCGGGCTCGATCTACCTCTGGGTCGAAACGCTCGATGACGGCAACCGGCCGAGCGGTGTGCCAAGGGCCTTTCGCATTCCTTATAGCGAAACGCTCGCGCAGAAGACCGACAAGGCGGCCAGTGAGATCGCCGCTGGCCGCCCGCAAGGCGGTCGCGCCGCCGATTTTGGCGATGGCGGGGGCCGCCTGCTTGAGGCCGCCCGGGAGTACATCATGCCCACGGCGATCATCGATACGTCGGGAGGCGATCCCTCCACGGGCGGCGGACTGGCCGCGGCGCCCCGCGACGGCGACGGCATATCGTTTACGCCGCTGCTCCCGCCGCGGATGCCGCCCAAGGACGAGCAGTAGGCTTGGGGCGGGGGGCTCCGGAGGTCGGGCAATCACGGGTTATTGAATAACAGATATTGAAATCTGTCAGCGAGAGATGCTATATCCATTGCCGACGCCGGTATCGATCGGGCGTCACCCGGCTCGTTGGCCCTGAGCCGGGGACTTGCAAAGGACTACGCCAATGACTGCCCATCTCATTCATCTCACCGCCCAACTCCAGCGCTGGCTCAATCAGAGCGTCGCCCGCCATCTGGCCGCCCAGGCCGAGCGGCTGGAACCGGTGAAACATTAATCCGCCAAAGGATTTACAACGCGGATTGCAAGGGAATTAGAATGACCACCGGTCCCATCGTTTCGCAGGTGCGCGCATGAACGAAGTCGTGGTTTTGACCCCCGAACGAATCCTGGAGGTCACCGAGGACGTCTTGCGCCGCTACGGGCTCGCCAAGGCAACGGTGGTGGACGTCGCCCGCGCGCTGGATGTCAGCCACGGCAGCGTCTACCGTCATTTCCCCAGCAAGGCCTCCCTGCGCGAGGCGGTGGCCAAGCGCTGGCTCGACCGTCTCAGCGCGCCGCTCCTGAAGATCGCTGAAAGCTCCGGCCCGGCGCCGGCGCGGCTGGAGAAGTGGCTGCGCACGATGTTCTCGATCAAGCACAGGCGGCTCAGCGACGATCCTGAGATGTTTGCGACTTACCTGGCGCTGGCGCGCGAGGCCTGCAGATCCGTGAGCTGCCACAAGGACTGCCTGGTCGATCAGATTGCCCGGATCCTCTCCGAAGGCGTGAAGCAGGGTGAGTTCGAGATCGCGGACGTCAAGGTTTCGGCGCGTGCCATTTTCGATGCCACCAGCCGCTTCCACCATCCCGCGCATGCCGAGGAATGGAACGAGCCGGGTGCCCCGGCGCGGATCGATGCGCTACTGGCGCTTTTGCTCAAGGGCCTGGAAGCGCCGCGCAAGCACTGACGATCCTTCTGAAACCGAGCTGAGGCCAAGCCCCGGGGGCCGCGGTGTTCTGTCTTGGGATAGCAGCGGCCATGCCAAGATCAAATGCGGATTTCGCATGTTTAACCCATCTCGGTTATCGCTGGACCGCCCACTACGGAACAGGTCTTGAGCATACTCAGTCGCGGGTCATCGCGATCAACTTGAAGTCCTTGTCGAGCTTGACGTCGTATTGACCGTCCTTGCATTTGGCGTCGTCGACTTCAAAGTAGCCGCTGGCCTCGGTCTCCTTTTCCATCTTGCCGCCCGTGCAGCCAAGGACTTCCAAAGCAGCCTTGATCTTCTCGGCCTCTGCCGGTGTCACTGGGGTGTCAGCAAGCGCGAAGGTGCTGCTTACAAGTGCTACTGCGAACGCCGTCAAGAAGGGCTTCATCTGTGCATTCTCCAATCCAGCAGATGAACCAGCTTAAGCCAAGTCTGTTCCAACCGAAAGGCGTCAGGAGAGGCTGACCCATCACGCCATGGGCATCGCGGGCTAGAATTGAGCGGTGGCCTAGCTTGCTTGCGCGGCTCTTCTAGCGTTAGCACATGGACCGCAGTAACGATGACTGAGAACAGCAGCAAACCTATTTCGGCGCCGTGAACCCTTTTCCGAAGCGTAAGTTGAGGCGCCCCAAATTAGCAATCGAACTGCGCAAGCGGCTCGTTGTTTGATATCCATCAAGGCGCGCGCAGGCACGGGCGCGATGATGGATCGGGAGGAGACGCGTGCGACTGGCCATTTTTGCCGATATCCACGCCAACCGGCAGGCGTTCGGCGCGTGCCTCGATTTCGCGCGCGCCCGCGGCGCGGAACGGATTGTCTGTCTCGGCGATGTGGTCGGCTATGGCGCCGATCCGGAATGGGCGGTCGATACCGTGATGGGCCTGGTCGATGACGGCGCCATCGCCGTGATCGGCAACCACGATCAGGCGATCAGCACGCCATCCGCGACCATGAACGCCGAGGCCCAGGCCGCGATCGAGTGGACCCGCGGCAGGCTCAGCGCGCCGCAACGGCGTTTTCTCGCCGAGTTGCCGCTGACGCGGCAGGAAGACGATCGCCTCTACGTACATGCCGAGGCATCGCATCCGGCACGATGGCATTATGTACGCAGCAGTACCGATGCTGCGCGTAGCATCGAGGCCGCCGAAGCCCATGTGACCTTCTGCGGACACATCCACCGGCCGGCGCTCTATTCGATGTCATCGGCGGCGAAGATGACGGGTTTCGTTCCGACATCCGATGTGCCGGTGCAGTTGCTCGGTGGCCGGCGCTGGCTCGCCGTTCTCGGCTCGGTCGGGCAGCCGCGCGACGGCGACCCGGCGGCTGCGTTTGCGATGCTCGACACCACCTCGCGCGAGATTACCTATTGCCGCGTGGCGTACGACGTCGAAGCGGCAGCCGACCGCATCCGCGCCAACGGGCTGCCGCACTGGCTGGCCGATCGCCTGCTGGTCGGGATATGACGGCTATGGCGAAGCCCGCGATTGCGCCCGGCGCCCAACTCGATGGGTTCAAGGCCGCCACGATCGGCAGTGGCGCCGGCGGATAGCGTGTAACGGGTGGCGCGCGCGCTCAGTCGAGGGGCTGAACGGGCGGCAACGCTGTTTTGGCGGAGCGCGGCGGGTTCGGTACGGGATAGCTGGTGACGCGGGCGCTCCGTTCGGCCTGACCGGCGGAATTGGATGCGGGGCCTACCGCTTCCGCCCTGGCGCCTCGCACGCTGTCCCTTGAAGCCTGTCTGCGGTGTCGCGACGAGCGCGAGCCTTCCAGTCCCCACGAGCGCGATATCGAAGGCCCGGCCGTATAGCCGACGAAGGCGCCGGCGACAGCCCCAATCGGGCCCAGCACGACGGCGCCGGCCACTGCACCGAGGGCCGCGTCGCCTGCGCGCTGCGCGAGCGCGGCAGAGGGCGCGAGTACCAGGAGCATTGCGGCTGTGATGAAGGCCTTGATCATATTTCTGTCCCGTCCGTGGAAGGCGGGATGCTGGTCCGCGTTTATGGCGAGATGCGTGAAGCTTTGTGGCCGGAGCGTGGACTTTAGGGTTCCATCGCTGCTGCGCGCCGGGTGTGGCTTTCCTGCCAGCTCTTTAGTGTTTCGACGACATTGTCATCCCTGCGTTCCGCAGGTGCGACATTGAAGTGGCTAGACCGCTTCGCCGCGCGCCAGCGCCGCGGCGTTGCGGATCGCGGATATGTTGGCCTTGTAGCTGTCCACGGTGCCGCCCTTGAAGACCGCGGAGCCCGCGACCAGCGCATTGGCGCCGGCCGCGGCCAATTGGCCGGCGACATCAGGACCGACGCCGCCATCGACCTCGATGTCGATCGGACGTCCCGCGGCCATCGCCCTGACGTCGCTGACCTTGCTAAGCGCGGATTTGATGAAGGCCTGACCGCCGAAGCCGGGATTGACCGACATCACAAGCACCAGATCGATCAGGTCGATGACATATTCGATTGTGCTGGCCGGCGTGCCCGGGTTGAGCGAGACGCCGGCCTTCTTGCCGAGCGCGCGGATCGCCTGCAGCGAGCGATGCAGATGCGGGCCGGCCTCGGCATGGACGGTGATGTGATCGCAGCCGGCCTTTGCAAAGGCCTCGAGGTAGGGGTCGCAGGGTGAGATCATCAGATGCGCGTCGAAGATCTTCTTCGTATGCGGGCGCATCGCCTTGATGACGTCGGGGCCGTAGGAAATGTTCGGCACGAAATGTCCGTCCATCACGTCGAGATGGATCCAGTCGGCGCCCGCCGCGTCCACAGCGCGGACTTCCTCGCCGAGCTTGGCGAAATCCGCCGCCAGGATCGACGGTGCGATGACCAGGGGACGCGACGCAAATTGCTGGGACATGTGCGCTTTCCCGAAAGGCTTGCGAAAGGGCGGAACGGCCCCGCGTAACATGCAGGCGGGCCGGGGGCAATGCGCGGCGCCGCCGTCTCCTGTGGGCGGAAAAATCTGCCGTGGCGGGCAGCTCTTGCCGGGTTTGCCGATCGGACGGGATTCGGAAAGGCCCGGTTTTATTGGGTTTTCTTCATGGCATGGCGCTTGCTGAGGAAAACGGAACACGAGCTGTGGGCCGCTTTACGCGCGGCATTGTTGGAGTTTCGCCATGTTCTTTGCTCTGGGCGCCGCGTCATCGGCCATCGATGTCCTCAAGGCGCTGACGTCGTCCAAATCGTCTGCGCCGACCACCGGCCTCAGCCAGAACTTCGCAAGCTTCGGCCAGTCGTCCCCGACTACGCCGGCATCAATCACTCCAGGGTCCGGCTCGGGCAACGGCTTTTCGTCGATATCGCCGGAAACCATGAGCGCGCTGCTTGACGCGCAAAGCCAGTCCTCGGGAGGATCGGGGACGGCCTTAAAGACCCGCCACGCCGCGCTGAAGGACCTGTTCGGGCAGATCGACGGCGACGGTGACGGCAAGATCAGCAAGACGGAATTCGAAGAGGCGCTTGGCGCGGGCGGCACCAACATTGGGCAGGCCGATAGCGTGTTCGGAAAACTCGATCAGGACGGCGACGGCTCGGTCAGCATCAAGGAGCTGGCATCGGCGCTCCGGCCCGAGAAGGAGCATCGCCGCCGCCCGGACGAGGCGAACGAGTCCGACGCATCCAATTTTGATCCGCGCTCGCAGATGCGCCAGGGCGCGATGAGCACGACGGTCAGTAACAGCGACGGCTCGGTGACGACCTCCTTGAACTATGCAGACGGATCGAAGGTAACGATGACGTCGCCTGCGTCCGGAAGCTCATCCACATCAGCGACATCGTCCTACAATTTCATCGAGCAGATGATTCAGCGCGAAGCCAAGGCAATCTCATCGAGCGCCACGGCGTCGCTCTCGCTCAGCGCCTGAGCGCGGACCATGCTCTAACCGAAGCGATCGCTCCACGCCGGGAGCGCACCCGGAAAGGGTAGCGCGGTCGCACGGTATACGCCGCGCGCGATCGCGCGCGCCACCGTATTGGCGGCCACCATGCCGAGTTCCGTGAGGCCGAACAGTGGATCGATCGGCTTCTTGCCGGTCGCGGTGGCAAACACCACGTCGCCGTCCAGCGGCGCATGCACGGGATAGATGGCGCGCGCCATGCCGGTTTGCGCGATCATCGCGAGCCGCCTGGCCTGCGGTTTGGTCAGCACCGCATCGGTGACGACGACTACCAGCGTGGTGTTCTGCGACGGAGCAGCTAACGGCGCGCCCTTGAGGCGGGCTCTCAGCATATCCGGCGTGAACAAGGGCGGCAGTCCTCGCCCGCCAAACTCGTTATCCATCTCGAACGGCGCCGCCCAGAACCACGGGCCGTCGCCGACCGTCACGCTGCCCACCGCATTGACCACCGCGAGCGCGCCGACGGTCACGCCGCCGTCGGTCTGTGCCGAAGCGGAGCCGAGGCCGCCCTTGAAATTGGCGGTGGTCGCGCCGAGGCCGGCGCCGACGCTGCCGAGCGCGAAATCGGCAGCCGCCGCATTGGCCGCGGCGTAGCCGAGATCGCGATAGGGCGGGAAGCGCCCCCATGCCTTGTTGCCGCCGTTGAGCAGATCGAAACAGATTGCTCCCGGAACGATCGGGATGACCGCGTCACGGATGCGAAAGCCGCGCCCCTGTTCGGCAAGCCAGGCCTGCACGCCGCCGGCGGCATCCAGTCCGAGCGCCGAGCCGCCGGAAAGTGCGATGCCATCGATCGCCTCGACGGTGCTTTCAGGGCTGAGCAGCGCTTCCTCCCGGGTGCCGGGGCCGCCGCCGCGCACGTCGATCGAGGCCACGGCGGGCGAGTCGAACAGGATCGCGGTGACGCCGGAAGCGACGTTTGCGTCGTGGGCGTGGCCGACGCGAACGCCGGAGATATCGGTGAGCAGGTTTTTCAAAGCGCCGGTCCGTACGGCTGCATCCATTTTCGCGTGCCATCCACGGATATATCAGCCGCAGCGCTTGCTTCAACTGGCAAGCGCCAGCCGGATCATCGGCGCAAGCTCGGATTTGCGATAGGGTCTTGCAAGCAGCCGCACGCCGGAATCCAGGCGGCCGTGATGGACGATGGCGTTTTCGGTGTATCCCGAGGTGTAGAGCGTCTTGAGGTGAGACCGGCGCTTCAGCGCTTCGTCGACGAGCTGGCCGGGAAAGGTATGGGCGTGGACGATCGCCGCCATCGCCGTGAACAAATATCCGCTCGCCAGCAACAGCAGGCCCCGTGAGCGGGTAATCGCGAAATCTGAAAACAGCAGGACAGCGGTGATCAGGTCGTTGATCGCCAACGCGGATTGGTAGCTGGCGACGAACGCGGGGACCGGGGCAGCGGCAAGCCGGCAAACGGCACGGCGCAGGCGAACAGCACCGCTGAGACGCCGACCACAGCCATGCGATCGCTGCGCGTCGCCTTCATCGATCGTGGAAAGAAAGATGTTGCGCTCGTTACCCATATCGTCTTCCGGTCAAACTGGCAGCGAACACGCCAATCACAGAAGCTACACGATCCGCAACAACAATGCATCCGAGGCGGCCGGACATCCAGCCGATACCAGTAGGAGCCGCACCGCCAAGCTACGCTAGCGGCGCGGCGGCGGGAATCAACCCAAGGTCACGTATCGTCTGAAGCGAACAGCAGGGAAGCCGATTCGGGTAACCACCTCTTTACCGACCGGCCGAATAAAGACTGCGGAACTACCGAAACCCACGGATTCTCGTCGTAAGCTCGTGCGATCGACCCGGGAGGCTTCGATGCCCCGCGTGCTCGTTGTTGACGATCAGGCCGACGTCCGCACGATGATTTCCATCGTGCTGCGTATCCATCGTTTCGAAATCGTCGAGGCAGACAGCGCCGCATCCGCATTGAAGTTGTTCGAAGATGCGAGCTTCGACCTTGCGATCGTCGATATCTTTTTGCGGGGCACCAACGGCTCCGATCTGATTGCAGCGATGCGCGCCCGCGTGCCGGGCCTGCCCGTCATTGCGATTTCGGGAATGACCGCGCTGGACTTTCTGTCCGAAACGCCAGAACTTTCCGACGTCATCTGTCTGCAGAAGCCGTTTCGTCCGCCGGATTTGATGCGTGCGATCGAATTGGCGATGGGACCGGCCCGGCCGCAGGGCGCCGCCGCTGCGGGAGCGGCGCGTTAGCAGTCTCACCGCTCGGCGCGTCGCAGACCATTGCCATCAATAGTAACTTCGATGAGCGAAACCGGATCGGCGCCAAACTGCCGTTGCGACAACGGAACCGACAGGCGGCACACGAGCCCTTCCGGGCGCCAGTCGAATTCCGCGCGGCCACCAAGCTGCGACTCGATGCTGGCGATGACGCTTCTGGTTCCGAACCCTCGCGAGACCGGCTTCTCGACGTGTGGCCCGCCAGTCTCCGACCATATGATCTTGAGAAGGCCCGCCTGGTCTTCCCAACACACCGACAGCCGGCCCGACAGCGCAGACAGCGCGCCGTACTTCGCCGAATTGGTGACGAGCTCGTGCAGCGCCAGCGCAACCGTCTGGGCCGTCGCCGGCTCGAGATGGATCTCCGGGCCGGACAACTCGATCTGGTCGCCGGTGGAGTAGGGCGCCAGCTCCTCATCGATCAGTTTGCGTATTTCGGCGCCCTGCCAGCTCGAGAGCGAGAGCACGGTGTGCACGCGCGCAAGCGCATTGATCCGTCCTTCGACGGAACGCACGTAGCTCTTCACATTGTCGCCGCGCGTCAAGCGGACGATGGATTGCGCGAGCGCCAGCGCGTTTTTGGCGCGGTGATCGACCTCCCGCGCCAGCAGGCTTTGCCGCTCCTCGGCCTGCTTGCGTTCGGTGATGTCGACGGTGACGCCGCTGACGCGGATGACGCGGCCGCCCTTGTCGGTGCTTGCCGCCGCCGTTCCCGCGCACCAGCGCACCTCGCCATTCGGCCGGATGATGCGGAATTCCGCTTCGTATGATTTCGCGCCCCGAGCGAAGCTGGCCCACGCCTCGTGCAATTCATGAACGTCGTCAGGGTGAAGCAGCGCCTGGATATTGGCCGGTGTCAATTCGAACTTGCCGGGATCGACGCCGAGGATCTGATACTGGCCTTCGTCCCACATAAAGTCGCCATTGACCCAGTCCCAGTCCCAGGAGCCCATCTTGCCGGCCGCGATCGCCAGACTGCGGCGCTGCTCGCTTTCCAGAAGCCTGGCGTGCGATTCCTCGAGTTCGGCAGTGCGCGCGCGAACCCGGTCCTCGAGCTCGACGTTGAGCCGTTCGAGCTGGCGCGTCTTGCGATAGAGCTCCGCGAACACCTTGATCTTGGCGCGCAACACTTCGGGCACCACAGGCACCGGAACGTAGTCGACCGCGCCCATCTCATAGCCGCGCAGCCGGTCGATATCGCTGACCTGGATCGCCGAGATGAAGATCATCGCCGTCTTCTGGAAGCGGGGATGTTCGCGGATCATGGCCGCGAGCTCGAACCCGTCGAGTTCCGGCATGCAGACGTCGACCAGGATGATGGCAACATCGTTCTTGAGCAGGAATTCGAGCGCTTCGCGCCCGGACGAGGCCTTGACCAGGTTCTCGCCGAGCTCTTTCAGGATGACCTCATAGGCCAGCAGCTTCGCCGGCTGATCGTCAACCAGAAGAATGTTTACCTTCTCTTGATCCATCATCTGCTTACGCCGGTCAGCGGTGTAACCACATTCGGATGGCGAGCAGCAACTGCTCGGTATTGACGGGTTTGGCGAGATAGTCCGAAGCGCCGGCTTCGAGGCATTTCTCGCGGTCGCCCTTCATCGCCTTGGCGGTCAGCGCAATGATCGGCAGGCGGCTGAAGGACGGATTTTCGCGGATGACACCGATGGTCTGATATCCGTCCATCTGCGGCATCATGATATCCATCAGGACGATTGCGATATTTGGATTTGATTCGACCAGAGCGATGGCCTCATGGCCCGTCGTCGCGGTCAGCACCTTCATCCCGCGCCGTTCGAGAACGCTTGATAGCGCGAAAATGTTGCGGGCGTCGTCGTCAACCAGAAGCGCGGTCTTGCCAACGAGATCCTCATCGGAGCTATTAAGCTTTTCGAGCATTCTCTGCTTCTCGACGGGCAATTCCGTGATCACACGGTGCAAAAACAGCGACGTTTCGTCGAGCAGGCGTTCCGGCGACTCGACGCCTTTCACCACGATGCTCCTCGCCATGGTGTGAAGTTCCGCATCCTCCTCGGCCGAAAGTTCCCGCCCCGTGAACACCACGACCGGCACGTTCGATAGCGTTTCGTCGTTGCGAAGCCGGTCAAGCACCTCGAAGCCGCTCATGTCAGGCAATCGCAGATCGAGCACGACGCAGTCGCAGGGCTGGTTCCGCAACGTCGACAAGGCATCGGCGCCAGTGTCGGCGGTGAGGATCTCGATGTCGTCATGGCCGAGCAATTCGGTGATGCTCATCTGCTCGGCGGCATTGTCCTCCACGATCAGCAGGCGCTTGCGGCGGGGCTTGGCGTACTCCTTGATCTGCGACAGCGCCGCGCTGACGCCCTCGGTCGTCGCCGGCTTATTGACGAAGGAAAACGCGCCGCGCGCCAGCGCATGCTGGCGGTCTTCGTCGAGCGTGATGATCTGCACCGGAATGTGCCGCGTCAGCGGACTGTGCTTGAGTTGGCTCAGCACGGTCCAGCCCAGCATGTCGGGCAGGAATACATCGAGCGAAACCGCTGTCGGCTGGAACTGCTTGGCGAGCTCGAGCGCTTCGGCGCCGCGGCTCGCGACCAGCACCTTGAAACCCTTGTCGCGGGCCAAGTCGATCAGCACCCGCGCATAATGTGGATCGTCCTCGACGATCAGCAGGATGTTGTCTCCCGGCGCGAGATCGAGGCGATCGTCCGGCAATTGCTCGACGACGCGCTCCTGCGTTGAGGTGGCTTGCGCCGCCGGCGCGGGCGTGAATGGCGACGGAGCGGCGACGCGTGACGCGATCGTCGGGCCGGAATATTTCAGCGGCAGATAAAGCACGAAGGTGCTGCCTTTGCCGGGTGCGCTGCGCAGATGGATTTCGCCGCCGAGCAGGCTCGCGAGCTCGCGGCTGATCGCGAGGCCAAGACCGGTGCCGCCATATTTCCGGCTGGTGCCGGCGTCCGCCTGCTGGAACGCCTCGAAGATCAGTTTCTGCTTCTCCAAGGGAATGCCGATGCCGGTATCCGTCACCTCGAAGGCGACGACGGCGGGGGCGTGATTGAGGATCGGGTGTTCGGCGCTCCAGCCGCCGACGGCGGCCGAAACGCTCAGCTTCACGCCGCCTTCCGCGGTGAACTTGAACGCGTTCGACAGCAGGTTCTTCAGCACCTGCTGCAGCCGCTTGGAGTCGGTGACCATGCTGCGGGAAAGGTCCTCGTCGACATTGATGTTGAACCAGAGTTGGCGGTTTTCGGCCTCGTGCTTGAACGGGCGGCCGACAGTCTCCAGCAGGCTCGACGTCATGATTTCCTCGGCATCGACCGTCACCGTGCCGGATTCGATCTTCGACAGGTCGAGGATGTCGCTGATCAGGTTGAGAAGATCGGTGCCGGCGCCGTGGATGGTGCGGGCGAACTCGACCTGCTTTGCCGACAGATTGCCGTCGGGGTTTTCGGTGAGCTGCTGGCCGAGGATCAGGATGCTGTTGAGCGGCGTGCGCAGCTCGTGCGACATGTTGGCGAGGAATTCGGACTTGTACTTCGATGTCAGCGCAAGTTCGGTTGCCTTTTCCTCAAGCGCGCGCCGTGCTTGTTCGATTTCCTGATTCTTTCGTTCAACCTCGACGTTGCGTTCGGCGAGCTGCTGGGCCTTCTGTTCGAGTTGTTCGTTGGTCTGCTGCAATTCCTTCTGCTGCGTCTGCAGTTCACCGGCGAGCTGCTGGGATTGCTTCAACAGGCCCTCGGTCTGCATCGTGGCCTCGATCGAGTTGAGCACGATGCCGATGCTGTCGGTGAGCTGTTCCAGGAAGGTCATCTGTGACGTCGTGAACGACGAGATCGAGGAGAGCTCGATCACGGCCTTCACCTGGTTCTCGAACAGCACAGGAAGCACGACGATGTTTTTCGGGATCACGCGTAGCAGTGCCGAATTCACCGGCGCCGTATCGTGAGGAATGTCCGACAGCAGCCGCTGCCGCTTGTCCATGGCGCATTGGCCGATCAGTCCTTCGCCGAACTGAACGACTTGCGGATGCGGATTGGCGCCATCGCCGGCGTAGGACGAGAGCAGGTGCAATTGCGGGCTCTCGGCGTTCTCGACCTGGTAGATCACGCCCATGTGCGCGTTGACGAGCGGCGCCAGTTCGGTCAGCAGCAGCCGGCCGACGGTGGACAGCTCGCGCTGGCCCTGCAACATGTTGGTGAATCTTGCGAGGTTTGTCTTCAGCCAGTCCTGTTCGGTGTTCACCTGGGTGGTGAGCCGCAGGTTGCCGATCATCGTGTTGATATTGTCTTTGAGTTCGGCCACTTCGCCGCGGGCGTCGACCTGGATCGAGCGGGTCAGGTCGCCTTTGGTCACGGCGGTCGCCACCTCGGCGATCGCGCGCACCTGCGAGGTCAGGTTGGCGGCGAGCAGGTTGACGTTGCCGGTGAGGTCCTTCCAGGTGCCGGCCGCGCCGGGCACGTTGGCCTGGCCGCCGAGCCGCCCCTCGACGCCGACTTCGCGCGCCACGCTGGTGACCTGATCGGCAAAGGTCGCGAGCGTCTCAGTCATGTTGTTGATGGTGTCGGCAAGAGCTGCGACTTCGCCCTTCGATTTCACCGTCAGGTTCTGCTTCAGGTCGCCGTTGGCGACCGCGGTAACAACCTTGACGATGCCGCGGACCTGTTCGGTCAAATTCGCTGCCATGAAGTTGACGGTGTCGGTGAGGTCCTTCCAGGTGCCGGCGACGCCCGGGACCTGCGCCTGACCGCCGAGCTTGCCCTCGGTGCCGACCTCGCGCGCCACGCGGGTCACTTCGCCGGCAAAGGCGTTGAGCTGGTCGACCATCGTGTTGATGGTGTTCTTCAGTTCGAGGATTTCGCCCTTCACGTCCACGGTGATCTTGCGCGACAGGTCGCCGCGCGCCACGGCGGTCGTGACTTCCGCGATGTTGCGCACCTGCGTGGTGAGATTGGCCGCTAGCAGGTTGACGTTGTCGGTCAGATCCTTCCAGGTGCCGCCGACGCCAGGCACCACGGCCTGGCCGCCGAGCCGGCCCTCGGTGCCGACCTCGCGCGCCACGCGCGTCACTTCGGCGGCGAAGGAGCGTAGCTGCTCGACCATCGTATTGAGGGTGTCCTTCAGCAGCAGGATCTCGCCGCGGACGTCCACCGTAATCTTCTTGGAGAGGTCGCCACCGGCGATCGCGGTCGCGACCTCGGCGATGTTGCGGACCTGTGCCGTCAGGTTCGAGGCCATGAAGTTGACGTTGTCGGTCAGGTCCTTCCAGGTGCCGGCGACTTCGGGCACCTGAGCCTGGCCGCCGAGCTTGCCTTCGGTACCGACCTCGCGCGCCACGCGCGTCACTTCCGAGGCGAAGGCGTTGAGCTGGTCCACCATCGTGTTGACGGTGTTCTTCAGTTCGAGAATCTCGCCCTTGACGTCGACGGTGATCTTCTTCGACAGGTCGCCCTTCGCCACCGCCGTGGTCACCTCGGCGATGTTGCGGACCTGGCCGGTCAGGTTGCCGGCCATCGAGTTGACGTTGTCGGTGAGGTCCTTCCAGGTGCCGGCGACGCCGGGTACGTTGGCCTGGCCGCCGAGCCGCCCCTCGGTGCCGACCTCGCGCGCCACGCGAGTCACTTCGCCCGCAAAGCGGTTGAGCTGGTCGACCATCGTGTTCAGCGTTTCCTTGAGCTGCAGGATTTCGCCGCGCACGTCGACCGTGATTTTTCGCGAGAGGTCGCCGCCGGCAATCGCGGTCGCCACTTCCGCGATGTTGCGCACCTGCGCGGTGAGGTTGCCGGCCATCGAGTTCACGGAGTCGGTCAGGTCCTTCCAGGTGCCGGCGACGCCGGTGACCTGGGCCTGACCGCCGAGCTTGCCGTCGGTGCCGACCTCGCGCGCCACGCGCGTCACTTCTGATGCAAAGGCGTTGAGCTGGTCGACCATCGTGTTGAGCGTTTCCTTCAACTGAAGGATTTCGCCCGAGACGTTCACCGTGATCTTCTTCGACAGGTCGCCCTTGGCCACCGCGGTCGCGACCTCGGCGATGTTGCGGACCTGGCCGGTGAGATTGCTGGCCATCGAGTTGACGCTGTCGGTGAGATCCTTCCACGTGCCGGCGACGCCGCGCACCAGCGCCTGACCGCCGAGCTTGCCTTCGGTGCCGACTTCGCGCGCCACGCGCGTCACTTCGCCGGCAAAGGCGTTGAGCTGGTCCACCATCGTATTGATGGTGTCCTTCAGCTCCAGAATTTCGCCGCGGACGTCCACCGTGATCTTTTTCGACAGGTCGCCATTGGCGACCGCGGTCGTCACCTCGGCGATGTTGCGGACCTGCGCCGTCAGGTTGGAGGCCATCGAGTTGACGCTTTCGGTGAGGTCCTTCCAGGTGCCGGCGACGCCCAGCACGTTGGCCTGACCGCCGAGCCGCCCTTCGGTGCCGACCTCGCGCGCCACGCGCGTCACTTCGCCGGCAAAGGCGTTGAGCTGGTCGACCATGGTGTTGAGCGTTTCCTTCAACTGAAGGATTTCGCCCGAGACGTTCACGGTGATCTTCTTGGAAAGGTCGCCGCCGGCAATGGCGGTCGCGACATCGGCGATGTTGCGAACCTGCGCCGTCAGGTTGGAAGCCATGAAGTTGACGTTGTCGGTGAGGTCCTTCCAGGTGCCGGCCACACCAGGCACCTGGGCCTGACCGCCGAGCTTGCCTTCGGTGCCGACCTCGCGCGCCACGCGCGTCACTTCCGAGGCGAACGAGTTGAGCTGGTCGACCATCGTGTTGATGGTGTCCTTGAGCTCGAGGATTTCGCCGCGGACGTCGACCGTGATCTTGCGCGAGAGGTCGCCACGGGCGACAGCGGTAGTGACGTTGGCGATGTTGCGGACCTGTGCGGTGAGGTTGCCGCACATCGCGTTGACGGAGTCGGTCAGATCCTTCCAGGTGCCGGCGACGCCGGGAACGATTGCCTGGCCGCCAAGCTTTCCGTCGGTGCCGACTTCGCGGGCCACGCGTGTCACTTCGGAAGCGAAGGAGCGGAGTTGGTCCACCATCGTGTTGATGGCTTCCTTGAGCTGCAGGATCTCGCCACGGACGTCGACCGTGATCTTCTTCGACAGGTCGCCATTGGCGACCGCAATGGTAACTTCGGCGATGTTGCGGACCTGGCCGGTGAGGTTGTTGGCCATCGAGTTGACGCTCTCGGTCAGGTCTTTCCAGACGCCGGTCACTTCCGGCACCTGGGCCTGGCCGCCGAGCTTGCCCTCGGTGCCGACTTCGCGCGCCACGCGCGTCACTTCCGAGGTGAACACGCCGAGTTGCTTGATCATCGTGTTGACGATGGTGGCAGACTGCAGAAATTCGCCGCCCAGCGGGCGGCCGTCGACGTTGAGTTGCACGGTCTGCAGCAGATCGCCCTGTGCCACCGCGGCGACCGCGCGCGTGACTTCGCGGGTCGGCCACAGCAGATCGTCGATCAGCGTGTTGACGGAGCCTTCCATGTCCGCCCACGAGCCGCTCGTGAGGTCGAACTTGACGCGCTGGCGCGTCTTGCCTTCGCGGCCGACGACCTGGCCGACATGCTCCAGTTGCTGCGCCATTCGCTGGTTGGACGCGATGATTTCGTTGAAGGTGTCGGCAATCTTGCCTTCGATGCCGAGATGATCGCCGGTCATGCGTACCGAGAAATCGCCGGCGCGCATTGCCTGCAACGCATGCAAAAGGTCCTGCATCGGATCGGACGTGCCGTTGGTGGAAGGTGGTTTGGGTTTGGCGACCCGGCGAGCTGAGGGAGATGCTCCAGGGGAAAGATCACTCATGGTGTCTCCTCGGCCAGTTCGCGCAAATCATTTGGCTGAAATGCGATTTTCACAGATAGAACCGCTGCCCCACCGGCAGATCAAGCTGGAATAACGGTTAAGGTCGTGAAATCAATGACATGGAACTCAGCCCGGGTTCCTTAATGCACTGGGAACCGAATTGTTCCAGCCGGTTAAAAATTATTTGGAAGTGAAAATAAAAACGCCCCGGTAAGCCGGGGCGTTTGATGTTGTGATCGGCGCTGATCGCCGAAGGAAATCAGGAGGCCTTCGGATGGATCTCGGCGTAGTTGCCCTTGGCGTCCCACTTGTAGACGACGTAGTCGATCACCTTGATGTCACCCTTGGCGTCGAAGCCCAGCTTGCCGAGCACGGTGTCCCATTCGCCGGCCTTGATGGTTTCCATGACCTTCTTCGGATCGGTGGTCTTGGCCTTCGCCGCCGCCTGCGACCACACCTGCATCGCGGCGTAGGTGTAGAGGGTGTAGCCTTCGGGATCGATGTTCTTGCCCTTGAACTTCTCGACGATCGCCTTCGCGGTCGCCTTGTTGCGCGGATCGGGACCGAAGGTGAACAGCGTGCCCTCCGCGGCCGGACCGGCGATCGAGGCGAACTCCTTGTCGTTCAGCGCGTCGCCCGCCATCAACACCGTCTTGAGGCCCTGGTCGCGCATCTGGCGCAGAATGAGGCCGGATTCTTGATGATAGCCGCCGACAAAGACCAGATCGATATTGTCGCGCTTCAGGCGCGACACGATCGCGTTAAAGTCCTTGTCGCCCTTGTTGTAGGACTCGAACAACTTTTCGGTGACGCCGGCCTTGTTGAGCGCCTTCTTGGTTTCGTCGGCGAGACCCTTGCCGTAAGTGGTCTTGTCGTTGAGGATGGCGATGTTCTTGCCCTTGTAGTTCTTGACGATGTAGTCGGCGGCAACCAGGCCCTGCTGATCGTCACGGCCGCAGACGCGCGCCACGTTCCAGAGCTTGCGCTCGGTGAATAGCGGGTTGGTCGACGCCGGCGTAATCTGCAGCACGTTGCCGTCGGCATAGGCTTCCGATGCCGGGATCGACGACGACGAGCAGAAGTGGCCGGCAACGAACGGGATCTTGGCGCTGGCGAACTTTTCCGCGACCGAGCGTGCCTGCTTCGGATCGCAGGCATCGTCGCCGATCTGCAGCGCCAGCTTCTTGCCCAGCACGCCGCCGGCGGCGTTGATATCGGCCACGAATTGTTCGGCGCCGTTCTTCATCTGCCGGCCGAATGCGGATTCGCCGCCCGTCATCGGGCCCACCACTGCGATGGAGATGTCCTGCGCCAGTGCCGTTGTCGACAGCGCCAGCGATGCGCCCAATGCCAGGCCGATGAGTTTCAGTGATTTCATGAGGTGTCCTCGCAGGTCAGTCAATTTCGGGAAGCACCCGGCAGGCCGGGTACCAAAATCACGCCTATTGTCGGCTGATTTTACGGCGAAGTCATCGGCAAATTTCGGGCAAATCCACGGTCGGTTCGCCGCATCTTGCCGCAGCATCGCTGTCGTCCCTGCGAAAGCAGGGACCCATAGCCACCGGCGCCGGCTATGGCAGAAGGTAACTATCCCGTCGCCCTAAACGGTGGGCCGCGGCGTATGGATCCCCGCGTTCGCGGGGACGACCCGGGGAGATAGCCCACTCCGTTACTCCCGCCGGCCGCCCTCCAGATAGGCGGCGCGGATTTCCGGGCGCTGCAGCAATTCGCTGCCGGTTCCGGACAGCGTGATCAGGCCGTTGACCATGACATAGCCGCGATGGGCCAATTTCAGCGCGTGGTTGGCGTTCTGCTCCACGATCAGCACGGTCAGGCCGTCCTGCCGGTTCAGGGTCCGGATCGCATCGAAAATCTGCCGCGCGATCAGGGGCGCCAGCCCCAGCGACGGCTCGTCCAGCATCAACAGGCGCGGCCGGCTCATCAGGGCCCGGCCGATCGCCAGCATCTGCTGCTCGCCGCCGGACAACGTGCCGCCGCGCTGGGTCATGCGTTCCTTGAGCCGCGGGAACAGCGCGAAAACGCGTTCCAGGCCGCTCGCCCGGTCGGCCTCGCTGGAGTCGGTGGCGTCGGCGCCCATCTGCAGGTTTTCCGCCACGCTCATGCGCGGGAAAATCCGGCGGCCTTCGGGCGACTGGGCAATCCGCAGCCGCGCAATCTCATGCGTCGGCACGCCGGTAATATCCCGGCCGTCGAACTCGATGCGGCCGGCGCGGGCACGGGGCCGGCCGAAGATCGTCATCATCAACGTCGACTTGCCGGCGCCGTTGGCGCCGATCAGCGCGACGATCTCGCCGGCATTGATGTCGAGATCGACGCCCTTCAACGCCTCGATCTTGCCATAGGCCGCCCGCAGCGAGCGGATCGCGAGCAGGGGGTGAGTCATGACTCGCTCTCTTCTTCGCCCGGCGCGAGCTTGTCGGTTCCCCCTCCCCCTGAAAGGGGGAGGGTTGGGGTGGGGGTTGCAGCCGCTTGCGCAAGCCTCTCGGTGTGCGCCAGGAGATCGCTAAGCACGCCCTCCAGGTTCGCAAGGACATCGTTGTTCCAGTAGCGAACGACGGTAACGCCTTTCTCGGCAAGCCATTGTGTTCGACGATCATCGGCTTGCTTACGCTGTTCTGCGTGTTGTCCGCCATCCACTTCGACAGCGAGCCGAAGACGGGAGCAATAGAAGTCGACTGTGTACGGCCCGATCGGATGCTGCTTTCTGAATGAAAGGCCATTCAGTTGGTCACGGCGCAGCGCACGCCACAGCCGCAATTCTGCGTCGGTCATGTTTGCGCGGAGAGATCGCGCCCTAGCGGTCATATCTTTCGTGCGGGAAAAGCGTGACCCCCACCCGCCCGCTTCGCGGTCGACCTCCCCCTTGCAGGGGGAGGTGGGTTTATCGCGCGGCTCGCTCACGTCCCGCTCTCCATCACCGCGATGGCTTCCTCCTCGTCGGCGCCGAGATAGGCGGCGATCACCTTGGGATCGTCGCGGACCTCGCGCGGCGTGCCTTCGGCGATCTTGACGCCGTGGTCCATCACCACGACGTGGTCGGAGATTTGCATCACTACGCTCATGTCGTGCTCGATCAAAAGGATCGAGGCGCCCTGGTCGGCGCGGATCGAGAGCAGCAATTCGCTCAATGCAGCGCTTTCGCGCGCATTCAATCCCGCAGCCGGCTCGTCGAGGCAGAGCAGGGCGGGCTGGGTGCACATTGCGCGCGCGATCTCAAGTCGCCGCTGGTCGCCATAGGGCAGGTTGCCGGCGGCATCGTCGGCACGATCCAGAAGACCGATGCGCTCGAGCCATGTCCGCGCCAGATCGATCGCGGCCTGTTCGGCGTGGTGCCAAGACGGCGCGCCGATCAGGCCAAGGAACGTCAACCCGGAAGCGCGCATCAGCGCGTTGTGCTGCGCGACCATCAAGTTTTCCAGCGCCGTCATGCCGGGAAACAGGCGGATGTTCTGGAAGGTACGTGCGACCTTGGCCAGTTTGGCAATCCGGAAATCGTTCAGCCGCTCGAGCCGGATGGCGCGGCCATCATCATGGGTAAGGCCGATGGCGCCCGAAGTCGGCTTGTAGAAGCCGGTGATGCAGTTGAAGACGGTGGTCTTGCCGGCGCCGTTCGGCCCGATCAGCGCGGTGATCTTGCGCCGCTCGGCGTCGAACGAGAGGTCGTTGACGGCGACGATGCCGCCGAAGCGCATCGACAGGCGATCAACGGAGAGAATCGGATCGCCGCTCATCCGTGTCCCTCCTTGACAAGGTCTGACGAGATCGTCTGGCTACGCTTGAGGAACACGGTCGGCGCGCGATGGCCGACCAGGCCGCGCGGCCGCCAGATCATCAAGAGCACCATCGCCATGCCGAACACCAGCATGCGGTACTGGTCGAGCCCGCGAAACAGCTCGAAGCCGCCGATCATGGCGAGCGCTGCCAGCGCGACGCCAAGTTGCGAGCCCATCCCGCCCAGCACCACGATCGCCAGCACCAGCGCCGATTCGTGGAAAGTGAAGGATTCCGGGCTGATGAAGCCTTGTCGGGTCGCGAAGAACGCGCCGGCAAGACCGCCGAACAACGCGCCCGTTGCAAATGCCGTCAGCTTGGTCGTGGTGGTGTTGATGCCGAGCGCGCGGCAGGCGACTTCGTCTTCGCGCAACGCTTCCCAGGCGCGGCCGAGGGGCAGGCGGCGCAGGCGGATCGTGACCCAGTTGGTGAGCAGCGCTAGCGCCAGGATAATGTAGAACAGAAATACGATGCGGTGCGTCGGCGAGAATTCGATGCCGAGCAGGGCGGCAAGCCCGTCGTCGGCTGGCGTCAGCGGGATGCCGAACAGGGTGGGTCGGGGAATGCCGGTGACGCCGTTCGGGCCGCCGGTCAGGGTCTGCCAGTTGATCAGGACGAGGCGGATGATCTCGCCGAAGGCCAGCGTGACGATGGCGAGATAGTCGCCGCGCAGCCGCAGCACGGGAAAGCCGAGCAGCACGCCCCAGAATGCCGCGAGGATGCCGGCGAGCGGTAGGCAGATCCAGAACGACAGCCCGAAATTGGTGGCCAGCAGCGCATAGGAATAGGCGCCAACCGCGTAGAACGCGACATAGCCGAGGTCGAGCAGGCCGGCGAGCCCGACCACCACGTTCAGTCCCCAGCCGAGCATGACGTAAGTCAGCACGAGGATGGCGAGGTCGAGAATATAGCGCTCATTGTAGAAGAGGACCGGCACCAGGAACGTGAATACCAGCAGCACCGGCGCTACCAGGCGTCCGGCAAGCGACAGCGCGCTTTGCACCGAAGGTGGCACCACCCTGACGGTGTCGACCGGTCCCCACCATCGCCGCAGCAACTCGACGAGGATGCTGCCGCCGAATACGGCTGCGACCATGATGGCGAGGTCGTCGAAGCGCGTCCAGTAGACCAACTGCCCCTGCGGGCCGGCCTCGGTGCGCACGCCGATCATCAGCGAAAACAGCACCAGCGCCACGAACGCGCTGATCAGCGCTTTCTTCAGGATGAAGGCGGCGCCAGGGGTGCGCGAGGTTTGGGCGGCGGGGGGTGCGCTCACGCTGCGGCCGTCCATCAGACTTTTTCGACTTCAGGCCGGCCGAGCAGGCCGGTCGGAAGGAAGATCAGGACCACGATCAGGATCGAGAACGCGGCGACGTCCTTGTACTCAACCGAGAAATAAGCCGACCACAGCGTCTCGATCAGGCCGATCAGCAGGCCGCCGAGCATCGCCCCGGGCAGCGAGCCGATGCCGCCGAGCACTGCGGCGGTGAACGCCTTGATGCCGGCGACGAAGCCCATGAAAAAATCGACCAGCCCGTAATAGAGCAGGTACATCATGCCGGCCACCGCAGCGAGCGCAGCGCCAATCACGAACGTCATGGAAATGGTGCGGTCGACATCGACGCCGAGCAGGGAGGCCATGGTCTGATCCTGTTCGCAGGCACGCATGTCGCGGCCGAGCCGGGTGCTCGATACCAGCCAGGTGAACAGCGCGAGCAGCACGATCGTGGTGACGACGACGATGATCTGGATGTTGGAAAGCTGCACGACAAAGCCTTCGGCCCCCTCATGCAGGGTATAGCCGCCGGTGATGATCGGCGGCACCGGTTTGACGCGCGCGCCTTGGGCTACCTGCGAATAATTGGTCAGCACGAATGACATGCCGATGGCCGAGAGCATGGGCGCCAGGCGGAACGAGTGCCGCAGCGGCCGGTAGGCGATGCGCTCCACCGTCCAACCGTAAAGCGCGGTGATCGCCATCGATACCAGCAGCACGATCAGGAGGATGAGCGGGATGGCGGTAAGCCCGAACGAGACCAGGATCAGGAAGGTGATCAGGGCGATGAAGCCGCCGATCATGAAAATATCGCCATGGGCGAAATTGATCATGCCGACGATGCCGTAGACCATGGTGTAGCCGATGGCGATCAGGCCGTAGATCGAGCCGAGCACGAGGCCGTTGATCAGTTGCTGGGCGAAATAATCCATGCGCTGCCGTTTGTCGTATGAAGACGCGGCGAGAGCTCCGGCAGCCCATGACGACGCGTCGTGGCATTTTCTAACAGTGGGAACTGGGGGCGGCAACAGCGCCGGCTGCGGCTTATTTGGCTTGTACAGAGCTAGTTTTTGCGCAGGCGGTTCCGGCGCCACACTCCGGACACGGCATTGCCTTCCGACGATCCCACCGGAACCGCTGTTCCGCTGCAACGGACGCCGTGGCTCTCCGTTAGTTCGGGCTACGCCCCAACAACGGAGATCCCTTGATGAGCAAGATGAACCAGAACCCGGGTCAGCAGAATCAGAACCCGGGTCAGAAGCCCGGTCAGCAGCAGCAGGGCGGCGGCCAGAAGCCGGGCCAGCAGCAGGATCCGGGCCGTCAGGGCCAGAAACCCAGTCAGGATCCGCGGCAGATGCCAGAGTAGAAGGGCACATGCCAGGACAGAAAGAAAGCCCCGCCGAAAAGGTGGGGCCTTTCTTTTTGTGCGGCCACCTTCGTGTCCCGGACGCGGTGCAGCGCCCCTTGGCGGTGCGCCGCAGAGCCGGGACCCAGATGCAGCCGCCCTGCGTCCCGGCTCTGCGTCGCGTCACTTCATGCCGCGCCGCGTCCGGGACACGGGATAGCGTCTGGCTAGCTCGTCAGCAAACCCAATTCGGCGATGATCGCGTTCGCCTCCTTGACGGCGTGGTTGGCGGCCGGCACGCCGCAATAGATCGCCTGCTGCAGCAGGATTTCCTTGATGTCGTCGGGCGTGAAGCCGCCCTCAGTGAGCGCTGCGCGCACATGCAGGCGGAATTCATCCCACTGTCCCAGCGCCACCATGGTGCCGATCACGAGCACGCGGCGGGTGCGGTGGTCGAAATGCGCTCGGGTCCAGATGTCGCCCCAGGCGTAGCGGGTGATCAGGTCCTGGAAATCGGTATTGAACGCGTTGCGGTTCTTGATCGACTTGTCGACCCATTCATCGCCGAGCACCTTGCGGCGCTGCGCCATGCCGTCGTCGCGGCGTTGGTTGTCGTCCATTGAGGTCCTCCTCCCCGTCATTGCGAGTGAAGCGACAACGGAGACGCCGTCATTCCGGGATGGTGCGTCAGCACCAGACCCGGAATCTCGAGATTCTCCGATGTGCAACTGCACATCGTAGTTCGATGCTTCGCATCGCCCCGGAATGACGGCCACTTCGCTTCGCTCACAATGACGTCTCTGGTTAGCTACCGTTGCGTCAGAAAACCGATCACCGCGTCGGTGAAGGCGTGCGGTTGCTCGACATTCGAAATATGCGCGGCATCGAGCAGCGTCATGCTCGCGCCGGGGATCCGGCTGCGCATGAATTCGGCGTCGGCGACCGTCGTCGACATGTCCTGGCGGCCGGCGATCACCAGCGTCGGGCTCTTGATCTTGGGCAGCAGTTCGCGCTGATCGAGCGTCGACAGCGCTTCGCAGCAGGCGATGTAGCCCTCGACCGGCGTGGTCAGCATCATCGCCTTCATGTTGGCGGTGATCTGCGGCTCGCGCTCGCGAAAGTCCGCCGTCAGCCAGCCGGCAATCACGGTATCGGCCACCGCGGCGATGCCGCCTTCCTTCACCGCCTTGATGCGCTCATGCCAGCGCGTCGGGTCCGGGTAATAGCAGGTGGTATTGGACAGGATGATCTTGCCGAACCTATCGGGCGCGTTGGCGCCCAGCCATTGCCCGACCATGCCGCCCATCGACAGGCCGCACCAATGCGTCCGCGCGACGTTGAGATCGTCGAGGATCGCCAGCACGTCGCGGCCGAATCGTTCCAGCGAGTAGGGCCCGGGCGGCACGCTCGACTTGCCATGGCCGCGCCGGTCGTAGCGGATGACGCGGAACACCTGGGTGAGCGCCTTCATCTGCGGCTCCCACATCTGCACGGTCGAGCCCAGCGAGTTCGACAGCATCAGCGTCGGTCCGCCGTCGCGGCCTTCGACGGATACGTTGAGCAGGCATCCGTCGGCGTTGATCATCGGCATGGCAGTCCTCCGGCTTCTTATTTGTCGTCCAGCGAAGCGAGCAGGCGGTCGATCAGGGCTTGCGAGGCGCCCTGATAGGCCATCGGCTCGAACAGTTTTGCAATCGTGTCGGCATCAAGCTGTGCGGTGACGTTCGCATCATCTAGCAGCACATCGCGTAGACGTTTCTTGTCCTTGACTGCCTTCCTGCTGGCAGCCTCGACCAGATGATGCGCGTCGCTCTTGCCGATCTTTTCGGCCAACGCCATCGCCACCGCTTCGGCCATGATCAGCCCGCCGGTCGCGTCGAGATTGGCGCGCATGCGCGCGGCGTCGACTTCGAGCCCTTCCGCGATGTCCACAATGGCTGCAAGCGCACCCGAGGTGACGAGCAACAGCGTCGGCAGTGTCGGCCATTCCGCGTGCCACGGACCGGCGCTGCGCTCGTGATCCTGCACTTGCGCGGCAAATATCGTCGCTGCGAGATTGGGCGCCATGGTGGCTGCCGCGAGCGCGCTGGCTGCCGCCACCGGATTGCGCTTGTGCGGCATGGTGGAAGAGCCGCCGCGGCCTTCGCCCGAGGGCTCGAACGCTTCGCCGACATCGGTCTGCATCATTAAGGAGACATCGCGCGCGATCTTGCCGCAAGTGCCGGCGATGATGGCCAATACAGAGGCTGCTTCCGCGATGCGGTCGCGGTGGGTGTGCCAGGGCGCGTCAGGCAGCGGCAGCTTCAGTTCCTCGGCCAGTTCTTCCGCGACCGCTAATCCCTTATCACCGAGGGCCGCAAGCGTGCCGGCCGCGCCGCCGAATTGCAGGGCCAGCGCCTCGCTGCCCATGCGCTGCAGGCGCAGCTTCGAGCGATGCAATGCAGCAGCATATTCGGCGAGCTTTAGTCCGAACGGCATCGGCAGCGCATGCTGCAGCCAGGTGCGGGCGACCACCGGCGTGTGGCGGTGCTGTCGCGCCAGTCCTGCAAAGCCGGCGATCGCGCGATCGATGTCGGCCAGCAGCGCATCGATGCCGGCGCGAAGACCGAGCATAGCGGCAGTGTCGATGACGTCCTGGCTGGTCGCGCCCCAGTGGACATAGCGTGCCGCCGCCGCGTCCGATTTGGCGACCTTTGCGGTCAGCGCCTTGACGAGAGGGATCGCGAGGTTGCCGGCCTTGGTCGCCGCCTCAGCCAATGCGGCGACGTCGAATGATTCGGCTCGGCACGCGCTGGCAATCGGATCGGCCGCGCTTGCCGGAATCACCCCGGCGGCAGCCTCGGCGCGCGCCAGCGCCGCCTCGAAATCCAGCATGTTCTGCAGGCTCGTCATGTCGTCGCAGACGGCACGCATCGCCGCGCTCGACAGCATCGGGGCAAGCAAGGGGGAGAGGGACGTGCTCATTGGCGCGACCTAACCATTCCGGCCAGTCAATGCCAATGCCCCTTGTCGGGTTCGCGCCTGCTGCGGTTGCGAATATGCATCGCCCATCGCGTCGGCGGCCTTCCTTTTGGCCCGGGCGTGCTTTACTTGGGGGCTATCAGGTTGACGCCATCCAGGAGGGCACCCCCATGGCCATGACGATGAACGGCGAAGTCCAGCTTCCGGCGTCGCGCGAGGCCGTGTGGGCCAAACTGAACGATCCGGAAGTGCTGAAGGCCTGTATCCCCGGTTGCGAGGAGCTGGAAAAGACTGATGAAACCAGCTTCCGCGCCATCGCCAAAATGAAGGTCGGGCCGGTCTCCGCCCGCTTCAAGGGCAGGGTCATGCTGAGCGATCTCGACCCGCCCAACGGCTACAAGATCTCCGGCGAAGGCGAGGGCGGCGTTGCCGGCTTCGCCAAGGGCGGCGCCACGGTGGCGCTGACCGAAAAGGATGGCGGCACACTCTTGAGCTACAACGTCGAAGCGCAGATCGGCGGCAAGCTGGCCCAGCTCGGACAGCGCCTGATCAACGGCGCGGCCAAGAAGCTGGCCGACGAATTCTTCGCCAACTTCGGCAAGGCCGTGCAGGGCTGATTCTGGCGAGGCTGATTCTGGCGAGTCCAATCCCGCAAGCCCCCTCCGATAGCCCCGTCAAGTCACTCAGGCCATGCCCCAGAAGAGGGGCTCGTTGGGGCTCCTGAGGTTGCTCATTATCGGGATGGCCCATATTATGGGCTTTGGAATGACTATAAACGTCTGCGTTGCCCGCTCCGGCAGTGCGGCCCAAGAGAGTGGTGATGGCCAAGATTTCCCTGATCGTGAACGGTAATCCCGTAAACGCCAACGTCGATCCCCGTACCCTTCTGGTCCAGTTTCTGCGGGAAAATCTCCGCCTGACGGGCACCCATGTCGGCTGCGACACCTCGCAGTGCGGCGCCTGCGTCGTGCATCTCGATGGCAAGGCGGTCAAATCCTGCACCACGCTTGCGGTGATGGCTGATGGCCATGAGGTCAAGACCATCGAGGGCCTGGCGCCCGACGGCGCGCCGCTGCACCCGATGCAGGAAGCATTTCGCGAGCATCATGGATTGCAGTGCGGCTTTTGCACGCCTGGCATGATCATGACCGCGGTCGATCTGGTTAACCGCAAGGGCCACGATCTTTCGGACCATGTCATCCGCGAGGAGCTCGAAGGCAATCTATGCCGCTGCACCGGCTATCAGAATATCGTGACCTCGATCGCCGCCGGCGCCAAGGCAATGGCCAAATCCGCTTAACCGACATGCCCGCTTAATCGACAAGTTCGCCTAATCGATTTCATCGCGAGTAGCGATCAGGAAGTTCTCATGTACGAATTCAAATATCATCGGCCGGCGACCGTGCGGCAGGCCGCCAATCTCCTGGTGAAGAACGAAGACGCTAAGGTGATCGCCGGCGGCCACACGCTGGTGCCGGTCATGAAGCAGCGGCTTGCCAGCCCGCCGCATCTGGTCGATCTCTCGCACATCGAAGGGCTCGATGCGATCGAGATGAAGGGCCGTTCGCTGGTGATCGGCGCCACTGCAACGCATAACGATGTCGCGACGTCGCCGATCGTCGGCGAAGCCATTCCGGCGCTCGCCGAACTCGCCGGTGGGATCGGCGATCCCGCGGTGCGCCACAAGGGCACGCTCGGCGGCTCGCTCGCCAATAACGACCCGACGGCGGATTATCCCGCCGCCGTTCTCGCGCTTGGCGCCACCATCGTCACCAACAAGCGCCGGCTGAAGGCGGAGGAATTCTTCCAGGGCCTGTTCACGACGGCGCTCGAAAGCGACGAGATCATCACCAAGGTAATGTTCCCGCTGCCGAAGAAGGCGGCTTACGTCAAATTCCGCAACCAGGCCTCGCGTTATGCGCTGGTCGGCGTGTTCGTCGCCAGGCGCCCGTCAGACGTGCGCGTCGCCGTCACCGGCGCGGGCTCTGAGGGCGTATTCCGCGCCACCCAGTTCGAGGAAGCGCTGAAAAAGCGTTTCTCGCACAAGGTACTCGACGGTATTTCGGCTTCGCCCGAAGGGCTGAACAGCGATCTGCACGGCAGCGCTGAATATCGCGCGCATCTGATCGGCGTGCTGACGCGCCGCGCCGTCGAAGCCGCGACGGCGAAGTAGGCTTGCCGGTTATCTTGCCGATTTCCGGCGCATCAAGATTGGCCATCGCATGAGTGCATCGACGCTACCCAAATCCGTCGATGGGATGCTGGAGCTATTGACTTCGCGCGGCTATCTCGCGGAGCGGTCGCTGGCGACGGTCACCTATCTCTCGCTGCGCATGGGCCGGCCCTTGTTTCTCGAAGGCGAAGCCGGCGTCGGCAAGACCGAAATCGCAAAGGTCCTGTCGGCGGCGCTCGGGCGCAAGCTGATCCGCCTGCAGTGCTATGAGGGGCTCGACGTCGCTTCCGCGGTGTACGAGTGGAGCAGCGCGGCGCAGATGATCGCGATCCGGCTGGCAGAAGCCGCCGGTGATACCGATCGCGAGCAATTGTCATCGGATATCTTTGCCGAGCGTTTTCTGATCAAGCGCCCGCTGCTGCAGGCGCTGGAGCCGGACGTTGCCGGCGCGCCCGTGCTGCTGATCGACGAACTCGACCGCGCCGACGAGGCGTTCGAGGCGTATCTGCTGGAAATTCTCAGCGACTTCCAGGTCACGATCCCTGAGTTCGGCACCATCAAGGCGCCGCATCCGCCGATCGTCATCATCACCTCGAACCGCACCCGCGAGATCCACGACGCGCTGAAGCGCCGCTGTCTCTATCATTGGGTGGATTACCCCGAAGCCGAGCGCGAGCTTGCGATCGTCAAGTCGCGCGTGCCGGGCATTTCCGCAAAGCTGTCGCAGCAGGTCGTTCACTTCGTGCAGGCGCTGCGCGATCAGGATTTTTACAAGTCGCCGGGCGTCGCCGAGACCATCGACTGGGCCACCGCGCTGACCGAGCTCGACGCCCGTTCGCTGACGCCGCAACTGGTCGGCGATACGCTCGGCGCGCTGCTGAAGTACCAGGACGACATCGCGCGCATGCAGGGCGACACGCTGCAAAAGGTTTTGAAGGACGCGACGAGCGAAACGTAGCTGTCGTCATTCCGGGGCGACGCGTCAGCGTCGAACTATGGTGCGCAGTTGCGCACCTGAGAATCTCGAGATTCTCCGATGTGCAATTGCACATCGTAGTTCGCGCTCTGCGCGCCCGGAATGACGAGAGAGTGGAAACCGGGTTGATCATGACCACCATCGACCACCTCAATCCCCCGACCGGCCACATGGCCGACAATGTCGTCGGCTTCGGCCGCGCGCTGCGCGCTGCCGGCATTCCCGTGGGTCCTGGTGCGGTGATCGACGCTCTCGACGCGCTGCAGGCGATCGAGATCGGCAACCGCGCCGATGTCTACGCCACGCTGGAAGCGATCTTCGTCAAGCGCCACGAGCATATGCTGATCTTCGCGCAGGCCTTCGATCTGTTCTTCCGCGCCGCCGAAGACTGGAAGCACATGCTGGATTCAGTGCCGTTGCCCGATCACGCCAAAAAGAAGCCGCCGCCGGCCTCGCGCCGCGTGCAGGAGGCGTTGGCGCAGCCCTCGGCGCGCGATGAGGTACCGCAAGTCCAGGAACAGGAACTGCGGCTGTCGGTCTCCGACAAGGAGATCCTGCAGAAGAAGGACTTTGCCCAGATGAGCGCGGCGGAGATCGCGGAAGTGACCCGCGCCATTGCCAATATGAAGCTTCCGCAGGCCGAGCTGCGCACCCGCCGCTACCAGCCCGATGCAAAAGGCCTGCGGCTCGACATGCGCCGAACCTTGCGCAGCAGTCTCCGCACCGGTGGCGAGATCATCGATATCCGAAAGCTCGGCCGGATCGAAAAGCCGGCGCCGATCGTGGCGCTGCTCGATATCTCCGGCTCCATGAGCGAATATACCCGCCTGTTCCTGCATTTCCTCCATGCCATCACCGACGCGCGCAAGCGCGTGTCGGTGTTCCTGTTCGGCACGCGGCTCACCAACGTGACGCGGGCGTTGCGGGCGCGCGATCCCGACGAAGCCTTGGCGAGCTGTTCGTCTTCGGTGGAAGACTGGGCCGGCGGCACCCGCATCGCCACCTCGCTGCACTCCTTCAACAAATTGTGGGGGCGCCGCGTGCTCGGGCAGGGCGCCATCGTGCTCTTGATCTCCGACGGGCTGGAGCGCGAGGCGGATGCCAAGCTCGCCTTCGAGATGGACCGGCTGCACCGGTCCTGCCGCCGCCTGATCTGGCTCAACCCGTTGCTGCGCTACAGTGCTTTCGAGGCCAAGGCGCAGGGCATCAAAATGATGCTGCCGCACGTTGACGAATTCCGCCCGGTGCATAACTTGACCTCGATGGAAGGGCTGATCGGGGCGCTTTCGGCGCCGCCTCCGCCGCACCACATGAGCCGCATCCGCTCAGCAGCTTGAAAGGGCATCCCATGCTCAATCGCGATGAAGACATTCTGCAGGCCGCCGAAAACTGGCAGAAGGCCGGTCACGGCGTGGCGCTGGCGACTGTGGTCGAGACCTGGGGCTCGGCGCCGAGGCCGGCCGGCTCCAGCCTCGTCATCAACGATGACGGCACGTTTCTGGGCTCGGTTTCCGGCGGCTGCGTCGAAGGCGCCGTCGTCACCGAGGCGCTCGACGTGATTGCCAGTGGCAAGCCAAAAATGCTGGAGTTCGGCGTCGCCGACGAGACCGCCTGGAATGTCGGCCTGTCCTGCGGCGGCACCATCCGCGTCTTCGTCGAGAAGGTTGGCCAATCGTGAAGCTGGAAACCCTCACACAGGTCAATGCCGAGCGCGCCGCGCGCCGCCCGGTCATCGTGGTCACCGACGTCGCCAATGGCGATCAGCGGCTGGTGAAGGCGAGGGACATCGCGACAGATCCCTTGAGCGCCGAGCTTTCAAAACAGCTCCGCATGGGCAAGAGCGGCATGGTCGAGTCCGGCGGCAAGAAGCTGTTCCTCAACGTTTATGCGCCGACCGCCCGGCTTGTCATTGTCGGCGCAGTCCATATCAGCCAGGCGCTGGCGCCGCTCGCCCGCTCGCTTGACTACGACGTGACGGTGGTGGATCCGCGCACCGCGTTTGCAAGCCCCGAGCGCTTTCCCGATGTGCCGCTGATCGCGGAATGGCCCGATGTGGCGCTGCCGCCGCTCAACATCGATCACTACACCGCATTCGTCGCGCTGACCCATGATCCGAAGATCGACGACCCGGCGCTGCTGCACGCGTTCGAACGCGACTGCTTCTATATCGGCGCGCTCGGCTCGCGAAAGACCCATGCCAAGCGCGCCGAGCGGTTGAAGGCGCAGGGCGCATCCGACGCCGACATCGCGCGCATCCATGCGCCGATCGGTCTTTCGATCGGCGCGGTGTCGCCCTCGGAGATCGCGGTCGCGATCATGGCCGAGATCACCGCCGAGCTGCGGCTGCCGAAAGAAACCGCGAAGGTGCAGGCGGCATGAAGTTCGGTCCCGCCAGTCCGGCCGATGCGATTGGCGGCGTCACCGTCCACACGCTGCGACAGGGTTCGCTGGTGCTGAAGAAAGGCACCACGATCGGGCCTGCCGAAGTCGAGGCGCTCGACAAGGCTGGCATCAAGGAAATCGTCGTGGTGCGGCTGGAGGAGGGCGACGTCTCCGAAGACGAAGCCGCCGCCAGCATCGCGCAGGCGGTTGCGGGCGAGGGCGTCAATGTCGAGCGCGCCTTTACCGGCCGCGCCAATCTGTTCGCAGCACAGGCCGGCGTCTTGGTGATTGACCGCGCCGCGGTCGACCGCATCAACGGCGTCGACGAAGCCATTACCTTTGCGACGCTCGCAGCCTTCAAGCCGGTGGTCGAGGGCGAGATGATCGCAACGGTAAAACTGATTCCGTTCGGCGTCGAAGCGAAGTTGCGCGACGCGGCCGTGGCCGCCGCAGGCCGCGACGTGCTGCGGATTGCGCCCTATGTCATCAAGCGGGTCGGCGTGATCTCAACGCTACTGCCAGGGCTCTCGCCAAAAGTCATCGACAAGACCCTGCGCGTGACGGCGGAGCGGCTGGCGCCGGCCGGTGCCAGCATCATCGCCGAACGGCGCGTGCCGCATGACGAGGCGGCGCTGGCTTCCTCGATCAAGGAATTGCTCGGCCTCGGCGCTGAACTGGTGATCGTGTTCGGCGCCTCCGCCATCGCCGACCGCCGCGACGTGATTCCGGCCGCAATCAGCGAAATCGGCGGCGCCATCGAGCATTTCGGCATGCCGGTCGATCCCGGCAATCTGCTTCTGATCGGCAGCGCCGGCGGCGTGCCGGTGCTGGGCGCTCCGGGCTGCGCACGTTCGCCGGTCGAAAACGGCTTTGACTGGGTGCTGATGCGGCTTCTCGCTGGGCTGAAGGTCACGCGCGCTGAAATCACCGGCCTCGGCGTCGGCGGCCTGCTGATGGAAATCGTGACAAGGCCGCAGCCGCGCACGGTTGCCGATACCGAGGCCAACCGCAACGTCACAGCCATCGTGCTTGCGGCCGGCCGCTCGACCCGCATGGGTGGCCCCAACAAGCTGCTAGCCGAAATCGACGGTAAGAAGCTGGTGCGCATCGTCGCCGAGCAGGCGCTGGCCTCGAAGGCAACGGATGTGATCGTCGTTACCGGCCACCAGGCCGAATTGGTCGAGCAGGCACTGGCAGGCCTCAATGTAAAATTCGTCCGCAACCCGGATTTCGCCGGCGGACTGGCTTCATCGGTGAAGGCCGGCATATCAGCGGTGCCCGACAGCGCCGACGGTGCCGTCGTCTGCCTCGGCGATATGCCGCTGATTGATGCGCAGTTGATCGACCGCTTGATCGAGACCTTCGCGCCGGATCGCGGCCACCTGATCGCCGTCCCCGTCAGCGACGGCCGCCGCGGCAATCCCGTGCTGTGGTCGCGCCGCTTCTTCAAGGAATTGATGACGCTGGAAGGCGACGTCGGCGCCCGTCACCTGATCGCCAAGCACACCGAGGCCGTGGCCGAAGTGCCGGTCGAGGGAAACAGCGCATTCCTCGATATCGACACGCCGCAGGCGCTGGAGGCGGCGCGGAGATCGTAGGGTGGGCAAAGGCGCACTTGCGCCGTGCCCACCATCTCTCCCGTTTCGCCGATGCATGGTGGGCACGCTGCGCTTTGCCCACCCTACAACCCCCCGTTCACCAAGTGGAAACTCCCTCCGGCTTAGATTCCATTCGTTACCTCGGGGGAGGGGATTTTGATCGTTTCGACTGTCGCGGCACAGCGCCGCGCGCTGTTTGTCGTTGGATTGACACTGATACTGGCCGTCTCGAGCTATATCACCAAGGCATGGGCGGCCGGCGCAGTCGCGATCGGCAAGTGCGGCGCTTACGGCAAGGCCTATGATTATGCCGCCGAGGCCGACGCGCGCACCGCGGCGCTGAAGCAGTGCGAGGGCACCTGCACCGCGATCACCATGAAACGCGCCTGCGCCGCGTTCGCCGTCGACATGACCAATCCCTGCGGTCCCCACGGCTATGCCGTGAAACCCAAGATTTCAAGCTCGCTCAACGCCGCGACAAAGAAGTGCTACGAATTCGGCGGCAGGGAATGCGTGATCCGCGCCTGGGCCTGCGACGCCAAGGGGTGATTATTTTGCTATTGTCATTCCGGGGGGTGCGTTAGCGCGAGCCCGGAATCCATTTTCACCATGGAACGTGTGGCCTGATGGATTCCGGGCTCGACGCTTCGCATCGCCCGGAATGACGTCGTCACAGCGGAGACATCATGCAATTCGCCACCAAGATCGCGGTCGTGATCCGGACCGATCTCGAAGCCTGGCAGAAGCTCAACGTCGCATGCTTCCTCGCCGGCGGCATTGCCGCGGCGTTTCCTGAATGTATCGGCGAGCCCTACGGCGACGGCTCAGGCACCAGATATCTTTCGCTGATCGGCCAGCCAATCCTGATCTACGGCGCCGATCGTCCGGCACTGTCCCGCGCGCTCGAACGGGCGCTCGCCCGTAACGTCACGCCCGCGGTCTATACCGAGGACATGTTCAAGACCACGCATGACGCCGCCAACCGCGAGGTGGTTAAGGGCGTGATCCGCGCAGAGCTCAACCTCGTCGGCCTCGCGATGCGCGCCGAGCGCAAGGTGATCGACAAGATCGTCGACGGGCTGAAGTTTCACAGCTAGTGCGGCGGCGTCGATAAATTCAAAGCGGCCCGCGGACGCCTTGAAGGCATTGGGGAAGGATGTGAGCGGGCATGATCAGGAAGGCTGAAGAACGAGACGCGTCCAGTTTGGCCGCCGTGGGTATCGAAGTTTGGGTGAACACCTATCTCCGCGACGGCGTCAGCCCGGTATTCGCGGACTATGTCCTTGCGGAATTCACGGCGCAAAAGTTTCGTAACGCGATTGGCGACCCCGATCTTGCGATCTGGGTATCGGAGAACCGGACCGGAATTGATGGTTTCGTGACGGTCTGTTCGACGGCCGCGCCCGCGCTGGCCGAGTGCTCGCCGCTGGAAATCACGACCCTGTATGTTCAGCCGAGGCACCAGTCGGGCGGAAGGGGCTGCGCGCTGTTGTGTCGTGCCCTGGACCACTGCAGGCGCATGGGCGGCGAAAACGCCTGGCTGACAGTTGAGGCCCAAAACCGCCGAGCCGTCGACTTCTATCTCCGGCATGGCTTTACCAGTATCGGCTCCACGGATTTTGTGATCGCCGATCAGGCCTACGAAAACTATGTGATGAAAGCAGACTTTCGGAATCCGCTGAGCTGATCAGTGACGGCAAGGGCAGGGGGCGAAACTGCCTGCGGCTTTCCGCGCCGAGTTCAATCTGGTCGGGATCGCTGTCCGTGCCGAGCGCAAGGTGGTCGACAAGATCGTCGACGGGCTGAAGTTTCACAGCTAGGCGTTTCGAGCAAGCCTGAGCTGGCGGCCGGGCATTGTGCCATGGCGGCCTCGTTGAAGGGTGACCTCAAAGCAGCCTACGCGCTAACCGCTGAGTTGACTTGGTAAGTCAATCGTCGCACCGCACCATCGTGGGTGCAGTGATCGCCGCGCCAACAGTCGAGCTCATCGCAAGACGCTGATCTGCCCGTCTAACCCGGCGCTGCAATTTAAGAGAAAAGCCGAGGAACGCTTGCCGTGACAGGCTTGTTCGTTCGTCGGGGCAGCACGAGGAGGCTACCATGAGGACACCTCAGCTCTCCGCATTAATGTTAGCTGTTCTTACCTTCAGCGCCAGCGCCGCGGAACCTCAGAAGCTGTGGGAGGCGAGTGGCTTCAAGAACCCCGAATCGGCGGTATTCGACCGCGCTGCGGGGGCCGTCTATGTGTCGAACGTTAACGGCGATCCGATGAAAAAGGATGGCAACGGCTTCGTTTCAAAACTCGGGCCGGATGGAAAGGTCGTAACAATCGAGTGGATCAAGGGACTAGACAGTCCGACCGGGCTGGCCCTTGCCGGTGGCAAGCTGTACGTCGCAGATGTGGACCGGATTGCGGAAATCGACCTCGCCAAGGGCGAAGTCCTGAACCGGTTCGAGGCACCCGGATCCAAGTTCTTGAACGACCTCGCGGCTGACAAGAGCGGACGGATCTACGCTTCCGATATGGTGTCAAACAGCATTTGGGTGCTCGACGGCGGCAAGCTGTCTCTCCTGATGCAGGATGACGCGCTCGAAAATCCGAATGGGCTCCTCGTCGAGGACGGCCGGCTTGTGGTTGCGTCGTGGGGCAAGATGGCGCCTGACTTCTCAACGAAGGTGCCCGGCCGCATGAAGGTGGTCGATCTCGCGACGAAGAAAGTGTCCGATCTGGGTAGCTCGACACCAGTCGGTAATCTCGACGGCGTCGAACCCGATGGCAAGGGCGGCTATCTTGCCACCGATTGGATGACCGGCGGGCTATTCCGCATCGCGAGCAATGGCACAGCGACGCGCCTTCTTCCGCTCGCCAAGGGGAGCGCCGACCTCGGGATCGGACCGGATGGGATCGTCGTGATCCCGATGATGATGGAGGGCACTGTTGTGGCTTACAGGGTCGACGCACGCTGAGAATAGGAATGCGTCTGGCCTGCGCCGGGCGCGGCTTCTGATGAACTGCGCCCCGCCCCACGATAATCAAGATTACGCATGATGCCACCAGCCGCGGCGTTCCGAACGATGCGAGAGCAATCGGTTGCCCCTTACCGATGCGCGCGCTGAACTCAATGCCAATCGGCGTGCACGGAGCCGGTGGTGCGAATTGCACGCGGCAGCGACACCCATTTGAGTACGCAGTTACCAGCGTGCCGTGCGAGCGGATTTATTTTATTGGCTACCACCTCTGTCTTGGGCGCGCCGAATGCAAGGACTTGAACCTTTCTCGCCACGCACAAGACAAAGTGAGCGGCTGGGAGCGGTGCCCTGCGCCCGACCGCCGCGCCAAGAGCGAGCATGGTTTGCTTGTGGCGCCGCGTGTCTTTGGCGCCAGTTGGAGGATCAGCTATGGCGGACGTCATTGAAATCGCAAAAGCCACCGTTACCGCATACAACAACAAGAACTGGAACGAGATGAGAGGCTTGTTGGCTGCCGACGCCGTGTATGACGAAAAGGCAACGAGCCGTCGCTTGGAGGGCTCGGGTCAGATCATCGAAGCGCTCGAGGGTTGGGCCCAGGCATTCCCCGACTCAAAGGGGACATTCATCCGCGAGTTTGTCAGCAACGATAGCGTCGTCTTGGAACTCGTATGGAAGGGCGTTCACACCGGGCCGCTGCAGACGCCGACCGGTGCCATTGCGGCATCGAACAAGCCGATCGAAGTGCCAGCTTGCGAAATCTTCCAGGTAGAAGGTGGAAAGGTCAGGAGCGCGACGCACTATTTCGACATGCTCACATTGCTGAACCAGATCGGCGTGACAGGAGCTGCGTCGCCTGCAAAAAGCGCAGCATAGGCTGAAATACATCAATCCGAACACAGCAGAGCCCGCCGGTTCATCCCGGCGGGCTTGATGCCTGACAACGCGGACTACACCAATCTCGTCGGGCTTGCGATGCGCGCCGAGCGCAAGGTGATCGACAAGATCGTCGACGGGCTAAGGTCTCACAGCTAGCGCAGTGCGATATGTCCGGGGCCGCCATGTCCATTTGGTCGTTGCTCAGGTGGCTGGCTTCATAGGTTCGAATGCCTCATCGTGGTTGCCGCGCCCGAAGGATACCGAAGGGGTCTTCGCGGCGGGCCAGCTTCCGATAGGTGGCCAGATCATCTTTCTGGAGCACCGGTCCCTCGCCACGGCGCCCAACAGAGCCCGTGCCTGGCGCTAACGGCAGCGAGCTGCCAACACCCGCATAAAGATATCGATCGCCGTAGGCCTGCTTCAACGCTGCAAATGTCGGCTCACCGGTGCAGTGGCCCGGAGCGATGTTCTCTACCTTGAACGTTTCCTTGAGCGCTGCCACGGCCTTGGCAATGATCTCGTCCGATGCGACGACGAGGTGGAAGCCGCCGGTGATCAAGCGAATTCTGGGATTGATCGCTGTTGCCGCCTCGACGATCTTTTCGATCCCAGGGTGCGCGCAGCCGACCACGAGCACAATGCCGTCCGAGGTGTTGATGGCCAGGGACAACTCCTTGAGTTCCCTCGTGCCGGGGATGTCGGACACAAGTGCGAGCAACGTAATGCCCGGGGCGATTTCCGTTGTCTTGTCGATCAGCTCGATGTTGGCTCCCTGCCACGCGGTGCCAAACTTCATGACTTCCGGCGGCTTGCCGTCGTAGTAGCGCATCCCGAGCGGCAAGGATTCGTCCTTTCGGTAGAAGCTCGATGGCAGCGACGAGCCATAGATTCCGAATGCTTCCCTAGGTGCATAGATCTTCACCGTCGGATTCACGCTCAGAACATGGTTCAAGCCAGCCATGTGATCGGAGTGGCGATGTGACAGAACCACGAAATCGATGCTAGTGAGGTCAACGCCCTTTGCCTTGATGTTGGTCGCGAAGATGTCTGGATCGTTGCCCGTGTCGAACAGGATTCGCTTGCCGGAGATTTCCACGAGCGCGGAGAAGCCCCAATCCTTCTTCATCGCGGCATCGCTGCCGAAAGCGTCGTAGAGGATGGTGATCTGGCTGTCAGGCTCAGCCGCAGCAATTCTGGCAGGGGCAGCTACGGCGGAAACGCCGCCAAGTGCGACCGCAAAAAGCAATGTTGCGCGAAATTTCATGGCAATTCTCCTCTTTGAGAACGCCCCCTTGAGTTTGTTTATCGCAGCCTTGCGCGATTTCGCGATTGGAATCCTGCGCCTTGCTCGGCGCTGATCAGACGATATTTGAGCTATGCCAAAGCACCGCTTCTGCTTGTTCGACGAACCGGTCGTCGTTCCCGGTGTCATTTGCGGGCTTACGCCTAAGACGGCTGAGGCCGTGATCAGTGCAACACATGAGTACGCCCTATTTCCGGACGTGTCACTACGAAGGTCACGAGGCGCGACGCTTGGAGCAGCATCTCGTGTCAGCACCGCTGACATGCCTCAGCAATAAGAGAGCGGGGCCACATCACGCATCGCTCACCCCGGGGGCTTTGAGGAGTTAAAGGCGTGATCCGTGCCGAGCTCAATCTGGTCGGCCTCGCGATGCGTGCGGAGCGCAAGGTGGTCGGCAAGATCGTCGACAGGCTGAAGTTTCATATCTAGAGCAGTCGACCGATCAGTTCAGAGTGGTCGGCGGGCGTTCGCTTGATGCGCATCCCAGTGGCCAGCGCGCCAACTGTTTCCGAAACGCAGGCTATGCCAAAGCATCTGGCTTAGTCTTCGTCCGGCTCGCGTACGACAGGGGCTTCGTCTGCGCCCTCTTCTTCGTCCTCTTCCTCTTCGTCCTCTTCGTCTTCATCGTCTTCCTCAGGATCTCGAGGCGGCATCGTGTTGCCCACGATCGCGAAGAGATTCCGGTCGATCAACTTGGTAGAAGGTTCCTCGGGGATGTGTAGGGTCATGTTGTTGCTCCTTGGATGTGACCGTGTGAGCCTAAGAGGCGGGCAATCGGTCTCGCCGCTACAAGCCCCGACGAACGGACATCGTTCCGACTGCGGGTTGCTTCGCCGGCGGACACCCATCGGGAGCGGTGACAATGTCAGCTTGTCCCAACGAAAGAAATGGTGCCGTCAAACAACGCGCCGTCGTGTCCGCACAAGAGCGGACACCGAGCAGCAACCGTCCTGCGCCTCAGCTCTGCAGTCCGACAAATCCGCGCAGCTTCTTGACCGTCTCGGCGGCGTCCTGGGCTTCCTCGGTTGTCAGGACGGTGATCTCGCCATTGCGCCTGTGCATGACGCTGTGGTGGATTGGTGCGCCTGAAAGACCGTCCACCTCGGACTTCACCGCGATATCGTCGATTTCGGAGAGCGGGAACTCGACAGGCTTCTTGTTCCACAGCAGCATTTTCTTCTGCAGTATCGCCTTGCCGGCATCCTTGTCGAACGTAAGCGTGGTCGAGCCCGCTTTCAGAACGAGCTTGCCCGGAGCTTCTTCGATACTAGTCATGGCAGGTCTCCGCTGTTTCCAACTTTGACTTGGCGGCTATCGGGCGATGCCTCGATAGACGACGATACTGCCCCTCAGCGACCTGTGATGATGATTGCTGCCAGTACAGAAGTTGCGAGCAATGCAAGTCTAATGACAAGAGTCTGACGACAAGCATGTCCCGCCTTTCTTGTGCGGCGGTCGCATTTTGCGAATCTCGCAAGGTTTGTGGGCCCTGTCGAGCGACAAATTGACGCCAATGCCGGACGCCTCGAAGCGCAGAATCGCGCGCGGCGGCTGCTCCAGGCCGTCTTGCGGCAAGGCAGCAAAACGCGAATACTCCCGCCAGCCGGGTTTCCCCGAAGGGAACTGCGGCCAAAAAGCCCGGCATAGGGCAATGAGGGAGGATATCATGGCACGGGAGTCCGGGCGCGATGCGCCCAATGGCAACAATTTTAGTACGAGCCGGCGCAGATTATTGGGAAGTTCAGGACTCGCTGCGATCGGCGCCGTCCTTGGAGGCGCCATGCCGCTCTCACGCAACGGCGGCGGAATCCCTCAAGCCCATGCGCAGGCCGCTCCCGCCGCGCCCCCTCCGGCCAAGGGACCGCAATACCTGAAATATCCTGGTAAGCACGAAGGCCTCGTCGTGCTCGGCGAAAAGCCGCTGGTCGCCGAGACGCCCGAAAGCCTGCTCGACGACGACACCACGCCGATCGAGAAATTCTACATCCGCAACAACGGGCAGATCCCCGAGGAGACGAAGGATCCGGACGCCTGGAAGATCACCATCGATGGCGAGGTCAACAACAGGATAGAGATCACGCTCGGCGAGTTGAAATCGAAATACAAGGCCGTGACGCGGCGCATGGTGCTGGAATGCGGCGGCAACGGCCGCTCACAGTTCTCACCGCCGGCGCGCGGCAACCAGTGGACCAATGGCGGCGCCGGCTGCGCCGAATGGACCGGCGTGCCGCTCGCCGATCTGCTCAAGAAAGCGGGCCTGAAGCCATCCGCAAAATACACCGCACACTATGCGGCCGATCTTCATCTGTCGGGCGACGCCAATAAGCCGACCATCTCGCGCGGTGTGCGGTTGGAGAAGGCAATGGATCCGAACACGATGATCGTGTGGGGCATGAACGGCAAGCCGCTGCCGAACATCCATGGCGGGCCGGTACGCCTGATCGTGCCGGGCTGGTCAGGCTCGGCCTCGCAGAAATGGCTGACGCGCATCACCATCCGCGACCGCGAGCATGACGGCCCCGGCATGACCGAATTTTCCTATCGCACTCCCATCAAGCCGATGGTGCCCGGCGGCAAGGCCGATCCGGCAAACTTCCGCATTCTGGAATCGATGCCGGTGCGCTCGATCATCACCAATCCTGCGAACGGCGCCAAGTTCGCGGCCGGCACCAAGGAGCTGAAGCTGCGGGGCGCCTCCTGGGCCGGCGATCTCACCGTCAAGCAGGTGGATATCTCGACCGATTTCGGCGCGAGCTGGCAGCGGGCCACGCTTGAGAAACCGAAGAACAAGTATGATTGGCAGCGCTGGACCGCGACCTTGAAACTGCCGAGTGACGGCTATTTCGAGATCTGGGCGCGCGCCACCGATTCCAAAGGCGCGATGCAGCCGCATCAGGCCGGCTTCTGGAATCCGCAAGGCTATGGCGGCAACGCCATGCACCGCATCGCTGTGCTGGTCGGATGATGCAGCGCTTGGTGTGGTTCGCGATGGCCGGCGCGCTCTGGATCATGCCGGCCACGGCGCAGACAAGCTTTGCGCCACGCGAGGAAAGTCCGGAGGAGTTTCCGGCAGGTCCCGGCCGCGACGAGACCTTCTACGCCTGCACTGCCTGCCACGGTTTCCGCCTAGTGGCGCAGCAGGGCATGACGCGTGCGCAGTGGGAGGATTCGATCAACCTGATGATCCGCCGCCACAACATGCCGCCGCTCGACGACAAGGACCGCGAAAAGGTCTTAAGCTATCTCGAGACGGCCTATCCGCCGCGCGCGCCAGCGGGCCGGGGAGGCTGGGTGAATCCGTTTGCGAAGTGAGCGCTCGCTGCTCACGCTCCGCCCAGTGATCTCGCAGATCAGATGATTCGCTTGGGTCGGCGGACATGCGTATTTGATATTACAGCCATGTGATTGCGCCGGGCATTTTGCGCGGCGAGGTGCAAATTGATGCATGAGTGCGAGGTATTTGGTCTCGCATTTGTTGGTACGAGTACCTATCTCTCGTACTAGGGAAGGAAAATCGCCCAGGGACAACTCCGATAAAGGAGCCATCCATGGCGAACGTACTCACCACTGGGGCCTGGTTTTCTGCCCCGACCGGGAAGCCCTCATTTTTCACCCGATTGTTGCGCGTTCAAATCGAAGCCCGTCAGCGGCGGGCTGACCGTGTCGTTGCGCAGTACCTTGCCGCCCGCGGGTTCAAACCGACTGACGACGCCGAGCATCAGGCCGGGCGTCTGCTTGCTAAAGCGGGGCGGCAGCCATGATCACACTCATCCTCGTGCAGTTGACAACCAGGCTCGCTCGCCTTGGGAAGGAGGGTCTTGCGGCGTGGCACGAAGCCCAGCGCCTTCGCCGTCTCCTTCCGGGCCCGACCGAGGAGTAGCAAGCGTAGCCCGCATGAGCCAACGGGTCGCGCGAATGCGCGCCACGCGACGAGCGCAATTGCGCTCGCGCGGCGATGACAGGCTCAGCGGCATGGGGGGCGGCCGGCCCCGCATATGGCGTTGCTCGTGCGGGCTACTTGTTCGCTGCTCGTTACCTCACCGCGATCGGCGACACCGTGGAGCCGGAGCCGCCCTGAATTTTGAGCGGCTGCATCACGAAGGCGAATTCTCCGACGCCCTTTTGCACGAGCTCGTCGAGCTTGAGATTCTCCAACAGATGGATGCCGTTCACCACGAGCGCGATCTGGTGCACCGGAAGCGACAGTTGCTTGTCGGGGTTGGGCGCGACTTCGACCGGCCAGTTGTCGGCGCCGAGCAGCATCGGGTCCTTTGCGGCAAGCCAGAGCGCGGCCGGCACGCCGATGCCCGGGCAGGATTTCACGTAGCGCGGGTTGTCCTTGCCGTAGAGCTTGCCCCAGCCGGTGTGGATGATCACCGCGTCGCCGGGTTGCAGCGTCAGGTTTTGCTTCTTCAGGGCGCCCTCGAGATCTTCCACGGTGATTTCGTAATTGTCGCCCAGCATGTCGACGCCCTTGAAGCCCGCGACATCGATCAGGACGCCGCGCGTGAACAGCGTGCCCACATTATGGATTCCGAACTTCTTGAATCCGGTGCGATCTGAGTTCTCGTCTACCTTCTGGCAATTGTACCAGCTATTGAGATGGGTCTGGTGCGCAAAGCCGTCGAACTGCGTGCCGACCTGGCCAAGCTCGGTAATGATGATCTCTTCGTTCGAGCCACGCATGTTGGAGAACTGGTTCATGAACGTGCGCTTGGTATGCATGTCGAAGCGCCGCGTTCCGAAGAACGCCATGCTCGGACCGAGCACGTGCGCCAGCTCGATCACCTCGCCGGTCTTGATCAGCTTCGCCGCGTTCATCACGGCCGCGGGCTTCTGGTGATTGGCCGAACCGCGCTCGTCGGCCGCGCCCCATTTCGACGGACAGCGTTGGCTTTCGGACGGAACGGTCCAGGTCGGCGCTTGCGCGTAGGCAGCAGCGGAAAACGAAAGCGCGATCGCCGCACCCAATGTGAATGCTTTCATCGGTAACCTCCCAGAAGAGGGCGCTCTGGAGACGGCACCCCTGGGATCAATAATGCTGGTCCGATTGAGGCGGTTCAAGCGACAATTCGCCTGACCGCGCGAGGTTGTGCTTTCACGCATGCCTCGAAGTCCGTTATGATGAGATCAAACGGACGCGGAAGGCGCTTCGCCCCACGCCAATCGACTTTCCTTTAAGGGAGTAAGCACATCATGAAACGCCGTACGTTCCTCAAAGGCGGCGCCGTGGTCGGCGCGACGACGCTGGTTGCGGCACCTGCGATTGCGCAGGCAGCGCCCGAGATCAAGTGGCGTTTGACCTCGAGCTTTCCGAAGTCGCTCGAAACCATCTTCGGCACGGCGCAGACTTTCGCGAAATACGTGGCTGATGCCACCGACAACAAGTTTCAGATTCAAACCTTTGCGGCAGGCGAGATCGTGCCCGGCCTGCAGGCGCTTGATGCGGTGAGCTCTTCGACCGTCGAGATCGCGCAGACGCCGCTCTATTTCTACATCGGCAAGGAGCCGGCGCTAACCTATGCGACGGGCGCGCCCTTCGGCATGAACCATCGCCATCAGCATTCCTGGTGGACGTTCGGCGGCGGCGCTGATCTCTGCAACGAGGCGCTGAAGCCTTTCAAGGCGCACGCGATTCTGTGCGGCAATTCCGGCACGCAAATGGGCGGCTGGTTCCGCAAGGAGATCAAGACGGTCGACGATCTCAAAGGCCTTAAATTCCGCATCGCAGGCATGGGCGGCCATGTGCTCGCAAGGCTTGGCGTCGTGCCGCAGCAGATCGCGGGCGGTGACGTATATCCGGCACTCGAGCGAGGAACGATCGATGCCGCGGAGTTCGTCGGTCCCTATGACGATGAGAAGCTCGGCTTCTACAAGGTGGCGAAGTACTACTATTTTCCCGGCTGGTGGGAAGGCGGGGCCATGCTGCACATGGCCGTGAACGAGGAGAAGTGGAATGCGCTTCCCAAGCCATACCAGGCGATCCTCAACCAGGCCGCTTCGGCAGCCGGCGCGTGGATGATCGAAAAATATGACAGCGTCAATCCTGCTTCGTTGAAGCGGCTTGTCGCCAATGGAGCGGAGTTGCGCGCGTTTCCGCAGCCGGTCTTGGAGGCCTGCTACAAGGCCACGCAGGACCATCTGAACGAAATCGCCGAGAAGAGTCCGTTGTTCAAGAAGACCAAGGAGAGCCACGACGCCTACATGAAGGAAGTGCTGTTCTATACGCAGATCGCGGAAAACTACTACGACAACTATCTGCTCAGCAAAATGCGCAAGGGGTGAGGGCGATCGGGAGAGTCGGAATTGCTGGCGATAGCCAGCCAAATTGTCCTAGCTCGGCGCTGTGAACGTTGCTGCGTAACGCGCTTCCAGGGCGTCAAAGGCCGGCTTACCTACGAGCCTTTGACGTTCGGCGAAAGAAGTCACGGCGTCTTCAGCGAGAACGCCTTCCTTCTTCAGGGAAGACAGCGTCATCTGCATGCCATGCACGGCTCCCTGTAAGGCTGCGTTGGCGTATAGGACAAGGCTGAAACCAATCTCCGCGGCCGTCCCTTCGTCAACGATGGGAGTCTTGCCTCCAAGCACCATGTTGAGCAGTTGAGGCGCCTTCAACCGGGAGGGAATAGCCTTGAGGTCTTCAAACGTTTCCGGCGCTTCGACAAAGGTCACGTCCGCACCTGCCTCGATGTAACGGCTCGCCCGCTCGATGGCCGCCTCAAACCCGTCGACGGCGCACGCATCAGTTCGAGCGATGATGATCAGATTTTGCCGTCGCGTGTCGACTGCGGCGTTTATCTTGCCAATCATCTCCTCCGCCGATATCAACTCCTTGCCGCTGAAATGTCCGCAGCGCTTTGGCGCGTGTTGGTCCTCGATCTGAATGGCGCTGGCGCCTGCCTGTTCCAAGCCGCGCACGGTGTGCGTGACATTGATCGCATTGCCAAAGCCGGTGTCCGCATCGACTATCAATGGAAGATCAATCACGCCGCGGATGGCGATGACGTGCTCGGTAGCCTGGGTCAGGTCCATGAATCCCAGGTCCGGCAAGCCTAGGTGCATATTGGTGAGTCCGGCACCAGTCAGGTAAACCGCTTTGAAACCGAGATCGGCGACAATTCGAGCCGCGAGTGCGTTCGGCGCGCCCGGCAAGAGAACTCCCTTCTCCTCGCGAAGCATGGTTCTAAGCGTTTCGATGTGGGAAATCGGCATCGGTCGCCTCCTGTCACTTCGACGCAATCGCGATCATGCAGTGCCCAAGTTTAACATACTCTCGAACTCCGAAGGTCGTCCGTTCCCAAAGGACTTGAACACCGAGTTGCCGGCTCATTGCGGTCGGTCAGTGCCCGCTTGGGAGGTGGCAACTCGCTCGAATCTTTCGCTTCGGCAGGTCGTGACGTCACGGCCAAGGCGCCGCAGGTGGCCACGGCCGAGAGTGCCTGCAGCATCGACGCCGATCTCCGCGTCCAAGTCGGTAATCGCGTTGCGCCAAAAATCTAATTTGCTGAACGATTCCAATCTGATTTGGGTCGTCCAGTCTCGCTCGCAAAAATAATCAGCTTCCCTTTCACCCCAAATCAGTGGCTATTTCCCGCCGTCCCGTCTCGGCAAGAGGGGCGTATCGCGATCGTCACGAACGCGAGGCGGGATGCGGTGGACGCGAGGACGTCGGCGCGCAAAGTGGTTGCAGGGCGAGATCAAACTCGTGAGCGGCTCACGGCACGCAAGATGAACGACGCTCGTTGCGTACGGCAAAACCGTGTGGTCCTGACACCCGTGGCTGGTGCCAAGCTGCCGGTGGCGAATTTGATCCAACCGGATCGATCTCGCCATCAAGCCGGCAGTGATGGAGGCAAGAGGAATTCGTCTCCAGGGAGAGCACGGCATAAGCCGTCAAACCATTGCGCAGGGAATGCCGGAGTGCTCCGGCTGTACCTGTATGCTCGTGTGCGCATCTCTTAGCGCTTATGCACACGAGACCGCGGGTGCAGCAAGCACCCGGCATTCCCTGCACCCTCTCGTTTTGAGGGAAAAGGTTAGACAAACCTCGCGCGCAATTCGCGTCGCGAGAACGCGAAACTGTAGCCACCGTCGTCGCGACCCGTTGGCTCGCAATGATGCGGGGAAGGGCCGCGGCCTTAGCGGATATCCCACATATGCGGGATGTGATGCTTCCTTGATGACACGCAAAATCCTTGCGCCGGTATTTCGCGGCCTTCGGTCACGTCCATGTGAAAGCCTCGGCTCCGTTCGAAATTGACAATGACTGACCAGTCAGTCATAAATAGAACATGACAAATGAAGCCACCAAAGGCGCCAGGAAATCCACCCCGAAGCCGGCCCTTCGCCGGGCCGGGGCGAGGGCACCGGCCTCCTCGAAGCCCAGGCCGGCCTCCAACCGCGCCGAGCGCGCTGCCGAGCGGCGCGGGGCCATCATCGCGGCGGCGATGGACGAATTCATCGCGCGCGGCTTTGCGGCGACGCGGCTCGACGACATCGCCAAGCGCGCCGGCGTCGCGAAGGGCACGATCTATCTGCACTTCAAGGACAAGGAATCGATGTTCGAGGAATTGATCCGGACCGCCATCGTGCCGCTCGTCACTCGCCTCTGGGCGACGCCTCCGCAGCCCGGAGCATCGGTGCGCGACATGGTGGAGGGCTTTGCCAAGACCTTCATCGAGGAGGTGGCGACCACGCGGCGCGGTGACCTTGTGCGGCTGATCGTTGCCGAAGGCCCGCGATTTCCAGAAGTAGCCGACTTCTATTACCGCGAAGTGGTGTCGCGAGGCCTCGCGGGCATGCGCGCGCTGATCGAACTCGGCATCGCGCGCGGCGAAATTCAACACAAGGACCTGGCGCGGTTTCCGCAAATCATGGTGGCGCCCGCGCTCATCGCCGTGATTTGGCAGAGCCTTTTCAGCAGACATGCGCCACTGGATGCCCTCGAAATGTTTCGGGTGCATCTCGATCTGATTTTTGGCGAACGGAGGACGGCATGACTTCGTCGCGAACGATAGCGACCCTGGCTGCGCTGGCGCTCGCCGTCGTGCTCTCAGGCTGCAAAGAGCGCAGGGATCCGGGCTTCCAGGGCTGGGTCGAGGCTGACATGATCTTTGTCAGCCCCGACGAATCCGGTCGCGTCACCAAACTCAACGTGCGCGAAGGCGACGAGGTGAAACCCGGCATGCAGCTCTATACCGTTGACGACGATTTGCAGCAGGCCGACCTCAATCAAAACAAGGCGACGCTCGCCAATGCGCAGCAGACCTATGACCGCGCGGCGTCGCTGAGCAAGACCGGCTCCGGCACGCAGGCCAACCTCGATTCGGCAACCTCGGCGTTGCGCGTCGCGGAAGCTCGCGTCAATACTTCGCAGACTCGCCTCGCGCGGCGGAGCGGCTTTGCGCCGGTCGCCGGTACCGTCCAGCAGATCTATTTCCGCGAAGGCGAAATGGTGCCGGCGCAGCGGCCCGTGCTGTCGATCATGCCGCCCGGCAACATGAAGATTCGCTTCTTCGTGCCGGAGACAGAACTGCCGAAGCTCGCGATCGGCGACGAGGTGAGGGTGACCTGCGACAATTGCGCGCCCGATCTCACCGCAAAAATCTACTTCATCGCGACGACGGCGGAATACACCCCGCCGGTCATCTACAGCCTCGATGAACGCAACAAGCTGGTCTACCTGATCCAGGCACGGCCGAGCCGGCCCGACGTCTTGCGTGTCGGCCAGCCGATCAGCGTGTTCCTTAATCCCCGGACGCCGGTGGCGGACAAGCGATGAATACAGTGCCTGCATCAGGCCCCGACGTCGCCATCAATGTCGCGGGTCTATCAAAATCGTTCGGCGGCCGCGAGGTCGTGCATGACCTCTCGATGCAGGTGAGGCGCGGCTCGATCTACGGCTTTCTCGGGCCGAACGGCTCCGGCAAGACCACCACCATCCGCATGCTCTGTGGGCTATTGACGCCGGATGCCGGCGAGGGCACCTGCCTCGGCTACGACATCCGCCGCGACGCCGACAAGATCAAGCGCCTGGTTGGCTACATGACGCAGCGCTTCAGCCTGTATCAGGATCTCTCGGTGCGCGAGAACCTCGAATTCGTCGCGCGGCTTTACGGCATGCGTGACGCGCGGGGCGCTGCACGTGACATGATCCGACGGATCGGCCTGAGCGGCCGCGAGGAGCAGCTTGCCGGCGAACTCTCCGGCGGCTGGAAGCAGCGCCTGGCGCTCGGCGCCTGCACGCTGCCCAATCCGCAACTGCTGCTATTGGACGAACCGACGGCCGGCGTCGATCCCAAGGCGCGGCGCGATTTCTGGAACGAGATCCATGCGCTGGCCGCCGAAGGGCTGACGGTGCTGGTCTCGACCCATTACATGGACGAGGCCGAGCGCTGTCACGAGATCGCCTATATCGCCTATGGCCACCTCTTGGCGCACGGCACGGTGGACGAAGTGATCGCGAAATCGGCGTTGTCGACCTACACGGTTTCCGGCGACGACCTCAACGGGCTTGCGGCCGAGCTTGCCGGCAAGCCCGGCATCGACATGGTGGCGCCGTTCGGCACCAGCCTGCACGTCTCGGGGCGCGACAAGTCCGCGCTGGAGACAACCATCGCGCCTTATCGTGATAAGAGGGGATGGCGCTGGGAGGACAGCGAGCCGTCGCTGGAAGACGTGTTCATCGATCTCATGAACCGCTCAAAGGACAATTTCCAATGAGTGCAACCGATGCTGCCGGCCAAAATCGCGGCGTGCCGGAACCTGCTTTCGGCTTCTGGCGGCGCAGCTATGCGATGCTGGTCAAGGAATTCATCCAGCTCCGCCGCGACCGGGTCTCGTTCGCGATGATCGTGATGATCCCGGTCATGCAGTTGTTGCTGTTCGGCTATGCGATCAACACGACGCCGCGCCATCTGCCGACGGCGGTGCTGATCCAGGAGGATAGCGATCTGGCGCGCTCGGTGCTGAAGGCGCTGGAGAATACCAAGTATTTCCGCTTCACTCGCGAAGTACACAGCGTCGCCGAGTTCGACGATCTCCTGCAGTCCGGCAAGGTGCTGTTCGGGGTCGAGATCCCGCGCGGCTTCGAACGCGCGGTGCGGCGCGGCGACCGTCCGGCGCTGCTTGTCGCGGCTGATGCGACCGATCCGGTCGCGGCCGGCTCTGCGCTGGGCACGCTCGGTGCAGTGGTGCAGACCGCGCTCGCGCACGACCTTCACATCGGCGATCCGCCCGCGATGCCGTTCGAGATCAGGGCACATGCCCGTTACAACCCGGCAGCGGAATCTCGGCTCAACATCGTGCCGGGCCTTGTCGGTACCATCCTGACCATGACCATGCTGATCTTCACCGCGCTGTCGGTGACGCGCGAGATCGAGCGCGGCACCATGGAGAGCCTGTTGTCGATGCCGATCAGGCCGGTGGAGGTGATGTTCGGAAAGATCATTCCCTACGTGATCGTCGGCTTCATCCAGGCGTCGCTGATCGTCGGCATCGGGACCTTGCTGTTTGGGGTGCCGATCCTCGGCAGCGTGGCGCTGCTGGCGGCGCTGACGACGCTGTTCATCACCACCAATCTGTCGATCGGCTATACCTTCTCCACCATCGTGCAGAACCAGTTGCAGGCGATGCAGATGTCGATGATGTTTTTCCTGCCGAGCATTCTGTTATCCGGATTCATGTTTCCGTTCGCGGGCATGCCGGTGTGGGCGCAGTATCTCGGCGAGGGACTGCCGCTGACCCATTACATCCGCATCGTCCGCGCCATCATGCTGAAGGGCGCGGCTCCTTCCAACCTGCAATACGACACGATTGCACTCATTGTACTGATGCTGGTGGCAATGACGATCGCCGTGACCCGCTTCCGCCGCACGCTCGATTGAGGCTATATCTTACGGTCATTCCGGGATGGTCCGAAGGACCAGACCCGGAATCTCGAGATTCCGGGTTCGCCTCTTCGAGGCGCCCCGGAATGACAAGGGGCACAATGCTGGGATTCTGGGGCAAGGACAGAAAGGAGCAAGAGCCGACGGTGTCGGCTGACTTCCAGCGTGCGTTGATGCACGAGGTCATGACGACCGAGCTGTTGCGGATCAAGGCGCTGATTGCAACCACTGCACTGCTCGCCATCATTCTCGGGACCGTCTACTTCTTCGCGCCCGAGGCGGTGAGCCGCGTCTGGCACGGCAATCTGAAGCCGGAATATCTCTATTCGATCATCTTGCCGTTCATCCTGTTCGAATTGTGGGTGCATGGCCAGATCACCCGTCACATGCAGAAGGGCCGCGACCTGCCGGTGATCCGGCGCTACCTCGGCGCGCTGATCGAGACTTCGATGCCGACGGTCGCGCTAGCGCTGCACATCAACAGCATGGGCTCGGTGGCCGCGCTCGGCTTCGTGACGCCGATGACCTATTTCATCTTCATCATCCTCTCGACGCTTCGGCTGGATTTCTGGCTCTCCACCTTCACCGGCGCCGTCGCCGCCGTGCAACTGTTTTGCATGGCGATGTTCTACCACCCGCCGACCGGCGTAGAGGCCGAGCCCAGTATCTACTATCACGCTGCGCGCAGCCTGATCATCTTGATCTGCGGCGTGCTCGCCGGCGCGGTCGGGCACCAGTTGCGACGGCAGTTCGAGGCGAGCATCAAGGCCGCGACCGCGCGCGACCGCATCACCAATCTGTTCGGCCAGCACGTCTCACCGCAGGTGGTCGAACGCTTGATGGCCGAGGGCACTAAAACCGACAGCGACATCCGCCGCGTCGCTGTCATGTTCGTCGATTTCCGCAGCTTCACCGCCGGCGCACGCACACGCACGCCGCAGGAAGTAGTGGACCGGCTCGACGGTGCCTTTGCCGTGCTGGTCGACATTCTCGACCGCCACGGCGGCATCGTAAACAAGTTTCTGGGCGACGGATTTCTGGCGCTGTTCGGTGCACCCCTGGAAGCGCCGGATCCGGCGCACCGGGCGGTCGCTGCGGCACGCGAAATGCTTGAAGCCAATGCGCGGGTCAATGAGGCGACGAGCTGGCCGCTGCGCATCGGCATCGGCATTCACCTCGGCGAAGTCGTCGCCGGCAATATCGGCTCGCCCCGGCGCAAGGAATACACCGTGATCGGCGACACCGTGAACTTCGCCTCGCGGCTCGAAGCGCTCAACAAGGACTTCAACTCGCAATTCCTGATCTCCGAAGCGGTTCGCGACGCGCTGGGCGAAGCGTGCCGCGATGCCGTCTCGCTCGGCGAGGTGGAGGTCAGGGGCTATGAGCGGCCGATGGCCGTGTGGCGGTTGGCATAGGAGAGAAAGAATGCAGAGGCGTTATATCACTGTAGACGTTTTCACCGACCGCGCCTTCGGCGGCAATCCGCTTGCCGTGGTGCTCGATGCCGGCGGGCTGTCGACCGAACAGATGCAGGCGATCGCCACCGAGTTCAACTATTCGGAGACGACCTTCGTGCTGCCGCCGCGCGAGCCCACTCACGATGCGCAGGTTCGCATCTTCACCGTGAACCGCGAAATACCGTTCGCGGGCCATCCCAATATCGGCACCGCCTTTGTGCTGGCGACTCTTGCGGAAAAGCCGCAGGCGCGGCTGTTGTTCGAGGAAAAGGCTGGCCTCGTGCCGGTCGAGATTCTGACGGATCATGGCACGGTCGTCAGCACCGAATTCACGGCGCCGCAACCGTTGAAACGGATGTCGCATGTCAGCGTCGAACAGGCAGCGGCCTGCCTCTCGTTGTCGGCTGGCGACGTCAAGACCGACCGTCATCCGCCGCAGGTCATCTCGGTCGGCCTGGCCTTCCTCGCGGTGGAAGTTGCCTCCCGCGAAGCGCTGCGGCGTGCCAGGCCGGACGCCGCGGCGTTCGCAAAAACCTTCCCGTGCGATGGCAGCGACGCCGTCTACTTTTATACGCGCGACGTGCCGGCCGATGAAAGGCCGTGCGATTTGCAGGCGCGAATGTTTCATCCTGGCGCCAGTGGATTGTCCGAAGATCCGGCCACCGGCAGCGCGACGGCCGCCTGCGCGGCGCTGCTTGCCGATCTCGACCCCACCAAGGACGGCGAACTGAAATTGCGGATCGGGCAGGGCGTCGACATGGGCCGGCCGAGCCTGTTGCTGACACGCGTCCGCAAAGAGAATGGCGTGATTTCGTCCATTCACGTCGGCGGCAGCAGCGTGAAGATGATGGAGGGCACGTTGCAGCTAGACGGGAAGGGGTGATGTTTTTCCGTCATTCCGGGGCGATGCGACAGCATCGAACTATGGTGCGCAATTGCGCACCTGAGAATCTCGAGATTCCCCGATGCGCAATTGCGCATCTGAGGTCTGGTCCTTCGGACTATCCCGGAATGACGGCAGTGGCGTCACTTCCCCTTCCCGCCCCTACTCAGCAAAAACACGCCCTGCTCGCCGAACATGTTCCAGACCCACCAGGGCAGGTTCAGCGGCACCGGGCGGCCGTAGAGATCGAGCGCCACCGCGCGCTCCATCTTGACGTTGATCTCGTCGCAGAGCTGGACGAAATCCTTGATCGTGCAGAAATGGATATTCGGCGTGTCGTACCAGGTCGCCGGCAGGTTTTCGGTGCGCGGCATGTGGCCGCCGACGAGCAGTTGCAGCCGCATCTTCCAGAAGCCGAAATTCGGGAACGACACGATCGCGCGTCGGCCGATGCGCAGCAGGTTTTCCAACACCGGCTTCGGCTGCCGCGTCGCCTGCAACGTCTGCGACAGGATGACGTAATCGAAGGCATCGTCGGGATAGTTGATGAGGTCGGTATCGGCGTCGCCCTGCACCACGGCGAGGCCCCGGGCGACGCAGCGGTTAACGCCCTCGCGCGACAATTCGATGCCGCGGCCATCGATGCCGCGGCTCTCCAGGAGTTGCAGCAATTCGCCGTCGCCGCAGCCGACGTCGAGCACTTTTGAGCCGGCCGCAATCATCTCAGCGACGAGGAGATGATCGGTGCGATATTTGCCGGTGCGATCGGGCGCTATGCCGCCGAGCGGCAACGCTTGTTCCTGAAGGGTCATATCAACTGCCTGTACCGTCAAGGCCGCGCGCCTTGCCCGCGGATTCCAGGAAGGCGCGAGAAATGTCGAAGAACTCGGGCACGTCGAGCAGGAAGGCATCGTGGCCGCGGTCAGTCTCGATCTCGGCGAACGACACCCGCGCGCTCGAAGCATTCAGCGCATGCACCAGCGCCCGCGATTCCGAGGTCGGAAACAGCCAGTCGGAGGTGAACGACACTACGCAGAAGCGGGTCTTGATGCCGCGAAACGCTTCCGCCAGCACGCCGTCATGGTCGGCGGCGATATCGAAATAGTCCATCGCGCGCGTCAGATAGAGATAGCTGTTGGCATCGAAGCGTTCGACAAACGACGAGCCCTGATAGCGCAGATAGCTTTCGACCTGAAAATCCGCATCGAACGAAAATGTCGGCAGTTCGCGATCCTGCATCCGCCGCCCGAACTTGCGATGCAGCGCGGCGTCGGAAAGATAGGTGATGTGCCCCGCCATCCGCGCCACCGCCAGTCCGCGATGCGGATGCGTGCTGCGCTCGAAATAGCGCCCATGGTGCCAGTCCGGATCAGCCATCACGGCCTGCCGGCCAAGTTCGTGAAACGCGATGTTTTGCGCTGAATGGCGCGTCGAGCAGGCGACCGGCAGCGCCGAAAACACCCGTTCCGGATAGGCTGCTGTCCATTGCAGCACCTGCATGCCGCCCATCGAGCCGCCGATGACGCATAGCAACGTTTGGATGCCCAGCCGGTCGAGCAACATGGCCTGCGCGCGCACCATGTCGGGGATGGTGATGATCGGAAAATCCAGTCCCCACGCCTTGCCGGTCGCCGGGTTGGTCGAGGCCGGACCGGTCGATCCCATGCAACCGCCGATCACGTTCGAACAGATGATGAAATATCTGTCGGTATCGAGCGGGCGCCCGGGACCGACCATGATTTCCCACCACCCGGCCTTGCCGGTCAGAGGATGCACGTTGGCGACATGCTGATCCAGCGTCAGCGCGTGGCAGATCAGGATCGCGTTGGAGCGGTCGGCGTTCAACTCACCATAGGTCTGGTACGCGATCTGGAATGGCGCGAGATCGATGCCGCAATCGAGCTTCAAGGGCTGCTCGATGCCGAATTTGGCCACCGGCGAGGTCGGATGATCGGCCTCGTGGGCGCGGTCCTCGCTGTGAATCGACGGACTGGGTACCGACTGCAATTGTGTCATCCCGACCTTCCTCCGCGCGGAGGTCCTTAACGACAGAAATCAGGCCGTAAAAAACCCGGCCTGAACGAAAGGTTCGGCCGGGATCAATCTGTCCCCGGCCTGTTTAGCGAGTTGTTTAACGTGGCTGCAAGCCGGCCGGCTCAAATGACCACGGAATGGAACAAAGCTAGTCCGAAGCAGGTCCCCCGTCAAGGCAGCCGCATGGTTAACCCTGCAGCGATCATGGCGGATCTGACGTTTCTCTTTGCTTTCGACGGCCGTCTTTTCTAATCAATGCCCTTGCTGGGTGGTGATTTCAGACCGATCCGGCGCTGAAGGTTTTAACATGTCCAAGGCTCCCCCGGCTCCGCCCTCGCTGCAGGAATTGCGCAAGGAGATCGACGCGATCGACGAGCAGGTCCATCGCCTCTTGATGGCGCGCGGCGACATCATCGACCGGCTGATCCAGGTGAAGCAGACCCAGGAGGTGGGCTCGGCGTTCCGGCCCGCGCGCGAGGCCAGCATGATGCGCAGCCTGGTCGAGCGCCATCGCGGCATCCTGCCGCTCGACACCATCGAGAGCATCTGGCGCGTGATCATCTCGACCTTCACTTACGTCCAGGCGCCGTTCTCAGTGCATGCGGATGTCTCGGTCGGCGAGCCCGCGATGCGGGATTCGGCGCGGTTTCACTTCGGCTTTGTCGTGCCCTATGTCGGCCATTTCAGCGCACAGGCCGCGGTTGAAGCCGTGGCAAAATCCAAGGGCGATCTGGCGCTGGTCTCGGCGGTTTCGAGCCGCACACCGTGGTGGAGCGCGCTGGAAGCCGAAGGCGCGCCAAAAATCATTGCCCGGCTGCCGTTCCTCGAACGCGCCGATCATCCGGCCGCGCTGCCGGTGTTCGTGATCTCGCGCGTGGCCGATGATGCCATGGTGACGGAGGTGCAGATGTGGAGTGTCCGCGTCTCGGGGTGGAACGCCGATATCGCCCGCGCGCTCGCCCCGCTCGCCGAAATCGTCGCCGTGCCCGATACTGCTTTCGACGGCGCGGCGCTCTTGGTGTCGGATGCCGGCACCGGGTTCGAAAAGATCAAGACCGCCCTGATCCAGGCCGGCGCCTCGGTGCGCTCGTCGGCTCTCGTCGGCAGCTACGCAACGCGCTATACGGTGCCCCCGAACGGGTCGGCGAAGCCTTAAACGCCGCCCGAAATTCCGGAGTTGAAGATGAACCGCCCCGTGCCGAATCCCGGCATTCTCGATATTGCGCCCTACACGCCCGGCAAGACCCCGGTGCCGGAGCCGGGGCGCAAGGTGTTCAAGCTGTCGGCCAACGAGACCCCGTTCGGGCCGTCGCCGAAAGCGATCGAAGTCTACAAGCACGTGGCTGATCATCTGGAGGACTATCCGGAAGGAACCTCGCGGGTGCTGCGCGAAGCGATTGGGCGCGCCTACGGGCTCGATCCCAACCGCATCATCTGCGGCGCCGGCTCGGACGAAATCCTTAATCTCTTGGCGCACACCTATCTCAGCCATGGCGATGAGGCGATCTCGACCGCCCACGGCTTCCTGGTCTATCCGATCGCAACGATGGCGAACGGCGCCAAGAACGTTATTGCGCCCGAGACGAATTTTACCGCCGACGTCGACGCCATTCTCGCGCGCGTGACGCCGCGCACGAAACTGGTATGGCTCGCCAACCCGAACAACCCGACCGGCACCTACGTGCCGTTCGACGAGGTCAAGCGGCTGCGCGCTGGATTGCCGTCGAATGTGCTGCTGGTGCTCGACGCTGCGTACTCCGACTACGTGTCGCGTAACGATTACGAGCTCGGCCTGGAGCTGGTAGCCACCACAGAAAACACCGTGATGACGCACACCTTCTCCAAGATTCACGGGCTGGCGGCTCTGCGGATCGGCTGGATGTTCGGCCCGGCGCACATCATCGATGCCGTCAACCGCATCCGAGGTCCCTTCAACGTCTCGACGCCGGCGATGCTGGCGGCGGTCGCCGCGATCGAGGACACCGCGCATATACAGAAGTCGAAGGCGTTCACCGAAGAGTGGCGCAACTGGCTGACGGAGGAGATCGGCAAGCTCGGACTGAAGGTGACGCCGAGCGTCGCCAATTTCGTGCTGATTCACTTCCCGACCGAGAAGGGCAAGACCTCGGCGGATGCGGACGCGTTCCTCACCAAACGTGGCCTGGTGCTGCGGGCACTCAGCAATTACGGCCTGCCGCATGCGCTACGCATGACCATCGGCACCGAGGAGGCCAACCGCCTCGTTGTCGACGCCCTGCGCGACTTCATGGCGGCCAAGTGAGTACGGTACCGATCTTCCGACGCGTCGCGCTGATCGGCTTCGGCCTGATCGGCGGCTCGATCGCGCGCGCGGTGCGGGTCCAGGGGCTCGCGAGCGAAATCGTCACCACCGCGCGCTCGGAAAAGACGCGCGCGCGGGTTACCGAGCTCGGCATCGTCGATCGCGTGCTGGAGACCAACGCGGAAGCCGTCAAAGACGCCGACCTCGTGATCCTCTGCATCCCCGTCGGCGCCTGCGGGCAGGTGGCGCAGGAGATCGCGCCATTCCTGAAAGCGGGCGCGATCGTTTCCGACGCCGGCTCGGTGAAGGGCGCCATCGTCCGCGAAATGGCGCCGCATTTGCCGGGCGATGTTCATTTCGTTCCGGCACATCCGGTCGCCGGCACCGAGCATTCGGGTCCTGATTCCGGCTTCGCCGAACTGTTCATCAACCGCTGGTGCATTCTCACCCCGCCCGAGGGCACCGACCCCATGGCGGTCGAAACGCTGCGCGCGTTCTGGGCCGGCATGGGCGCCAGGGTCGAGACCATGACGCCTGATCATCACGACCTGGTGCTGGCGATCACCAGCCATTTGCCGCATCTGATCGCCTACACCATCGTCGGCACCGCGGACGAGCTGGCGCAGGTAACGTCGTCGGAAGTGATCAAATTCTCGGCCGGCGGCTTTCGCGACTTCACCCGCATCGCAGCGTCCGACCCGACAATGTGGCGCGACGTGTTCTTGAACAACAAGGAGGCGGTGCTGGAAATGCTCGGCACCTTCAACGAGGACCTTTCAAAACTCACCCGCGCCATCCGCCGGGGCGACGGCGGGGCGCTGTTCGAGCATTTCACCCGCACTCGCGCCATCCGCCGCGGCATCGTCGAGATCGGCCAGGACTCCGCCGCGCCGGATTTCGGGCGCCCGCATCCGCCGCTGGAGAAGAAGGCGGAGTGAGGGAGCGTCGTCGTCCCTGCGTCGCAGGGACGACGAAAGCTAAAACAGCGGCGGCACCTGCCCTACTTTTATCGGACCCAGAAACACCGCGCCATCGACAAAGCGCAGCGGGAAGGCGCGCGCTTTCCGTCCCTCCAGCTCCGCGTCCTTGCCGAGCGAATTGATGCCTGCCGCGACGCCGGCATTGGCGTTCTGCTTGACGACCTTGCCGAGCCCCGGGATCGCCTTGTCGAGCGCGCCGAACAGATTGTTGAGGTCCTGAGACTTGACGCCCGGCGCGACGCGATCGAGCGTTGCCTGCGGCACGCCCTCCTCCAGCATCTTCTCGATGCCAAGCGCCGGAATCACCCGCTCCAGCCCTGTCACCGTCATCTGCAATTCGCCGTCGATCCGCCCCTGCGCATTGAGGCGCAGCGTGCCGGCGGCCAGCGAGATCAGATCGCCCTGCTGAATCCGCGACCGCACGATCTCGACATGGCCGCCCGCCGCCTGCAACTCCCGGAAACGTTCGGGCCATGGCTTCGGCGTAAAATCCTTCAAACCCGTGAGCTTGGTCTGGATGTCGGCGTCGAACGGCTGTGCCAGCACCGCGTGCACCTCCTGCACGTTTGCGCCCGATATCTGCAGCACGGCTTCGATCACGGGCTGTTCCCTGATCGAGCCCTCGGCAAGACGGCCGTGCAGCTCGACATGGCGGGCGCGCGCCAGTGGCGTCTCGACCGGTCCGTTGACGCGGTCGATCGAGGGATTGTCGAACACGATGGAAGCGCGCTGCGGCACATCGGGTAATCCGCTCACGCTGCTGCGGCCCAAGGTCCAGTTCACCTTCATCGACGGCGGCTGGCCGCGATCGGCAAGCGTGGCCGGCGCCTTGAATTCGGCGATCAAGAGTCTCGGCTGGTAGATCTGCGCGATCACCATGATCTCGCCAAGCCGCGCGGTGAACGGCACCTGCGCGCCGGCGGTCTGCGAGACCAGCGAAACGCTGGCGTCGTCGCAGCGGACTTCGAAGCGGAACGGGAAGCCGGCCACCGAACGCTTGCCGCACGCATAGACCCGACCGGCTTTCGCCTCCTGTGCGGCCCACGCGTCCGCGCGCACACCGACTTCTGAAGCGGCATAGAACCAGAATGCGCTCCATGCCGCGGCAACAATAAGGAGCAGTGCAGGCGCGATGAAGAGGCGCCACAGCGGGCGCCGGCGCGGCGCAGGGGTCATGTCAGGCATGCGGCGTCCTTTGGCTAGCGATTTTGGCGAATGTAAGTATCCGCTCGTCGTAACAAAAGGCATTGAATCCACTTCGCTTTGTCGCGCCGTTCTGGTAGCGGTGCACCCGGCATGTCCGCAATTGAGTTCAACGATACGGAATTCTCGCAAGGCGACCTCTGGGTGTTCGGCTACGGCTCCCTGATGTGGCGCCCGGGCTTCGAATTCGTCGAACGGGTTCCGGCACGGCTGATCGGCGAACACCGCGCGCTCTGCGTCTACTCCTTCGTCCATCGCGGCACGCCGGAAAAGCCCGGCCTCGTGCTCGGGCTCGACCGCGGCGGCGCCTGCCGCGGCATCGCATTCCGCGTCGCGGAGAAGAACCGCGTCGCCACCATCGCCTATTTGCGCGAGCGCGAGCAGGTCACCTCGGTCTACCGCGAAGTGATGCGGTCGGTCTGGCTGGAGAACGATGCGCGTCAACGCGTCAGCGCACTCGTCTACGTGGTCGATCGCGGCCACGTGCAATATGCCGGCCGGCTGTCGCTGGCCGAACAGTTACGGCACGTGCTGCAAGGACACGGCCAGTCCGGCGTCAACCGCGACTATGTCATCGCAACAGTGAAGGCGATCGAGGCGGAAGGTTTTCGCGATTCCCAACTCCACCGGCTCGCGACGATGCTGCACACCCAGCATCCACCGCCTCTTCCCGCAGAGAACAGCGACCGTTGAGCTGGGGTATGTACTCATAAGCGGACTGGAAAACCCAGTGGCAGCGATAGCCCTCATCCGTCATTGGAGGCAATCGGACCTCGAAGGTCGAGGCCGCGCATGTCTGTTAATGACCGCCCCCTTAGCCGACCTATGGACCGGATGCGAGTGCCATGAGGATTGTGCGCAGGCTTAAGAGCACTACGACGCAGCCGACCAGAAGCATCAGAACTTTAGCCGGGATGTGTTTGGTCGCAAGCGCTGCGAACGGCGCCGCGATGACTCCCCCGATGATAAGACCGGCGATGATAGGCCACAGGCTCAGGCCAACGGTGAGAAAGAAAGTCGTTGATATGGTCAAAGCGACGAAAAACTCGGCCAAGTTGACTGAGCCGATGGCGTAGCGCGGCGTCGCGCCTTGGCCAAGGAGTGTAGAGGTCACGGTCAGGCCCCATCCTCCTCCGCCAATGGCGTCGAGGAGCCCGCCGAACAAACCCAGAGGGCCGACTGCGCGCGGAGTAGGTGCCTCAATGGGGCGAGTCGCTAGCGCCTTCCAGACGATAAAAGCGCCAAGCAGAAGGAGGTAAGCGCTGATGAAAGGCTTCAAGGCTTCGCCGGGGAGTTCGGAGAGTGCATAGGCGCCGATTGCCCCACCAATCATTCCCGGAACGGCAAGACGCAGGAGCAGTTTGCGGTCAACATTGCCAAGGCGCCAATGGGCGAGACCCGAGGCGCCGGTGGTGAACGTCTCCGCCGCATGCACACACGCGCTTGCGGTGGCGGGAGGCACGCCCAGGCCGAGGAGCACAGAGGTAGCCGTTACGCCGTAGGCCATGCCGATCGCACCATCGATCATTTGCGCGACTAAGCCTATGATGACGTAAAGAAGTACGTCGTCCCACATGGGAATCCCCGATCGGCTTATTTCCGCCGGTTACGAACGCCAGCAGCGCGCACGGCGTCCACACTATCGACCTCATGTTCTTTAACGAGCCAAAGGCGTCCTCAATTTCATCAACAACACGCACTGCTGTTCCGCAAAATCGCTCTAGTCTAGTTGACTTGCGCCGTCGCCGGCCGGCGCGGCGCCGGCGCGGGCTGATCGGAAGGTTCGGGCACGAGATCGATGCCCGCACTGGCGAGGCGCACGCGCACTTCGGCGGCGACATATTTCACATATTCCGACAATAGCAGCCGCAGCGTTGCGCCACTGGTCCACCACGGCTCGTCGCGCCATTTTTCGCCGATCACCGCGAACGGAATCAGCGTGACATCAGGCATCGCATGCGACAATTCCAGAATGGCCCGCGGCATATGGTAGTTCGACGTCACCACGATCAGTGACTTGAAGCCGCGCTCCTGCGCCCAGCGCCGTGTCTCGGCGGCGTTGCTGCGCGTGTTGACCGCGGAGCGGTCGAGATCGACGCAGCAGCCGAGCAGCGACTGATTGTCGGGCAGCGAGCGTGAAATATCGCGCACAGCGTTGGTCGGATGCACCCCCGAAATCAACAGCCGGCTGCCGTAGCCGCCGGCCAGCAATTCCATCGCATCCGACACCCGCGACGAGCCGCCGGTGAAGACGACGATGCCGTCGGCGGTGCGCGCCGGCTTGATTTCGGCGCCGCGCAACTGCGAGAGAAAGGCGATGAAGCCTAGCGCCGCGCCGACGAACAGGATCGCCATGGAGCCGACGATGAGCGCGCGCAGCCATCCGCGCGGCCGCGCGGCACCCGCCCTCGGCGTGCTATCGTCGTGCTGCAAATCCATATCGTCCGGCAACCCTCGTCCCACGGATAATTCTAGAACGTTTTCACGCGAAGTGGAGTCCCGGTCCGCGGATCAAGTCCGTGACTTGCTTCACTTGAAAATACCACTCGCCCGAATCAATCGATATCGTCCAGCGTCGCAAACAGCGTCCGCCGCGACGCCCAGGCGGTAATGGCGGCAATCGCCACGGCCTGTACCGCCAGCGCCAGATAGCCAGACGGCGGCAGCGAAAATGTCCCGAGCAGCGCTGCGAACTGATCGCCGACAGGGGTGCCCGAGAACCAGGCGGCGATCGACTCGGAGAAGCCGAAACCCAGCATCGCGGCGCCGCCGCCGATCACCCCGCCCTCCAGCCCGAGCCGGAGAAAATGCCGCAGGAAATGGTTGGCGATATAGCGGTCGCCGGCGCCGACGAAGTGCAGCACCTCGACGATCGGGCGATTCGCCGCCATCGCGCCGCGGGTCGCGAACGACACCGAAATGATGGTCGCGACGATCACCAGTGCGAGAATGCCGATGCCGGCAAACACGGTGGCGCCAGTCATCGAGCGCATGCGCTCGATCCAGGCGCGGTGATCGTCGACGCTCGCCGACGGCGCCACTTGCGTTACCCTGGAGCGCAATGCCGCGAGGTCGAGCATGGTGCCGGGCTGGACGCGCGCGACGACGACGCGCGGCACCGGCAATTGCTCGATCGACAGTCCGCTGCCGAGCCACGGCTCCAGCAATCTGGCCGATTCATCCTTGCTGAACGGCTTGACCTGGACGATGCCGGGCTGCGTCCGCATCGCCTCCACCACTGCGGTCGCGTCGCGCTCGAGATCGCGCCCGGCCTGCGGGCGCACCTGTACGGTGATTTCGCTGGCGACTTCGGACTGCCATTCCGCCGCCGATGCGCTGACGAGCAGCACGGTGCCGGTGGTGATGGAAGCGAGGAACGTCATGATGGCGACGACGGCGACCAGCGCGCGGCCGGAGATCGACGCCCGCGGCACGATCGGCGACATGTTGCGCGCGCGCGCCGGCACCTGCGGACGTTCGTCGCCGAGGTCCACCAGCGGCCCATGCTCGTCACCGGCCCTACTCATAGATGTGCAGCCGTCCCTGGTGCAGCACCATCCGCCGCGCCTCGTACTGGTCCATCAGCGTGATGTCGTGGGTCGCGATGATCACCGCGGTGCCCAGCCTGTTCAATTCGATAAACAACCGTAGCAAGCGCCGGCCGAGCGTCGGATCGACGCTGCCGGTCGGCTCGTCCGCCAACAGCAATTGCGGCCGCGAGATCACCGCGCGCGCGATCGCCGCGCGCTGCTTCTCACCGCCGGACAGGATCGGCGGCAGCGCGTCCATGCGCTCGCCGAGGCCGACCCACTTCAGGAGGTCGATCACCTCGCGGCGATAGCTGGATTCGTCACGGCCCATCACGCGGAACGGCAGCGCCACGTTCTCATAGGTCGTCATGTGCTCGAGCAGGCGAAAATCCTGCAGCACGATGCCGATCTTCTGGCGCATGCTCGCAACCTGATCCTTGCCGAGCAGCGAGACGTCCTGGCCGAACAGGTTGACGAGGCCGCGGGTCGGCCGCAGCGACAGAAACAACAGCCGCAGCAGCGAGGTCTTGCCCGCGCCCGAGGGACCGGTGAGAAACTGGAAGGAATGGGCGGGAATCACGAAGGAAAGGTCGCGCAAAATCTCCGGGCCGAGCCCGTACCGCAAACCGACATTTTCGAACCGAACCAAGCTCAGCTCCGCTCGACATGTACCATGGCCGAGCTCCGCTCGGCATGGACCGTGGCCGAGCTCCGCTCGGCGTGGACCGTGGCCGGAAACCCCGGACTTGAACCTGGACCCGAACCTGAACTTTGGGCTCGCGGCCCGCTGGTTTGGGCGCCAACCGGACAAAACGGTTTTGCGGCCGTTATGGTTTCCGATTCGTTAACGGTCGGTATGTAGCATCCGGGCGAAGACACTGGTGAGATGGGCTCCATGCATATCGTTTGTCCCCATTGTACAACATCTTACGCCATCAATCCGGCCACGTTGGGCACCGCTGGGCGCACCGTCCGCTGCTCCCGCTGCAAGGAAACCTGGCTGGCGCGGCCCGAGGACGCGATCGAACTGGCCGCCATGCCGGCAGCGATGCCGAGCGCTCCGCCAGCTCCGGCGCAATCGAGCCAGCCGGCCGCAACCGATGCCGCGGCCGAATGGGAGGCGATGGCGCGCGAGGAAGAGGAACAGGACACCCCGGTGGTTGACAGTCCCTCGATTTCGCCCCGTTGGCCGGCCGAGGGCGAAGGATCGCGCCAAGGTGGCGACAGAGGCGGCGACAGCGACTGGCCATTGGTTGCCCGGCACGATGCGGAAGACCATGGGGATATCCCGATCACCACGCACCGCGAGCGGCTGGCCCGTCTTTTCCGGCTGCCCTCCCTGCCCCGTATTCCGTTCATCCCATCCATCGGCCTGCCGACCGCCTGCGCCGCAATGGGCGCGCTGATACTGGCGCTGATGATCTGGCGTACCGAAATCGTGCGGCTGCTACCGCAAACCGCGACGTTCTACAAGATGGTCGGGCTGGAGGTGAACCTGCGCGGTCTGGCCTTCAAGGACATCAAGATCACCAACGAGACCGTGGACGGCAAGCCGGTTCTGGTCATCGAGGGCGTGATCGTCGGCGAGACCAAAAAGCCGGTCGAACTGCCGCGACTGCGCTTCTCCGTCCGCGACGCGCAGGGCGCCGAGATCTATGCCTGGAACGCGGTATTGGAACAGCCGGTGCTCAAGCCCGGCGAGCGCGCCTATTTCAAGTCGCGGCTGGCTTCGCCGCCGCCCGAAGGCCGTAATATTGACGTACGCTTTTTCAACAAGCGGGATCTGACCGGCCACGCCTGAACCTGGCCGCGCTTCCGCAAGGCGAGAGATCAAGACTTCATGCCACGCGTGCTGATTGCCGATGACGAAAACTCCATGCGCTCGCTGGTGGCGCGCGCCATCGCCATGGATGGCCACGAGACCGTCACCGCCGAGGACGGCGCCGACGCGCTCGATATCCTGACGCGCGAGCAAGGCCTGTTCGACCTGCTCTTGACCGATATCCAGATGCCGGTCATGGACGGCATCGCGCTGGCGCTGACGGCGGCGCGGGATTTTCCCAACCTGAAGATCCTGCTAATGACGGGCTTCGCCGACCAGCGCGAACGCGCCTCTGGCCTCAATGCGATCGTACATGACGTGGTGACGAAGCCGTTTTCGGTGCACGACATCCGCACCGCGGTGGCGGACGCGCTGGCGGCAAGGAAGGCGGGGTAAGCCAGAAAAGCGGTCGACAGCGCCCGCATCCTCAACTCGTCATACCCGCGAAGGCGGGTATCCAGTACGCCGCGGCTTCTCGGCCCAATCACCGCCGTCTCTGGAATACTGGGTCGCCCGGTCAAGCCGGGCGATGACGCGGAGTGCGAGGCGAGCGCTCAATAATCCTTCAACAGCCGCTCGATGTAATCCAGTTCGATCTGCGGACGGGCCGGATCGCCGAGACGACGGCGCAGTTCTTCCAAAATCCGGCGGACCCGCTGCACGTCGATCTCGCCGGGGATCTTCACCGTGTAGTCGTCGGTGAATTCGTTGTGGCGCATCGGCCGGCCGAGCGGATCGGTCGAATTGGCAGCGCCCTGCTGGCGGCCTCTCGGGTTGCCGGGGCCGTCGCCCGGCTGGTCGCCGTCACCTTGCTGCATGGCTTCCGCAAGGCTCTGGGCGCCCTTGCGCAGCGCGTCGAGCGCGCGGCCCTGCGAGTCCACGGCGCCGTCGGCATTGCCCTCGCCGAGCCGGCCGGTGGCATCGCCCATGGCCGAATCGGCCTGATCGAGCCCGTCCTCGCCGTCACCTTGCTCGCCGCCTTGACCCTGCTGACCCTGACCCTGTTGGCCCTGCTGCCCCTGCTGGTCGCCACGCTGGCCCTGCTGGCCGCGCTGGCCCGGCCCCATGCCGCGCTTGGCGAGCTCTTCCTGCAACTTCTTCAGGCGGTCGCGCAGGCCCTGCTGGTCCTGCTGCAGGTCGCCCATGCTCTGATCGCCCTGCTTGTCACCCTGCTTGCCGCGCATGCGGTCGCGCCGCGAATCCTGGCCCTGCTTGTAGGTCTTGTCGCGCAATTGCTGCTGCTTGCGGATCATGTCGCCGAGCTCGTTCAGCGCCTGCTCCATCTCGTTGTCGCCGCCCTGGCCGGGCTGCGCCATCTGCAGGTTTTCCAGCATCTGCTGGAGCTGTTCCAATAACTGCTTGGCGGCATCCTTGTCGCCGGAACGCGACATCCGCTCCAGCCGGTCGAGCATGTTCTTGAGATCCTGCTGGCTCAGCACTTTCGTGTTGGGATCGAGCGGGCGCGCCTGCTGCTGCGGGTTGTTGCGGAACTGCTCGGCGAGCTGGCGCAGGAAATTATCCAGCGCAGCGCGCAGATTATCCGTCAGCTTCTTGATCTCCTCGTCAGTGGCGCCACGCTCCAGCGCCTGCTTGAGCGCGTCCTGCGCCGCGCGCAGCGCCTTCTCGACATCGGTGATGTTGCCGTCCTCGATGGTGACGGCAAGCGCCCACATGCTGGCGACTACCTCGCGCAGCGCGGCATCGGTGCGCGCCTCCTCCAGTTGGTGCTTAACACTGAAGAGACCGAGATAGTGACCGGCTTCGGGCGTGAACAATTCCGGCGCGATCATCAGCGCATCGAGAGCGGTATAGACTTGCGAATTCTGATTGGCATCGAGCGCCAGAATGCGGCGCTGTTCGATCAGGGCACGGGCGAGGGGCTTGGTGAACAGCCGTTCCGGCAGCCGCATGTTGAACGGCTCGCTCTTGCCCTCATTGCCGGCCTCGTCCTTGGCCGTGAGCGTCAGCGTCACATCGGCGCCGGCATAGGGATCCTCGCTGAGGTCCTTCACGGTCTGGCCGACGCCATTGCGCGTGCGCGCATTCGGCAGCACCAGCGCAAACTGCGGCGGCTCGAACAGCGGCCGTGGCTCGGCCCTCTCGGCCTCCTTGCTCTTGTCTTCCTTGTTGCCTTCCTTGCCGGAATCGGGAACACGGACGGCGAATTGCGCGCGCGCTTCGGTGACGCCGTAATCATCTTCGAGCTTGTAGGACGTCTGCAGCGAGCCGCGGGCCTGGCGTTCCGGATCCTTCGCCAGCGAGATGGTCGGGGCACGGTCGGGCGTCGCCGCGAAGCGCCACAGTGGCTGACCGGAGGGCGCGCGGACATGCGCGGTGCCGTCACCCGTGATCTTGAAATGCCGTTCGTTGGTGCCCTTCGGCGCCTGCTCGCTGGGCGCGACCTCGGTCACGCCGCCGCCGACCACGACGTCGATATTGCCGCCGCTGGAGCGCACCAGCAGCGTGCTGCCTGCAGGCACCGGCAATGGTGCCCCGCTATCGGGAGAAGCCGCATCCCTGTTGGCGGCCGACAGAATGACCGGCGGCTTGCCGGTATAGAGCGGTGGGGCGACCCAGGCATCGACCCGGACGTTGGCCGGCGTCAGCACGCCGTTCCAGTCGAATGCCGCAGCAATTCGTAGCCGGCGCTCGTCGCCGGCGGCGACATAGGCGGCCGCCAGCATCACCATGACCAGCGCACGCAGCGCCCAGGGGTCGTGAATCGCCAGCCGCGGCGAAGGCAACCCGGCGCGGATCCGTTTGATCGAGGCCAGCGTGCGCTCGCGCTGCTCCCGCCACAGCGCCTGCGCGATCGGATCCTTGGTCGAGAGTGTATCGGTCAGCGCGGTCGCCGGGCGATGGCGAATGCCGGTGCCGCGGTCGAGCCGGCTCAACGCCTCTTCGCGGCTCGGCCAGCGAAATCGCACGAGCGGGAACAATGCGGCCAGCGCCGCAAGGGCGAACAGGCCAAGGCAGATCGCACGTGCAAGGAACGGCAGCGCCAGCCACAATCCGGCCCAGGAGGCCACCAGGAACAGCCCAATGACGCTCAGAAACCGGACGAGCCCTGGCCAGGTACGTTCCCACGCAATCGCGTATTGGGCCCGTTGCAGAGCCTGCGTCAGTTGAAGCCGCGCGACAGCATCCGGCTCGCGCGCTGGCTTTGTGGGGTCGGGGGTGGCGCCGCTCAACAATCTCTCCGGGTTGTCGGTAAGTCAGCCTAGCACAACGGCGGCAATGAGGCACCCGTTCCCGGGGTAACCCACACCCGGAAATACGCATAACATAACACGAAGGCGTGACTGCGGGCGTCCCTCCCCGTAACGTTCACGCCGAACCGTAAAAATGCGAGGAAGCGAGATGGACCAGAAGACACACGACAAGGGACTGGAAATTCGCAAAGCGGTGCTCGGCGAGGCCTATGTCGACAACGCGCTGAAGAACGCCGACAGTTTTAACAAGCCGTTCCAGCAACTCGTTACCGAATATTGCTGGGGCGCGGTGTGGGGCCGCGAGGAACTGCCGCGCAAGACCCGCAGCATGCTCAACCTGGCCATGATCTCGATCCTGAACCGGCCGCACGAACTGAAGGCGCACATCAAGGGCGCGCTGACCAACGGCGTCAGTCGCGACGAGATCCGCGAGATCTTCATGCAGGTCTCGATCTATGCCGGCATCCCCGCCGGCGTCGACAGCTTTCGCATTGCGCGCGAGGTGTTCGCGGAATTGGACAAGGGCTGAGGCGTAGCACCATGGAAATCGGATTCATCGGCCTCGGGAAGATGGGCTTCCCGATGGCGCGCCGCCTGATCGAGGCCAAGCATCAACTCACCGTGTTCGATACGCGGCAGGAAGCCATAAGCAAGCTCGTCGCGCTCGGCGCGCAACCGGCATCGTCGCCGAAGGATATCGCCGACCGCTGCGAGACGGTGCTGGCGAGCCTGCCGTCGCTGCAGGCTTCGCTTGACGTGGCGACCGGCGCGGGCGGCGTGATCGAAGGGAGGCGCGTCAAACGCTTCGTCGATCTCTCCACCGTCGGCTCGCAGATGGCGGCCAAGATTCACGGTCTTCTGGCGAAGAATAACATCGTGCAGATCGACAGCCCCGTCAGCGGCGGCGTCGGCGGCGCCGAGAAGGGAACGCTGGCCGTGATGGTCTCCGGCCCGCGCGCCGATTGCGAGCTGACAAAACCCGCGCTCGACGTGATCGGAAAAGTGTTTTTCATCGGCGAAAAGCCCGGCTCGGCGCAGACCATGAAGCTCGCCAACAATTTCCTGTCGGCGACCGCGATGGTGGCGACATCGGAAGCGGTTGTGATGGGCGTCAAGGCAGGGCTCGATCCGGCGGTGATGATCGACGTCATCAACGCAGGCTCCGGGCTCAACACGGCGAGCCGCGACAAGTTTCCGCGCTCGGTGCTGCCGCGCAGTTTCGATTTCGGCTTCGCCACGGGACTGATGGTAAAGGACGTGCGGCTCGCGCTGGAAGAGATGAAATCGCTGGGGCTGTCGATGGAAGTCGCCGAAGCGGTCGGGCGTTTGTGGGAAGTCATCATCCGCGACGAGGGCGCGGAGTCGGATTTCACCGCGGCGATCAAGCCGATCGAGAAGGCGGCGGGCGTGGTGGTCGGCGGCGCGAAATGAGATAGCGTATGATGGATGGAGCGCAAGCGATGCCCATCACGTTTCCGCACTGACATTGATGGGTATCGCTTCGCTCCACCCATCCTACGAAATCACAGCCACGGCGCCGGCTTATCCATCGCGATCAATTCCTCGACCTCGATGCGGGGGCGGACCACGGCGTACTGGTCGTCCTTGACCAGGACTTCCGGCACCAAAGGCCGCGTATTGTAGAAGCCGGATTGCACCGCGCCGTAGGCGCCGGCGGTCATGATGGCCAGGAGATCGCCGGCCTTGGGCTCGGGCAAATTGCGATCGAGCGCGAGATAGTCGCCGGTCTCGCAGACGGGTCCGACCACGTCGGCCGTGATCGTCCGCACATCCTTGGCCGGCTCGCGAACTGGGAGGATGTCGTGGTGGGCTTCGTAAAGCGTCGGGCGGATCAAATCGTTCATCGCGGCGTCGATGATGACGAAGTTCTTGGCTTCGCCCGGCTTCACATAGATGACGCGGGAGACGAGGATGCCGGCATTGCCGACGATCATCCGCCCGGGCTCGAACATCAGCGTACAGCCGAGATTGTGCGTCACCCGCTTGACCATCGCGGCATAGGCCGACGGCAATGGCGGAGCCTCGCGGTCGGCGTGATAGGGGATGCCGAGCCCGCCGCCGAAATCGATATGCGAGATCGTGTGGCCATCGGCGCGCAGCGTCTGCACGAATTCGGAAAGAATCCGGAACGCGCTTTCCATCTTGGAGAGATCAGTGATCTGGCTGCCGATGTGCATATCGGTGCCGGTCACCTCGATCCCCGGTAAGCTGGCCGCACGGGCATAGACCTCGCGTGCGCGTGCAATGGGAATGCCGAACTTGTTCTCGGACTTGCCGGTGGCGATCTTGGCATGCGTGCCGGCGTCGACGTCAGGGTTGACCCGCAACGAAATCCGCGCGGTCTTGCCGGTCTCGACCGCGAGCTTCGACAGCAGCTCCAGCTCGGGCTCGGACTCGACGTTGATGCAGAGGATGTCGGCCGCGAGCGCCGCGCGCAGTTCTATCTCGGTCTTGCCGACGCCGGAAAACAGAATCTTGCCAGGCGGAATCCCCGCCGCCAGCGCCCGCTTCAACTCTCCGCCGGAGACGACATCGGCGCCAGCGCCTAGCTTTGCCAAGGTGCGCAGCACCGCCTGGTTGGAATTGGCCTTCATGGCGTAGCAGACCAGCGTCTTCTCGCCGGCAAAGGCCTCGGTGAAGACGCGGTAGTGACGCTCGAGCGTCGCTGTCGAATAGCAGTAGAACGGCGTGCCGACGGCATCCGAGAGGTCGGACAGGTTCACGGCCTCGGCGTGCAGCACGCCGTTGCGATAGTCGAAGTGATTCATGGCGCGCTCAGTCCAGCAGCGGATCGAGAACGAATTTCTTCTTGCCGCCCTTGGGGGCGCTGGGGCCCGCCTCGGATCCATAGGTCGAATTGAAGACGCCGGGCTGCGCCGCGCGCTCGGCCTCGGTATCCGACGTGGCCTGCGCCTGCGGCGGCGCGCTCGGCGGCAGATCGAGCCCGCCCTTGCGTCCGCAACCGGCGAGTGCGAGGGCGGTCACGCTCAACAGGATGATGGCCCATCCCGACGATGACGGGCGGTAGTTACTGATCACGACGAAATCCCCAATGCGCGCCGCACCATACAAAGGTTGCCGCAGTCTGGCGAGTGCCGATCGGCCACGGAAACCCAAGAAAACCCAAGGAAAAACCCAAGAAACTGCAGCGAAAATTTCGCTCAGTCCGATTTTTGCTCTTTTTCCAGCCGTTTCAGCCAGGCTTTGGCCTGCGAAAGCACGTTCTTCGGCGCGGTACCGCCATAGCTGGTCCGGCTTTTGACCGAGGCCTCCACCGACAGCACGCGCAGGGCGTCCGCGGTGATGTCAGGCTCGACCTCCTGCATCGCCTTGAGCGGCAATTCGTGCAGCGCCACGCCCTGCTTCGACGCGAGCGCAACGATTCGCCCGGTAACATGATGGGCGTCGCGGAACGGCATTTTCAGCGTCCGCACCAGCCAGTCGGCGAGATCGGTGGCGGTGGCGTAGCCCTCGCCGGCCGCGGCCTTCATCCGCGCCTCGTCGGGGACGAGATCGAGGACCATGCCGGTCATCGCGCGGATCGCGAGCGAGAGCGCGGAAAACGCCTCCATCGCACCCTGCTTGTCCTCCTGCATGTCCTTTTGGTAGGCGAGCGGCAGCCCCTTCATCACGATCAAAAGCCCGTTGAGCGCGCCGATCACCCGGCCGGTCTTGGCGCGCACCAGTTCGGCCGCGTCCGGATTGCGCTTCTGCGGCATGATCGAGGAGCCGGTGGTGAACTTGTCGGAGAGCCGCACCAGCCCCACCAGCGGCGAGGTCCAGATCACGATTTCCTCGGCAAAGCGTGACATGTGCACGGCCGCGATCGACGCCGCCGACAGGGTTTCGAGCACGAAGTCGCGGTCCGATACCGCATCGAGCGAATTGGCCATGGGGCGGTCGAAGCCGAGCGCCTTGGCGGTGGCAGGGCGATCGATCGGAAATGAGGTTCCGGCGAGCGCCGCGGCGCCAAGCGGCGATTCGTTGAGCCGCTTGCGCGCGTCGGCAAAGCGGCCGCGGTCGCGCGCCGCCATCTCGACATAGGCGAGCAGATGATGCCCGAAGGTGACGGGTTGGGCGGTCTGCAGATGGGTGAAGCCCGGCATCACGGTTGCGGCATGCTCGAGCGCGCGGGCAGCCAAAGCATGCTGGAAGGCGGCCAGCGCTGCATCCATCTCGTCGATCTTGTCGCGGACATAGAGCCGGAAATCGGTAGCGACCTGGTCGTTGCGCGAGCGCGCGGTGTGCAGCCGTCCGGCGGCCGGCCCTATCAATTCGGAGAGCCTGCTCTCGACATTCATATGGATGTCTTCGAGCGCGCGCTTGAAGTCGAACGAGCCCTTGCCGATTTCTGACAAAATCGTGTCTAGACCCTTGCCGATATTTTTCGCATCACTCGCGGTGATAATGCCTTGCGCGGCCAGCATTGCGGCATGGGCCTTGGACGCGGCAATGTCCTGGGCATAGAGGTGACGATCGACGTCGATCGAGACGTTGATTTCCTCCATGATCGCATCGGGGCGCTCGCTGAACCGGCCGCCCCACATCTTGTTGCTCATGACTTCCCAAGCCCTGCCATCTATATCGTCGGAGTAAGCGAAACGCCGTGGCGGCTCGACGTAATTCGACCGTAACCTTGAGCCCTGCATAGCCATATCTGACACAGGATGACAAACGATATGCCCGAAATGTCCCCGCCCAGCCCCGCCCCGAGGCGCCGGATCCCGATCGCCATCGGCGCTGTGGCGGCTGCAGGCGTGGTCGGATTGGGCGCGTTTTACGGGCTCGGCAGCTTCAAGCGCGGGACGGGCGGCGATCCATCCTGTGCGGCGGCCGTCGAACTGGCCCGCAAGGTATCGCCACTGGCGCATGGCGAGGTGGCCGCGCTGACCATGGCGACGACGCCGTTACGGCTGCCCGACCTCGCCTTCGAGGATGCCGAGGGTAAGCCGAGAAAGCTGTCGGAATGGCGCGGCAAGACCGTGCTGGTGAACCTCTGGGCCACCTGGTGCGTGCCTTGTCGCAAGGAAATGCCGGCGCTGGAGAACCTGCAGGCCAAGCTCGGCGGCAAGGATTTCGAGGTGGTCGCCATCAACATCGATACCCGCGATCCAGAGAAGCCAAAGAACTTCCTGAAAGAGGCCAATCTGACCCGGCTCGGTTATTTCGCCGACCAGAAAGCCAAGGTTTTTCAGGATCTTAAAGGCATAGGCAAGGCGCTGGGCATGCCCACTTCAGTGCTGGTGGACGCCCAGGGCTGCGAGATCGCCACCCTTGCCGGCCCCGCCGAATGGGCCAGCGAGGACGCGATCAAGCTGATCAAGGGCGCGATGCAGCCGATGAAGGCGGGGTCTTAGCGGGGCCACGCAGTGGCGGAGGCGTTGCTCCCGGTCTCACCTGTCAGACCACATCCTGAGGAGCCGCGTCAGCGGCGTCTCGAAGAATGAATGGCACCAGCCGGGCCACATGGTTCGAGACGGCGCTAAAGCGCCTCCTCACCATGAGGGTTTAACAGTTGCGTCGGGGGCGAGCTTAGGCCGCGATGTTGAGGTTGCCGCCGACGCCGGGGGCGAGATTGGCGGTCGAGGGCGTGCCGAGCAGCGTCTGGACTGCGGCCTTCTCGGCGTCCGCATTCTGCTTGATGATCGAGGTCTGGATCTGCTGCTGCGTGCCCGCCGCCTGCATTGCGAGCATGCTCGAAACCATAGCCATCATATCCATACGCAGCACTCCTTAAGCCTGAGGCACCCTACCCCGGCACCGGTTAATGAATGCTTGGAGACCGGAAAGAAATTGGGTAGCCGCGCGAATGCGCGAGCAAGGACACGCATTGCGTGTTGAGAATTTGTAGGATGGGTGGAGTGCAGCGATACCCATCAATCCCTGCGGGAGCGTGATGGGTTTCGCTGCGCTCTATCCATCCTACGAAGACCGATGACGCCTAGCGCGTCGGGACCGGCTTGTCGCCGCGGTAGTCGTAGAAGCCGCGCTGCGTCTTGCGCCCCAGCCAGCCGGCCTCGACATATTTCACGAGTAGCGGGCACGGCCGGTATTTCGAATCCGCCAGCCCCTCATGCAGCACCTGCATGATCGACAGACAGGTATCGAGCCCGATGAAATCGGCCAGTTCCAGCGGCCCCATCGGATGGTGCGCGCCGAGCTTCATGGCGGCGTCGATCGCCTCGACGTTGCCGACGCCCTCATAGAGCGTGTAGATCGCCTCGTTGATCATCGGCAGCAGGATGCGGTTGACGATGAAGGCCGGGAAATCCTCCGACACCGCGACCTGCTTGCCGAGCTTGCCGACAAATTCCTTGGCGGTGTCGAAGGTCATATCGTCGGTGGCAATGCCGCGGATCAGTTCGACCAGTTCCATCGCCGGCACCGGATTCATGAAATGAATGCCGATGAAGCGCTCGGGACGATCGGTCGAGGCGGCGAGCCGGGTGATTGAGATCGACGAGGAGTTGGTGGCGACGATCGCTTCCGGCTTCAATACCGCGCAGAGTTCGTGAAAGATCTTGCGCTTGACCTCTTCCTTTTCGACCGCGGTCTCGATTACGAGGTCGCAATCCGAAAGCCCGTCGAGCGTCTCGGAGGAGGTAATCCGCTCCAGCGCCTTCTTGCGCGCGTCCTCGGTAATGACCTGCTTGGCAACCTGCCGCGACAAATGGCCATTGATGGTCGCCATCGCCGATTTCAGCCGTTCGTCGGAGACGTCGTTGAGCACCACGTCCAAGCCGGCGAGCGCCGCCACATGCGCAATCCCGTGGCCCATCTGGCCCGAGCCGATCACGCCGACCTTCTTGATTGTCACCACCATCTTGTCATCCACCGGAACGGCGCGCATATCGCGCCTGTTCATCTCTAAACCTCAGCTACGATATCATCAGACGCGAGGTTTCAGTCCCACCATTGGCACGTATTCTTCACGCGAAGCTTAATCCCCTTCGCCCGCATTCCTTTAAGGTAAACACCGGCCGGACGTTTGCGCGTCCGGCCGGTGTTCCGTTACTTTCCGAGCTTGCCGAGCGCGTCGGTCAGTTCAGGAACCGCCTGATAGAGATCCGCGACTAGGCCGTAATCGGCGACCTGGAAGATCGGCGCGTCTTCATCCTTGTTGATCGCAACGATCACCTTGGAGTCCTTCATGCCGGCGAGATGCTGGATCGCGCCGGAGATGCCGATGGCGACATATAGTTCCGGAGCGACCACCTTGCCGGTCTGGCCGACCTGCCAGTCGTTGGGCGCATAGCCGGCATCGACCGCGGCGCGCGAGGCGCCGACTCCCGCGCCGAGCTTGTCGGCGAGCGGCTCGATATATTTGGCAAAGTTCTCGCGGCTCTGCATGGCGCGGCCGCCGGAAACGATGATCTTTGCCGAGGTCAGTTCCGGACGGTCGCTCTTTGCCACCTCTTCGCCAAGGAAGCTGGAGAGGCCCGGATCGGCCGCAGCGGCGGCGTCCTCCACCGGCGCACTGCCGCCCTCACCCGCCGCGGCAAAGGTCGAGGTCCGCACCGTGATGACCTTCTTGGCGTCCTTGGACTTCACCGTCTGGATCGCGTTGCCGGCATAGATCGGCCGCTCGAAGGTATCTGGCGAAACCACCTTGATGATCTCGGACACCTGCATCACGTCGAGCAGAGCTGCGACGCGCGGCATGACGTTCTTGAAGCGCGAGGTCGCAGGCGCGACGAAGGCGTCATAGTTAGGGGCCAGCGACACGATCAGCGCGGCCAGCGGCTCGGCGAGATCATGGGCATAGGCGGCATTGTCCGCGAGCAGCACCTTCTTGACGCCGGCAAGCTTGGCTGCGGCATCGGCCGCACCCTTGGCGTTCTCGCCGGCGACCAGCACGTGCACGTCGGCGCCGAGCGCAGCGGCTGCCGTCAGCGTCTTGTTGGTGGCATCCTTGATCGACGTGTTGTCGTGTTCGGCAATCAATAGCGTCGTCATCAGAGAACCCCGGCTTCGGTCTTGAGTTTGGAAACGAGCTCAGCGACGTCCTTGACCTTGACGCCACCCTTGCGGCCGGGCGGTTCCGATGTCTTGAGCACTTCGAGATGCGGCGTGAGATCGACGCCGTAATCGGCTGCGCTCTTGTCGTCGATCGGCTTCTTCTTCGCCTTCATGATGTTGGGCAGCGACGCATAGCGCGGCTCGTTCAGCCGCAGGTCGGTGGTGACGATCGCCGGTCCCTTCAGCTTCACGGTCTGCAGGCCGCCGTCGACCTCGCGCGTAACCTTGAAGTCGGAGCCTTCAACTTCGAGCTTGGAGGCAAACGTCGCCTGCGGCCAGCCGAGCAGCGCGGCCAGCATCTGGCCGGTCTGGTTCGAATCGTCGTCGATCGCCTGCTTGCCGAGAATGACGAGGCCGGGCTTTTCGGCGTCCGCTACGGCTTTGAGAAGCTTCGCGACCGCCAGCGGCTCCACATTGCCTTCGGCCTTGACGAGGATGCCGCGGTCGGCGCCCATGGCGAGACCGGTCCGGATCGTCTCCGAGGCCTGCGCCGGGCCGATCGACACCACCACCACTTCGGTCGCCTTGCCGGCTTCCTTCAGCCGCAATGCTTCCTCGACGGCGATTTCGTCGAACGGATTCATCGACATCTTCACGTTAGCGAGTTCCACGCCCGTTCCGTCGCTCTTGACGCGGACCTTGACGTTGAAATCGACCACCCGCTTTACCGGCACAAGAACCTTCATCGATCCTCTTTCGCTTGAATTCTGGGGTTTGATCAGCCTGTTATTAGCTTGGGCGCGGAACCTAAAGGTCCCGCTATCAGCGGTCAACGCGCCAAAGCCAAAAATCGGCCCCGGAAGGCCCTGCCTTCAAGGCTCACCTTAACGGTTCTGACCCGGCACCCACAACACGTCTCCGGCCCCATTATCGTTCATGGCGCGACTGGCCACGAACAGGAAATCGGACAGGCGGTTCATATACTGAATGGCAGCCGTGCTCACCGGCTCCTCCGGCCGCGCGGCGAGTTCCACCATGATCCGTTCCGCCCTGCGGCATATGGTACGGGCGAGGTGCAGGTATGCGGCAGCGGGGGTGCCGCCGGGCAGCACGAACGAGGTCAGGGGCGCGAGATGATCGTTCAGCGCATCGATGTCGCGCTCGAGCCGCTCGACCTGGCTCGACAGCATCCGGAGCCGCTCCGCCTTGCCGTCACGCTGGGGCACCGCAAGGTCGGCCCCGAGATCGAACAAATCGTTCTGAATCCGGCCGAGCATCGCATCGAGTTCGCGGGCATCGCCGAGATGCAGCCTCACCACGCCGATAGCGGCGTTGGTTTCATCTACGGTGCCGTAGGCGCTAATGCGCAGATCGTATTTCGGGCGGCGCTCGCCGCTGCCGAGCGCCGTGGTGCCGTCATCGCCGGTCTTCGTATAGATGCGGTTGAGCACGACCATAGCCGCTTCCCCTTTCCTGCCCTTACCTACCCACCGCCCACACCACGACCATGGTGATGACGATGGCGATGAACTGCAGCAGCACCCGAAGCCGCATCAGGCTCTGCGAGCGGTTCGGCGAGCCGCCCCGCATCATGTTGACGAGGCCAAGCAATAGCACGATAGCCACGGCCGCAACCGCGATGGGAAGGACGATCGAACTCAGAAAGGATGTCATCGGCGGTACATAACACCGCGAGGCGCCGACTTCCACACGATCACAACTCTCGCACTATTGCTCGACGATCTGGCTTTTAACCCAATAATATCAGATGCTAGCCCCGGCTTAGGACCGGACCGCGATACCCCGATCGAGGTGAGATGTGAAGCTCATTCGCTACGTCTACCTCGTCGTCATGGAGGCGTTTTATACGTTCCTCGCCGATGACGGCTGGGCGATCGCGAGCCACATCGCGCTGTCGACGTTGATGGCGCTATTTCCGTTCCTGATCGTGCTGACGTCGCTGGCTGGCTTTTTTGGCTCCAAGGAACTCGCCGATGGGGCCGTGGGACTGTTGCTGCAAACCTGGCCGCAACAGGTCGCCGACGCGCTCTCAGGCGAAATCCACGACGTGCTGACGACGACGCGCGGCGACATCCTGACCGTCGGCGCGGTGCTGGCGGTCTATTTCGCCTCCAACGGCGTCGAGGCGCTGCGGGTCGCGCTGAACCGCGCCTATTCGGTGGTCGAGCCGCGGGCGTGGTACTGGCTGCGGCTGGAATCGATCGGCTATACGCTGGTCGCCGCCGTCACGTCGCTCTTGATGGCGTTCCTGATCGTGCTCGGTCCGCTGATCCTGGAGACGGCGCGCCGCCACATTCCGTTCTTCGTCGAGTCCAACGAAGGCCTTCTCACCTTCGCCCGATACGGCATCACGATCACCGCGATGACGGTAGCGCTGTTCGTCCTGCATGCCTGGCTGCCCTGCGGCCGGCGGAGTTTTCTGCAGATCCTTCCGGGCATCGTCTTTACGATGGTCGGATCGTTGATCTCGGGCGTCGTGTTCGGCCAGTATCTGGCGCGCTTCGCCAGCAACTATGTGACGATGTATGCGGGGCTTGCCTCGGTCATCATCGCGCTGGTGTTCCTGTATTTCATTTCGGCGATTTTCGTCTTCGGCGGCGAACTGAACGCAGCCATCATGAAGTCGCAACTGCCGAAGGGGACGTCGCTGCATGCAGCGCAGTCGCCAGGGCGCGCGGGCTCACAGGCTTGACCAGAAAGATCTCGGCGCCGGCGGCGCGCGACGCCGCCTCGTCCTCGCTGCGGCCTGATATGCCGATGATCGGAATGCGCCCGAGCGGCGGCTCCAGCGCGCGAATGCGCCTGATCGCCTCGACCCCGTCGATACCCGGCAGGACCATGTCCATCAACACCGCATCGAATGCGCCTTGCGCGAGCCGTTCGGGCGCCGCCTCGCCCTGGCCGATAAAGTCGGTCTGATGACCGAGTTCGGTCAGGATCGTGTTGAGCACGACGCGGCCGAACGGGTTATCTTCGACGCTGAGCAGACGCAATGGCCGCGGCGAACTGATCGATACCTCGCCTTCGGCACCGGGCGCTGCCGTCACGGCGTCCTTGGGGGACGACATTACGACGTTGAGGGTAAAGGTGGTGCCGCCGCCCCGGCGTTGCGTCACAGTGATGTCGCCGCCCATGGCACGCGCCAGTTGCTTGACCGACGACAATCCAAGACCGGCGCCGCCAAAGCGCGATGCAATGGAGACATTGGCCTGCGAGAACGGCCGGAACAGGCGCTTGATTTCGTTCAGCGCAAGGCCGATCCCGCTGTCGGAGATCGCGAATGAGACGGCGACCTTGCCCTTCGGCGCCCGCACGGGCGTGACCTGCAGCCCAACACTGCCCTGTTCCGTGAATTTTACCGCATTGTCGATCAGGTTCTCCAGCGCGGCGCGGAGGCGGACGGGATCGCCGATCGCAAACCCTGGAAGCTTTTCAGAAATATCGACCGACGACTGCAGGCCCTTGGCCGCGGCGCGCCCGGTCAGCGAATCGCCGGCATTGCGGGCGAGCGTATGCAGGTCGAAGAAGTCCTGCCGCACCTCGAGCCCGGGGCCGCCGCTGCGCGCGGCGTCGACGAACAGGGTCGCAAGGCTCGCCAGATGTTCCGCGCCCGCCTTGATGGTGTCGACCCAGCGCCGTTCGCGTTCGTCGAGGTCCGAGGTCGCGAGCAGATTGCTGATCGCGAGAATGCCGGTCAGCGGCGTGCGGACCTCGTGCGCAAAGGCCGCCAGCGCGGTCTCGACCATGCCGGGCGCAGCGATGGCGGACTTGCGCGTGCCGCGTTTTTTGACCGCGGCGCCGGATACGCGCTTTTTCGCTCGCCGCTTCTTGGCTGTTCCCGTGGTGCCTGGTGAGCGCCGCTTTGCCGCCATGGTCCCCCTTCCTCTGCCGCGACCAGCATGACACGCGATGGCGGCCGGTGTCACGGAGACGTTTTCAACAACCCGCAGTAGTACTACTGGAATCGTCGGGCAAGCCGACGAGGCTGCGAATACCCGCAGGGGTGACACCTTGCCCACGCAATTCGCGCAAGGCCGTAGCTTGCGTCGATTTCGATAGCTTGTGTCCCGACGCATCCTCGATGAGGCGGTGATGCCGATACACCGGTTGCGGCATACCGAGCAACTGTTGCAACACCAAGTGGACGCTCGTCGACCAGAACAGGTCCCTGCCCCGTACCACGTCGGTCACGCCCTGCAGGGCATCGTCGATCACGACCGAGAGATGATAGCTGGTCGGCGTCTCCTTGCGCGCCAGGATGACGTCACCCCAAGCTTCAGGGCGCGCGGCGACGACGCCGGTCTCGCCGCCGGGCCCTGCACCCTCTTCCTGCCAGGCCAGTTCCTTCGTGCGCGCGAGCGCTGCCTGCATGTCGAGCCGCAGCGCGTAAGGCGCGCCTTGCGCGATCAACTCTTGGCGCCGGTCCGGCGGCAGCGATTTCGCGACGCCCGGATAGAGCGGCGCCCCGTCGGGATCCCGCGGCCAGGGCGCGCCGGCCTCGCGCTGCGCGACCAGACGGGCGATTTCCGCGCGGCTCTCGAAGCTCGGATAAATCAGGCCTAAGCCTGCCAATTTTTCGACCGCTTCGCGATAGCGCGCAAAATGCTCCGATTGCCGCCGCACCGGCGTTTCCCAGGAAATCCCGAGCCAGGCGAGGTCTTCATGGAGCGCCGCCTCGAATTCCGGCCGGCAACGCGTCGCATCGATATCCTCGATCCGCAGCAGAAATCGCCCACCGCGCTCGCGCGCGAGGTCAAAATTCAATAGCGCCGAATAGGCGTGACCGAGATGGAGGTAGCCGTTCGGGCTGGGGGCAAATCGGAAAACGGGTGGCGGCATTGATCTCTTTCACCGGACATGGTGGTTTTAAGGGGCAATGACCATTCACCTCAACAGCCAGTCCGACCTCGAAGACGCCGTCCACGCATTGGTCAAGCAAGACCCAAGGCTCAAGCCGATCCTCGAGCTGACGGGCATGCCGGCGCTGCGGCAGCGCGCGCCGGGTTTCGCGGGGCTTGCTGGCATCGTCTGCGGGCAGCAAATATCCACCGCGAGCGCCGGCGCAATCTGGGCGCGGCTGACTGCGGCGTTTGATCCGTTCGACCATCACGCCATCGGCAGGGCCCGCGCCGACCGTCTCGGCCGGCTCGGGCTGTCGGCCGCCAAGATCAAGACGCTGAAGAACATCGCGCGCGAACTGGCTGCCGAGCGGCTCAATCTCGAGGTGCTGGCGGAAGAGGATGCGGATGCCGCCCACCACACGCTGACCGCGCTGCCCGGCATCGGCCCGTGGACCGCCGACATCTATCTGCTGTTCTGCCTCGGCCATGGCGACGCCTGGCCGGCCGGCGACCTCGCGGTGCAGGAGGCCGTGAAGATCGGGCTTGGCCTGAAGACGCGCCCGACCGTCAAGCAGATGGCGCCGCTGGCGGAACCGTGGCGTCCCCTGCGCGGCGCGGCCGCGCATCTGTGGTGGAGCTATTATCGCGTGCTGAAGAAACGCGAAGGCGTGCTGGCGAGCAAGGTGTGAGGGTCCCGTGTCCCGGACGCGGCGCGTAGCGCTGCACCGCAGAGCCGGGACCCAAGTCACCACACGAATCGCCTCTTGGGCCCCGGCTCTGCAGCGCATCACTGCGTGCTGCGCAGCGTGCGGGGAACGGAGAGCGTCGCGCAACTATCTCTTCTCACCCCCGCAACCTCATCCGGTCCTCGCGCGCGGAAGCCGTGACGAAATCGATCACCGCGCGCACGGCCGGTAGGTCGACGAGATCGGGATGCGCCAGCAGCCAGAGATCGGCCACGCTGACGAGTTTTTGCGGGGCGACGCGGACGAGTTCCGGATAGGCGGCGGCGACGAAACAGGACAGCGTCGAAATTCCAAGACCGGCGCGTGCGGCGGCGAGCATGTCGCCTTGCGAGGAACAGCGCATCACCATCGAGCCCTGCCGCGTGATCGCATCGCTCCAGCGCGCCAGCCGCTCGTTCGACAACCGATCGGCAAAGCCGATGACGCTGTGGCCCTTCCATTCGTCGCGCCGCTCGGGCAGGCGCCGCCGCGCGGCATAATCGCGCGAGGCATAGAAGCCGGTGCCGAGCCGGCCGATCTTGCGGCCGATCAAATTCTCCTCGCCGCTATCGACGGGGCGCAGCACGACATCGGCCTCGCGGCGGCGGACGCTCGCCGGATATGGATGGGTGATGATCTCGAGCTGGATATGGTCGTGCTGGCGCAGAAACGGCCCGAGCCGCGGCATCAGCCAGTGCGAGGCGAGCGTGGCGCCGATCGACAGCTTGACCACGCCGCGCGCCTGCGCACCGGTCGCCGATACCGCGGCTTCGGCACGCAACGCCGCCGCGGCCATCGCATCGACGTGCTCGCGAAATTTCTGCCCGTGCGAAGTCAGCGAAAGACCTTCGTTGGACCGCGCGAACAACGGAATGCCGAGCTGACCTTCGAGTTCGGCAATCTTGCGCCCAACCGTCGGATGACTGGAGCGCAAGCGGCGCGCGGCCGCCGCGAAGCTGCGGGTCTCGGCCACCGCGACGAAGGTCTTGCACAGGTCCCAATCCATCGGCTCCTCCGCCGCGACGCGCAGCTCTTGTTCATTTCTGGCGAGCGAGCTGTTCAATATTGAACGGCCGCGACTTCCCGTCCAGTCCTATAATGAACCTCAATTAAGTGCAGGCCAGCGGCTTCGCCCGGCCCGACGCTCGCAAATCAACAGCAACAGAGGCGCTCCGGTCGTTACCGGCCTCGCGCGACCAAGGGAGGAACCGAATGCCGTTGCCAGCTTCGCTTGCCGATTCGCTCGAACTGCCGGTGGTCGGCTCACCCTTGTTCATCGTGTCCGGACCCGAGCTCGTCATCGCCCAATGCAAGGCCGGCATCGTCGGCTCGTTCCCCGCGCTGAACGCGCGACCAGTGGAGAAGCTCGACGAGTGGCTGACGCGCATCGACAACGAGCTCGGCGAGTACAAGGCGCTGCATCCGGAGAAGAAGGTCGCGCCCTACGCGGTCAACCAGATCTGCCATTCGTCCAACGACCGGCTGATGAAGGACATGGAGACCTGCGTAAAGCACCAGGTTCCGATCATCATCACCTCGCTGCGACCGCCGATCGAGATCGTCGAGGCCGCGCATTCCTATGGCGGCGTCGTGTTCCACGACGTGATCAACGTCAAGCATGCGCGGAAGGCCGCCGAACACGGCGTCGACGGCCTGATCCTGGTCTGCGCCGGCGCCGGCGGCCATGCCGGCACGCTGTCGCCGTTCGCGCTGCTGCGCGAGGTGAAGCAGTGGTTCAAGGGCACCGTGCTGCTGTCGGGTGCGATCTCAGATGGTTGGGGTATCGCGTCGGCGCTCGCGCTTGGCGCCGACATGGCCTACATGGGCACGCGCTTCATCGCCACCGCTGAAGCCAATGCCGATCCGGCCTACAAAGCCGCGCTGATCGACCACGCCGCGCTTGACATCGTCTATTCCAACCTGTTCACCGGCGTGCACGGCAACTATCTCGGCCCGTCGATCGTGGCCGCGGGGCTCGATCCCGCCAATCTGCCGCAAAGCGACAAGTCGAAGATGAATTTCGGCTCCGGCGGCAACACCAAGGCCAAGGCGTGGCGCGACATCTGGGGCTCCGGTCAAGGCATCGGCCAGATTGCGGATGCGCCGCCGGTCGCAGAGTTGGTGGAGCGCCTCAGGTGCGAATTCGCCGACGCAAGCGGTGACTTTCTCAACCGAGCGCGCGCCTAAGACGCGCCGGTTTCAACAGCCAATCAAGTAAAACAAACAGAGGGATGGAAACAATGAGGATGTCGCGACATTTAGTGACGATCGCATTCGCGGTGTTGGCAAGTACTGCCGCTCTCGCCGAGGGCGACAAAGACGAGATCCGCATTGGCCAGACGCTGCCCTACAGCGGCCCGGCATCCGGCTTCGGCATCATCGGCCGGGCGCAGGAGGCCTATTTCGAGAAGATCAATGCCGAAGGCGGCATCAACGGCCGCAAGATCAACTTCATCAGCCTCGACGACGCCTACTCGCCGCCCAAGACGGTCGAGCAGACCCGAAAACTCGTCGAACAGGAGGAAGTGTTGCTGATGTTCGGTTCGCTCGGGACCGCCACCAACAACGCGGTGCATCGCTACCTCAACGGCAAGAAGGTGCCGCAACTCTTCGTGCTCAGCGGCGCGACCAAATGGGCCGATCCGAAGAATTTCCGCTGGACCATGCCGGGAATGGCGGCCTACCAGTCCGAAGGCGTCATCTATGCCAAGCATATCCTGCGGACCAAGCCTGACGCCAAAATCGCCATCCTTTCGCAAAACGACGATTTCGGCCGTGATTACGTCGCCGGCTTCAAGCGCGGCCTGGGAGACAAGGCCGCGACCATGATCGTGTCGGAAGCAACTTACGAAGCCAGCGCGCCGACCATCAGCTCGCAACTTGCGACGCTGAAGGCCTCCGGTGCCAACGTAATGTTCGGCGTCGTGCTCGGCAAATTCACCTCGCAGATGATCAAGGGCGTGGCCGAGATCAACTGGAAGCCTGACCTGTTATTCGTGCCGACCTCAGCCTCATCGATCTCGTTCCTGGAACCGGCCGGCCTGGAGAACGCCGTCGGCCTCATCTCATCCAGCAACGTAAAGGACACGCTGGACGCGCAATGGGCCAACGACCCCGGCGTGAAGGAGTATTTCGCCTTCATGAAGCAGTATCTGCCGAATGCGGATTTGACCAATTCGAACTACGCTGCCGGCTATCATTATGCCAACCTCGTGGTGAAAGTTCTGATGGCCTGCAAGGGCGATCTCAGCCGCGAGAACATCATGAAACAGGCGGCGTCGCTCCGCGAGGTGCCGTTGCCGCTGTTGCTGCCGGGCATCACGGTATCGACCGGTACCGACGACTATCTGCCGTTCCAGCAATTGAGGCTGCGTCGCTTCGACGGCAAAAGCTGGATCGGCTTCGACGAAATTCTGGATGATGGCTAGGGCTGAGGGCTTCGGCCGGCCGGGGAGGATAATTTGACATCGATCATCAGCGGCGAACGCCAGATCAGCTACCTCGACATCCACGCCCGCATCGCGCGGGCGGCGATGGGCTTCAAGGCGCTCGGCGTCAGTGGCGGCGTGCCCATCGGCATGATGCTGCGCAACGATTTTGCGTTCTTCGAAGTCTCGGGCGGCGCAGCCGCGCTAGGCAGCCCGGTGGTGCCGATCAACTGGCATCTGAAGGCCGAGGAAGTCGCCTACATCCTCGCCAACAGCGGCGCCAAAATCCTGGTCTGCCATGCCGACCTGCTGCCGCAGATCAGCGATGGCCTCCCCGCCGACGTGCGGCTCCTGGTGGTGGCGACGCCGCCGGAAATCGCGGCCGCCTTCAACATCGCGGCCGCACTGACACAGGTCCCGACGGCATGACCGACTGGGACCGCTGGCGCGACACGCATGCGCCCTTGCAGGAATCGCCGATCGGCAGCGCGCCGATGTTCTATACCTCGGGCACCACCGGCCTGCCGAAAGGCGTGCGCCGCAAGCCGATGACGCCGGAACAGGCTGCGGCTTCGGCGCGGGTCGGCGGCATCGCCTATGGCGTCAAGCCGAACGAAGACCAGGTCGTCCTGATGAACGGGCCGATGTACCATTCGGCGCCGAACTCCTACGGCATGCTGGCATTCCGCAGCGGCTGCACAATCGTGCTCGAACCGCGCTTCGATCCCGAAGACATGCTGCAACTGATCGAACGTCATCGCGTTACCCATATGCACATGGTGCCGACGATGTTCGTCCGCCTGCTGCGGCTGCCGGATGAGGTGAAGCGCCGCTATGATCTGTCGTCGCTACGCTTTGTCGTGCATGGGGCGGCGCCCTGCCCGCCGCAGGTCAAGCGTGCCATGATCAGTTGGTGGGGACCGGTCATCAACGAGTATTTCGGATCGACCGAAACCGGCATCCCTGTGTGGCATTCGGCCGAAGAGGCGCTGGCAAAGCCCGGCACCGTCGGCCGCGCCATCGAAGGCGGCGTCGTGAAAATCTTCCGCCCCGACGGCCAGCCGTGTGGCGTTGGCGAGCCCGGCGAAATCTTCATGCGGCAAATGTCCGTGCCGGATTTCGACTATCACGGCAAGGCCGAGGCGCGCGCCGAGGCCGGCCGCGATGGCCTCGTCAGCGTCGGCGACGTCGGCTATCTCGACCAAGACGGCTATTTGTTCCTGTGCGACCGCAAGCGCGACATGGTGATCTCGGGCGGCGTCAACATCTATCCGGCAGAAATCGAAAACGCGCTGATCGGCATGGACGGCGTGCGCGACTGCGCGGTGTTTGGCGTTCCCGACGACGAGTTCGGCGAGCGGCTTTTTGCGTGCATCGAGCCGGAAGCGGATGCGGCGCTGTCTCCGGCCAGCGTGCAGGAATTTTTGCGCGGACGTCTCGCCAACTTCAAGGTGCCCAAGGACATCCAGTTCATGGACGCCATGCCGCGCGAAGCCACCGGCAAGATTTTCAAGCGCAAGCTGCGCGATCTGTATGCCGAAGGCAAACTGCGCGCGATTGGATGAGAAACTGTCTGAGTTCGTCGTTCCGGGGCGACGCGAAGCGTCGAACCCGGAACCTCGAGATTCTCAGGTGCGCAATTGCGTACCATAGTTCGACGCTTCGCGTCGCCCCGGAATGACGGCAAAGGACTCGCACCGCCGCGATCCGAACAGCGTTTTAAACATCATGGCTGTTGCAAAACGGTCATCGGTCGGCGCAAAGATCGCTGCGTGTGATAGCGCAGGGATCGAAACAATGTTATCCACCGACTTCGTCGTCGCCCGCAATGATCTGCAGCAATGCAAGACCATCGAGACGCAACTGCCCGACGCGGCCGCGCTGCCTGACGAGACGCTGCTGGTAAAGGTCACGCGCTTCGCCTTCACCGCCAACAACATCACTTATGCCGTGCTCGGCGATCATCTAAAATATTGGCAGTTTTTTCCGGCGCCAGAAGGTTTCGGCAACGTTCCGGTATGGGGGTTTGGCGAGGTGATCGCCTCGAAGCATCCCGGCATTGCCGCAGGCGAAATACTGTTCGGCTATTTCCCGATGTCGACGCATCTCGTGATCGAAGCCGCTGACGTCAGTAAGCGAGCCTTACGCGATGCCGCCGCGCACCGGCAGGGCGTGGCGCCGGTCTATAATGCCTATGCACGCGTCAGCGGCGATCCCTCGTTCGCAGGCAGGCAGGGCGACTATCAGGCGCTGCTGCGCCCCTTGTTCATGCTCTCGTTCCTGGTTGATGACTTTCTCGCCGAGAACGAATTTTATGGCGCAAAACGCGTGATGCTGTCGTCGGCTTCCAGCAAGACCGCCTACGGGCTCGCGCACCTCCTGCACGCGAGAGGTAGCGGCATCAAGACGATCGGCCTGACTTCGCCGGGCAACACGACCTTCGTCAAATCGCTTGGCTGTTACGACGAGGTCGTGACCTATGAGGACGTAAGCTCGCTGCCGACGAACTCTGCGGTCGCTTATGTCGACATGGCCGGCAATACTCCACTACGTGCAACGCTGCACCAGCACTTCGGCGACCAAATGAAATACAGCGGAATCGTTGGGCTGACGCATCGCAAGTCGTCGCCCGCTGATTCGGCACAGGCACTACCCGGCGCCAAGCCGCAATTCTTCTTCGTGCCGGACTACATCCGCAAGCGCGCCAAGGAGTGGGGACCGGGCGGCGTCGACATGCGGTTCGGCGCCGCATGGTCTGGCTTCGTCCCGAACCTGGAACGTTGGATGAAGGTGACCGAGAACCATGGGCCCGCGGCGGTTCAACGCGCCTATCTCCACGCCCTCAATGGCCGCGTGCCGCCGGATCAGGGGCTGATACTTTCGCTCTCGGAATAGGCGGCATCTCCTCACGCCCTTTCCGCGCCGTCCGTAATAGGTATAGGCTCGTCCCAAGGAAACGCCGCGAAGACGGCCGGTGATGGGAAACGCCCATGCTCGACAGGACGGACGACAGTTCGGTTGCCGCCGACACTTGGCTTGCGCAGTTTGAGGAAGCGCTCGGAAAACCTGATGAAGGGTTGTTGAAGACGCTGTTCCATCCCGACAGCTACTGGCGCGATGTGCTGGCGCTGAGTTGGGACATCCAGACGCTGAATGGCAGAGACGCGATCCTGAGAGCGCTGCCGCCGCTGGCCCGTGGCGCTGAGCCCTGCGGCTTCGCGATCGCGCCCGATCGCGCTGCACCGCGCAAGGTGATGCGCGCGGGCACCCACGCGATCGAGGCGATCTTCAAGTTCGAAACCAAGGTCGGGCGCGGCAACGGCATCATCCGCCTGATATCAGATGCGGACGATGGCAACCGCCTGAAAGCCTGGACGCTGCTGACCGAGCTTGGCGAACTCAAAGGTTTTGAGGAACAGCTCGGCGTGAATCGCCCGCGCGGCAACGCCTATTCGCGGGACTTTCGCGGGCCGAACTGGCTCGACCTGCGCATGGCCTCAGCCGGATATTCGGATCATGATCCCACCGTGCTGGTCATCGGAGGCGGGCAATCCGGGCTGTCCATCGCCGCGCGGCTGAAGCAGTTGAATGTCGATACGCTGATCGTCGATCGCGAAAAGCGCATCGGCGACAATTGGCGCAAGCGCTATCATGCGCTGACGCTGCACAACCAGGTGCAGGTCAATCACCTGCCCTACATGCCCTTCCCGCCGAACTGGCCGACCTATATTCCGAAGGACAAGCTGGCCAACTGGTTCGAAGCCTATGTCGAGGCCATGGAGCTGAATTTCTGGACCGAGACCGAGTTCGAGGGCGGCAGCTATGACGAGACGGAAGGTCGCTGGACGGTGACGCTGCGCTGCGCCGACGGCAACAAGCGCGGCATGCATCCACGCCATGTCGTGCTGGCGACCGGCGTCAGCGGCATTCCGAGCGTGCCTGACATTCCGGGATTGAAGGATTTTGCCGGCAAGGTGATGCATTCCAGCCAGTATGACGATGGTGAGAACTGGAAGGGCAAGCGCGCCATCGTGATCGGCACCGGCAACAGCGGCCATGACATCGCGCAGGACCTGCATTCCAGCGGCGCAAAAGTCGCGCTGTTCCAGCGGTCTTCGACGCTGGTCGTCAGCATCGAACCATCGGCGCAACTGGTCTACGCGCCTTACAATGAAGGCACGCTCGAGGATAACGACCTGATCGTGACCTCGATGCCGCTCAAACTGGCACGCAAGAGCCATGCGATCACCGCAGAGAAATCCAAGGCGCTCGATAAGGAATTGCTCGATGGCCTGGAGGGCGTCGGCTTCAAGCTCGATTTCGGCGAGGACAATACCGGCTGGCAGTTCAAATATCTCACCCGCGGCGGCGGCTATTATTTCAACGTCGGCTGCTCCGACCTTATTGTCAAAGGCGATATCGCGCTGAAGCAGTTTGCCGATCTCGACACATTCACGGCCGCAGGCGCGAAAATGAAGGACGGCGAGACCATCGCCGCCGATCTCGTCGTGCTGGCGACGGGCTACAAGCGCCAGGAAGAGCTGGTCCGAAAACTGTTCGGCGAGGCGGTAGAAAAGCGCGTCGGCACGATCTGGGGATTCGGCGCGGAGCAGGAACTGCGCAATATGTACAGGCGGACTGGTCAGCCCGGCCTGTGGTTCATCGCCGGCGGCCTCGCGCAATGCCGCATCGGCTCAAAACATCTGGCGCTGCAGATCAAGGCGATCGAGGAAGGGCTGTTGACGCGTGATGTAGGATCGCGAGCGGCGATCTCATAAACCGACACCATCATTCCGGGGCGCGAAGCGAACTATGGTGCGCAATGCGCATCTGAGAATCTCGAGATTCCCCGATGCGCAATTGCGCATCTGAGATCTGGTCCTTCGGACCGCCCCGGAAGACGGCCACAAATGGGAGAAGTACATGCCTACCATTCTCGGCTCGGGCGAGCACCGTTACCGCGTGGTGGAGAATTGGGCTAAACTGCCCGACGGCTGGAGCCTGACTGACGTCGCTTCGGTCGCCGTCGACAGCAAGGACCGCATCTACGTCTTCAACCGCGGCGCCCATCCGATGGTGGTGCTGGACCGCGAGGGGAATTTCATCAAGAGCTGGGGCGAAGGGCTGTTCAACCGCGCCCACGGCTTGCACATCGATACCGACGACAATCTGTATTGCACCGATGACGGCGATCACACCGTGCGCAAGTGCACGACCGACGGCAAGGTGCTGCTCACCATCGGAATCCCGAACAAGCCCGCGCCGTTCATGAGCGGCGAGCCGTTTCACCGCTGCACCCATACCGCGCTGTCGCCGAAGGGCGAGATCTACGTCTCCGACGGGTACGGCAATGCCTGCGTCCACAAATATTCGCCTGACGGTAAGCTCTTGAAGACCTGGGGCGAGCCCGGCACCGATCCCGGCCAGTTCAATATCGTTCACAATATCGGCACCGATTCCGACGGCTGGGTTTATGTCGCCGATCGCGAAAACCACCGCGTGCAGGTGTTCGACGGTAACGGAAAATACGAGACGCAGTGGAATTTTCTGCACCGGCCCTGCGCGCTGTGCTGCTGCGGCGGCAAGCAGCCGCATTTCATCGTCGGCGAGCTCGGCCCCGGCATGGCGGTCAATCGCAAGGTGCCGAATCTCGGTCCGCGGCTTTCGATCGTGGATTCGAAGGGCAAGCGCATTGCCCGCCTTGGCGGCGAAAACGGACCTGGGCTGGAGGCCGGCAAATTCCTCGCGCCACATGGCATCGCACTGGATTCCAGAGGCGACATCTATATCGGCGAGGTCGGCGTCACCGACTGGAAGACCAGCTTTCCGGATACGCCGATGCCGCCCGAGGTCGGAGTAACGCGCTGCCTGCAGAAGTTGGAGAAGGTTTAGACCGTTGCTAACGGCAAAGCGTTGCTACGATTCGAAGCGGGCAGCGCGGGAACGGCCTCGCCCGTCAAACAGGCTATGCTCACGCGCCAGCCCGTCTCCGACGATATCGAAGAAGGCACGCACGCGCGCCGTCTTCTTCAGATCGGCGTGTGTCACGATCCACAGTTCACCGACCAAATCCGGCACCGGATCGGGTAGCGCGCGGGCAAGATCGCGATCCTCGTCACCGAGATAGCAAGGCAGCAGCGCAAGGCCGATGCCGGCCTTCGCAGCGATGAACTGATTGACGAGGCTGTTGGTCCGGTAGACGAAGGCGTCACCTGGCACCGTTCGATTGAGCCAGTCGGCAGCCATGATACCGGTTGCGGTTTCTTCCCATCCGATCAGGGCGTGGCGGCCGAGATCTTCGGATGAAACGGCCCCGCCTCTTTCTTTGAAATAGCCGATTGCGCCGTAAACCGTCCATGCGATATCGGCGAGCTTGCGGCCCCACAGATCGCCCTCCTTCGGCCGCATCGGACGAAGCGCGATGTCAGCCTCGCGGCGCGAGAGATTGAGGACGCGGTTGTCGACCATGAGCTCGACGACGATACCGGGATGGGTTCGCCGGAACGCGGCGAGATGGCTGGTCAGCTTTCGATATGCCAGCGTTTCCGAGGAGGTTATGCGCAGGCGGCCGGAGGGACGGTGGTCCCGGCCTGCAATGTCGCGCTCGACGGCGAGCGCCTCATCTTCCATCCGCTCGGCCGCTGCCGCCATTCGCTCGCCGGCCGGCGTCGCTTGATACGCTCCACCGGGAAGCCGCTCGAACAGACGCACGCCGAGCCGCGCTTCCAGAGCATTCAGGCGCCGAAACGCGGTCGAGTGATCGATATCAAGCGCTTTGGCGGCGCCGGTGAGGCTGCTTGCCCGATGCACGGCCAACACGAGTTGGGGCTCGTTCCAGTCCTCCATGGCGCAGACGTAAGCGCCGCTTGCAGTTTCGCAAGTGACGCTGGCGTATTCACAACGTGCTTTCCGTCGCGCCAAACGTTACCTACCGCAACGAGAAAGCGCGATGAGGAACTTAAAGTGACACCATCCGGCCTTGCGCCGGAGCGTGAGGTCTCGGCCTCCTCGCATCGACAATCTTCAGCACATGAGAGTCCGAGAAATGGGTGCTCCGTCCCCCGAACTTTGCAATCTCTGGCTGGCACGCGCGTTCAACGCGCAGGACGTTGACGCCGCGGCAGCGATGTACCACCCCGACGCCTCGATCGTTCAGGTCGACGAGGTCCATGGCGGCAGCACCGTCGCGCGTGGCGCCGACGGCATCCGCAAGACGATGGCGGCCTATGTCGGATTGAAGCCGCACATGGATGTCGTGACCCATCACACGACGGTTTCCGGCGACTTCGCGATGACGCGGTCGCAGTGGTTGATCAAGGGCACCGACGAAAACGGCAAGCACACCGAGGTGCATCACCATGGTATGGAGGTTCACCGCAGGATGCCCGACGGCACATGGGTATTCTTCATGGATCACCCGTTCGGTGCCGATCCGAGCTGGGCGGTCGAAGCTCCGCCGCACACCGAGTAGTCGCGCCATACAGCCCACGCCGGAGGTGGATCGCCCGGCCCCGGCCGCCTATCACGATGGATTGACCACGAATGTCCGGCATTGGCGAGGTCAGGAACCGAGGCTTTTTCCACGGTCACGGCAGAGAATCACGCTTTCCCGCTGCTGGATAAGCCCCGGAACGCTCTTCACAATCCCGTCACGCTGCCTGTAGTATGCAGGACACACGCTGCTTCGCAGCTAACATGGGGGTCAGGAGCGTTACTTGAACGCACATGTCTCGCAGGGCGGTTGGCCGGTATTGGTGCTGAACGCGGATTTCCGGCCGCTGAGCTATTACCCGCTGTCTCTCTGGTCGTGGCAGGACGCGATCAAGGCGGTGTTTCTCGATCGCGTCAACATTGTCGAGCACTACGACCGCGCGGTACACAGCCCGAGCTTCGAGATGCAGCTTCCGAGCGTGGTGTCGCTCAAATCCTTCGTCAAGCCGAGCACGCATCCCGCCTTCACCCGATTCAACGTTTTCCTGCGCGACCGCTTCGTCTGCCAGTACTGCAATGCGCATGACGACCTGACCTTCGACCACATCATTCCGCGCAGCAAGGGCGGCCAGACCACATGGGAGAACGTGGTCGCGGCCTGTTCGCCATGTAACTTGCGCAAGGGCAATCTGACCCCGCAGCAGGCGAAAATGTTTCCGCGGCAAACGCCCTTCGCGCCGACGGTGCATCAGTTGCATCGCAACGGGCGATTATTTCCGCCGAACTATCTGCACGATAGCTGGCTGGATTATTTATACTGGGACACCGAGCTCGATCCGTAGCAGCCCGCCGCGTGCTGTTGATGGTCGCCTTATCGGAGGCACGCCGAGCTCGATCCATAGGCGGAGCGGTTCAGAATTCGTGGGGCGAGATACCTATCGCCGACGAAACGGTGATTGGCGCGGTCGAAGACGCGCCAATCACCAGCGAGTTAGATCTGGTAATCCATATCGGCCATGCTCGCACCCGCACCCGGAGCTGTCGGCGGCGACTTCTTCTTCGGAAGTTCAGCAACCATTGCCTCCGTGGTGACGAGTAGGCCAGCCACCGATGCTGCGTCCTCAAGCGCGGTGCGCACCACCTTGGTGGGATCAATAATCCCCTTTGAGATCAGGTTGCCGAACTCGCCGGTCTGGGCATCAAAGCCGAAGGCGTATGTGTCCTTATCCAGGATCTGACCAATCACGAGCGAACCATCCTCGCCCGCGTTGATCGCGATCTGGCGGGTCGGCCACGAAAGCGCTTTCTTGACGATCTCAACGCCGAAGCGCTCGTCCTCGTTCGCTGGTTTCAGTCTGTCGAGCGCCTTGCCGGCGCGGAGCAGCGGAACGCCGCCGCCGGGCAAAATGCCCTCCTCGACTGCCGCGCGGGTCGCATGCAGCGCGTCGTCGACGCGGTCCTTGCGCTCCTTCACCTCCACTTCGGTCGCCCCACCGACACGGATCACCGCGACACCGCCCGCGAGCTTGGCGAGCCGCTCCTGGAGTTTCTCACGATCGTAGTCGGAGGTGGTCTCCTCGATCTCGGCCTTGATCTGGGTAATGCGAGCTTCAATGTCGGCCTTCTTGCCGCCGCCGTTAACGATCGTGGTATTTTCCTTATCGATCCTGACATGCTTGGCGTGGCCGAGCATTTTGATGGTCACGCTCTCCAGCTTGATACCGAGATCCTCGGAAATCATGGTGCCGCCGGTAAGGATGGCGATATCCTGGAGCATCGCCTTGCGGCGATCGCCGAAGCCGGGCGCTTTCACCGCCGCGACCTTCAATCCGCCCCGCAGCCTGTTCACGACGAGGGTGGCGAGCGCCTCCCCCTCCACGTCCTCGGCAATGATGAGCAGCGGCTTGCCTGACTGCACGATGGATTCGAGCAGCGGCAGCATTGGCTGCAGTCCCGACAGCTTCTTTTCGTGGATTAGAATGTATGGATCTTCGAGCTCGACCCGCATCTTTTCGGCGTTGGTGATGAAGTAGGGCGAGATGTAGCCGCGGTCGAATTGCATGCCCTCCACCACTTCAAGCTCGGTCTGCAGCGATTTCGCCTCCTCGACCGTTATTACGCCGTCGTTACCGACCTTCTTCATGGCGTCGGCGAGGAAGCGGCCGATCTCGGCGTCGCCGTTGGCCGAAATGGTTGCAACCTGCGCGATCTCATCGTTCGATGTGATCTTTTTCGAGTTCTTCTCGATATCGCCTATCAGGGCATCGATAGCGCGATCGATACCCCGCTTGAGGTCCATCGGATTCACGCCTGCGGCGACAGCCTTCGCTCCCTCCTTCACGATCGCCTGGGCAAGCACGGTGGCAGTGGTGGTGCCGTCGCCAACCCGATCGGACGTCTTGGACGCGACCTCGCGCACCATCTGGGCGCCCATGTTCTCGAACTTGTCTTCGAGCTCGATCTCCTTGGCGACGGTGACACCATCCTTGGTGATTCGCGGCGCACCGAACGACTTTTCGAGAACGACGTTTCGGCCTTTCGGGCCGAGCGTTACTTTCACCGCATTGGCAAGAATGTCGACGCCACGCAGCATCTTCTCGCGGGCATCGACCGAAAATTTGACTTCCTTGGCAGCCATGGTCTTGCTCCTAAGATACTGTTCATCGGTTACCCATTACATCGGGCGGGCTTTCAAGCGGCCTTGCGACTGGCGCCCGACTCCACCAGCACGCCCATGATGTCGTTCTCCTTCATGATCAAATACTCGGTGTCGTCAATCTTGACCTCGGTGCCCGACCATTTGCCGAACAGCACGCGATCGCCCACCTGAAGGTCGATCGGAACGAGCTTGCCGGCCTCGTCGCGCCCGCCGGGCCCGACCGCCACGACCTCCCCCTGTTGCGGCTTCTCCTTGGCGGTGTCGGGGATGATGATGCCTCCGGCAGTCTTTTCCTCGGCCTCAATGCGCTTGACGACTACCCGATCGTGAAGCGGACGGAATTTCATTGCGCTCCTCCTCGGCTGTTTGTGGGGATGACAGGGAATTGCAGCCATCGACAGGCGGAAGTCTGCGACAGACAGGCGGAAGTCTGCGGCTGCAGCATGCGACCTAGGTGGCTCAGAATTGCGCTTCAAGGGACTTGCAAAAAAATGATCGACGACAGCGGGGGTTGCAAGCGTTCCAGGAACAAACGGCTCCACCCGTCTGTTATGTCGTTGCCTGCCGCACGGGACTGCCGCGCCTTTGCAGAGCGCCCGTCCTGAGCAGGCTGAAAAGCAACCGACGGTTCGTGGAGGCGCTGCCGTGCTTACCGCGCCTGCATGTCAATTGCGCCCGTCGCCGCATGTCGTCGTGGTCGGAAACGAGAAGGGCGGCTCGGGTAAAACCACAATCGCGATGCACGTTGCCGTTGCGCTGCTGAAGGCCGGCCAGCGCGTCGCAACCATCGACCTCGACGGCCGGCAACGGACCCTCACCCACTACGTCGAGAGCCGGCGCGGTTGGGCGCGGCGGTGCCAGGTCGATCTGGAACTTCCGACGCATTTCTGCATCGCACGCGTTGAAGGCCCCACGGTGGGAGAAAACGAGGCCGCCGAATGCTCCGATTTCCAGCGGGCCGTTGCCGCCGCGCAGGATCGCCATGACTTCGTCGTGGTCGATACGCCCCCGCATGACAGCTACCTGATGCGGCTCGCCCATTCGATCACGGACACCCTGGTGACGCCGCTGAACGACAGTTTTCTCGACCTCGACGTGCTGGCGACACTCGATCCGGTTACCTTGACGGTCACCGGGGTCGGCCATTACGGCGAGTTGGTGCGCGAGATACGCCGGCATCGCCGGCCGGTTGACGGCGCCTTCATCGATTGGGTGGTCGTGCGCAACCGCATTTCGGCGCAACGATCATCTATCGCCCCGGTCCTTTGCGGCTGCTTGCAGGAACTGGCCCTCAATGCAGGTTTCCGGGCCGCGACTGGCCTTCAGGAGCGGGCGATTTATCGCGACCTTTTTCCCCGTGGGCTCACCGCGCTGGACGAGCTATGCGAGACAATGGCCGACACCGACGTGGAGGAGGCATCTCGCCTCGCCGCGCGCTGCGAGGTTCAGGGCCTGCTCGAGGGCTTGAAGCTGCCAATCAACGATCGCGGTCGCCGCCGTGCAGCGCTTCGCGCCGAATGGTTTGCTTCTCGCGACAGCCCGCCGGATACCGATATCCTGGCCGGTCCGTAGGCGGAGGGTGCCATTACGGAGCTTGCAGCCAACAACTTCGTGAGCGCCAGGAACGACCCTGTGTGATGTGGGTTCGTTGGAAGCCGTAACAAGCAGCAAAGGAGATTGCGGAACATGACAATGAAATCGCGCATTTGCTCGATGGCCGGCGTGGCAGTCGCCGGCTCGTTGGCCTTCGGCGTCACCAGCGCATCCGCGCAGGCAATCTATGTCGATTCCTACGTCGACCCCTATCCCGTGGCAGTGGCTCCCGGCAGCGTTTACGTCGCACCGGCGCCGGTTGTCGCGGCACCGCCGATTGTGCGGCCGCGCACCGTGGTGGTGAGCCGTCGGGCCTATGTGCCAGCCCCGGCGTTTGGAGCGCCGTTGCCTGTCGACTACGGACCCTACGGCTACACCACGGAAGTCGGCTATACCGTTTCCGACTGGTGAGCCGATCGCCTAGACGGCCCGCGCAGCAAGGTCCCGCCGAGGCGGGGCCTTTTCTTTTCGTCTTTTCGCGCTGCGCGTCGGTCCGTCGAATTCCTTTGGGCCGGACTAGGCGGCACGCGCAATTTTGGAACGCAAGCTGCGCCTTCACTCAACCGTCCAATTCTGTCACGATAGCTTTTTGAGGCGCCAGCCTCGTCACAACCACAAGAGCGGTATCAACGCTCCAACGGAAACGTCCCATGCTCATTCCCATCGCCGACGTGCCACGCTGGTATGCCGGACGGAAACCGAAGGACACGATCGCGGTCAGTCACGGCACGGACGCCATCACCTGGGAGCAGCTTGAGCGCAACGCCAACCGCCGCGCGCGGGCCTTCGCCGCCAAAGGCGTCAAGCCCGGCGATTTCGTCGCGATCGGGCTGCCCAACAGCAATGTGTTTTTCGAAACCACCTTTGCGGTATGGAAATGCGGCGCGACGCCGACATCGCTGACATGGCGATTGCCGCGCGGCGAGGCCACAGCCGTGCTCGATATTCTCAAGCCATCGCTGGTGGTCGGCGGCCAGGCGGACTGGAATGCGCCGAATTCGCTGCCCGCCGATTTCGTCCCCGAAGGTTTTTCGGACGAGCCTGTGAACAATCCGGTGGCGCGCTACTGGAAGTCGATGACCAGTGGCGGCTCGACCGGGCGGCCCAAGGTGATCCTCGATCACCGGCCCGCTGTGGTCGACACCGCCGGACCGGCGGCGCTTGGCATCCCACTCGGCGCTTCCCTGCTCAACCCCGGCCCCCTCTACCACAACGCGCCCTTCATCGTTTCGCACACCGCGCTGTTCCACGGTGGACGCGTCACCGGCCTCGTCAAATTCGACGCCGAGGAATGCTTGCGCTTGATCGAGGCCAGCCGGGTACAGTGGGTCAATTTCGTGCCCACCATGATGCACCGGATCTGGGCGCTGCCCGAGGACGTGCGCAACTGCTACGACTTGTCGAGCCTGCAGATCGTGTTTCACATGGCCGCGCCGATGCCGCCGTGGCTGAAGGAAAAATGGATCGAGTGGCTGGGGCCCGAGCGCATCTACGAGCTCTATGGCGGCACCGAAGCACAGGGCGCCACGATCATATCGGGCGTTGAATGGCTCGAACACCGCGGCTCGGTCGGCAAGATCGGCGATACCTGTCGCTTAAGAATCATCGGCGAGGACGGCAACGATGTAGCGCCGGGCGAGACCGGCGAGATTTATTTCCTGCCCAATGACGGCCCCGGCTGCACCTATCACTATCTTGGCGCCGAGCCGAAGCGCCGCGCGGACGGCTGGGAATCGCTCGGCGATATCGGCCGGCTCGACGCGGAAGGTTATCTCTATCTCGGCGACCGGCTCGCCGACATGATCCTGCGCGGCGGCGCCAACATCTATCCGGCCGAAGTCGAGGCTGCGGTATCGGCGCATCCCGATGTGCGCTCCTGCGTCGTCGTGGGCCTGCCCGATCCCGAATTTGGGCAGCGCGTGCACGCTATTCTCGAACTCGACCGGGGCACAGACGCGAAGGCTATCGCCGACGGCATGGCTGCGTTCCTGGCCGACCGGCTCAGCCGCTACAAGCACCCGGAAAGTTTCGAGGCCGTCCACGTCGGCCTGCGCGACGATTCCGGCAAGGTCCGCCGCACGTTGCTGCGCGACGAACGCGCCGGCTGGTTGAAGGAGAACCGCGATTTCCGGATCATGCCGGCCCGCGCGCGGGCAAATGTGGAATGATCCTTAACTGGCCCTGGAACAATTGTGAATCTGCCCCCTTATGAGTCGCATGCCGGCCCAATTTGGGGGACACTTTCAAGACGGCCGTTTGCAGCATAGATTGTGATGAATTTCCCGCGCTTTCGTCCGAAACGCGCGCCGGTTCGCCAGGAGACCATCCATGCCTTCTTTGACCGAATGGAGAGTGCCGCCCGCAAACCAGCCGCGCCCGGGCGATTACGCCTTCGACCTCGACAAAGCCTTGTCGTCGGTGGTCGGGCTGCATTCGATCATTCCACCCGATGCGTTCAGCGCCGAGACGCTCGGCACCGAACGCGCCGGCAATGGCGTCGTGATCGATGACGGGCTGGTGCTGACGATCGGCTACCTCATCACCGAGGCGGAGGCCGTCTGGCTGCACCGCGGCGACGGCCGCGTGGTGGAAGGCCACGCGCTCGGCTTCGATTTCGAGTCCGGCTTCGGCCTGGTGCAAGCGCTCGGCGACCTCGACCTCGATCCGCTGCCTTTCGGTTCTTCCGCCAGTGCTGCGATCGGCGACCGCGTCGTGGTCGGCGGCGCCGGCGGGCGCACGCGCTCGGTCGCCAGCGAGATCGCCGCCAAGCAGGAATTTGCGGGCTATTGGGAATATCTGCTGGATGAGGCGATCTTCACTCATCCCGCGCATCCCAATTGGGGCGGCACCGGGCTGATCTCGAGCCGCGGCGAACTGATCGGCATTGGCTCGCTGCAGCTTGAACGCGAGCGCGAGGGCAAGGCCGAACACGTCAACATGATCGTGCCGATCGATCTGTTGAAGCCGGTACTCGACGACATCAGGAAATTCGGCCGCGTCAACAAGCCGGCGCGACCGTGGCTCGGCATGTTCACCACCGAAATCGACAACCGCGTCGTGGTGGTGGGCATCGCTGGCAAGGGACCCGCGGCGCTCGCCGAACTGAAGACCGGCGACGTCATTCTCGCTGTCAATGGCGACAAGATCACTAGCCAGACCGGCTTCTATCGCAAGCTCTGGTCACTCGGCAGCGCCGGCGTCGACGTACCGCTCACGGTATACCACGAGGGCCTCACCTTCGACGTGGTGCTGGCTTCGACCGACCGCGCCAAGCTATTGAAGGCGCCAAGACTTCACTAGATCAAGACTTCACTAGATTGAGGCTGCATTGAAATAGGGGATGGCGTGATGGGTGAGGCCGTGGTGGACGACATCGTGGCCGTGCTGCCGCCGCTATTGCAATCGCTCGAAGCCCTCGGCTTTGTGGCGCGCTACCTGAACCCGCCCGATTTCGACCGCGTGATGGAGGCCGCAGGCCAGCCTGACGAGGCCTTGCGCGCGGTCCGCTCGAAGCTCGCGGAATGGCCGGCGAAGTTCGCAGATATCAAGACCTCCCTCGAAACGGCGAGCGATGCGGCACTCGCCGCGTTCGCTGCTCTGCGCGTCGTGCAAAATGGCAATGGCGATCTCGTCAGCGTGTTTCGCGCACTTCGCTACGCTCCGCGTGCGCAGGAGGCGCTATATGCGCTGGCTGCAAAATTGCCGCCGGTGAGCGAGTTCTTCGTTGACCCGTCGCTGCGCGACGACGACGATCTCGCGGCGCGGCTGGCGGCGCCAGCCAATCCAAACACCGGCGTCTTTCACGACCATAACGAGCCGGGCAGCCGTGGCGGCTTCTCCGCCTACGTACCGGAATATTACACGCCCGACCGCGCGCTTCCGCTGGTGATGGCGCTGCATGGCGGCAGCGGCAATGGCCGCGGTTTTCTGTGGAGCTGGCTGCGCGACGCCCGCAGCCGCGGCGCGATCCTGGTCGCCCCGACCGCGACCGGCTCGACCTGGGCACTGATGGGCGACGATACCGATACGCCGAATTTGATGCGCATCATGGACGCCGTACGCTCACGCTGGAACGTCGATCCCAGGCGGATGCTGCTGACCGGGATGAGCGATGGCGGCACGTTCTGCTATGTCACGGGATTCGAGAGCGCCTCGCCCTTCACTCACCTCGCGCCGGTCTCGGCAACGTTTCATCCGCTGATGGCAGAAATGGCCGATGCCGACAGGCTACGTGGCCTGCCCGTTCACATCGTGCATGGCCGTCTCGACTGGATGTTTCCTGTACAGGTGGCGCGGCAGACAGCCCAAGCGCTGTCGGCCGCGGGTGCCAACGTCATCTATCGCGAGCTCGACGATCTCAGCCACACCTATCCGCGCGAGATGAATGCAGAAATATTGCAATGGCTGAACGGCCAGGCCTGACCACCGACGATGCTGCCGACACAATCTGGTCTGAATTTATCCCTATGAGCAGAACAACTTAGCCAACAACGTGGGGGCGTTGATCAGCCGGTTCATTGGAACCGCGAGAGGATACGTCATGCCCTCGAACACCGGCCTCGGCGCTCCCGCGGCCACCTCGCCTGCCTCCAATTCGCCTTCCTCCAATTCGCTGCTGTTGTCGAAAGGCGTCACGCGCCTCGAAGTCACGCTGAAGCTGACGACTGCGATTCTCGCGCTGGCCGCCGGCGTCTACACTTATCTCGGCGTCCGTGAACTGCTCAACGGCAACCCGACAACGGTGTTCTTCGCCGCCGTGATCTATTCGGTTGCCGTATCGGTCGGCATTTATGCCTTCTGGATTTTCCTGATGCAGTTCATGCCCCACGTGGTGGACCGCACCGGCCGCGGCCTGATGTTCGGCTGCATGCTGCTGGGCTCGCTGATGATCGTGGCGATGTCATCCTGGCTCAACGCTTCGGCGCTGGCAGGCGCGGCCGCAATCCAGCAGCATCTCGCCATCACGGTGCAGAATTACACCCGTGACCTCGATACCGCCAACAGCAACGCGATCGCCGCGCAAGGGCTGTTGCCCGACATTCAGTTGGCGTCATCGCGGTTTGCGAAACTGGCCGACGCCGAACGCGCGGGATCGCTGACCGGCACCTCCGGATCCGGCACCGTCGTGCAGCTTCTGACGCAGATGTCCGGACAGCTCGATAGCCTCGGGCAGGAAGTCCAGGCGTCGGCCAAGCGCGTTTCGACCCTGTTCGAGCAGGGCGGCAAGCATCTGGCGAAGATGCGCGAATTGATTTCCGACCGGGGACCGATCTCGACGCGCAGCGACGCCTTTGCGACCGAATCGCTGGCGCTCTCCGGCGTGATCGCCAACCTCCAGCAGACCTCGGTGGCACCCGCCGTCAAGCGCGCGGCGGCGTCGCTGTCGTCAGGCTTCATCGCGCCCGCCGCGGGCGGCCGCACGGCCGATCTCGCCGACCGGCAGACTGCCGTGGTCGGCAAGGTCGAGAGCTCGATCGCGACACAGGCGGCTTCGCTCGCCGAGGCAGCCGACAAGATCCTGGCTTTGCCGCGGGTCGAGCCGGCCCGATTCCAAACCATGTCGCCCGCCGAAGCCGTGCTTCGTTACGCCGGCGATTTCATTCCGAGTTGGGCTGGCGCGATCTCGATCGATCTGATGCCGGCGGTGCTGGTCTTGATCCTGTGTGTCGTGCATGCCGCGATCCGGCGCGAGGGGCTTCCCGCGTTCAGCGCCTCAGACATGACCGCGGGCGAACTGGTTGCGGCCCTGCAGATGGCCCGCGAAGTCGAGGAAGCGCGCCGGGTCGCGCCACCTGAGGCCGGGAGCAAGGCGCCCGCTGAGGAGCCTGTGAGCGATCAGGCGACGGAGACGGACGAAAACGTTACCTCGCTATCGTCGGCGCGGCATACCAAGTAGGTTTCGCCATGCAGCGATCCGCAACGCTTCAACAGCGCGTTCAAGCCTTTCTTGCGGCCAATCCGGACGAAGCGATCTTGCGCTGGCTGTTTCGCAGCATCGTCACGATCACGATCGCTGTACTGGCGGCCGATCTCGCCGGCATGAATGGATGGATCGGCGCTGCCGGTCCTACCGTCGAGCTTAGGCAGGACACGCCTTCGCCGAACCTTCCCAATGCGGTGCCATCCATTCTGGCGCCGCTGGCACCCGGCGACGACAAGCGCCTGACGCCGCGGCCGCAAGCAGATGGCGTGATGGCCAAGCCGATGACCTTCGAGCTGGTGGGTGGCGGCAAGCTGATGGCGACCGGCACCATTACGCCAGGGATTTCGGATGAGTTTGCAGCCGAGGTCGCAAAGCGCGGCGATTACATCAAGACGGTGGTGCTCAACTCGCCGGGTGGCTCGGTCGGCGATGCGTTGGCGATGGGACGGCTCATTCGAGAGCGTAATTTCGGGACCGAGATCGAGGCCGGCAAATACTGCGCCTCATCCTGCCCGCTGGTGTTCGCCGGCGGCGTCGAGCGCCGGGTCGGCGACAAAGCCATCGTCGGCGTGCATCAGGTGGCGGCGCTGGGCACCACAGCCGGCCTGCCGCGCGACGAGATGAACGTCGCGCAAAATATCTCGGCGCGGTGCCAACGCTATCTCGGGGACATGGGCGTGAACCTCCAGGTCTGGGTACATGCGATGGAGACGCCGCACGACAAGCTTTTCGTGTTCAAGCCCGATGAATTGAAGTCGCTCAACCTGGCGACAGCCACAGGGGCGGCACCTTCCGCCTCGGCTCCCCGCCCGGCGCCGCCGAAGGCGCGATCCTAGATCGGGGAACCATCCCTCGTCCTCCGCGTTAGTGAGCGGTCACGGAGGTAGGTATCGCATGCGGACGTTTGTCGGAATGATTTTGGGCGCGCTGCTGCTGGTTTTCGGCGTCTATGTCTACGATTCCATGCGGACGTCGAGCGTTGCCAGCGGCCAGATCGCGCAGGCTAATCGCACCGTCGTCAACTGGGATGTCGTGGCAGAGGACTGGAAGGCGCTGAAAACGCGCGCCCACGACGATTGGGTCAAGCTCTCGTCGCGATAATTGCTTGATAATTTCCGGGCGAGATCAATCGCAACAACATTCAAACGCCGTCGTACCGAATGACGGCGTTTTGATGCGCGCGAGCTAATTGCTCTTCTTCGCCTTGCGCGCGTCGGCAATCACCATCTCGAATTCCGCCATGGTCAGGATTCCCGGCACGCGGAACTTGCCGACGATGAAGGACGGCGTCCCCTTGAATCCGAAGGCCACCGCCTGATCGTGGTTGCGGGCGAGAATGGTGTCGATTGCCTTCGCATTCGAAGTGAGGTCGCGGTTGAGACGGTCCATATCGATGCCGGCGCCTGCCACCAGTTCGCGGATGCGCGGTTCGGTCAATTTCGAACTGACGCCGATCATCGCCTCGTGCGCTGGCAGGTATTTGTCCTGATACTTGGCGGCGAGCGCCACTCGCGCGGCGTATCTCGAGACGTCGCCCAGGATCGGCCAGTCCTTCAGCACCAGGCGGACCTTGCCGTCGTCCTGCACCACCTGTTGGATCTCAGGCGCGATCTTGCGACAATACGGGCAGTTGTAGTCGAACCATTCGACGATGTTGATGTCGCCGTCGAGATTGCCGGTCGCCGGAGCGTCGGGGTCGCGGAGCACCAGGGCTTCGGTCAGGACGTCATCGCCTTGCGCGAACGCCGGACGCGTTATGCCCGCGCCGAACAGGGCCACGCCCGCGCCGAGCAAGCCAAGCGCTTCGCGCCGCGTGGGCATGGTTCCGGCCGGACTACTCAATCGCTTCATCTGGGTCTCGCCAAGGGCTGCATTTCCTGTCTACGGCTGAGATAGGGATATGTTACGCGCCAGCATATAGAGCGCCACGGCAATAATGACCACGGCGAACACGATGTTGAGCGCGCCGTGGCGCTCGGCGAGATGCCGCGCCGAACGCGTGCCGGCCAGTCCGCCGGCGAGGCCGCCCGCCACGAACAGTCCCGCCAATGCCCACGACACCAGCCCGGACCAGGCATAGCTGGCGGCCGTGGTCAGGCCGAACGCGGTAACCGCGACCAGCGAGGAGGAGACCGCGTTCATGATCGGCATGCCGGTCGCCAGCATCAGGGCCGGCACGATCAGGAATCCGCCGCCGATGCCGAAGAATCCCGACACCGTTCCGGTGGCGAGGCCGAGGCCGACGATAGCCGGCATGTTCGCCATCGAGACCTTGACGTCAGGCAGGCCGATCCGCGAGCGCGTCTTCAGCATCAACATCGCGATGACGATCATCACCAGCGCGAACAGCGCCAATAGCCGCTGACCGTCCATCATCTTGCCGAGGATCGAGCCGCCGAAGGCGCCGGCCATGCCGGCCGCGGCGAAGATCAGCGCGCAGGACCAGATCACGGTGCCGCCGCGCGCATGGTTGGACAGGTTGAGCGCGGCGTTGGCGGCCACCGCGATCGCACTGGTGCCGATCGCCATATGGGGCTCCGCCACGCCGACCACATAGACCATCAGCGGCACCGCCAAGATCGAGCCGCCGCCGCCGACCAGGCCAAGCGAGAACCCGACCAGCATCCCAGACGCCAGTCCCAGCACGCCTTGCGCGGTGGAGATGATCAAGTTGAAAGACTCAGTTGCACGGCGCGACCATAGAAGGATTTTCTGCAGATCGCCATGGCCGCAGCACAAAGCTGCACTGCAATACACATCAGCCGATCAGGCTGCGACGTGCCCCCTGTCTGGCGACGCACCCTCCCGGCTGGTCAGCGCCATCAGCGTGCCGGTCATGGTCGCGATCAGCGTCTCCTTGCCGTCATGCGCCGCATAGGCGCGGGCCTCGCACACCGTCAGCGTGCGGCCGGGCTTGACGACGAGGGCGCGGAACGCGAACCGCTCGCCGCGCGCCGGCGCCAGCAAGTTGGTCTTGAATTCCACGGTGAGGATTCCCGCGCCCGGCGGCATCAGCGTGAAGGCCGCGACGCCGCAGGCATTGTCGAGCGCGGCCGTGATGATCCCGGCGTGGATGAAGCCGTGCTGCTGGGTGAGATCGGCCGAATAGTCCATCGCCAGATCGACCTCGCCCGGCTCCAGCCGCGCGATCGAAATGCCGAGCGTCTTCATCGCGCGCTGCTGCTCGAACATGGCGGTCGCGACCGCGCGATAATCCGGGTTCTTCGGCTCGAAGCGCGGCATGGGTCACGCCATCGCCGGTTCGAGGTGCCGCATCGCGGCGTCGCGGATGGCTCGGGCGAATGGCGTTGATTTCCGCGCCTGTCGATCCATGTGCACGCCGGTGATCTCGCAAGTCGCTGCGATCTCTCCGGTCTCGGCGTTGCGCATCTCGTGGACGAAGCGGATCGACTTGTCGCGAACCTCGAGCACCCGGCTCCTGACCTCGACGATATCGCCGGCGAGCAGTTCGCGCTTGTAGGTGATGTTTTGCTGCACGGCGGCCATGCCGCGGCCGGAGGTGCGCAAGTACGAAGGCGTCAGCCCGAGCCGGGCGAACAGATTCCAGTTCGCCTCGTCGAACTTGCCGACATACCACATGATGTTCATGTGCCCGACATGATCGCATTGCCACGGATAGACCGTGCCGCGATAGGTCGCGTCCGTCTCCATCGTTTGCTCCCGCTCTTTTGTCTCTTGATACGGTAGCGTATCAAAGTCTCTCCGGGTTAGCAATACGGTACCGTATCGACACTCGGTGGGACCGGACCATGAGCGATGCCAAAGGAGAGGCGCGAACCGGAGAGGCGCGCGCCGGCGAGCTTCGTCACGAGAGCTGGATCGAGGCCGGCTTTGAGGAAATCGCCCGGACCGGCGTCGAGGGCGTACGGGTCGAGGTGCTCGCCAAGAACCTCGGCGTCACCAAGGGCGGCTTTTACCGCCGCTTCCGCGACCGCGCGGCCCTGCTGGACGCCATGCTGCAGCACTGGAGCGCGGGCCGCATCGCCGCGATCGAGAAACAGGCCAGCCTCGACGGTGCGACCGCGCGCGAGCGGCTGAAGGCGCTGATCGCGCTCTATTCCGAGCGCATGAACACCGAGGGCATGGCGGTCGAACTGGCGATTCGGCAATGGGCCCGCTCCGACGAGCTTGCGGCCAATGCGGTGGCGAGCGTGGACGCCGCGCGGCTGAAGAATGTCGGGCATCTCTATCGCGCGACCGGACTGGCGGCCGAGGAGGCCGACGCGCAGGCGTTCCTGTTCTACTGCTTCGTGTTCGGGCAGAGCCTGCTGTTTCTCGAACACGGCCAGCGCAAGCGCGCTCAACTGGTGGCGAAGTCGGCCGAGACGTTGCTTCGCGGATTGTAAACGGAATTGTAGGCGCGGCCGAAACCTCCGGCCGCGCCCGCGTCGATTGCTGGCTAGGCCGAGCCCTTCAGCTTCTTGTTGCATTCGCTGTAATAGCCGCCGCCCTTCTGGACCCACTTCATCCCGCCGTTGGCGTTGCTGGCCTTGTTGGCGTTGTATTGATCGAGGCAGGTGTGGAAGCGCTGCTTCGTCGCCGTTTCCTTCGAATATTTTGCGTCGACCGCGCTAGGAAAAGTGGCGGGGCCGGATGGCGCCGCAGCGGGTGCGGCTTCCTTCTTGGCAGCCGTCTTCTCTTCCTTCGGCGCGGCGGCCGGAGTCGCAGCGGCGGCAGCGGGCGCGGCGTCGGCGCCGCACTGGGCTTTCCGGAAGTCGTTCCACTTCTGGCCGCCCAGCGTGCCGGCGGCCTTCGCGGCCTGGTATTTGGCGCTGCATTCCTGCGCCGTCAGGGCATTCGCCTGCGAGGTCATCGCAAACGCAGCTAATGCCGACAGCGCACACGCGCCCAGTATTTTTGCTTGAATAGTCATCCCTGGTCTCCTTAGGGCAGTAGTCATCTGCGGCGACCATCCTAGCGCAACCACAGCTTGCGACAACGCGTCGGACGAACCCTGCGGTAAAAATTTTCTGAGGCGAATAGGCGCGAACCGCCGTCGCATTCAGCCCGCGTTCAGCCAAGGCCACGGGGCGTTTGTGCAGGCATTGTGCAGACGCTACCCATGCATTGCTGCAATCGCGTGACGCATTTGTCCGGTGCAAGCGGATTTGCCATAAGGCGGCGTGAGCCTGATCCCCGCCTCGATATCCTCCGCCATGTCCGACCGCGCCAAGATTCTCGGCACGCTCGAGACGCTCGTCATCGGCGCCGCCGGTGGCTTGCTGTTTCTGTGGCTTAACCTGCCGGGCGGGTTGATCTCCGGCGCGATGGCCGCGGTGGCCATCGCCGCGCTGGCAGGGCGGCCGGTCACCATGCCGGCGATCCTGACGCAGAGCGTTTTGGTGCTGCTCGGCATCACGCTGGGCTCGCTGGTATCGCGGCAACTGATCCAGCACATGAGCGCCTATCCCCTGACCATCGGCCTGTTGGCGCTGGCGACGTTCTGCTCGACCTTCGGCTCGAGCTTCTATCTGCAGCGCGTGCACGGCTGGGACCAGACCTCGGCGCTGCTGGCGGGAAGTCCCGGTGCGCTGTCGCAGATCACCATGCTCGCCGCCGAGAAGGGCGCCGATGTTGCGGCAATCGCCGTGGTGCAGACCATGCGCGTGATCATCCTGACCGCCGCCCTGCCGCTACTGCTGGCCTTCACCGGCATTGCCTCGAGCACGCCGACGGAAGTGGCGAGCCTCATTGCTTCGCCGCTTGAGCTCGCCGTGCTGGCGGCCGCGGCCATTGCCGTCGCACTGCTGTTGCGGTTCGCCAAATTTCCGGCGAGCTGGATGTTCGGCGCGATGATCGCCTCCGCTGTGCTGCACGGCACCGACGTGGTCGAGGGCGGCCTGCCGCCCTGGATGCGCGGCGTGGCGCTGGTCGGCATCGGCGCCGTGATCGGCACGCGCTTTGCGCGCATCAGCACGTCGACGCTGCTCAGCCACATCAATGCCGGGCTCGGCTCGTTTGCGGTCGCGATTCTCATCTCCGCCACTTTCGTCACGGTGATCATGCTGGCTACCGATGTGCGCTTCGCCGACGTCGTCGTGGCGTTTGCACCGGGCGCGATGGACGCCATGCTGGCGCTGGCGCTGACGCTGCATATCGATCCGATCTTCGTCGGCGCCCATCATCTGTCGCGCTTCGTGTTCGTCTCGATCACGACGCCCGGCATCGTGCACCTGTTCGGCCGCCCGCAGGAGGACGTGGACGATTAGACGAGGTCGATTTTTTTGCGGCCTATCCACTCGTCGTCGCGGCGAACCCAGGGCCCCATAGCCACCGCTCGCGGAAATGGCACTACGCGAGACGGCTTCTTCTCACAACAAACAGTCGTGGTTATGGGTCCCTGCGAACGCAGGGCCGACGGGATAGAGGCGACGACCTCTCAACATGTCGCCCCTGCGAAAGCAGGGGCCCATACACCGCGGCCCGCGCAAAGGGCACAAGGGGCGACGGCTGCGCTTCGACAATCTAGGCTGGTGGTTGGGTCCTGCTTTTCGCGGGAACGACGCCTACTGCGACCGAGCTATGCCCGTTTGGCCGACACGATGCCCCACATGGCGATCGCCGCCATCGCCAGCGAGATCAGCACGTTGTAGCCGGCAAGGGAGAGGCCGAGGAAGCGCCACTGCACCTCGTCGCACCGAATCACTTTCACAGTGTCGAGACGCTGCAGCAGCGTGCCGGCGCTGCCGAGATCGGCCAGCGGGCCGGAGCAATCGGTCGGGCCCTGCCAGAATTGCCATTCGACGCCGGCGTGATAGCCGCCGAGCCAGGCGTTGGCGAGCGCCGCGAGCAGAAGCACTGCAAACCCGGCCAGCGCCACCTGCCGCGGCGCCCCGCGCGAGGCGGCAAAGGCGACCAGGAGGCCGAGCGGGACGGCCAGATAATAGGCGTAGCGCTGTTCGAGGCAGAGCGGACAGGGGCGGATATCCAGCACAAGCTGGAAGAACCAGGCGCCTGCCAGGGTCGCCGCGGCGACGACCGCGATCGCCAGTGCTGCAACGACGACCGGATCGGCGGAATGGCGCGCGTGCGACGAATGGAGGGCATCTGACGTCACGGATGTGCTCCGGAGCATGGGTTCATGCTCAAAATAGATATCAGCCTCCTATCCCGCCACCGCCCAGGTGTCGAGACACACCACAATCACTTCCACGCGGGTTGACCCGGAAGCGCTGCCCGCTATATTCCGCCGGCTTCGCCGCACCGGCCTCCCGGCCCGCGACCGAAGGCCCCTGTGGCGGAACTGGTAGACGCGCTCGACTCAAAATCGAGTTCCGCAAGGAGTGCTGGTTCGATTCCGGCCAGGGGCACCAATCGGGATCCGCCCTCATCCGCCAACGTTCATTCGACTCGAATGGCGCATACCTGCCAAAAAGATGAAGATGAGACGACCGCACAGGTGCCGCTGGCGCCTCAAGCGCTAGCCATCATTCGCGAACTCCAGGAAATCGCTGGCGGGTCAAGATGGCTCTGCGCCGCTGGCGGGAGCTACCGTGCCATCCAGCCTCATAGGATTGCCCGGCACTAGTCAGAATTTAGCGCGTGCTGAAATCTCGAATGTCCGAGGCTCTGCGATATAAGCTTGCGTCGGGGCAGACCACGTAGCGTAGAGCGCATCGGTGAGATTGCGTATTCGTGCTGTGAACTCGACATTCCGGCTGTACTTGTAGACTGCGCTGACATCGACTGTCGTGTAGGCTGGTAGCTTCTGCGTGTTGGCGTTGTCGATGAACACGGAATCTACATGCCGCAACCATGCACCAAATTCCCACGATACAAACGGAGAGTAGCGCACACCGATGTTGACAACGTATTTCGGAACAAATTGCGGGATGTTTCCTGCGCGAGAGAGGGGCGGATTTCCCTCGGTAAAATCATCGAGCCGCGCGTGCACGAGGGCCGCGTTGGCGTCGAACTTCCACTGCTCGTTGAGCCGATATCCGAGCGTCCCCTCGACACCTTTCGACGACTGCTGGCCGACTGGAATGCGTTCGGTCGGATTGGCCGGATCCGGCACGAAGAGGTTCTTCTTGACGATGTGGTAAGCTGCAAAAGTGAACTCGCCGCGTCCGAAGATATCTTGCTTCAGTCCGACCTCGGTCTGGCGAGCATCGGTCAGGCCGAGCTGCGTCTGTTGCGGCCCGAGGAAGTATAACGAGTCGCCACCTTCCGAGGCGGTCGTGTAGGAAGCATAGACCGTCGTGAGCGGCGTGATGTCGTAGAGGAGTGCGGCCCGGTAGGAGGGTTCGCGGTAGGTCTGCTGCCGCCGGATTCCACCCTGGTCGATGTAGTGCCAATTGCCCTCGAAGTAGTCAAATCGTCCGCCCACCAGCACCTTCAATTGCTGCGTCAGCGATAGCTGATCCTCTGCAAAGATCGCCCAACTATCGAGGGAGACATCCCGAGCGGGCGTGCGAAGGATTGATGTGCCTGCAGAGAACGGAACTGCTGGCGGGTTGAAGGCATCGACCACCTGCGATCCTGGAAAGCCGTTCCGTGCGCTTTTCCAACTGACCGTTGACGTCTCGGCGCCGACGACGAACCGGTTTGCAAAGCCCGCGATGTCGCCGATATGGCGGGCCTGGATGCGATCGCCTAAAACGTCGTGATCATGGTCGAGGTCACCGAACCATCGACGAGTCACCGTCGGTGGATTGCTTCCGGCATTGTAGGCAAAATTTTCGACATTGTGCCAATGGCGATACGCACTGTATCGATAGGCAATGTTTCGGATCTCCCACTCTTTAGTCGGAGTCCAGACCAGGTTCGCGCGGAGCCAGTCGCTGTCGGAGCCCATGCGGGCATCGGTCAGGTTGTTGTAGTTGACGTTGCGCAGGAATCCCGCGAGCTGCCCGTTCACGAAGGGCGTGCCCCAATAGGCGTTCTTGATATCGTCGATCTGTTTTTCGGCCGACAATGTCAGCGCAAGATCCTGCCCGAGCGGGATTAAGATCGAGCCATTGTATTGCTCGAGTTGGCTTCTTGTGAGCTTTACGCTGCTGCCAAAATTATTGACGGAGGCATCGAACCTGATCGCCGCAGCATTGTCGAGAATAGGGCCGCCTACGCCAGCATGCACGCGGTGGGAATTGAAGCTCGAGAAGGCGTATTCGGCATCGGCTTTCGGAACCCAGGTCGGATAGCGTGAAACGAGATTGATAGTGGCCCCGACTGAACCATCGCCGTAAAGCACTGACGCGGGTCCACGCAGGAATTCAATTCGCTCGAGATTGCCGAGGTCGGTGTAGCGCGCCGCCGTCGAGTTGTGAGGGAGGCCGATACCATCGTAGAGTACATTCACGCTGTTGTTGATGAAGCCGCGCACCGACACGGTGCTGGTGACGTTCGGTATCGCACTTGCTGTAAATCCAGTGGACTGCTCAATGGCTTCCCGAAGCACCCGGCTGCCGCGTTCGCGCAGCGCTTCCTGGGTCAGGATCTCGACGCTGGCGGGCGTTTCCTTCACGCTCAGTCCCAGGCGGGAGGATGTCGCCGCGACGGCATCGAGCGGAACCGTCCGGGTGTCGCTCTCGGATGGCGGCCGTGGTACCTGATCGGTGACAACCGGCATGACCGGCGCCGGCCGGGTCGCCGTCTGCCGTGCCGCTGTCCGGATCGTCGCCCGCCGTGTCGCTGCCCGTCTCTTGGCGTTCGGCGGCCGCGTGTCTGGCACGACGTGGATCGCTGGCAGCGACATCACCCCCGCAGGTGCCGCTTCTGACGTTGGCGTCGCGGTGCTCCGATTTTGCTGGTTTGCGCCATCCGCCTGACCGCGGGCGTCGGTCCCAGCAAGAGCGATGCAAAGACCGATAGTGATGCTCGAGCTCGACAACGACATCGAACGTCCACGCAACATTACACCCCCCAATTATCCTAAAGTGTTGGCTGGCCGGCCTCTTCCTCGTTCAGACTGCGGACGACTTCTTCAGTCGCCAGAAACCGATACCCGCAACGACGAGAACCAAGGCAAGAATCTGGATTGCTCTCACCGACAGATCCGACAATTGTCGGCGCAGTGTTTCTTCCTGCCATTTCCAGGTTGGCATGGCCGCGAAGTCCGCCTCCGTCATCGCCCTGCTTTCCAGAATCCTGGGCTCGAAGAACTGCTTCCACGTCGCGTGAAAGGTCGCGACCTGCCGCTGGAAGTGCAGGTAGCGTTGCGAGCCGTTGCCGGCGAGCGCCGCCAAGCCTTCGTGGACGATAATCGCCGGTGAGATGACGCCCCAGCGATCGACGAGCGATTGCTGGCCTTCCAACTGCGCATCAAAGCGATCGAGCAGCTTCTGGATGTCCGCCTCGACATCGCGTTGGAGCATGAAGGCCGCCTTGGGCCGGGACTGTACTTCGAAGCGGCCGTCCTTAGGCAGCAGCAAGTCGGGCTTGTCCGAATAGCGATAGTCGGCGCTGAACAGCTTCTGGTAACGCCGCAGCCCGTCGACAGTGATCAAGCGCGTTTGCGTCGCGAGTTCCGTTCGCGACGGCGCAGGACTGGCGACGGACACGGCGAGATTCAGCAACACCGGCACGATCAAGACCAGCACCACCCAGCTTCCGACCAGCACGAGGGCGTTGGCGGCCGACGATCGGCTGAAGGCGTTGGCGATGACCGCCACGGCGAACCAGAACAGGCCATAGGCGCAGACGAGCACGGCCCATGCGGCGAGTTGCACCAGCGAAACCGCGTCGCGCGTTTCCGGTCGAAAAATGAGTAACGCGGCAACCGGGATCAGGATCGCGCAGGTGAGAATGGTCCCGGCGCGGATCGAGACCTTTGCCAGCACCAGCTTAGTCAGCGTGAGCGGCTGCGACAGCAGCATCCGCAAGGTGCCCTGCTCGCGCTCCGCCGAGAGCAGGTTGTAGCTCATCGCAAAGATGAAGAGCGGCAGCAGGTAAACGATCACGAACGCGACGTCGAACCGGCCGCTCAGCAGGTTCCACGGATTCTCGATCTCGCTGTCGTACATGAAGTTCACGCGACTGCGATACGTGACCTGGTAGTAGTTCGGGATCATATCCGACTGGCCGAACGCCATCGGCGCCAGCGCGCTGGTCGGGACGTAGGCAAAGCGCCCGCCAAGGCCGCCGCCGACGTTGGCGGGGTCCGCCGCATTCGAAAACGGAGCCGGCGTCTCGATGCCGGCGTTGATCCGCTGTAGCTGATCGATATTCCTGGCGTTGCGTTCGTTCTGCTTGGTCAGGATCGATGCAACGGCAGCGTCGCGCGCCCGGATCTCCACGATGCCGTTGGTGATTGCGTATCCGATCAGAAGCGCGAACAGCGTCAGAACGAGCGGCAGGGTCCGATCCGCGATCAGGACGCGCGCTTCGTGCGCGAAGACGAGCCAGAAGGTACGTGCTTTCATCAGAGCGGCAACCTGCGGGGAACGAACAGAAGGGCCAGAGCGACGGCCGCGGCCAGCACGGCGGAGAGGATCGCGAAGCCGGACCAGTGGTGGCGCAGCACGACGGCGAGCGACGGCGTCTGGTAGTCAAACGGCGGGACTTTCGCCCACAGCTCCTTGTCCGCCTGGTAGGCGAAATGCCGATCGCCGAGCGGATCGGCATGGTCGATCAGGTCATGGCTCATGATGTCCTGCACGACCCGGCGCTGGCGTTCGGCCGCAACCGAGAAGTCGCGATGCTGGACGAAATCGGTACCGGACAAGCCCATCGACAACGAACGTACGGCCAGCACCGGGATCAGAAGGCCCGCCCACTCCTGCATCCGCTGCTGCTTCTCGAAGGTGTCCCACAGCGCGCCGAAGTGACGATCGAGCACGCCGTATCCGACGTGATCGTTGACTTGGAGTGCCACGCCCCATTTGCTCAAGGGCAGGTCAGGGCCCCATCCGGTGCTGACACCGAACTGCTCGCGCCACGCCTTGTCGTGCTCGCTCTTGAGATCGGTCGACAAGTCCGATGCGAACTCTGTGCGCGACGGGCTCGGGTAGACATGGCGGGAGAGATCGGACATCACGCGTGGCGCCAGCAGCACGCCGACGATCCACAGCGCCAGCAGCGAGATTAGTGCGACGCGCGATGATGACGCCCGCGCCGAGACCGCCAGGACGACGAAGACCGTAATGGCGAGATAGACGGCATAGGCCAGCCCGAGCATGAGAAAGCGCAGCGCCGAATCGAGCAGGCGGCCGGGCTCGCTTTCGATCACCACCGCAGCCGCCGCTACGACGACGCCGGGAACAAGCAGCACGCCGATGCCCATTGCGAGCGCCAGCGCCTTGCCCCACAGCAGCGCCCGCGACGAGACGCCAAGGCTCATGAGTTGCCGCAAGGTGCCGAGCTCGCGCTCGCCCGCGAATGCGTTGAACCCGAAGACGATGATCAGGAGCGGCGCCAGGATCTGCACCAGCCACGCGGCCGAGAAGGTCCCGAACCGCTGCAATCCCGTGGCGTCTTGCGCCGGCCGGAATTTCACCTCGCTCTGGCGGTGCGCCTGCAGCCAGATCGTCGATCCGACATAGGGCCCGATCCCCGGATCGATAATCGACAACGGCGGCTCCGGCTTGAAGACGTGCATCCCCTGATGCGCGGCATCGTGCGGATGGCGCTCGTCCTGCTTCAGCCAGTCTTCATAGTCGAGGTGCTGGGCAGCATGCCTCTCGGCATGCAGATGGCTTTGGCGCTGCCACCCGACGCCGAGCGCGGTCACGATCAAAAGCAACATGATCCCGCCGGCCCATAGCAACCGGCCGTCTCGCACGAACTCGGTGAACTCCCGCTGGGCGATAAGACGGATCATTCAGGCGGCCATGTGCTGCAGGTAAAGCGTTTCGAGGTCGGTGTGCGACAGGTCCTGGCTGCTCAAGTCCGCGACCAGCCTGCCCTGCTTCATGATTCCGATGCGGGTGCCGGTCTGCTTGGCATGGAACAGATCATGGGTCGTTGTGAGCACGGCGACGCCGCGATCACGCGCCTTGGCCAGGAGCTGCGAGAACTCGCTCGCCGCCTTCGGATCGAGGCCCGAAGTTGGCTCGTCCAGCAGCAATGCCTTGGCGTTCTTGGCGAGCGCGATCGCGATCCCGACCTTCTGGCGCATGCCTTTCGAATAGGTCGATACGCGCCCGTCGGCCGCCGCTTCGGGCAAGCCGGCTTCGGTCAGCAGCGCCAACAATTGTTCGCGCGAATGTCGCTCGCCGGTCGCGAGCGCGGCAAAATATTTCAGATTCTCGATACCAGAAAGGACGCCATAGAGCATCACCTGTTCGGGGATGTAGGCGATGTCCCGCTTGGTCGAGAGCGGATCGTCCGCGACCTTCCTACCGTTGATACGGACTTCGCCCGAAGTCGGCTCGATGAAATCGAGGAACAAGTTGATGAGCGTCGTCTTACCGGCGCCGTTGGCGCCGAGCAGGCAGTAGATCTCTCCAGGCTTGACGCGCAGCGTCACCTTGTCGAGCGCGCGGTTCGCACCGAAATCTTTGCTGACGTTCAACGCCTCGAGCATGTTCTTAGGCCTTCGAATTTGCGCTGGTCTGCTTGCCCGCTCCGCGGCGAACACGACGCGACGCTGTTCGAAGTGCGGCTGATGCGATTGGAGCAAACGGCAGGTGGACGTTGGCTCCAACCGAGGCAGGATCGGCCGAACTTGCTGAGCGTGCTGACAGCGTAGAGCTTGCTAGGATCGCAAGCGGGATACGCGGACTCGTCCCTGTGATTGTCTCCAGCAGTACGGCACTGCCGCTGGGCTCAGACGGCGCACGCTCTCCGTGGGCGCCGCTGACGATCATGACCATTGCTGCACGCGACGGCAGCCCTGAGCGGATCACGCGCCAGCGTCTTGGCGACGGACCGCGTGGCGCTCCAAACCTCGATTCGGCAGCATGCTTCGGCCTCGCATCGGCACTGATCTTCGCCCTATTCATCGCGACAATAGCCTCTCGCTGACGCCGTAGTGTTATGTTATAACATTACATAGTCTTTAGCGTTCAGTTCAGTGACTTGTCAACGGGAGTGTCGTGCGGTGTTTTCTTTCGCCGAACGCGTGGTGGGATCGTTCCGGGGATCAATGTGCCGACCATCTTGCCGAGCACGGCGGCGGTCCAGGCTGGATTTCGCTAAACAATATGTCGGACGGCATCATCTGAACTTCGACTTCACAACCCAATCACGGATTACGCTGTTACGTGGTGTTGAGTGTTCTGTACGCGATTGTCCGCCTCACCGCGAAGCTGTCGCTGCGGTACGGAAATAAAAGGGCTCGCTCGGCAGCGAGCCGTAGACAAAAGGCTCCTGCTGCCGTCCGGTTGCGGTCATCACATCATCGCGGACGAAGCGAAAGAGCATGGAGATCTCCAGCCCCGGCTGCTTCAGCCGATTGAGCAGCGCTTTCATGAACGGAGAGTTGTCGTCGTCCCCGTCATGCGCCACCTGACCGGCTTTCGCCGCATAGGCGATCATGGTCCCGCCCTCGGGCTCCACGCGCGCCAGCCCCGTTCCGAGCGAGCGCGTGCTGTTGGTGAAGCGCATCTGCGGCGCGAAAGGATTGTCCCGGCATGCATCCAGCACGATGAGCCGCAATCCCCGCACGCCTTCGATCGCGGTGCTGAGTTCGTCGATCGACACTGCTTCGAGGCGCACGTCGCGATCGGTCTTCAACTGCGCATCGACAGGTGCGAGCCAGTTGATTCCGCCCATCTCGAGTCCGTGGCCGGCAAAATAGATGACGGCCCAGTCAGACGTTTCCGCCTCTCTGGCGAAGGCTCGCAGGGCGGCAAACATCTGTTCGCGCGTCTGATCGCGCAGCAGCATCACCTTGCGGAAGCCAAGCGAGTCGAATTCCGCCGCCAGCGCTTCGGCGTCGCGGCGCGCGTTCTTGAGGGGTGAAACGTTCTGATAGGCGGCATTGCCGATCACCAGCGCAACCCGATTGTTGCGCTCGCGCGACGGCGTTGCGCCTGGCGCGGCCTGTTCGCCGCGGGGCGGCACCATTGCGCTATCCACCTCGCGCACAAGCTGCTCCGCCTCGCGGAACACGTCGGCGGCGTCGGGGCTGGACAGCGGCAGCCGGCGCGCGGTGGACAGCGCATCCCGTGCGGCCGTGACATTGTTCGTTCGGGCCAATGCCACGCTCTTGAGGGCAAACGCTTCCGCATTGTTCGGGTCGATCTTGAGCAGCGCACCCAGCACAGGAAGGGATTCCGAATAGCGCTTCATCGCCACGAGGGATTTACCGTGCAGCAGGCCAATGTCGGAGTACATCTTCTGCTGCGAAAAATTGCTGGTGGCCCGGCTGGCGCGAGCCCGCGCAACCTGTTGGAGCGCCTCATCGGGACGGCCGAGTTGCAGCAGGAAGTCCGCTTGATTAATGAAATTGTAGACATCGCCAGGTTGCAACCTGGCCGCCTGGTCGAGGTCGGCCCGACTCTCCGCGATGTTGCCACGCCGGACGAACGCCGCGGCGCGGTTGCGCAGCGCGCCGGCGCGGTCCGAATTGCTGTTCGCCATGGCAAACGCCTGAGTGGCGTCCTTGATGGCGAGATCGAATTGGCCGAGTCCACTGCGGATCGTGCTCCGGTTCAGCCAGGCGTCGACGAAGGATGGGTTATCTTCAAGTGACCGGTCGCAGTTCGCCAGTGCATTGCTGTAGTCGTGCCGCAGGATGAACTTGTAGCACCGATTGTAGTAGGCAGTAGCGCGCTCGCGTTTTGGAATGCCGCGCGTGTTGATGATCGCCATACAGGCTGTGAGCCCGGCCTCGGCGTCGTTCGTCTGGCAGGTCTGCCAGAGCTTTGCGCGATTGTCGGAAGGTGCGGCCTCGGATGCGCCGGCACCGGGCAAGATCAGCGCAAGCGCTAGCACAAGCACCATGGCATGGCCCGGCCAGGCGGCCTGCCGATGTCCGAACGGAAGCGCGATCATGAACGTGTCCTATTGAGAACGGCGACTTGCCTCCGTCCCGGCGAACCAACCACATCCGCGAGATGCGATGGCTGGTCGAGAGCCCGAGCCACCCTCTTGATCAGCACGATCATGACCGTTGCGATGAACAGGAAAATCGACCCGATGAAAGCCAGGATGATCGACATCATCCAAAGCGACAGCACGCCCAGGATGGCGGCCGATTCCGGCACGCCGGGATCGTAAACAACAGGCACTTCCTGCCCGGTGCGGTAAAGGGGCGGATTGGTTCGCAGACCGGACTGGAATTCGACGGTCGTGCCGTCAATGGTGTCGAAACGCACAATTGGCGTAAAGAGATAGCCCTTGTTCTCGCTGTCGGGCACGCGCAGCATCTCGATCACGGTACCCTGTGTTTCAACGGCGCGGCGAGCCACGCTTTCGTGCTCCAGACGCTAAAGCTCGCGCCGAGCAGCAGCAGCAGCCCGATCGGTATCAGCGCGAACCTCGCGAGGCGGCTGAGAAAAACTGCAGGATCTTCCATGAAAAGACGCGCCCTGCGGCAAACACTGTTGTAGGCGTGGATGTGTCTTGGCGCGGACCGAAAGGTTCAATCGCCACGCAGGTGTTATGGCACCAGCCGCGAGCACAACTCCCGAACAGCGCGTCGCCGACGCACCGAGGTTTACTCTTCTCCGGTCTTCCCTCATTTCTTCCCGAACGCGCCGATCAGTCCGCCCAACAGCTTCGATGCAATTCCACCCAGCGCGCCGAAGCCGCCGGTGGCGCCGATTACGCCGGTGATGATCGGAATCAAGGTAGCCATGGTCGAGCCTGAAACCGGCGCGGTTGTGGTTGGCGCCTGACCGGCGATCGCTCCCAGATTGAAGGGCAGGTTGAGAATGCCGGCCGACTGCAGCAGGGTGACGATGCCGAGCATGCCGGCAGAAAGCTGTACACTCGGCCGCGACATGGCCGGCGCGAGCGGCTCGGCGGGCTTATCCGGCTTTTCGGTACCCGGGAGTGGCTTGCCGGTCAGCCGCTCGTAGAGCAGCGGCATCAGCACGGTGATGAGATCGACCGGCGCAGCGGCGCCAGGCTGTTGCGGCGTTGCCGGCTGCGAGACGACCGGCGCCGGGACGGTGTTGACCGGCTGCGAAAGTACCGGCGCGTTGGCAATCGGCGTGACCGCCGGCGCCGGCTTGCCGGTCGCAAGCACGGTAAGAAGCTGCGTGATGTCGAGCTGCTTGCCGGAGAGCGCCGACTGCAGAATCAGCGGCAGCAGCAGTTCGAGGCCTTGGCCCGGCTTGGCAGGATCGGCGGCCATCGGTTTCTCCTTCGATAGCAACATGAGAATGAGCGGGAGCAGTTGCTGCAGGTCGAGTGCGGGAGCGCCGGCGGGACTCGTCTCCGCGACCGTGACGCCGGGCTTGACGGCTTCGGCCCCGAGCGAGATGCCGAGCGCTGCCGCCGTCTCCGGCCCGACCGCGCCATCGACGACCATGCCCTCGGCTTCCTGGAAACGCAGCACGGCTGCTTGCGTGTTCAATCCGAACTCGCCGTCGATCAGGCCGGGATCGAAGCCTTTCGCGGCCAGCGCTGCCTGGATGCGCTTGACGACCGCCATATCCATGTTCGGCGCACCGACCTCGTAGATGACGGCAGGCAGGCTGACCTTGATCGGCGCGGCATTGTCATAGGAGATGCCGGGAATTAGGATGCCGGTGTGCCAGCCGCGGCCATGCACCGTATCGGCCACCACGCCGTAACGCCGTCCCTTTGCCTCGATGGTGCCGCCATTGCCGTCGCATACGGCGATGTGGCCCATCTTGCCCGGACCCGGCGGATAGCGGAGCACGATGGCGCCGACGGTCGCCGCCGCCTCCTCCACCGAAACGCGTTTTCCCAGCCGCTCGAGGTCGGCCTTCCACGCGCCGGTATAGGCATCGGCCTTGGCCGGCTGTGCCGTGTGGTCGACGCAGCCGTAAAGCATATTGGCTTCCTGATAGACCAGCCATGAGACGAACTCGGCGCAATCCCATGGGCCGTGCCAATGCGGATCGTCCTTCGGCACCTGGGTGTTGACGTATTGCTCGCCGATATGCGCGCGTGCGCGTTGCACCAGGCCCGCACCCGAGGGCACACCGTTCGCGGGCGGTTGGGCAACAGCTACAGCAGGCAGACCGTCGAAGAAGGCGTCGGCGCTGCCGGCCTTGTACATGCGATGGGCCTGACGCCACTGCTCCTCGGTCAGGTTATTGCCTTTGCCCGACTCGCGCCCTGCGATGGCTTTCAGCAAGGCAATCGCCTGCACGGGATCGTCGACCATCTCCTTTGTCAGGATGGCGTTCGCGTCATAGCCGGGCACGCCGAAACCGTGGGCGCCGGTCCACTTCGTTCCGGCCTCGCCAATCCGCATGCCGACATAGCTACGCGACAACAGGTCGAAGTTCGAGGCGGCGCCGTTCACCGGCGAGGGAAAGCGCGCGATCTTGTGGCCGCCGCCGATGATGCCATAGCCGGTCTGGCCGAAGCGCGCGGCGCGGGCGCTGGGATATTGAGCGCCGGGATTGTTGTAGCGGAACGAAGCGACCTCGCTGCCTGCGACGTCGTCGCGATTGTCAGCCGTTGAGGGGTCGGTAGACCTGCCGATTTGACCCATTGCGCGCTCCCCCGTTGGTGTGCCTGTTGCCAGTTTCCTCTTCGCCGATCGCTGCGTCCTCGGCCTCGGTTTGCTGCTCATTGGCCGGCCCAGATCTGCCCTTTCGGCACGCTGATCCGATCGTCGCGGCCGGTGACAACCGGCCGGACGTGCTGTCCTGTCCGCACTATCGATATTCGTTTTTGCAGCCGGAGCATTACCGCTCACGGCGAACCGTGAAGAGCTTACAGCGTTCTGTAGTCTTCACGTGTGAGCTAGCTAACAGTTGCGATGCAGGTCACCTGCAACTCAACAGCCATCTGCCGCGCCTGAACAGGAGAGCGTTCATTGCCGCGGCTGCCGGCGCGACAGTCGGTTGCGCGCCGGCGCCGGCCCAGCATGCGAGCCATGGCACGCCGTCAGCATTACGGCGGCAGTGCACTGGCGCATCACGCCTTTGGCATCATCTGCGATTTAGGAGCCCGTAATTCTCTACACCGGCACATCCGATGTTCCGCCCTCACGCCTCCCGATACCAGCTCGCGAGCTGCCACAGATCGTTGTCCCAGCCCGAGATATGCGCGGTCAGCGTGCCGCCGAGCGCGGCGACCCGGGTGCGGGAGACGATGGGTTGGATGTAGTTGTCCGACACGACGAGATCGTTGAGCTTGATGAACAGCGCCGCGCGCTTCACCGCGTCGAGCTCCCGTTCGACCTGCTTGTAGATCTCGTCATATTCCTTGCTTTGCCAGCGCGAGACGTTGCGCCCCTGCCACTTGTTTTCCTTGTTCGCCACCTGCCACGATGTGTACTGGTTCATGAAGAACTGCGGATCGGCCTGCGGCATGGTGGTGTTGTACATCTGCGCGTCGCAATAAAAATGCGTGTAGGTGTCGGGATTGGCGGCGTCGGAGGAGAAGAACACCGATCCCACCACCGACTTCAGTTCGACGTCGATGCCCGCTTTTTGGCACGCCTGCTTGACAATGGCCTGGGTCTTCTGCCTGGGCGCATTGATCGAGGTCTGGAACACGAACTTCAGCCGCTTGCCGTCCTTGGCACGAATGCCGTCGCCGCCCTTTTTCCAGCCGGCGGTCTCGAGGATCTGGTTGGCCTTCTCGATGTTGAACTCGAACTTGGTGTTTTTCGACCGGAAACGTTCTGGATTGTTGAGGAAATTCGCGGTGGCCAGCGCCGTGCGGCCATAGATGTGTTTCTCGATCGACGCACGATCGATCAATAGATTGATGGCCTGGCGCACAGCCGGATCGCTGAACAGCGGATGCTTGGTCTTTATGCTGGCGCGCTCGCCATCGACCTCGACCGCTGGATCAGTCGAGTTGAGCTGGATGAATTCGACATTGCCTGACGGGGTGATGCTCACCTTGCCCTTTCCGACAGCCTCCAGCCTCAGCAGGATCTCGTCTTCGACCTGCATGTTCCAGGCATAGTCATATTCGCCGGTCTGCAGCACCGCGCGCGCCGCCGATACCGCGTCTCCGCCGCCCTTGACCTCCACCTCATCGAAATGCGGCCGGTTGGCGAAGTGGTAGTTGGGGTTGATCCTGGCGCGAAGCATGTCGCCCGGCTTGAAATCCACGAACTGATAAGGGCCGGTGCCGACCGGCTTCAGATTATTCGGCGCCTCGCGCGACTTGGCGCCGACGTAATCCTTGAACAGATGCTTCGGGATGATCATGCCGTAATTGCCGACGAAGGCATCGGCCCAGAACGGCGTCGGCTTGGCAAAGGTGAGGCGGACGGTGAAGTCGTCGATCTTCTCGACCGTAATGTCCTTGTAGTTGGCAATCGAGACCGCCGCGGTCTCCGGTGTTTTGGCATATTCCCAGGTGAAGACGACATCGTCGGCCGTGAACGGCATGCCGTCATGCCAGTTGACGCCGCGTTTCAGCTTCCAGACCACCGAGCGGCCGTCCTCGGACAATCCATCATTCTCCTTGCTCGGAACCTCGGCTGCGAGGATCGGAACCAGATTGCCGTCGCCATCCCATCCGGCCAGCGGCTCGTAGAAGATCCGGGAGCCTTCCTGATCCTTGGTGCCGACCGCGAAATGGGGATTGAGCAGGGTGATGGCCTGCCAATACATCAGTTTCAGCACGCCGCCACCGCCAGCCTTGGTCGGCTTGTAAGGAAGCGCGGTCGCGGCCATCGCGACCCCAGACTGGCTCAGCATCATCCCGGCCATCGGCGCCGAAAGGCCGACCGCGATCATTCGCTGGACAAAGGCCCGCCGCGACAGCCGGCCGGTCTTGACGTCTGCAATCAGGTCTCGAAGTTCCCGTTCTTTCATGGGCCGACTCCTTAACTGGTGTTGGGTGCTTCGTCGTTGAATGCCTCGTCACTTCCGATTCTGGAAATGGATCAGGTCAGCGCGAACCTGTCAAAGCAGGATCCGGGTCATCCCGTCATGCCAAGTCCCGTCAGCCAAGTCCCGTCAAGCATCACCTGCAATTGAGTGCATCGGCGCGACAGTTCCCGGCTTTGTTGTCTTGACCGCGCTCGCCTTTGTTACAACCATTGAATGATCCAGCAACTTTAGCTGAGGTGCTCTCATGTCGTCGACATCCGATCTGCCGCGTCTGAACAGGAGAGCTTTCGTTGCCGTGGCTGCCGGCGCGACAATCGGTTGCGCGCCGGCGCTCGCCCAGCATGCGGGCCATGGCACGCCGCTAGGCACAGCGCTGCCTGAAGCAGCGCCCTCCTCCGATCCGTTCGCCCGGCTTCAGGGCGGCACGCCGCATCACCTCACCACCGAGCAGATTGCCCAGCGGAAGGTGGACAGTCCGGCGCCGAAGGGCCCGCAGGGGCTCTGGACACCAAAGGCGGCGTTGCCGCTGCCGCGAAGCGAAATGGCCTGGGCCACAGCCTGGGCGGGGCGCATGCATATTGTCGGCGGCTATGGCGAAGGCCGTGTCGACCGCACCTATCATCATGTTTACGATCCGAAGGAAGATCGATGGTTCAACGCTGCGCCTTTGCCGCGCGGCGCCAACCATGTTGCGGTCGTGGCGGATGCAGGGCGCGTCTACGCGCTCGGTGGATTCATCGAGCAGAACCGCAATCCCGACCCGAATGCGTTTTTCTACGAGGTGGCGTCCGACAAGTGGACGACCATCGCGCCATTGTCACGCCCGCGCGGGGCGGCCGCAGCGGTGGCGCTTGATGGCAAGATCCATCTGATCGGTGGCGCCGGCGCCCCCACCAACGAGCGCGCCAGCGTCGGCTGGCATGAGGTCTATGACCCGCAAACCGACAAGTGGGAAATCCGGAAAGCGCTCCCCGCCGCGCGCGACCATGTCGGCGCGGTCGCCTATAACGGCATGATCCACATCATCGGCGGCCGCTTCAACACCTTCGAATACAACACCGACCTTCACCACGTTTATCTGCCCGTATCAGACACCTGGAAGGAGCGCGCGCCGCTGCCTACGGCGCGGTCGGGCCACGGCCTCGTCGTCTACCGCGACCGCTTGTTCGCGATGGGCGGCGAATACGGCGTGCAGGACAGAGGCCAGATCTCGCAAGGCGTCGTATTCGGTCAGATGGAGAGTTACGATCCGAAGACCAATACCTGGCAATCTCATGCGCCGATGCTGACACCGCGGCACGCGGTCGGCGCCACGACGATCGGCGATACCATCTACGTTGCGGGCGGAGGCGCGGTGACGGGCGGCGCGGTCCAGTCGTCCGTGCACGAGGCGTTTACGCTGGCGGCTTGATTGCGACCTCGTCGCCGACCACGCGAAGGTCGATCCTGCCGATCAGATCGGAACGAAGCGCCTCGGCTTCGCTGATGGCGGCCATGGTCTGCCGCAAAGTACTGACGTTCGAGCCGAGCGACACGATGCCGCCCAGCACCGCGGCAATCGAGCCGAGGGCGGCGACCTGATTGGACCCGAGCAGGCCAAGCATCGTGACGAGCATCAATCCGGCGCCGAGCGCGATCACCGACTTCGAGACCAGCGTGATCTTGCGGCACCGCTCGGCGACCTCGGCCAGCTCCTCGAGCCGCGCTTCGATCCGCGAAATTTCGTCGCTCGGGTCGTCCTCGTCCATCAATATCAAAAATCCGGTTCTGCAAGGTTCGTTTCAAGAATCTTCTGCGGGTAGATCTCTTACCGCAAATGACAGGCCGATGCCCATCGGCCTCACCTCTCCCGACGATCATCCAGCCGCGGTCGTCCGGTCCACGCCCGATTGAGCCACCGGGTAGCCAGCTCGAGCCGCGGCTTTCCCTGCAGCCGCGCCTGCGCTTCGTGATAGGGGCCGACGTAGCGGAGGCGAGTCGGCAGGTGCGGATATAGGCGGCGTATCCACTTGAGCGCGCGATCCGCGGCTCTCTGATCGCGTTCGTCGAGATCGAGGCCGAAGCCTGTTCGCAGCCGCTCGGGCAACATCTGTGCGCTCAGGGCTACGTACCAGCGCGGCGGCCGCAACCACGGACGTGCGCCGGTCAAGATGTGGTGGGCCACGTCACGCGCCGCAGTGCTGACGGACAAGGTATCCGATTGAGCCATCGCGGCGTTGTAGTCGGCGAAGGATGACCAATCCGCCGGCAGGTCCTCGAGCCTCAGCCCGAACAATGCGCCGAACAGCCGGCTTTCGGCCCAATATTGCTCGCGCTGTTCGGGCGACAGCGGAGGCAAGACGAGATCGTGCGCGATGGCAGCAGTTTCGACGAGGGTGGCGTGAACCCAGCGCAACGCGGCGATGTCGTTGGCATTGTAGGATGAACCTTGGGCGAAGCGACCGCTCGCCTCGGGTAACGCGCCGGAGATCATCGCGTGCCGCCGATGCAGACGCCGGGCCGCGGCAGTCGCGCCATCAAGCGAACCGAACACCATTGTAAACATCAGCTCAAAGGTTCGATGAAAGCGGCCGACCGGATCGGTAAAGGTGCGCGAGTGCTCGGCAATGGCGGTCGCGACCCAGGGATGCGCAAGTTGAAGCAGCAAGGCGCGCCCGGCTCCCAGAAAGATCACGGCTTCCCTGTCGATCCGCCACGTCATCGACGCCGGGCCAAAAATGCCCTCAGCCGGCCCGGCAGCGCCGGCCCTGACGGCATCGAGAGTAGCGTCTAGATCGCTTTCCGAGACCAATTGGCAAACCTTTGAGAGAGATCGACCTGGTTTTCGCGACGCGGATTCTACCGCAACTCAGCGTACGCGGGCAGAGATATCCCGAGCATTGGTAAAGCCAAACCAGGCGAGCGGCAACGCGAGGCCGCAGAGCACCGCCATCGCAACGAACGCCCCTCCGCCATACTTGGCATAGAAAAGCCCCGAAAGCAGCGTCAGTGCGGCCGTTACCACGCCTGAACCAAACGCGTAGATTGCTTGAGCCGTTGCGGCCATTCTGGCGGGGACAAGAGTTGCCATCAACCGCATGCAAGAAAGATGCAGCAGCGCGAACGTCAATCCGTGCAGCGGCTGCACCATCGCGAGCGCCATAACGGAAGTCGTCGTCCCCGCAACCGACCAGCGGATGATTCCGGCTGCTGCCGCCAACGCCGCCGCACCACGCGCGCCGAGCCGGTTGAGCAAGGCCGGTCCGATCAGAAAGAATACGATGACTTCTGCGGCGACGGCCTCCGACCACAAGACGCTTATGACGGAAGTGTCTATTCCGGCATTGCTCCACCGGATCACCGCAAAGGCGTCATGCATGGCGTGGCTGCCATAGATCAGAGCCGAGACGAGGATCAGGATCCGGAATCGCGCGATTCCAAGGAGTCCACGAACCTCGCCCGCAAGCTGCGATACGCCGGTATGCGGCGCCGATGGAGCTGAAACCTTGGGTACCAGCGCGGTTGCCCCAGCGGCAGCGACAAGCAGCGCTGCGTTCAGCCAGACCACACGCGTCAGATCAGTGGACGTGATGAGTTGCCCGATGATCAGCGTACCGCAGACGAAAGCCGCCGATGCCGAACCGCGAATCCAGCCATATTCGAACGGCCGCCCGCCGATCTGCGGCCTGGCCGCGTTGACTGACAACGCATCGGCGATCGACGTCGTAGGAGCCAGTGCCACGGCTTGAACCAGCGCCAGAAGCAGCAACAGCCAGAAACCATCGGCCCACAGCAACGCCGCAGCCGTTGCTGCTGCCAGGGCGGCGCAGAATGCGAGCACGAGGCGCAACGATTGCAGGAAGTCTGCAAACATCCCGACGAGTGGACCGGCGACAAGACGCGCCAGCAACGCAGCCGCCAGTATCAAGCCGATCTGCTCGAACGTGAGCGCCCTGGTTTCAAAAAATTTCGGCCAGAACGGCGATGCCACGCCGAACGCCGCGTACAACGCGGCGTAAAGAGCTATGTAGGCGACCGGCCCGGGAACGCGCATTTTTGAAAGTTCCCCTCGGTAGAATTACGGCCACAAAGAACACTGCTCTGCCGTAGTTCATCCGCGAAATCTCCACATCCAACTTCTATCCGACCGGCCTTCACACAAATGGATGGAAGTTGATGCGATATCTTTTCGCCGCCGTGATTGCTGTGTTCGTAGTCGCGGTGGATTTTGAAAGTTCCGGAATCAAGTCAGTATGGATGGAACCATCTTTCGTTTTCGCCAAAGCGCAATCGGAACCCGCCACGACATCGAATTCTCACACAGGAACTGTGACCGCGTCGGTTGAGCATTCGCAAGAACCTGACGCAACAAACGTCGTCACGATGCCGTACCAGTCGGCAACGACAGCCGATTCCGCAGCTCATGCGGTCGTCTCGATAAAGCAGGAGGCCGCGCCAGCGAACCCGATCTGTGAAGCGGTCAGAAGTGCCGCTGAGGAACACGATGTTCCGATCGGGTTTCTCGTGCGCCTGCTCTGGCAGGAAAGCAGGTTTAAAGCGGCGGAGGTCAGTTCGGCAGGCGCGCAGGGCATTGCGCAATTCATGCCGCGGACGGCGGTCGAAATGGGCTTGAAAGACCCTTTCGATCCGCTGCAGGCGATTCCTGCGTCGGCAAGATTTCTTCGCAAGCTTTATAATCAGTTCGGAAATCTCGGGCTTGCGGCCGCAGCCTACAATGCGGGCGGCGGCAGGATCGAGAAGTGGCTATCGCGGCGCGGCGCGTTGCCGAAGGAAACGCGCGCTTACGTCAAGATCATCACCGGCAACAAGGCCGAGGCCTGGACGGACGCAAACAACACTGTTCACATGCCGACGGACCTGCCGGACAAGGCGCCGTGCGAAGGCGTCGGTGGCCTGTCGAAGGAAGACCAGATCGCCGAAATTCCGGTCGATCTGTCGCCTTCCATCAGCGGAATGTTGCTAAAGGCTGAAGTTGCCGAAGAGAGCCACGCGGCTCTCAAAAAGCGGCGAGTTGTTGCAAGCCGAACCGCAAGGGCCGTACGTACGGCGTTCCGGAATGCGCATGCCCGGGTAACCCGGCTGGCAGCAAAGGCTGTGACACGGAAGCCCGGCAAGCAATCCGCCACCCGTTTTGCGTCGGCCGCCGGCAGCGGCAGCCGGACAAAGTCATCGAAAGCATCGCGGGAATTGTAGGCCCAGATCGACCCGCCGGTTGGCACGCAAAAAAGCCCGCATTGCTGCGGGCTTTTTTCTCGCCGGCTGTCTTACCAGCGGCCGGTGCCGAAGCTGAAGGTTACGCCGGGACCGCCGCCGTAATAGCGGGGACCGCCGTAGTACCCGTACCGGCGCGGCGCGTAGTAGCCGTAGCTATCGTAGTACGGGCGATGGTGCCGGTGGTAACCCCAGTGCCGATGACGCCAGTGGCGGCGATGGGCGCTGAAGTCAGTGGAAGACTGCACAGTATCCGTCGCAGGTTTCGCCTTTACCGCATTGTCGGCGGCGTTGGCGGCGGAACCGCCGATCAGCGCAGCAGCACCAACGGCAAACACGATGGCTAGTTTCTTCATCATCGAACTCCAGTGATTGTGTCGACTCTATCGAGTCTAATCACCCCGCCGCGATCACGTTCCGTCTGCGACATTAAGACTGTTACAGGTCCTTAAACAAACATTCATGAATATGAACGGCGGTTCCTTCGACGAGAGTAGCGTTGTACGGCTTCGCGCCGGGGCTTAAGCATCGTCGGTGACCGGAAATCAGCGACATTGCAGATGTGGCGCGATCTACCACCGCACGGAGGCGATGGCGGCCTCGCGCGAGATCGACAGTTTTGAGTGCACGGCTTGCGGCGCTACGCTCGAGAACTGGGACACTGCGTGGGTGCCGATCTATCGCCTGATCAGGGTTCCAGCGATCAAGCCTGACGAAACGCCGCCGACTGCAAGCGAACCGTGATCATTGCGCTGGACTGATCGCTACTGCACATCACGCGCCGGAATCGCTGGCGTTGGGGTAGAACAACTGCTCGCCGTTGATCTTGTAACCGGCGATCGCCTTCTGGCCCTCTGATGATATCAGCCAGTCGATGAATTGTTGGCCGAGATCCTTCTTGACGCTCGGATGTTTCTCCGGATTCACCAGCATGATGCCGTACTGGTTGAACAGGCGCTTGTCGCCTTCGGCGGCAATTCCGAGGTCGCCGCGATTCTTGAACGACAACCAGGTGCCGCGATCGGCGAGCACATAGGCGTTGGAGGCGGACGCGGTGTTGAGCGCAGCGCCCATGCCCTGCCCGATCTCCTTGTACCAGGGACCCTTGTCCTTTGCGATGTCGATGCCGGCGATCTTCCAGAGATTGAGCTCCGCCTGATGGGTGCCGGACTTGTCGCCGCGCGAGATGAAATCGGCTCCCTTCGCCTTGATCGCGGAGAGCGCCGCAACGATGTCTTTCGAGCCCTTGATGCCGGCCGGGTCACTCTTCGGACCGATCAGGATGAAGTCGTTGTACATCACGGGATGGCGCCTGACGCCAAAACCCTCGGACACGAATTTTTCTTCCGCAGGTTTGGCGTGGACGAACACGACGTCGGCATCGCCGCGGCGGCCGGTATCGAGCGCTTGTCCCGTACCTTGCGCCACCACTTTTACGTCGATGCCGTTCCTGGCCTTGAACATCGGCAGGATGTGAGCGAACAGGCCGGAATCCTGCGTCGAGGTGGTCGAGGCCACCACGATCGATTTATCCTGCGCGACGGCGTGGCTTGCGAAAACCAGGCTGGCGGTCGCCGCAATCAGCAAACGGCGGGTGAGCATGCTCATTTATTTTCCTTCTTTAGTTTGCGCACGATCTTTTCGGAAAACCGGTAACCACTTTTCCGGATCATGCGCTAAATCAATAGTTCGCCGGCGAGGAACGCCCTCGCCTCGGCGGTTTGCGGCGCGTCGAAGAACGATGCGGCTGCACCGGTTTCGACAATACGACCGCGGTGAAGCATGACGATTTCGCCGGCGAGCCTGCGCGCTTCGCCGAGATCGTGGGTCGCCATCACGACCTTGATGTTGCGCTCGCTTACAGTGCGGATGATGTCTTCCACCGCCTTGGTGGCGATGGGGTCGAGGCTCGCGGTCGGCTCGTCCAAAAACAGCACCGAGGGATCGCGCGCCAGCGCGCGTGCCAGCGCCAGCCGCTGCTGCTCGCCGCCGGAGAGCCTTCGCGCCGCGCGGTCGGCGAGCGCATGCAAGCCGACCAGTTCGAGCAACTCGGCGACGCGTCGCGCATGCTCCGCGTGCGGGATACCGGCGGCGCGCAGCGCAAAACGGAGATTGGCGGCGGCGCTGCGCCGAAGCATCGCCGGGCGCTGAAACACGATCGCGCGCTTCAGCGGCGGGACATGTTGGAGCCCGCCCCAGGTGATGCGCCCGCGCGAAGGTGCCAGCAGCCCCATCGCCAGGCGCAGCATCGTCGATTTTCCCGAGCCGTTGGGGCCGATCAATACCGTGGGCGGGCCCGGCGCCAGCGTGAGCGCGACGTCGTCGAGGATCGTGATCCCACCGGCCGTAACCGTCACGCGATCGAATTCAATCGGCAGTTCGCTCGAAGGCGCGCGCATGATCATCCCGCCGATCGCTCGCCGGCGCGGCGCACGCTCCAGGCCAGCGCGTTGACCGCGATCACGATCGAAATCAGCACGAGGCCGAGGCCGACCGCGAGCGGCAGGTCGCCTCTGGAAGTTTCCAGCGCAATCGCCGTCGTCATCGTGCGGGTGAAGCCTTCGATGTTGCCGCCGACGATAATGATGGCGCCGACCTCAGCGGCTGCGCGGCCGAAGCCGGCGAGCAGCGCCGTGACCAGGCTGAAGCGCGCGTCCCAGATCAGCGCCATGACGCGGCCGAGGGGCCCGAGGTTCATCGCGGTGAGTTCGTCGCGGTATTCGAGCCAGAGATCCTCGATGGTCTGCCGCGTCAGCGCGGCGATGATGGGTGCGACCAGCACGGTCTGCGCGACGATCATGGCGCTCGGGGTGAACAACAAGCCAAACGCGCCGAGCGGCCCGGAGCGCGACAGCGCGAGATACACCGCGAGGCCGACAACGACCGGCGGCAGGCCCATCAAGGCGTTGAGCAGGACAATGAAGCCCTGGCGGCCGGGAAATCTCGTCAGTGCGATCCAGGCGCCCAAGGGAATACCGATCAGCGCGGCCAGCGCCACCGCTGATAGGCTGACATAGAGCGACAGCCGCACGATCGCGAACAGCGCGGGATCGCCGCTGAGGACAAGTTGAAGGGCGGACGGGCCGTCTGGCATTTGTAATCCCACTAGCGCAGGGCATCTTGCGCAGATAGCAACGATATGGTCAATTTCTGTAGTATTTGCACTCCAATGCATATTGGTGCCGATGCCGGAGCTCCTCACGACAGACGAAGCGGCCGATTATCTCCGCCTCTCCGAGCGCAAGCTCTACGAGCTGGTGGCGAACCGCGAAGTGCCCTGCAGCAAGGTGACCGGGCGGTGGCTATTTCCGCGCACGGCGCTGGACCGCTGGGTGTCCGCCGGACTCATTGCGCCTGCTGGCCTGGCACAGGTCGCGCCGCCGATCGTCGGCGGCAGCCACGATCCGCTGCTGGAATGGGGCTTACGTGAGAGCAATTCCGGCCTCGCCAGCCTGGCCGAAGGCAGCGAGGAAGGCCTGCGTCGGCTGACGCGTGGCGAGGTGATGGTCGCGGCGATCCATCTGCACCGGCTCGACGGCGACGACGAGAGAGCCAATGTCGAGGCGGTCGCCGATGCGCCGGGCTTGCACGATGCGGTCGTGCTCGGCTTTGCGCGGCGCGAGCAGGGCATTCTGGTCGCCTCAGGCAATCCGCTTGACCTAAGCGACATGGCCTCGATCGCGACATCACGCGCACGCATGGCGCAACGCCCGCCCGGCGCCGGCTCGCAACTGCTGCTGCTCGCGCTGCTGGCGCGCGCGGGCATTGCGCTCGACGATCTGAAACTGGCAAAACCCGCCTTCCCCACCGGACCCGATATCGCGCAAGCCATCCGCGCCGGCCGCATCGATTGCGGCATCGCGACGCGAAGCGTGGCGAAATCGGCAGGACTCGATTTCCTCCCCGTCACCTGGGAACGTTTTGATCTCGTGATGCGGCAGCGCGACTATTTCATGAAGGGACCGCAGGCGCTGTTCGAGTTCATGCGCGGGTCGAGCTTCCGCGATCGCGCAGGCGAGCTCGGCGGCTACGACGTCAGCGACGCCGGCACGGTGCGGCTGGTGAACTGAGGGGCGGACTCATTAGCGCCTAAGCCTTATGCGGATCAACGCGAGCATTTCATGGAACAGAACGGCCTCTACGATCGCCCTGATCTGTACGACTTGATGGCGCCCCGTGATCCGGCCGTGGAACGCTTCTACGTCGAGACGGCTCACGAACGCGGTGGTAGCGTCCTCGATCTCGCGTGTGGAAGCGGTCGTCTCACCATTCCGCTGGCCCGATCAGGCCTACACGTGACCGGAGGCGATCTATCCGCCAAGATGCTCGAACGTGCGCGACGTTCCGCCGAGGCCCAGGCGGTCCAGCTCGATTTGGTGCAGTTGGACATGCGCCATTTCGACCTTAAGGGATGCACCTTCGACACCATCATTGTTGCCGTGAATTCGATTCTGCACCTGCACAGCCCGGACGATTTCAGCGGCTTTTTTCAATCAGTGGCACGGCACCTATCACCAGAGGGCAGGCTTGTGTTCGACGCTTTCTTCCCGAATGTGGCCATGCTCAGCAGCGGTCCCGACAGGCGTCAACTGGTCGGAGCGATCGTCCATGACACTGAAGGCAAGATAATCGTCGAGGAAACTCTCAGGTACGAACCTCTCACCCAAATCAGTCACGTGGATTGGTATTGGTCGACATCGGAAAAGAAAGATTTCTGGAAAACGCCTTTGCAGATGCGCAACATCTTTCCGCAAGAGATGCCGTTGCTAATAGCATCAGGTGGCTTGCGCCTCGTCGAGCGCTTTGGCGATTTTGACCGCAGCCCGCTGGTGGCTGGAAGCGCGCGACAAGTATGCGTGTGTGCTGGCCAGGGATGACAAGATAAATACCTACAAGCGAGCGTCGGCCGAGGCCTGCAGCAAGTGATCCGTACCAGGCACGGATCGCGTCGAGTGCGCTGCGAGCGGCATCAATGACCGCCAGGAGCCGCCCGCCCCAAAATAACCGCGCGAATCCAACAACTTGTGTCGGTCGCATTTTTGCTCGCCCCGCCAGCCATCAAGTTGTCCAGCCCACCAATCTAACAGCTTCACCGCTGCCCAGAGGGCCGTTTTACCACCACGAGCGGCTGTCCGGTCTAATCGCGAACCGGGGTGGCTCGATGGCTGCTCTGACGGCCTGAGGGTTCATCTTACTGGCAGCTAACGAACTCCAGAGGGCCGCACTGGCTGACAGCACTTCGTCGCTGTAGGCTATGCCGGTGCTGGCCGCCCCCTGGCTCGCCCGCACTCTGCCAAAAGGGAGCAAGAAGCAAAAGGGAGGGAGACATCCGATGAAAATGATTTCGCTTAGGAAGGTTGCTCTGGTCGCAGCAACCTCTGCCACATTTGCGTTCGCAGGCACAGCGCTCGCCCAACAGCCACGAGTTCTCAAGATACAATCGGCGGTTCCGCCATCGTCCACCACGCACGATGCTCTGAAGTTTTTTGCCGAGCGCGTCGACAAATTGACCGGCGGCAATCTCAAGATCGAGGCGCTGCCGGGCGGCGCGGTCGTTCCGCCCTTCGAAATCCTCGATGGCGCGCACAAGAAGGTGATCGACGGTGCCTATGGCATCTCCTACTGGTGGTACGGCAAGAACGTCGCCGCAACCCTGTTCGCCAATACGCCGGCCGGCATTTTCGGCATGGATGCCGTCGACTTCATCGGATGGGTTTACGAGGGCGGCGGCCTCGATCTGTGGAACGAGTTCTATCAGAAGGAGCTCAAGCTCAATCTGGTGGCGTTTCCAAGCATTCCGCCGAGCCCGCAAGCGCTCGGCTGGTTCAAGCGTCCAATCAAGGACCTGCCCGACTTCAGGGGAATGAAGTGCCGGCAGACCGGCATCGTCTCGCAGCTCTATGCCAAGATGGGGATGGCGGTCGTCAACATGCCGGGCGGCGAGATCCTGCCCGCCGGCGAGCGCGGCACGATCGATTGTGCCGAGTGGGTCGGCGGCATCGAGGACCTGCGACTCGGCCTGCATACGGTCTGGAAATACCACTACACACCCGGCATGCATGAGAGCGCCTCTGTCGCCGAGATCGCAATCAACAAGGACGTGTGGGACAGCCTGCCGCCGCAGAACCAGGAGGCCATCAAGTCGGCCACGACAGAGACGTTCCTGCGCTGGTGGGCTAGCTTCCAGCGACAGAACGCGGACGCGATCGCGGAGTTCAAGGAGAAGCACGGCGTGAAGCTCCTGACGACGCCGCCCGAGGTCAATCAGGCCTTCCTCAAGACGTGGGACGAATTTGCCGCGGCGGAGGCGGCGAAGAACCCCTTCTTCAAGAAAGTCTACGAATCTCAGAAGGCCTATGCCGCCAAGGTCGTGCCCGCCAAGCGCTTCATGTTCCCGTCCTACGCATTGCAGGCGGACCATTATTGGCCCGTCAAAGAATGAGACGACCTTGAACGCGATGGGATTGGATTTGAATCGCCATCGCGCTCCAGGTTTTTGATTGAGCATGGTCTCCGGGCAAACGCTCCGCGTTTGTCCCGGGACAAACGGTACCCGCCTTGTCGGATCATGCTCTCGCGAAGGGAGGACATAGCTGGAAGGGCGGCCTCGGCCGCCCTTCATGAGATGGATAAGCAGCGGATCGCGGCTTACCTGACAATGTTCGGCAACCACAATGCGATTTGCGGGAACAACAGCAGCAGCGCCAGAACTACGACCTGAATCACCATATAGTCGGACATGCCCCGGTAAATCGTGCCCAAGCTCCATTGCGGCACGACGTTCCGCAGGTAGTACGCCGACATTGCAACGGGCGGGCTCAAATACGACGTCTGCATATTGACGGCGGTCAGTGCGCCAAACCAGATCAGCAGGTCGAGCTTGTTCAAGCCGAACTGAAGCTTTTCGACCACCGGCAAAACGATCGGAAGAAAGACCAGGATGATCACGGGCCATTCGAAGGGCCAGCCGAGGACGAAAAAGATCGCCATGATCAACGCCAGCTTCCACCAGTCACTCAGCGGAAGGGCGAGCAGATAATTGGTAATCAAGTTCGCCGTCCCTAGCTTGGTGAAGACAGCGCCAAACACCGTCGAGGCCACCGCCAGAAACAGCACCATGGCCGAGGTCACCATCGTGCCGATGGCCGCGTTGGTGATCGATGGCATGCTGAGCCGGCCGTAACAGAGTGCAAGGAGGACTGCGCCGAAAGCCCCGCACGAGGCTGCCTCGGTCGGCGTGGCGACTCCACCGACGATTGTTCCGAGGGTAAATCCGATCAGCGCGCTCAGAGGCGCAACGCCGAGCACGACGGCGCGGAAGTAGGCGTTCCGGAAGTAGGGATAAACCGTCAGAATCGCTAACAACGAAGCGACCGCCGATAGACTAAACGGACCGATCGCAAGCGACAGACGCGGTGCACGCGCCTGGCTCAGCAACCAATCGAGCAGCAAATACGCTATTGCGACCAGGCACACGAGGCCCAATCCGATCACGGGAGCGCCTACCTTTTCCGTGGTCATCGCGTCATAGGTGGCTGTGCGCTCCTCCATGGTCATCGCTGGACCGAGCTTCGGATTGATCAAGCTGCGGACGAGCGTATAGGCAATATAACAGCCAGCGAGCAGAAAGCCCGGGCCGAACGCCGCTGAATAGAGAAGATTGACGGGCACGCCCATGACCGGGCCCATGACTACCAGCATTATGCTCGGAGGGACCAGAATGCCGAGCGTACCGCCGGCGGCGATTGCACCCGCTGACAGCCGCGCGTCATAACCGGTTTTGATCATCATCGATCCGGCCATGATGCCGAGCACGGTCACCGCGGCGCCCACGATGCCGGTCGCCATCGCAAAAATAGTCGCCGTTAGAATTACGGCCAGATAGAGCGATCCGCGCACCGGCGCGAGAACGCTGCGCAAAGCCACGAACAGCCGCTCCATGAGTCCGGCCTGTTCGGTCATGTAACCCATGAAGATGAACAGCGGCACGGCGGGAAAGATCTCGTCTTTCATCGTGCCCCAGATCTGCAGGTAGCCGAGATTGAAAGTCTGTTCCCACCCGAGGCCAATGCCACCAAAAACAAGGGCGAGAAACAGCAACGTGAAGGAAATCGGGAAACCGATGAAAATGACGAAGACCATACCGACGAGCATGGCAAGTCCGAGAGCTTCGGCGGCCGTCATGGTTGTTCAGACCTCGATCTTCTCGTGTTTGGCCAAGAATGCGCCGGTTCGCCAAGCCCAGAGGCTCTTCATCAACTCCGAGATGCCCTGCAAGAACAGCATGAAGGCCGTCAGCGGAATAACCCCGCGCAGCGGCCACAGGACCGGCGTCCACGCGCCGGAGCTTCCGCGTTCGTTGATCGAGAGCGAGTAGAGGAAATCGTCTATCGAGAGGAAGAACAGCACGACCATTGTCGGCAGGAAGAACAAGAGGAACGCCAGGCTGTCGATCATGCCTTTCGTGCGATCCGAGAATGCTTCCCACAGTACATCGGTGCGGATGTGAGCGCCCTTCAGGAGCGCCAATGCCGAGCCCAGCATGAACAAGGTCGCGTAGGACATCGTCGTCACATCGAGGGCCCAGATCGTCGGATCCCCCAGGACGTAGCGGGCAAAAACCTCGACCACATTGGCGCAAATCAGGGGAATGATCGAGAGGACGAAGAGGTGCCCGGTCAATTCCGTGAACTTGTCGATGCTACGGATGATGGCCAAATAGCCGCGGGGTGGCATGGGCTTTTGCGGAGCAGAAATGTCGGCCATTGCTGTATGCCCAGACGGCGACCGCCTGGACTCCCGTGAGAGTAAACCGTCCGGTGCGACCCACCGCTCCTCTCAAATGATCCCCATGTTAGCTTAGCGGCCGTCTGGGTGCCAGCAGATGAATGACCGCGGCGATCTGGTCACGATTGCGATGCACAACTGGGCAGAAAAACAATCCGAGGCATCGGCCGCTTAGCCGCCCCGCCGGGACGGAACGTCGGTTCTGGGCCCTTCTCGGACCTCACTCAAAATCCAGCTTGAGAAATGCGCACCAACGCGAACATCGACCGGTCACGCTGAATGACGACCTCGCGCTCCAGATCTTTTTCTTTGACGCGTTTTCTTTGCGGGAACCGATAACCCCGGGTCAAGTCCGAGGACATCCTTCGCTCGAAACCGCGACGCTCACCGCCGTCCCGGCAGCCACGCGACAAACCCTGCCTCGCCGAGCCGCTTCATCACCTCATCCAGATGCGCACGGTCGCGCGTTTCGATGACGACTTCGAGCAGCGTGCCCTTGGCGGGGAGATCGGAGAACGTGCGCTGATGTGAGACTTCGATGATGTTGGCGCCGGCTTCGGCGAGTAACGCCGAGACGGCAGCGAGTTGGCCGGGCCGGTCGACGATGTCGATCGCGATCTGCGTCAGCCGGCCCTCGCGCGCGAGCTCGCGGGTCAGCACGGAGGCGATCAGCCGGGTATCGATGTTGCCGCCGGTTAGCACAAGGCCGACATTGCGGCCGGCAAAACGCTCCGGCGCCGCCAGCACCGCCGCAAGGCCTGTGGCGCCGGCGCCCTCGACGACCGTCTTTTCGATCGCGATCAGCATCGCCACCGCCCGCTCGATCTGGTCTTCCGTAACGAGAACGATGTCGTCGACGAGATGACGGATGATCTCGGTGGTGATCCGGCCCGGCACCTTCACCGCAATGCCTTCGGCAAGCGTGTCGCCGCGCATAGGCAGATGATCGCCCTTGATGGCATTGTACATCGAGGGATAGAGCTGCGCCTGCACGCCGACGATCTGCAGATCCGGCTTCAGCGATTTGGCCGCAACCGCCATGCCGGAAATCAGCCCGCCACCGCCGATCGGCACCACCAGCGTATCGAGCTGCGGCGCGGCCCGCAGCATTTCGACCGCGATGGTGCCCTGCCCCGCGATGATCAAGGGATCATCGTACGGATGGATCATGATCATGCCGTTCGCCTCGCCATGCGTGCGGGCAAATTCGCCGGCCTCCTCCAGCGTCTTGCCGGAGATGATCGTGTTCGCGCCGTGACGCCGCGTGTTCTCGATCTTCACCATCGGGGTGCCGATCGGCATCACGATGGCTGCGGGAATGCCGAGCCGGTTGGCATGATAAGCCACGCCCTGCGCGTGGTTGCCCGCCGACATCGCGATCACGCCGCGCCGCCGCTCCTCCGGCGACAGCGCCAGCAGCCGGTTGAGCGCGCCACGCTCCTTGAAGGTCGAGGTGAACTGCAGGTTCTCGAATTTGAGCCAGAGGTTGCAGCCGCAGATCTCGCTCAGCGTCCGGCTCTGGTCGCATTCGGTAACGAGGACTGACCCGGCAATGGACGCGCCCGCAGCAGTGATATCCTCGGACATGACGGCAAGGCGGCCGGGTTCGGAACCGACTTTCGTCGGCGGTACGTTTTTAGGGGGATTCGGCATTTCGGTGGCCTCGTTGAGAGGCAATCGTATAGGCTTTTTCCGCTCCGTTCGCCTCCCTCGAATCTTGTAAAAATCCCGCCCCATGAACATGGGTGTCGCAAAAAACTGCCACGGGGTTACACTTGCGCGGGCTGCAGGGACAGGCAGCCGGAGTTTTCAGATGAATTCATTGAGCGACGGGCCCAAGGCGGAAGCCATCACGGTCGTGCTGGTCGAGGACGACGCGCCGACGCTGTGGCGGCTGCAGGACGCGCTCGCCAAGGCCGGATACCAGGTCAGGGCCGCGGGCACGCTTGCGGAAGCCCGCGCCTGTCTCGCGCAAGGCGCGCCAAAGGTGCTGCTGACCGATCTTCAGTTGCCGGACGGCCATGGCGTCGACCTGATCCGCGAGACCCGCCGGCGCTTTCCCGATACCGAGATCATGGTGATCTCGATTCTCGGTGACGAGGAAAGCGTGATTTCGGCGATCACCGTCGGCGCGACGGGCTATCTGCTCAAGGACGCGTTCCCCACCGACATCGCCGCCACCGTGCGCGACCTTGTCGCCGGCCATTCGCCGATCTCGGCCTCGATCGCGCGTTTCATCGTGCGCCGGACCCAAAGCACGCCAGAGCCGCCGCCCGGCCCAGTACTCAACACCACCAAACTGACGCCGCGCGAAATCGACATTCTCTGGGGCATCGCCAAGGGTTTCAGCTATGCCGAGATCGCCAGCCATCTCGGCCTGTCGCGCCAAACCGTGCCCGGGCATATCAAGAGCATCTATCGCAAGCTCGAAGTTCATACCCGGGGCGAGGCGGTGTTCGAGGCGGTCCAGCAGGGCTTGATCAAGTTGTGAACGGTCACGGCGACGACGTGCAACCGGAGCTGCCCGGCCGCGCGCGGCGCCGGCTGCGATCGTCCCGTCTCACCCAGTATCTGCTGCTGCAGGTGGTGATCGCCGTCGCCGGCGTCGCGGTGCTTCTGCAATCGCTGCCGGGACCTCCCGCGCAGTATCAGTTGACGGCCTTTCAGCTCACCGAGGCCGGCGCCGAGCGGGCGGTGACGCTGCCGTACTTCTCTCTGTTGCGGAATGCGATGACCGATCCGCCCCACTTCAGGGGGCACTTCATCCGCCCGGCCGGCGAGGCCGCGCGGGCCTGGTCGGTGTTCCTGCCGCGCTTTACCAATGGGGTCGAGGTCACCGTCAACGATGTCGTGATCCTCGACAGCCGGCGCGATCCTGCCGCTAACCGCCCCGACCGCAACACGCCGGCGATTGCGGTGATCCCCGCTTCCGTGCTGCGCGATGGCGACAACGCCATCTCGATCCGGCTGTTCATCTGGGGGCCGATCACAGGCTTCCTCGATCGCGTCTGGGTCGGACCGGACGAAGCGTTGCGCCCGACCTATAATCTCAGAACGCTGGTGTTCGTGACGTTGCCGGTGGTGTTCTCATCCTGGCAGGCGATTCTGGCTGTCATTCTCGGCATCATGTGGGTGATGCGTCGCCACGAGCCGGCCTACGGCGTTCTGGCGGCGGCGATGGCCGTGGGTGTCGGCCAGGCGTTCCTGCAAACGCCGATGGGAGAGACGCCGTTTTCCAGGTTCAATGTGATCCTGATTTCCTCCGCGCCGCTCGAAAGCGCACTGGTGCTCGTCTTTGCGCTGCTGCTCTCGGGCTGGAAGTGGCAGCGCTACGCCTGGATCATCTTCATTCCGGGCATCGCATTGGCGCTGGCCGGCCTGTTCGGAAATCAGGCGCTGGTGCGCGCCCTCTTCCTGATTCTCGCCGTACCGATGGTCGGTATCTCCCTTCTCATTATGGCCGTCGTTACTGCGCGATCGGCGCTGCAACGGCAGAACGTTGCGAGTTTCCTGCTCGGCTGCGCGGTCACGATCATGCTGACCTGCTGGATCGTCGACCTGCTCTCGGTGTTTCAGATGATGCCCAACCGCATCTTCACCGCGCGGCTGTCCTATTCGGCGATGCTGGTCGCGATCGGCGCGGGGCTCACCTGGCGGTTCGCCCGGGCGCTGAACCAGGTCGACGGATTTGCCGGCCGCCTCGTCACCCAGGTGCGCGAGGCGGAGGAGAAGCTGAAGGCCAGTTTCGCCCGCGAGGAGGAGCGCGCCCGCGCCGCCGCGCTGGCGCGGGAGCGCACGCGCTTGATGCGCGATCTGCATGACGGGCTCGGCGGCCAGCTCGTCAGCATCGTGGCGCTCAGCGAGCGCGGCAATGGCAGCGCGGGGATAGGTGATGCGGCCCGCGCGGCGCTCAAGGATCTGCGCCTCGTCATCGACTCCATGGACGACATCGGCGGCGATCTGATGCTGGCGCTGGGCTCATGGCGTGAACGCGCCATGGCGCAGCTTCGTCCGCACGACATCGCGCTGGACTGGCGCGCGGTTACGGCGCAGGGCCTGCCGGTTCATCCCGAGCTGCGGCCGTGGCACGTCATCCAGATCGTGCGGCTGTTGGATGAAGCGGTGACCAATGCGGTCAAGCACGCCAAGGCGCGGCGCATTACGGTGAGGATCGAGACGCTGGCGGGCGCCGATGGCCTCGAGCGCGGCTGCATCACCGTCGAGGATGACGGCAGGGGGTTTGAGATCGCGCCCGACGGCGGAGCCGCCGGAGCTGCGAAAACGGCGCGCGGCCTGCGCAACATGCGAAGCCGTGCCGCGCGCTGCGGCGCGGAGCTGGAACTGAGCTCCTGCGCCCAAGGGACTAACAAGGGCACGCGCGTGAGGCTGACCTTGCCCCACCGCTTTCCCGACAGCGATGGCGCTGCCGGTTAGCATGCACATTTTTAGTTACGCGTTTTCTTTACGCGAGCCGGTGCCACCCACGGATCAAGTCCGAGGGCATGCTTCGCTTGAAAACGCTTTGCCTCAGCGGCGACCGACGCGGTTCACCGGGCCACCGCGGTTCATCGGCGTGCCGGGACGAACACCGACGCCCCGAGCTCCGACGCCCACAGCGCCGACGCCGACACGGGCAACGCCCACGGCCGGCGTCACGACCGCAGCCGCTGCGACCGGCGTAGGGCGCGCGACGCAGCCCTTCGGCACGCCAACCGTCTTGCAATAAACCACTGCAGCCTGGGCAGAGCTTACGCCGCCGACTGCAAAGGAAGCCACGGCCGAAAACGCCGCGAGCATCAGACCTGCGCTCAGGCAACCTGTCTTCTTCAACATGTGTCATCTCTCCCGAATTGGGCGTGCAGCTCTTTGCGATGTGCCGATCGGTCACCGCAGCCGACGCGAGTTGTACATGGTCCATCGAGGTGCCCGGCAACATCCCATGAAAATGGTGTGGGTGCGCGCGGGGTGATTTGCGGCCCGCTTCCGACGCCATGAACATGGCATGGACCGCGGGCGCAACCTCGACGAGTTTTCGCGCGCTTTCAATCTCCCATTCTCGTCAAAAGGTGATCCATGATGAAATCCATTCATATCGTGGCCGCGGCCACTGCGCTGATCCTGTCGTTCGGCGCCGGCTCGCTGGCTCAGGCGCAATCCGGCCCCACTCCCCAGGAGCAGATGGCCTGCCGTTCGGACGCCGGAAAATTCTGCGCCGAGCATATCGGCAAGCCGCCGCAGATGAATGCCTGCCTGAAAGCGAACAAGACGAAGCTGTCGGATGGTTGCCGCAAGGTGGTGGAATCGCGCGGCGGCTAAGACGTGCGGCGGCTAGCTGAGACGTAATGTTTCATTTCATTGAAGCGGCGCGATCGGCCCAGCGTTCCCCGGATGCTGCGCAGCGCGCCGCTTGCGGCGTGGTGCGCTGCTGATCCGGGGTCCATATGTCGCGCGGCATTGGGTCCCGGATGCGGTGCAGCGCTACACGCTGCACCGCATCCGGGACAAGACAGCTATTCAAGAAGGATGCGCCGCGACTCTTCCGGATCGATCAATCCTGTTCGAACAACCTGATCCGGGGCATTTCGATTCGTGCCGGCTCCCCAGCGAACGCTTCTTCGCGGATGATGATGCGCCGCGGCTCGGTTGCTTCCCGGACCTGCGTCTCGACCGCCTCGAGGTCGTGCTCGCGGGGCTGCTGGAAGCGGCGCCTGTCGGCCCAGCGCTGGCGCCGCTCGGCGCGCCGCTGTTCGGCGGCAGCCCGTTTGAGATCAGCATCACGCGCCTTGGCAAACGCCTCCTGGGGAGCAGCCGCCTTCTCCGGCGCAGCAGTCTTTTCGTTGGCCTGTTCGGCGGGCTTCGACGGTTTCGGCGGTGGCGGTACAGGTTGAGCGGCCGCCGCGTTATTGGCCGTCTTCTCTTCGGTGGAAGCATTATTAGCGGACGGCGCTGCCGCCGCCGTTTGCGGCTGTGGTGGCGTTGGCGGCTGTGGCTGGGTCTGTTGGGGTTGCGTTTGCGGCTGCTCCTGAGCGGGCACGGTATTGGCCGCGGCCACCGTCGCCGCGAGATGGGGCACCGGCTCCGATGGCTCCGTCGAGACGGATATCGGCTCCGCTGACATCCGGCGTTCCAGTTTCGAGATCACATGCGTCGGCGGGCTGACGATGTTGGCGGCCAGATATCCACCGCCAAGACCGGCGGCGACCGCAACAACCACGGTTCCGGCCCCCGCAAAAAAGGCGGTTGATGTGCGCATCGGCAAACTCCCTCATCCACGCGGGCAACGCGTGGGGTAGGGCGATGTTCCGGTACGGCGTTGTGCGTAGGAGTTCTGCGGAACCAGCGGCCGATGCAGCGCTCAGATCATTGCGGCGACTTTTTCCAGCCCGATGATGCGGGCAAGCGAGCGCACTTCGCTCTTCTGATCCTCACGCAACTGGAACAGCAGCGGCATCGCCGCCGATTTCAATTGCTGGACTTCCGCGGATTCTGGATCGATCGGCACGCCCGTCGCATTCGGGTTGGCCTGCCGGCCCGCATGAATCTTGCGGGCAACGGCGCGCAGCGCAGTCTCTACCGGAGGCCAGTAGTACTCCTGCGACGCCGTCAGTTTCAGGCGGTCCTTGATGCCGGCGATCTGGCCATCGCTCAATAGCGCGTAGCTCTTCTGCGGCTGGGGCTTGGCTGCGGCCTTGGGCTTTGCGGGTGCAGGTGCCTGCACCGGCGCCGTGCTCGGCTCAGCGGTGGACGTCGTGGGCGGGGCGGTCGGAGCCGCGATTTCCTTCGGCATGGCCATATCGACAGGCGAAGTCGAGGCATAGGCCCGGCGCAGCGATTCGTTCAGCGCGGGATCCCTGGGCTGGGGGTCAACCGCGGCGGTGGCGTAGCTTAGGACGGCCAAGCGATCCTTTTTGCCTTCCTTGTTCGACACCGGCGCCTGGACGGAGGAAGCCGACGCCAGTTCGAACCGGGCGGCAGGCACGCTGTCGCGGCCGATAATGGCGGTGACGGCGGCGCCGGCCACGAGAAAACAGATCAGCGCGACAATCGTCATAGTCTTGGTCAAAAAGGTCTCCATTCCCGCCGACGTTTGGCCCTTTTGCCGAAAACTGGATGATAATTGAGGCTATACGATGCCAATCGCCGCGCTGACGCGGTCGAAAAGATGAGGAAAAAGGCCCAAAATAGCCCTGAAATCAGGCCGCTGCGGCCAATTCATAGGCCTCCTGGATATCGGCAACGATATCGGAAGCTTCCCAGAGGGCGTCAGGGGCGACCTGCTGCAGGGTGACGGTCCAGTTGCACTTGCGGTTGCGCGGCATGCTGACGACGTCGAATTCGATACCGCGGCACAGCGGATGCCGGTCGAGCGCAAACATCACCCGGCGCCGGATCTCCTCGAGAGTTGCCGGGGTTTTGGCAAAATACCGGTCGAAATCCATTCCATACCCCTTTCGATTTGCCGTCGGTTCGACCGTGGCGGCGAACCATCGTCGGGGTTATTGTTGGGGCCGATATGGTTAACGGCGCGTTAAGCCTTCGGAATGGCAAGGGCCGGAACGCGAGCAAACGGCGGAGCGGAACGACCCGGCATGGCTGAAGCGACATCCCAGACGGCGTCAGTCGCCACCGGGCTATCAGTTCGCGCCGCGCTGGTGGCGACGATCGCAATTTCAGCCTTCACGCTGTCGATCGCGGCGTTCGAACTGTCGATGGCGGATTGGCCCTCCGGCTTCGTCCTGCTTGTCGTCATGCCGCTGGTCGCGCTGGTGTTCTTCGGCTGCATCGTGTGGTCGGCTTCGCTGCTCCCCAAGATCCGAACCAGTGGCGCGAAGTTCGCCCTTCCCTTCCTGATCTGTGTGCTCACGCTTGCCATTCTCGCCTATGCCCCGCTGCACCAGGTCGCCCTCCAGCAGAATTTCCGCTGGCACCGGGCCGACCGCGAACGGATCGTGGCGCGCATCGAAGCCGGCGAACTGAAACCCAACGTCTCCTACAACAAAAACCTGATCGCGCTCGGCGACCGCGAGCCAAATGTTTCCGTCGGCAACGACATCGTCGTCGACGAGACGGAAGAAGGCACCTATGTGCTGTTTTTGACCTCACGCGGCCTGAAGCACTATTTCACCGGCTTCTTGCTCGTGCCGCCGGGCGGCGATCCCAAAAACTTCTTCGAATTCGCCGACAAGCCGCCGAGCCGGCTCGAGCGCTACGACGAGAATTGGTATTTTGTGGCGAACTAGGCCGTCTTTTCTCGAAGCGAGCCACCGGCGATGGTGCCGAGCGCGATGCCGCCGATGATCAGCGCCATCGCCAGAAACAGCGACGGCTCGAGCGGCTCGTTCAGCATCGCGGTGGCGCTGACGATGCCGAGCAGCGGCGTCGCCAGCAGGCACAGCGAGGTGGTGACGGCCGGCAGGCTGCGGTTCACCATGGTCATTGCCCAGTTGGCGAATGCCGTGCAGACGATGCCGCTATAGAGCATCAGGCCGGCGAGACGCGCCGTCCACAAGATGTGCGGCGGGCCCTCCACGAGCCACGCGATGGTCGACAGCAGCGCCGCCGCCAGCAGCACCTGCCAGAACACGAGCTGGAAGGGTGTCGAGATCCATTTGTGGGCCCTGACATAGACGATGTTGCCGGCCCAGCAGAACGCGGCAATCAGAATTAGGCCGCTGCCGAACAGCGCGTTGCGGTCAGCCCAGTTCAGCGTCTGCGGATCGAAGATGACCGCGAGGCCCGCCAGGCCGCAGCCGATACCGATCGCGCGCCGGCGCGTGATATGCTCCGACAGAAACATGGCTGCTCCGATCGCGACCCATAGCGGGGTCGTATAGCCGAGCACGATCGCCCTGCCCGCCGGCACGAATTGCAGCCCGGCCGCCACCAATGCGGAAAACGCCACCAGATGCAGAATCGAGGTGCAGAACACGACCGGCAGGTCGCCGCGCTTCGGGACGATGAACGTCCCCTGCGCCCACAACATCGGCGCCAGCGTCGCGGCGGCGATCATGCAGCGCAGCGCCGTGGCCCATAGCGGGGACACGTCGTGCACGATCATCTTCGTCACCGGCCAGTTGGTCCCCCACGCGAACACGACACCGGCAAGCAGCGCCGCCGCGCTGCGGGTTGAAAGTCCACTGGCCATCTCGAACACGTCCCGTCATGAGCCGCTCGGCATTGCCTAGCCCTTCAACTGGCTCTAATGAAAGAACCAGTTTTTGAGATTTGCTGGTGCCAGTTGTGGACGACCTGATTCCCGGAATGCTGCATCTGGCGCGCGACAGCGGCGCGACCTTGACGCGCCAGCTCACCGACCAGTTGCGGCGCCTCATCACGGAAGGACGCCTCGCGCCCGGCCAGCGCCTGCCCTCGAGCCGGCAACTGGCGCAATCGCTCGCCCTCTCACGCAACACCGTCTCGTTTGCGATCGAGCAACTGGCCGCGGAAGGCTATCTCTCGCTTGCCGCCGGACGCCGTCCGGTCGTCGCCGAAGGCCTGTCGCTCGATCGCCGCAAGATGTCGCCGCGAAGCAGCCGGGCCGGAAGCGAGCGAATAGGCCTGTCGTCCTGGGCGCGCAGCCTGCAGCGGGCGGACTGGCCGCCTGTTCATGACGGACGGCCGCGGCCGTTTCAGCCCGGGCTGGCGGACGAGCGCGAGTTTCCGCACGATGTGTGGAGCCGCTGCCTGCGGCGCGCGGCGCGAAACGCACTGCTACGCCGCGACCGGCCCATCAACCATCGACCGCTACAGGAAGCGCTGCTCGGGCATCTCGTGGTTCATCGCGGAATCAAAGCCAAGCCCGATCAGATATTGATCGTGCCGACGGCGCAATCCGGCCTGACGCTGATCGCTGATGCGCTGCTCGAGCGCGGCGATCACGCCTGGATCGAAAGCCCGGGCTATGGCGGTGCCAACGTCGCATTGCATGCCGCCGGCGCCATCGTTTCCGCCATACCGCTCGACGCGCAAGGCATGGCCGTCTCATCCCGCAAGGAGGCGCCGCGGCTGATCTTCGTCACGCCGTCGCATCAATATCCGACCGGGCGGCTGATGCCGATCGGCCGCCGTCTCGAACTGCTGCGTTTCGCCGAAGCCACGGGCGCTTGCATCATCGAGGACGACTACGACGGTGAATTTCACTACGAGGCCCGCCCGGTGGCCGCCCTGCAGGGGCTCGCAACGTCGCCGCGCGTGTTCTATCTCGGCACCTTCTCGAAAGCGACGTATGCGGACATTCGCTTCGGTTACCTCGTCGTCCCGGAAGCGCTGATTGATCACTTCGAACTGGCGCAGCGCCACATGGGAATGTTGACGTCGATCACCATGCAGGATGCGCTGGCCGAGTTCATCGCATCCGGCGCCTATCTCGGCCACATCAGAAGGATGACGCGCCTCTACAAGAGCCGGCGCGACTGCATGCTGCAGGCGCTTGCCGCTGAAGCCGGCGACCGTCTCGCGATCGAAGCCCCGGCCGGCGGCATGCAATTGCTGGCAAGGTGCAGCAGACCGGCAAACGACCGGCAATTGTCGGCGCGCCTGCTCGACGCCGGCGTCGCCAGCCGGCCGTTATCGAGCATGCTGTATCACAAGACCAATGAGCAGGGCCTGTTTCTCGGCTTTGCGGCATGGAATGAAAAAGAGATCGATCAGGCGGCGCACATCCTTGGTCGAATCCTGCGTTGAGACACGCGGATAGCGTTGCGTGACGAACTAGCCCGCCGCCCGCCTGGGCTGCGCATTCGCGGCGGCATCGGCGGGCGCCGGAACCTGCATCAGAATGGTTTGGCTAGCGGGCGCGATTTCCACGCCGCACTCCTGGAATCGCCGCTTCATGCGGCGGTTGAATTCCCGCTGCACCGGCCAGCGGCCGGCATCGGTGCAGCGGATCTGGCCGACGATCGAAGCCATCGAGCCGTCTACCTTGTCGACGCCCCAGAGTTCGAGATCGCCGCGGATCAGGTGCTGGAATTCGGGCTCGCGCCGCATTTCGGCGACGATGTCCTTCAGGATCTGGCCGGCGCGGTCGGTGTCTTCCTTGTAGGCCACGTTGACGCTGACGGCGGCGTTGCCGGCGCCGCGGCTTGAATTGGTGATCGTCGTCACCGCACTGAACGGCACGATATGCACGGAGCCGTCGCCGGCGCGTAGGCGAAGGGTGCGGATCGAAACATTTTCCACGACCCCAGAAAGGCCCGACAGCGTGACGTTGTCGCCGACCTGGACGGTGTTCTCGATCAGGAGAAACAGCCCGGTAATGAGGTCCTGCACCAGTTTCTGCGAGCCGAAGCCGATGGCGATACCGACGATACCGGCGCCGGCGAGCAGCGGCGCGACATTGACGCCGATCTCGCTGAGCGCCGTGAGGCCAACGACGACGACGATGAGGCACAACAGTGCCGTTCGCAGCATCGGCTGAAACGTGCGCAGCCGCGCCGCGCGCGCGTAGTGACCGTCGCGCGACAGCGCGGTAACCTTGCGGTCCAGCAACGCATTGCTGATTTCCCAGATCGCCGCAGCAGCCAGCGCAGCAATGCCGACGGTGACCACCGCCGACAACAGCCGGCTGCCGATCTGGCCGCCGTAGAACCAGACGATGGCGTTGATGCCCCAGACTTCCAGCAGCGCGACAAAGCCGATGAAGGCGATCGCGGTCGAGATGACGTTGCGCAACAGCGGCAGATAGCGGTTGGCGCGATTCTCCAGGCCCGGGAAGCGGCGCAGGAGCTCCGGGCTGATGCGGAAGCCACGATCGATCAAGCTCAGCACCAGCATGGTGGAAAGACGCACGATCAGCGCAACTGCGACGGTGCCGACGAAATACTGCAGGAGCAGCGCGTAGCCGTTGCGGATGTTGAGCGCCCACACTGCCCACAAGGCGAGGTCGAGCACGATCGCAAGATAGTGCCACAGGCCGGCGACGCGGTTGCGTACCCTGGCGGCTGTGCCGTCGCGGCCGGCCGGCGCGCGAATAGCATCCGCAACCTGGCGGCGGCACTGCAGGATAATGACGACGATGAAGAGATGGACGACCAGCATCACCAGGCGCAGCAACGCCATGTAGCCGCCGCGATGCAAGCCCAGCAGCAACGCCACGTTGGCGAAGGCAATGCCTGAGACACCGACGGTGACGATGCGCCGCGCCCATATCTCGATATAGGCTGCGGTTTCGGCGCGAACGCGAAACAGGCCGAAAGGTCCGGCCAGCGCCCGTACTACGCAGATCAGCCCGCGCGTTAGCGCATAGGCGTTGACGACCGCGAGGATCACGAGCCGGGTGGTTGCGAGATCGCCGATCCCGCTTCCCAGCAACATCGTGGCGGTACCGACAAAGACGAGCACCGGGAGCAATTCGAGCGCGAGCCGTCCCAGCACGAAGGGCAACCTGACCAGCGACTGCCAGGTGCGCGCCAGACTGAGGCGCCGCCGATACAGCTCGGGCGCGGCCGTGACGTCAGCCACGGAGGATGGCGGATCGGCCACCGCCAAAGTCGCTACCGTAGCGCGCGCCGTTTGCGGCAGGCGCGCTTCCAACAGCGCCACTGGGCGCTTGATCAGGTGGAAAACCAGCCACTCGGCAGCGAGCGCGCAAAGAAACACCAGCGCCAGTTTCCACGCGATGTCGAACAACTGGTGATAGGCGGACGGATCGTTGGCGGTCCGCACGAACCAGTAATAGAACGCCCGAAAGTCCGTCAGTGTCCGCGCCACATCGGCGACCTCGCGCGAGATCTCGCCGACCTGCTCGGATACCGTCAGCAGGAGCTGTGCGCCGAGGCTGTCCGCCGTGAGCGGCATCGCGGATTTCTGTTCGGGCGCGGGAGCCGCGCCTTGCGGTGGCGGCGAGGCACTGGCGATCGCACGTAGCGTCTCGATGACTTGCGCGCGCTTCTTGTCATCGGAAAGCGTATCGAGCGCCCGCTTCGCCTGATCGGGCGTCAGGACATCAGCTTTATCGGTAGGGGCGGCAGGCGCGGCGCCGGGCTGCGCGACAGCCGGGAAGGTAAACAGCGCGCAGATGAGCAGGATCGCGGGGAAGAGCTTGTGCGACACGAAGGCCTCGCTGAATAAAATGCGCCCGGCGGCGAAACCTGGAATCGGTCTCGCCTTTCGCGCGTGCGTCATGTCGGATTGCCTGTTTTCGCCGTCATCCTGTGTCGGAAGTTTGCCAGCGCGGCGGCTTTCTCTTGGCATTTGCCGTTGGGCGCGCCCTAGCATTGCTGCATCACAAAAATGCAGTGGCTGAATCGCCGGGAACCTTTTGCGCGCTAGAGCCCGGTTCTGATTGAATCAGAACCGGGCTCTAGATTCTTGTTTGACGCGTTTTCTTCACGCGAACCGGTGTCCACCCCGGATCAAGTCCGGGGCAAGCTTTCGCTGGAAAACGCTCTAGCTAAATCGCAGGGGCAGCGTCCCGATATTCCGCCGCTGTGCGCGCAACCATCTCGTCGACGGACAGCACCTCCGTCACGCCCGAAACAGAATGTCCCGCGCTCCAAATATCCTTCCAGCGTTTCGGGCGGTTCTCGCGCGCGCCGATGTCGATATCCTTGCCGATATCGATCGCGCCCCGCTCGGGAAGATCGTCCGGATCGAGACCGGCGGCCTCGATCGAGGGGCGCAGCATGTTGGTCTGCAGGCCCGTGAATGCCCTGGTCAGCAGGACGTCGTCGGCGCTGCTGGCGACCAGCATCTCCTTGTAGCGCGCGTCCGCCATGCTCTCCCGCGTGGCGATGAATTTGGTACCCATATAGGCGAGATCGCAGCCGAGTGCCTCGGCCGCGCGCAGGGCGTGACCATCCGCGATGCCGCCCGCCAGCACCAGGGGTCCGTCGAAGAAGGCGCGCACCGCGCGCACGAACACGAAGGGATTGAGCCAGCCGGTCTGGCCGCCCGCGCCTGCAGTTAGCAGCACCAACCCGTCGGCACCGGCGGCCGCCGCGCGCTCGGCATGGCGGATGGATGCGACGTCGGCAAACACCAGCGCGCCGGCATCGCGCAACGGCTTCAGTACCGGCGCCGGCGAACCGACGGAGGTGATAATCATTTCCGGCCGGTGACGCAGCAGCACCTGCAGATCCTGCTCCAGCCGCGCATTGGAGCGATGCACGATCAAATTGGCGCATACAGGCGCTGCGGGCTTGCCGCTTGAATCCGAGTGCTCCTTCAGCCGGTCATCGATGTCGGTCAGCCATTGATCGAGTTGTTCGGGGCTACGGCAATTCACGGTCGGAAACGAACCGATCACGCCGTTGCGGCAGGCGGCTACCACCAGCTCGACGCCGGAGACGAGAAACATCGGCGCCGCAATCAGCGGCAGGCTAAGGCGATCGCGAAAACGCGCAAGAGCATCGGTTGGTTGCATCATCCAAGCTTGAGCAGTGTGCCTGTTGTGCTAGCGTTCACCCAACATGGCACGGGCGAAGGCCAATTACAAAACAGGCAGGAGGAAGAAGGATGGGCAATCCGCTCTACGCGTTCCCAGCGGCATGCGAGCAGACCTTGCTGGCGCTGGCGCGCTACCCGGACCGCACGGCGTTCGCCTGGCCGGGCGGATCGCTCACCTATCGCGGTGCGACCGATATGATTGGGCGCATGCAGGCCGTGTTCATGAAGCTGGGCTTTGCGCCCGGCACGCGCGTCGCGTTTCTCACCGCCAACCGCGCCGACACCTGGTGCGCGGGCGTCGCCGCGCAGCTCTCGCGATTGGCGATCACCTGGCTGCATCCACTGGGTTCGCTAGACGACCAACTGTTTCAGCTCGAGGATTCCGAAGCGCAGATGCTGGTGGTCGACGGGGTTACCTTCCGCGACCGCGGCGGCGAACTCGCGGCCAAAGCGACCGGCGTGAAGACAGTGTTCACGCTCGGCCCCGCCGGCTACGGCGCCGACCTCTTGCAAGCGATTGAAGCCGCCGGCAGCGCCACGGCACGCAGCTTTGCCGGACCCGACGACATCGCCACGCTCAATTACACCGGCGGCACCACCGGCAAATCCAAGGGCGCGCTGCGGCACCACCGCGAATATGGCGGGTTTGCCAGCGCGATCCTCGCTGACTTTGAAATTCCTGATACCCCGCGCTACCTGACGGTTGCGCCGATCAGCCATGTCGCGGGGACAAAAGTGCTGCCGACGCTGATGCGCGGCGGCACCGTTCACATGCTGAAAGGCTTTGACCCCGAAGCCGTGTTCAAGACCATCGAGCGCGAGAAGATCAATTTCACGCTGTTCGTGCCGACGATGATCTACGTCATGCTGGATCATCCCTCACTCGACAAGACCGACCTCTCCTCGCTCGAACTCTTGCTGTACGGCGCGTCTGCGATGTCGCCGAGCCGGCTGGTCGAGGGCATCGAGCGGATCGGGCCGGTGTTCTCGCAGCTCTACGGCCAGACCGAATGTTATCCAGTATCCGTGCTGCGCAAGGCGGACCACGATCCCAGGACGCCGGAGCTGTTTCTGTCCTGCGGATTCCCGATCGCCGCTTGCCAGGTGAAGATCCTCGACAATGACGACCGGGAAGTCACAACCGGCGAGGCCGGCGAGATCTGCGTGCGCGGCACGCATGTGATGGCCGAATATTGGAAACGGCCCGACGCGACCGCGGAGACGCTGAAGAACGGCTGGCTGCACACCGGCGACATCGCGCGATCGGACGAACGCGGCTACCTGTTCATTCTCGACCGCAAGAAGGACATGATCGTCTCCGGCGGCTTCAACATCTTTCCGCGCGAGGTCGAGGATGTCTTGTCGCAACATGCCGACGTCGCCATGGTCGCCGTGGTCGGCGTACCCGACGACAAATGGGGCGAGGCCGTCACCGCCGTGATCGTCGCCCGCGAAGGCGCGCGACCGAATCCGGACGAGCTGATCAACCTCGTGAAGGCGAAGAAAGGCTCGGCGCACGCGCCCAAGCACATCAAGTTCGTTAGCGAGTTGCCGATGACCGGCGTCGGCAAGGTCGACAAGAAGGTGCTGAAGGCAGGCTTCTGGACCGGCCGCGAGCGGATGGTGGGGTAGCCTCGCGACCGTGAAGCGTGTCCCGGACGCGGTGCGGCACGAAGTGACGCTCCGCAGAGCCGGGACCCACCCCCCCGGCTGCTGGGTCCGGATCAGCGGCGCACCACGTCGCGAAGAGCGACGCGCTGCGCAGCATCCGGCACACGAGAGCTATGTTTGCGGGAAGAACTCCGGCCACATCGCTCGCCACTTTTCAGCGAGCGGTCGAAATCGCTTGGCCCGATCTCGTGGCATTCGGCATTGGCCGCCGGTTGGATCCAGGGCTGTGCGCTTCACATGAACATGTGGGCAGCCGGGTTCAACCATCTGATCTCGTCGAGTGTCCCCGCGCGAACATTGATGGATTCCAGGCGTCCTGCGCGTTCGCCGTAGATTCGACCGCCACAATCTCCGCAGAACCAGGATGTGACGTCGGCACCGGTCGGAGACGGACGGCGCCATCCCTGCGGTTCGCCCTTCAGCAGATGAAAGTGCTTGGTCGCCACTGGCATGTTGAGCGCAAAGGCGCTGCCGGACGCGGTTTGGCAATCCGTGCAATTGCAGGTGTACAGCAGCAGCGGAAACGACGATATCTCGTAGCGGATTGCGCCGCACGAACATCCGCCGGTCATTGGAAGAACAGGCTGCACCGAATTCATGGTCGGACCGAAGCTAGACGATGCAATCTTAAGCAGAAAGCCCGCCCGCGCAACCTCATCGGTGGCGGCCCTCAGCCGACCGAGCGCCTTTCAGCCGGCCATGCGCTTTTCGGTAGGAGCCTTCTTGTCGAAATTATTGGGGACTTCGATATCGACTTCGAGTGTCGACACCGTCTTGCCGCGCTCCAGCTTGACCATCACCTTGTCGGGATCGAGCACCACGTGCTTCGAAACTACCGCGAGGATTTCCTCCCGCAGCGTGGCCAGCAAGTCGGACTGACCGAGCAGCCCGCGCTCATGCGCGAGCAAGATCTGCAGCCGCTCCCGCGCAACCGGGGCAGATGCATTGCGGCCGCTAAACAGCCGCAGCAGATTCATGCTCATGCAGCTCTCCGTCCCAGCAAGCGGTTCATGAAGCCCTTGCGCTCAGCCGGCACGGTCATGGCGACCTGTTCGCCCATCAGGCGGCGCGCGGCGTCGATATAGGCGCGGGCCGGCGCGCTCTCGGCGTTGTTGAGCGTCACCGGCGTGCCGACGTTGGATGCCTTCAGGACATCCTGGCTCTCGGGAATGATGCCGAGCAGAGGCGTCGCGAGGATTTCCAGGATGTCGTCGATGTTGAGCATCTCGCCGCGCGCCGCACGCGCCGGATCGTAGCGGGTGATCAGCACATGCTTTTCCACCCGCTCGCCGCGCTCCGCCCTCACCGTCTTCGAATCGAGCATGCCGATAATGCGGTCGGAGTCGCGCACCGAGGACACTTCGGGATTGGTGACGATGACGGCTTCGTCGGCATAGCGCATGGCGAGCGTCGCGCCGCGCTCGATGCCGGCCGGGCTGTCGCACAGAATCCAGTCGAACCGGCTCCTGAGCTCGGCGATAACGCGGCCGACGCCCTCGTCGGTCAGCGCATCCTTGTCGCGGGTCTGTGAGGCCGGCAGCAGCCAGAGATTTTCCAGCCGCTTGTCGCGGATCAGCGCCTGCGGCAGCTTGGCGACACCCTGCACCACGTTGATGAGGTCGAACACCACGCGGCGTTCGGCGCCCATCACCAGATCGAGGTTGCGCAGGCCGACATCGAAATCGATCACCACGACGCTTTGCCCGCCTTGCGCAAGCGCCGCACCGAGCGCGGCCGTCGAGGTGGTTTTTCCAACGCCTCCCTTGCCCGAGGTAACGACCAGGACCTTGGCCATACTTGATCTCCTTAGCCGGTTAATTCAGCGGGGTAATTTTCATGGTATCGCCCTCCAGCCAGGCTTGCGCCGGGCGGCTGCGGAGCGCGACGTCGATTTCTTCTGCGGTCTGGTAGTAGCCATCGATCGCAAGCAGCTCGGCCTCGATCTTCTGGCAATAGATTCGTGCGGCGGAATTGCCGTTGACGCCGGCCATCGCACGGCCACGCAGCGTGCCGTAGATGTGGATCGATCCGCCGGCGACGATCTCCGCGCCCGACCCGACCGAGCCCAAAACCGTGACATCGCCTTCCATGAAGACGATGGACTGGCCCGAACGTACCGGGTTCTCCAGCAGCAGCGAGGTCGGCTTCTTCGGCTCGGGCTCCGATTTCTGCGTCGACTCGCTTCGCGTGATCACGCAGGAACGGCCGCCGGTCAGCAAGGGCGGCATGTTCGCCGCGAGACGATCTTCCTCCACACCCTCGATTCCGAGGACGCGGATGTTGCGCTCGTTGAGACTGCCGACGAGATGGGCGATGGCGGAGCTCGAGAGGTCGACGGCTGAGAGATCGAGCACGATCGGCTTGCCGACGAAATATCCGGGCGAGCGGGCCAGCGTGGCGTCGATCTCGGCGAGCCATTCCACGATCGGCACGACAGGGCTGAATACGAACGCGACATAGGACCGGCCGCGCAGCCGGACCAGTTGACGCGTGGGATCCGCTCGGACGTCCATGATGCTCGACTCGCCTTTCTTATTGAATGGTTAACAATCGACGAACTTGGTTAACGAGTAATTAATGTGAAAACCCGCGCTACGCGCAGAAAACAGCGCAACAGGCGACGAATCCGGCGCATTTGTGGCCGATTCATGCTGCTTATCGTGCGGAACGTGCGCCAAACCCTTTGAAAACAGGAGTCGCGTGAGTTGTAGTTAACGCGAGCTCAACTTACTTTCGTCACGTTTCCGACCTAAATTAGTCCTCGCGCGGCTCCAACAAACTTATGTGTGCTGGCGGATCTCTGCGGTCTGGCGGCTCAATCCGTCGGGCAGACGGAACATTTGCCGGCAGGGGACGAGGGCAGTGGAAGCGAGCGTTGTGTGGTCGCGAGATCCGATCTCGCAGGCAGGTGCCGTCGGACGCAGGGACGACGCCTCACACCTTGATTCAAGTCTTCCAAGCAAGCCCGATAGCGGACAGAAAGCGGACGTCGATGACCCCGCGCGCCTCTTCCGCGATCTGGAACTCCTGACCGGTACGTCACCTGCCGTTCCGCCGCCGAGCAATCCGCCGGTCAATCCGCCAAGCGACATGAGGAGTGAGCGTATGAGTAGTGTGAGTGAGCAGGACCATATCAATCCCCGCGATCCCCTGTACTACGCGCCGCGCTCGCTACGTGAGCGGTCGGCTTCCATGCGCGACGCCAGCCCCGCAACGACACCGTTCTCTCCGGCGTCGTTCGACTCCCAGCTCGAGAGCGCCGTATCCGATGCGCTGCGCCATCGCCTCGATCCCGAGATCATGCGTGAACCTCAATTGGAATCGAAGAAGGCGTTGTGGAGCATCGCAGCGCGCTTTGGTGCCGCGATCGGCGTCGCGGCTGTGGTGGCGCTGTTCTTCGTCATCGCCGTGCCGGGGTCGCGGCAGAGCGACGGTGGGCCGTCGGCGTCCTCCGGAATCGTGCAGTCGATCAAGGCTGCCCTGTTCCAATCCGGAGAGGCTTCGCCAAAGCCTGCAATCAGCGAATTCCAGGCCGTTCTCGCCTCCACGCCACCGAGCGCCCCGCCTGCGTCCGAGCAGTCCCAGTTGCTCAAGCAATTCATGCAGTGGAGCGAGAAGCCCGATCCGGCGACGCCACAACGCGCCAACCCATGATCCAGATGGAGGAATGACAATGCCTGAGAACCGACTTTCCGCCATCTTGTTCTCAAGGAGTTTTGCCATGACCTCGCACCGGATCTCCTTGCTGGTCGGGGCCGCGCTGTTCGGAATCGCAGGCAGCGCTCAGGCTGCCGGCGAGATTGTGATCGTGCGCGACCTTGCCGGCCGCGTCGGCCCCGTGATCGGCTCGGCCCAGGCATGCCGCGACATTGCGCGTCCCCGCATCCAGACCATCGTCGACAAGTTTTCACAGGTGATCCGGGAAGCCTCGTCGAACGAGGCAGAGCGTTCTGATCTCACCCAGACGTTCGATCGCAGCGTGGCCGACGGCCGCGCCGCCGTTAGCTCGGGCAAAATCGATTGCATCCGGGCCGATCGTCAGCTTGCCGATCTCGAACGCTCGATCTCGGGCCCTAGTCTTTCCAGCGTCATCGGCCCGTCCCCTGCCGCCGCGGCAACGGCCGCGAACGCGGCAACCGCGCCCACGGCCCCGGTCCCGACCGGGCCGCTGCCACGCGGCATCGGCGAAAAGGAAATCCGCTTCGGCATCGCCGCGCCCTTCTCCGGCTCGGCCCGTGAGTTGGGACGCCAGATGAAGCTCGGAATCGAGACCGCCTTCAACCGGGTCAACGATGCCGGCGGCGTCGACGGGCGGATGCTCAAACTGTACGCCGCCGACGACGGCTACGAGCCGTCGCGCACCGCGGAAGCGATGAAGCAGCTTTACGAAAAAGACCAGGTGTTCGGCATCGTCGGCAATGTCGGCACGCCGACCGCGGCGGTGGCGATCCCCTATGCGCTCGAACGCCGGATGCTGTTTTTTGGGGCCTTCACCGGCGCCAACATCCTGCGCAACGACCCGCCGGATCGCTACGTGTTCAACTACCGCGCCAGCTATGTTCAGGAAACCGACGCAGTCGTCCGCTACCTCGTCAAGATACGACGGCTGCAGCCCCGCCAGATCGCGGTGTTTGCGCAACAGGATTCGTACGGCGACGCCGGATTTGCCGGGGTCGCCAAGGCGTTTCGCTCCATGGGCGTGAACGACGGCGCCATCCTCCGGCTCAATTATGCGCGAAACACCGTCGACGTCGACGACGCGATCAACCAGTTGAAGCTCGCGAAACCGCCGATCAAGGCCGTCGTCATGGTCGCCACCTACCGGGCCGCGGCGCGGTTCATCGAGAAGACGCGCGACCTCTATCCGGGGATGATCTACTCCAACGTCTCGTTCGTCGGCTCTACCGCGCTTGCCGAAGAACTGAAACTCTTGGGACCGCGTTACACCAACGGCGTGATCGTGACGCAGGTGGTGCCGGCGGTGTCGGGCTATTCGTCGGCCGTGCTCGAATATAAAAATGCGCTCGCCAAGTATTTCCCAGGCGAAGCGCCCGACTACGTTTCGTTCGAGGGCTATGTCGCCGCTAACGTCCTGATCGCGGGCATCAAGCGGACCGGCCCGCAGATCGATACGGAGAAGCTGATCGACACGCTGGAGACCATGCGCAATCTCGACCTCGGTCTCGGGACCCAGCTCAGCTTCGGCCGCTCCGAGCACCAGGCCTCGAACAAGGTGTGGGGCACGGCACTCGACGAAAGCGGGCGTTACCAGCCGATCGATCTCGAATGATTGAAGGGGGCCGCAATCCCGGTGATTGCGGTCCCTTTACGTACCGACCCCGCGCCGTCAACGCTTCTCGATGACAAGGCTCTGGATGGCGCGGCCGAAGTAACCGCGCTCGTCGGCAAGCCGCGCCATTGCGAGCCCCGCGCCATCGGGACCGATCCAGGACTCGGCATCGAGCAGGATCCAGTCGCCGACCGGCTCACGGGCAAAATTCACGGTCAGGTCGGCATTGAGAAAGGTCCACGCGCGGAAATCCAGCACGGCCGAGGTGCCGTTGCAGAAATCCGCCGCCGCCATAGCCCGCATCGCCTGCGAAACGGCTGCGCCTTCCACGATCGGCCGATCGACGCGGTACCAGATCGCGCCGGGACCGGGCTCGCCGAAGCGGCCGCGCGCGGCGCGCAGCGACATACCTGATACGAACGGGCTGGAGGAAAAATCCGCGGGTTCGACGCGCGATCGATCCGGGCCCGGTAGCTCGACCGGCAGGATCGCGGCCTCTAGCGGCAATTCCTGGGCCTGCACCTTGATCTTCAGCACGGTCGCGCCGACCACGACGACGCCTTTAGCCCGTAGCCTGACCGCGCAGAGCTGGATCTTGCGCCCCTCGCGCAACACTTCGCTCTCGATGGTGAGCGGCGCCACCGGCACGGGACGCATCAGGTCCACGGTCACGCGCGCAACCCGCATCGCGACCGGCGTCGTAATCCGCTCTGCCGCCCACACCACCAGCGCCGCCGGCGGCGAGCCGTGCTGCATGCTCGGATCCCATGGGCCTGCCGCAAAGGGGCTAGTGACGACGTCGTTGCCGTCAACGCGAAAAATGCCGTCCATTGAATGAGAAGTCCTGTCGATCAAGGGACGAGCTTCTTGCCTGCTTCGGCGGAACGAGTCGAGCCCGCGGCGGACAGGGCACCGTGCGCCATTCGCGGGAAACGGCGAGCAAGGCGGCGCATCAAATGAACGCCATGCCGCCATTGAGGACGATGGTCTACCCGGTCATGTAGCTGTTGCCGAGCACCATCGCGACGGCTTGCGCGACTTCCTCGGCCCGGCCCATCCGACCGAGCGGGATGTTGCGCGCCAGATCCGTCCGGCCGCCCATCATATCGGTCTCGATCAGCGACGGCGCCACGGCGTTGACCGTAATGCCTTCCTTGACGAGGCGCGCCGCGTAGCCGCGCGTCAGTCCTTCCATGCCGGCCTTGGAGGCGTTGTAGTGCACGCCGATGGCACCCGCGCCGCGCGCCGCGCCCGACGAGATGTTGACGATGCGGCCCCATTTGCGCGCCCGCATCGCCGGCAGCACCGCCTGCGTGCACAGGAACGCCGATTTCAGGTTTACGGTAATGGTCCGGTCAAAATCGTCCTCGGTGAGGTCGTCGACGCCGCGCACGATAGCTAAGCCCGCATTGTTGACGAGAATGTCGATCGGACCGAGCGCGGAGGCGACCTGCTCGACCATGTTGGTGACGGCCGCGGCCTGCGAGACATCGGCTCCGATCGCGATGGCGCGGCCACCATTGGCCTTGATGGCGGCGACGACAGCATCGGCATCACCAGCGCGCTCGCGATAATTGACCGCGACCGCGGCGCCGGCCTCGGCAAGCGTCAAGGCAATCGCCGCGCCGATACCGCGGGACGCGCCAGTCACCAGTGCAACCCGCGCGCTCAAATTCTGTCCGCCATCGCCGATCCTCCGTCGCATTCACGACGGGGCGCCGCTCCGCAAGACGCCTCACAATGCGGGGTCGACCGCCTCGTCATATTCCTTCTTAAACCGCGCGATCAGCTCGGCGGCCGGCACCACCTTGCCGATGCCACCGATGCCCTGACCAGAGCCCCAGATCTCCTTCCATGCCTTCGGCTTGGCGCGCTCGCCTGAGGCGTCCGTGCCAAAACTCATCTTCGAGGGATCGGAGGTCGGCAGGTCGTCGGGATTGAGCCCGGCTTTGACGATCGACGGCTTGAGGTAATTGCCGTGCACGCCGGTGAACAGGTTCGAATAGACGATGTCTTCCGCCGACGACGACGTGATCATCTCCTTGTATGCTTCGACCGCGTTGGCTTCCTGGGTCGCAATGAAGGCGGAGCCGATATAGGCGAAGTCGGCACCGAGGATGCGCGCCGCACGGATGGCGCGGCCGTTGGCAATCGCGCCCGACAGCGCGATCGGTCCGTCGAACCAAGCGCGCGTTTCCTCGACGAAGGCGAGCGGCGAGATCGTGCCGGCATGGCCGCCGGCACCGGCCGCGACCAGGATCAGGCCGTCGGCACCTTTCTCGATCGCCTTGTGCGCGAATTTCTGGTTGATCACGTCGTGGAAGACGATGCCGCCCCAATTATGCGCCGCCTGGTTGAGATCCTCGCGCGCGCCGAGCGAGGTGATCAGCATCGGCACCTTGTACTTCTCGCAGGCCGCAAGATCGTGATCGAGCCGGTTGTTGGATTTGTGAACGATCTGGTTCACCGCGAACGGCGCCGACGGCCGCTCCGGATGCGCCTTGTCGTAGGCTGTGAGCTCTTCGGTGATCCGCGCCAGCCATTCGTCGAGCAGCGAAGCCGGCCGCGCATTCAGCGCCGGAAACGATCCGACCACGCCGGCCTTGCACTGGGCAATCACGAGATCGGGCACGGAGATGATGAACAGCGGCGACCCGATCACGGGTATCGACAGGCGGCCCTTGAACAGCGCGGGCATCGACATTCGAAGCGATCCTCTGGTTATTCAGGCAAACGGTTTGGCTCTAGAGATGCCAGACGTCATACCAACCAACAAGGCAATCTTTCCAGTGTCAAGTATTGCGTTTTGGCGCTGCCAGATGCCGGAACGACCCCTACTGACAGAGCGCCCTGGTCACGTAATTTTCCGTCTTGCAATCACCAGACTGCCGCTTGTAGCCGGGCAGGAACACTTTCGGCGAGCATTTCTCGGCCGCGTCAGTATCGAGGCTCTTGCCTTCTTTGTAGCCCTTGCTCTGGCACAGCCGGTCGGCGCCGGCCTTGCAGTCCGGCGCGCCGTTGGCCGCGACAAGACACGCCGCCCGCCCGCTCACCATGACTGATGGCCTGGCGATATTCGACAGGCTGTCGCCGGCACCCTTGGCGCCGGCATTGAGATCGTCGATGGTCTCGCCCGGGCTCTTCAGCGGCAGCAACAGCGATTTGGATTTCTCGAACAGCTTTCCGATTTCGTTGATCAGGCCGGGATTTTCCTGGCGCGGCGCTCGCTGTGGCTCACTCTGCTGCCGCTCGGGCTGAGCCGGCACCGGCTGCTGGGCCGGCGACTGCAGGCCGAGCGAGGGCTGCGGCGCGCCTTGCGACCAGCCGGCATCGGGAGCGATCGCAAGCACGGATGCAACGAGGCCAACGGTCGCGCGTTGCGTCCCGAATAGCTTGATCAAACGGCCGATTCGATCGGGCATGGAACGAAACGTAGCCTGAAGCCGGGATGCCGGCAAAGCCTAGACCAGCTTGAACGCGGCGTAAAAACCGAACACCAGGACGATGGCACCGATGGCCACCCAGGTGCCAAGGCGCTTTTCCAGCTCGGCCCGGATCGCGTCGCCATAGCGGTTGAGCAGGACCGCGACCACGAAGAACCGTCCGCCGCGCGCCACGATCGAGCATAGGATGAACAGCCAGATGTTGTAGCCCGCAAACCCCGAGGTGATGGTGACGAGCTTGTAGGGGATCGGCGTCAGCCCCTTCAGCAGGATGATCACCGCGCCCCATTCGGCATAGGATGCGCGGAAGGTTTCGACCTTGTCGCTGAGACCGTAGACCGTGATCAGCCAGTGCCCGACCGAGTCATAGAGCAACGCACCGATGGCGTATCCGACCACGCCGCCGGCAACGGATGCGACGGTACAGACGGTCGCGAACCACCACGCCTTCTTCGGCTGCGCCAGCGACATCGGCAGCAGCATGATGTCGGGCGGGATCGGGAAGAACGAGCTTTCCGCGAAAGACACCGCCGCCATGATCCAGAGCGCATAGGGCTTGTCGGCGGCGTTGATACACCAATCGTAGGTCCGTTTGAGCATGGGCGCATGAACCATCATGGAGCGGATTTGTCCATGCCGGAAAACGACGGAATTTGAGAGGATTTTCTACCGCTTGCGTAAGGAACGGCCTTCCAGCGCGACAATTCGCCGCCGGACTGCGGGCCCTGCCGCCTTGGGCAGCGGCTTGGTCGGCGCCGTTTTCGGCGACTTGACGGGCTTTGGCAGCTTTTCGGCAATGCCGAGCAGGTCCTCGCGCCGCTCCATTTCGCGCCAGACGTCCTCCGGCTTCACGCCGGCCGATGCCCACAGCACGGTCAGGTTATAGAGCAGGTCGGCGCTCTCGCGGACTACCGCGTCGGTCTTGCCGTTGACGGCATCGATCACGACTTCGATGGCTTCCTCGGCGAGCTTCTTGGCCATCTTGGAGGGGCCGCGCTGAAACAGCCGGGCCGTGCGCGACGTTGCCGGATCGAGATCCCTGGCCGCGAGGACAGCCTGATAAAGCCGTTCGAGCGAATCACTCATTCTCCGAGCCTAATGCAAAGCCATGGCCGGCGTGTTAACGGCCGCCTCTGCAACCATAAAAAATCCACCGGCCGGGGTAGCCGGTGGATTCATCTTTAACAGCGGGTGGCGATCGTCGCGGTTACCAGCCGCCATAATAGTGGCTGCCATAGTACGGGCCGTGCCCGTAATAATACGGCGCCGGGCGTCCGTAGTAGGCCGGACCGCCATAGTAGCCGTAGTGACGATCGTAGTAATAGTCACGGCGGTTCTGGGCTGCCGCAATCGCAAGGCCGGTGCCGACGATGCCGGCAAAAGCCGCCGCGGCCGCCGCGCCGCCACCACCGCGATAGTGCCGGCGGCGGGCGCTGATATCGGTGGCGTCGCTGGTCCCGGTCGAGGCCGTCACGCCCTTGCTCGACGCCGCGGAGCCCGCGAATGCCGTGGTCGGCGCGACTGCCGTCAATGCAACGGCCACAACCGTCGCCACCGCGCTGGCGCGCCCGATCGATGAAAACACACCTTTTTGCGCGAACATCTCGACATCCTCCGTGGGAGCTGGCCTGACAGGCCTTCGATAGCTAACCATCGAATGGATACTAGGTTCCCGAATCCGAACGGCAGCTGAACGATCCCTGGCAAAATCGTGGCAGTCATCGATCATTCAGGTTAGATGCTGCACAATAGCTCGCCTAAAGGCCAAGTCTGCCGTCGGCGATGTCACGAAACCGACATCGCCGGAGCGGCAACTTGTCCCACCTCTTGCTGATGTCATCTCGATGCGTGCGATCAGGACCAACGCCATCCGCTCTCGCCTGAGCGTTCTCTTGGCTTTCCTTGCCGGGCTGTGCGCCATTGCGGGCTTCTCAGCGAATAGCGCCCTCGCCGCCAACGAACCTCGGCCTCCGCTCGCAATCCAGTTTTCGCTGGATCGTCCGATCGATGCCGCGGCGGCGCCGTTCGTGATGGCCGCCGCCGGCGGCCTGTTCAGCGCTGAGGCGCTTGCGGTCACGATCAACATCGCCAGCGGATCGCCGGACGCAATTGCGCGCGTCGCCGCCGGCACCAGCGATTTTGCCGTCGTCGACATCAACGCATTGATGCGGTTGCGCGACAAGGACAAGCAGGGCGGCCCCAGGATCAAGGCCGTGTTCGTGCTGTTCAACAAGGCGCCCTATGCCATCATCGCCCGCAAGAGCCGCGGCATCCGCGCGCTGACCGACATTGAGGGCAAGACTCTCGGCGTCGCCGAAGGCGACCTGTCGGCCCAGCTGTGGCCGGCGGTAGCGCACCAGAACAGTATCAAGATCAAGAACGTGAAGCAGAGCAGCATCAGTGCCGCGGTACGCGAGCCGATGCTGTCGGCGGGCCAGATCGATGCCGTGACCGGATTCTCCTATCTGTCGGCGATCAATCTGAAGGACCGCGGCGTGCCTGCCGACGATCTGGCGGTGCTGAAATTCGCCGACTATGGCTGTGAAGCCTACGGTTTCGCTATTATCGCCAATCCGGCGCTGGCGGCCGCCAAGCCCGAGGCGGTGAAAGGATTCGTGCGGGCCGTCATCGGCGGGTTGCATCTCACGGTCAAAGACCCCGAACGCGCCGCAACCGAGGTCGCAAATCGCATGGACGGCGGATCGAAGGACCTCGAACTCGAGCGGCTGCAAAGCATCCTGCGCGACTACGTCCTGACCAGCGAAGTGAAACGCAACGGTATCGGCGCCATCGATCCGGCACGCTTCGAACGCTCGATCGATCAGGTGGCGGAAGAGTTCAAGTTTCAGAAACGGCCGCAGGCGTCCGACATTTTCGACGACCAGTTTCTGCCCCCACTCAACAGCCGGCTGATTAATTGAGTGGGTCTTCTTCCGCCAGCGCCCGGGGCTTACCCCCTCTCCCCAACCCTCCGCCTTGCGGGTGAGGGTTAGGGATAGGGGTGCCACTTGATCAACTGGCTGCCGAAGTCGCCTACCTCACTGCCTAATGAATGCCTCTGCCTCACTAGTCGTCCGGAGCGATCCCTGCTTACAATGGGCGATTGAATCGCCTTGCGAGCCTCATCTGATGTCCATGCTGCGCCTTTACACCCGTGTCCTCGAGCTGCTTGGCAAGGAGGCGCGGCTGGGCTGGATTCTCGCCGTCGCCAACCTCCTGCTGGCCGGGGCCCAATTCGCCGAGCCGGTGCTGTTCGGCAAGATCGTCGACGTGCTCTCGGGCAAGCCGCAGAGCGGAATGCTGGCCTCGAACTCGGCTTGGCCGCTGCTGGCGGCCTGGGTCGTGTTTGGGCTGTTCACCATCGCCTGCGGCGCGCTAGTCGCGCTCCACGCCGACAAGCTGGCGCACCGGCAACGCCAGGCGGTGCTGACGGATTATTTCGAGCACATCATGCAACTGCCGCTCACCTACCACACCGGCACCCATTCGGGGCGGCTGATGAAGGTGATGCTGAACGGCACCGACGCGCTGTGGCGCCTCTGGGTCGCGTTCTTCCGCGAGCATTTTGCGGCAATCCTGTCGCTGGTCGTGCTGCTACCGCTCGCGTTCTACATTAATTGGCGGCTGGCGATCCTCTTGTTCGTGCTGTGCGTGGTGTTCACGGTGCTGACGACGCTGGTGGTACGCAAGACCTACGGCATGCAGAGCGAGGTCGAGGCGCAGTACAGCGATCTCTCGGCGCGCGCGTCTGATGCGCTCGGCAACGTCGCATTGGTGCAGAGCTTCGTGCGGATCGATGCAGAGGTTCAGGGCATGCGTTTCGTCGCCGACAAGCTGCTCGCCGCGCAGATGCCGGTGCTCGGCTGGTGGGCGCTGGTAACCATCATCACCCGCGCTTCCACCACCATCACCGTGCTCGCGATCTTTACCGTCGGCATCTACCTGCACACGCAGGGACAGACGACGGTTGGCGAGATCGTGATGTTCGTCAGCTTCGCGACCATGCTGATCCAGAAGCTGGAACAGGTGGTGAGCTTTATCAACAGCGTGTTCATGGAGGCCCCAAGGCTGCAGGAATTCTTCGACGTACTGGACGCTGTACCCGCGGTGCGCGACCGGCCCGGAGCGGTCGATACCGGCCGGCTTTCCGGCCTCGTCGAATTCCACGACGTATCGTTTTCCTATGACGGCAAACGGCCCGCGGTCGAAGACGTTTCGTTTACCGCTCTGCCCGGGCAGACCATCGCCCTGGTCGGTCCGACCGGCGCCGGCAAGTCGACGGCGATTGCGCTGTTGCACCGCGCCTTCGATCCGCAGTCCGGCATCATCAAGATCGACGGCATGGACATTCGCGCATTGAAGCTGACGGCGCTGCGGCGGAACATCGGCGTGGTGTTCCAGGAGGCACTGCTGTTCAACCGCTCGCTCGCGGACAATCTGCGCGTCGGCAAGCCGGACGCGACCGATGAGGAAATGCGCATCGCCGCAAGCCGCGCGCAGGCGCTGGAATTCGTCGAGCGCAGCGAGAAGAAATTCGAAACCCATGCCGGCGAGCGCGGCCGGATGCTATCCGGCGGCGAGCGGCAGCGCCTGTCGATCGCACGCGCACTGTTGAAAGACCCGCCTATCCTGATTCTCGACGAGGCGACCAGCGCACTCGATGCCGTCACCGAGGCCAAGGTCAACGCGGCGCTCGACGAGGTGATGAAGGGCCGCACCACCTTTGTGATCGCGCACCGGCTTTCGACCATCCGCAACGCGACCCGCATCCTGATGTTCGACAACGGGCGGGTGATCGAAAGTGGAACTTTCGATGAACTGGTGGCCATGGGCGGTCGCTTCGCGGAACTCGCCAAGGCCCAGTTCATGGTGCAGGAGAATGCGCAGGTCGGCATGAAGGTCAAATAGACCGGCAAGCATCTGTTACGGTTCAACTATCGCCGAAATTGCGCCAATTTCGTCCACGATTAAATCGCCGGGCCTCTGTTCTGAATCGCCAAGCCGGTATAGGTTTGCGACCTGCCGCAATGCGACGGCGCCGGACACGCTTGAAACCCGAACATTTGATTTAAGGACCTCTCCTTTTCGAAGGCGGGTCTCAAAGGACCGGAACGGAAAAGTGCATCTTCTTCGCCCGTTGCTTCGCGCTTCCTCATTGAACCTGATTTTGCTGGCGACGGCGCTTGCCGTCATAACGCCGCGCACCGTGCACGCCGAAGCGCTGCTGGTGGTCGAAGCCGATACCGGCAAGGTGCTGCAGGCCGACAATGCCACCATGCCCTGGTATCCCGCCTCGGTGACCAAGATCATGACGGCTTACGTCACGCTGAAGGCGGTCAAGGAAGGACGATTGTCGCTCGACACTCTCTTGACGGTGTCGCCGGTCGCCGCCTCGCAGTCGCCGTCCAAGATGGGCTTTCCTCCGGGCACCCAGGTCACCGTCGATAACGCGCTCAAGATGATGATGGTGAAGTCGGCCAATGACATGGCCGTGGTGCTCGCCGAAGGCGTCGGCGGCTCGGTCGACGGTTTCTCGGCGATGATGAACCAGACCGCCTTGCGGCTCGGCATGACGCAGACGAGTTACGTCAATCCCAACGGCCTGCCGGCGGACGGACAGATCACCTCGGCGCGCGATCTCGCGATGCTGGCACGCGCCGTCATTCGCGACCTGCCCGAATACGAATATTTCATGCAGATCCCCTCGATCCGCTACGGCCGCAGGGTGACGCAGAATTTCAACAAGCTGATCGGGCGCTATCCCGGCGCCGACGGTTTCAAGACCGGCTTCATCTGCGCTTCCGGCTACAATCTGGTCGCGTCCGCCACGCGCAACGGCAAGCGGCTGATCGCCGTCGTGCTCGGCGCATCCTCAGGCCAGGCGCGGGCCGTTCGCGCAGCGCAATTGCTGGAGCGCGGCTTCGGCAACGGGCTGGGCTGGCTGACGCCCGCGCTTGGCACCGTCGACAAGCTGGTTCCGGTCGATGCGACGCCGCCGAACCTGCGCGACGAGATGTGCAACGGCAAGCGCAAGCGGCCGGCCACCGATGAGGATCCGGACATCGTCGCCAGCAACGGCAATACTTCGACTGGCGAGACCGCGGTGAACTTCTTCACGGCGGGGCTGCAGAACCACCCGGTCAAACCTGCGGATCTGCTGGCGGCTGCGGCGGAGCCGTCCGAGCCTGTTCCGGTCTATACCGGTCCAACCAAGACCGGCCCCGCATTGATCGCCGCCGTTGCGGCGGAGGCCGAAAAGCAGGCGTCCGCAAAGCGCGGCAAGAAGTCGAAGATTGCCGCGAAGAAGCCCGACGCCGCGGCAGCGCCCAACGCTGAAGCCAGCGCGAAGCCGGCAGCCAAGCCTGCTGCAGTCCGGCATGCGACCGCCAAACCGGAGGCTGCCGCCAAGCCGACCGCCTTGGCCGAGAAAAAGCCGGCCGCGTCGGCCGAAAGAAAGCCGGCAGCTTCCGCCGACAAAAAGTCGGCCGCCAAGCCTGTCGCCGTCGGAGACAAGCCCGCGCCGAAGCCGGCCAAGCCAAACGCCGCCGCTAAACCCAAAGGCGAAAACAAGCCGGCTGGTTAACGGGGCCGCGGAGCCACGTAATTAGGCAGCTTTCCTGCCGTTCGGCTGAACGATTCCAGATAGCCGGAATGCGTCGAGAGCGCGCAGCCGCTTGCCATCGGCGGCGGCATTCACAATACTGCCCAAAACAAGGCATGCCCGGCCGAGAAACAGGGAAACAAGCAGAGGGGAGATACCATGGAGCGGATCTGGCTCAAGCAATATCCGGCCGGCGTGCCAGCCGATATCGACGTCACCCAATACTCGTCGCTGGTCGAGCTGTTGGAAGAAAGCTTCAAGAAGTTCGCCGATCGCAAGGCGTTCATCTGCATGGACAAGTCGATCAGCTACCGCGATATGGACGAGATGTCGGCCGCACTCGCTGCCTATCTGCAGAGCAAGGGCCTGCAAAAGGGCGCCCGCGTCGCGCTGATGATGCCGAACGTGCTGCAATACCCGGTCTCGACCGCCGCCGTGCTGCGCGCGGGATATGCCGTGGTGAATGTCAATCCGCTCTACACCCCGCGCGAGCTCGAGCATCAGCTCAAGGATTCCGGCGCCGAAGCGATCATCGTGCTGGAGAATTTCGCCACCACGGTGCAGCAGGTAATCGCGAGAACCTCGGTCAAACACGTGATCGTCGGCAGCATGGGCGACCTGCTCGGCTTCAAGGGCGTGATCGTCAATCTCGTCGTGCGCAAGGTGAAGAAGATGGTGCCGGCGTGGTCGCTTCCAGGCTCCGTCTCGTTCAACGATGCGCTCTCAGCCGGCCGCAGCATGAAGCTCAACAAGCCGCAGCTCACGCGTGATGACGTCGCTTTCCTGCAATATACCGGCGGCACCACCGGCGTCTCTAAGGGCGCGACGCTGCAGCACAAGAACATCCTCGCCAACGTGCTGCAGAACGACGCCTGGTTGCAGCCGGCGCTGAAGAAGCCGCCCCATGTCGACCAGCTCTTCATCGTCTGCGCGCTGCCGCTCTATCACATCTTCGCACTGACGGCGTGCTTCCTGATGGCGGTGCGGGCCGGCGGCGTCAACCTTCTGATCCCGAATCCGCGTGACATACCGGGCTTTATCAAGGAGCTGCAGAAGTATCAGGTCAACAGCTTCCCAGCGGTTAACACGCTCTACAACGCCCTGCTCAACGCACCCGGCTTCGACAAGGTCGACTTCTCCAAGCTGAAGACCTCGTTCGGCGGCGGCATGGCGACGCAAAAGCCGGTCGCCGAGAAATGGCTGAAGGTCACCGGCTGCGCGCTGTCGGAAGGCTATGGCCTGTCCGAGACCTCGCCGGTGCTGACCTGCAACCCTGCCGACACCGACCAGTTCTCCGGCTCGATCGGCATTCCCGTGCCGTCAACCTACATCTCGATCCGCGACGACGAAGGCAAGGAAGTGCCGCTTGGCCAGCCCGGCGAGATCTGCGCCAAGGGACCGCAGGTGATGGCCGGCTACTGGAACCGGCCGGAAGAGACCGCGAACGTGATGACCGCGGACGGTTTCTTCCGTACCGGCGACATCGGCGTGATGGACGAACGGGGCTACACGAAGATCGTCGACCGCAAGAAGGACATGATCCTGGTCTCGGGCTTCAATGTCTATCCGAACGAGATCGAGGAGGTGATCGCGGGGCATCCAGGCGTGCTCGAATGCGCCGTGATCGGTGTGGCGGATTCGAAGTCGGGCGAGGCGGTGAAGGCCTTCATCGTCAAGAAGGACCCAAACCTTTCGGCCGATGACGTCATCAAGTACTGCACCACGCAGCTCACCGCCTACAAGGTCCCCAAGCAGATCGAGTTCAGGACCGATTTGCCAAAGACCAATGTCGGCAAGATCCTGCGCCGCGAACTGCGCGACGAGAAGAAGGCCGCGGCGTAAGGCGCACGCGGACCTCTCGACATGACCGAGACTAACGTCGCGCCAGCCGACATTCTGGCCTTCTGGCGCGACGCCGGCCCTGATCGCTGGTACACACGCGACGACGCTTTCGATGCGGAGGTGTGCCGGCGCTTTCTCAGCCTTTGGCAGAGAGCGGCGGCCGGCGAGCTATCGTCATGGGAAAAGAGCGATGACGGCGCGCTGGCGCTCGTCATCGTGCTCGACCAGTTTCCCCGCAACATGTTCCGCGGCGACGCGAGAACCTACGCCAGCGACCGCCTCGCGCGCGAGGTGGCGCACCGCGCCGTCGATCGCGGCGTGGACGCGCGGATCGATCCCGCTTTGCGCGAATTCCTCTATCTGCCTTTCATGCATTCGGAGCACCTGGGCGACCAGTTGCGCTGCATCGAACTGTCACGTGCGGCCGGCCATACCGAAAGCCTGAAATGGGCCGAGCACCACGCCGATATCATCCGGCGCTTCGGCCGCTTTCCCCACCGCAACCACCTTCTGGGCCGCGCTACCACGCCGGAGGAGCAGGCATTCCTCGATGAAGGCGGCTTTTCGCCGTGATGACGCAAGCGTGAACGGTCTCGACCGTTGCCGTTTCGAGCCTGACGAATATTGTGCCGGCTACCTGCCCGGTCTAAGAAACCCGCTCATTGAGGGAGAATAGACGATGACGATCCAAGTTGGCGACAAGCTGCCGGAAGCCAAGTTTCGCGTGATGACGGCGGAAGGCCCGCAGGTCAAAACCACCGACGACATTTTCAAGGGCAAGAAGGTGGCGCTGTTTGCGGTGCCCGGCGCCTATACCGGCACCTGCCACAAGATGCACCTGCCGAGCATCTTCCTCAACGCCTATGCCATCAAGGACAAGGGCGTGAACACGATCGCCATCGTCTCCGTCAACGACGCCTTCGTCATGAATGCGTGGAAGCGCGACACTGACCAGCGCGACGAAGCCTTATTCCTCGCCGACGGCAATGCTGATTTCACCAAGGCGATCGGCATGGAGCTCGATGCCTCCGGCAATGGCCTTGGCATCCGCTCCAAGCGCTATTCGATGCTGGTGGAAGACGGCGTGGTGAAGAAGCTCAACCTCGAGCCCGCGCCGGGCAAGGTCGAAGTTTCCGGCGGCGATACGCTGCTGGGGCAGTTGTAAGCTGAAGCGCGTCGCAAATTAAGCTGTCATCGCCCGGCTCGACCGGGCGATCCAGCACGCCGCGGCTTCTCCGAATTTCTCAGCGTCGCTGGAATACTGGATCACCCGCCTTCGCGGGTGATGACAGCGGGAGGATGCGGCCCTACTTCCCCACTCTCTCCTGCAACCTCGCCATCGCCACGCCCTCGCGCGCGAGTTGATCGGCGCGCTCGTTTTCGGCGTGGCCGGCATGGCCCCTGATCCAGTGCCAACGCACCTGGTGCGGTTTCAGCGCGGCGTCGAGGCGCTGCCAGAGATCGACGTTCTTGACCGGCTTCTTGTCCGCGGTGCGCCAGCCGTTCCGCTTCCAGCCATGGATCCAGCCGCTGATGCCCTGGCGAACGTACTGGCTGTCGGTGGTGAGATCGACCACGCACGGTTTCTTCAGCGCTTCCAGCGCGGAGATCGCCGCCATCAGCTCCATGCGGTTGTTGGTGGTGTGCGGCTCGCCGCCCTTCAGTTCCTTCTCTTTGTCGCCGAACCTCAGAATCGCGCCCCAGCCGCCGGGGCCGGGATTGCCCGAGCAGGCGCCGTCGGTGAAAACCGTCACGTGAGGCAATTCGCTCAAGCGGCAAATCCGGGCTGGGTCAGGCCGTAATCGCGCACGCTGGAAACGCTCTGGTGGAAGCGCAGCTTGCGGACGTATTCGAGCGGGTCCTTCGGCTTCACCAGCGCGCCCGGCGGCACGTTGAGAAAATCGACCAGCCGCGTCAGCAGGAAGCGCAGCGCCGAGCCGCGCGCCAGCAGCGGCAGCGCTTCCTGCTCGGTATCAGACAATTGCCGCTCGCGGCCATAGGCGTTGAGCAGCGCGCGCGCTTTGGTGACGTTGAACGAATGATCCGGCTCAAAACACCACGCATTCAGGCAGATCGCGACGTCGTAGGCCAGGACGTCATTGCAGGAAAACGGGAAGTCGATCAGGCCGGACAATTTGTCGCCGAGGAAGAAGACATTGTCGGGAAACAGGTCGGCGTGGATGACGCCGAGCGGCAGATCTTTCGGCCAGCGTGCCTCGAGGTGATCGAGCTCGCGCGCGATGAAGTCCTGCAAGCCAGGCGCGACGCTGTCGGCGCGCGATGCGGCGAGATCGAACAGCGGCCGCCAGCCCCCGACCGACAGCGGGTTCTTGCGGAACATCGGGAAGTCGCCGCCCGCCAGATGCATCTTTGCAAGCGCCTCGCCGACGCCGGTGCAATGGGCGGCGTTGGGCCGCCGCGGCCACATGCCTTCGAGGAAGTTGATGATCGCCGCCGGACGCCCGGCCAGTTCGCTGTAGACTTCGCCCTTGCGGTTGCGGGCGGGCTGCGGGCAACGCAAACCGCGCTCGGCCAGATGCGCCATCAGCGACAGGAAGTACGGCAAATCGTCCACCGCCACGCGCTTTTCATAGAGCGTGAGGATGAACGCGCCCTTGCTGGTATGCAGCAGAAAATTGGAATTCTCGACGCCTTCGGCGATGCCCTTGTAGGAGAGCAACTCGCCGATTTCGTAGCCCTTGAGGAAATCCGCGAGATCTTCGGCGGCGACGTCGGTATAAACCGCCATCGCGACTACTCGGCGGCAGCTTCAGGCCGCAGCGAACGCGGCAGCGGGAAGAATTCGTTCTCCTCCGCGGCCGACACCGTCTCCACATGCAATTCGAACCGCTCGGCGAAGGCGCCCATGATTTCCTCGACGATCACTTCCGGCGCGGACGCGCCCGCCGTGATGCCGAGGCTCTTGATGCCCTCGAAGCGCGACCAGTCGAGATCCGAGGCGCGCTGCGCCAGCACCGAGACCGGGCAGCCCTCGCGCTCGGCGACTTCGCGCAGGCGCTGCGAGTTCGACGAGTTCGGCGCGCCGACCACGATCAGGGCATCGACCACCGGCGCCACCTTCTTCACCGCGAGCTGGCGGTTGGTGGTGGCGTAGCAGATGTCTTCCTTGTGCGGGCCGTTGATGTTCGGGAAGCGCTCCTTGAGAAGAGCTACGATCTCGGCGGTGTCGTCGATCGACAACGTCGTCTGGGTCACGAAAGCGAGGTTGTTCGGATCCTTCGGCGCGAACGTCTTGGCATCCTCAGCGGTTTCGATCAGCGTCACCGCGCCCGTCGGCAACTGGCCGAGCGTGCCGACCACCTCGGGGTGGTGCGAATGCCCGATCAGCAGGATTTCACGGCCGCGCTTGAAGTGGATCGCGGCCTCGCGATGCACCTTGGTGACCAGCGGGCAGGTCGCATCCAGCGAGAAGAAATTGCGGGCGCGGGCATCCGCCGGAACCGATTTGGGAACCCCGTGGGCCGAAAACACCACCGGCGCATTGGTATTGTCGGGGATTTCGGCGAGTTCCTCGACGAAAATCGCGCCCTTGGTCTTCAGGCTGTCGACCACGTAGCGGTTATGCACGATCTCGTGCCGGACATAGACGGGGGCGCCATAAATGGCGAGCGCCCGCTCCACGGTATCGATGGCCCGCACCACCCCGGCGCAGAAGCCGCGGGGAGAACAAAGCACGATTCTGAGGTCTGGTTTGGCTGGCATGGGGCGCTATCTCGGGACCGAATCACCCCTTGCCGGCGGGCAGGGAACGGCCAATTCGGATAAGGACTTGGGACTGCTTTCGGCCTGTGTCAAGGCACTTTAGCAGACCATTGCGCCAGTGGGTCCGGAAGGCCTATATAGGCATTGAATTCCCGTCATCACCGATGACCACAGGCTTCGCCTCCGAAAGAGGTGGGCGAGGCACAAAGGAGATTTGCCATGAGCAATGCACCGCTGATGCCCAAGGCGACGGCCGTGTGGCTGGTTGATAATACCGCTTTGACCTTCGACCAGGTGGCCGATTTCACCAAAATGCACCCCCTTGAGGTCCGCGCCATCGCCGACGGCGATGCGGCCCAGGGCATTAAGGGCATGGACCCGATTTCGACCGGCCAATTGACCCGCGACGAGATCGAAAGGGGCGAAAAGGACCCGAATTACCGCCTCAAGCTCGGCGAGAGCAAGGTGGTGCTGCCGCCGGCCGCCAAGAAGAAGGGCCCGCGCTATACCCCGGTGTCGCGCCGCCACGAGCGGCCGAGCGCGATCCTGTGGCTGGTCCGCAACCATCCCGAACTGAAGGACGCGCAGATCATGCGCCTGGTCGGCACCACCAAGACCACCATCGCCTCAGTCCGCGACCGCACCCACTGGAATGCCTCGACGCTGACCCCGATGGACCCGGTGACGCTCGGCCTGTGCTCGCAGATCGAGCTCGACTTCGAGGTGCAGCGCGCAGCGAAGGAAAAGCCGGTGCCCGCAGCTTACGGCGGCGCCACCCTGCTGCCGGCCTCCGAGACCACGAAAAAGGAGCCGGAATTCGAGCCGAGCGAGAAGTCGGAGGACGACCTCAACGTCGATGCCGTGTTCGCCAAGCTGAAAAATATCGGCGGCAAGAGGCAGGACGAGGAAGAGTAGAAGCTATCGGCTACGGCTGATGTCGAACGCGGCGGGGCAACCTGCCGCGTTTTTGTTTGGGCGCTCAGCCGTATTTCAGCTTCATGAACAGGATCCCGCCGGCCAGGACGATCGTGATGGCATTGGCGATGATGAGCGGGACATCACCGGAAAACAGGCCGTACAGCAGCCAAAGCACGAGCCCGAGCAGCATGACGAGGAACATGCCCAGTGAAATGTCCTCGGTGGAGCGGGTTCTCCAGACCTTGATGAATTGCGGGGCATAAGCGAGGGTTGTGCACGTCGCGGCGGCAAACCCCAGCAGCTTGATTGCAAGTTGTTCCATGCCCGACTTATAGCATCGATTCGAAACGTGCGCGGCAGTGGCAGGACAAGCCGTTACTGCAAAGTATCTTTTTTGCGCAACGGCCGTGCGCTGCCCCAATAGGGGCTTCGCGCCTGCAACGGCAGGGTCCCGAAGAAACCCTCAGCCCAGCTCGATCTCCTCGTCAATCTCATGCGACAGGCCGATGCCGCTGATCGTGAGAACCATCTTCGCCGGCAGCTTTTCATGGCCCTTCAGCTTTCCCGACTCGATGGCATCGCGCACGGCCTTTTCGATCTCACGCTGCGAGGTGACGCCGACTTGCTTGAGAAATTTGCGCAGGCTGACGTTGAAGACATCTTCGTTCATACGGACCTCCTGATCACGGCCTGGTCGGATTGTTCAGCATCTGCTCGGCGAGATTGCGCTGGGCACGATCGGTGCGGGCGTTGGCGTTGCCGCGCTGGACGTCGCGGTTCTTGCGGCAGATGACGTAGTCGTTGGAGCCCGGCGCGACATTGTTGGAGCGACAGAACGCGTCATCATCGGCGCTGGTGTCGACCATGGTCGGCTGGCCGCGTTCGAGGCAACCCGCGAGCAGTGGTGCGATGAGGAGGAATGCGAGTGGCAGGTTACGTCGCATGCTCTGTCCCTTCCAGGTTTCATCATTGCCGGGCACGCGTCCCCGACTTGATCGGGATGAGCCGGCAATCCATCGAAATAATGGCAGCCTGCTTTGACGATGATGGATGCCCGGGTCAAGCCCGTGCATGACAGCGCGGGTGGGTTGGAACCTACACCCTGCCCTTCAGGGCCTCGCCGATTTCGTCGAGCACCTTGGGGTCCTCGATGGTGGCCGGCATGGTCCAGCTTTCGCCGTCGGCGATCTTCTTGATGGTGCCGCGTAGGATTTTTCCCGAGCGCGTCTTCGGCAGGCGCCCCACCGTGATCGCCAGCTTGAAGGCTGCGACGGGACCAAGTTTTTCGCGCACCAGCGCCACGATCTCCTTTTCGATCTCGGCCGGAGCTCGCGTCACGCCGGCTTTCAGCACCAGGAAGCCGCAAGGTACCTCGCCCTTGATCGCGTCCTTGATGCCGAGCACGGCGCATTCGGCGACATCAGGATGAGAGGCCAGAATTTCCTCCATACTGCCGGTGGAAAGGCGGTGGCCGGCGACGTTGATGATATCGTCGGTACGGCCCATCACCCAGACATAGCCGTCCTCGTCCTTGTAGCCGGCATCCGAGGTCTTGTAGTAGCCGGGGAATTCGGTGAGGTAGGCTTCCCTGAAGCGCTCATCCTGCTGCCACAGCGTCGGCAGGCAGCCGGGCGGCATCGGCAGCTTGATCACGATCGAACCCATGGTACCCGCAGCGACCGGCTTGGATGCCTCGTCGACCACCTCGACCTGATAGCCCGGCATCGGCACCGTCGGCGAGCCGTGCTTGACCGGCAGCATGCCGAGGCCCACCGGATTGCCGGCGATGCACCAGCCGGTTTCGGTCTGCCACCAGTGATCGATGACAGGCACTTTCAACTGCGCTTCTGCCCATTCTACCGTCGGCGGATCGGCGCGCTCGCCGGCCAGGAACAGCGTGCGGAATTTCGACAGATCGTATTTGCGGATGAAGGCGCCGTCCGGGTCTTCCTTGCGGATGGCGCGGAACGCGGTCGGCGCGGTGAATAGGGCGACGGCCTTGTGCTCGGAAATGACGCGCCAGAACGCGCCGGCGTCGGGCGTGCCGATCGGTTTGCCCTCATACATGATCGAGGTGGCGCCATGGATCAGCGGGCCGTAGACGATGTAGCTGTGGCCGACGACCCAGCCGATGTCGGAGCCGCACCACCAGACCTCGCCGGGCTTGACGCCATAGAGATTGAACATCGACCATTTCAGCACGACCAGATGTCCGCCATTGTCGCGCACGACGCCCTTCGGAATTCCCGTGGTGCCTGACGTGTAGAGAATATAGAGCGGATCGGTCGCGAGCACCGGCGTGCACGGCGCGGCCTTGCCGGCGTCGAGCGCCGCGCGACGGAGCGCCGCCCAGTCGTGATCGCGGCCGGTCGTGAGTTCGCAAGGATGCTGCGGCCGCTGCAGGATGACGCAGGCCTGCGGTTTGACACTGGAGAGCTTGATCGCCTCGTCGAGCAGCGGCCTGTATTGCACGATGCGGCCGGGCTCGATCCCGCAGCTCGCCGAGAAGATCAGCTTCGGCTTGGCGTCATCGATTCGCGTTGCGAGCTCTTTGGCGGCAAAGCCGCCGAACACGACACTGTGCACCGCGCCGATCCGCGCGCAGGCCAGCATCGCAAACACCGCTTCCGGCACCAGCGGCATATACAGGATGACGCGGTCGCCCTTGACGACACCGAAATCGGCCATCACGGCGGCGAGCGTCTGCACCTCCTTCAGCATCTCGGTATAGGTGAATTTCGAGATGGTGTTGGTGAGCGGCGAATCGTGGATCAGCGCGACCTGGTCGCCGCGTCCGCCCGCGACATGGCGGTCGAGCGCGTTGTAGCAGGTATTGACCACCCCTCCGGCGAACCAGCTACCATACGCGCCCATCGAGGGGTCGAAGATTTTCTTGGCCGGCTCGATCCAGTCGATTTCGCGCGCGGCGTCGGCCCAAAATGCTTCCGGATCGGCCAGCGAGTGGGCATGGACCTCGTGGTAGCGGCTATTGTCCTGGATGTTCATGGCGCACTCCCGGTCGACGCATTCTTGGCTCCGCAGGCCCCAGACATGGGCGGCGCCAGGCGCCCTGCCCTGACCAGGATCTAAAGCAGGCCAGTTTTCTTGAACGCATTGTCACGGGAAGCCGCGACAGATCAAGCCAAGAATGGCTTGACCGCCAAACGACCTAGTAGCCGACGATTCCGTTAATCTTTTGCAGGCGATCGCGCATGGCCTTTTTCAGATCGTAGTCGGGCCGGCCGTATTCCGCATTGCGCCGGGAGATATACTCCTGCTGTTCTCGCCGCAGCGTGCGCGCCTGCTGTGGGGTCATCTTTCCAGCGGCCGCCCTGACATAGGCCGCTTGAACCTCGCGATCGAGATCGGCGAGTTCTGGATTGTCGCAGATCGCCTTTTCCACCTTGCGGCGGGCAGTGGCACAGTTGAAGCTCGGTTTGCCGGCGACCGCCTTCAGCGCGCCTTGCCGCTCCGCCTCCTGCGCCAGCGCCCGGTGGTTGGCTCTTGCGACGACGTGATCCGGGTTCAGCTTGATTGCCGCGGCAAAATCGGCCACCGCCTTGGGCAGATCACCTTTCTTGCGCCAGAGTTCGCCGCGCGCGTTGTGAACATCGGCGTGCGCCGAATCGAGCCGCAACACGCCATCATAATCGGCGATGGCACGGTCGATCATGTCCTTGCGCTCATAGGCGGTCGCACGGGCAATCAGTGCCTTGATGCGGTCGGCCTTTTCGGTCTTTGCGTTGTCGATCAGCGCACTGCAGAGATGCACGGTCCTGTCGTGATCATGCGCAAGGCCAGCGGCAAGACAGGCCGCAGGATCAATGCGTATATCCTCGCCCGGCTCGGTCCCGGTCGCCGATGCATCATGCGCATACGTCAGCGACAGCAGGGAAGCCACGACCAAGCTGCGGATGTGGAGATAGCCTCGCATCAATTGATCCGGAAAGCGCTGTCTATTGCGACGCGATCCTAGCAAGCGACCTGCATTTTCGACAAGCAGCCTGCAAATTTCCCGTTCGCACAAAAACGGATTTTGGCCGAAACGTGACCTGCGGAAAACGTAATTCTCTTCACAGACGGAAGAATACGATCCGTGAGAAAATCTGCTGTGAACCTATTGCAGTTTTCGCGGACTCAACAACCATGACCACATTGATCGACTTCAATTCGCCGCGCGCCATCGCGCAATCCCAATCAGGCTATTTCTACTTCTACATGGCGCTAGCCTGCATGGCCGTCGCCTTTCTCGGCTTCGCTCCGACCTATTGGCTGCCGTTGGCGAAGCGATCGTTCTCGGCGTCGCCCGTCGTGCACTTTCACGGCCTGCTATTTTTCGCCTGGTCGCTCTTTTTCGCATTCCAGAGCTGGCTTGCCGCGTCAGGCAAAGTCGCCCGGCACCGCACCATCGGCATGATCGGCGTCTCACTGGCGACCGCTATGACGATTTTCGGTTTCCTGGTCGCGGTCAACGCGATGAAGCGCTCCGCGGCGGCGGGATTGACCGACGAAGGAATCTCGTTCGTGATTGTCCCGCTTAGCGGAATTCTGTTCTTTGCCGTGGTGTTCGCGCTGGCGATTGCCGCGATCCGGCGGCCCGAAGCCCATAAGCGGCTGATGCTGCTGGCCAGCATTTCGCTACTGGACGCCGCGGTCGCCCGCTGGTTTCTCACCTTCCTCGCGCCTCCCGGTCCGCTCGGCCCGCCGCCGGTCCCCGTGACCATCCCGCCGGCCTTCGTCGCCTATCTCCTGCTGGTGGCCGCCATCATTTTCGACTGGCGCACGCGCGGCCGGCCGCATCCGGTCTATGTCTACGGCGGCATTGCGCTGATAGCTGTAAAACTCCTGAACTGGCCGATCAGTGTCACGCCGCTCTGGCATTCTTTCGCTGGCGGCATATTGGCGATGGCGCAGTAGCGACTAGTACCACTTGCCAGGCTGAGCTGATCTTCCGAATAAGGACAAGCTTCAGCCGGGAAAACCTGCCGGTTTTGGTGCTAGATTGATGGCGACATTGATCTCGGCCGGCAGGGAATCCGGAATTGCAAGCATTTGAATGGATCATCGGGCTGCTGCTTGGCGCGGTGCTGCTGTCCGCGCTGGCGCGGCGGCTCAAGGTACCCTACCCGACATTTCTTGCGCTCGGCGGCATGCTGCTGGCATTCGTGCCGTCGGGGCCGCAATGGACACTGGAGCCGGATCTGGCGCTGGCGCTGTTCGTGGCGCCGGTGTTGCTGGATGCGGCTTTCGACACCTCGCTGCGCGATCTCCGAAACAACTGGCTGCCGGTCTCCACGCTCGTCCTCGTCGCCGTCGGCCTCACCACCGCGTCGGTCGCGGTGTTGGTGCACTGGCTTCTGCCCGACATGCCCTGGGCCGCAGCGGCCGCGCTTGGCGCCATCGTCGCACCGCCCGATGCTGCTGCAGCGACGGCAATCCTGCGTCAAGTCAACCTTCCCTACCGTCTGCTCAAGATCCTCGAAGGCGAGAGCCTGCTCAATGACGCCAGCGCATTGTTGGTCTATCGCGTCGCCGTCGGCGTCGCGATGGCCCATCATTTCAGATGGAGTGAGCACGCCCCCTCGATCGCGTTCGCATTAGTCGGAAGCCTACTGGCTGGCTATCTATGTGCTCGGCTTTGGATGCCGTTGACGCAGCGGATCACGGAAGCACCGAGCGCGATCATCACGCAATTCGCCGGCACCTTCACGGTATGGATCGTCGCCGAGCATATCGGCCTGTCCGGGATCCTCACCATCGTCGCCTATGCGATCACGCTCGCGCGCACCTCACCGGCGCGGATGTCGGCGCGGCTGCGGGTGCCCACCTATGCGGTGTGGGAAACCGCCGTCTTTGTCCTCAACGTGCTGGCATTCGTGCTGATCGGGTTGCAGTTGCGGCCGATTTGGGAACGGCTCGATGATGCCGTGCGGTTGAAGTATTGTCTGGTCGCCGCCGCCGTGCTCGGTATCGTGATCCTGACGCGCATCGCCTGGGTGATGTCGTACGGCGCGGTGCTGCGGCTCGTGATCGCGCGTCGCGCTTTCCGCTCGAAACAGCCAATGACCGCGCCCACCGTTCGGGGCGGCATAGTCGTCTCCTGGTGCGGTATGCGCGGCATCGTTACGCTGGCGGCAGCATTCGCACTGCCCGAAAACTTTCCATATCGCGATCTGATGCTGCTGACGGCGTTCACGGTGGTGCTGGGATCGCTTGTGATTCAGGGCCTGACACTACGGCCGCTGATCACGGCGCTGCGGTTGCGGGATGAGAACCCGGTTGCATCGGAAGTCGCACGCGCGCGGGCGGCAGCCTATCGGGCGGCGCTGGATGAAATCGACGGTGATCCATCCGAGGCAGCCGAGCTGCTCCGGCTTGAATACCGCGCGCTGTTGCTCGGCGCCGGGGACGATGGAGGCCTTGCCAGCGGCGAACTGCCCGCCGACCCGTTGCGCCGCCGCGCCATTCGCGCCGCCCGGCAATCGCTCCTCAATCTGCGGGAATCCGAGGAAATCGGTGACGATGCGTTTCACCAGCTCGAAGAGGAACTGGACTGGGCGGAATTGAGCGCGCGGGGGTGAGCGTCGTCGTCCCGGCGAACGCCGGGACCCATACCCCGCGGCCTTTGTGCGTACGAGCGGTGTGTCTACCACCTTTCTTCAAACGGCAGTACACGGCGTATGGATACCGGCTCGCGCTTCGCTTGGCCGGGACGACGAGAGAGTGGTTGTAGTGCTAGCCCGACTTCACCGTTATCCCGCCATCGACCACCAGTTCGATCCCCGTGACATAGCGGGATTCGTCCGAAGCGAGAAACAGCGCCGCATTGGCAACATCCCAGGCGTCGCCCATGTGCCCCATCGGCACCTGCGCATCGCGCGCCCGCCACATCGCTTCGACGTTGCCGGCCGAATAGCTTGCTGCAAGACCGGCGGAGTGCTCGACCATCGGCGTCTTCATCAGGCCCGGCAGGATGCAGTTCACGCGAACATGGTCTTTCGCGAATTGCACGGCGGTGGTGCGCGTCATCTGGTTCATCGCCGCCTTCGAGGCGCCATAGGTGACGTAGGAGATGCCGAGATGGCGAATCGATGCGATCGACGAGATGTTGATGACCGAGCCGCCACCCTGCTTCTGCATCACGGGAATAACGTGCTTCATGGCAAAATAGGCGCTCTTGAGATTGACCGCGAAAACGTGGTCCCAGCTTGCCTCGTTCACCTCGACGACGCTGCCCATTTCGGCGATGCCGACATTGTTGTCGAGCACGTCGATGCGGCCATAGGCCTTCAGGCACGCCGCCACCATCGCCTCGACCTCGGTCTCGCGCGAGACATCGGCGGTGAAGGCGGTGGCCTTGCCGCCCTCGCCCGTGATAATGCTGACGGTTTCTTTTGCGGCAGCCGCGTTGCGATCGACGCAGAACACGCTGGCGCCCTCGCGCGCGAAGGTGACGGCGGTCGCCTTGCCATTGCCCCAGCCAGGACCGATCGATCCCGCGCCCACCACCATCGCCACCTTGCCCTTGAGCCGTTCCATCGACTTCTTCTCCCTTTGGGTTGTCGTTGCATTGCAGCGCGCAGGAATGCGGCGCATCCGAATTTTGGGGCGGGAAATTGGACGGACGGCGGCCCTGGGTCAACCTGTCCGAAAAGCTAAAGCAGCGACTTGGACATAGGCCGAAAAGCCCCTTGCCACCGCCACCCAAAACGGACTGAATGCGGCCCGCGAAGGAGGCTCGCCGCAGTCGGGCCGGAAAGTTAACCGGTCCCCGGGGGAAGCATGGCCGTAGACAAGACAACGCCGCCCAATGACGAGGTCGTCACCGTTTCGGACGAAGCCTTGCACAAGGCGGAAGCCTACATCGAGGCGGAAGAAGGCGCGACCAACCGCCTGATGGGGTGGGCGGGAAGGATTTCGACCACGATTGCCGTGGTCATGAGCCTATTTCACCTCTATGCGGCCTATGCCATCGTTCCGACCCAGGAGCTTCGCTACACCCACGTCGCCTTCACCTTGATCTTGAGCTTCCTGCTGTTTCCGCTGGCGACACGGTTTCGCAACCGTGTGCGCTGGTGGGACGTCGTTCCCGGGATCGTCGCGGTGGCGACCGTCATCTACGCGCTGTGGGGTGGCGAGGATTTTACCGACCGCGCCACCACGCCCGATCGCTGGGACGTGATCGTCGGCATCGTTTTCATCGTGATGCTGCTGGAGGCGACGCGGCGCACTACCGGCGCAATCATGCCCGTGGTGTCGATCCTGTTCATCGCCTATGCGATGCTCGGCCCCTATTTGCCGGCGCCGTGGACCCATCGCGGCTACGACCTCGACCGCCTGGTCGGTCACCTCTTTATCACACTGGAAGGCATTTTCGGCGTCGCAGTCGACGTGTCGGCGACGCTGATCATCCTGTTCACGATCTACGGCGCATTCCTGCAGCATTCCGGCGCCGGCAAATTCTTCATCGATTTCTCGCTGGCCTTGATGGGCGGCAAGCCGAACAGCGCCGGCCGTACCGTGGTGTTGTCGTCATTCCTGCTCGGCGGCCCCTCCGGATCGGGCGTCGCCACGACCGTAATGATCGGCACGGTGGCCTATCCGATGATGGCAAAGGCGGGCTTTGAGAGGAACGCCGCGGGCGGATTGCTCGCCGCCGGCGGGCTGGGCGCGATCCTGTCGCCGCCGGTGCTCGGCGCCGCCGCGTTCCTGATCGCCGAGTTTCTCAAAATCAGCTATCTCGACGTCATCTGGATGGCGACCATCCCGACCTGTCTTTATTACATGTCGCTGTTGTTCATGGTCGAGCTGGACGCCAAGAAATTCCACGCCAAGAACGTGACCTTCACGCCCGAGATGTCGCTCGGCCAGATGACCAGGCGGTACGGCTTCCACTTCATCTCGCTGCTCGCCGTCGTCTTTTTCATGATCATCGGCTACTCGCCGTCGCTATCGGTGTTCTACGCCATTGTCGTCACCTTCGCGCTGAGCTTCCTGCGCCGGGAGACCGCGCTGGTGCCGAGCAAGCTGGTGAAGGCGCTGGCCGACGGCTCGATCGGCGCGCTCAATGCCGCGACCACCTGCGCCTGCGCCGGCATCGTCGTCGGCATCGTGACGCTGACCGGTCTCGGCCTCAAATTCTCGTCGATTGTCATCGCCTATGCCGGCGGCAGCCTGTTGCTGACCGCGATCTACACCGCGCTGATCGTCTGGATCATCGGCCTAGCCGTGCCGGTGACGGCGTCCTACATCATCTGCGCGGTCATCGCCGCGCCCGCGCTGGTCAAGCTCGGCGTGCCCGATTACGCCGCGCATATGTTCATCTTCTACTATGCCGTCCTGTCGGAGGTCTCGCCGCCGACCGCGCTGTCGCCGTTCGCCGCGGCCGCCATCACCGGCGGCGATCCCTACAAGACCACGCTGCAATCCTGGAAATATACGCTGCCGGCGTTCCTGGTGCCGTTCGTCTTCGTGCTCGATCCCCAGGGCGGCGGCCTGCTGATGTCGATCCCCAAGGGTGGATCGTGGGTCGACATTCTCGAAATCGCGATCAAGACGAGCTTGGGGCTGCTGGCGCTGGCTGCGTTTGCCCAGAACTGGGCGCTGCGACAAAATACAGCGGTCGAGCGCGGCCTGCTTCTGCTATCGGGATTGCTGCTGGTGTTCCCAAGCCTGATTGAGGCAATGGTCGAATGGATCACCGGACGCGATATCAGCTACACCTATGTGCCGGGCCTGATCATCGGTTTCGGCGTATTGCTGTGGCAGGCCAGAACGCGGTCGCCTGAGCGGCCTGCGGTCACAACATAGAGAAGAAGCAATTGAGGAGACAAAAATGAAAAAGACCACAGCGATACTGGCGATGGCTCTGGGGCTCGCCTTTGCCGGCGCAGCCCACGCGCAGCAGAAAACCATGTCAATCGGCACCGGCGGCACCGGCGGCGTCTACTATCCGCTCGGCGGCGCGGTTGCCAACGTGCTCTCGAAGAACCTTCCCAACCTGCAGGCCACCGCCGAGGTCACCGGCGGCTCGGTCGACAATCTCAAGCTGATCGGCGCCGGGAAGAGCGAACTTGCCTTCACCATGGCCGATGCCGCGCTCGATGCTTTGCAAGGGCAGGACAAGTTCAAGAGCGGCAAGGTGCCGCTGCAGGCGCTGCTCGTGGTCTACCCGAACCGCATGCATGTTGTGACGGTGGAAGGCACCGGCATCCAGACCATGGCAGATCTCAAGGGCAAGCGCGTTTCGACCGGTTCGCCCGGCAGCGCCACCGAAGTGATGGCATTTCGCGTCATCGAGGCGGCCGGCCTCGACAAGGACAAGGACATGAAGCGCGAGCGGCTCGGCGTCGCCGAATCCGTCAATGCAGTCAAGGACCGCAAGATCGACGCCTTCTTCTGGGTCGGCGGCATTCCGACCGCTGCGGTCACTGATCTCGCGGCGACGCCCGGCCTGAAGATGAAGCTGATCGACCATGGCGATCTGGCCGAGAAGATGAATGCCAAATACGGCAAGCTCTATTCTCCCGGAAAGATCAAGGCGGGCTCCTATCCCGGCTACGACAAGGACAACTCCATCACTGAAGTCTGGAATCTGATCGTCACCGGCGACAAGATGAGCAATGAGGACGCCTACACCATCGTCAAGACGCTGGTGGAAAAGAAGGCCGACATTGTTGCCGTGCACAAGGAAGCCGAGAGCTTCTCGCTCGACAACCAGGTGCAGGACCGCTCGCCGATCCCATTCCATCCTGGCGCGTTGAAGTACTTCAAGGAGAAGGGCATCGGCGGCTAAGGCAGCGTGCTCGAGCTAGTTCGGCTTGCTTCATCAGTGACCGCGGTCTGCCGAGGACCGCGGTCATTTCTTTTGGCCAGGGTTGTGAGCATTGCGATATTGCTGCGCCTGCGAGGGAGCGTTCAGACGACGTTCGCTGAACCACGAACATCGCGGCGCCGGCGAGCGACCACAGGCGTTAACACGCGAGGCTGATCAAATGTTGCCCAAGCTGGAATCATCGCGTTGAAGCCGACGAAATGACCCCTTCGAGTGCCCGGGCGCTGGTTGGCTGCGTCGCGGCAGCAGCTTCCCTAAAATTTTATTCTTGTCGGCTGCTTTAACCCTACCGAAGTAATCATGTGACCTGCCGCAAAATTCCATGATTGCGACCGCAACGCCGATGTACCACTGGCGTTGGGGTAGCTAGCGGGAGGGTGGCATGGAGCAAATCAACTTCGTCGAGTATTCGCGCGCCGCGCACTTTGGGCATCGGAAGCTGGCGCCCAGAGCGTGCGTCGTCGACAGCAAAAGGCACCTGCGATTGTTTCTTTCCGACGCTCTCGAGGATCTCGGGTTCGTGACCTGCGAATGCGGCCAGGCCAGCGATTTGGCAGGCATACTGCAGGCGGAGCAGCCGGATCTGATCGTGCTCAGCGTGTGCGCCGACGGGATCAATGTCGGCGAAATTCTCGAGGCAATCGTCCGGAAAGATTTCGGCGGCAAGGTTCTCGTGATCGGTCAACCGGACACGATCATGGTTAAGGCCGTCAGGCAAATTGGCGAAGAGTACGGCATTGCCATGCTGCCCTCGCTGCCGACGCCGTTCGGCGCAGCTAGCCTGCGCGCCAGCCTCGCGACGCTGCTGCCTGCCGAGCCGGCGCCAAGCCCGGCCGTCGACGTCGCCGAGGCGTTGAAGGCTGGCTGGCTCGAATTGTGGTATCAGCAGAAGATCAACGCCCGCACGCTGGTCCCCAGCGGAGCGGAGGCGCTGGTCCGCATGCGGCATCCGGCCTGGGGCGTGGTCCCGCCGGCCTACTTCATTCCAGACGACAAGGATCCGCATTTTTGCAAGCTTTCCGAATTCGTGATCGGCCGCGCGATCGAGGACTGGCGCTATCTGCTGGAGAGCCAAGGTCCGGTCGACCTCTCGATCAACCTGCCAATATCGTTCTTCGACGACGCAGCGGCAGTGCGCGATCTGTGCCGCGCCATGCCCGCCCACCCGGCGTTCGGCGGACTTTTGATCGAAATCAACAGCAGCGAGGTGGTCGACCATCCGGATCTCGCAGTGGACACCGCAAGACGGCTGCGCCTGCACAATATCGCGATCGCCATCGACAATGTCGGCGCGGAATGGCCGTCGCTGCTGGAGCTTCGGAGCTTCCCGTTCGTCGAGCTGAAGGTCGACCAGCAATACGTCAAGGGCTGCGCCGACGATCGGCTGAAGCAGACGGTATGCCGACGCATCGTCGAACTGGCCGGGGACAACGGCGCTCGCGCCGTCGCCCAGGGCATCGAGACGCGCGCCGATTACCTTGCCGCGCACGACATGGGGTTCGATCTGATTCAGGGCCATCTGTTCGGCAAGCCCGTCGGCGTACGCAAATTCGCGCGGTCACGCCCTCAGCTTGCAGCCGACCCCGAGAAGGCTCCCTGAGCGAGGCTCACTCGAACTTCATGTCGATGCATTTCGCGATGTCCGAGCCAAGACCGGACGAGATGATGATGCAGCCGCGCACCTTCAGATTACTGTTGTCGCTGGCCCACACCGCATAGCCACCGGGACCGAAGAACGAATTGGTGTTCGGCCCCTCGGTTTCGGTGGCATCGAACGAATAACTCGAATCGGCATCGAAGATGCGCGGCTTCTTCGTGCAGCCGCCGTCGGACTGCACGTTGATGACTTCCTTGTTGTCCCGCGTCAGGGCCATCGAGACCTGGCAGCGGAAATACTCTGACGTCTTCGTGTTGAACACGTAAGCATAGGATTTGCAGGTCGCGGTGTTGAGCTTGCCCGCGCTCAATCCCCGACTGCAGGCGATCCGCTGGTTGTTGGACAGCTTGAAATTGTCAGCCTCGGCCGCTTGAGCCGGCGTCATGAACGATAGCGCAACACCAAGACCGATCTTCATGACGTGGTTCATCATAACCATCCCTATGACGTTTCTCGCAATGCATGCTTGTAGCCGGAATGGCGAACATAGTCGCGAAGTCAGACGCGGGAAATCACAAAGTCTCAAGGGCCATGTGATGCGTCGAAGGTGGCAATTGACGGCGCAATGCCGTTCGTGATTTGTTCAAAACGTGGGACAGAAGCCGCTTAAGGCCGCTGGGAGGATGACGATGACGAGCGTTTCGACAAAATCAGTTTTGATGGCGGCCGCACTGACAGGGCTGGCGACATCGGCATTTGCGCAAGGCGCGGCACCGACTCCATGGGAATTGAAGTCGGACATGGGTTACGCCTACGGCAGGGACGGCAAGACGCTAGCCTACAAGCTGGGCACCAATAATGCCGGCTTGCTATTGAAGGGTGCCAAGAAAGTGCCGAGGGGCACGTTGTTCTTCCTTGGCCAGAACGGGCAGCTCTACATGCGCTCAGGCCCCTATCTGGAAAGCGACGGCAAGTTCATGTTCGGATCGGAGTGAACTTTCTTCCTTCTCCCCTTGTGGGAGAAGGTGGATCACTGATGCGAAGCGGCAGCGAGACGGATGACGGGTCTGTCTCCGCGGAGAGAACCCCTCATCCGGCGCGGATTTTCATCCGCGCCACCTTCTCCCACAGGGGGAGAAGAGGCCTAAAACGCCGTCGCCAACTCCTTTGCGCCGGGCTTGCTGGAGTTGAAATCCATCCGCTCGTCGGTGATCGCCAATAATTTCGCCACCGTGTTATGGCGGATTGCGACCGGGTTACGCTCGTAGCCGCCGCGCTGGAAGAAATTCGAGGTCGGCACCTGCTCGCGCATCGCCTGCGGCATGGTGACCATGTCGAGGCCGGTGCCGTCGCCGGTCAGGTTCATCATTTCAAGTTCAGCCGCCGTCAGTGGACGATTGTAGCCCTTGGCGCGCGCGAAATGGACCGATGTCAGCAGCTTGTGGGTCTGCAACATCGGCCCGACGTCGATATCGAGCGCCATAGCGTGCACAGCCCAGCCCTGCGGAGTGTTGGCGAGCTTCTCATGCTCGGACCAGGTATCCGGCACGGTGCGCGTAAACGCCACCATCCGTTTCAAGACGGCAAGCTTGTGGTCCATCGCCTTGCGCGGCGCGCCCGACAGCGTCGCGGCCCTTGCCGTCAATTCCCTGATGATTTCGTGACCTTGTTCGGCCAAAAGCTCGACGCTGTTGGTGGTGAGCAACTGATTGTAGCCGATCGCGGTCGAGATCGCGCGCGAGCCGGGTTTCGAGGGGTTCAGCCCCGACTGCATGTCGTAATTGCCGTTACCGCCGGTCTCGAACGAGTAGACCCGCACCGCCTGCTCGCGCGTTAATCCCGCGGCCAACGCGTAGCGGGCATAGGCGCGCTTAAACTCGACCTCGGTTGCCGGCCGTTGCGGCGTGAACTGGAAATGCTCGGCGGCCGCTTTAAGAAAATCGGCAACCACCGGCAGCGGCTTGCGCTCGCGCGGCGGCTTTTCTTCTTCCGGCTCCGGACTGACCGGGCGCTTCGGACCGGTGTAGACCGGCGGCTGCGTCAGCACGTAATCGTTGAGCGTGATGGCCTGGCGTTCCCGGCGCTTGGCGTTACGGCCCTTTCGCTTCTCGGAGATTGAGGCCCAATAGGCGCCCGCCTGCTCTTCGAACGCGGCATGGGCCTCCTGATATTCTTTCAGCTTGCGACGGTACTCGGCCATCGCCTGCGGCGAGGCGGCTTGCGCCATGGCGTCGGCGGCTGAGGGAGCGAGCAGCTCCGTCGCCACGGCAGGCGGCGCACTCGCGAGCAGCGCGAGCGCAGCTAATCCGGAACCCATGCGAATCAATGGCAGGCGCATGGCACGGTTGTAGCAAGCGCCGCCGCGATGTCAGCCCCGAAAGGGAGCGACTCTTTTTCCTTCGCCCACAAGGGAAGAAGGGAGAAAGTCACTCCTGCTCGACGCCGCTGGCCTTCACTAGCTGCGACCACTTCTTCTCGTCCTTGTCGATGAAGGCCGCATAGTCTTCCGGCGTGCCTGGGGTGATTTCGGTGCCGTCATTGCCCAACTGCTTCTTCACCTCGTTGGAGGCGAGCGCGTCGCACAGCGCCTTGTTGAGCTGGTCGATGATCGGCCGCGGCGTGCCGGCGGGCGCGACGAGGCCGTAATAGAGCGAAGCGTCGAAGCCGGCTAGCCCCGCCTCCATCAGCGTCGGCACGTCGGGCAACAGGCTCGATCGCGTGGTGCTGGTGACCGCAAGCGCGCGCAGTTTGCCGGCGGAGACATTGGCGTGCGAGGCCGGGATCGGCGCGAACGCCATCGGGATGTGGCCGCCGAGGAGATCGGTCAACGCCGGGCCGGTGCCCTTGTAGGGAATATGCACCAGCCTGATGCCGGCGGCGCGGGCGAAATATTCGCCCGTGATGTGGCTGGCGGTGCCGGCGCCGGCCGAGCCGAAATTGACCCTGTCGGGATTGGCCTTCGCGTAGGCAATCAACTCGGCGACACTCTTGGGCGGAAATGATGGATGCACCACCAGCGAATTCGGCGCGTTGCCGATCATGCCGATCGGCGCAAAATCCTTGCGCGGATCGTAGCCGGGGCTCTTGTAGAGCGAAGGGCCGATCGCGAGCGTGCCGGTGTAGCCCAATAGCAGCGTGTAGCCATCGGGATCGCTTTTCGCGACCGCCTTGGTGCCGACCGTGCCACCGGCGCCGGGACGGTTGTCGACCACCACCTTCTCGCCGAGCATCTCGCTCATTTTGTCGGCAATGGCGCGGCCGACGATCGAGGTGCTGCCGCCAGGCGCGAACGGAATGATCAGCGTGATGGCGCGGGCGGGATAGGTTTGAGCGTGCGACACGTCTGTTGCTGCGCTCAAGCCGAGCATGGCGGCTGCAAGGCAAAACCACTTTCTCCCGATGGACATAGCGAGCCAACTCCCGGATATGTTCTTCTTTTTGACGCAGCTATCGTCTCCGAAACCACCGACATCCGCAACCCGCGCTGCGTGAGCACGCTCTCTCACATGGTGAGATGAGCAGCCGTTTCGGCAGCGGCGCCGGCTCTATTTCCAGGCAAACACCGGCTGCTCGAGTTCGGCTACACGGGTCGCGCGGCCCGCCAGCACTTCGGCAAATTGATAGATCAGCGCCGCCGTTGGCGCGTGGATGTGCTGGCCGGCATGGCGGAAGCGGATCACGCGCCGTGTGCTTTCGGGAATCCTGGTGAAGCTGAAGACGTCGGCTCGCTCGATGTCATCGAGCGTGACCCGATGCACCGAGGCGACCTCTGCCGGATTGGGGATGATATCGGCGCTCGTACCGACCCAGACCACCACCGGCGTGATCAGATAGCCTGAGCGCGTCGGGTAATCGTCGAGCAGGCCCAGCACATCGCTTTCGCCGAGGCCGACGCCGAGTTCTTCGTGGAGCTCGCGCAACGCGGCCTGCGCCGGCGTCTCGCCGTGGTCGCAGCGCCCGCCCGGCAACGCCCATTGAGCGGCGTGGGCGCGCAGGCTTGCGGCACGGCGGGTCAACAGAAATGTGGTGCCCGGGCCGCTCGCGGCTTCCGTCAACGCGATGGCGACTGCGGCGCGCTTCAGCTCGGGCTCTGCGCGCTCCAAGGGCGACCGCGTAAATGCCGCGCAAAGCTCTGCAATATTCCGCCGTGTGGTATCGTCAAATGGCCTGGCCATCCCGCTTGACTACAACACCAGCGCATCAGATGAAATGACCCGGGGGCAACAAGATAGCCCGCGGGAGACGGAAAGCACGAGATGACAGTCAAGGCCGCGGACAACCTCAAATCCGATGGCTGGAAGATCGTCGAAACCTCCGGCTTCCTGCACCTGATCGGCCCGCTGTGGCAGCGCGTCGTCGACGGCGCGCACGAATACGCGCTTGCTACCGAGGACAAGCACCACAACCGCCGCGGCTTGGTGCAAGGCGGCGTCATCATGACCTTCGCCGACCGCACCTGCGGCATGACCGCCCGCTTCGTCTCGGGCAAACCGACGCTGGCGACCGTGCAGCTCGATACGCACTTTGTCGAAGCCGGCAAGATCGGAGAGGTGTTGGTGTCGAGGCCGCACGTGGTGCGCTCCACCCGCAGCCTCATTTTCATCACGACGGAAGTGACAGTCGACAAACGCTGTATCGCGATGGCGAGCGGTGTGTTCAAGATATTGAAGAGCGAGGTTTAGATGCCGTCGTTCCGGGTCTGGTGCTGACGCCCCATCCCGGAATGACGGCCCAGGATGGAGGACCCACCCATGCAATACCGCCAACTCGGCCGCAGCGGCTTGAAGATTTCACCGATCTGCCTGGGCACCATGATGTTCGGCGGCCCGACCGATGAAGCCACGTCGACGCGCATCGTTGCAAAAGCGCGCGAGGCCGGCGTCAACTTCATCGACACCGCGGACGCCTATAATGGCGGCCAGTCCGAGCAGGTGGTCGGCCGCGCCATTTCAAACAATCGCACGAACTGGATTCTGGCGACCAAACTGGCCAACCAGATCGGCGACGATCCCAATCGCGGCGGGCTGTCGCGGCGCTGGGTGATGCAGGCCGCGGACGAAAGCCTGCAACGGCTCGGCACCGATTTCATCGACATCTATTATCTGCACAAGGAGGACCACGCGACGCCGCTGGAGGAGACGGTGCGCGCGATGGGCGATTTGATGCGCCAGGGCAAGATCCGCTATTTTGGCGTCTCCAACTACCGTGCCTGGCGCGTCGCCGAGATCTGCAACATCTGCGACAACAACGGCATCGATCGCCCGATCGTCAGCCAGCCCTATTACAACGCCATGAACCGGATGCCGGAGGTCGAGCACTTTCCAGCTTGCGGCTATTACGGCCTTGGCATCGTGCCCTATAGCCCCTTGGCGCGCGGGGTGCTGACCGGCAAATACAGGCCGGACGCGGCGCCCGACCAGGACACGCGCGCGGGGCGCGCCGACAAGCGCATGATGCAGACCGAATGGCGGGCGGAATCGCTGCAGCTCGCCCAGGAGATCAAGCGTCACGCCGAAGCCCGCGGCATCACCGCGGGGCAGTTCGCGGTTTCATGGGTGCTGAATTCGTCATTCGTGAGCGGGGTGATCGCGGGCCCCCGAACCGAACAGCAATGGGATGATTATATCCAAGCGCTGGACTATCGCTTCACGGCAGAGGACGAGGCGCTGATCGACCGGCTGGTAGCGAGCGGCCATCCCTCGACGCCGGGGTTCAACGACCCGGCCTATCCGATCGAAGGGCGGCGGGCGCGGACGGATGGCCAAGCTCGATGAGCCAAAGCCGGTTCCGCAGCGACCCACAACCTGGCGCTGCACCATGGCCGGAACGCTCGGTAACGTGATAGTAACCTCGCCTGTAGAAAGTTCCCTGTTCAGGGGGAGGTCCATTGGAGGTCCATGTGGTGGACGAGCACAGAATTGCACCACGGCGTCGGCTGCTAAAGGGGGGCAAGATTTCGTTTGGCGGCGCAATCATCGATTGCACGGTGCGCAACCTCTCCGAAACCGGCGCCGCGCTCGAGGTGAGCTCTCCTGTCGGCATTCCCGAACGCTTCACGCTGGTGATCGAAGCCGGCCACATCCATGTCCCGTGCCGCGTCGTCTGGCGCAAAGAGACGCGGATCGGGGTTCATTTCGAAACCTGACCGGCGCACGCCAGCGATCATCGCGCGCGGCACGCAACCGCGCACGACAAATCATCTGAGCACACGGCGAGTCGCGGACTCGAAGAGTCAGTGCCTGGATTCGAGGCTGACAATCACGCCTGTGGGTTCGGGCTCGTGTGGCGACAATTTCGTCAGCGTCTCATCGCTCCAATAAGCAAGGTTTACGATCATGCCGATTGTGGTCTCCCGCTCGGAAGCCTCGGTCGGCTCCAGGACGTTGAGCCCGCCGCTGTCGAGGAAGAATGTATGATCCCCAAACATGCTGGCTAGCTGCGGAACCACCGGATGATCGTCGGGAAGCGCCTGGGCTTCGAATTGCGTCAGAGCGCGTTCCACCTGTGCCGAGTTCAATTTCATGCACGATCTCCTTACTTGGCTTCTGGTTGGTGAGCACCGCGCGACGGCCTTGACCGCGCGCGGCTCTTCTGCGGAGGGAATTAACGTCAAGCGTGTAGGATCCTGATCGCTCGTCCCCACCGGCGCCGCGCGCCGGCTCGCAGCTTCGCTTTCAATTCCGCAAGCAAGCCGAATTGAAGTCGGGACAGTGGTGCCTGTTGGCGCCGCTTCAAGCCGGCAACAAAATTAAATTCGCAATGTTCCGCAGAAGGGCATCTTTAATACCCATTGTTCCGCCGATCGGCGACACGGGGAGGCCACAATCGGCTATTTCCCGTCGGGAATGGGATGGCGCCTTGCCAGTTCGTCGAGCGGCAGGTGCGCTTCCTCGTCGCTCAGCGCAAAACGTACGATGACGTCCTGACGCCCGACCTGCCCCCAAAGTCCATCCGATGACCATTTCTGCGGCGCAGGCCCTCGCAGGCCTTCCACCCAGACAAAGTACCATTCCGTCATCGCAGCACCTCTTGGGTCTTCGATCAGGCCTCTTCGATCGGGTCTCTTCGATCAGGTCTTGGACCGGAACCAGATGCACCGTGGCCTCGTTGGAACGATATCGCAGGCCTCGAACGCGAAACAGGCTGCTCGGCTCGTGCAGGTTACTTCCGAAAGACGGTGCAGCGCTGCTGCCGGAAGCCTCATCAGCATCCTGAGAGAAGGAGTTCGCCATGGAGATCAAGAATTTCAAGGACATGTACATTGCCGAACTGCAGGAACTGGTGAGCGTCGAGGACCAACTTGCGGAAGCACTGCTGCGTATGGCGGCGGCTGCATCCCACCCGGCGCTCAAGGACGCGCTAGTGGACCATCATGCGGAGACGGTCACGCAGAAGCACCGCCTTGTGGCCATCCTTCGCCAGCATGGCGCAGACCCGACAGCCCATGTCGACCAGGCCATGGAGGCGCTCATCCGTGAGACCCGGAAGATGCTCGGCATGCTGGAGGGCGATGATCTTCGCGATGCCGGCCTGATCGCATCCGCCCAGAAGCTCGAGCACTATGAGATCGCCGCCTACGGCTCGGCCGCAGCGCTCGCCGGGCAGTTGGAATTGCGCAACGACCAGGCGACGCTGCACGAGAGCCTGATGGAAGAGAAGGAGATCGATGCGCTGCTCACCGATATCGCCAAGGGTGAGGTCAATCCGGATGCGCTGGCGGCTTAGAGCGGCAGAAGGCGGGACGTCTCGATCGATCAGACTCACGTCCGATCTTCGCCCTCGCGACGCTCCTTGAAATGCGGACTGGCGGCCTCGTCGTGACCGCTTCGGCTGCTGAAGAACATCAGCGCCATTAGGCCGCATCCGATCAGCAGCGAAAAGAACGTGCCTAGGCCAAGCGCGATCCAGCCGTGCGCGCTCATCGGAACGTCGCTGCTTGCGTTCCAGACGTAAGCGGCCCACACGCCGGTGAGGAAAAGCAGAGCGCCAAGTACGATGAGCAGGACGATTTGTCCTGAGCCGATCTTGGCCCTGTCCGAAGATCGCTGCATGCGCCAACTCCGTCTTCCGTTAGAAATTTCCCTCTGCGACTTGCGCGCATGGAACACCCTTTGCGCGCCACATCTTCACGACCTGGTCGCGATCGTCGAAGGCCATGATCGGCCGATAACCGTCAGCCTGAAGCCGGTCCAGCAACTCCGCCTTGACGATGTAGTCCGGGCGGCGGTCGCGGCGGTCTCGCATGTACAAAGGCCCACGCAGACCTGTTTCGCGTTCGAGCCAGTCTTCGGTTTCTTCGCGCACCTCATCCGAGCGGCCTGACACAAAGACCACCGGCTTGGCTTTGGAAAGATGCCGGGCCAGGTCGCAGATGTGCTCAATGGCTTTGTCATCGGCGCTGGCTGCGAAAAATGCGCGCCAGTTCTTTGGTTTTCGCTCGATGTGGTGCAGCCGGTGGGACACGTCGGCAAGTGTCCCATCGATGTCGAACACGTAACAGTCTTTCGGTGCGGTTTTCATCATAGCTATAACGAATTCTTCCAAGCGGGAGTTCCTGGGAACGGTGGCAATCACTCCGCGTTTCCTTTTGGTCGGAGCAAGGAGATGGCGATGACACAAAGCGACGACCGCGCCCGCAACAAGGGCGAAAGCGCCAGCCCGAACACGAAGGGTAATGCGCCGCAGCATCAGGGCGGCGACGCAACCCGGAAGGCTCAGCAATGGGGCGGCGGAAACAAGGCTGCGAAAGGTCCGATCATCAAGGAGGATCGGCAGAACGAAAATTCCAGCGCCAAGAGCTGACGTAAAGAGCTGACGCCAATCACCGACACCAAGAGCTGATTCATGGCCAAAACGAAAGCAACCGCAGAGCCGGGCAAGCGGATTGGGAAACACGGCGGCAATCGAGGTGGGCACCACGCGAGAGGTGCCGAGAAGGTAGTTCGCGCCGGTCGTCAAGGCGCGGGCAAGGATCCTCGTCGGGGCGGCAAAGGCCGTCGCTAGTTTCAGCAAGAACCCCGCGCGGGGACAACACGGTCGCGCGACGCGCGGCTGATGGATGAACGTTTAGCACGTTACCATCTCGACACGGCCGAAGATGTGCTCGCGCCTGAGATCAAGAAGATGGCGGCCTACGCGTGAGAGCGATAGTGCACTTAATCAAAAGCGGAACGTTTGGTGCACTGTCACCGGAGTTTGTGATTTCCCCCTAAGCTCCCCTGCCATCCTGTTTGCCAATCACGCAGCGCCATGCCGCCAAGCGCTCGGCCGGATGCTGCTTCATCCACTCGGCGAGCTGCGGCGCGCCCATCAGGCAGGACCGCACCGACAAGGCGACGAAGTCCGAAGTGGTGACGGTCTGCTCGTGGCAGTTTGTCGGAGAGGAAAGACTGCATAGCACGGCGATGACCTTGATCACGACAGGAGACCCCTATCGCCACGATTGACGCCGGCGACCGAATGACCAATCGGTGCCTTGCCCTGCCGCTCGCTGACCGGTTCAGCCGGCGGGAAGATGCTGTCATATATCGCGCGGGCTTCTCGAATTAAGCGCGCTCGCTCGCGCTCAGCCTTCGGGACAAATCGAATAACTTCACCCATATTCGCTCCAAACCTCGATTAGAGAATGGTTCCACCATGAGATGATGGAAATCATTTCATTAGAATCTAAGATCCCAACTCCAACTTAGAAGCGGTGCAGGTGGTAACGAGGAATAAAAAGCTTGTGACCGGGCGGCGGCATCCAAGCACCACAACATTTGCTTCCGCAGGGTTGGCTGTGAATGCGCTTTTCCAACGCATGCAGCAAGTAGGCCCCCATGAGTTTACGGGTCGCGCGAACGCATGCCCGCGACGAGCGCAATTGCGCTCGTCCAGCGATGACAGGCTCCGCGATATGCGGGACCGGCACTTACCAAAACCCGGATGTCGCTTTAGGTCATCCGGCTACGCTTGCTGAAAGATAGATCGGCAGCCGAAGTTGGCCGCCGCTAGCTGGGCATCTGTAGACCAACCCGCAACATCCCATTTTGAACGGCTTAGGGACCGTTCAGAAACCCTGCCGCCCAGGGTCCCGATGCTGTCCGGCCGGTGGCTGTCACGGCTCGCAGAATTGTAGACATGTGGACACGACCGCACGTCCACATGTCATCATCTATCGGTGTTGGGGGCCACCTCACGCGTCCGTTGTTAGACTAGGCGACACCTTGTAGATTGGAACGACACCTTGGAGATTGGAGACATGGCGCTCAAGCGGATGGACAACGTAGGAATCGTCGTCGAAGACCTCGGAGGGACGATTGATTTCTTTCGCGAACTCGGCCTCGAGCTCGAAGGGCGAGCCACGATCGAAGGAGAATGGGCCGGACGTGTCACTGGACTGGGCGATCAGCGTGTCGAGATCGCCATGATGCGCACACCGGACGGCCACAGCCGGCTCGAGCTCTCCCGCTTCCTCACGCCGCCTGTCGTCGCAGATCACCGGAACGCCCCGGTCAACGCCCTAGGCTACCTCCGCGTTATGTTCGCCGTGGACGACATCGACGAGACGCTTGAAAGGCTCCGCACGCGCGGCGCGCAGCTCGTAGGCGAAGTAATCCAGTATAAAGACGCGTATCGGCTCTGCTACATCCGTGGGCCTGAAGGGCTTCTTATCGGACTCGCCCAAGAACTCAGTTGAGCGCAATACGAAGACAAACGGCGAAGAGTGACCAGTGTCAGCGAGCGCATCCGAGGCCGACCATGTCGCCATGGGCGATCTTCTGCTCCGACGTATCAGCCACTGACGTTCTCAAACGGACTCTTAGTGTCCGAAATAGAGTATCCCGGCCCATGTAAGAAAGAATAATTGCCGAAGACGCGCTCGCACCGCAGATCAAGAAGATCGTGTCTTACGCGCGACGACAATCGGTGCCAACAGGCGTGCCGGAGGCGGGCCGTAGATCCGGCCCGCCTCCGCAACCTCAAGCGGTCACGAGGAAATTCGCGGCGTCAAACTCGGTCGGAAGGAGACCCACGAACACCACCTGATTGCCCTCGCCGAGATCAAGGGTGGTACCCGAAGCTGCCGCGCTCAGATTGTCCAGCGGGTCGAAGTCGGCTCCAAAGCCGTCCAACACCGCGACGTCCTGTGTTACGTCGAAGTCGGTGATGAGATCATTGCCTGGTTCAGACTCGCGAAAAACAAACTGATCAGCGCCACCGAAACCGGCGAGGGTGTCGTCGCCGGCGCCGCCTTCGATCGTATCATCAGCATTGCCGCCGATGATGGTGTCATTGCCGCGGTCTCCGAACAGGCGGTCGGGCGCGTGATCCGCCAACTGCTGGTTGGCGACCGCCCGGATGAGGTCGTCACCCCCACCACCAAAGATCGTGTCCGCGGCAACGTCGCCGCCTCGCAGCGTGTCATTCCCGGCGTCCCCAAACACGACATCGCCCGTAGGGTCGTTCCAGGCGATGAAGTCATCGCCAGCACCGCCGAAGACTGTATCGCTTCCGGCCATGCCGCCGACGGTATCGTTGCCGCGACCGCCGAAAACCAGATCATTGCCAGCGCCTGTATTGATATCGTCGTCTCCCTGACCACCCCTGATAATGTCGTCGCCGTCGCCGCCTTCAAGTCTGTCGTTACCGGCAAGGCCACGGATGATGTCATTGCCGCCGAGCCCGGGAAGAAAATCGTCGCCCGGCGTTCCGACGACGACGTTGTCATTATCATCCGCGATTGCGATCAACTGACCCCGGATCTCGCCCCCTTGAAACTGATTCGTGTGGACGTTGAAATAGATCGGGATCTCCGATCCCACCGCAGCTGAGCCGAACTCGTCGGCGAAGTCGGTGATTGGAACGCTGGCGGGGTCCGTCGTCTCCCATCGACCGCTTACCGTCCAGGAGCCATCCACATTCAGGGCGATGTTGAGATCATCTTCGTCCTGTGCCGGGTTGATCTGCCCGAAGACAACGGGCCCGTTTGCTCCTCGCACTTCATTGTGAAAATGGGTGGAGATGACGTCGTCGTCGGTCGACGGCGTCTGGGCGGGACCGCCCGTAATCGGGCCATAATCGACGCCCTCGATCTGAAACGTATAGCTCGCGGCGATTTCCGTGCTGTCAAAGATGACAGTGCCGAGACCGCTTGCAGTCGAGTTGTTCGGGGGGACTTCCTGAGAGCCTTCGAGAACCACGCGGAACGCTGTGGACATGAGAGCCTCCTGCTCTTTGCTCAGCAGGTCGGGCGGCCAGCGACGCCGGCCTGCACATGTGGCAGATGTTGCACCCGGCTCGCGCCGGCATGGATTAGGCGCCGCGTCGCTCCGCTATCGCGGAATCGGCGCGTTATCCTTCTCGCGGTATTTCGGCCGAGAACAAGGGATCGCTGGATCGCGCCAACTAAGGTTCGCCGCTGTAGGCCATCGACCGGGCGTTATTGTGATCTTTCAGCGCGATCGAGGCATTGTGATGCAATGTCCGGTTGCCGACGCTGAACTTGTGCTGTGGTGCCACCCAGCGTGCACATCTCGATCGCGCACAACGTTGGAACCATCGGCAGGGAACCCTCACGAGCGAAGCGACATGCGGGGATGGGGATATCAATGAAAACTCCCGGATACTGCGGAGCCTGTCATCGGGCGCGCATTCGCGCGACCCGTTGGCTCATCCGGCTTGCCGTATCTGCTTCACGCCTTCGCTGGCGGAAGGGTTTCAGGTCGTTCGCCGGTGGCGGTCGCGAAATCCCATGGACAAAGAAAGCGAGGCAAGTTGTCGGGAGCCGCGCCGGTCGTTCGTCCTCCGGATGCAAAGCGCAAGAACTGGATACCTGACCGTGGGAAAGATCGTCGCAATCACGCACATCACTTTCGACAGCGTCATGCAATCACCGGAGTCCTCCAATGACCCCCACCATCACAGCTTTTGAACGGTCGCCCGACCGCGGCAAGGGACAGGCACGTGACATGCGTGTTCATTGGGCGCTCGAAGAAGTAGGTCAACCGTACGACGTTCGTCTTGTTTCGTTCGACGATATGAAGGAGCCCGCGCATCGTGCGCTTCATCCATTCGGGCAGATTCCGACCTATGAAGAAGGCAATCTCGCCCTGTTCGAGTCGGGAGCGATCGTGTTCCATATCGCGGAGCGCAATAGTAGCCTGCTGCCGAACGATGCGAATGCCCGGGCGCGCGCGATCACATGGATGTTTGCCGCGCTCAACACGGTGGAGCCGCCAATTGTTGATCGCGAAATGGCCACACTCGTGGAGCGCGACAAGACCTGGTACGAGCAGCGCCTGCCTATCCTCGAGGATCGCGTCCGTGGCCGGCTGGACGAACTTTCCCGTCGGCTTGGCGATGCCGACTGGCTCGATGGCGCGTTCAGCGCCGGTGACCTGCTGATGGTAACGGTGCTGCGCAGGTTGAACGGATCGGGCCTATTGGACGAATATCCGAACCTCTCCGCCTACGTCGCCCGCGGCGAAGCGCGGCCGGCCTTCAAGCGTGCTTTCGACGCTCAATTGGCGGTTTTCACTGCCGGATCCTTAACTGATAAACATCTGCCCTAGGCTCAATTCGGCCGTTCGCCATGCTTGGCATCAATGCCTGCTTGATGGTGCCCAGGGATGCTGCCGTCTCAGCAAATTTGGGACCTTTGGTGCGCATTCCACCGACCTTGATTTCTTTGATTGGCAGTTGCGGGCTATTGTCGATGTTGCCTTCGGCCTAGGCGGATTGCGTTGGGGACGTCGAAATAGTGCTCGACCCGCTTGCATCGCAGTCGGTCTTTTGACGCAGGATGCGCTTGATCTGCGCGTCGTATCGTTTGGATGACGTGAGAAACCAAACGTCGAGTTTCCCTTTGCCGTTGGTCCAGAACTCGAAAATTAAAACGTCTTCATGCGCATCGTTGCGCGCAATCCAGGGGTTACGGTGACAGTGCACTTAACTCCGGCACAAGCGACAGGAATCAGTTTAAGTGCACTGTCACCGTACATGAATTCCCACTCTGAGCCCTGACAGGGCTTATGGACGCAACGATTGAAATGCCAAGTCTACTGTCGCTGTGCGGGAGCGCTATCCGCCCTTTCCGAATCCGGCTGCGGATCGCCCTTGATCAGCTTCGGCGAATCCACGTATGGCAACGTTGCCGTGCGCGTGGCCTCAAACCACGGCGCCCAGACAGCTCGCGCGGCCTCGGCCCAAAGCGCGAACGGGTTCATCGCGCGCAGATATTGCTCGAACGCATCGAACGAGGGCACCGCCAGCATGTTGATGGAAATCTGCTCGCGATCGCCCTCTGCCGACCGGCGGTGGACAATCTCGATCTCGAGGCCGGGCAGACGGGCGGTGGCGCGCATGGGCTCCGGGTCTCGTAGAGTCGATCGATCAGGCTCGGACAAGGGATTTCTCCATTTGGTACCTTGATACACGTCGGCCCGGCTTCAGACTACGCCCGGCAGTTCACATCATCGACAAGATCTGAAGAGAAGATATGTAGCGAGAGTAAGAGTGGGAGGAATCGTTATGAGCACCACCGAGATTGCCAAGCAGTTCACCGCCGCACTCAAAGCCGGCAAGTTCGACGAGGCGGAGCGCTTCTGGTCGGACGACGTCGTGAGCTACGAGGCCCAGGAGGGGCCGATGCACGAGGTCCGCGGCCGCGCGGCGGTGCACGGCAAGGGCGAATGGTGGACCGCCAATCACGATGTGCATAGCTTCGAAGCCGAGGGGCCTTATGTGAACGGCGATCGCTTCGCCCTGCGCTTCAAGATCGACGTGACGCCCAAGGCGACCGGCCAGCGCACGCAGATGGACGAAATCGGCCTCTACACCGTCAAGGACGGCAAGATCGTCGAGGAGCGGTTCTTTTATTGATCGCTTCGAGAGGACGTCATGGTGCCCAGGGCCGGAATCGAACCACCGATGATACTGCGATTTTCAGTCGTCTGCGGCGCGTGACAGCGCAGCTATCGTCCGGGGGCTCAGGTCGCCCGCAATTTTCGCAAAGGTCTCCAACGAGGTCGGCTCAATTGGCTGCGGCGTGCTCAGTTGGTTTGAATGCATCGCGCCGGCTCAGGTGAGACGATCGAGATTGCCCAACGGCTTGAGATCGCCTGCCTCCTCATTGTGTTGGCGGCCTTTCTCGTCCTGGGCTTTGCCTTCATCGTGCAGCACCTGATCACCTACCATTTTGCCCGCGATCTGCTTGGCCTTTCCCACGATCCGGTCCTTGATGGCCTCAGCTGGAGTCATCGAGCCGACTGTCGTTGCATCGCTGGATTCACCTTTGAACCCGACCTTGCCGCGGAACTGATCGATCAGTTTCGAGGCTTCCGCCTTGGTCATGTTCTTCCGGAACGGGAACGGCTCATGCGCCTCTTCAGCAAGCATCTGCAGACACGAGGCCTGCGCAGCTGTCATTGGTTCGGTGCCGCAGACCCAGTCGTCCGGGTTCTTTCGCGTGTCGAATGCATTCGGATGGCTGACGTTCATGCGTCTACTCCTGGCTAATTCGGCGGTTCCGCTCGTTTTCGCATGGCCCGCCGCCATGTAGATTCGCGAGCGTTGAAATCGGAATGTCACGCCGCCCGACGGCTGAACACTTGGGTCGCGTAGAATTTCCGATGCAACACGCATCAACCTAGAAGCATCAAATCAACGCATGTCAGCCGCGATCGTTCCCGACTAGCGCCTCCACCTGTGGCCACCGGGAATAGGTCCGTTCCAAAAGATTGGTCGTTCTCCGCCAGAAGGGAAGTGTCGGCACGGGCAATCCGCTCATACCCCATCCAACCTTCGCATGAGGCAGTTCATGAACTCCCAAGCGAGCTCAGCTTTTGCTCTGTGGAAGACGAACGTCAAAACGTCACGGGGGAGCTCGTGTTTCGAGCGTTGTTGCGATGCTTGGCCATTGCACAGCGCCTGTTCCAGTGCACCAGGTTGCCGAGTTTGCACCACGTCGCGCGGACGCTTATGTGCTTCAACTTCCCGGCTACATCTGATGGGTTACCGGGAACAACCGTTTCAGAACGAGGTGCGTGGGAAGCAGCACCAAGGCCGGTATAACCGCCATTTCGATTGCGAAGTAGGCGGATGGCGCGATCACCTGCTGTGGCTCACGCCCGGGGCCGAATACCCAATTGATGTTCTTGGCCGGTTCGGTCAAACCGTAACTCAGGGCGAGGGCTGCCCAGGTCACACAAATCTGCCAAACTAGTGCGCGCGGATCATAGCCAAATCGATAAAGCAGCCAAACGAGAGCTATCGGCACTGCAAGATGAAAGAGCGAAAGACTCCGGAGATGCAGCGGCAGAGCTTCGTCGAACATATAGCTAGCGAGCCTGAGAAGACGGCCTCCTGACAGAAAGTCGGCGGTCCACGCGATCTCAAGCGCGAGTACGCCAACCGCCGCCATGCTCGCAAGCAATCGGCTTTCCAGCACGATTGCGCCAACCGTGAAGGCCAACCCGATATCCGACAGCCAGAGAAAATTGCTCGGTCCGTACGCGCGCCAGTAGACGGTAGCAACCAGCAGCAACAGTCCGCAACTCGCGAGCTTGAGCGTGATGTGAATGCTGTCAGGAGGATGTGCCGCCCACATTCAGGCGCAGCTCCATACAGTAGGCCAGATAGTATGAACCGGGCACGTTTGGTCAGGTTCCTATCTAGAGACGTACATCAAGCCTAGCGAGAACGCCATCTTCCCGCCGCCGGTCCGTCCGGTGCGACGCGGAGGCTCGCATCGCGGCGCGTGAACCTATAGGATCGGAGTAGATTGGAGCACCACAATCCGGGCAGAAGGTTTGTTCGCGCTTGTTACCGCTCTCGCCGACCTTGACGTAGACGGTCGGCGTTCTCGACAGCAGGCGGAAGCTGTTCTCCTCGGTCGGCACTACGGTGCGAAGGCAGAACCGGTTTGGCAATCGGTGCAGTGGCAGATCACGACCTTGGCGGGGCGACGTCAGCCTCGTATCGGATATTGCCGCAATATCAGGCGCCATCGATTTTCGTCGCCTTCTCCCTGTGTCGCCGACCAACGCGCGACAGACGTCGTCACGTTGCACGATCAGTCAGCTCGAAAGGCCGACATTATGCGGAAGAAGATGGTACCCAGGGGCGGAATCGCACCGCGACAAGCCTTTGCGCGAAGAGACTGTTGGCTACGGCAGCATCGAACTGAATGGTGCCCAGGGGCGGGATCGAACCACCGACACTGCGATTTTCAGTCGCATGCTCTACCAACTGAGCTACCTGGGCATACTCGAAGGCCCCAAAGGCCGCACCGAGCGGGCGGTTTATAGAGAGGTCGGAGGGCTGTGTCCACCCAGCTTCGCCGTCGGCTTCGCTGGGCGCGGCCCGCCTCCTTATCCATCCCCAAATATTTGGCAGAACTCGGCTATTCGGCGTCTTCGGGGTCGGTGGGGCGGCCGGGGATGACGTAGCGGCCGGAGAGCCAGCGGTTCAGGTCAACGTCGCGGCAGCGTTTGGAACAGAATGGCAGCGTGGCCGGGTCGGCCGGCTTGCCGCAGACCGGGCAAGGTTTCGGCGGCTTGGGCGCGCCGGTATCCTTGGGGCCATCCTTCGGGGCGTCCTTGGGGCCGTCAACTCGCATTGAGCCAGCCGAACCGAATCGGGAAGCCCTCCCCGCCGAGCAGCGTGACCGATTCGTAGAGCGGCAGCCCAACGACGTTGCTGTAGGAGCCGACCATCTTGACCACGAAGGAGCCGGCAATGCCCTGTACGGCATAGCCGCCGGCTTTGCCGCGCCATTCGCCGGAGCCGATATAGGCCTGAATGTCATCCTCGCTCAAACGCTTGAAGCGGACGCGGGTTTCGATCAGGCGCTGGCGGAACGCCTCCTTCGGCGTCACCAGGCAGATCGCGGTGTAGACGCGGTGATTGCGCCCCGAGAGCAGCCGCAGGCATTGCGCAGCTTCATCCACCAGATTGGCCTTCGGCAGAATGCGGCGGCCGACCGCGACCACGGTATCGGCAGCCAGGATGAAGGCGCCGCGCAGCTCGTCGTCTAGGTGAACGGATTTCAGCGCTGCGTCGGCCTTGGCCCGCGCCAGCCGATTGGCGCAGGCGCGCGGCAGCTCGCCTCGCTTCGGGGTCTCGTCGACATCGGCCGGGCGCAGCGCGTCGGGCTCGATGCCGGCCTGGTTGAGCAGGCTGAGCCGCCGCGGCGAACCGGAAGCAAGAACGAGTTTGGGACGGCCAAGCATGCTGGATGTGTCGGGGAGATAAGGATTCGGGTGGATCGCGCGCGCGGAACCTATCGGAAGGCACTCCATTCCACAACCGGGGAACAAGTGATTGTAAGGGCTTTGGTTCTTCCGTCGTCCCAGGGAGCGCAGGGACCCGTAACCACAGGCGGTTGTCATGGGAATGACAGGGGCGCGACTGGCACTTCCTCAAACTGCTGGGCCGCGGGGGTATGGGTTCCTGCGCAGGAACGACGGTGAGAGCTTTACCCGCTCGCCGTCTCGTGTCCCGGACCCGGCGCGGCCCGCAGTGACGCAACGCAGAGCCGGGACCTATGGCTGAGATGGACCCCGGGATCAGCAGCGCAACGCTTCGTGTTGCGCAGCGTCCGGGGAACGCCGGCCGGCAGTTCACCCCCACGACGGCTATCCGCTCGCGGCGCCTGCCTTGGCGAAGCGGCGGCGGATGCGCATCAATAGGCCGTCGCAGACGTCGCGATAGGCGGCGAGCTTTTGCTCGCGGTTGCCTTCCGCGTCGGTCGGGTCCGGCGTCGGCCAATATTCGACATCGGCGGCATGCGTGCGCGTCAGTTCCAGCGCCTTGTGGTGGGCTTCCGGCGACAGCGTGATGATGAGATCGAAATTGAGCCCCTCCCAATCTTCGAGCTCCTCGAACGTGATCGGCTTGTGGCCGGAAATGTCCTGGCCGAGCTCGGCCATCACGGCGACGGCGAACGGATCGAGCTCGCCCTTTTTGACCCCGGCGGATTTCACATAGAGTCCTTGCGGAAACATCTGCTGCAGCAGGCTCGCCGCCATCGGCGAGCGCACGCTGTTCAGCCCGCATGCGAACAGCACGGCCTGCGGATTGCGCGCGCGGGGCGGCGCCTCCATGCGTTAGGAAATCCTTTCGGCAAAGCGCTTCGCACTCTTCGGCATCATGCGTCCTGCCCCTTCCAGTGCAGCACGCAGATCAGCGTGAACAGGCGGCGGGCGGTTTCGAAATCGACGCGGACCTTGCCCTTCAGCCGCTCCTGCAGCGTGCGCGAGCCTTCGTCGTGGATGCCGCGGCGGCCCATGTCGATCGCCTCGATCTTGTCAGGCGTCGCGGTGCGGATCGCCTGATAGTAGCTGTCGCAGATCATGAAATAGTCCTTCACGATCCGCCGGAACGGCGTCAGCGACAGCAAATGCGCCACCACGGGCGTGCCGTCCTCGCGGCGGATGTCGAACATCAACCGGTTGCCGGTAATCGCGATGTGCAGCGCGTACGGCCCCTGCTCGGTCCCCTCGGGCGCGAACAGGTTCTGCTCGATCAGGTCGTAGATCGCGATCGCCCGCTCGTGCTCGATATCGGGGCCGGAGCGCCCGATCGATTCCTCGTCGAGCGTCACCGCGACGATGCGATTGTGCTGGTCATCGTCTGGTGGCGGCTTGTTCATGGCAGATTGAGGCGCAATCCGACGGAGCGTGAATGGGCATCCAAACCCTCGGCCTTGCCCAAGGTCATCGCGGCGGGCCCCAGCGCGCGCAACTGGTCCGGCCCGCATTTGAGAATCGAAGTGCGCTTCATGAAGTCTAGCACGCCGAGCCCCGACGAAAACCGCGCCGAGCGCGCGGTCGGCAGCACGTGGTTGGAGCCGCCAACATAATCGCCGATCGCTTCCGGTGTGTGGGCGCCGAGGAAGATCGCGCCGGCGTTGCGGACATTTGCCGAGAGCGCTTCCGCATCCGCGGTCAGGATCTCCAGATGCTCGGCCGCGATCGCATTCGCCAGCTCGACCGCTTCGTCGAGCTCTTTCACCATGATGATGGCGCCGAAATCGTTCCACGAGGCCCGCGCGATCTCGGCGCGGGGCAGCGTCGCGAGTTGCGATTCCACTGCGCGCTCGACTTCGGTGGCCAGGTCTGCGCTGTCGGTGATCAGGATCGATTGCGCACTGGCGTCATGCTCGGCCTGCGCCAGCAGATCGGCGGCGATCCAGCCGGCATTGGAGGTCGCGTCGGCGATGACGAGCACTTCCGAAGGACCCGCGATCATGTCGATGCCGACCTTGCCGAACACCTGCCGCTTGGCGGCGGCGACATAGGCGTTGCCAGGCCCAACGATCTTGACCACCGGTGCAATCGTCGCCGTACCATAGGCCAGCGCCGCCACCGCCTGCGCACCGCCGACGCGATAGATTTCGGAGACGCCGCCGAGATGGGCGGCCGCCAGCACCAGCGGATTGAGCTTGCCGTCCGGCGACGGCACCACCATCACCACGCGCGGCACGCCGGCGACCTTGGCCGGCACCGCGTTCATCAAGACCGAGGACGGATAGGCGGCCGTGCCGCCGGGCACGTAAAGGCCGACCGCATCGACCGCGCTCCAGCGCCAGCCGAGCTCGACGCCAAGCGCATCGGTGAAGCGCTCGTCCTTCGGCAACTGCCTCTGATGGAATGCCTCGATCCGGTCGCGGGCGAATTTCAGCGCGTCGATGGTCGCGGCATCGCAGGCGTTCACGGCGGCGTCGATCTCGGCCGCGGTCACGCGCAGGCCGGCCGCGTCGAGCTCAAGCCGGTCGAATTTCTTGGTCGCCTCGATCAGGGCGGCGTCGCCGCGCGCGGCCACGTCATCCACAATCGCGCGTGTGGCGCGCTCGACATCGGCCGATACCTCGCGCTTGGCGGCGAGGAATTGCTTGAATTTCGGATCGAAATCGGCGCTGCTGGTATCCAGGCGGACGGGCATGGCGGCTTTCTGAGAGACGTCGGAGGCCCCTGCTCAATGGCGCGGCGGCCATGGGCCGTCAACCCTCCACGTCGTCCCTGCGAACGCAGGGACCCATAACCACCGATGTCCGGCTTGGGCACGCTGAGGCGACAATCCCCTTTCACCACACGCATTTGTGGTTATGGGTCCCCGCGTGCGCGGGGACGACGGATAGAGGGGATACCTCCTACCCCTCTGGCCCCAGCGGCGCTATCGCCAGGTCGCTGGTGCCGAGATCGTCGGTGCCGAGGTCGGTCAGCTCGCATTCCAGGCACTCGAGGTCCAGCCGCAGCGCCTCGCCATGGCTGAACAGGAGAAGCGCACTGCCGCCGGGGGCCTCGCCCGGGTGGAATTCGATCCCGACCAGTTCCAGCATCGCGGTGGGCTGCTGCAGATCGATGTTGCGCGATTTGCAGGCCAGCACCCGGTCGAAGCGCAGCGCCGCGATCAAGCGGCGCGGTTCGGTTCCGCCCGACAGCGTCTGCTCCCAGTCCAGCCGGCTCATGCCGACCACCAGCCGCTTTTCGCCCTGCCGCCAGACGATATCGGAGGCCAAAACGCGGGCGTCCTGCACATGGGCCGATATGACAGCGAGATCGTCGGGGTCGAGCGCAATCAGTTTGAGCGGGTCCGCCACAAGATCCTCGATCGTCCTTTAGTCGCTGATGCGCTGGATCAACGCACCGCAGGCCGAAAGTTTTTCCTCCAGCCGCTCGAATCCACGGTCGAGGTGATAGATGCGGTTGACCATGGTTTCGCCCTCGGCGGCAAGACCTGCGATAACAAGCGAAACCGACGCCCGCAAATCGGTCGCCATGACAGGTGCGCCGCGCAGCTTTGCGACGCCGTCGATGGTCGCGGTCTCGCCGTCCAGCGATATCCGCGCACCGAACCGCGCCAGTTCCTGCACATGCATGAAGCGGTTCTCGAAGATGGTTTCGGTGATCTGCGAGGAACCGCCGGCGCAGGCCATCAGCGCCATCAATTGCGCCTGCAGGTCGGTCGGAAAACCCGGGAACGGCGCGGTCGACACCGTCACCGGCTTTATCGGGCCGCCGTTTCTGGCGACACGAATGCCGTCATTGTTGACGGTAATCTTGGCGCCGGCTTGTGCCAGCACGTCGAGCGCCGACTGCAAGAGTTCGGGGCGGGCGCCGGAAAGCTGCACGTCGCCGCCGGTCATGGCGACGGCCATCGCATAGGTGCCTGCTTCGATCCGGTCAGGCAGCACCGTGTGGCGCGCGCCATGCAGCTTCTCGACGCCCTCGACCACGATCCGCGGCGTGCCGGCGCCGGTGATGCGCGCGCCCATCTTGTTCAGGCAGTCGGCAACGTCGGTGATTTCGGGCTCGCAGGCGGCGTTGGTGATAACAGTCGTGCCCTTGGCCAGCGTTGCCGCCATCAGCGCGACATGGGTGCCGCTCACCGTCACCTTGGGAAAATCGATCGCAGCCCCGCGCAGGCCGCCGGGCGCTTTCGCCACCACATAGCCGCCGTCGATTGTGAGCTCGGCGCCGAGCTTCTCCAGCGCCATGATCAAAAGATCGACCGGCCGCGTACCGATCGCACAGCCGCCCGGCAGCGAGACTTTCGCTTCATGCATGCGCGCCAACAGCGGCGCGATCACCCAGAAGCTGGCGCGCATCCGCGACACCAGCTCGTAAGGCGCTGTCGTGTCGATGATGTTGGCGGCGGAAATGTGCAGGCTCTGGCCCTGATATTGGCCGTCGCCCTGCCGCTTGCCCGCCGACATGATGTCGACGCCATGGTTGCCGAGGATGCGCTGCAACTGCGCGACGTCGGCAAGCCGCGGCACGTTGTCGAGGATGAGCGTTTCCTCCGTGAGCAGCGCCGCGATCATCAGCGGCAGGGCCGCGTTCTTCGCGCCCGAAATCGCGATGGTGCCGTTGAGCTTGCTACCGCCGACAATACGAATGCGGTCCATGCCATGCCCTTTGCTGTGCACAATTTTTATGAGCGGGTGCGTCTGCAGCAGAAGCGGCGACATTTGCGGCGATTTGATGGGGTGGGGCCAAAGCCAACCACTGTCGTTCCGGGGCGCTCACGAAGTGAGCGAACCCGGAACCTCGAGATTCTCAGGGCGCAAGGGCGCCCCATAGTTCGATGCTAACGCATCGCCCCGGAATGACGATGATCAAGTCGGATCAAGGTGAACTTCATAACCGGATAAACGCCAGCAAGTCGGCGTTGATCGTCGCCGCCTCCGTGGTCGGCATGCCGTGCGGAAAGCCCTTGTAGGTCTTCAGCGTGCCGTTCTTCAGAAGCTTCGCCGACAGCGGAGCGGAGTCTTCGTAAGGAACTATCTGGTCGTCGTCGCCGTGCATCACCAAGACCGGCACATTGATCTTCTTGAGGTCCTCGGTGAAGTCGGTCTGGGAGAAGGCGACGATGCCGTCGTAATGCGCTTTCGCACCGCCCATCATGCCCTGGCGCCACCAGTTCTCGATCACCGCTTCCGACGGCTTGGCGCCCGGCCGGTTGTAGCCGTAGAACGGACCGGCCGCGATGTCGCGATAGAAGTTCGTGCGGCTCGCGGCGAGCTGCGCCTGAAACCCGTCAAACACTTCCTTGGGCAGTCCGCCCGGGTTGGCCGGCGTCTGCACCATCAGCGGCGGCACTGCGCTGAGGATCGCCGCCTTCGCCACCCGGCTCTCGCCGTGGCGGGCGATGTAATGCACCACCTCGCCGCCGCCGGTGGAATGGCCGACATGAACAGCACCTTTGAGATCGAGATGCGCCGTCAGCGCCGCGAGGTCGTCGGCGTAGTGGTCCATGTCGTGACCGTCGGCCACCTGGCTGGAGCGACCGTGGCCGCGGCGGTCATGGGCTATGACCCGAAAGCCGTTGTTCAGGAAGAACAGCATCTGCGCATCCCAATCGTCCGCCGACAGCGGCCAGCCGTGGCTGAACACGATGGGCTGACCCTTGCCCCAATCCTTGTAGAATATCTCGACGCCGTCTTTGGTCGTGATGGTGGGCATTACGAATTCTCCTCTTGTTATGCCGTCATCCCCGAGCACGCGTTATTGCGTGGCCCTCGGAAACTGATGTGGCTGATTGCGATGTGCGGATTTTCCTCGACAGATACCAGAGGCCAGCCTATGTCGGCGTCGGCCGGTATCGCCGGAGCGCGCCGATGATCATGACGACGAAGAATATCAGCACGATGCCCTGGACGATGGCGAACGGCGGCTCGGCCGGTGGCACGCTCGGCGCCAGCGCATGCAGCGCCGGCACCTTGAGGAAGGACTGGATCACCAGCACGAACACGTTGAGATAGAGCGAGACCAGCGCGGTCAGCGCGTAAATCCAGCGCCAGGCACCGTTAAGCTTCATGCCGTAAAGCGCAAAACAGGCGATCGCCAGCAGCACCAGCGAGAGAATGCCGATCATATGTGACGGCAACAGCTTCTCGGACAAAAGAGGCGGAATCGGAAATCCTGATGCGCTGGTCAGGATCGTGAACACCAGGAAGATCGCGGTCAGGCCCGGCATACGCTTCGAGCCGAGCATTCCGAACATCACGATGATTCCCGCAACGATAGCGATGAGGCTGATGATGACATGCACGAGAACGAATGTCGCCAAACTCATACCCAAAATCATAACGCGCCCCCTTCGTTGGAAATCTTCTAAACGTTACGACGCGGCGCGAAGAATTTCCACACGCATCGCGTCCGCGTTCGGCAAGGCAGGCATGTGCGTGAATGAAGGCACATCAACGAAAGTTGTGTGATGCACGAAATATTTGCACTGCCGTCACAAACGACGGCAGCCACGTCGCATCATAGCGACGGCTTCGCGGCGTCGGCGAGATAGCCATGCAGCGCGGCCACCACCTGCGCACCCTGGCCGATCGCGCCGCCGACGCGCTTGACCGAGCCGGAGCGCACATCGCCGACCGCGAACACACCGGGCACCGAGGTTTCCAGGGGCGGCACCGGGCGGCCGAGATTCTGCTCGGACTGCGCCCCCGTCACCACAAAGCCCGCACGGTCGAGCGTGACGCCGCAGCCGTCCAGCCAATGAGTCGCCGGATCGGCGCCGACGAACAAAAACAGGTTGCGCACTTCAAAACTGTGCTGTTCCGGCGCCAGCCGGCTCTTCCAGCGCACGCGTTCGAGCGATCCATCGCCGCCGCCTTCGACCGCAATCACCTCGGCGTTGAAGACCAGTTCGATATTGGGCGCCGCCTCGATCCGCTCGATCAGATAGCGCGACATGCTGGCGCCCAGCCCGCCGCCGCGGATGATCATGTAGACCTTGCGTGCATGGCCGGAGAGAAACACCGCGGCCTGGCCGGCGGAATTGCCGCCGCCGACCAACACGACGTCCTGGCCGACGCACAGCTTGGCCTCGATCGGCGAGGCCCAGTACCAGACGCCGCGGCCTTCGAACGCGTCGAGATTGTCGATTTCCGGCCGCCGGTAACGCGCCCCGCTCGCCACCACGATGGATCTGGCGCGCAGCGACTGCCCGCATTCGGTGGCCAGCGCGAACACGCCGTCGCGCTGCGAGCAATCCAGCGACCGGATCGAAACCGGAATCAGCATCTCGGCGCCGAATTTCTGCGCCTGGTTGTAGGCGCGGCCCGCGAGCGCCTGCCCCGAAATACCGGTCGGAAAGCCCAGATAGTTTTCGATGCGCGCGCTGGCGCCGGCCTGGCCGCCGAACGCCCGCGCGTCGAATACCGCCACCGACAATCCTTCGGAGGCGGCATAGACCGCAGTGGCAAGACCGGCCGGACCGCCGCCGACCACCGCCACATCATAGAGCCTCTCATGCGCATGGTTGGTGATCATGCCAACCGCCAGCGCCAGCTCCGTCTCCGACGGATTGCGCAGCACGGTACCGTCAGGACAAACCGCCAGCGGCAGATCGGCCCGCGAGGTGGCATAGCGCGCGACGAGATCGGCCGCGTCCTTATCGCTTGCGGGATCGAGCACGTGGTGCGGCTGGCCGTTGCGCGCCAGAAAATTCTGCAGCCGCGCCGTGTCGCCGAGGGAGGGCGAGCCGATCAGCACCGGCCCGCCGACGCCGCCCTGGATCAGGCTGACCCGGCGCAGGATCAGCGCGCGCATGATGCGCTCGCCGAGCTCGGCTTCCGCGACCAGAAGCGCGCGCAACTGGTCCGGCGGGATCAGCAGCGTTTCGACATCGCCCTCGGCATGGCCGTCGACCAGCGCGACGCGGCCAGAGAGTTGTCCGATCTCGGCCAGAAATTGTCCCGGGCCCTGGTCGATGACCGGCGTGATATGGCCGAGGCCATCGCGCTGGGTGATCGCGACCGTGCCCGACAGCACCACGAACATGCCGGGTCCGACTTTGCCGGTCTCGAACAGGGTTTCGCCGTCCTTATAGGTCCGAAGCTCCCCGAACCGGCGCATGCGCGCGATTTCGTCATGCGTAAGCGCCGGGAATGTCTGTTCGTAACGTGGAAACGCAGTGGAAGCCGCGCCGGTCGCCGGACCGGCCGTGATATCTGCACTCATGATCGCCACCCAAGAAACAACAACTGCAAAAGAATTGCCAGGCCGCCCGGCGAGCGATCGGGGATTCCCTCTACGCTACTGGCCCGGCTTTTCTCCGCTGGCGTCATCTAGGGACGCATTGGGGCTTTCGGAAGGTGCGCCATCACTGCGCCCGCGCGCCTGCGACTTCCGCCGCTTGAGATTTTCGCGGAGCGCCAGCTTAAGCCGGTCGCGTCGTGAATCCTTCACATCCGCGCCGGTCTTTCCTGCGCTCTTGCCGTGATCACCCTTCATCGTCAGTCCGCCGAATATGTCTTGGTCGAGACGGCATCAGCGACGCCGCCATTCGAAGATAGCCGCTTTCGATCGTCCATGCCGCAATCGCGCCCGGCCTGCCACGGTCCCGAACCCCGCGACAAGTAGCGGAAGCCGGGATTCAGCCGCTCAAGGCAAGGTCGGGAACCGGAGCAAGGCCCGAAGTTGCCCATTCGCCCCTGGTCCCGATCGTCGGGACGATTTTACCCCATTTTGATGCTTTCCCAGCCTACCCGCGCGCTTGCACCAGAAGGGCCCTTGTGGCAAGAACCGGCCGCCTGTAGGAGGCCTTTAGGGCCGATTCCCTGAATACCGGGCATGCTGCCGTAGCTCAGTGGTAGAGCACTCCATTGGTAATGGAGAGGTCGACAGTTCAATCCTGTCTGGCAGCACCATCTTTTCCTCTGAACCATCAGCCACAAGGCCCCGGCGCGTCGGGCTGTGGCGGTCATTCGCTTCCCTCGAAAACGTTGCGATTGCTTGAGCGTCGTCGTGGCCGTCTGTGGGAGCTTATGTAAGCTTGAAAAACGATCATGCACCGTGGAGTTTGTCGGCCGACGCAAAATGCGGGTGCGACCCCACGGCTTCATCCGGGACGATCCGATCGGTTGCACAACGTATGATGTCGTAGCATTCGCACGTTGCTTCCTCGAGCCGCGCCCTGTCGATTTCGACCAAGCCCCGCCGAGCGGATCTGATGGCACCCAAGGCGCGGAGTTTGGCAATCACCTGCGTCACGGTCGTTCGTCGCACTCCGAGCAACTGCGAAAGTGTCCCCTGCGTTAATGATAGGATGTTGTTGCCCTCGGTTCGATCGTGCAGGTGAAGCAGCCACCGGGCCATGCGGGCTTCGACCGAGTGCAGTCCGTTGCAGGCTGAGACGTGCTGGAACTGCATGAGTATCGACCTCGTGTGCGCCTCGACCACATGTCTGACGGCGCCGCTTTTCATGTAGGCTGCATGAAACCGCGACACGGAGATTTGCGATGCGGTGCCGCCCACCCGCACGACCGCGGTCACGGACGACAAGAAAGAGGGCCCCAGCACCGATAATGCGCCGATCGCCCCCTCGCGCCCGATTACCGCGGTTGCGATCGTTTCTCCGTTCGGAAGGCCGAGCATGAAGGAGATGGCCCCGCTATGGGGAAAGTAAACGTGGTGGCGTCGATCTCCCGCTCGTATCACCACCGCGTCCTGTTCGAGCGACACCTTCTGGAGATGTGGTGTGAGTAACGCGAGGTCTGCTGGCGGCAACGCGGTGAGAAGACGGTTACCGGCGCTCGCCGGACGGCCCATCACGAGAGACTTCTTCCCTCAGAAGAACAGGCAGCTCTCCTGGAAAGTCTTTGGCAGGAATGTCTTCTGTGGTGCGCCGACACTAACTCCACTTTCATCGTTCATCGTGCATCGTTCCGGCTTTGAGCTACCTTCTTGGATGCGATATTTGGTGAGTACCCTACGGCGCCGCGCCGGTAAAGGTACGGCAAACCGTTGGGTAATCGGGCGGAACCGCTTCGACACGAGCCTCAGGACCGCTGGCGAGGCGAAAAAGCTCAATAAATTCAGTTGGCGGGGTGTTTCTCGCGACAGTTCCTGTCTAGCAGCAGCATCCCCTCCCAATAAGATGACCGGCCTCAATCGGGAAATCGGGGGCAGAGCGGGATCATCCCGCAGCCTCATCCCGGCCCAAGCGCGACGTTGCGGAACGCCCTGACCAGCGATCCTTCGAGCTTGCCCTCCATGCCGCACAGGACCTGGTAAGCGGCAGGCCGCGGCATTGGCGGCCGGTATGATCTCGACTCGATGAGTGCGGCGAAGATGTCCGAGATCGTCAGCAACCGGACCAGATCGGAAATCTGCGAGGCTTTCACTCCATCCGGATAACCCGAGCCATCGAGATATTCGTGATGGTGCCTCACGCCGTCCAGAATCTCCGGGCTGATGCCGGATACGCCCTTCAGCAGTTCATATCCGATCACGGGGTGGCGCTTGATGATCTCCTCCTCGTCGGGGTCGAGGCGTCCCGGCTTGTCCAAAATCGACAGCGGGATGCGCGCCTTGCCGATGTCGTGAAGGGTCGCCGCCATTCCGAGCCTCGATACATCTGTGCCGGAGAACCCAATGTCGAGCGCGAAGCCGACCGCTACGCCGGTGACGAGCAGACAATGCTGAAATGTGCCCTCGTGGTAGCGGCGCACCTCATCGAGCCATGCCGAAAGGCCATCCTGCCCGACGCGCTGGATGATCTTCGACGTCGCACGCTTCGCATCGGCGACTTTCACCGGCCTGCCAAGGCGCACATTCGAAAACATCGAGGCGAAGGCGGCCACACCCTCGTCCATCTCCGATGCCGGAACTTCAGCTTTGTCCTCCGCGGCTGCTTCCACCGCTTCGATCTGCGCAACCTTGGGAATTGCTTCCTTGGCGCGTGAAAGGACCGCGGTCGCACCGAGCGCATAGGCCTGCGCTACCATCGAATGGGACAGATTGTGAACGACGAACAGTTTTTCGGGAATCCCGGCGAGGTCCTGCAATATGAGCCTGAGCCGATCGACGCGCGGCATCTGCCGCAGGTCGACGTCGACCATCACCACACCATGCGACCTGATCCGGGTGCCGTCGCCGCCCAGCAACCAGGGTACCACGGCGTGCTGCGGCTCGAACATCGCACGAATCGCCGGCAACTTCGTCGGTTCGTCTGTGACAAAATAGACGAGCATGTCGAGTAAAGTCCGTACGCGCCAATATTGAAGAAACCGTCTCTCAACCTTGGAGACTGAAAACAAATTGAACGATTGATGGTTCGAAAGGCCGAGCCCGCACTCGGCGCCATCGGCATCAGGCGCTCTAACGCACCTCATTCTGGGACATCAGGGCTACCTTGCCGTTAAGTATCGACCTCGTATAACTACCTACCTCAAACGAGGTACGCACGCCGTCCCTCCGCAGACCATCAGATCGAGGGCATCGTCCGTGAATGATCTCCTGTCGTCGCGAAGCGAACGGCGGACCGAGAGATTGATGCTGTGCGCTTTGGTCGCGATGGGAGGCCTGTTCGCCGGGCCAGCGTTCGCGCAGGCCGATGTCGCCGGGGCAACGGCCAAACTCACGCTGCAGGTTGCGACCGCCATGCTCGGCGAGCGCTGCCGCCGCGTCGACGCGCCGAACCCCGCATCGTTCGCATCGGTAGCCCTGCACCGGACTTTCCACGACGATTTCGATACCCATCCGCTGCTGGATGAAAGATGGGCGCCGTACTACGCCGGCGGCGCTGCCTGGCCGGAAGCGCGCTACTGGGGTGGCGAGGGCTCCGACTTCAGGCGCAAGACCAGCTACAATGGCGAACAGCAGATCTATGTCGATCCGCGTTATGGCGGGCGCGAAACAACGCCGCTCGGCCTCGATCCGTTCAAGGTCAAGGACGGCGTTCTCTCGATCGTCGCCAGCCGGACCCCGCCAGCGCTGAAGACCGTGCTGTTCAACAATGAATATATCTCGGGCATCCTGACGACCCAGAGCCGGTTTGCCCAGAAGTACGGATATTTCGAAATCCGCGCCAAGATACCGGTCGGCACCGGCGTGTGGCCGGCATTCTGGATGCTTGCCGATGACGGCGGCTGGCCGCCGGAAGTCGACATTATGGAGGGCCGCGGGCAACGGCCGGGCGACATCGTAATGACGACGCATTGGCGGATACCGGAGACGCAGCGCGTGGAACGCTGCGGGTTTGACTTCATTGTGCCGGACGCTCCGACCGCGTTCCACGACTACGGCGTGCTGTGGCAGCCGGATCGCATAACCTATTTCATCGACCGACAGCCGGTCTCGGAGATCAAGGTCCCGGTTGGCTTCCACGAACCCATGTACATGATCGTGAATCTTGCGATGGGCTCGAAGACTCTCGAGGGCGTCGGATTCGTCGATGGCGAATCTCCCAATATTGTCGCATTCGAGATCGACAGGATATCCGCCTACCAAATCGACGAACGCTGACCGGAGACAATGATGTTCGGAAAATTCTCGCGCCGGCATTTTGCAAAGCTTGCGGGCTTGTCCGCGCTGGGCGCTGCCGCAGCGCCAGCCGATGCCGCCGCGCAAGCGGCATCCGATCGGCCCGCGCCGGCGAGCTTTCCGAAAGACTTCGTCTGGGGCACCGCGACGTCGGCCTATCAGATCGAGGGCGCGGTGAACGAAGACGGCCGCGGCCGCTCGATCTGGGATACGTTCTCGCACACGCCCGGCAAGATCGAGGACGGCACCAGCGGCGACCGCGCCAACGAACACTATCACCGCTACAAGGAGGACATCGGCCTGATCAGGGAATTGGGCGCGAGGGCCTACCGGTTTTCGATCGCCTGGCCGCGGGTATTTCCGGAAGGAACGGGCAAGCCGAACCCCAAGGGCCTCGACTTCTACGACCGGCTCGTCGACGAACTCCTCAAGAACGGCATCGAACCATACGGGACGCTTTATCACTGGGACCTGCCGCAGACGCTCGAGGACAAGGTCGGCGGCTGGCGATCCAGCGAAACGTCAAAAGCGTTCGGCGATTACGCTGGCCATGTGGCGGCGCGCCTCTCCGATCGCGTCCGGTCGATCTTCACGATCAACGAAGCCGGAAGGTTCGTGAATTTCGGCTATGGATGGGGCATCGATGCGCCCGGGCTCAAACTGCCGGACGCGGAGGTTAACCAGGTCCGCCACCATGTGGCGCTGGCCCATGGCCTAGCCGTGCAGGCGATCCGCGCGCATGGACGCAAAGGCACCAAGGTGGGGCCGGCCGAAAACATCGCGGCCTGCGTGCCGGCGTTCGACACGCCGGAAAACGTTCGCGCGGCCGAGATAGCGACGCGCGAATTGAACTCAGGCTTTCTCGGCGTCATCCTGGAAGGCAAATATACCGACGGCTTTCTGCAGTTCGCCGGCAAGAACGCGCCGAAATTCACCGCTGAAGAATTGAAGATCATTTCGCAACCGAACGATTTCGTCGGCCTCAACATCTACGCGCCCCAGTTCTACATCGCCGCTTCCGACAAAGCGCCGGGCTGGAGCGTGCTGCCGTTTCCCGCCTCGTTCCCGCACATGAATTCGGAATGGCTGCGCGTGGGGCCGGAGACGATCTACTGGGCGCCGCGGCTGGCGGCAAAGATCTGGAACATCGAGACGATCTATATCAGCGAGAACGGCACCTCATCGGAAGACAAGCTTCGCGCCGACGCTCAGGTCTACGACCTCGATCGCATCATGTATCTGCGCAATTACTTGCGGCAATTGCAGCGCGCGACGTCGGAAGGCGTGCCGGTCCGCGGCTACTTCCTCTGGAGCCTGATGGATAATTTCGAATGGATCTATGGCTACGAGAAGCGCTTCGGGCTCTACCACGTCGACTTCGAGACGCAGCGCCGGACGCCGAAATTGAGCGTTGCCTTCTATCGCGACGTGGTAGCGCGGAACGCGATCGGCGTCTGAACGCCGGTAGCCGGCTTCAATACCTCGCGGCCTGCCGGATTGACGCCGGGACCTCGGTGATGGGCCGCTGCTTGCTGTCGGTTGCCACAGTCGTGGCGGGTTCATGCGCCAGCTTGCGCGACGAATCGTGACTGACGAAGACGCCTGCAGCCATAAACATCAGCACGACATAAAGGGCGAACATGCCGCCGACCCATTTCCAATAAATCTGGCGGGCCTGGGGGGTAAGGCTTTCAAGTAATCGGCGCATGGTTACCTCCTCATCAGGAAACCTAATAGGCTGCGTATAGACCCCGGGCCTGACCCGGTGTGTGACGCACTTCACAGATGTCGATTTGTAAATGGAGAACCCGTGACCGGAGCCGAACTGAAGAAACTTCGCGAGCATCTCGGTGAGGCCATCGGCCAGCCGCTGTCGGTGGCCGACATGGCCAAGCTCTGCGGGTTGCCGGCCGCGGATGGCGCCGACACCATCCGTAAATGGGAGGTTACCGGGCCGACCGGGCCGGTGGCGGAGCTGTTGCGCATCCTGGCGATGGCTAGCGACCACTACCCGATCCTCGAAATGTTCAACGTGTTCGACCGCCACGACGTGCCGGTGAAAGATCGCCCGGCGCGGCGGCAAGCCTTCCGCGAACAGATGCGCAGCGACGTGCGCCGCCGCATTGGTTAAGCAAAGCTTGCCTGAGACTTGCGCGGCCGCTGAAAATTAAGCCTTTCCTTACCTTTGATTAGGCCTTCATTAAGTACAAAAAGTGTTTGTCTGCCAATGAGTTGGCTTATGGAGCGCTGTCACCTCGGAGTGACAGCATTTTAGATAAAAGCTGTCTATCTGCGTGGCCATGGATGACGCCGGCACGCGGTGTCGCCGAACGGTTTTCGGAGACAGCAAAAATGAAGAAGATTCTCGCCGCCCTCGTGGCCTTCGCAGCCCTCACCGCCGCCGCGCCCGCGCCTGGCGCCGACCTCGGCGCAGGCCGCTACTATAACAAGGCGCCCGCTTTTGCGCCGACGATCTACAACTGGACCGGCTTCTATATCGGCGGCCATCTCGGCGGCGCCTTCAGCGGCAGCCACGACTTCAACGGCGCGGTGCTGAGCGACTCCAGCGCCCGGCTGCTCGGCGGCGTTCAGGCCGGCCTCGATTGGCAGTTCGCGCCGAACTGGGTCCTCGGCACCGAGGGCCAGTATTCCTGGCTCGGCAAGAATAACCTCACCGCCACCTTCCCCGGCGCCTACGTCTACACCAATGATCAGCGCGGCCTCGGCTCGGTCACTGCCCGCATCGGCTACACCTGGGGTGCGGGCCTGCTCTACGTCAAAGGCGGCTACGCCTATTCCGACAACCGCGAGCGGCTGACGCTCGCCGGCGCGCCGATCCCCTTCCTGCTCGATGGCAACCACAGCCACGGCTACACCGTCGGCGCCGGCGTCGAGTACATGTTCGCCCCGAACTGGGCGGTCAAAGGCGAGTACATGTACTACGACTTCGGCAGCAGCCGCTTTGTTTCCCCCGCGGCGCTGGTGCCGTTCGGAAGCTTCCACAATGACGACCACACGCTGAAGCTCGGCGTCAATTATCGCTTCAACTTCGCGAGCCCCGTGGTGGCGCGCTACTGAGCGCTTTCAACTGAGAATTACAGAAGGCCGGCTTTTTACGCCGGCCTTTTTTGTTTTGGTTCTGCGCCCCGCATTTTCCGATTCACGGAAAAATCCAGTACAGCAAGCTGCCTGCCGCTAAAATCATGGCGAAAATAGTTCCGTATTTCCAAACTTGTTAACCGGGTTTCGCGATACTGCCACCCGAAACATCCCAAGGTAGCGTGGACGGGGCAGCGGGCAGATGGCGTCATTCAATTCAGGGCTCAAGGGTATTCGCTTCGGCGTCAGAGGCAGTCTGTTTGCCGCCTTCGCCGTCATCGCCGGTATGGCGATCATCATCTCTGCCGGCGCCGGACTGATGCTCGGGCGGCTTGGCGGGACCATGGTGGATTTAAGCGGACGGGATATTCCCCGCCTCGCCGCCAGCCTTCAGCTCTCGGCGCAGAGCGCGAGCCTCGCCAGCCAGGGGCCGGCGCTGCTGGCCGCGCGCAGCGAGCAGGCGCTGAACGATCGCACCAGGAAAATGAAGGAAACCCAGACGGTCGCGCTGCAGAAGCTCGGCGAGATCGTCGAACTCGGCGCCGACAAGGCGGTCGTTGCCGCACTCACCGAGAACATGAAGAATATCGATGAGGTGATCAAGAGCCTCGGCTCGGCTGCACATGAACGGCTCGAACTGGCCGCCCAGCACGAAAGACTGTACGAAGCGGTGCGCAAGGCTCAACGGCGCTTCATTGCCGCCGCCGGCCCAGCGGCGATCGACGCCCAGACCGAACTCTACAGCATCTACGCCGCGCCTAACTTCTCGCAGCCCGACGCCATCAAGGCCCACAGGACGGCCGACCAGCTCGCCGATATCGCCGCGAGCGGCAATCTGATGGCGTTCGACATGATCGCCGCGTTGTCGGCCACCAGTGGCGATACATTGGAGGCCATCGGGAAGGAATTCCGCACCGCGCAGGCGCGCGTGAAGTCGAATGTCGAGAAGCTGCCCACGACCACGGCGATGAATGTTGTCCGCAACGCGACCCTGGACTTGCTGGCGCTTGCCGACGGCAAGGCCGGCGTCTTCAAGGTCCGCCAGCAGGAGCTTGATGCAGACGATTTCGGCCAGACCATTCTGGAGGAAACCCGCAAGCTCAATGTCGGCCTCGGCATCAGCGTGCAGCAACTGGTCGATGGCGTGCAGAAGGAAACCAACGCTGCGGCCTGGCAGGCGCGTCAGGAGATCTCGTTCGGGACCATGGTCATGCTCGCGCTCGGCGTCGGCACGCTGGTCGGTTCGGTCCTGTTCGTCTGGCTCTATGTCGGCCGCAACATCCTGCGGCGAATCAGTAATCTGCAGCGCTCGATGCAATTGCTGTCCAGCGGCGACCTCGAAACTGAGGTCTATCAGACCCACCACCAGGACGAGATCGGCGTCATGGCGGATTCGCTGCAGGTGTTCCGCGAGAGCATGATCCAGAGCCGCGCGCTCTCCGCCGAGCAGGACAAGGACCGCATCGCCAAGTCAGAGCGCGCCTCCCGCATGGAAGCCCGCATCGTCGAGTTCGAAAGCACCGTTCGCACCGCGCTCGACAGCCTGCAGACCGCGGCGGGTTCGATGCAATCGACCGCGCAAAGCATGTCGGCGACCGCCGATCAGTCCAGCGCGCTGGTGACCGCGGTTGCGACCGCCGCCGAGCAGACCTCGGCCAATGTGCAGACCGTATCGTCGGGCACCGAGGAATTGTCCTCCTCGATCGAGGAGATCGGCCGTCAGGTCATCACCTCGGCAGAGATCGCCAGCAAGGCGGTCGACGACGCCGGTGCGACCGACGCCACCATGCAGGGGCTCGCAGACAACGCGGCGCGGATCAGCGTGGTCGTCGACCTGATCCAGACCATCGCCTCGCAGACCAACCTTTTGGCGCTGAACGCCACCATCGAAGCGGCACGCGCCGGCGATGCCGGCCGCGGCTTTGCTGTGGTCGCCTCCGAGGTAAAAAGCCTCGCCAACCAGACCGCGAAGGCCACCGACGAGATCCGCCAGCAGATCGTCAGCATGCAGACGGTGACGGAGACCGCGGTCTCCGCGATCCGCAACATCAGCACCACGATCAGCGAGATCAACGAGGTGACCACCGCGATCGCGGCCGCGGTCGAGGAGCAGGGTGCGGCGACGCGCGAGATCGCGCGCAACATCCAGCATGCCGCGGGCGGCACCAGCGAAGTCTCCAGCAATATCGTCGGCGTCTCCAGCGCCTCGGCACAAGCCGGAACCGCCGCCAACCAGGTGCTGACCGCCTCCGACGCGCTGCGCCGCGAGGCCGACGTGCTACGCGAGGAGATCGACGCGTTCCTGTCGAATATTAGGGCGGCGTAGCCAGGTGTGCCGGGGCGGGCGCCGTGCCTGGCCGACAAAAAATGCGAGAACAACCCCATGCAAAGTAGCCGGGTACGCTGCGCAGCATCGGGGCGTGCGCCACCATGGCCAGGCGCGGCGGCACGGGATTGCGCCGTAAACTCGTGCATTTGAAGCCCGATGCCTTGCGATCCCCGGGCGCGCGGACACCGCCAGCGCTTTTTTCGGCTGGCGCAGCGCCGCGCGTCCCGCTAAGCCGGTAGCATGCATTCGAAGACCGACAGCATCCAGTCCATCGCGGAGACCCTGCGATACCCCTGGGAGAGCCACCCCGGCCATGACCAGGTCGTGGAGGTCATGCCCGGCGTGCTCTGGGCACGCCTCAAACTGCCGTTCCGCCTCAATCACGTGAACATCTATTTGCTCGCCGACGGTGACGGCTGGACGATGGTCGATTCCGGTTTCGGCAACGAGGAATCGATTGCGGCTTGGACCATGCTGTTCGAGGGGCCGCTCGCCCATGTCAGGGTCAAGCGCCTGATCGTGACCCATTCGCACCCCGACCATGTCGGTCTGGCGGGCTGGATCACCGAGCGATTCAATTGCCCGCTCTATATGTCGCAGGTGGAATACCTCCAGTCGGTCTATCATCAGAACCGTGGCACCGAGGAACGGCGCAATGCGCAGCGCCTGTTCTTCCGCCGTCATGGCATGGACGAGGACCTGACCGACAGACTGCTCGGCCGCGGCCAGGACTATTTGAAGCGGGTTTCGGTGCTGCCGCCGTCCTATCGGCGCATCTCGCATGGCGACGAGGTCGTGATCGGCACCCGCCGCTTCAAGGTGATCACCGGCGGCGGACACGCGCTCGACCAGGTGATGCTGTACTGCGCCGCCGACAAATTATTCCTATCCGCCGACCAGGTGCTGAGCAAGATTTCGCCAAATGTCAGTGTCTGGGCCGTCGAGCCCGACCAGAACTCGCTCGGGGAATATCTGGCGTCCCTGGCGAGCCTCACCACCACGCTGCCGTACGACGTGATGGTGCTGCCCGGCCACGGCGTGCCGTTTTACGGGCTGAAGACCCGCATCAAGCAGCTCGCCGACCACCACGAGGATCGCTGCCGGCTGATCGCGGAAGCCTGCCGCGAAGTGCCGCAGACCTCGAAGGAGTTGGTGCCGGTCGTGTTCCATAAGCACGTGCTGGACGAGCACCAGATGGGCTTTGCCGCCGGCGAACTGGTCGCCCACGTCAATTACATGCTGGTCGAGGGCCGCCTGACCTGCGAGGTCAGCGACGGCGTGTTGCGGTTCCGCACGACCTGAGCGGCCCCGAACGCACGGCGCCTACCGGACCGCTAGAGCGGGATGACTTTTCTTCGAATCGTCAGCCCGCTCTATCTCTTTGATTTGAGCATGATCTATTCGGAAAACCGGTACCCACTTTTCCGGATCATGCTCTAGATAATGGCGGACGACTCACGGCGTTGCCGGGATATTAGCAGCGCGTCGACGTCAGACGACCGCACCACCGTCCCGTCATGGGCGAAGGTCTCGTGGTTGGCCTCGATCGTGCCGGGGTCGTAGAGGTAATTGACCATGATACCGAAGGATTCCTCGATGCCGCGCGGCGCGGCGTTGCCGAGCCAGTTGATGCGCTCCAGCCGCGCGCCGTTGCCGAGATGGAAGCGCGCGACCGGATCGATCGGCGGCTTCGAGGATATCTGGCGCGTCAGATAGGTCGCGCAACGGTGCATCAGCCAGGGACGCAGCGCCTCGCTCTGCGACGCGTCGCGCCACCACCCGTCGGTCTTGAGTTCAGCCAATGCCGCCGTCTCGGGCTCGCTCGCGTCTGCCAGCGTGCCCGCCAGCCAGCGTCGAAAGCCCGGCACCGGCGACAGAGTGGAGAAACGGGTCAAATGCGGCAGCTCGGCCTTCAATTCCTCCACCACCTGCTTGATCAGGAAATTGCCGAAAGAAACGCCGCGCAGGCCGTCCTGGCAATTCGAGATCGAATAAAAAATCGCGGTGTCCGCGCGCTGCGCCCGCTGCCGCGCGGCATCATCATCGCCGTCCTGGACCAGCAGCGGCTGCACCGCTCCAGCGAGCCCTTGCACCAGCGCGACTTCGACAAAGATCAGGGGCTCGCCCGGCAGTGCCGGATGAAAGAAAGCAAAGCAGCGCCGATCGGGCGCCAGGCGGCGGCGCAGATCATCCCAGCCTTGAATCTCGTGCACCGCCTCATAGGCGATCAGCTTGTCCAGCAGCGCTGCCGGCGACTGCCAGTCGATCCGCCGCAGTTCGAGAAAGCCGCGGTTGAACCAGGATGCGAACAGATGCTTGAGGTCGCCATCCAGCGACTTCAGCACCGGCTCGTCGCGAAGATGCGCCGTCAGCTCCTTGCGCATACCAACGAGTGCGCTGGTACCGCCGGTTGCCATGTTCATTCGCCGCAACAGCTCCTGCCGCGGCGGATCGGCTGCTTGCGCCAGCCGCGCTGCGCTCTCGGCCGTGGCGCCGGCAAGGTAGGTTTGCGCGGCCGACCGCAACGCGGCGGCGTCGGGCAGGAAGTTGGTGGCGAGATGGCGGTGGAAGTGGCGGCGATCGTCGGCGTCGAGATCCCGCAGGACGTCGTGTAGCTCACGCGCGACCACCGCGCCGGAGGCTTCGCCGCGTTCGGACAGCAAGGCCGCCGCGAGCCGTTTCGCTTGATCGAGCGGCGCGATTGCATCGTGCGCCGATCCGGGGTCGGCGCTGCTGCGCAGGCCGAGCGAAATCCGAAGCCGCTCCAGCCAGGACGACCCCGGCTGCGCGTCGCGAAAACTGCTGGTTCGGGCGTTCTTCATGACGCTATCCTTCTATGGAATGGATCGCCGGCTTCGCCTTGACGTCCGCCGTTGCGAGCTTCGCGACTGACGATCGAAGGAATTTCACCGGCGGCGCATAAAGTCCGCCGGACCACGTGACGAGGTCGTCGATCGTCTGCGCGGCGAGCAGGTCACGGGTCGCGGACCGCGCATCGATGCCGAGGTCGGCGGGCCGCAGCACGATGCCGCGCCTGCGCAAATCCTCGGTCACGTCGGCCGACCGCGCGCGCCCGAATTCGGTGTCACCGGCAACGGCGCGCAGCGCTGCCGCGCGTTCCACCACTGAGCGGCAAAGCAAGAGATTTGCGACGCCTTCCTCGGTGATGACGTGGGTGACGTCGTCCCCGTAGATCATCACCGGCGGCAGCGCGAGGCCTGCGCTCGCGGCGAGGTCAAACGCGTCGAGCCGCTCGACGAAGCTCGGCGTGCCATCCGGCTGGCGGGTCTGGACCATCTGCACGACAAGCTTTCGCCCGCGCATCAGATCGCCGGCCTGCCTTCCCGCGCGCAACCATGCCGGGCTGTCGTGACGGCGTCCGCGCGCATCGGCGCCCATGTTCTGCGCGCCGCCGAACCCTGTGATCCGTCCCTTAGTCGCCGTCGAGCTGTTGCCCTCGGAATCGATCTGCAAGGTGCCGCCGATGAAGAGGTCGCAGGCATATTGGCCGGCGACCTGGGCCAGCGCACGGTTCGAGCGCAGATTGCCGTCCGCGCCGACAGGGAAAACATCCGGCCGACTCGACATGTAGCGTTCCATACCGAGTTCGGAGCCGAAGCAGTACACGCTCTCGACAAAGCCGGCCTCGATCGCCGGGATCAGCGTCGGGTGCGGATTGAGGACGAATTGCTTCGCGACCGTGCCCTTCAATCCGCGCGAGGCGGCGAACGTTGGCAGGATCAGTTCGATCGCCGCGGTGGCGTAACCGATCCCGTGATTGAGTCGCTGCACCTGATAGGGTTCGTAGACCGCGGCGACGGCCATCATAGCAATCAGGATGTTTTGCTCCCTGATCTTGGCGGGGTCGCGGGTGAACAGGGGTTCGATCGCGTAGGGTTTTGGAGAAGGCACGACAACGTCGACCCAGTCGCCGGGGATGTCGACCCGCGGCAGCACGTCGACGATCTGATTGCCTGCGCCACGACGATACCGCCGCGGAAAGCGGCCGCTTCCGCGATCGTGGGCGTGTCTTCGGTGTTCGGGCCGGTGTAGAGATTACCGTGCCGGTCGGCCTTGTCGGCGACAATCAGCGCGACGCGCGGCGTGAGGTCGACCAGCATGCGCGCGTAGAGCTCGAGATAGGTGTGGATCGCGCCGATCTTCAGCGCGCCTGCGCCGACCAGCTCGGCAAGCTTGCGGCTTTGCGGCCCAGCAAAGGCAAAATCGAGCCGGCTCGCGATGCCGCGCTCGAACACGGCCAGATGATCGGGCAGTGCCAAGACCGACTGCACCATGTGCAGATCGTGCACGCGCGCCGGGTCGACATTGGCAAGTGCCGTGGCGAGGAAATCCGCTTGCTTCTGATTGTCGCCTTCGATGGCAACGCGGTCGCCGGGTTCGATGAGCGCTTCGAGCAGCTCGGTCGCACGGCCGGATGGACAGATTTTTCCGCCATCAGTGCAGAGGGACACCGTCCGCGCCAGGCGCTCGCGGCGATTGGCCGACCTGGGGTTTTGTTGTTCCAACATGTTTGCAGCCCTTCGTTTGATCTCTCCGGCTTGCCGATGAGCGACACGTAGGGGCGGCCAATTGATTATAAAAACAATATTTCGTAATATGACTGATCGCAAAACTCGATCAATTGCCGTGCTCGAACTCGACCTGCTCAAAACATTCGTCGCAGTCGCCGAATGCGGCGGCTTCCATCGTGCGGCCGAGCAACTCCACCTCACGCAATCCACCGTTAGCCAGCACATCAAGCGCCTCGAGCTCGAGGCCAAACGCCCACTATTCCGCCGCACCACGCGCGCGGTGGCGCTGACCGATGATGGCGAGATGCTGCTGGGCGATGCGCGCCGGCTGCTGCAGCTAGAGGAGACGGCTCGTCATCGTCTCACCGCGCCGCAGCTCTCCGGCACGGTGCGCCTCGGCGCCGTCGAGGAGGTGGCCGGCGGATCGCTGCCTCCGGCGCTCGGCCGCTTCGCCAGCCTGCACCGCCATGTGAAGCTCGAAGTGCAGATCGGCGTTAGTTCGGAACTGATCGAACTGCTCGACCGGGGACGGCTCGACGTCGTGCTTGCCAAGCGCCCACTCGGGACGTCACGCGGACGCCTGGCTTGGCGCGAACCGCTGTTATGGGCGGCCGCTGAGACGTTCGATCTCGTTCCCGGCGCGCCGCTTCCGCTGGCGCTTTATCGCGAACACTCGGTATCGCGCGAGGCGGCGCTGCGGGCGCTGCGCGGTAGCGATGCATCCTGGGAGATCAACTACACCAGCCCCAGCCTGACCGGGGTACGCGCCGCGGCACTGGCCGGCCTTGCCATCACACCACTTCCGTCTAGCGCGATCACGAATGGCCTGCGTGTTCTCGGGGTCGCCGATGGATTGCCGCCGCTGCCCGATCTCGAATTCGCGATCTTCGAAAATGCGCGCCCGGCTGCCGCTGCGGCGGCGCTGGCGGAGGCGCTGGCCTCGCTTGTCCAATTCGCAGATCGCGGCGCCGCGGGTACGGCTGCGAAACGCATCTAGCATGTTGATCTAGATCAATTTTCGTCCGGTCTAAGTAGCGTCCCGGAGGCGCGCCGAAATGTGGGAATTCGCATAGACATCAAAGCTGGAAAGGCTCTAAAAAGGCCCGACGCCAATCTGGCCGGTTCCGTTCCAGGTCTTGTGATGGATTACAGCAAATTCTTCCACGCCGCCCTCAATCGCCTGCATGACGAGCGACGCTACCGCGTTTTCGCCGACCTCGAGCGGATCGCGGGCCGTTTCCCGCATGCGGTCTGGCACTCGCCGAAGGGCAAGCGCGATGTCGTGATCTGGTGCTCCAACGACTATCTCGGCATGGGCCAGCACCCGAAAGTGGTCGGCGCCATGGTCGAAACCGCGACCCGCGTCGGCACCGGCGCCGGCGGCACCCGCAACATCGCCGGCACCCATCATCCGCTGGTGCAGCTCGAGCAGGAGCTGGCCGACCTGCATGGCAAGCAGGCCTCGCTGCTGTTCACATCGGGCTATGTGTCGAACCAGACCGGCATTTCGACGATCGCAAAGCTCATTCCGAACTGCCTCATTCTATCTGATGCGCTGAACCACAATTCGATGATCGAGGGCGTCCGCCAGGCCGGCTGTGAGCGCCAGATCTTCCGCCACAACGACCTCGCCCATCTCGAGGAACTTTTGATCGCTGCAGGCCCCGACCGGCCCAAGCTGATCGCCTGCGAGAGCCTCTATTCGATGGACGGCGACGTCGCGCCGCTTTCGAAAATCTGCGATCTCGCCGAGAAATACGGCGCCATGACCTATGTCGACGAGGTTCATGCGGTCGGCATGTACGGTCCGCGCGGCGGCGGCATCGCCGAGCGCGACGGCGTCATGCACCGCATCGATGTGCTCGAAGGCACGCTCGCCAAGGCGTTCGGCTGCCTCGGCGGCTATATCGCCGGTAATGCCGAGATCATCGACGCGGTCCGCTCCTACGCGCCGGGCTTCATCTTCACGACCGCGCTGCCGCCGGCGATCTGCTCGGCCGCAACGGCTGCGATCCGGCATTTGAAGACCTCCAACTGGGAACGCGAGCGCCACCAGGACCGCGCCGCCCGGGTCAAGGCGATCCTCAACGCAGCCGGGCTGCCCGTGATGTCGAGCGACACCCACATCGTGCCGCTGTTCGTCGGCGACCCCGAGAAGTGCAAGCAGGCCTCCGACATCCTCCTGGAAGAGCACGGCATCTACATCCAGCCGATCAACTATCCGACGGTCGCCAAGGGCACCGAGCGGCTGCGGATCACGCCCTCGCCCTACCACGATGACGGGCTGATCGATCGGCTCGCCGAAGCGCTGCTGCAGGTCTGGGAACGCCTCGGGCTGCCTGTGAGGCAGAAATCGCTGGCGGCCGAGTAACCCTACCCGTCCTAATCTCTTCGAATTGGGCCGGTGGCGCCGTGCGCTGCCAGCCCAAAGCGTCTATATTGGCCTCTTCCGGCCATGGCGTTTACGAGCGTGCGGCTGGCGTGAAAGATACACGTCCGCAATCCAAGCGCCGGGAGAGGGAGACCCGAGAGCGATGCTGCACGACTGGGGCGTAATCGCCACCGCGTTCGCCTACATCGGACTGCTATTCGTCGTCGCCAGCTACGGCGACCGCCTGTCGCCGAGCCAGCGCGGCCGCGCCAGCATGCTGATCTATCCGTTGTCGCTGGCGATCTATTGCACCTCCTGGACCTTCTTCGGCTCGGTCGGCTTCGCCACCCGCACCAGCGTCGACTTCCTCGCGATCTATGTCGGGCCGATCCTGATGATCGGGCTTTGCACACCGCTGCTGCGGCGGGTGATCCACCTCGCCAAGTCGCAGAACATCACCTCGATCGCCGACTTCATCGCAGCGCGCTACGGCAAGAGCCAGGCGGTCGCCGCCACTGTGGCGGTCATCGCGATCGTGGGCTCGGTGCCCTACATCGCACTGCAGCTCAAGGCGGTGGCCTCGTCGCTGGAGACGATCCTGACCGAGGACAAGCTGTTCTCGTCCATTCCGTTGATTGGCGACATCGCGCTGGTCGTGACGCTGGCGATGGCGGCATTCGCGGTGCTGTTCGGCACTCGCCAGACCGACGCCACCGAGCATCAGCATGGCCTGATGCTGGCGATCGCCACCGAGTCCATCGTCAAGCTGGTAGCCTTTATCGCTGCCGGCGCTTTCGTCACCTTCTGGATGTTCACGCCCGTCGAACTGATCGAGCGCGCGATGAAGACACCGGAGGCAGTGCGCGCCATCAGCTATGTGCCGTCGATCGGCAATTTCCTGACCATGACGCTGTTGTCGTTCTGCGCGATCATGCTGCTGCCGCGACAATTCCACGTCAGTGTGGTCGAGAATTCCAGCCCTGAGGAGGTCCGCCGCGCGCGCTGGCTGTTCCCGCTCTATCTGGTCGCCATCAACCTGTTCGTGATTCCGATCGCGATCGCCGGTCTCGTCACCTTCCCGTTCGGCGCCGTCGACAGCGACATGTATGTGCTGGCGCTGCCGATCGAGGCAAATTCCGCGCTGCTCAGCATTGCCGTCTTCGTCGGCGGCCTGTCGGCCGCGACCGCGATGGTGATCGTGGAATGCGTCGCGCTCTCCATCATGGTCTCCAACGACATCGTGCTGCCGATGGTGCTGAAGGGAAGTCCCGGGGCGCGCTACGGCAGCAAGGATTTCGGCGACTTCCTGCTCAAGATTAGGCGCTTTGCGATCTTCGCCATCATGGTGATGGCGTATTTCTACTACCGCGCGCTCGGCAACACCCAATTGGCCGCGATCGGGCTGCTGTCGTTTGCGGCGCTGGCGCAGTTGGCACCGGCCTTCTTCGGCGGCCTGTTCTGGCGGCAGGGAACCGCGCGCGGGGCGATGGGCGGCATGCTGGTCGGCATCGCGGTGTGGTTTTACACGCTATTCCTGCCGAGCTTCCTGGAGGGCAGTACGGCCGGCCTTCTGTTGCTGCAGCACGGGCCGTTCGGCATCACAGCACTACGTCCGCAAGCGCTGCTCGGCACCGACCTGCCACCGCTGATGCATGGCGTGTTCTGGTCGCTCGCGCTCAATATTCTCACCTATGTCGTGATGTCGCTGGCGCGCCAGCCGTCCTCGATCGAACGGCTGCAGGCGGACCTGTTCGTGCCGAACACGCTGGCGCCGATCGCCCCGACGTTCCGGCGCTGGCGCACAACCGTCACCGTGCAGGACATCCAGAGCACGGTGGCGCAATATCTCGGCCCCGAGCGCGCGGCCCAGGCCTTCGAGACCTTTGCTGCCGGTCATCCCGGCAACCTCGATCCGGCGGCACCTGCCGATTTCGAGTTGCTGCAATACGCCGAGCGCCTGATCGCCTCCTCGATCGGCGCCGCCTCCTCGCGCCTCGTGATGTCGCTTCTCTTGCGCAAGCGCACCGTCTCCGCCAAGGCCGCGCTGAAGTTGCTCGACGATTCGCACGCCGCGCTGCATTTCAACCGCGAGATCCTGCAGACCGCGCTCAACCATGTGCGCCAGGGCATCGCGGTGTTCGACGCCGATCTGCAACTGATCTGCTCGAACCGCCAGTTTGGCGAAATTCTCGCGCTGCCGCCGCATCTCGTGCAGCTCGGCATTCCCTTGCAGGAAATTCTCGAATTCATGGGCGCGGTCAGCGTGTCCGCCTCCGGCGATCCCGATACGCTATTGGCGCGACGGCTGGAGGCCTACACCACCGAGGGCGAGCCCTATCTGGAGCGCCTGGCCGACCGCCACATGGTGATCGAGGTCCGCTCCAACCGGATGCCGGGCGGCGGCCTCGTCATCACCTTCTCCGACGTAACCCCGAGCTTTGAGGCCGCCGAGGCGCTGGAACGCGCCAATGCGACGCTGGAAAAGCGCGTGCGCGACCGCACCGAAGAACTCACCCGCCTGAACTCCGAACTGGCGCAGGCCAAGAGCACCGCCGAGGATGCCAACATCTCGAAGACCCGATTCCTCGCTGCCGCCAGCCACGACATCCTACAGCCGCTCAACGCAGCGCGGCTCTATGTGACAAGCCTCGTCGAGCGGCAGAACGGCGGTGAGGACTCCCGCCTGGTCGAGAACATCGACGACTCGCTGGAGGCGATCGAGGAGATCCTCGGAGCGCTGCTGGACATCTCGCGGCTCGATGCGGGGGCAATGACGACCTCGATCTCGAGCTTCAAGATGGCCGACCTGATGCGCTCGCTGGAGATCGAGTTTGCGCCGATCGCCCGCGCCAAGGGGCTGGAGCTGACCTTCGTCCCCTGCTCGCTGCCGGTGCAATCCGACCGCTCGCTGCTGCGGCGGCTGCTGCAAAACTTCATCTCCAACGCGATCAAATATACCCCGCGCGGGCGCGTACTGGTCGGCTGCCGCCGCCACGGACAATCCCTGCAGATCGCCGTCTACGATACCGGCGTCGGCATTCCCGTGATGAAGCGCGGCGAGATTTTCAAGGAGTTCCACCGCCTCGAGCAGGGCGCGCGGATCGCCCGCGGCCTCGGCCTTGGTCTATCGATTGTCGAGCGGCTGGCGCGCGTGCTCAACCACGGCATCGCGATCGACGCCAACGTCAGCGGCGGCTCGGTATTTTCGGTGACGGTGCCGGTCGCCAAGGCGGTCAACTACACCCACGCCGTCACCAGCGCGACGCCGCTTTCCAAGATGCCGATGAGTGGCGCCTTGATCGTCTGCATCGAGAACGATCCGGCGATCCTCGACGGCATGAAGACGCTGCTGACGGCCTGGAACGCCGAGGTGATCGCGGTGGCGGATCCGGAAGCTGCGATCGCTGCGATCGAATCGTCCGGCCACGGCGTGACCGGCCTTTTGGTCGACTATCATCTCGACCGTGGCAACGGCGTCGCCGCGATCCGCGAGATCCGCCGCCGCTTCGGCGAAAACATTCCCGCCATCCTGATCACGGCCGACCGCAGCCCGAACGTCCGCGCCGCCGCGCGCGAGGAAAATATCGCGATCCTCAACAAGCCGGTCAAGCCAGCCTCGCTGCGTGCCCTGCTCGGCCAGTGGCGGGCGCAGCAGATGGTGGCGGCGGAGTAAGAGTCCGTCATTCCGGGATGGTCCGAAGGACCAGACCCGTAATCTCGAGATTCTCAGGTGCGCAATTGCGCACCGTAGTTCGACGCTTCGCGTCGCCCCGGAATGACGGCGAGGGAATAGCTTTGAGTGTTACCCCGTCGGCGTGCCCTGGCGCCACTGGCCGCCGGAGATCTTGGCCGCCGCGATCACGGCCTGCGTGCGGCTTTCGACGCCGAGTTTTTGCAGGATCGCCGAGACGTGTGCCTTGATGGTCGCTTCGGAGACGCCGAGCTCATAGGCGATCTGCTTGTTGAGCAGCCCCTCCGACAGCATCATCAGCACCCGCACCTGCTGCGGGGTCAGCGTCACCAGGCGGTCGCGCAGCCGCGTCATGTCGGGATCGGTGGCCGAGGAGAGATCGGTGTCCGGCGGCACCCAGACGTCGCCCTCCATCACTTTCATGATGGCGTCGCGCAGCGTCTCGACGCCGAAGCGCTTGGGGATGAAACCGGAGGCGCCGAAATCGAGCGACCGCCGGATCGTACCCGCATCGTCGCTCGCCGACACGATCACCACCGGGATCGCGGGATATTGCGCCCGCAGGTAGATCAGCCCCGAGAAGCCTGAAATCCCCGGCATCGTGAGATCGAGCAAGATCAGGTCGACGTCGGAATCCCGCTCGAGCAGCGCGGTGAGTTCGTCGAACGTGCCGGCCTCGCTGACGGCGGCCGAAGCCACGACACTGGCAACCGCCTGCCGCAGAGCGTCGCGAAAGAGCGGATGGTCATCGGCGATGACGAGGTGGGTATTGGCAGCAGCAATCATCTGTTCCGGTCGCCGACAAGAGGTCGGGAAAGCATGCAAGTCGTTGCTGATTGACAGCAATTTGATTGTCCACTGTCAGGAAGCGACTTGCAAGGCAACCTTTCCCGCGTCGCGCAAAAGCAGTTAATCGGCACCAATTTTCTTCGAATGGTGCAACGCAAAAAAAATGAACAATTGAGGATTTGGGCCGCGCCGGCCGAGCCCCAAGGAACTCCGAGAAACGCTTTGCTTTCGAAAAGACACGTTGCGTCAATCCCTGAACAGGAGGTCTCGGCCGAGCTCATCGATGGTGGAGACCGCAGCAAGTGCCGCACGCAGCCGATCGAGGTCGCGGCCCGACAATCGCTTCACGGCAACCGCGTTGGAAGGCGGGATGCCTTGGGCGATGTCCTCAACCTGCTGCGACAGGATGAGATCGAGAAAGGTGCCCTGGGCTTCGCCAAGCGCTTCGAGATCACTCTCGCTGGCCTGAACACTCGCCTTCACGCCGGCCAGTCGCGCTGACGTCGACCGTTCCATGACGTGATAGCGGATTGCCATCGCGCGCACCCATGCGACGAGACCAAACAGTCCTGCCGCCTTGAGGTCGATACGGCCGGCGACCGTGCGGATCCCGCCGAAAAATTTCAGGCTCGTCGGAACGCTGACGTTCTCGACCAACAGCTTGATAAACGCGACCTGGCCTTCGGCCGCCGCGAAGGCCGCCTGACGCACCGAGACGGCAAGGCTGCCGTCGCCGTGAACCGCCCGCAGGTCGAAGAAGATATCGACGGACAACAGATCGGCGGGACTGGAACGTGTGATCCACTTGTCGACGCGATCCCGCCATGTTGCCACCGAGCCGCGCCAAAGCGCGTTCTTCGCCATGACACCGCCCTTGCAATAGGGCACGCCGACCTCGTGCAGGATATCGGCGACATGCGTCCCGAGTTCAGCAAACCAGCGATCCTCCTCGCCATCGGGCTCGCCCTGCGCGAAGATCACGGCGTTGTCCTGATCCATCGCCAACAGGCTCTCGCCGCGTCCGGCCGATCCGAGCACCAGCAGCGCATACTCGCACGGCGGCCCGCCTCGGCCGCTCTCCCGCATCATCCGCTCGGCGATCACCGCGGCCTGGCGGGAAAGAGCGCCCAGTTCCAGGGAAATCACTTCGGCGATATCGCGACCGGACAATCCTTCCGCCAGAAGCATTCGCGCCACGCGCGGCAACTGCGCCCAGGCCGCCGCCAGCGCATGCGCTTCGCCTGCATCGTCGATCTCCTCGCCGAGCGATATGGCATCGCCCGCGCGCAGGCGCAGCAGATCGCGCGTCGACAATGCACCGGCCACGTGGCCGGCGTCGTCGACAACACCGAGATGGCGGGTCTTGAGACGATTCATCCGGGCGATCGCGCGATAGACAAGCGCGTCCGCCGGGACCGCTGCCAGCGGCGTGCTCATGATCTCGGCGATTGGTCGCTGCAGCGCCGGGGCACCGAGCCGGGAGACGGCGCGCAGCACGTCGCGCTCCGTCACGATACCCGCCTCAGCCGCCCTGACTTCCGGGCCCGGCTGCGGTCCGCGCACGTAAATGGCCGATATCTTCTCGTCCGCCATTTGCGCCAGCGCTTCGCCGACCGTGGCATCCGGAGGGACGAAGATCGCCGGCGTCCGCATGATGCCGCCGACGCGGTGGCGGAACGCATAGCTATCGAAGCGCTTCAGGGTTTGCTCGGAATCGAGGCGGGCCGCTGCGTCGACCGCCTCGATCCAGCCGCTGCGCACCTGATCGTCGAGCACGGCGGTGAGCGCGCGACAGGCGCGTTCGGCTTCGGCAACGGTCCGGATGCCGTGTTCGCGCAGCTTCGGCACCAGCGCCAGGAATATCCGCGCCGTTGTGATCGCATCGCCCAGTGCAGAATGCCGGTCGACCATGTCGATGCCGAGCCAGGCCGCGAGCTTCTCCAGCTCATAGCCGGCGAGGTCCGGCGCGGCGATCTCCGCAAGTAACCTGGTATCGAGCGTCCGGGGCCGCGACCATGGCAACCCCGCCAGTTCGCATTCGCGCTTCAGCATCGCGAGATCGAAACCGATCATGTGCCCGACGACGACAGCCCGACCGACAGACGCGTCGAAGCGCGGCCAAACCTCCGAAAAACTCGGCGAGCCGGCCACCATGGCATCGTCGATGCCATGGATGCATGTCGTCTCGGCTGGGATTGTCTCGCCAGCCGGCCGAACCAATTGACGGAACGAACCGTCGGCAACCAGTTTTCCAGCGGTGAGCCGCACGCCGGCAAGCTCGATCACCCGCGCCTTGCGTGGATCGAGCCCGGTGGTTTCGACATCGATGACAACGGCGTCGAGTGACAACAGCGGGACACTGCCGGCCGTCCTGTCCATCAGCCTCCTCCCCTCACCGCCGCACCGTAGTACCGGTCGACAAGCTGGCGTTGGCAATGTGCCTGACGCCCTATTCAAGCAGTGCGCTGGTCACGGCAGGCGCATCGATCCGGTCCACCAATTCGTCATGGATATTACACAGGCTGACACGCAGGTAGTTGCGTGTGGTCTGGAAATCGCGCCCGCGCAGCTTTTCGTGGATCGGCATCATGGCAAAGTAGCTCTCGGCCAGCGGTTCGGGAATGTCCATCACCCGCTTGGGCGCGTGCCCGCCGACCAGGTCGAGCCGATGGGCCAGTTCGCGCCGCGCCTCCTGCCAGGCGGCCTCGCCGATCGAGGGCGGCACCGGATAGCGGTCGAACACCGAAAGGACGACCGCGATGATCTGGTCGAGCACCGCCCGGCGCTCTTCCCCGGCGTGCGGACGCAACACGACATCTACCGTCTCGCCGACCATCGACAGGCCGAGCGGAAAGGCCTGCCAGCGTGCGTGTTCGACGGATTTGGCAAAGCCCTCCTCGGCAAACAGCACCTTGGAATAATGCCCTGCCCGGGCGCGCGAATATTCGTAGATGCCCTTCTGCACGATGTACGCCGACTGCGCATCGACGAAGTCCGCGAGCGCCTCGCGGTCGCGAATCGGCGGACGCGGGCGAAACAATTTTTCGAACAGCTTCATTGCAGTCAATTCCTGCGCGGCGACCTCGATCAGCTTGTACAACTATCCGGTACCTGCAAAGCGCAATGATTCCAATGCGGCACCGCTGTTAGCAGTCGCAACATACTCCACCCCCCGAAAGTATTATTAAGAACTGACTGTTCGTGATGTTAGCCTTCGTTAGTTCCAAACCGGCACAAGAGCGGTTGGGACTGCGGCGCAGGGGGGTGCCGCGCTGACGGGATTGCAATCCCCTCGACCATTCAATCCCGGCACACTTTGCTGACCGGTGTCTTGAGGGAGGATTTGCAACCCATGGCTAACCCCACAGATCTGAAAGCTAAAGAAGAAGCACATTGGGCGAAGACATCACGCCTGATGTTCACGCATCTCGGCATCTGGTTCTTCTTCGGCTTCGTCATCCACATGTTCGTGAAGCCGCTCAACAATATCGTCATTCCGATCCTCGGTTTCCCGCTCGGCTTCTACATGGCCGCGCAGGGATCGCTCATCGCGTTCGTGGTCATGCTGTTCGTGTTCGCGAAACAGCAGGACAAGATCGATCGCGAATTCGGCTTTGCCGAAGAAGATTGAGGGGAGCATCGACATGGCCACGCAAGGCGCTGCCACTTCCGATTTCATCAAAAATCTCGGCAGGATGTACGGGACCTACACCGGCGGGTTCCTGGCTTTCATCATTCTGCTCGCGCTTCTCGAACAGGTTGGCGTTCCGAACAAGATCCTCGGCTACCTGTTCGTGTTCTTCACGCTTGCGGTCTACGCCATCATCGGCGTGATGACGCGAACAGCAGAAGTCTCCGAGTATTATGTCGCCGGACGACGCGTGCCCGCCTTCTACAACGGCATGGCGACCGGCGCCGACTGGATGTCGGCGGCTTCCTTCGTCGGCATGGCCGGCACCCTGTTCCTGCTGGGTTACGACGGCCTCGCTTGGGTGCTCGGATGGACCGGCGGATTTGTGCTGGTGTCGATCCTGATCGGGCCATACCTGCGCAAGTTCGGCGCCTATACCGTGCCTGACTTCCTGTCGTTCCGGTACGGCGGCAACTTCGCCCGCTTACTCGGCGTGATCGTTCTTGTCGCCTGCTCCTTTACCTATGTCACCGCGCAGATCTACGGAACCGGGATTATCGCCTCGCGATTCCTCGGGATGCAGTTTGAGCTGGCGGTCTTCGCCGGACTTGTCGGCATTCTGCTCTGCGCGATGCTGGGCGGCATGCGCGCTGTGACCTGGACGCAGATCGCACAATACATCGTGCTGATCATCGCCTACCTGACTCCGATCATTATCCTGTCCACCATGAAGTACGGGATTCCGATTCCGGAACTCACCTACGGGCAGGCGATCGTGGATATTACCGCGCGCGAGCAGCAAATGTTGGCGACGGGTCTTGCGACACCCGCAGCGCTGAAACCGCACATCCAGCCATTCATCAACTATAGCCCGCTCAACTTCTTCGCGATCATCATGTGCATGATGGTCGGAACAGCCTCGTTGCCGCACATCCTGATGCGTTACTTCACCACCCCGTCGGTGCGTGAAGCGCGCCAGTCGGTCGCGTGGTCGCTGCTGTTTATCTTCCTGCTGTACTTCTCGGCGCCGGCCTACGCGGCGTTCTCGAAGTTGGAAGTCTACACCAACATCATCGGGCGGGACCTGACGGCGATTCGCCCGTGGTTGTTCAGTTGGGGTGAACTCGGGCTGATCCAGATCTGCGGCAAGAACGCAGCCAGCATCGATGCGGTTATCGCGGCGTGCAAGGCGATCGCCGACCACCCCGGGGTCGTGCGGCTGCAGGACTTCGTGATCAACACGGACGTGATCGTGCTCTCCACGCCGGAGATCGCGGGACTTCCCTACGTGATCTCTGGTCTGGTCGCCGCCGGCGGTCTCGCCGCCGCGCTCTCGACCGCCGACGGCCTGCTGCTCGCCATCGCCAACGCGCTGTCGCACGACATCTACTACAAGATGATCGATCCGAACGCGCCGACCATTCGCCGGCTGACGGTAGCTCGCGCTCTTCTGGTCGGCGTCGCCGTGGTCGCAGCCGCGACGGCCGCAACCAAGCCGGGCGACATCCTGGCCATGGTTGGCTGGGCGTTTTCGCTCGCGATGGCCGGTAACTTCCCGGCACTGGTGATGGGTGTCTGGTGGAAGCGGACGACGGCAACGGGCGCCATCTGCGGCATCATTGCCGGCTTCGGGTTGTGCCTGTTCTATCTCGTGACAACCCGGTACTTCCCGGGCGCAGGCGTCAAGTACTTCGGCATGACCTCGTTGCTGAACCCCGTGACCGGGGCTCCGGTGGTCGACATCGCGAAGGCCATGGCGGCGCCCAATGCCATGGAAAGCTTCCCGACATTGGCTCACCCGCTGGCCAACAAGGTGGGTTGGTTCAACCTCAACAACATCGCCTGTGGACTGTTGGGAGCACCGCTCGGCTTCGCTGTCATCTACATCGTCAGCAAGCTCGGCAGGGAGCCCTCGGCCGAAATGCAGGCCTATGTCGACGAAATCCGCAAACCGCGCGGCAGGACGGTGCTCGAAGAGAAGACCACCTAGGTACTGTGACTGAAGATCGATGGACGGGGCCCCTCAGGGGCCCCGTCTTTGTTGGCGGCACCCTTATCCGTCTTGCCCGAACGTCGCGCTCTTGCCATTGTTGGCGGAGAGCGGCCGGTTGCGATGCTCGGCCGGTTATCTCAACTAATCAGGCTGCGAGGAGAAACGTCCTTGGATATCGCAAGCTCGCTCGCGGCGTACTGGTACTTTCATCTGCCTAATTTCATTCTTGCGGTGTTGATGTACACATTGCTCGGCCGCGTCCTGCTCGGTCTGATGGTGGATGCGGACTCGCCAAATTACATCTGGCGCTTTTTCTGTCGGATCACCGATCCCGTCGTCGCCGCCGTCGCGATCGTGACGCCGAAGGTGACCCCGCCGGTCGTTATTTGGCTGTTCGGCTTCGTCTGGCTGTTCTGGCTCCGTGTCATGCTTCACTACACGTTACTGCTGTTCAATCTGGCGCCCCGACTTGGCGGAGCCGCATCATGAACCGCAACTTCTATTTCATCGGAATCGCGTTCTTCGGAATGATCAACGGCATCTTCAATCAGCTCGCGCTGATTTTCACGCTGCTGTATGTGCAGATGCTCGCCGGCCCGCTGCTGTTTGGCAGCCTGTCCCTGACGCTGATGTTCGCATCGCTGATGGTTTCGACCGCGACCGTCATCCTCGGCGGAATTCCGGCGGCGATCTACGAGCGGATCACCGGCGGCTCGGAATCCAGCGATGCATCGCTCTGGATATGGCTTGCCGGAACCGCCCTTCTCGCGCTGCCCGCGGCCGGTAACTTTCTCAAGATCGGCCTGTAACGGCCAATTCGCGGTATTGAGGACGGGCCGCGCTGCCGCTACGCTGTGGCCTCTCTAAATCCGGCATATTTGCTTGATCGACGGAGTGGCGGACCGTGGAAGAGATGCGCCGTATCGCCTACGAAACAGTGCTGCGCGCCTGCGGCTTCGCCTCGCTCGCCATCTTCTGCGTCATGATAGGATTGTCATTCCTGCCGCGCTCGGCCTTCCAGGCCGGAGGTTTTCTCAGCATCCTGATGACGTTGATTCTGGTCTTGAAAGCCTGGGAAGCCCGGACCAAGGATCACCGACGTACCGAGATGTGGCTCTACCTCCCCAAGGAGAGCCGTCCGCCTCAGGCTTCCGCGCAGCGGACGGTTTCGACGATCATGCGCGAGACCTATCTGCTGTTCGCGCTCTGGACTGCAAAGATTTCCATCCTGATGTGGAGCGTTGCGCTCGTCTTCTCGGTCATTGGACTTTAGTCCGAAGCTGCACAGATAAACGGCAAATCAGCAATCGCGGCGGCCAAAACGACGCGAAAACGATATCAGTCCCACCGAAAGTACTATTGGGCCAAGCTTCGCGAACATGTAGTGAGCCCCATTCATAATGCGTGATCTGACGCAACGCACATCTTTGCGATCATAAAATGGGGAGCGAATCAGAAATGTCGACAATTACCGCCACATCCGGCAAGGCCGGCGGGATGACGAAGGACGAACGTTTCGTCATTCTCGCATCTTCGCTTGGCACCGTCTTCGAATGGTACGACTTTTATCTGTTCGGTTCGCTTGCCAGCGTCATCGGCGCGCAGTTCTTCGGCGTCATTGATCCCGCGACAAATCAACCGATGTTCAACCAGGCCACGCGTGACATCTTCGCGCTGCTGGCGTTCGCCGCGGGCTTTATCGTTCGTCCGTTCGGCGCCATCGTGTTCGGCCGCGTCGGCGACATCGTCGGCCGCAAATACACCTTCCTCGTCACCATCCTGATCATGGGCCTGTCGACCTTCATCGTCGGAATACTGCCCAACGCGGCTACGATCGGCATAGCGGCACCGATCATCCTGATCGGGTTGCGCCTGCTGCAGGGCCTCGCGCTCGGCGGCGAATACGGCGGAGCGGCGACTTACGTGGCCGAACATGCTCCGATGGGCAAACGCGGCTATTACACCTCGTTCATCCAGACCACGGCAACGCTCGGCCTGTTCCTATCGCTGCTGGTGATCCTGTTCACCCGCACGGCACTCGGCGAGCCTGAATTCGCCAAGTGGGGCTGGCGCATTCCGTTCCTGGTCTCGGTGCTGCTGCTCGGCATCTCCGTATGGATCCGGCTGCGGCTGAATGAATCGCCCGTGTTCCAGAAAATGAAGGACGAGGGCAAGGGGTCGAAAGCCCCGTTGACCGAAGCCTTCGCCAACTGGAGCAATGCCAAGCTCGTACTGATCGCGCTCATCGGCGGCGTGATGGGTCAGGGCGTGGTCTGGTACACCGGCCAGTTCTACGCGCTGTTCTTCATGCAATCGATCCTCAAGGTTGACGGCTACACCGCCAACCTTCTGATCGCCTGGTCGCTGCTGCTCGGCACCGGCTTCTTCATCGTGTTCGGGGCGCTGTCCGACAAGATCGGCCGCAAGCCGATCATTCTGGCGGGCTGCCTGATCGCGGCGCTGACCTTCTTCCCGATCTTCCGGATGATCACCACCAACGCCAACCCGGCGCTGGAAAAGGCGATCGAATCGGTCAAGGTCGAGGTGGTGGCCGATGCCAAAGGCTGTGGCGACCTGTTTAACCCGGTCGGCACCCGCGTCTTCTCGGCACCATGCGATACCGCTCGGGCCTACCTGGCACAGCAGTCGGTCAAATACTCGACCAGCTATGGCGCTGCAGGCTCCGGCGTGAAGGTCGTCGTCAATGGAAAGGACGTAGCTTACACCGACGCCAAGACGTCCAATCCGGCCGTCCTGGCAGCGGTGCAGGCCGCAGGCTACCCCAAGGCCGGCGACGCCCAGATCGTGAAGATGGCTCACCCGTTTGATATCTTCAAACCGCAGGTTGCGGCGATCATCGGACTATTGTTCGTCCTGGTGCTCTTCGTCACCATGGTCTACGGGCCGATCGCGGCGATGCTGGTCGAGCTGTTCCCGACCAAGATCCGCTACACCTCGATGTCGCTGCCCTACCACATCGGCAATGGCTGGTTCGGCGGGTTGCTGCCGGCGACGTCGTTCGCGATCGTGGCCTCGACCGGCGACATCTACGCGGGTCTCTGGTATCCGATCATCTTCGCTTCGATCACCGCGGTTGTCGGCCTGTTCTTCCTGCCGGAAACCAAGGACGTCGACATCACGAAGTAACGGTTTCGCCGGCGGCAACAGCCGCGGCGATACGACACTCCCGACCAAGCCGGCCGCGGATCGCTCCGCGGCCGGTTAGTTTTGAGCTGGGATCACAACCAACTGCGGGCCGATCTCACGCCAGCGCGGCAGCCGCGATGCCCAATCGTGCGATCGACGCTCGCGATCCGGCCAACGACGTCGCAGCGAGACCACTTGGGTTTAGCGCCGTTGTTTGGTAGCCGTGATCAGGCTAAATGTTGATGATATGGCCTCTCGAAAAGGCAGAGCAGGATAATGAAACATTGGCGCTATATCGCTATGCACACCGCGGCTGCTGCTGCCTTCATCTTCCTGCTGCAGCGGTATGGATTGAACGCGTCGCTTGATTCAAGCCTGATCTGGGCGCTTACCTTCGGTGCATGCGCTGCTGGGCTTGCCTATATGCAATCCAATCGCTGATCTCAATCCGGCTGCGGTCGCTTTGCGGCGATTCAGTTCCTAGCTCGTCGCACCGGTAAACTGCAGCACGATTTCGCGTCGGTGCGGCCGGGCGCGATGCTCGACCAGATAAATCGCCTGCCAGGTACCCAGCGCGAGTGCGCCCTGCAAAACCGGCACGTGCAGCGAGGTCGCTGTCAGCATGGTCTTGATGTGTGCCGGCATGTCGTCCGGCCCCTCGGTGTCATGACGCCAGCCGGCATTTTCGGGCGCAAGCCGGTTCAGCGCGGTGGTCAGGTCGACCAGCACGGTCGGATCGGCATTTTCCTGGATGGTCAGCGACGCCGAGGTGTGACGGATGAACAGCGTCACCGCACCCTCGCGTGCATGTGCGTCACGGACGAATTTTGCGACTTCGGCGGTGAGATCGGTGAATCCCATGCCGGACGTCTGCACCGTCAGCAACGATGACACGATGGTGGTGGCGCTGACGGACGAGGGAGCGGTTCGGGAAATGGATTTGGATAAGCTCACGAATAGTCTCTCCACATGTCGTCCCGGCGAACGCAGGGACCCATAACCACCAACGCCGCTTGTTGCGGAAGGTATCAACCCTGATCACACAAAATCGAAAGGCCGCGGGGTATGGGTCCCTGCATTCGCCGGGACGACGGTCGAAACCACCCGTCAAATCTTGCCGCTGACGTCCCGCTGCACCCGGTTGGCCATCTCGATCAATCGCCGCCAGGCCCGCTCGAGGAACGACATCATGCGATCCATGTCGCGGTCGCTCGGCAGCGGGATTTCGATCTTGCGCTCGCCCTCGGCAACCTTCGGCTCGCTCTTCTTCAGCGAGTCAGATTTCGGCAACGGCTCCTCGATCTTGCCCGGCACGGTCGGCTCGCGCGAGGCGAGGTCCGCCTTGAGCCGCTCATTCTCGGCCTGCAGCCGGACGATGTCGGCTTGTTGACGGCCGATTTCCGCGTCCATCGCCGCGCGCTCGTCAGGTACGGCATAGCAGGCCCAGCCCGCACCCGAATTGTTGCAAGTCGAGACCGCGCCGGTTCTTGTATCCAGGCGAAGCACGCCGTCGCCCGTCGGCGACAGCGCGTAGCGGCCGTTCTCGGTTTCCGGCATCGGGCCCGCAAGCACCTGACCGGCGCCGGCGAGACAAACGGCCAGCACAGTGACGCCGGCCAATTTCGAGGACGATTTCGCTCTGCTCATGGGCTTGCTCCCGCCTCAGGACAGCACCGGTTTCCTCGACCGTCCGGGCGCTTTCAAGGCGCACCCCTACACTCTTGACGTATAGGGCGCGCGGCCGGACTTCAACGCGTCTCCGAGCAATTCGATGCGGTCCTGCCCCCAAAACACCTCGCCATCCAACACGTAAACCGGCGAGCCGAACACATCGGCCGAGAGCGCGTCCTGCCGGTTCTGCTCATACGCAGCGGTGATTTCTTCCGATCCCGATCGCTCCACCAATTGCTTGCCGGGCAGCCCCGATTCATCGGCGAGTTTCGCAATCGTTGCGGGATCGGCGAGGTTGAGCTGCTCTTGCCAGACGCCGGCAAAGGCCCGTCGCAGGTATCGGTCGGGATCGAGGCCGGCCTCCAGCGCCGCAATCACGACGCCATCGGCCAGACGCGCATTGAATGGCCAGTTCGCCGGCTGCAGGTGGAATTTCAGTCCGCGCTTGTCGCGCCAGCGCTGCAATTCGACCATCCGATAGCGCTGCCGCACCGGATGGCGCTTCATCAAGGGCAAGCCGCCGGTCTCCGAGAACAGATCGACCAGCACCACCGGCTTGTGATTAACCTTGAGATCGTAAGTACTTACCAGGTCACGAAACGGCTGATGGCCGATATAGGCCCACGGCGATTGGATCGAGAAGTAGTAATCGAACTGACGCGGCATGCGGGCTCCACGGACGGGGATTTTCGCTTCGCTTGGGACATCCCAGCAGACCGCCCAAATCCGCGCAAGATCGATCCGTGTGGCAATACTGCTGCACTGCGATCGCAGGTCCACAGGGCCGCGGACGACATTCGAATAATTCCAGAAAACTCAAGGCACTAGCTGGTTACGGCGTAATCTTGACTTGATTAGACGCGGTAAGTATGGTCCGCGCGGCTTTCAAGGGTGACGGGCGTAATTTCCATCAACCGTTGGCATCGTTTAGAGTCTTGGGCATGGCCGAAGACAAGAACGACAACGCAAGTGGGAATCGCGATCAGCCGTCTTCCGACGAAGCTGCGCTTTCCGCAAGGCTCGGAAGTCTGGATCAACGGTTGTCCGAAATTCGGGACAGCCGGAAGCTCAGGACTGATCAACCCGGAACTGAAAGCGGAGACAGGGCTGCCAGAGCATCTGCGATGGCGCTGGGTTTCCGGCTTTCCTCGGAGTTGGTTGCGGGCGTTGTCGTCGGGGCGGCGATTGGCTGGGGGTTCGACCGTTTGTTGTCGACGTCGCCGTTCGGTTTCATCGTGTTTTTGCTACTCGGCTTCGTCGCCGGTGTAGTCAACGTGGTGAGATCTGCAGGCGTAGCTTCCCGCAGACGCTGAGCATCGACGGGAAGTCACGACATTTGAAATTCGATTGCCGGCCAGGCCGGTGGATAAAGAGCCGCGCGGATGAAAATCGACCCGATCCACCAGTTCAATATCGAACCCCTCTTCACGATCGGCCATATCGGCAACCAAACGATCGCCTTTACCAACTCCTCGCTCTACATGTTCCTCTCGGTAGCGGTGATCTCGCTACTGATGATCGGCGGCATGGCGGGACGGCAACTGGTTCCCGGGCGGCTGCAGTCGATCGCGGAAATCTCCTACGAATTCGTCGCCTCGACGATCCGCTCTACCGCCGGCGCGGAAGGCATGAAGTTCTTCCCGCTGATCTTCTCGCTGTTCATGTTCATCTGCATCTCGAACCTGATCGGCATCATCCCCTACACGTTCACGGTTTCGAGCCACATCATCGTCACCGCGGCGCTGGCCCTCCTGGTTTTCTTCACTGTCCTGATCTATGGGCTCTACAAGAACGGCTTCAAGTTCTTCAAGATTTTCGTGCCCTCCGGCGTGCCGATCTACATCCTGCCGCTGGTCATGTTCATCGAAATCCTGTCGTTCTTCCTGCGGCCGGTCTCCCACAGCGTACGTCTGTTCGCCAACATGCTGGCCGGCCACATCGCGCTGAAGGTGTTCGCGGGCTTCGTCGCGATGCTCGGCGTGTCGCTCGGCGCCGTCGGCTGGATCGGCGGCGTGCTGCCGCTGGCGCTCACGGTAGCGCTGACCGCGCTCGAACTCCTGGTCGCGTTCCTGCAGGCCTACGTGTTCGCGATCCTGACCTGCATCTATCTCAACGACGCCATTCATCCGGGACACTAAGCGGTCCGGGGAATTTCCACCCACACCTCTGTCTTACCCCCTCAAGGAGCTATAGAAATGGAACCGGCAGCAGCTAAACTTATCGGCGCGGGCATCGCATGCATCGGCATGGGCGGCGCGGGCGTCGGCGTGGGCATCATCTTCGGCAACTACCTCGCCGCTGCTGTGCGCAATCCTTCGGCGGCCCAGGGCCAGTTCGGCAACCTGATTTTCGGCTTCGCCGTGACCGAAGCGCTCGGCATTTTCTCGCTGCTGATCGCGCTGCTCTTGCTGTTCGTTCCGCTCTGAGCTGCACCCACTCGCGCCGCCTTCGGGCGGCGCGCTGACAGCAACAGGAGACCCCCGTGGCTGAAAAAAGTCCTGGTACCCCGGCCAAGGGCACCGGCGCCCATACCGAAGCCGATGGCGGACACGGCGGAGGATTTCCTCCGTTCGAGTCGAGCACGTTTGCTTCGCAACTGGTGTCGCTCGCCATCGCGTTCGTCGCGCTCTATGTGATCGTGTCCCGCTTTGCGCTGCCGCGCGTCGAAAGCGTGATCGACGCACGTCAGAACGCGATCGAGGGCGATCTGGCGGCGGCGCAGAAGTTCAAGGACGAGTCGGACGCTGCGCTGAAAGCGTATGAGACCGAGCTCGCTGCCGCCCGCTCCCGCGCCCAGGCCATAGGTAGCGAAACCCGCGAGAAGCTGAATGCGGCCGCGGAAGCCGAGCGCAAGACGCTGGAAGACCAGCTCACCGCCAAGCTTGCCGCCGCCGAGAAGCAGATCGCGGCGACGCGGGAAGCCGCGATGAGCAATGTCCGCGGCATCGCAGCGGATGCGGCCGGCGCGATCGTCCAGCGCCTCACCGGCGTGCTGCCCGACAGCAAGACGGTAAGCAAAGCCGTCGATGCTTCGTTGAAGGGATAGACCGATGTTCACCGAACCGGAAACCTGGGTCGCGATCGCCTTCGTCATCCTGATGGTGCTGTTTGCCTATCTCGGCATCCACAAGACGGTACTGACGGCGCTCGATCATCGCGGCGAACGCATCAAGGCCGAACTTGACGACGCCCGCCGTCTGAAAGAGGAGGCCGCCAAGCTGCTCGGCGAGTATCAGACCCGCCGCGCCAGCGCGGAGCGTGAGGCCGAGGAGATCGTCGCCAACGCCAAAGCCGAAGCCGAGCGCATCGCCACCGAAGCCAAGGCCAAGATGGAAGACTTCGTCGCCCGCCGCACCAAGACTGCCGAGAGCAAGATTGCGCTTGCCGAAGCCCAGGCGCTGGCCGACGTCCGCGCCGCCGCCGCCAACGCCGCGGTCGAAGCCGCCTCGACCATCCTGTCGCAGTCGGTCAAGGGCTCGGTCGCCGACGACCTGCTCGCCAAGGGCATTGCCGAGGTTCGCGCCAAGCTGAACTGAGCGCTTTCCACCATCGATCAAAAGCCGGCGCGAGACGATCGCGCCGGCTTTTTATTGCCTCTTCTTTTTCGGCGCCGGGCGCTCCGGCTTCAGGGCCTGCGGGTCGAAGCCGATATAGAAGATGTACCTGTCGCCGTCAGCGCCGGGGGGTACCGGATAGGTGAGATCTTCGGCCACCAGCGTGAACGGCTCGCTGCCGCTTTCGGTCATGTTGACCGTGGTCTGGTAGGCCTTGGTGGCGATGGTCTTCTCAGATACGCCGCCGTGCACCACTGCGACACGTATGGGGACCTGGACCGACGCCGGCGCGCCGGCGGGGCCTGCGATAACGCGTCCCTGAATGCCGATCCGGGCGGTAATCACACCGCCATTGAGGCTGCATTCGCGGGCCATCTTGCTGATCGTCGCCTGGAACCGCAGGTCATTGCCTACCGGCTGCTTGCCGGGCGCAGCAACGGCGTAGGTGGAAGCGCCTGACCGGACCGTGACCGGCGGACAGGTCAGATCGCCGGTGTCCTGCGGCACCGGCGCGGCAGGCGCGTCTGTGGCCGGCTCGTCCGATTTTCCTCCGAACAGGCTCTTGAAACGGTCGGTCAGCGATTGCGCCGATGCCGGCGGGGCCATCGTGCAAGCCAGCCCGCCCGCGACCGCAGCCGCGATCGCTACCCTGAGCAAACGATTGTCACCCATGCGACGTCCCTGCCATCCCCATCATCGTCTATTCCCGCGGCCTTATAGCAGCCCAATGGCGGCGAACCCAAGGCACCCAAAAGGCTTAGAAATCAACGGTTCAGCCGCGGAAATCCTCATGCAGCAGGCCGAACAGCAGGTGGTCCTGCCAGATGCCGTTGATGCAGAGATAGCGCCGCGCCAGCCCCTCGCGGGTGAAGCCGCACTTCTCCAGCACCCGGATCGACGGCGTATTGGAGGGAATGCAGGCCGCCTCGATGCGGTGCAGATTGAGTTCACCAAACAGCGTCGGCAGCAGCACCCGCAGCGCCGCGGTCATGTAGCCGCGGCAGGCGTGAGGCTCGCCGACCCAATATCCAATGGTCCCGGCCTGCACGATGCCGCGGCGGACGTTGGCGAGCGTGATGCCGCCGATCATGGCGCCATCACGCTCACGGAAGATGATGAAGGGATAGGAGCGGTCGGCGGCGATATCCTCGGCGTAGCGACGCAGCCGGCGGCGGAACCCGGCGCGGGTCAGATCGTCCGACGGCCAGATCGGCTCCCATGGCGTCAGATAGGTCCGGCTTTGTTCGCGCAATTGCGCCCATTGCGGGAAGTCCGCCATTTGGGGAGCGCGCAGCAGGAGGCCGTGGCCACGCGGCACGAGCGCAGCCGGTCCGCTGGTTGGCAAACGAAACAGGGCCATGGCCCACTCTCCCCAGCCCTACCTCAATGTAGAAGGGTTTTCGCCTTCGACCGCGTCAATCCTTCCGCAAAAGACACCGCCGTGTCCAGACCCCTTCCGCTACCAAGCGCGACAACCGCCGGCCGGCTGCGGGACAATAGCGCGTGCGCCGCGTTTCGGGTCGATTCGATGGAAACCGCATCGATCCTGGTGACCAGTTCCTCCACCGTCAGCGGCCGTCCATAGGCCAGCACGTGCCGCGCAAGCTGTTCGGCCCGGGACGAGCAGCTTTCCAGCGCCATCAACAGCCCCGCCTTCATCTGCGCCTTGGCGCGAGCGATCTCGGCTTCGGTCAGGGTTTCCACGGCGTCGTTGATGACGTCGACGATGACCTCCATCATCTCCGGGGCATCGCCGGGATCGGTGCCGGTGTAGAGGCCGAAGAACCCGGTGTCGGCATAGGGCGCGTGGAAGGTGTAGATCGAGTAGCACAGGCCGCGCTTTTCGCGCACTTCCTGGAACAGCCGCGACGACATTCCGCCGCCGAGCGTGTTGGTGAAGACCTGCAGCGAAAACAATGACAGGTCGGTCTGCGGCACGCCTTCGAGCGCGAGCGTCAAATGCGCCTGTTCGAGATCGCGGTGTACCACGCGCGAGCCGCCCTTGCCGAACATCGCCGGTTGCGGCTTCGGCGCCGGCGTGGCGTCGAAGCTGGCAAATTTCTGCGCCGCTTCCTCCACCACGCGCTTGTGGTCGACCGCACCGGCGGCCGCCACCACCATGTCGGGGCCGCGGTAATGCGTCGTCAGATAGCCGCGCAACATGTCGCGATCGAAATTCTTCAGCGTCTTCGCCGTGCCAAGCAGCGACCGGCCCATCGGCTGGTCCGGAAAGCAGAGCTCGTTGAGGTGCTCGAACACGACGTCATCGGGTGTATCCTGCGCCGCGCCGATCTCCTGCACGATGACGCTCTTCTCGCGCTCGAGTTCGTCCGGCACGAAGGACGGATTGGTGAGGATGTCGGAGAGCACGTCGAGCGCCAGCGGCACGTCAGCCTTCATCACCCGCGCGTAATAGGCCGTGGTCTCGGTCGAGGTCCCGGCATTGAGGTCGCCGCCGACCGCCTCGATTTCCTCCACGATCTCGCGCGAGGAGCGCCGCGTCGTACCCTTGAAAGCCATGTGTTCGAGAAGATGCGAGATGCCGTGCTCGTTCGGCTTCTCGTCGCGGCCGCCAACGCCGGCCCAGACGCCAAGCGCGGCCGTTTCCAGATGCGGCATGGTGTCTGTGACGACGGTCAGGCCGGACGGCAGCTTGGTGACATCAACGCTCATCCGGCAACTCCCTGCTTCGCGGCGCGGCTGACCGAGCGCACGAATCGCTCCACCTCGGCTGAATCGTTTTTCATCACCGTGATGTGCTCGGATTTGGTCATGAGGCCGTCGAGCCAGGCCGGCAGTTGCGGCCGCACGCCGCACGCAGCTTCCACCGCATCGGGGAACTTGGCCGGATGCGCCGTCGACAGCACGATGTTGGGGAGCTTCGAATCCGAGATATCGCGATCGGCCACCGCCAGCGCCACCGCGGTATGGGGATCGACGAGGTCGCCGGCCTCGCGCCAGGCGGCACGGATCGCGGCCGACGTCTCGGTTTCGTCGGCGCGGCCGGCGTCGAACTCCTCGCGGATCGCCGCCAGCATGGCATCCGGCAGCACGAAACGTCCCGACTGTTTTAGCGAGGCCATCAGCCGGCGGACGCTGTCGGCGTCGCGGCGGCTCGCCTCGAACAACAGCCGCTCGAAATTAGAGGAGACCTGGATGTCCATCGAGGGCGAAGCGGAGGCGTGAACTTCGCGGACTTCATAGATGCCGGTCTTGAGCGTGCGCGGCAGGATGTCGTTGACGTTGGAGGCGATGCGCAGCCAGCGCACCGGCAGGCCCATCCTCTTCGCCACGTAGCCTGCAAAGATGTCGCCGAAATTCCCCGTAGGCACCGTGAAGTCCATGGTACGCGCGGGCGCGCCGAGCGCCACCGCCGACGTGAAGTAATACACCACCTGCGCGACGATCCGCGCCCAGTTGATCGAATTGACGCCCGACAGCGAGACCGCGTCGCGAAAGCCGTGATGGTTGAACATCGCCTTCACGAGTGCCTGACAATCGTCGAAGGTGCCTTCGATCGCCAGCGCATGCACGTTGGACGCGCCCGCCGTCGTCATCATCCGCCGCTGCACGTCGGAGATGCGCCCGTTCGGGAACAGCACGACGAGGTCGACATTGTCGAGATTGGCAAACGCATCAACCGCGGCGCCGCCGGTGTCGCCTGAGGTCGCGACCACGATGGTGGTGCGCTGATTGCGCTTGGCCAGCACGTGATCCATCAGCCGCGAGATCAACTGCATGGCGACGTCCTTGAACGCCAGCGTCGGGCCGTGGAACAGCTCCAGCACGAATTGATGGGGACTGACCTGCTTCAGCGGCACCACCGCGGGATGGCGGAACGTCGCATAAGCCTCATTCGCCATGCGGCCGAGATCGGCGTCGGAAATTTCGCCCGCGGCAAACGGCTTGATGACGTCGACGGCAACTTCCCAATAGGGGCGGCCGAAGAAGGAGGCGATGGTCTCGCTCGATAACTGCGGCCAGACCTCAGGCACGTAGAGGCCGCCGTCGCGGGCGAGCCCGGTCAGCATCACATCGCAGAAACCCAGGACGGGGGCCTCCCCCCGCGTCGAAATATAGCGCGTCAAACCACCCTCCAAAGGCGCAAGCCCTGTGCCAAGCCTTTGATATTAGCCATGAATTAGATTTCGCCAAGCGCGAAGCGAGGGCGCACCATAATGGGTTTTGCGGCGAAGGGGAAATGGCTCGTGAGCGAAAAGCAACTGAGTGTGCGCCCGCCCTCACCCATATCGAAGCACATCGACCGGATCGAGCCGTGCGGCGCGCCAGGATGGATAGAGCGTCGCGAGCAACGACAGCGTCAACGCCATGACCACGACGGCGGCGGTTTCGCCGAAATCGATCTCCGCCGGCAGCTTCGACAAGAAGTAGAGTTTTGGTGGAAACAGCTCGGTATTGGTGAGCCAGGACAGGAATTGCCGGATCGTTTCGATATTCAGGCAAACCAGCATGCCGACGAGCAGTCCGGTCACCGTGCCGAGCACGCCGATCGCAGCACCCGCGATCAGGAATATCCGCATGATTGCCCCTCGCGAGGCGCCCACGGTGCGCAGAATCGCGATGTCGCTGCCCTTGTCCTTCACCAGCATGATCAGGCCCGACACGATGTTCAGCGCGGCGACCAGCACGATCAAGGTCAGGATCAGGAACATGATATTGCGCTCGACCTGAAGTGCGGCGAAGAAGGCCGAGGTGCGCCGTCGCCAGTCGACGAGGAACACCGGCCGTCCCGCGGCGTCAGCTACTGGCCTTCGGAAGCTGTCGACCCGGTCAGGGCTGCCGTCGATAAAAATTTCGATGGCGCTCACGTCATCGGCGCGGTTGAAATAGGCCTGCGCCTCGGCGAGCGGTAAAAAGACTATGACGGAATCATATTCCGACATGTCGATGCTGAACACCGCTGCAACCTTGTACGGCTTGATCCGCGCCGTCGTGGCCTTCGACCTCGCTGCGCCATCTGGCGCGACGAGCGTGATGTTGTCGCCGGCACGCAGTGACAATTGATCGGCAAGCCTGCGTCCGATCGCGACCCCTCGTCCCTGATCGAATTCATCCAGCGAGCCCTGCTGGATATTGCCGGCGATCGCGGCAAGTTTGTTGAGGTCATCGGAGCGAATGCCGCGAACGAGCACGCCGGAGGCGTTATGCGCCGACGATGCAAGCGCCGGAGCGTCCACCACGGGAACGGCGAGGCGTATGCCTGGAACCTGACTGATGCGCTCGGTGACGTCCTCCCAGTCCGTCAACGGCTGCTCCAGCGGCTGCACCAGAAGGTGGCCGTTCAGGCCGACGATCTTGCCCACCAGCTCCTTGCGGAAGCCGTTCATGACCGCCATCACGATGATCAGCGTCGCAACGCCGAGCATGATGCCGAGGAAAGAAAAGCCGGCGATAACGGAAATGAAGCCTTCCTTGCGACGCGCCCGCAAGTACCGCCCGGACAGCAGCCATTCGAATGCCGAGAACGGCAGGGGGCGCGGATTCTCCATGGCTCCACTTTAGCGCGTTTTTGGAACGATTGGCGCTCTAGCTTTGAAGAATGATCCTCATCCACCGCCATATTCCTGCCATGCCAGATCAGGGCCGCGAGCGCCGAACGACAAACGGCGTCTCAATAAGACAGAAAGACGTAGAGGGCCGGGACGAGCCCGGCCTCGGTCAAGCTCTCAAAATTTCACTCCAATCAAGCCCGGTATTGTTCGTCGCTGACCTTCTCCATCCAGTCGACGGTCTTGCCGTCGAGCCGCTCCTGGATCGCGATATGCGTCATCGCCGTGGTCGGTGTCGCGCCATGCCAGTGCTTTTCGCCGGGCGGAAACCAGATGACGTCGCCCGGGTGAATTTCCTCGACACGTCCGCCCCACGCCTGCACCCAGCCGCGCCCCGAGGTAACGATCAGGGTCTGACCGAGCGGATGGGTGTGCCATGCCGTGCGCGCACCGGGCTCGAATGTGACGTGGGCACCGGCAACACGCGCGGGATCGGCGGCCTGGAATAGCGGATCGACACGCACGCTGCCGGTGAAATATTCCGCAGGTCCCTTGCCGGAGGGCTGTGAACCGCTTCGCTTGATTTCCATCGTTCCGTTCCTTGCTTGCACCTGGACAGAGTGCGTGACATCTGCCGCCAACACAGCGAGGCCGGCGCTTGCTATGAGGCCTCGTCGCGTGATCATGGCTCTCCCTTGCTTGAAGATCAGGAATTGAATTTACGTGTCGAGATACTTGGGTAGTTCAACCTACGTTGGGCAGTCGCTCCAGCAGCTTGTCGAGCGTGATCGGATAGTCGCGCACACGGACGCCGGTGGCGTTGTAGACGGCGTTGGCGACCGCCGCCGCCACGCCGCAGATGCCGAGCTCGGCGACGCCCTTGGCCTTCATCGGCGACGACATCGGGTCGGTCTCGTCGAGGAAGATCATGTCCTGATGCGGAATGTCCGCGTGAACCGGCACTTCGTAGCCAGCCAAGTCATGGTTGACGAAGAAGCCGGCGCGTTCGTCGACGACAAGTTCCTCCATCAGTGCCGCGCCCACGCCCATGGTCATCGCGCCGATCACCTGGCTGCGCGCGGTCTTCGGATTGAGAATGCGGCCGGCGGCACAGACCGCGAGCATCCGGCGCACCCGGATTTCGGCCGTGGCGGCATCGACGCCGACTTCGACGAAGTGCGCGCCGAAGGTCGATTGCTGATACTTCTTGTCGATGTCGCCATACTCAATGCCGTCCTCGGCACTGAGGCCGCCATCGCCCGCGGCCTGCGCCAGCGGCACGCGGCGGTTACCCGAGCGAACCTCACCATCGGCGAACTCCGCTTCCGCCGAGTTGAAACCAAGTTTTTGCGCGATCGACTCGCGCAACTTGACGCATGCGGCATAAACGCCTGCGGTCGAGTTGTTGCCGCCCCATTGTCCGCCGGAGCCAGATGACACCGGGAAGGTCGAGTCTCCCAAACGCACCACTACTTTCTCCATCGGCACACCCATCATCTCGGCCGCAGTCTGCGCGATGATCGTGTAGCTGCCGGTGCCGATGTCGGTCATATCGGTCTCGACGGTTACAACGCCGTTGTTATCGAGCCGCACGCGCGCGGCCGACTTCGTCAACAGATTGTTGCGAAACGCGGCTGCGACGCCCATGCCGACCAGCCAACGCCCGTCGCGGACCCCGCCCGGCTGCGGATTGCGCTTGTTCCAGCCGAAGCGCTCCGCGCCTGTCCGCAGGCACTCGGTGAGGCGGCGCTGCGAGAACGGGCGCTCGGGCTTTTCCGGATCGACCTGGGTATCGTTGATGATACGGAACTCGATCGGATCCATGCCGAGCCGCTCGGCCATTTCGTCAACCGCGATTTCGAGCGCCATCATGCCCGATGCCTCGCCCGGCGCGCGCATGGCGTTGCCTTCGGGCAAGTTCAGCTCGGCGAGCCGCGTGGCGGTCATGCGGTTGGCGCCGGCATATAGCAGCCGCGTCTGGGCGACCGCGCCCTCCGGCCTGCCGCCGGGCAGATTGCCGGACCACTCTTCATGACCGATGGCCGAGATTTTGCCATCCCTGGCCGCACCGATGCGGATGCGCTGGATCGTTGCGGGGCGATGTGTGGTGTTGTTGAAGACGAAGGGCCGCGGCAGCGCCACCTTCACGGGCCGCCCCGTTGCGCGCGCGCCGAGTGCCGCCAGTAATGCATCCGAACGAACGAACAGTTTGGAGCCGAAGCCGCCGCCGATGAAGGGCGAGATCAGGCGAACGTTCTCCTTTGGAATGTCCAGCGTCTTCGCCACCTCCCCCACTCCCCAGGCGATCATCTGGTTCGAGGTCCAGAGCGTGAGCTTGTCGCCGTTCCAGGCGGCGATCGAGGCATGCGGCTCCATCATCGCATGCGCTTGATCGGGCGTGGTGTAGCTGGCGTCAAGTTGAACCGGCGCTGCGGCGAACGCGTCGGCAAAATCACCGACCGCCGTATCGGCCGGACCGCCGAACACGGCCTGGGGCTTGGCAATGTCCTTAGCTGCCGCGAGATCGAAAGCGCCATCCGTTCGGACATAGTCGACGCGGACGAGTTCCGCGGCGGCGCGGGCCTGCTCGAAGGTATCGGCAACCACGAGCGCGATCGCCTGGTGATAATGCTCGATGTCGGGACCGCCGAGCAGCTTCGCAGTGTTGCGATCACCCTTGCCGAGCTTGCCGGCATTGTCAGCCGTGACGATAGCACGCACGCCCGGTGCGGACTTGGCGGCAGCGAGATCTATACCGGTGATCCGGCCCTTGGCGATGGCCGAGCCGATCACGTAACCGTAAGCCGGATTTGAAATGCCCTCGTGGTGCTCGTAGGCATAACGCGCGGTGCCCGTGGTCTTGAGCGGACCATCGATGCGATCGGCGGGCTTACCGACCACCTTGAGCTGGTCGATCGGATTGATTGTGGCGGGGGTTTCGAATCTCATGGATCAACCTTTCGGATCAGCCTTTCGCTTCAGCCAGCACGGCGCCCAACGTGCGTTCGGCCAGCGCCAGCTTGAATGCATTCTCCCGCGTCGGCCTTGCGTCGGCGAGCAACCGTGCGGCGACCGCCTTGGCGCCATTCGGCATCTGGGCCTCGGCCGCCTCGACACGCCATGGCTTGTGCGCGACGCCGCCGAGCGCGACACGCCCCGTTCCGTCGCGCTGCACGATCGCAGCCACCGAGACCAGCGCGAAGGCGTAGGAGGCGCGGTCGCGCACCTTGCGGTAGATCTGTTTGCCGCCGACGGGTTTTGGCAGCGTCACCGCCGTGATCAAGTCGCCCGGCATCAACGTCGTCTCGATGTGCGGCGTATCGCCGGGCAGACGGTAAAATTCGGCAATCGGGATCGTTCGCGTCGCGCCGTCGGGCCGCACGGTTTCGACGGTGGCATCGAGCGCGCGCATCGCCACCGCCATGTCGCTCGGATGGGTCGCTATGCAGGCTTCGCTTGCGCCGACGACAGCATGCTGGCGGCTGAAGCCGCCGATCGCCGCACAGCCGCTGCCGGGCTTCCGTTTGTTGCAGGACTGGTTGGTGTCATAGAAGTAAGGGCAGCGCGTTCGCTGCAGCAGATTGCCTGCCGTGGTCGCCATGTTGCGCAATTGTCCCGAGGCGCCCGCAAGCAGCGCGCGCGACAATACACCGTAGTCGCGCCGCACGCGCGTGTCCGCGGCGAGATCGGTGTTGCGCACCAGCGCGCCGATGCGTAGTCCGCCCTCTTGCGTCGGCTCGATCTTGTCGAGTGCGAGGCCGTTGACGTCGATCAGATGGGCCGGCGTCTCGATCTCGAGCTTCATCAGGTCCAGGAGATTGGTGCCTCCGGCGATGAATTTGGCATCCGGCTTGCGCATCGCGGAAGCGGCAGCCTCAGCCGGCGTGCGGGCGCGTTCGTAGGTGAATGATCTCATGCGGGCCTCCCGGCGACTTCCGATATTGCCTCGGCGATGTTGGAGTAGGCGCCGCAACGGCAGATGTTGCCGCTCATGCGCTCGCGGAGCTCGGAATTGCTGAGTTGCGGCGGCGCGTTCAGATCGGCACTGACGTGGCTCGGGATGCCGGCCTTGATCTCGTCAAGCACAGCGACGGCCGAGCAAATTTGTCCCGGCGTGCAATATCCGCATTGGTAGCCGTCATGCTTGACGAAAGCGGCCTGCATCGGGTGCATGTTCTCGGGCGTGCCGAGCCCCTCGACGGTCGTGATGCGCTCGCCCTCGTGCATCACGGCGAGCGTCATGCAGGAATTGATCCGCCTTCCGCCAACAATGACCGTACAGGCGCCGCACTGGCCGTGATCGCAGCCCTTCTTGGTGCCGGTGAGATGCAGGTGCTCGCGCAGCGAGTCGAGCAGCGTGGTTCTCGGGTCGAGCGTGAGGCCCCGCGCCGTTCCGTTCACGGTGAAGGAGACTTTCCATTCGGCAGAGACGTCAGCGACGGCAGCCTCCACGGCAGGCACCTGGGCATTGACGATGGATGGCGCCGCCGTCAGCGCTATTGATGCAGCGCTTCCCGCCAACAGTTTACGCCGCGATAATTCGAAGTCGCTCGGACTTTTCATGTCGTGTTCCCGTTTGTGCTTTTTGCCCGGATCGCGTTCGAGGCAGGGCGCGGTCTGTACCGCTGCCCCCCGTGAAATATCCGGCTGCGCTCCTGTAACTGCGCCGCGTTTCGGCTGTTCCTGGCCGGCGTTCACGTTTGATAGAGCGCGACGACCGGTGCGAGCGACGCCAGGCCCAACATCTAGCGGCTGCAGGCGCGTCCTATTAGATCGTAGGGTTAACTTAGACCTATGAAATGGATTCATGAATGGCGCGGCAAAACATCAGCGATCTCACCGCGTTCCTTGCAGTGGCGCGCGAAAGAAGCTTCACCAGGGCGGGCGCAGCTCGGTACTTCACCCTCTGCGCTTGAGGCTGCGTTGCTGATGCTTGTTGCCGGACCAGCAAAAAGGGCCGCAGGTGAACCTGCGGCCCTCTCTCCTGGAAGGGTCTGTCTTAATTGCCTGTGCAGACCTTCATGGTTTTCATACTGGTTTCGGCCGCCATCCGGGTAAGGCTCCAATGATGCAGGCAACGCGCGATGGAATCGATTGTTCCAGTTTTTCCCGATCTAGCGTGGATGAGCCGTCGGGCAAAGCGGCGGTGAGCTAGTCCTCCTGGGGTCCTTCCAGGCTTTTGAGATATTTGAGCCCCTCGACCGCCAGTAGTTCCGTGTCGGTCTCGCCCGCACTACAGCGCTGTTGGATAAAGCGCTGAAGACTGGCGCGGCGTGCGTCGTTCTCGTCGATACCGCTGTGGATCAGCAGGTAGACGCTCCAGGCCCGTGCAAAGGCGGCTTCTGCGACATCGGGGCTGTTCATCCAGCTCTCCTTGCAAGTGCTCCGCAAGGTTACTTTGCCTATTTTTCCCGTCAACTGGCGGCAGACTATCCGCTCCATCCTTCTTGCTTGGTCGCAGCGGAACAAAATCGACTGTGGGTGATACGCGAATTGCAGCGGCGCAAACGGGTCGCGACCACGCGGCGCGGCCGGTTTAGCCCACGCGGATGCCAGAGCTTCTCGGTTCTGATTGAATCAGAACCGGGCTCTGGATCCTTGTCTTGACGTGTTTTCTTGACGCGAACCGGTGTCCACTTCGCTGGAAAACGCTCCAGTGGCGTTCAGCCGAGCCCCATCTCGACCGCGATCCGGATCAAGTCCGAATGGTTCTTGGCCCCGAGCTTCTGCTTGAGCAGCGAGGTGGTGTTGGCCACCGTTTTGTAGGAAATCTCCAGCGCGTCGGCGACCTCGACGATCTTGTCACCACGGCCCAACAGCCGCAGGATTTCCAGCTCGCGCGCCGTCATCAGCGATGCCGGATTGGCCTTGATCGACGCGCCTGAAAACGTCACCGCCTCCGCCAGTTGCGGTGAAATGAAATTCTCGCCCGCGGCCACCTTGCGGACCGCCCTCACAAGCATCCGGGGATCATCGCCCTTCGAAACATAGCCCTGCGCGCCCATCTCGATGGCGCGAACGACGAACGCCGGATCGTCATTCATGCTAAACATGATGATCCTGGCACCCGGATCGTCCTTGCGGATGCGCCGCATCAGCTCGAAACCGGAAACGTCGGGAAGCTTGATGTCGATAACCGTGACGTCGGGCTTCCTGGCAACATAGGCGCGGTGGCCGGACTTGGCGTCGGTGGCTTCCTCGATCTTGACGGAATTGTCCGAGGCGAACAGCGAACGGCAACCGGACAGGACCACCGGATGGTCGTCGACGATCAATACCTTCGTTGCCGATCTGGCAGAATTTTGCATCATCCATCCCCTATCGGGATAAATAAGCGGTTGGGGGTATTTGAAAAGAGAAATCTTGGGTTGCGGGAACTAAAATAGTGCAAATGTGGGAACGGCTTTCTCTTAGAACGCGATTGTTGCTGCCGCTCGGCCTGATGTTCGTGGCCGCCCTGCTGGCCGGAGCCGTTTCGCTCCAGATCTTTGCCTCTGCGCAACTTCTGGAGGAAGCCGAGCCAGGGACTCGCTCGGCCAAAACGGTCGCGACGGCGCTCAACGCTGCGCTTGGAGCCTCGGCCAATCCGCAAGCAACCCTCGAGGCGTTCGTGCAATCACTTGGAACGTCGGAAACAATCCGGTTTCGGCGCCTCGGGACCGATCTCGATGTTTACCCTCCCGAGGTGCAGACCCCCCTGGGTACGGTGCCTGAGTGGTTCGTCCACCTCCTCGCCATCCCCGAAATCGGGACAGCCTTCCCCGTGATGGTCGAGGGGAAGCAGGTCGGCGATATCGTATTTGCGCCGGACATGTCCGCCGACATCTACGAAAAGTGGATCGGATTTCTGGCGATCGCCTGCTCCGGAATTATCCTGATGCTGCTGACGGGGGCGATCGCCCACCTCACCGTGCGCTCCGCATTGGTACCGCTGCAGAATCTGGGCGATGGCCTGACCCGCATGCGAACGGGGAATTACGAACAGCTAATTTCCCCTGCCGGTCCGCCCGAGGTCCGCAGGAGCGCGCAGGAAGCCAACGAACTCGCCCGCACCCTCAATCGCCTCAGCCAGGATAATCGTAGCCTGCTGCGCCGGATCATGTCGCTGCAGGATGACGAGCGGCAGGACATGGCGCGCGAGCTCCATGATGAACTCGGGCCGCTGCTGTTCGGGATCCGCGCCAACACGGTGGCGCTCTTGGAAACCATCCCGTCCGCTAACGCGGAGTTGAGGAGCGCGGCCGATGGCATTCTGCAGTCGGTCGAAACCTTGCAGCAGGCGAACCGCCGCATCCTGGACCGCCTGCGGCCGCTCTACATTCACGAGCTCGGCCTCGAGAAGAGCATCCAGACGCTGCTGCGGAATGCGAAGGCGCAGTCGCCTGATCTCAAAGTGACGTCGCAGATCGACGCTGATCTGAACGAGGTCGATGGCTTGCTGTCGCAGACGGTCTATCGCGTGATCCAGGAGGCGGTGACAAATGTGCTCCGCCACGCCAAAGCGAAATCGATGCATGTCGCGGCGGGCATCAACGAGCGCGAAGTGACCGTGGAAGTATCCGACGATGGCATCGGCTTTCCGGCAGATCGGATGTTCGGCCGGGGACTGACGGGAATGCTGGAGCGCGTCCGGGCGCTGAGCGGGACGCTTGAGCTGCTGCGCGAGGCAGGGCGCACCAGCGTTCGTTGCCGGCTTCCAGCGGGCGATTCCGCCTTACATTCGCAACACGCAGAACGGAGTTAACGATCAGTCGCCAGTGGCGGCAACTTCCCGGCACAACGCCTGGCCCGAGGGGGCGCAGGTGGTGCGCAAGATCTTGGCGTCGCGCGAAAAGGCGAATGCGATGCGGACTGGCATGCCTTCGTGGCTCAGATAATCGAGCACGACGCCGTCAGTGGTCGGCGTGATTTCCTCCAGCCCGAATGCGGTGGGTGCGATCGCATCGAGGCGCGGCCGCCAGTAGGACTCGAGTCCGGCGCGGCCTTCACTGACCTTGGCCTCGCCGCACCGGCATTCGGCGATCGCGTCATCAGCATAGAGGTCGAGCAATGTCGCGAGGTCGCGATTGCGGCACGCGTCCAGCCAGTCGACCACTAATGCTACCTGATCGAAATCATCAGCCAATTCCGCGATCCCATCCACGTTGCCATACCTTGTCCCGAGTGCTGACGCGGGTGACGGAGTATGGCGATCGTCGTGAATGGACACTGAACAGCCTATTTCCGGAACTCACCTTGGTCCCTAAATGATTGTGCGGAACAAAGGTTCCATGAGGCTAGTCCGGACGAATACGGGGTCTCATGCTCGACGTTGCGCGCGCCACCACACACCGAACGCAATGACGACTGCAAAGGCGAGCGTGAACCAAGTGATGGCGTATTGCAGGTGATTGTCCTTGAGGTGCACGGAGAGTGGCCCGGGCTTTGGAATGCCGCTTTCGGGCACCGGATGTTCCAGATCGACATAGAACGGCGCGACGGCCTTGCCGCCTTCGACCCAGCCGAGCGCATGCGCCATCGCGAGATGATCGCGAGTGAACCAAAGCCGTTTTGCTACGCTCTCCGGCGGCGTCAGCGTGCCGGCGCTCTCGGGAAACCGGATATAGCCGGTGAGCTGCACCGGGTCACCGGTGATGAGGCGTCTTGCGGCGCGATCCTGCTGGGCGCGGTCCTGCATCGTGTTCTGCACAAAGCCGGTGTTGACCACGATGGTGTTGCCATCGGCGAGCTGCGCCGGCAGGAAGGCCCAGGTGCCGGGGCCGGAGATGTCATCGCGCACCGCGGAGCCCGCACTATAGACCATCGCATCCGGCAAGGGCGCGTAGGTGGCAGTGAAGCTGACGCGGCGGAATTCGTCTTTGGCTGGTGTCAACGTATGCCATTGCGTTTGCGCCGGCAGCGCCTCGGGCGCGGCCGCGAGCCGTTCATTCAACCTGGCGATCAGCGCGTGCTTCTCGACCCGGCGCTGCAATTGCCAAACGCCAAGGCCGGCGAAGACCGCCACCATGATCAGCGTGAAGACGGCAAAGCCGGTGACCGGCCGCCGCCGTGACGAAAGACCGGTCATTTCGGCTCGCGGTCGATCAGCCGGCCCGGCGCCGCCTTGTGATGGAACTGCAGCGCGATCAGAAGCGACTTCATCGAGCGTAACGGCAGAAGCGTGGTCGCTGCGATCAGCGGCAGCCAGAGCGCCGCATGCAGCCAGAACGGCGGCTGATATCTGACTTCGACGATCAGGGCGGCGGTGACCACGATGGCGCCTGCCAGCATGATGATGAAGATCGCAGGACCGTCGCCAGAATCGATGAAGGCGTAGTCGAGCCCGCAAGCTTCGCAATTCGGGCGCAGGTCGAGGAAGCCCGCATAGAGCTTGCCCTTGCCACAACGCGGGCAGCGGCAGGCGAGGCCGCGGAGCGCGCTCTGAGTGAGTGTGGGTGAAGTGTCAGCCATCGACTTTTCCTTCCCTCTCCCCTCGTGGGAGAGGGTGGCGCCTCACGAAGTGAGGCGACGGGTGAGGGGTTCTCTCCGCGGAGACAGACCCATCATCCGCCTTCGCTTCGCGAAGGCACCTTCTCCTACAAGGGGAGAAGGGTAAGAAAAAGGGCGGTCCTTCCGACCGCCCCTTGTAGCACGTCGAGCCTGTATCAGTGCCCGGCCACCGGTCCCGAACCGCGGAACCAGACGTAAATGGTGACGAACAGGAACAACCACACCACGTCGACGAAGTGCCAGTACCAGGCGGCGAATTCGAAGCCGAGGTGCTGCTTCGGTGTGAAGTGGCCGGCATAGGCGCGGAACAGGCAGACCAAGAGGAAGACAGTGCCGACCAGCACGTGGAAGCCGTGGAAGCCGGTGGCCATGAAGAAGGTTGCGCCGTAGATGTTGCCCGAGAACGAGAACGTGGCGTGCGCATATTCATAAGCCTGCACGGCGGTGAAGCAGGCGCCGAGCACGACGGTGAGGATCAGGCCGTATTTGAGTCCTTGGCGATCGTTCTCCAGCAGCGCGTGGTGCGCCCATGTAACCGTGGTGCCCGAGGTCAGCAGCAACAGCGTGTTGAGCAGCGGCAGGTGCCAGGGATCGAAGGTCTCGATACCCTTCGGCGGCCAGGTGCCCGGCACGGGGCAGGCGCCGGCAGCCGTCCCCGGACCACAACCGAACACTGCGTCGCGGGTGGCGTGGACCGCATCCGCAGGGAACAGCGCGGAATTAAAGAACGCCCAGAACCAGGCGACAAAGAACATCACCTCGGAGGCGATGAACAGGATCATGCCGTAGCGGTGGCTGATCTGCACCACGCGGGTGTGGTCGCCCTTGTACTGGGCTTCGCGGATCACGTCGCCCCACCAGCTCGCCATGGTGTAGAGCACGCCGATGGTCCCGACACCGAAGATGATCGGGGCGGCGGCGAACATGTGATGCATCCAGGCGATCGCGCCCACGGCCATGATGAAGGCCGAGATCGAGCCGACGACCGGCCACGGGCTCGGATCGACGAGGTGGTAGTCGTGGTGCTTCGCGTGCGCCGTAGCCATTGCGGTCTCTCTCCGTTAGGTGTGCCGTTCCCTTCGGCACATATTCGTCTCAACAATCAAAAACGCGAAATCCCGATCAATACGGAATTCCGAGGTTAGAGGTTTCCCTTGCGTTTATCGGTTTCGCCGGCCGCAAGCGGCTTCGGCGTCGATTCGCGTACGGGATAGAAGGTGTAGGATAGCGTAATCGTCTTCAGTCCGTCGTTCTCGCTGTCTTTCGCCAGCGCCGGATCGACATAGAACACCACGGGCATCTCGCGCTTCTCGCCGGGGCCCATGGTCTGTTCGGTGAAGCAGAAGCAGTTGATCTTCTGGAAATAGGCGCCGACGGTGAGCGGCGCGACGTTGTAGGCGGCAACACCGGCGGTGGCGCGCGCGGCCTGGTTGGTCACGGTATAGAAGACGGTGACGACCTCGCCGATGCGGACCTCGATCTCGTTCTGCTCGGGCTCGAATTTCCAGGGCAGTCCAGGACCGACATTGGCGTCGAACCGCACCGCGATCTTGCGCTCCAGCGGCGCGTCTGACGGCGCCGAGGTCGCAACCTGGGTGGTGCCGTTGAACCCGGTGGCGCGGCAGAACCAGTCGTAGAACGGCACGGCGGCATAGGACGCGCCGACCATCAGCACCACGACGAAGCCGCAAATCGAGGCGACGGCCGCATCGCGCGTCAAGGTACGGCGCGAGGCAACCCTCTCGCCTTCCCTGCCCTCGCTGACCTGCGGCTCGTTCTGCATCTCAATCACAACGGACGGACGAGAACGCCCGGCCCCTTGACCATGGTGACTGCGAAAAACAGTACGACGAGGACGCCGAGCGCGAGCGCAATGGCGATCGAGCGCTGACGGCGGCTTCGCTTCTGCGCCTCGGTGAGGACGATTCCATCTGGCTTGCGCTTGTCGTCCATGAGCGTTCCATGCGCCCCCTACCCGACCATAGCTGCGACGGCGCGAATCACGATCTCGAGCAGGAGCGTCGCAAACAGCGCGAACAGATATAGGATCGAGAAGGCAAATAGCCGGCGGGTGGCGCGGCTCGCCTGCTTGCCCTCGCGGTGGCGGTAGACCTCGATGGCGAGCCACATCATGCCGGCACCGAGCGTCAGTGAGGTGACGCCGTAGACCGCGTCGAAATAGCCGAGCGGCCAGGGCGCTGCGGCGATGGCGACCAGCACGATCGTGTAGAGCAGGATCTGCAGCCGCGTCGCGTCGGGTCCCGCGACCACGGGCAGCATCGGAATCCCTGCGCGGGCATAATCGTCGCTGCGGAACAGCGCCAGCGCCCAGAAATGCGGCGGGGTCCAGAAGAAGATGATGAGGAACAGGAGCAGCGGCTCCATCGACAGCGAGCCAGTGGCCGCGGCCCACGCTACCACAGGCGGCAGCGCGCCGGCGGCACCGCCGATCACGATGTTCTGCGCGGTCGAGCGCTTCAGCCACATCGTGTAGATCACCACGTAGAAGAAGATCGTGAACGCCAGCAGCGCGCCGGCGAGCCAGTTGACGAGGGTGCCGAGCGTCATCACCGAGAAGAACGACAGGATCAGGCCGAACGCCGTGGCCTCGCCCTGCGTGATGCGTCCCCGCGGGATCGGCCGGTTGGCGGTGCGCGACATCAAAGCGTCGATGTCGCCCTCATAGGCCATGTTCAGCGCGCCCGAGGCGCCGGCCCCGACCGCGATGCACAGGATCGAGGTGAAGGCGATGACCGGATGGACGTGGCCGGGCGCGATGAAGAGACCGACCAGCGCGGTGAAGACCACAAGCGACATCACCCGCGGCTTCAGCAGCGCGAGGTAATCACCGACATCAGCCTCGGAAATCCGAGGCAGGGCATCGATGGCGTTGTGGTCGACTACCGACAAGATTTATCTCGCTTCACTAAAGCCGCGGCGCGCAACGATGGCGCGCCGCGAACAAATGTTTACTGCACGCGCGGCAGCACTTCGAACTGGTGGAAGGGCGGCGGCGACGTCAGCGTCCATTCCAGCGTGGTGGCGCCGGCGCCCCACGGATTGTTGGCAGCCGCCTGCTTCTTCACGAAGGCATCGACCACGCCGTAGATGAAGATCAGCACGCCGAAGCCCGAAATGTACGAGCCGAGCGAGGACACCAGGTTCCAGCCCGCGAACGCGTCGGGATAGTCGACATAGCGGCGCGGCATGCCCGACAGGCCGAGGAAGTGCTGCGGGAAGAACACCAGGTTGACGCCGATGAAGGTGAACCAGAAGTGCAGCTTGCCGATCGTTTCCGAATACATGTAGCCGGACATCTTCGGGAACCAGTAGTACCAGCCCGCGAAGATCGCGAACACCGCGCCCAGCGACAGCACGTAGTGGAAGTGCGCGACCACGTAATAGGTATCCTGCAGCACGCGATCGACACCGGCATTCGCAAGCACGACGCCGGTGACGCCGCCGACCGTGAACAGGAAGATGAAGCCGATCGCCCACAGCATCGGCGTTTTGAACTCGATCGACCCACCCCACATCGTGGCGATCCAGGAGAAGATCTTCACGCCGGTCGGCACCGCGATCACCATGGTTGCGGCGACGAAATAGGCCTGCGTCGCGCTGGACATGCCGACCGTGTACATGTGGTGCGCCCACACCACGAAGCCGATGCCGCCGATCGCGACCATGGCGTAGGCCATGCCCAGATAGCCGAACACGGGCTTGCGCGAGAAGGTGGAGACGATCTGGCTGATCATGCCGAAGCCGGGCAGGATCAGGATGTACACTTCGGGGTGGCCGAAGAACCAGAACAGATGCTGGAACAGCACCGGATCGCCGCCGCCGTCGGCGGAGAAGAAGGTGGTGCCGAAATTACGGTCGGTGAGCAGCATGGTGATGGCGCCGGCGAGCACCGGCAGCGACAGCAACAGCAGGAACACCGTCACCAGGATCGACCAGACAAACAGCGGCATCTTGTGCAGGGTCATGCCCGGTGCGCGCATGTTGAAGATCGTGGTGATGAAGTTGATGGCGCCGAGAATGGAGGAGGCACCGGCAATGTGCAGCGACAGGATCGCAAAGTCGACGGCCGGTCCCGGATGGCCCGAGGTCGACAGCGGCGCGTAGATGGTCCAGCCCGCGCCGACGCCGTTGGCGCCCGGTTCACCCTCGACGAAGGTGGACATCAACAGTAGCGCGAAGGAGGCCGGCAACAGCCAGAACGAGATGTTGTTCATGCGCGGGAACGCCATGTCGGGCGCGCCGATCATCAGCGGCACGAACCAGTTGCCGAAGCCGCCGATCATCGCCGGCATCACCATGAAGAAGATCATGATCAGGCCGTGCGAGGTCACGAACACATTGTAGGTGTGAGATTCGTGGAAGAACTGGACGCCGGGATACATCAGTTCGATGCGGATCGCGATCGACATCGCAGCCCCGATGATGCCCGCGAAGATCGCGAAGATAAGGTACATCGTGCCGATGTCCTTATGGTTCGTCGAATAGAGCCAGCGCCGCCATCCCGTCGGATTGGCATGGGCATGGTCATCATGGGCGTGATCGTGGTGTGTCGCTGCCGTCGTTGCCATTTTGTAATCCTGCCTTGCAGTCCCTTTTCGGACCTTTACAGGTCCGGTCGCCCTTATCTCTTGCTTGTCCCTTGGTCCGCGCCTTACTGCGCGACCTGACCACCAGCCGAGGCGTAGGTGTTCGCCGGGTTTGTCGCATACTTCTTCTTCGCCGCCTCAACCCACTCGGCGAATTCCTGATCGCTCACCACCTTGACCGCGATCGGCATGAAGGCGTGATCCTTGCCGCACAGTTCCGAGCACTGACCGTAATACATGCCGGTCTTGGTCGCCTTGAACCAGGTCTCGTTGAGACGGCCGGGGATCGAGTCGATCTTGATGCCGAACGAGGGCACCGCGAACGCGTGGATCACGTCGGCGCCGGTGGTCTGGACCCGGATCACCTTGTTGACCGGCACCACCATTTCGTTGTCGACGCCGAGCAGGCGCGGCTGCTTGTCCTGCGCCATCAGCGAATCGAACTCGAACTTGCCGTTATCAGGGTAGGCGTAGCTCCAGTACCACTGCTTGCCGGTGACCTTGACGGTCAGATCGGCCTTGGGAACGTCGAGCTGCTGGAACAGGAGGCGGAACGACGGCACCGCAATGCCGACAAGGATCAGCACCGGGATCAGCGTCCAGGCCACCTCGATCAGCGTGTGGTGGGTGGTCCGGGAGGGGATCGGATTGGCCCTGGCGTTGAACTTCACGACCACAATGACCAACAGCGCCAGCACGAACAGGGTGATCAGCGTGATGATCACCAGCAGCAAATTATGGAAGCTGATGATGTTTTCCATCACCGGGGTCGCGGCTTCCTGCAGCGTGATTTCCCACGGCTTTGGCTGCTGCCCAAAAGCCGTCCCGCCGGAGACGAGCGCCATGCCCGCTACCGCCAACCCCAGCAACCGCCGGCCCATCAGGCCCTTCGACATCTTCATGCCGCTCGCGCTCCCTTAGAAAAAATCCCCAAAGCATTTCGGCCGGATGGCCGGAAATGCCGCACGATCCGCCCTCACAAACGGCCTACCGGAGGTACTTTGGAAGTACACTTTCGAAAGTACCTGCAACAGTTTTGCTGCAGCACCCCGGGCCAGATCGTTAGAACGCGTCGAAATCCAGCCTCTCAAACCATAATTCTAAGGCTCTCGCAATGCAGTAGTGGGCGCAAAGCCATGCGTCACCTGCTATTCGCCGGACGTCGGATTTTCCTGACAAATCAGGCAAAACCTGCCGTTTGGCAGGCCTACACCGCTTGACAGCCCGATTGCCGGATGTACGCACAGTCACGGCGCTCCCGAGCGAGCTGATTCGCCTGGGCCGAATGGTCCTCGATGGCGCGGATTGGCTCCCGGACTGCCTTCAAGGCGCCGTCATTGCGTATCAGTCCGAATAAGTCCAGTTACAAAATATGTGCTGCCGGCGCTGCCGGAAATCGTGAGAGGATCGACCCGGATGGGGCGTTCGAAACATAGGGCGCGACGACATCAGGCAGGATATCGCGTGGAACCGGCCCGCTGGCTCGGCGGCCTGCTCGCCGTGGCCCTCCTGCTCGGCTTGACCCAGTCGGCGAGCGCGCAAGGCGCGGTGCGGTCGGTCCATGGCGACTGGCAAATCCGCTGCGACACCCCGCCCGGCGCCCAAGGCGAGCAATGCGCGCTGATCCAGAGCGTGGTCGCCGAGGACCGCTCGAACGCCGGTCTGACCGTAATCGTGCTGAAAACCGCCGACCAGAAGAGCAAGCTGATGCGGGTGGTCGCCCCCCTCGGCGTGCTGCTGCCCTCCGGCCTTGGGCTCAAGCTCGACAACCAGGATGTCGGCCGCGCCGGGTTCGTCCGCTGCCTGCCGAATGGCTGCGTCGCCGAGGTGGTGATGGACGAAAAACTCTTAGGGCAGCTCCGGGGCGCCAAGACGGCGACTTTTATTATCTTCGAGACGCCCGAAGAGGGCATCGGCTTTCCGCTCAGCCTGAACGGGCTGGGCGAGGGGTATGACAAGCTGCCGTGAGGCGGGCGAGCCGATAGCTCCCCAAGATCCGGCCGATCGACTTAAGCGGCGCTGGCGTAGTAGTCGAGCAGCCGGCGCGCCTCGATGGAAAGCCAGTCTGCTTCACCGCTGATATAGCCTTCGACTTGCCCGGTGACGCCGATCAAGAAAGTAATGGGCATGCCATAGAGCGCGAACGGCGTGTCGGCTTGGCCGCTGGCGCCGGCTCTTGCCACGAGTCCTTGCGGATCAAGCCCGATCGCAAGGCGCCGGAGCTTCAGCCCCTTTACGAAAGGCGCAACGACCGAGCGGTCGCGATCCGTCGCCACGGCGATCACCGCGAAATCCCTATGGTTGCTCGCCGCCAGACTGTCCAGCATCGGCAGTTCGGTCCGGCAGGCCGGACACCAGGTCGCCCAGAAATTGACGAGCACCACCTTCCCTCTCAAGGAGGTCAAATCGATCGCGCCGCCGTAGAGACGCGGGATCGGCACGGACGGGACAGGCCTCGCGCCACGAAGCTGGATGAACTGATGCCGGGAGGTGGCGAATGGCGGCGGACCAGCGGCCTGGGCGCGATTGGATGCAGCCAACATCGCGACCGAGGTGCCGGCCCCGAGCAGCCCTGCAACGACCGTGCGGCGTGTTAGCCCGCGATGTAGCGTCATGGCGCGTGTCCGCTTGTCATGACCGGATGTAGGACCAACCGGCTTCCTGCAATTCGATGATGCGTCCGGGCCCGCTCGGCACCAGATCGACGTTATCGATCAGCGTGATCGGACGGCCCTCGCTGCGCTGCATGCCCTGCTTTGTCGCATCGCAGACCACGAAGCGGATGTTCGGATTCACCGCCCTTACCACCTGCAGCATATCCTTCACCGGCGACGTGTCGGCACGGAACATGTGAACGCCGGCATTGTAGGCAACGACCTCAATCATAAATGGCTCGTTGCGCTCCTGATAATAGTTCGGAAGGTTGAGCGAGGTCGAGATCAAGGCGCGCATCGTGGTGGGATCGTCGCTATTGATCGGCAGCACCAGCCGATGCACCGGCGGCAAAGTGCGCTTCGCCTCCGGTTGCGAGACAGCGGAGCCCGGCTCGGTCAGCAACAACGTCACGACCAGCGGCACGATGAAGGTCAGAGCCAGCCCGACCCACTTAATTACCCGGCGGAAAGACAGGCGCATTGTCGTTGCTTCAAAACGCCTTGGCCAGAGAGGCAATTGCCTCGCGCTCCGAATAGGCCACGAGCGCGTTGAGCGCGAGCAGGACAATCGCCGGCACCGGCGATCCGCCGATGACGAACAAGTGCGTGATCACGGCGCCGATCATGATGCAGATCAGCAGCAGCGCGCCGAAAGCCGCGTTTCGTGGAAGCAGCAGCAGGATTGCCCCGATGATCTCGAGACTGCCGGTCAAATAGCGAAACCATTGACCGAGCCCAATGTGGTGAAACTCGTCCACCATCATCGGCACGCCGTAGAGCTTGACGCCCCCGGCCCCCAGAAACGCCAGCGCCAGCAATCCTCTGACAATCCACACGCCAACATGAGTCCAACGGCGCCCGGCAGGCACAGCAACGTCCGACATCGAATTCTCCCGAAAGTTTGAGAACGGCCCCCGGCCGCGAAGCGTCCCTGCGCCCTTAAGGTGTCCAAGACTTAAGGTGCCCAAGGCTTTCAAAATTAAAATTCGGTACTAAGATGAAATTGACAAGTAGGATGATTTTTCTGGTGTAGTATGAAAAAGCAGACCAATAACGCGGAGGAATGTCCCTCCGAGCGGGCCAGGCAGCAGCTTCACCGCGCGCTTCGCCTGCTCTCCGGCAAATGGAAGGGCGAAATCCTCTGGCAGTTGGTCGAGGGCAAGCAGCGTTTCGGCCAATTGCGGCGCGCCATTCCTGACGTGACGCAGCACATGCTGACCACACAATTGCGCGATCTCGAAAACGAAGGCTTGGTGAAGCGCACTGTGTTCGCCGAAGTGCCGCCCCGCGTCGAATATGAGATGACACCCGCGGCAAAGGCCCTGAGACCTGTGTTCGAAGAGCTGTCCCGCTGGGCCAATGCGCATGGCAGACTGGATCCCGATCCGGATGTTGCGGATGCGGCCGGCAAAGGACATGACAAAGGGCTGTGAGGGACCCTCCCCTTTTGCTGCGGGCATGACTATCTTCCGGGATCGTCGTCCCCGCGAACGCAGGGACCCATACCCACAGATGTCCGCGTTGTAATGTGAACTCGCCGGACGTCTGCGCTTACAATCGGCGCTTGTGGTTATGGGTCCCCGCGTTCGCGGGGACGACGGCAAACATTCGCATCGGAGCCTGCATGACCAACCTCGCCACCACCTCCTTGCTCGACCGCGCCAATCTCGACCGCGATGCCGTCAGACGCGAGATCACGCGGGGGCTTTTGGGCGCCGACGACGGCGAGCTGTTTCTGGAGTATGGCCAGACCGAAGCGCTCGGTTTCGATAATGGGCGCTTGAAGCAGGCGACCTACGATACCTCGCAGGGATTTGGCCTACGCGCGGTGAAGGACGACGCGGTCGGCTACGCGCATTCCTCCGACGTGTCGCTGCCGGCGCTGATCCGCGCGGCGGACGCGGTCGCCGCGGTGCGCGGTGGCTACAGCGGCAATTTTGCCGCTGCTCCGCCGCATACTAATGTGCGGCTCTATGGCGACGAGAATCCTTTGGATGCGCCGGGGTTCGAAGCCAAGGTCAAGCTGCTGGCAGAGATCGATGCCTATGTCCGCGACAAGGATCCGCGGGTGCGGCAGGCCTCCATCAGTCTGGGCGCCACCTGGCAGGTGGTGGAAATTTTGCGGCCTGACGGCGAAAGCTATCGCGACATCCGCCCATTGGTGCGCGTGAATATTTCCGTGGTCGCCGGACAAGGCGACCGGCAGGAAAGCGGCAGCAAGGGCTATGGCGGCCGCGAGGGCTACGCGCGCTTCATCGAGACCAAAGCGTGGCGCGAGGCTGCCGACGGCGCCATCCGCGAGGCGCTGGTCAATCTGGAATCGGTGCCTGCGCCCGCGGGCGAAATGGATGTGGTGCTGGGCGCCGGCTGGCCCGGCGTGATGCTGCATGAAGCGGTCGGTCATGGGCTGGAAGGCGACTTCAACCGCAAGCAGACGTCAGCTTTCGCAGGACTGATGGGCAAGCAGGTCGCGGCCAAGGGCGTCACCGTCGTCGACGACGGCACCATCGCGTCGCGGCGTGGTTCGCTCTCGATTGACGACGAGGGCACGCCGACCAACCGCACCATGCTGATCGAAGACGGCATTCTGGTCGGGTACATGCAGGACCGGCAGAACGCGCGGCTGATGAACATGAAGCCGACCGGCAATGGCCGTCGCCAGAGCTACGCCCATGTGCCGATGCCGCGCATGACCAACACCTATATGCTGGCCGGCGAGCGCGATCCGGCGGAAATCATCGCTTCGGTGAAGAAGGGCGTTTATGCCGCGAATTTCGGCGGCGGCCAGGTCGACATCACCTCGGGCAAGTATGTGTTCCAGTGCACCGAGGCCTACAAGATCGAGAACGGCAAGCTCGGCGCGCCCTTGAAGGGCGCGATGTTGATCGGCAACGGGCCGACCGACCTGCACCGCATCACCATGGTCGGCAACGATCTGGCGCTCGATACCGGCATCGGCACCTGCGGTAAGAACGGCCAGGGCGTGCCGGTCGGCGTCGGCCAGCCGACGCTGCGGATGGAAAGGATCACGGTCGGAGGAACGGGCTAGTGAGCGAGGAGAAACTGGTAGGTGATCAAAAGGACACCTCTCTCGGCAAGGTAGCGAGCTGGCGCGCCCAGGCCGTGCAACTGGCGGCGATCGTTGCCGTCGTCTTCATCGCCAAGGGCGCGCTGGCCGAGCCGTTTTACGTGCCGTCCGGCTCGATGGAGCCGACGCTTCTGATCGGCGATGCGCTGCTCGCCTCGAAATATCCTTACGGCTACGGCGCGGCGTCCCTGCCGATCCAGCTCACGCTGCCCGAGACCGGCCGTCTGTTCGGCGAAACGCCCAAACGCGGCGACGTCGTCGTGTTCCGCTGGCCGGGCGACCGCTCGCAGGCCTGGGTCAAGCGCGTGGTCGGATTGCCGGGTGACCACATCCAGATGCGGCAGGGCCAGCTCTTCATCAACGACCATGCCGCGGCGTTGAAGCCCGACGGCGTGGCGCAGGCCGAAGACGATCGCGGCAACACCGAACGGGCCTACCGCTTTGTCGAGACGCTGCCGAACGGCGTCAGCCACGCCATCTTCAAGATGCGCGACAATGGAAGGCTCGATAACACGCCCGAGGTAATCGTGCCGCCGGGCAAACTATTCGTGCTCGGCGACAACAGGGACAATTCCGCCGACAGCCGCGTCTCCGTGCGCGACGGCGGCGTGGGATTGTTGCCGATCGACAATCTGATCGGCCGCGCCGATGCCGTGGTCGGCTCCTGGGATCTCGGCATACGCAACCAGCCGGTATGGACCTGGCTGTCGGGTTTCCGGCTGGCGCGGTTTTTTACGTCCGTGCATTGAGCGGAACGGCGTAGCGGGAAGTAGGGTGGGCAAAGGCGCATTTGCGCCGTGCCCACCATCTCGCCAGCGATCAAGCTTAATGGTGGGCACGCTTGCGCTTTGCCCACCTTACGGCGCCATCCATGACCTTCGACGACGTCCGAAAAATCGCGCTGGCCTGGCCGGAGGTCGAGGACGGCACTTCCTACGGCACGCCGGCCTTGAAGGTGCGCAAGAAGATGCTCGTGCGGCTGAAGGAGGACGGCGACAGCATGGTGATGCCGGGCGTGCCAAGGGATGAGCGCGAGATGCTGGTGGAAAGCCAGCCGAAGGTATTTTACTTCATCGATCACTACCGGGATTATCCGATCGTGCTGATCCGCCTCTCGAAGGCCAGCCGCGCCACCGTCGAGCCGCTGTTGCGCCGGCACTGGCGCACGCTGGCGTCGAAGAAAGCGGTGAAGCAATTCGACGGGAATTTGTAGACTTGTAGGGTGGGCAGAGCGAAGCGTGCCCACCAATTTCTTCCAATCGCGAAACAAGATGGTGGGCACGCTTCGCTTTGCCCACCCTACAGCGGCGTGCCTATGGATAGAGACCAATTCCTCACCGCTGCATTACAAAATCCCATCAACGAAATCATCACCGAGGAATTGTTTCGGCTGTCGCTGCCGGACGCGTGGCTGGTCTCTGGCTGTCTCGTGCAGACGGTGTGGAACGTGCTGACCAAGCGTGCGGTCGATTACGGCATCAACGATTACGACGTGTTCTATTTCGATCCTGATACGTCCTGGGAAGCCGAGGATGCCGTCATCCGCACACTGGCGCAGCGCTTTTCAAGCCGCGGCATCGCGGTCGAAGCGCGCAACCAGGCGCGCGTGCACCTCTGGTATCCGGAGAAACATGGCCTGCCCTACCCGCCGCTGCGTTGCTCGACCGACGGCATCGATCGTTTTCTGACCAAGAACACCCAGATCGGAATCCGGCGCACGCGGGATGGGTATGAGGTTTACGCGCCGAATGGTCTTGATGATGCCGCTGGGATGATCGCGCGGCCCAACCCGGGACCAAATTTCTCTGCGGCGAATTACGCGGCGAAGGCGGCGCGGTGGAAGGCGCTGTGGCCGGAGCTCACGGTGTTGCCGGCGGAATGAAGTCGTAGCCGTCACCGTCGTCCCTGCGAACGCAGCGACCCATAACCACCAGCCTACATTGTCGAAGCGCAGCCGTCGCCCCTCGTGCCCTTTGCACGGGCCGCGGTGTATGGGCCCCTGCGTTCGCAGGGGCGAATGTTGAGAGGTCCTCGTCTCTATCCCGTCGTCCCTGCGAACGCAGGGACCATAACCACCGATGTTTGTGATTACGAAGGCTGGGGCCACATCCAAGTACACAAGAGTCTTTTCGTGGTTGTGGGTCTCCGCGTTCGCGGGGACGACGGCGGTGGATACCGCATTATCTCACCACGCCCGAGGTAAATCCCGCCTTCCTTCGCGGCGGCTTGATGTCTTTCTTCAGGAAGCAATGGGCGTCCTTGCCGGCGTAGCCGGGGCGCGCGTAGGTCCAGGCCCGGCATTTGTTGTCGGCGGCGCAGGCGGCCTTGCAGACGTCGTCGCCGTCGCCGTCCTTGAGATCGAAATTCTTGTAATCACCGCCGACGCGGTCGATTGAGGTTTCGACGCTATCATTGCGGCGCTCGACCACGCCGGCGCCGCGCACGCCGGAAACGCAGCAATCGCCGCTCTTGACTCGGGGCGGCACGCTGCCCTTCAGCCAGCAGACCGCGCCCTTGATCAAGCCGGTCGGATAGTTGAAGCTCCACGCGCGACAGCGCCGATCGCGCTCGCAGATCAGCGCGCATTCCGCCGGATCGCCCGAGATCACCGGCGCGCTTAGATAATCGCCGCCGGGACGGTCGAAATTGGCCTGCGCCAGCGCCGGGCGCGCGCATACGGCCGCCGCCAAGAAGGCGAGCGCCACCATACACGCCCTGAGCAGGCGACCAGTCTCCATCTGCGGTTGCTTTCGAATGCGCGTTGCCAGCGCGGGATGACTTTCCTCGAAAAGTCATTCCACCCTCAGCCCGTTGATTCAGCATGATTTTTCGAAAGACCGGCAGGCGGTCGTTCGGATCATGCTGGATCGGCCGTCATTTGAGCGCCATCAACCTGTACGGCGGATGAACGGCCCGAAGACTAGGAACCCGTTTAATCAGAACGCGTATTCCTGATAGACGGGCTCCACGGAACCACCCCAATCGCCCTTGAATTTATCCAGCATCTCTTCCGCCGGCGTGCGGCCCGCTTCGAGGATGCGCTCCAGCGGTTCGAGGTGGCGGCTCTCGTCGCGGCCGGAGTGGTCGACGCGGTTGCGCCGCCGCAGGCCCGCATGCGAAAGCTTCAGGCATTCCTTCGCAATCTCGAACAGATAGCGGTCCTTGATCCTGGCCTTGAAGCCGAAGCGCGGGACGTCGTCGCGCAACGCCTGGCGCTCCGCGGCGGTCCAGTGGCTGACCAGATCCCAGGCCGCGTCGAGGCTGTCATTGTCGTACAACAGGCCGACCCAGAACGCCGGCAGCGCCGGCAGGCGGCCCCACGGCACGCCGTCGGCGCCGCGCATTTCCAGATAACGCTTCAGGCGGACTTCCGGGAAGATCGTCGACAGATGATTGGCCCAATCTGATATCGTCGGGCGCTCGCCGGGCAACGAATTGTTGCGGCCCTCGAAGAAGGCGCGGAACGACGAGCCGGCGACATCGATATAGGATTCGCCGCGCTTGACGAAGTACATGGGAACATCGAGCGCGTAGTCGACCCAGCGCTCGAATCCCATGCCGTCCTCGAACACCCACGGCAACATGCCGGCGCGCGCGTTATCCGTGTCGCGCCAGATCTCGGAGCGAAACGACAGGAAGCCGTTGGGCTTGCCCTCGGTGAACGGCGAATTGGCAAACAAAGCGGTCGCCACCGGCTGTAGCGCGATCGACACCCGCAGCTTCTTGACCATGTCGGCTTCGGAGGAGAAGTCGAGGTTGGTCTGCACCGTACAGGTCCGGTACATCATGTCGATGCCGTACTGGCCGACCTTCGGCATGTAGTTGGTCATGATCTTGTAGCGGCCCTTGGGCATCACCGGGATCTGCGACCGCGACCAGGACGGCGTCATGCCGAGCCCGAGGAAGCCGATGCCCAACGGCGTCGCGATTTCGCGGACCTGCGCCAGGTGCGCCATCAGCTCGGACTGGGTCTGGTGCACGTTCTCGAGCGGGGCGCCCGACAATTCGAACTGCCCGCCCGGCTCCAGCGAGATCGCGCCACCCCCGGTGACGTCATACAGCCCGATGATGTTGCCGTGCTCCATGATCGGCTCCCAGCCGAGCAAAAGCTGCATCCCTTCGAGCAGCGCGCCGATACCGCGCGCGCCTTCATACGGCACGGGCTGGCGGCCCTCCAGCGTGAACGGGGTCTTCTCATGCTCGGTGCCGATGCGGAACTCGGACGGCGGCTTGATGCCGCCCTCGAACCACGCGACGAGTTCGTCACGCGATTGCAGCGGCGTCATATCGATCTGGTCACGCGCCATGAAAAAATCCGGATATCTGGCGATTCGACCGAACGCGCCGTGTGGCTGAAGGGGTGCGGACGGTGGCGTCCGCACCAACGAAACGTATCAAAGATGTCATCGCGCCGGCACGCTGTCGCGGGCAGCGGCCGCCTTGACGTCGGAGCACGAGCAGCCCAGCCGGTCGAGCAGACCGCAAAGCTTCATGGCGTCGGCATCGGACAGTTTGGAGCCGACGTGCTTTTCGATCGCGGCCGAATAGGCGCCCCACATCTTCTTCTGCAACTCGCGCCCGGCTTCGGTGATTTCCACGAACTGGCCGCGCTTGTCGATCTTGCATTCGCGCCGCGCCGCCAAGCCCTCGTCCACCAGGCGGTCGATCAGCCGCGAGGTGGAATATTGCGGGATCAGCATCTGCTTTTCCAGCTCTACCGGGCGCATCTCGCCGGACGGGGCGCGCGACAGTTCCAACAGCGCATCATACCAGGCCAGCGGCGGAAACCCCGCTTTCTTCAAATCCTGTTCGACGGCATCGAGCACCCGGCTCTGCACCCGCATCAGGCGGATCCAGGCGGCGGTCGCCTCGGTCGATGGTTTGCGTTTCATAGCCTAATCCGTATCTGTCACACATCAGTGTACCGCACTAAATGCAGGTGCATCAATCTTGACTATTCCATGCAGATGCATTTAGTCAGCCCGCCAACAATTGCGAGGGAAGGAAAAATCCAATGAAACTGTATTATTCCCCGGGCGCCTGTTCGCTGTCCCCCCATATCGCGCTTCTCGAGGCCGATCTGCCCTACGACCTGGTCAAGGTCGACCTGCGCGCCAAGAAGCTGGAGAATGGTGACGACTTTTTGAAGGTCAACCCGAAGGGCCAGGTGCCGGCCCTCGCCCTCGATTCGGGCGAACTGGTCACCGAAGGGCCGATTATCGTCCAGATGATCGCCGACAAGGCGGGCAAGAACCTGGCGCCGCCCCGCGATTCGGACGAGCGCTACAAGCTGCTGGAATGGCTGAACTACATCACGACCGAGCTGCACAAGAATCTCGGACCGATGTTCTCACCTCTGCTCGCCGACGACGCCAAGGCGTTTTTCAAGGACCGCGTGATGAGCAAGTTCAAGTACCTCGAAACGGCGCTTGCCGGGCGCGACTACCTGATGGGCAAGCAATTCACCGTAGCCGACGGCTATCTGTTCACCATGCTGATGTGGGCGACCGACCGGTTGAAGTTCGATCTCTCCGATATGCCGAACCTTCTTGCCTACAAGGCCCGCGTCGGTGCGCGCCCGAAGGTCCAGGAGGCGATGACCAAGGAAGGGCTGCTGAAGGCGGCGTGAACGCTCCACGGATTGCGGAAAAAGCGAAAGGGCCGGATCGTCGATCCGGCCCTTTTTGTTTGTTGCGGAATATCTCCACATCGTCGTCCCTGCGAACGCAGGGACCCATACCGCGTAATCTATCGAGTGAGCGCTGAACGCAGGTACTCCTGAACCAATCACCGCCTGTGGTTATGGGTCCCTGCGTTCGCAGGGACGACGACGCATTTCTACTCCGCGGCTTACGCCGCCTGCTTCTTCGGCGGGAAGCGGCCGTAGAAGGTCTCGCCGCTCGCCGCCATATCTTCGAGGAGCTTCGGCGGGGTGAAGCGGGAGCCGTATTTGGCCTCCAGCTTGTGGCAGAGCTCGACAAACTTCCGCGTGCCCATGAAGTCGATATAGGACAGCGTGCCGCCGGTGAACGGCGCGAAGCCGAAGCCCAAGATCGAGCCGACATCGGCCTCGCGCGGGTCGGTGATGACGTGGTCCTCCACTGTGCGCGCGGCCTCCACCGCCTGCACCACCAGGAAGCGCTGCTTCAATTCCTCGATATCAATCGTATCGGGATCGAGCTGCTTGGGCTGCAGCGCAGATAGTCCCGGCCACAGGCTCTTCTGACCCTTGCCCTTCTCGGGGTAATCGTAAAAGCCCTTGGCATTCTTGCGCCCCAGGCGGCCCTGCTTCTCGACCAACTCCACCATCAGCTTCTTCTGGTCGGGGTTGATGGCGTTGGGGCCGAGATCGGCCTCGGTCGCCTTGATGACCTTCAGGCCGAGGTCGAGGGCGACTTCATCCGACAGCGACAGCGGACCGACCGGCATGCCGGCCATCTTGGCGCAGTTCTCGATCATCGCCGGCGGCACGCCTTCGAGGAACATCTCGTTGCCTTCGGCGATGTAACGGCCGACGCAACGGTTGGCGTAGAAGCCGCGGGAATCGTTCACGACGATCGGCGTCTTGCCGATGACGCGCACATAATCAAGTGCGGCGGCGAGCGCGATATCGCCGGTGTTCTTGCCGAGAATGATCTCGACCAGCATCATCTTCTCGACCGGCGAGAAGAAATGGATGCCGATGAACTTGCCCTGCTCCTTGAAGCTTTCGGCCAGCGAGGTGATCGGAAGCGTCGAGGTGTTGGACGCGAAGATCGCGTCAGGCTTGAGATATTGCTGCGCCTTGGCGAAGGTTTCCGCCTTGACCTTGCGGTCCTCGAACACCGCCTCGATGACGAGGTCGCAATCTCCTAGCGCTGCGTAATCCGCTGATGGCGTGATGCGCGCCAGCAGCGCGTCGCGATCGCCTGCCTTGGCGCGGCCCTTGGCGATCTGCTCGTCGATCACCTTCTGCGCATGAGCCTTGCCCTTGTCGGCGCTTTCCTGGTCGCGATCGATCAGGACGACGTCGAGGCCAGCGCGGGCCGAGACGTAGCCGACGCTGGCGCCCATGAAGCCGGCGCCGATCACGGCGATCTTCTTCACCTTGGTCGGCGGCACGTTCGCAGGCCGCCGCGCGCCCTTGTTCAGTTCCTGCATCGACAGGAACAGGCTGCGAATCATCGCGGCGGCTTCCTTGGAGCGCAGCACTTGCGTGAAGTAGCGCGACTCGACGCGGAGCGCGGCGTCGATCGGCAACTGCAGCCCCTCATAGACGCAGCTCATGATGGCGCGCGCCGCCGGATAATTGTCGTAGGTCTCGCGGCGGTAGATCGCATTCCCCGCCGGGAACATCATCATGCCGGCCTTGGAGAACACCGGTCCGCCCGGCAGCTTGAAGCTCTTCTCGTCCCAGGGCGCGACCGCCTTGCCGCCGCCCTTGATCCAGTCCTTCGCCGCCTTGATCAGGTCGGAAGCCGGCACGATGGCGTGGATCAGGTTCAGCGACTTGGCCTTCTCCAGGGTGACCGGGTCGCCCTTGAGCAGGATCGTCATCGCATCCTGCGGCGGTACCAGGCGCGGCACGCGCTGGGTGCCGCCGGCGCCGGGGAACAGGCCGACCTTCACCTCGGGCAGGCCGAGCCGCGTCTTGGGATTTTCAGCCGCAACGCGGTAGTGGCAGGACAGCGTCACCTCAAAACCGCCGCCGAGCGCCAGCCCGTTGATTGCGGCCGCCCATGGCTTGCCGCAGGTTTCGATGCCGCGCAGCACCAGCGAAAAGCGCCGGCTCTGGTCGAACAGCATCTGGTTGGCCTCAACCTCGCCCTTTTCCTTGAAGACTTTCGCGTATTCCTTGTTCATGCCCTCAAGCATGGAAAGATCGGCACCGGCGCAGAACGCTTCCTTGGCGGAGGTGATGACAACGCCCTTTACCGCGGCGTCCGCCGTGGTCTGTTTCAGGATCTCCTCGAGCTCGGTGGTCGAGGTTTCATCGAGCACGTTCATCGAACGTCCCGGAATGTCCCAGGTGACGAGCGCAATGCCGTCGGCGTCGGTCTCTAGCTTGAAATTCTTGAAGGCCATGTCGTTGCTCCCTCGGTGCCGGCAGCCGATGTCGGGCGCGGCGGTTGTGTCTGTGATCTCGTAGGGTGGGCAAAGCGAAGCGTGCCCACCAGTCCTTGCGGAGTATGTAATGGTGGGCACGGCGCAAGAGCGCCTTTGCCCACCCTACGGCAGTTACACCCGTTCGATGATCGTGGCGGTCCCCATGCCGCCGCCGATGCACAACGTCACCAGCGCGGTCGATTTGTTGGTGCGCTCCAACTCGTCGAGTACGGTGCCGAGGATCATGGCGCCCGTCGCGCCGAGCGGATGACCGAGCGCAATCGCGCCGCCATTGACGTTGATCTTCGCATTATCGATCTCGAACGCCTGCATGTAGCGCAGCACCACCGAAGCAAAGGCCTCGTTGAGCTCGAACAGGTCGATGTCCGACTTCTTCATACCGGAACGCTCGAACAGCTTCTCGGTGACGTCGACCGGGCCGGTCAGCATCATCGCGGGCTCCGAGCCGATATTGGCGAAGGCACGGATTTTTGCGCGCGGCTTCAGGCCGTGTTTCGCGCCCACTTCCTTGCTGCCGAGCAGCACCGCGCCGGCGCCATCGACGATGCCGGAAGAGTTGCCGGCATGGTGGACGTAATTGACGCGTTCGATTTCGGGGTGCGACTGGATCGCGACCGCATCGAAGCCCCCCATCTGCCCGACGACGGTGAACGACGGCTGCAGTTGCGCCAGCGACTGCATGGTCGTGGTCGGGCGCATGTGCTCATCCTTGGCGAGGATGGTGAGGCCGTTGACGTCCTTCACCGGAACCACGGACTTGTTGAAGCGACCCTCGTCCCAGGCCTTGGCGGCGCGCTGCTGGCTCTGCACGGCATAGGCGTCGACGTCGTCGCGCGAAAAGCCGTATTTCGTCGCAATCAAATCGGCCGAGACGCCCTGCGGCATGAAATAGGCCGGCACCGCCATCGACGGGTCCATCGGCCAGGCGCCGCCGGACGCGCCGATGCCGACGCGGCTCATCGATTCGGCGCCGCCGCCGATCACGAGTTCATGCTGGCCGGCCATGATCTGGGCGGCGGCAAAATTCACGGCGTCGAGGCCGGAGGCGCAGAACCGGCTGATCTGCACGCCGGGGACGCTTTCGCCGAGGCCCGCCTTCAACGCCGCGAAGCGCGCGATGTCGCTGCCGGCTTCGCCGACCGGATCGACCACGCCGAGAATGACGTCGTCGACGACGTCTTCAGCGAGGTTGTTGCGCTCCTTCAGCGCCTGCAGTGGCACGGTGGCAAGCGCCAGCGCCGTGACCTCGTGCAGCGCGCCATCGGGCTTGCCGCGGCCGCGCGGGGTGCGAACGTGATCGTAGATATATGCCTTAGGCATGACGCCCTCCTGGTATGAGGATCATAATATTATAGGCAGATCGAACGGGAAACGGCGAAAAAATCAGAAGGCTTCCGCCGCCAATTCCATGGTGGTCGCACAACCGGACTGAATGCGGGCAAGGTGGACGTGAGTTTCCGGTAGCATCCGCTCCATGAAGAAGCGGCCGGTCACCAGTTTGGTCGTCAGATAGGGCGTGGCGTCATCAGCCGCAATCTTGTCCTGCGCCACCTTCGCCATCCGCGCCCACATGTAGCCGAAGGCGACGAGGCCGAACAATTGCATGTAGTCGGTGGCGGCGGCACCGGCATTGTCGGGTTTGGTCAGCGCGTTCTGCATCAGCCAGCCGGTGGCCTGCTGCAGATGGCCGAGCGCGGTCGAGAGCGGCGCGACGAACGGCTTCATCGCCTCATTGCCGCCGTGCTCCTTGGCAAAGCCTGCGACCTCGGCAAAGAACGCCATCACGGCGCGGCCGCCATTCCGCGGCAGCTTGCGGCCGACCAGGTCGAGCGCCTGGATGCCGTTGGCGCCCTCATAGAGCATGGCGATGCGCGCGTCGCGAACGAACTGCTCCATGCCGTGCTCGGCGATGTAACCGTGGCCGCCATACATCTGCTGCGCCAGCACCGAGTTGGAGAAGCCGACGTCGGTCATCACGCCCTTCATGACCGGGGTCATCAGACCCATATGGTCGTCGGCGGCCTCTCGATCCTTCGGATCGGAAGAGCGGTGGGCGACGTCGCTCTTCAACGCGGTCCACACCACCATGGCGCGCGCCGCCTCGTTGAAGGCGCGGATGGTGAGCAGCACGCGGCGAACATCAGGGTGCACGATGATCGGGTCGGCCGGTTTCTCAGGCTCCTTGGCGCCCGTGAGGGAGCGGCCCTGCAGGCGCTCGCGCGCATAGGCGACGGCGTTTTGATAGGCGACTTCGGACTGCGCGAGACCCTGCACGGCGACGCCGAGGCGGGCCTCGTTCATCATCACGAACATGCCCTGCATGCCCTTGTTCTCTTCGCCGATCAGCCAGCCGGTGGCGTTGTCGTAATTCATCACACAGGTCGAATTGCCGTGGATGCCCATCTTGTGCTCGATCGAGCCGCAGGACACGCCGTTACGCTGCCCGAGCGAACCGTCGGCGTTGACGAGGAATTTCGGCACCACGAACAGCGACACGCCCTTGATGCCGGCGGGAGCGCCTTCGATGCGCGCCAGCACCAGATGGATGATGTTCTCGGCGAGGTCATGCTCGCCGGACGAGATGAATATCTTGGTGCCCGTAATCTTGTAGCTGCCGTCGGCCTGCTTCACCGCCTTGCTGCGCAACAGGCCGAGATCCGTGCCGCATTGCGGCTCGGTGAGGTTCATGGTGCCGGTCCACTGACCCGCCACCATCTTCGGCACGAACATCTTCTTCTGTTCGGGCTTGCCGTGCACCAGAAGCGCAGCCGTCGCGCCCATGGTCAGGCCGCCATACATCGAGAACGCCATATTGGCCGCGCTCTGGAATTCGGTGACCACCTGGCTCAGCGTCACCGGCAGCCCCTGCCCGCCATATTCCGCCGGCGCCGACAGACCGAGCCAGCCGCCTTCGGCCACCTGCTTGAAGGCTTCCTTGAATCCCTTCGGCGTCGTCACCGAGCCGTCGTCATGCCGCTTGCAGCCTTCGAGATCGCCGACACGGTTGAGCGGCTGCAGCACCTCTTCGGAGAGTTTTGCGGCCTCGCCCAAAATCGCCTCGCGCACATCGGCGGAGGCGTCGGTGAAACCGGGCAGATTATCGTAGCGGTCGATCTGGAACACGTCGTTGAGCAGGAAGGTGACGTCTTCCACGGGGGCTTTGTAGATCGGCATGATGTTCTCCCGGCAGGGCAGGCTTGAAAACTGGCGGCGGCGCTTGACGTAAAACTGTGCGGCGTTCCGGAAAGCGACCTTATCCGGTTCGCGATGTCCTAGGGAGTGATCAGGCCAGCAAATATCCCGACAGCCATTGCGACATAGACGGCGCCGGGGATGGTGGCGGCCTTGATCTCTCGCCCCTTGTCACTGCTTGGCGAGTTGTTCCCCCATCAAGCGGTGCAGCAGATTGATTGCCTTCAGCGGACGCACCATCACCTTGAAGTGCGTGATCTTACCGTCATCGCTGAACGTGATGATGTCGACGCCGTTGATCTTGATGCCCTCGATCTCGTTTTCGAATTCGAGGACCGCGCCGTTCGGGCTGCGCCATTCGCCTGTGTATTTGAAGCCGGGACCGCCCAGCACCTTCGCGGCGCTCGCCAGATATTTGAAGGTAATATCGCGCCCGCGCTGCGGCGTATGAACGACAGGGCTTTCAAACACCGCGTCCGGGTGCAACAGATCCCATAACGCCGCCGTGTCATGGGACTTCATGTAGCCGTACCACTTGTCGAGGCCGCTCATGGTCATCATGTCTCCTATGCGCGCGAGACGGGCTGCTGCCGGTGAATGGGTTTCTCCGGAGCTTATGCGCGTTGACGCATATGCAACTTTATGCATAATGTCAATTCACATGAAAGCTGGAGGCCGGCGCTTGGCGCTTGGTGACGCGATCCTTGCCTGTCTGACCGAACGTCCGATGACGGGCTATGAACTCGCCAAGACGTTCGACAACTCGATCGGGTTTTTCTGGAAGGCCGACCACCAGCAGATCTACCGGGAACTTACAAAGCTTCGCGACCGCGGCCACATCCAGGGCCGCGAGGTGGTGCAATCCGGCAAGCCGAACAAGCTGGTCTATACCCTCACACCGGAGGGCCGCGCTGCGCTTCGGCACTGGGCCGCGCGGCCGAGCGTTCCGGCCTCGATCAAGGACGATCTCTTGGTGCGGCTCTACGCACTGGACAGTGTCGACATCGAACCGCTCCGCACCGACCTGATGGCGCGGCTGGAGCACCACCGCGACCGCTTCGCCCGCTACGAACGCCTGCTCAACAAGCGATTCCCTGACGGCACGGCGCCGCCGGCGGATGTCGGCAAATTGCTGGGACTTCGCATTGGCCTCGCCCACGAGCGCGCCGTGGCCGAATGGTGCGAAGAGGCGATCGGGGCATTGTCGGCCCTGTCTTCCGGCGCGGAGCGGACGAACGTCGTGCCGATCGAAGACGTCAAGCGCGAAACCAACGGCTAACGCCGATTTGGCCGGCCGGTAACTTTTGGGGCCGACCGCCCCATTCCTTAACCCCTTCTTTACCGTAACGCGGAAAAGTCGGTTCCGAGGCAGGCGACCCGCGCGAAAATACGATTGTCTCTTCAGTGGGACGCGCGGGGAGGCTGATGGCGCGGGTGGGGCGCCGTAGCGGAACCGGACGAGAGCATGAATTCGCGCGTATCGTGGAGTGTTGACGGCATCGATCCATCGGTCCGCGACAGAGCCGAGGCGGCTGCGCGCCGCGCCGGCATGTCGCTGAACGAATGGCTGAATTCCACCATCGGCGAACCGACCCCGCCCAGTTTCGGCGTGCCTTCCAGTCAGCGGCCGGCGACGCCGGGCCGGCAGATCCCCGACGTGGCTGACATTCACCAGCGGCTGGATTCGATCACCAAACAGATCGAGCAGATTTCGCGGCCGGCAGCCCGCGGCGAAGCCGCTCATGGCGAGCCGACGGTGGCCCGCCAGCTCAACGAGGCCATTTCGCGCCTCGACGCGCGGCTGTCGCAGATTTCGAATCCCGTGCCGGCGCGCCAGGCCCAGATGCAGGAAAGGCAGCGTCAGACCGATTTGGTCGAGCGTGCCGCGGCCCAGGTCTATCGCCCGGCGCCGCCGCTCAGCCCGGCCTCGATGGATTTTGCGATCGCCGAAATCGCCGCGCGCCAGAACGAACTCGATACTCCACCGCCGCGCCAGATGCCGCCGCGCAATGCCGCGCCGACGGCCTCGGCCGCCCAGCCCCATTCTGTGCAGCCCAAATCTGCGCAGCATGCCGCGCCTGCGGGGCCGGACTTTTCTTCGCTCGAACGGCACCTGATCAAGATCACGAGCCAGATCGAGGCGCTGCAACGTCCCGATCATATCGAACAGTCGATTGCGGCGTTCCGCAGCGAGCTTGCGGAAATCCGTCAGGCCATTACCGAGGCGGTGCCACGCCGGGAGATCGAATCGCTCGAGAACGAAATCCGCTCGCTGTCCCGCCGCATCGATGATAGCCGCCATAACGGCACCGACGGCCAGATGCTGGCCAACATCGAGCGCGCGCTCGGCGAAATCCGCGAAGCGTTGCGCTCGCTGACGCCGGCCGAGCAGCTCACCGGCTATGACGAGGCGATCCACAATCTCGGCGCCAAGCTCGATCTGATCCTGCGCTCGAACGACGATCCGTCGACGGTGCAACAACTCGAAAGCGCGATCGCGGCGCTGCGCGGGATCGTCTCCAACATCGCCTCCAACGACGCACTGGCCCGGCTCGCCGAGGACGTGCACGCGCTGTCGGCCAAGGTCGACCAGCTTTCCCGCTTTGACGGCAACAGCGATGCCTTCGGTATGCTTGAACAGCGCCTGGCCGCGCTGACCTCGACGCTGGAATCCCGGCAGCCGCCGGCCGCAAGCGAGAATTCGGAATATGTCGAAAACGCGCTGCGCTTGTTATCGGAGCGGCTCGACCGCATTCCGGCCGGCGACGACAATGCGTCGGCATTTGCCCATCTCGAACAGCGCGTCTCGTATCTCCTGGAGCGCCTGGAAGCCTCCAACGATCGTTCCGCCGCCGCACCCGCCATCGACCTCGGACGGGTCGAGGAAGGCCTGCACGACATTCTGCGCTCTCTCGAACGCCAGCACGCCAGCCTGGTCGCGCTGGCCGAATCCAACCGCAATTCCGGCGGTGCATCGCAGCCGGCGGACTCCGGCATCGTCGATCTGGTCAAGCGCGAATTATCCGATATCCGCTTCAGCCAGTCGGAAACCGACCGCCGCACGCAGGACTCGCTGGAGACCGTTCACAACACGCTGGGCCATGTGGTCGATCGCCTGTCGATGATCGAAGGCGATCTGCGCGGGGTTCGCGGTGCGCCGGCGACCTCAGCCGCTCCGCCTGCAACGGCCGAAACGCGCGAGGAAGCGCTCCGCCCGACCACGCCGTTGATGACCTATCCGCAGCAAACGAAACCGGAATTGCCCAACCCTGCCGCGCTGCAGGGGAATGCTCCGGAGCCCTTTGCTGCCGCGCCGCGCGAATTCCACGCCGTGCAGCCGGCCGCGCCGGTTGCGCCGCCGCTACCACCGCGCGCGATCAGCGAAATCCTGGAGCCGCATGCGGCCGCACCGCGCACCGCGATCGCGCCGGAATTGCCGCCGGATCACCCGCTCGAGCCCGGCACGCGGCCGCCGCCGCGCGTCGCTTCGCCATCGGAACGGATCGCCGCTTCCGAAAACGCGATCAGCGAGATTGCTTCCGCACCGAAGGAGCCGGTCAGCTCATCGAGCTTCATTGCTGCCGCGCGCCGCGCCGCGCAGGCCGCGGCCGCCGCGCCCCCGCCCGAGAAAGCCGGACGTTCGGCTGCGAAGGCCGTATCGAAGGACAAGGGCGGCGACAAGGCCAAGGCTGGCGACAAGAACGCCTCGAACATTTCCTCCAAGGTCCGCTCGCTGCTGGTGGGCGCGAGCGTGGTCGTGATCGTGCTCGGCACTTTCAAGATGGTGATGACGCTGCTGGATACCGGCAGCGTGCTGCAACTGCCGATGACGGAGCAGCCTAGAGAGCCGGCCCCACCGGCGCAGGCCCCCGCACCCTCGGAGAGCAGCGCCAGGCCCGCACCCGCAATCCCTGCGCCGCAGGCGCCCTCGATGATCTCGCCGACGCCGGTCGAGAAGCAATCGAACAATTCTTCCGCACCGAACACGCTGGATAGCGCGCGGGTCGCAGCTCCGCCGCAGGCCACGGCATCTCCGGTTACGGCCAGCGATATCACCGGCGCGATCCAGGCCATGCCGGCCGCCGGCGGCAAGCTTGCGATGATCGCGGTGCCGCCGAGTGAGCGGTTGCCTGATGCTATCGGCGGCCCGGTGCTGCGCGCCGCCGCGCTGAAGGGCGATCCGGCCGCGGCTTACGAGGTCGGCGTGCGCTTTGCCGAAGGCAAGGGCGTCGCCCCGAACCTCGACGAGGCCGCAAAATGGTACGACCGCGCGGCGCAGGCCGGCGTGGTGCCCGCGCTGTTTCGGCTCGGCACCTTCTACGAGAAGGGCATGAGTGTAAAAAAGGACCTGGATATCGCGCGGCGTTACTATCTGCAGGCGGCCGAGCGCGGCAGCGCCAAGGCGATGCATAACCTGGCCGTGCTCGACGCCGATGGCGGCGGCAAGGGTGCCAATTACAAGAGCGCGTCGATCTGGTTCCGCAAAGCCGCCGATCGCGGCGTCGCCGACAGCCAGTTCAACCTCGGCATCCTTTATGCCCGCGGCATCGGTGTCGAACAGAACCTCGCCGAATCCTTCAAATGGTTCAGCCTCGCAGCCGCCCAGGGCGATGCGGATGCCGGCCGCAAGCGCGACGACGTTGCCAAACGCCTCGACGCCCAGTCGCTGGCAGCGGCCAAGCTTGCGATCCAGACCTTCACCGTCGAGCCGCAGCCCGACGAGGCCGTAAACGTAGCGTCACCCGCCGGCGGCTGGGATTCGGCCCCCGCACCTGCCACGGGCAAGCCCGCCGCCAAACCGGTTGCGACCAAGCGCACTGCCGCCGCTCACTAGAGCCATTTCGGTTCTGATTGAATCAGAACCGGGGCTCTAGGTTTTTGTTTTGACCCGTTTTCTTGACGCGAACCGGTGTCCAATTCGCTCGAAAACGCTCTAAGCGCTTGCCGCCGGCATCGCCGCCATATCCTCGGCCATAAATTCGTATTAGTGCTTCTGGTCAGCCTGATCCTGAACGGATCCGGGTTGCAAAGAGGATCGATTGTCGGCCGACGACAGCCAGAACGGGGAAAATCGCCTCCGCCGCTCGCCGACGGGCCCTGCGGTTGCGCCACCGCGCCTCCCGCCCGGTCAGGCACCGGCGCCACCGCCTCAGCCACCCCGGCGCCAATGGCAGTTTTGGACGGTGGCGATCTTCATCCTGCTGGTTGCCGGCGTCTGCATTCGCGCCTACCGGGATCTGTCGCAACCAGAGGCCTGGCACTACTGGAAGGACCAGTACGTCTCGCCAAGCCTGACATCCCAGGTGATCGATACGCTCCACCTCGACGGTTCGAGCCAGGGGCGCCGCGCCCTGTTCGTCAGCGGCACGATCGGCCCCGCCGCGGCGAGCTGGTTTCGCGGCAGGCTGGACCAGGCCAACCTCGCCCCCGGTGACATCGTCCTGTTGGCTTCCCCCGGCGGTGATTTGAACCAGGCGGTGATCATGGGCGAGATCATCCGATCGCGGGGGCTAGCAACCGCTGTCGGCAGCGCCGACGCTGCGGGCCGCATCAAGCCCGGTTACTGCGCCAGCGCCTGCGTGCTGGCCTATGCCGGAGGCAAGACCCGCTTCGGCGTATTGGGCTCGGCATTGGGCGTTCATCGGTTTGTCACGACCAGGCCCTTGGGCGATCCCGTCGCAGAGGCCCAGCGGATATCGGGCGCGGTGTTGGGCTACATGACCAAAATGGGGGTCTCATCCTCGATCGTGGAAGCGATGTCCGAGACCAGGGACATTCGCTGGCTCAGCCCCAAGCAGGCGCTGGCGATGAACCTCGTCACCGACCCGCTCGGAACGCCCTGAGCGGCCGAGTGCCGGCCCCACGAACCGACTGGCTTTTTCGGATTTGTAACAGCGTTTCAACGTGCTGAGACACGCGCGCGTACGGCAAAAATTTGCCTTGCCGGGCATTTTTAGTCCCTCACGCTGCCGAATTCAGTTATGCAAAGGCGCGGGAACCGGCCCTGCGCACGCAAAGGTGCATGCGCGAACCGGATTTCCCACTGCCGGCAAATACAAGACAAACCATGCCCTGAGCGGCCCCTCGGCCGTCTCTTGCGGCAAAGCGACAAAAGCAGACGCGCGTGCAGCTCTACCTCCCGATCGCCGACATTCCGGTCAACGTTTTCCTCATCCTGGCGATGGGCGCGGCGGTCGGGTTCGTCTCCGGCATGTTCGGGATCGGCGGCGGCTTCCTGATGACGCCGCTGTTGATCTTCGTCGGCATTGCACCCGCGGTCGCGGTCGCCTCGGTCGCCAGTCACATCGCGGCGTCCTCGTTCTCCGGCGCGATCTCCTACTGGCGGCGGCGCGCCATCGATCCGGTCCTGGCGGTGGTGCTGCTGAGCGGCGGCAGTTTGGGCACGGCGCTGGGGGTCTGGACCTTCACGCTGCTGCGCTCGCTCGGTCAGCTCGATCTCATGATCGCGACGTCTTACGTGATCCTGCTGACCACCGTCGGCGCCCTGATGTTCTGGGAAGGCCTGCGGGCGCTGCTCAGGGCCCGCCGCGGCGGTCCGGTCACCACGCGCCGCCCGGGCAGCCATGTCTGGATTCATGGCCTGCCGTTGAAGATGCGCTTCAAGCGCTCGAAAATCTATCTGTCCGTCATTCCGGTCGTCGTGATCGGCCTGGCCATTGGCTTCATCGGTGCCGTGATGGGGATCGGCGGCGGTTTCATCCTGGTGCCGCTGTTGATCTATGTGCTGCGGGTGCCGACCTCGACCGTGATCGGTACCTCGATGGTGCTCACCCTGGTCACGATGGTGTTCGCCACCATGTTGCATGCGGTCACCAATCATCTGGTCGATGCGGTGCTGGCGCTGATCCTGATGGTCGGCGGCGTCACCGGCGCCCAGTTCGGTGCCCGCGCGGGGCAGAAAATCCGCGGCGAACATTTGCGGCTGCTGCTCGGGCTACTGGTTCTCGCCGTGGGCATTCGTTTCGCCGTTGAACTGGTGATCCGGCCCGAGGATCTCTTCACCGTGCGGGAAACAGGAGTGACGGGATGACCGCACGCCTCGCCCGCACGCTCGGATGGCTTGCGCTGGCCGCGGTGCTCGCGGCGTCGCCGGTTCGGGCCGAACGCCTAATCGTTTCGGTATCGAACCATCGCGTCACCGTGACGCCGAACTATTCCGGCGAGGAGCTGGTGCTGTTCGGTTCGGTCGAGAAGGACGCCACCACGCCGGCCAATCGCAGCTACGATCTCGTGGTAACGGTTGCCGGCCCGCGCGCCGACATGGTGACGCGCCGCAAGGAGCGCCGGTTCGGGATCTGGATCAACACCGACTCCCGGCAGTTCCTCCAGGTGCCGACCTACCTGGCGCTGTTTTCCAACCGCCCGTTCGACGCCATCGCCTCGCCCGAGGTGCAGCGGCGGCAGCAGCTCGGGCTGAACAACGTGCTGCTCACCCAGCGCGTCGGGCCCGACTATGCCGACGTCGTGCCGGACGATGCGTTCCGCAGCGCCTTCGTGCGGCTGCGCAAGCAGCACGGCCTCTATCGCGAGGAGACCTCGGCGGTGACGTTCCTGACGCCGACGCTGTTCCGCACCGGCATTCCGCTGCCTGCGGAAGTGCCGATCGGTCTCTACAATGTAGAGATCAAGCTGTTCGCCGAAGGCGCGCTGGTGGCCAAGACCGACACGGCGTTTGAAATCGTGAAAGTCGGCTTTGAACAGTTCGTCGCGACAACCGCGCGCCAGAACGGGTTTGTCTATGGGCTCGTCACTGCGTTCATGGCGCTGATGACGGGATGGATGGCATCGATCGTGTTCCGGAAAGATTGAGGGGCGTTCCCCGGATGCTGCGCAGCACGAAGTGATGCGCTGCTGGTCCGGGGTCCATCGCGGATGGGTCCCTCTCTGCGGTGCACCGCTTTGCGTTGCACCGCGTCCGGGACACGATCACGACTTCCCGGCAAAAAACCCCATCCCCATCGCGACGACGCTGAGCAGCATCGCCGCGGTGGACAGCCATCCCAGCCAATAGAGTGGACCCTTGATGACGTAGCGGTCCATCACGTCCCTGCGGCGGGCCATGAGCATCAGCAGCACCATCACCGGCACGGCGAGCACGCCGTTGATGACCGCGCTCCAATACAGCGCCGAGATCGGGTTGATCGGCGTGAAGTTCAACGCGATGCCTATGCCAGCCGAGAGCGCCAGCACCGCGTAGAACGCGGCGGCGGCCTTGGGCTTGCGCGCGAGCCCGACCGGCCATCGCCGTCCCTCCCCGACGGCATAGGCGGCGGCGCCGGCGAGCACCGGAATTGCCAGCAATCCGGTGCCGACGATGCCGAGCGCAAAAATCGTTTCAGCGAACGCGCCGGCGATCGGACGCAGGGCTTCGGCGGCGTCCGCCGAGCTCTGGATATCCGTCTTTCCGGCCGCATGCAGCGTCGCCGCGGCGGTTACGATGATCGACAATGCGATCAGGTTGGAGAACGCCATACCGACGATGGTGTCGGCGCGAATACGATTGAATTCCTGCTGCGCGCCGTAATGCTTTTCGACCAGCGGCCGCTTCGCCTTGTCGACGCGCTGGTCCTCGGCTTCCTGCGAGGCTTGCCAGAAGAACAGATACGGCGAGATCGTGGTGCCAAGAATCGCGACGATGGTTGTAAAATATTCCAGGCTCCAGGCCGGGCGCGGAATGAGAATGCCGGCAAGCGCGTCGCTCCACGAAACTTTTGCAAAAGCGAGCGCGGCAACGTAGGCGAATAGGCTGAGCGTTAGCCATTTCAACACCGACACGTAACGTTTGTAGTCGAGGAAGATCTGCGCCGCGACCGAGGTCACGCCGAACACCAATACATAGAAGATGCTATGGCCACCGATTAGCAGTTTGGTGGCGTCCGCCATGGCGCCGAGATCGGCGCCGATGTTGATCGTATTGGCGATGAACAGCATCGCCACCACCACGTTGAGCAGCCATGGCGAATAATGCCGGCTCACGTTGCCCGCGATTCCATGGCCGGTGACGCGGCCGACTCGCGCGGAGATTTCCTGGATCGCCGCCATCAGCGGAAACGTCAGCAGCATGGTCCAGCCGATGCCGTAACCGAGCTGTGCGCCGGCCTGGCTATAGGTGCCGATTCCCGACGGATCGTCGTCGGACGCGCCGGTGATCAGGCCCGGCCCGAGCGCTTTCAGCGCATCACGGAAGCGAAACGAACGACGTGCCTTGGCCCGCGCTGCCGGTTTATTATTTCCGGTGCCCGCATGCGCGTGGTGCTTCCGATGCGACTTGTTGCGAACTGACATGCCAAGGGTCCAGCCCCGGCGACAACGTATCTAACGGGAACAGGTTCCAGATCACGAGCTCGTCCGTTGCCTCCTGGTGGTCCGTCACGCGGCGCCTAGCGGCTCGATAACCGTCGCTACACCCGGCTCTAGAATTCGCAACCGCGGTCCAAAGCCTAGCGTGTCGAAGGTGGCGCGCAGATCGTTCGCACTCTGGCGGAAATGTTTCCACCCTTCCGTATGTACGGGCACGATCACCGCATCCGGGAATGCGCGCGCGGTCTCGATCGTATCGTTGGTGTCCATCGTGATGTGGAAGGGGCCGCGGGTTTGCGCCGCGCCCGCGAACGGCAGCACCACGCCGGCCTTGAACCGCCTCGCCACTTCAGCAACGCCTTCGTACCAAACGGTGTCGCCCCTGATGTAGATCGGACGGCTGCCCGGCCTGCTCGAGGAAACCACGAAGCCGATCACGTCGCCCGCGAGTGGTTCGATTCCCGCCGGGCCGTGACGCGCCGGCGTCGCGGTGATGGTCAGCGAATGACCGTTCCTGCCGGTCAGTTCGGTCGATGCCCACGGCGCAAAGCCTTCGGCGTGGCCGCCGAGCCGCTTTGCGCCAACCTCCGTCGTCAGCACGCGCTTGGCGGATTTGAGAAAATCGCGCCCCGAATGGTCGAGATTATCCGAGTGCTGGTCATGGCTGAGCAGCACGGCATCGACTTCGCCGATATCATGCGCGCTGACGGCGGGACCGACCAGCTTTTCCAGTTTTACATGCGGCAGTTGATAGGCGCCGGGCTCGTCGAACGTCGGATCGGTCAGCAGCCGGAAGCCGTCGACTTCGATGAGCGCCGTCGGGCCGCCGATCAGGGTGATGGTTACTGTCATGACTTGCTCCCTCTATTAAGATTGATCGGTAGCCGCAGCGGGACGTGTCACCAGATAAATGCCGAGCGCTACGGGCACGATGCCGAGCAGGTCGCGGAATTCGACGTGTTCGCCGAGCACAAGAAAGGCAAACAGCATGCCGAGCGGCGGCATCAGGAAGTGATAGGCGCTCGCGGCCGTCGCGCCGCAGACCTTCAAGAGATGAAACCAGAGCAGGTAAGCCAGGATCGATCCGCCGAGCACGAGAAAAGCGAACGCACCGGCGAGCCGCGCGCTCGGCACGATGTCACTGACGCTGGAGAGCGTGAACGCAAACGGCAGCAGCACGACGCCCGCGGCGAGATTCTGCACGCCATTGCCGACCCAGAGACTTCCTTTCGGCGCCAGCACCTTGAACAAGATGGTGCCGACGACGATCGAGGCCAGCGAGGCCAGCGTGAACAGGATGCCGTGAAAGCTATCCGTGCCGACCGACATGCGGTGCCAGACGATGAAGGCGACGCCGGAGATGCCGAGCAAAAGTCCCGTCACCTTGCGCCAGGTCAGCGCCTCGCCGAGAAACAATGCCGCAAGTACAGCAGTGAAAACCGGATTGGCGCTGACAATCAGGCCGCCGAGGCCGGCCGATACCGTCTGCAGCCCGGTGTAGCCGAGACCAAGGTAGAGCGCGTTGTTGGCGACGCCGAGGATGGCGAAGATTCCGGCGTCGCGCCAGGTCAGCGAGGACCATGCCTCGCCACGCAGCACCGTGATACCGAGGATCAAGATTCCCGCGAGCGAAAATCGCGCCGTGAGCAGGATCAGCGGTGGGCAGTCGGTGACGCCGACCTTGCCGGCGACGAAGGCAAAGCTCCAGAGCAGACAGAACAGGCCGATATAAAGCGGTAACAGATTGAGGCCGGCGCGGGGGACCGCGGCCGAAGGGGCGAGCGACATGGATAGTCTCCTTGCACCCTGATCTAGGGCCGCGCCTTGATATTTGGAAATTAAATGATAAACTGATGATCAGTGGATTTATAAATGGAGCATTCACATGCTCGATCTGGAGCTGCTGCGCAGTTTCGTTTCCGTCGTCGATGCCGGCGGCTTCACCCGCGCCGGCGAGCGCGTCCACCGCACACAATCGACCGTCAGCCAGCAGATCAAGCGTCTGGAAGACGATGTCGGCCAGCCGCTGTTGAACCGCAACGGCAAGGACGTGACGCCGACGGAGGCCGGCGAGCGGCTGTTGTCCTATGCGCGGCGACTGTTGTCGCTCGCCGAAGAAGCCCGCGATGTGGTGGCACGGCCGGAAAGCGAAGGTGCGATCAAGCTCGGCATCCCCGAGGATTTCGCCGCCTATCGTCTCGCCAAGTTGCTGGCGACGTTTTCGCGGTCGCGGCCGGGCCTGCGGCTCGATGTGCGCGCCGACCAGAGCACGTATCTCAGGCGCGACATCGAACGCGGCGATCTCGATCTGGCGCTGCTCAAGCGCGACGCCGGCGAGAAAGGCGCGATCGCGGTGTGGCCGGAGAAAGTGCATTGGGTCACCAGCAAAACCCATCCGGTCGATATCAACGCCGGCTCGGTGCCGCTGATCGGCTTTCCCGCCGGCTGCCTCTATCGTTCGCGCGCGATCCATGCGCTGGAAAGCGCCGGTCGATCCTGGCACATGGCCTATACGTCTTCTGGCCTCGCCGGCATTCAGGCCGCGGTTGCCGCAGGATTGGGATTGAGCATTCTCTCCGATATCGCGATCCAGGCCGGCCATCGCGTGCTCACGGCGAAGGACGGCTTTGCGCCGATCGACAAGACCGAGCTGGCGCTGGTGGCCTCGCCCGACGCCAGCCCCGCAACGCTGCGGCTCGCCGACCGCCTCGCCGAATTCTGCGACAGCGTCGACGCGAAGGCGGCGTAGCGATACGAGGAATCGTAGGGTGGCAAAGGCGCATTTGCGCCGGAATGTCGTCGTCCCTGCTAACGCAGGGACCCATAACCACCGGCTTCCGTTGTTGAAGAAAACCGTCGACCAGCGCACCCAAATAGTTTCCGCCGCGGCGTATGGGTCCCTGCGTTCGCAGGGACGACGAGAGAATCTGCCCACCCTACGACACCGCCGCGAATGCGATCGCTCAATAACACCGCGACGCGGCGATGGTGTGCAGCCGGCTGTCGCCGAGCACATGCGCCATCAGGCCCGGCGTCGGAAAAATCTTCGCAAACGCGGGATCGCGGATGCTCAGGCCCCCGGCATAGGCGCCGAAGGCGGGCATCACGGCGCGCTCGCCGTCACTGGCAAAGCACCTCCGCTCCATCGATCGTCCGCGGGTGGTGACGCGCGCCTTGGGATGTAGATGGCCGGCGATTTCACCCGCCGCCCCCGTCGGCTCATGGCGGAACACGATCGGCCCGATCGCGACTTCGTTCGCCACCGGGCCGCCGAGGTCGCCCGGCAGGGCCGGATCGTGATTGCCCGATATCCAGATCCAGTCGCGCCGCGCCTGCATCGCTGACAGCGCGTGGCGGTCCGGCGCCGACAGCCGCCGATGCGCGTCGCGATCGTGAAAACTGTCGCCGAGCGCAATCACCATGCGCGGGTCGTGCCGGGCAATGACGGCGGCGAGCCGACTCAGCGTCGCCACCGTATCATAAGGCGGCAGCAGCACGCCGCGCGCGGCGAAGCTGGAGCCTTTTTCCAGATGCAGATCGGAGACGACAAGCAGGCGCTGCTCCTGCCAGAACAGCGCGCCGGAGAGGTCGGCGCGGAACGTCACGTCGGCAACCATGACCTTCGAGGCGCGCATCTGTTGATCGTCTCCCGAAGACTGCGCCCCTGCCGTCACGTGCCTTCCCGCTTATCCCATCGCCTCTTTGACGAGTTCATCGGCGGCCTCCGCCAGCAACTCGTCCCCTGCTTCGCCATAAACTGACTCGCGGCCGATTTCCAGCATCACGGGGACTGCCAGCGGCGAAACGTGTTCGAGTTCCCGATGGCTGATTCGGCCGTGAATACGCGAGAGCATATCACCCAGACGCTTGAGATCGAGCAGGCCTGTTGCGGCATCGGCGCGCGCGGCGCGCAACAGCACGTGGTCGGCCTGATGCTTGCGCAACACGTCGTAGATCAGATCGGTCGAGAACAGCACCTGGCGGCGGGATTTCTCCTCGCCGGTGAAGCGCCGCGCGATCAGGCCGGAGATGATGGCGCAGGTGCGGAAGGTACGCTTCATCAACGCAGATTCGGCGAGCCACGCCTCGAGGTCGTCGCCCAGCATGTCCGGATCGAACAGCGCATTGAGATCGAGCTTGCCGTGCCGGATCATGAACGACATATCGCCGAGGCCCCATACGGCCAGTGCATACTCGTTGGCGACGAAGCCGAGCGGCCGCACCCGCGCCCGCTCCATCCGCCGCGTCAAGAGCATGCCGAGCGTCTGGTGCGCCAGCCGGCCCTCGAAGGGGTAGCAGACGAGATAATGCTTGTTGCCGCGGGGAAAGGTCTCGATCAGCAGTTCTTGCACCGCCGGCACACGGGAAAAATCCCTTTGCAGCGAGAGCCAGTCGCGTACCTGATCGGGCAGCGCATTCCACGCGCGGCGGTCGTCGAGCAATTTGCGCACCCGCTCGGCGAGATAGGTCGAAAGCGGAAACTTGCCGCCCATATAGGACGGCACTTTCGCGTCCTTGTCGTTGGCGCGCGAGACATAGACGACGTCCTCGGCGAGCGCCTCGTAGCGCACGACTTCACCGCCGAACACAAACGTGTCGCCGATCACGAGGCCTTCGATAAAGGCTTCCTCGATTTCGCCCAGCATTCGCCCGCCGCGGCCGAGCGCACCAGTCGAACCGGCCCCGCCGCTGCGCGAGCGAACCAGGCGGACCTTCAGCATGGTCTCTTCGACGATGGTGCCGACGTTGAGGCGATAGCTCTGCCGCACTTTTGGATTGGCGACGCGCCAGCGACCCTGCTTGTCCTGCTTGATGCGAGCGAAACGCTCGTAGGTCTTCAGCGCATAGCCGCCGGTGGCGACGAAATCGACGACATCGTCGAAATCGGTTCGCGTCAGCAAGGAATAAGGCGCCGACGTCAGGACTTCCGCATAGAGATCATCTGAAAAAAACGGCTCGCCGCAGGCGCAGCCGAGGACGTGCTGCGCCAGCACATCGAGCGCGCCGGTGCGGAGCGGTGGCGTATCCTGCGCATTTTCGGCGATGGCATCGATTGCGACGCGGCACTCCAGCACCTCGAAACGATTCGCTGGGATCAGGACCGCGCGCGAAGCTTCGTCGATACGGTGATTGGCGCGGCCGATTCTTTGCATCAGCCGCGAAGATCCCTTCGGTGCGCCGACATTGATGACCAGATCGACGTCACCCCAGTCGACGCCAAGGTCGAGCGACGACGTGCAGACCACGCCGCGCAGCTTTCCCGCCGCCATCGCGTCCTCGACCTTGCGGCGCTGCGCGACGTCGAGCGAGCCGTGATGCAGCGCAATCGCGAGACCATCGTCGTTCATGCGCCAGAATTCCTGGAACAGCATTTCAGCCTGGCTGCGGGTGTTGACGAAGATCAGCGTGGTCTTGTTGCGCCGGATCAGATCATACATTTCCCCGAGCGCATGGCGCGCGGTATGGCCGGCCCAAGGCAGCCGCTCCTTGGTGTCGAGCATCTCGACGATGGGCGCCGCCGCGCCGCCGGCCACGACGATATCGGCTGACACGTCCTTGCCGTCGTGCTGCGGCATCAGAAACCGCGCCAGCGATTCCGGCTCGGCCACCGTCGCGGATAGTCCGATCGCGCGCATCTCCGGCGCCAGGCGCCACAACCGCGCCAGGCCAAGCGACAACAGATCGCCGCGCTTCGAGGTGACGAGCGCATGCAGTTCGTCGAGCACAATGCGCTTGAGGGAGGAGAATAGAAACGGCGCATCGTCCGACGACAGCAGCAGTGCCAATTGTTCCGGCGTGGTCAGCAGAACATCCGGCGGATAACGCCGCTGCCGTTGCCGCCGCGACACCGGCGTATCGCCGGTGCGGGTCTCGACCTTGATCGGCAACCCCATCTCGGCAATCGGCGTCTCCAGATTGCGCGCGATGTCTACTGCGAGCGCTTTCAGCGGCGAGATGTAGAGGGTGTGGAGACCGCCGGTGCGTTTGACGCTGCGGCCGGTGGAGATGAGGTTGGAGCGAGTTTGCAGCTCAAGCCCCCTCCCCCTGAAAGGGGGAGGGTTAGGGTGGGGGTCAGCCGCTTGCTCCGTATTCGCGGCTGACCCCCACCCGTCGCGCTCAGGCGCGCGCCGACCTCCCCCTTTCAGGGGGAGGTTGGAAGATGCCGCACTCAACTCCACCAATGTCGGCAAAAATCCGGCGAGCGTCTTGCCGGCGCCGGTCGGCGCGATCAAGAGCGCCGAGCGATCATCACGGGCCTTTGCCAGCAGCGCCAATTGATGCTCGCGCGGCGACCAGCCCCGCGCGGCGAACCAGCGCCGGAAGCGGTCGGGCAGCAACGCAGCCGTTTCAAGCGGCGTGAGGGGCAAGGGATCGGGCGACGGCACACCAGGAGAAGTAGGCCGTTGGAGCGGGTTCGTCGAGGGCTAGAGCCGCTAGCGCGGTCGTTCCGGGGCGCGCAAAGCGCGAACCTCAGATGCGCAATTGCGCATCGGGGAACCTCGAGATTCCGGGTTCGATGCTCCGCATCGCCCCGGAATGACCGTCTGCTCTCACTCCGTCACCGGCTTGTCGGAGATATCCCAGTCCTTGCCGTTGAAGATGGAGATGTAGAGCGTCTTCATCGGTGTGTAATCCTCCGGCGTGTAGCTATAGGTCACGCCGTCCAGCATGTAGGGGGAATGGAAGCCCGCCAGCGTCGTGGCCTGCTTCAGAACGTTGGCGCGGGTGAGTTCGTCGCCGCAACGGCGCAGGATCTCCGCCATCGCCACCACCTGGCCGTAACCGGCAAAGGCGATCGTGTTATCGGGGTCGACATTGGGCAGGTACTTCTTGCGCAGCTCCTCGAATGCCATCACGTCCGGGTCCTTCTCGAAGCGCGGCACGCCGACTTCCTTGGCGTAGCGGATGGCAACAATGCCGGTCGCGTTCTCGAAGCCGGCGGCACTGAGAATCGAACGGCCCGTCGATCCCGCCGACAACAGATGCAGCGGCTTCCAGCCGAGTTCAGCGACTTTCCGGATCGACTGCGATGACGCCTTACCGGTCGAGATGTTGTAGAAAACATCCGCGCCGGATTTCGAGAGATTGATGATCTGCGAATCGATCGTCGGTTCGGTCAGATCGTAGGTCTGCTCCGTGATCACCTTGGCGGTGCCGCCGGCATCGGCCAGCACCTTCTTGAAGGGCGTCAGAAAATCTCGGCCGAAATCATCGTTCTGATAGAGGATGCCGACCTTCGCGTTCGGCTTCACGCTTACGACATGCTTGGCGAGAATGCGCGCTTCGGTCGGATAGAGCGGCAGGCCCGCCATGGTCCATTTGAAGTTCTTCGGATCGTTCCATTTCGACGCGCCGGTATTGAGCAGGAGCTGCGGCACGCCTTTCGAATTGAGATATTTATGCACCGCCGTCTGCGGCGCGGTGCCGAGCGAGCCGTACAGCGCCAGCACTTCCTCCTGCTCGACCAGCCGCCGCGTCGCCTCGACGCATTTCGGCGCGCTGTAACCATCGTCCATGGAGAAGAATTTCACCTTGCGTCCGTTGATGCCGCCCTTCTCATTCAGCATCTGAAAATAGGCTTCACCGACGCGACCCAGCACGCCATAGAGCGAGCCGGGACCGGAATGCGGCACGGTCTGGCCGATCTTGATTTCGGTGTCACTGGCGCCCGGATCGTATTTTTTTTCGGCGGCCCAGACAAACGGCGCGGGCAGCGTTGACGCAAAAGCGGTAGCGAGCGCGGTCGCGCCGAATTCACGGCGAGTCTGTTTCTTGTTCATTGTGGTTTCTCCCTTATGGGAGCTTTGATCAGGCATTCCGGTGTCCCTGGCAATAGCTGACATGTCGCACGCAATCCCGTCATTCGCGGTGTGCGTAGCGCCTAGACTCAAGTTTTCGCGGCGACGACGACCAGGCCAGGAACCGGCGCATGATCCTCGTTGCGGGCAGATAATTCTTCGAGGCGGGATAACTGCAGGCCGGACCCCTCGACTGCCCCGCGCACGTAACCCGCGGCGTGCGCGTAGCGGAGGCCATGCCCGAGCCTGACCCCTTCACCGTCATGGGTTTCCGTGGTGAAGGCGATGAGACCGCCCGGCACCAACACGCGCGCTGCTTCAGCCAGCACGGGAGCGATGTCGGCGACATAAACCATCGCGTCCGCGGCAAGGATCAGGTCGGCGCTGGCCTCCCTCCTCGCGCGCAGGCCCTGCAGCATGTCCGCGACCTCCAGCTCCGCATAGAGGCCAGTGGCACGCGCCCGCTCGACCATGCGCGGCGACAGATCGACGCCGATGAAATGATCGACTTCCCTGGCAAACGCCGACGCCGCCAGCCCGGTGCCGCAGCCGAGGTCGATCGCTCGCTTGAAGAATGCCGGCTTGCGCTCGGCTGATCGCACCGCCAGCACCGCCTTGAACAACAGTGCCGGACCGCGATAACCGAGATCGCCCACCAGCGAGGATTCAAATCGCGGCGCATATTGATCGAACAGCGTTTGCACATAGGCCTGCGGCATGCCGGCCAATGGTTCGGCGCCGAGCCGCATCAACCTAAGTCCGGCGCCACGGCGGTCGCCGGGATCGCTGGCCTGGGCCTGGCGAAACGCCGAGATCGCCGCGTCATGCTCGCCGAGTTGCTCGCGGATATCGGCGAGCGTGAACCAGGCGGAGGTGAAATTCGGCGCCAGTTCGATCGCCTGCATCAGCAGATCGGCGGCGGCCGCCAGATCGCCTTTCAATTGCAGATCGCGCGCGAATTCGAACCTGCGGTCGGCCATCAGATCGCCGGAAGAGAGAAACAGGCGGGCAGGCATGGGTTCCGAAACTTGTCATTGCCCAGGCTTGCCGGCTTCGCTGAAGCTACGCCGGCCGAGCGCATGCTTGGCCCGGCGAAGCCTTGGCGGAGCCGGGACCCGGCGATTCATCAAAAAATAGATTCTTCAAAAGATGGATGCGCGGGTCAAGCCCGCTCATGACGGCTGAACATCACACGGCTGAACATTGCGGGGAAGCGCCCTATATAAGCCGGATGCGTCCGCATGACATCCTGTTGCCAGTTGCTGCCGGCCTGTGCTGCAAGCCGGGCGGCTTCCATATCGATCCCGTTCGCCCGGTCGAGCGCGCCGTGATTACCCATGGCCATTCCGACCACGCCCGGCCCGGCCATGGCGCCGTGCTCGCCACGCAGGAAACGCTCGACATGATGCGGCTGCGCTATGGCGACAATTTTGCTGCGACCACGCAGGCAATTCGCTATGGCGAAGAGGTCCGCCTCGGTGACGTCAAGATCAAGTTTCACCCGGCGGGCCACGTACTGGGCTCGGCACAGATCGCCGTTTCCTGCAAGGACCTCTGCATCGTTGCGTCCGGCGACTACAAGGACGCGATCGATCCGACCTGTGCGCCATTCGAAGTCGTGCCCTGCGATGTCTTCATCACCGAGGCTACCTTCGGCCTGCCGGTGTTCCGCCATGGCGATGCGGCGGATGAAGTGAAGAAGCTGCTCACCTCCGTCGCGCTGTTTCCGGAACGCGCGCATCTGGTCGGGGCCTATTCGCTCGGCAAGGCGCAGCGCGTGATCGCGCTGTTGCGCGAGCAAGGCTACGACGCGCCGGTCTATCTGCATGGCGCGATGGAAGGGATCACGCGCTACTATGAGAGCCGCGGCATAGCGCTCGGCGAGCTGCGGCTGGTGAAGGGCATGAAGAAGGCCGATCTCGCCGGCACCATCACGCTGGCGCCGCCGACGGCTACCTCTGACATTTGGACGCGGCGATTCCCCGATCCGGTCACGGCGTTTGCCTCGGGCTGGATGCGGGTGCGGGCGCGCGCCCGCCAGCGCGGCATCGAACTGCCGCTGGTGATATCCGACCACGCCGACTGGGACGGGCTGACCGCGACCATCGCGGCCACCGGCGCCGGCGAGGTCTGGGTCACGCACGGCCAGGAAGACGCGTTGGTGCATTGGTGCAGGGCGCGCGGGCTTGCCGCGCGGCCGCTCGATCTGGTCGGCTACGGCGATGAGGAGGAACACGAGGTGGTCGCGGCCGACGAGGCCGAGACATGAACCGCTTTGCCGAATTGCTGGATCGACTCGCCTACGAGCCCGGCCGCAACAACAAGCTGCGGCTGATCACGGCCTATTTCCGCGACACGCCCGATCCCGACCGCGGCTACGCGCTGGCGGCGCTGACCGGCGCGCTGTCGTTCAAACATGCGAAGCCGGGGCTTGTTCGTGACCTGATCGTGGATCGTACCGATCCGGTGTTGTTCGGACTGTCCTATGATTATGTCGGCGATCTCTCGGAAACGGTCGCGCTGATGTGGCCGAAGGGCGGAGAAAATTACCGATTGCTGGACCACCCCTCTCCCCAGCCCTCCCCCGCAAGGGGGGAGGGAGCGCAGTTGCGTGCTGGGCAGTCACCAGGATCGAAAGCCGCAGCAACGACTCTCTCCGTTCCCTCCCCCCTTGCGGGGTCCGAGGCGAACGAAGCTCGCTCTCGAGGTCAGGGAGAGGGGTATCCCACGGGTGGTCTCAATATTGACCCACGCCATAACAACCCGCCTCCTCCCACCCTCTCCGAAGTCGTCGTTACCCTTCGCACGCTCGGCAAGACCGAGCTGCCAAGCCAGCTCGCACGATGGCTCGACGAGCTCGACGAGACCGGCCGCTGGGCGCTGCTAAAGCTGGTCACCGGCGCGATGCGGATCGGTATTTCGGCGCGGCTGGCGAAAACGGCCGCAGCGGCTTTGGGCGACAAGGACCCGCAGGAGATCGAGCTGATCTGGCCGGGGCTCGCCCCGCCCTATCTCGAATTGTTCGCGTGGCTGGAAGGCCGCGGCGACAAGCCGGTCAACCGCGATCCGGCACCGTTCCGCCCGGTGATGCTGGCGCATGCGATCGAGGATACGGATTTCGCCAGTCTCGATCCGGCCGATTTCATCGCGGAATGGAAATGGGACGGCATTCGCGTGCAGGCAGTAAGCGGTCGCGATGAGCGCGGGCACATGCAGGCGCGGCTCTACTCGCGAACTGGCGAGGACATCACCAACAGCTTTCCCGACCTTCTGCCGTCGCTGCATCTGCCCGGCGCGATCGACGGCGAACTGCTGGTGCTGCGCGATGGCCGCGTGCAGACCTTCAACGTATTGCAGCAGCGGCTCAATCGAAAAGTCGTCTCGCCGAAGTTGACCAAGGACTTTCCGATTCACCTGCGCGCCTACGACCTGCTCGGCGACGATGAGAACGACCTGCGAGAATTGCCGTTTATCGAGCGCCGAGCGCATCTCGAAGTGTTCGTCCGGAAACTGGACGACCCGCGCATTGATCTGTCACCGACCATTGCCTTCGATAGCTGGCAGGCGCTGATAGCCGCGCGCGCCAACCCCGCCAACGCCGGCGCGGGTGAGGACGCCGATGCCGTCGAGGGCGTGATGCTCAAGCGCCGCGACGCGCCCTATCTGCCGGGCCGACCCAAGGGCCAGTGGTGGAAATGGAAGCGCGATCCGCACATCATCGACGCCGTCTTGATGTACGCGCAGCGCGGCCACGGCAAGCGCTCGTCCTATTATTCGGATTACACCTTCGGCGTCTGGACCTCGGGCGAGGACGGCGAGCAACTGGTGCCGGTCGGAAAGGCCTATTTCGGGTTCACCGATGAAGAGCTGTTGCAGATCGACCGTTTCGTTCGCCGCAACACGACCGAGAAGTTCGGCCCGGTCCGCCATGTCGTGCATGAGCCGGACCAGGGGTTGGTGCTGGAAGTGGCGTTCGAGGGACTGGCGCGCTCGCCGCGGCACAAATCCGGCGTCGCGATGCGGTTTCCGCGCATCAGCCGGCTGCGCTGGGACAAGCCGCCGCGCGAGGCCGACCGGCTGGAAACGCTGGAACGGATGTTGAAGGACGTGACGGCAAATTAACATTCCGCAGACGCATGGCGGCCATTGACCGATATGAGCGGGTTCCCCATGTGCCCCGCCGTGCCTATAATGCGCACGACCCGCGAGGAGAAACCGATGCCCAACGACGTCAGAGACCTGCCGGCCAACAATGACGGCCTGTATCGCTTTCTCGGGGGCTCGCCGCTGTCGGTGGCGTTCCGGCTGATCCTGTTGTCGATCCTGGTCGGCGTGGTGCTCGCCGCGATCGGGTTCGATCCCTGGAATATCCTGCACAGCATCCGCGTGCTGTTCCAGCGGCTGTGGGATCTCGGCTTCGACGCCGTCAACTGGCTGTGGCGCTACTTCCTGCTCGGCGCTGTGATCGTGGTCCCGATCTGGCTACTGTCGCGGCTGTTCGGCGCCCCGCGCGGGCGATAGTTACTCGTTGGGCGGTGGCAGCCGATGCAATTGCGATTTGTCGGCTGCGGCGATGCGCTCGGCTCCGGTGGCAGGTACAACACCTGCTTCCACGTCACCGGTAGCCGCGTTAACTTCCTGATCGATTGCGGCGCATCGTCGCTGCCGGCGCTGAAGCGGCTCGGCATTGCGCGCGACGAGATCGATCTGATCTTGATCACGCACTTCCACGGCGACCATTTTGGCGGCCTGCCGTTCCTGCTGTTGGATGCGCAGTTCACGCGACGTTCGCGCCCGCTCGTCATTGCCGGCCCGCAAGGGATCGAGACAAAACTCGCCAGTCTGATGGAAGCGCTGTTCGAGCATTCATCGAAGACAAAACAGCGCTTTGATCTCTTGGTCGTCGCACTTGAACCGGAGCAAAGCCGCACATTCGGGGAGGTCACGGTCACGCCCTATCCCGTCGTTCATGGCGAATCCGGTGGGCCCTTCCTGGCTTATCGCGTCGAGGCGGAGGGCCGCGTCATTGCCTATAGCGCCGACACCGAGTGGACGGAGACGCTGATCCCGGCGGGGCGCGACGCCGACCTGTTCGTCGCCGAGGCATATTACTTTGACAAGATCGTCAAGAATCATCTGAGCCTGAAAACGCTCGCAGCGCATATGCCCGAGATCAACCCGAAACGGCTGGTGCTGACGCATATGAGCGACGACATGCTCGGGCGGCTGGGCGAACTGCCCTATACCGCGGCCCATGATGGCATGGTCGTCGAGCTCTAGGTATGCATTCGCCGCTAGCTCCGTCGAAAGTCACGACAGCACAGGTGTTTGCCATCGCCGGTCCCGCGATGGTCGCAAACTTGACCACGCCGCTGATCGGCATCGTCTCGACTACGGCGATCGGCAGGCTCGGCGACGCCACGCTGCTCGGCGGCGTGGCCTTGGCCTCAGTGCTGTTCGACTGCATGTTCTGGCTGTTCGGATTCCTGCGCATGAGCACGGTCGCATTTACCGCGCAATCGCTCGGCGCCGGCGAAACGTCGGAACTGCGCGCCATCCTGGCACGCGGGCTGATCGTCGCGGCATTGGTCGGCGCGGCCTTGATTGCCCTGCAGATACCGCTGGCATCGATTCTGCTGGGCGTGATGGGCGGCAGCGACAGCGTTACACAGGCGGCAAAGACGTACTTCGCGATCCGGATCTGGTCAGCGCCGCTGGCGCTCGGCAATTATGTGGTGCTGGGATGGCTGGTCGGGCAGGCCCGGGCCAAGCTGGCGCTCGGCACGCAGATCACGATCAACCTCATCAACGTGGCGGCGACCGTCGTGCTGGTGCTGGCGCTCGACTTCGGAATTGCCGGCGCTGCAATCGCCGCGCTGATCGCAGAAGCCGCAGGCCTGATGCTCGGATTGCAGATCGCCCGCCAGCTTTCGAAAGGGCAACTCGCGGTTTCCCGCGCGATGCTGTTCGATCCTGCCAAGCTGATGCGCATGCTCTCGGTCAACCGCGACATCATGATCCGCACCGCCTCACTGATCGCGGCGTTTTTGTTCTTCACCGCACAGGGCGCGCGTGCCGGCGACGTAACGCTCGCCGCCAATGCCGTGCTTAATAATTTTCTGCTGTTCGCCGCTTTTTTCCTCGATGGCCTCGCCAACGCCGCCGAGCAGCTCTGCGGCCGGGCCTATGGCGCCCGCAATAAGGCGGCCTTCGCCGGCGCCGTCAAGCTCGTCGTCATGTGGGGCTTTGGCTTCGCGCTCGCCGTCGCCGCCTGCTTCCTGCTGTTCGGGCCCGCTTTTGTCGACATGATGACGGCAAGCGTGGAGGTGCGGCGCATCGCGCACGACTTTTTGCCGTTCGTGATTTTTGCGCCGTTGCTCGGCGTGTTCGCCTTTGCCTTTGACGGCATCTACATCGGCGCCACCTGGGCGCGCGACATGCGCAATCTCATGGTGGCTTCGCTGGTGATCTTCCTCACCGCGTGGTTTGCGCTGCGCTCGTTTGGCAATGCCGGACTGTGGGGCGCGCTACTGGTTCATTACGCCGCGCGCGGTGGGTTAGAAGCGCTGCGGTATCCGGCACTGTTGAGGAAGTCGTTTGGATGAGAAAGGCGACGCTCCTCTCCCTCGCCCCGCTCTTGCGGGGAGAGGGGTCGGGGTGAGGGGCGGTCTCGGCGAATTCGATAGAATGGAGTATGCGGAAACTCCCCTCACCCGGCGCTTCGCGCCGACCTCTCCCCGCGAAGAGCGGGGCGACGTAACTCAAAACGCGCTTGCGCGCGACGAGATCACCTCACCGGCCAGTCCTCGGCGGTAATCGTCGCGGCGTCGGCACCAACGATCTCCGACAGCGAATCACGTCCCGTGCGCAGCAAGGTCGAGGCGAGATCGTTTTTGATGTCGTCGACGAGACCAAGCCCCTTGTAGACCAGCGACGAATAGATCTGGATCAGGCTTGCGCCGGCGCGGATTTTGGTCAGCGCCGCGCCGCCGGAATCGATGCCGCCGACGCCGATCAACGGAAACGCACCTTCGGTGCGGACATAAGTCTCCGCCACCATGCGGGTCGACAGTCGAAACAGCGGCCGTCCCGACAATCCGCCCTGCTCTTTGGCGCGGGCCTGCTCGCGCAGGATCGAAGGGCGCGCCAGCGTGGTGTTGGCGACGATCATGCCGTCGACGCGGCGCGAGCGCGCGATATGCACGACGTCGTCGAGTTCGGCGAGGCTGAGATCGGGCGCGATCTTCAGCAGCACTGGCGAATCGCCTGCATTCTTCCGCACCCGTTCGCGCGCATCGATCACCTTGGCGAGCAGTTCGTCGAGCGCGGCCGCTTGCTGCAAATTGCGCAGGCCCGGCGTGTTCGGCGAGGAGACGTTGACCGTGAAATAGCTCGCGACGGGTGCAAAGGTCTCGATCAGCTTGACATAATCGGCGACGCGGTCGGAGGAATCCTTGTTCGCCCCGACATTGACGCCGATAATGCCGCCATGATGGGCGCGCGCCGCCAGCCGCCGCAATGCGGCTTCGGCACCGTCATTGTTGAAGCCCATGCGGTTGATCACGCCTTCATCCCGCTCGAGCCGAAACAGCCGCGGCCGCGGATTGCCGCCCTGCGGTTTCGGCGTCACGGTGCCGATCTCGACGAAGCCGAAACCGAGTCGCAACAGCGCGTCGGGCACTTCCGCGCTCTTGTCGAAGCCCGCGGCCATGCCGATCGGATTGGGGAAATTCAGGCCGAAGGCGCGTACCGCCAGTTTGTGGTCGTCGGCGCGCGGCTTGACCGACGGCAGTAGCCGCAGGCCCTGGATCGCCATGCGATGCGCGTCCTCAGGATCGAACCAGCGCAACAGCGGCAGCGAGAAGGCGTCGAAAGCGCGGATCACGGGAGTAGCTCCGGAATGTCGTGCGTGCCATCGGACCGCGCGCGCATGTCGAGAATGCCGGTCACCGCGCCGAGATCGAGTTCGCCGTAGAGATGCGGAAACAGTTCGCCGTTGCGCGAACGCTCCCAGCGCAACGCATCCCCCAGCGCGTCGGCGTCGACCGCGATCAGGAACAGCCCGGTCTGGCCGAAATAATGCTTGCGCGCGGTCTCGGCGACCTGGGACGGGGTCGAAAAGTGAATAAAGCCGTCGCGCAGATCGTCGCTACTTCCTCGGTAGACGCCCTGCCGTTCGGCCTCGCGCCAAGCCGAGGCAGGAGTGATTTTATAGATCGTGGGCACCGCTTTCCGGACTTCCTGCTTCTCGTTGAGTCTCTTGGGATTTTCCCGGAAAAGGCCGGGTTGGCGGCCGACCGTAAAGGCGGCCCGCGCCTAACTCAAGCGCTGCGGTCACAGACTTCGGCTGGAAGAATTGCGCGAACCGGCCAAATCAGGCAATAATTCCTAGACCGCTTCAGGGATTTTCGATGGCCAGACAGGCCAAGGCGCAACGCATTCTGACCCACAGCCAGATCTGGACCGCGCTCGACCGGCTGGCGGAACGTGCCGGCATGTCACCCTCGGGTCTTGCCAAGCAAGCCGGCCTCGATCCCACCACGTTCAACAAATCCAAGCGCATCGCCGCCGACGGCCGCGAACGCTGGCCGTCAACGGAATCAGTTTCCAAAGCGCTGGCTGCGACCAATTCGTCGGTCGAGACCTTCGTGCAATTGATCGGAGACGGCGCGCGCAGCCAGCAGTCGGTGCCGCTGCTCGCCCTGGCGCAAGCCGGCGGCGGCCATTTCGACGATTCCGGCTTTCCCGCCGGCAAGGGCTGGGGCGAGGTGGCGCTGCCGTCGACCACGGACGAGCATGCCTACGCGCTGGAAATCTCGGGCGACGCGATGAAGCCGACCTACCGCGACGGCGACATCATCGTGGTGTCGCCGGGCACGCCGATTCGGCGCGGCGACCGCGTGGTGCTCAAGACATCAGACGGCGAAGTGATGGTCAAGGAATTGAAGCGCCGGACCACCAAAACCCTGGAACTGCAGTCGCTCAATCCGGCGCATGCCGATCGTACGCTTGAGGCCGACGACGTCGCCTGGATCGCCCGCATCGTATGGGTGAGCCAGTAGGATTGCCTTCCGTGACGGACGTGCTGAGCGACCTGCTGCAACATTCTCTTCGCATCGTGTTGTGCGGAACCGCCGCCGGGACGACGTCCGCTGCCCAGCGGGCCTACTACGCGCACAGGCAAAATAAGTTCTGGGCGATCTTGCACGAGACGGGGCTGACGCCCGAGCCACTGCAGCCGCATCAATATCGCAGCCTGCTGCGACATGGGATCGGCCTGACCGATCTGGTGAAAGCGGGCGCGGGGATGGACCGCGCCACGCTTCCCAAATTGACGGCAGCGGATCGCGCCCGGCTGAGCAATGCAATCGCGACATTCCGTCCGCAATTCCTTGCGTTCACCAGCAAGACGGCGGGGCAGAAATTCTTCAACGGCAAGCGGGACTATGGCGAGCAGTTGGAGCTGATCGGCGATACCAGGGTATGGATACTGCCGTCGACTTCAGGTGCCGCAAATGGAAGCTGGCGCCCGGAGATCTGGCACCAGTTTGCGGATGAGGTGAAAGCGGTGGGCGCGCGGACAAGCCGCTGATTTCACCACAGCGTCGCCCCTGCGAACGCAGGGGCCCATAACCACAAATGCCCGTGGCGAAAAATAACGTCTCCCAGGCTGCCCTTTCCGCAGGCCGCGGCGTATGGGTCGACGGAGAATTACGTCGCGTAATCCGGCTCCTTGCGGTCGAGCATCCGTTTCAACGCATCGAAATGCCGCTGCGCCGGGGTCGGGCCCTTGTAGAGATGCTCGTCCTTGTAATCGCGCTTGGTTTTCTCCACCACAGGCGCAGGAAGCTGTTTCAGCTTCTGCCCGGTCCACATCGCGTAGATCTGCACCTGGGCGGCACGCTCGACGTAATACAGCATGTCATAGGCTTCCGCGATGGTCGCGCCGACGGTGGAGATGCCGTGATTGGCCATGAACAGCACGGTCTTGTCGCCGATGACTTTTGCAAGCCGCGCGCCTTCGGCGGGATCGAGCGCCGGTCCAGTGTACTCGTCGTCATAGGCAATGGCGCCCGACAGCCCGACCTCGGTCTGGCCGATCTCCTTGATGCGGGGATCTTCCAGCCGCGTCAGCGCGCTGGCATGCGGCATATGGGTGTGAAACACCGCCTTCGCCTGCGGCAACGCCTTGTGGATCGGCGCATGGATGCAATAGCAGGACCGCTCCACCTCGCCTTCGCCGCTTTTAACCTCGCCGTCGTCGATGCCGACTTCCATGAAGCAGGACGCCGTGACTTCGGACCAATGCGTGCCGAACGGAATCTGGTAGTAGCGGTCGCTCTTGCCCGGCACCACGAAGGTCAGGTGGTTGAAGATGCCTTCGGAAAATCCCTGGATGAAGGCCAGCCGGTGCGCGGCCGCGAGATCAACCCGCGCCTGCCATTCCTCGGCGCTGTACTCGCTGAGCGACTTCGGCGAAACCTGGAACTGCATGAGCTTTCTCCCTAATGCGCTTGTTTGCTCGCCCCTCGGCGGAGGCATTGACGGCTGTTATGCGCAGTAGTGTAGCGCAATCCGGCATCGCCATGGCTGAAATTGCGGCGGACCTGCCATCCCGGTTTGCGGGTCCGAGCCGCAGCCGAGCCCTCCGGGGTCGTCCCGGCCGCCTTGAGCCTGCGTTCGCAGGGACGACCGAGACAGCTACGCACTCCGTGCCAGCGCGCCGTCGATCATTGCGATGGCATTCGATACCCCGTACACCGCGACGAACGAGCCGAAGCGCGGGCCCTTCTCCTGGCCGAGCAGCACCTGATAGAGCATGTTGAACCAGTCGAGGGAGACGCCGGGCCGGCCGTCCTTGCCCTTCTTGACAGGATCGAGGAACGGCTCGCGGCGGCCGATCTCATAGACCACGTTCTGGATGTCTTCGGCGCTCGACCCCGCCGGCATGTTTGACAGCGCGTCGCGCAGATCCTGCAGCGCGGCGCGCTCGCTGTCGGTCGGCTCGCGGAACTTCTTGGTCGGCGCCACGAAGTCGCGATAGTAGTTGATGGCGTAGCCGACCATCGCGTCCAGCTTCGGGTGCGTTTGCGGCGTGACGCCCGGACGATAGCGGCCGATAAAACCCCACAGCGTTTCGGCGTTCTCCGCATTCGAAGACGACACCAAGGTCAGCAGGAGCTGGAAAGTGACGGGCATATCCGCTTTCGGCGGCTTGCCGGAATGGATGTGCCAGACCGGGTTGGCGAGCTGCTGCTTGGCGTCCTGCCGCGGGAAGCCGTCGAGGAATTGCTGATAGTCGTCGACATTGCGCGGGATGACGTCGAAATAGAGCCGCTTCGCCGCCTTCGGTTCGCGATACATGAACAGCGACAGCGATTCCGGCGAGGCATAGCGCAGCCATTCGTCGATGGTCAGCCCGTTGCCCTTCGACTTCGAGATCTTCTGGCCCTTTTCGTCGAGGAACAGCTCGTAATTGAAACCCTCCGGCGGCGTGCCGCCGAGCGCCGAGCAGATCTTGCCAGACAACTTCACGGAGTCGATCAGGTCCTTGCCGGCCATTTCGTAGTCGACGCCCAGGGCGAACCAGCGCATCGCCCAGTCAGGCTTCCATTGCAGCTTGCAATGCCCCCGGGTGACGGGGATCGTGACGCGCTCCTTGGTCTCGGGATCGTCATAGGAGACGGTGCCGGCCTTCACATCGTGCTCGATGATCGGGACATACAACACCATGCCGGTGCGCGGGCAGATCGGCAGGAACGGCGAATAAGTAGCCGCGCGTTCCTCGCGCAAGCTGGGCAGCATGATTTTCATGACCGCGTCGAGCCGTTCCAGCATGCGCAGCAGCGCGGCGTCGAACCGGCCCGAGGTGTAGTAGTCGGTCGAAGAGGCGAATTCGTAGTCGAAGCCGAACGTATCGAGGAACGCGCGCAGCCGCGCATTGTTGTGCGCGCCGAACGACGGGTACTCGTTGGAGAACGGATCTGGTATCCGCGACAACGGCTTGCCGAGATGTGACGCCAGCATCTCCTTGTTCGGCACATTGTCGGGCACCTTGCGCAGGCCGTCCATGTCGTCGGAGAAGGCAAGCAGCCGGGTCTTGATCTTGTCCTCGGTCAGCACGCGAAAGGCGTGGCGGACCATGGTGGTGCGCGCGACCTCGCCGAAGGTGCCGATATGCGGCAGGCCCGAGGGACCGTAGCCGGTCTCGAACAGTACCTCGCCCTTCGGGTTCTTCTTCAGCCGCGCGACAATGGCCTTGGCCTGCTCGAACGGCCAGGCATTGGATTGTTCGGCGAGCGCGCGCAGATCGCTCGGGCTGGCGGCAAGGTCGATGACGGACATTTAAAAGGCTCTCCAAGGGCGCGGAAACTAGCGCTTCCGCGCAAAAATGCAAAATGGTGGGCTCTCCGCCGTCATTCCGGGATGGTGCGTAAGCACCAGACCCGGAATCTCGAGATTCTCAGGTGCGCAATCGCGCACCATAGTTCGCTTCGCGCCCCGGAATGACGGTGCTAAAACGGACTAATCGAAAAATACCGCAGCCACAGATCGGTGAAGCGCCCTTTTTCCCAGATCCGGAACAGCGCCCAGTTCAGCGACGTCCGCAGCAGATCATTGCCCTTGCGCACCGCGATCCCGATCCCTTCGCCGAAATAGCGGCTCTCAACGAAGGGCCCGCCGGAAAAGGCGCAGCATTCGGCGGAATCGGTGCCGTTAATCCAGAACGCCAGCGAGATCGCATCGCCGAAGATGAAGTCGACCTCGCTCCGCCTGAGTGCCAGCCGCAGCGCGTCGTCGTTCGGGTAGGATTTGATCTCGGCGTCGGTGAACATCGCCTTCAGATAGGCCTCGTGCGAAGTGCCGGCGATGACGCCGACCTTCTTGCCTTCGAGATATTCCGGGCGGACCTCCGGCATTACGGCGTCACGCCGCGACACGAAGCGCGCCGGCGCGCGGTAATAGGGATCGGTGAAATCGAGCCTTGCGCGCAGCGCCGGCGTCACCGCCATGGAAGCGATAATGGCGTCACCCCGATTGCTTGTGATTGCATCGACCAGCGTCTCGAACCGGCGCATCTGGATGGTGCAGGAGATCTTGATCTCGTCGCACAGCGCGCGCGCCAGATCGACGTTGAAGCCGGCGGGGTTGCCGTCGGGGCCGGTAAAATTGAACGGCGGGTAATCAGTCTCGGTCAGGAACCGGATCACGGTCAGGCGCGACATGTCGGGCCGGTCCGGGCGCCGCCGCGGGTCCCAGAAGCCGGGCACCGCCTGCGGGGCCGCCTCGACCGCAGGACGCGGTTGGGTTTGCGCCTGCGCCGCGTTACCGCCGAGAGCCGTCAATGCAGACACGATCGACAGCCCGACCAGCCACGTGCTGATGGTTCGATGCAGTCTTGCATTGGTTAACTGGACGTTAAGATATGGCATTTTCGGCAATGGCTTTGCGGAATTTCACGGCCTTATAGACCATCCGGCCCGCGATGCGAGGCCGTTTTCGCTCCTCGGCCAGCTTGCCGCTCAGAGATAGCGCTTCAGATCCTTCGCGGCTTCCTCGGGCGTCCGTTTCAGGTTGAAGGGCGCTACGAAATTGCCATCGCGATCCATCAGATAGACCAGCGCGGTGTGATCCATGGTGTAATCGCCGTCCTTGAGCGGGACTTTCCGGGCATAGACCCGGTAGGCCGAGAGCACTTTTGCCACCGCGTCCGGCGGGCCGGTCAGCCCCTTCAAATGCGGGTCGAAGCTGGAGAGATAGTCCTTCATCGCGGCCGTCGTGTCGCGCTCGGGATCGACGGAGACGAACCAGGCGTTGACGCGATCGGCATCGCTGCCCATTGCCTTCAGCACTTCCGATATCTCGAAGAGCGCGGTCGGGCAGACATCTGGGCAATGGGTGAAGCCGAAGAAGATCAGTGTCGGCTTGCCCTTTAAATTCTGCTCGGTGACGGTCTGGCCGGCCTGGTCGGTCAGTTGAAACGGTCCGCCGATCGCGGCCGGCGCCGTGACGGTTCGCAAGCCGCCCATTGCCCACAGCATGATCGTCAGCCCGACCGCGAGGCTCGCGGCGAAGGCAGCGATAATCACCAGCGGGCGAATGGTCCGGTCCATATCAGGAATTCCCTATTGCCCGGTCAGAAGCAGGCCGAGATGCCGGCGGCGATCATTTCGAAAAACACCGTGGTGCCGTAATGGAACCACAATGCAGCCGCGCCGAGCACGGCCAGCGCACCGAGGCCGGCAGCGCTCCAACCAATCGCCACGGGCACCCCGCTTTGCCGGGCGGCCACTATGTCCTGTCGGGTGGAGATCGGCTGAACCATGAAGGTTCAGATAGGGCGAGTTCCCCGAGCAAGCAAGCGGAATGGCCGTGGGCTGGATCACGTCATGCGGAGGGGCAAGCTGCGGCAAAAGCGACGGCGATGTCGCCGGAGAGGGCCGCAGCAAGCGCGACGCGCTGAGGTGCTTCCACACGTGGGGGTAGACCTTGCGAATCTGCCGAGGCGATGTCCAGCAGAAGTTGCGAATGACGCAGTCGAAATCGGCAAGCACCGCCGCTGCAGTGTTTCATTAGGAACAAAGAGGAGTAGCACGCGTTTGGCAGCGATCTGCGTTGGGAGCCTGCATTTGTCGCGCTCACCTTGCGCACTCCGAAGTCGGAGGCCATCAATGTCAAAACGCCTGAGAGTTGCTCTTTTGCTGGCCGGAGCAGGCCTGCTTGCAGTCGCCGCGCTAGCCGATCCCCTTCCTCCCGACGCGACCTATCGGCCACTTCCGACGCTGCCGTTCGACGCCGTGAAGGCGCTCGATGAGGCCCAGAAGCCGCAGGTCATGCAGCGCCAGCAGGCCCTGCTTGAGCAGCGCTACGACCTCTCGAATCGGCCGATTGCCAACGTCATTATGTCGGGCGGACGAAAGCCGGTGCAGGGCGGTGTGCGTGTCAAGCTCCCCGCGGGCGTTACATGGGACAGCCTGTCGGCGATGAGCCCGGACGAGATCCGCGAGCGCGGCCTGCTGCCGGCCGGATTCATACCGCTGCCGCACGTCAAACAGGCGACTGGCGGTCAGGTTTTTCCGAACCAGCAGATCGATGAGGTAGGCCGGCAGGAGCTCCGCAATATCAGGCGTTTCGATGTCGATTTCGACCTTCCGGATCGGTTCACGCCCGAGTTTCCACCGCCGATCTTTCTCACAACCCACCCGGAGTTGGGCGACGTCTCCCACGGCCAGCTCCTGACAATCAAGAATTATTATCAACTAATGGTCGGCCTCCTTACCCCTGTGCAGATGGAGGGACTGCGTCTCCTGCTGACGCCGTTCCCGCAGGAAGAGTTCAACCAGACAGAGGATCGCAAGAGCTCGGACCAGAGTCTTGGCGTCACCTGCCTTGACTGCCATGCGAACTTCCACACCAACGCGGCCTTCCACCTAACGCCCGACGTTCGTCCGCAGGCAGCGCGCTTCCGCCTCGACACGGTGAGCCTTCGTGGCATGTTCAATCAGCAGATTCACGGCTCGAAACGATCGCTACGCTCGGTAGAGGACTTCACCCAATTCGAGCAGCGGACGGCGTATTTCAACGGCGATCACGTCAGCGCGCAACGCAAGGGCGTGAACCTGCCGGACCGATTTGATCAGGTGCCGATGATGGCGCAGATGCAAAACATCATCGACTTCCCGCCAGCACCGAAGCTCAACCCGTTGGGACGCCTGGACCCCAGCAAGGCGACCCAGCAGGAACTCGCAGGAGAACAGGTCTTTCTGGGCAAGGGCCAGTGCGGACAATGCCATACGCCGCAGACATCGTTCCTGGACAACAACATGCACGATCTGAAGCTCGAGCGTTTCTACAATATAGGCCAGACCGTCAACGGACTGGTGGCGCTGCCCGATGGATCAATCAAGACCTTGACGTTGCGCGGCATCAAGGACTCGCCGCCCTATTTGCATGATGGGCGGCTGCTGACGCTCGCCGACACGGTCGAGTTCTTCAACCTGGTGCTCGGCCTGAAGCTGACACAGGAAGAGAAGGATTCGCTGGTGGCCTACATGCTCACGCTCTGACGCCACCCTGCGCTCGCGGCGGTCAGCGTCCCTTGGCCGCCAAAGGAGGTTGAAATGAATCGCTTCGTTGCCTTCGCATCGCTTGCCGTTGCGCTTCTTGCGCCACCCGCCCTTGCCCAATCGACCAATCCGGCGAGCCCGGCACCCGGCAATCCCGGCGGCATGCCGCCAGGCACCAAACAATCAGCGCCCGGTGTGCCCGCGCCGCGGCAAACCAATCAGCCGGACCTAGCCTTCATTCACGCGGCAACCGCTAGCGGAATAGCTGAGGTGGAGTTCGGCAAGCTTGCGGCACAAAAAGCATCGGGCCGGGCCGTGAAGGAATTTGCCCAGCGCATGATCCGTGACCACGGCGCTGCGAATGACAGGTTATCGGCGCTTGCAAAGGCGGGCGGCATTGCGCCGGCCGATCGACCGAACGAGGAACACAAAGCCATGCGCGTCAGGCTCGAACAATCTGACGGCGCCCAGTTCGACCACGCCTACATCCAGGGCCAGATCATCGAGCATCAGAAGGCAGCACAGCTTCTGCAATACGAGATCGGTTCAGGCGAGAACGCGGAACTGAAGAACTTCGCATCGGACGTCCTGCCGACTGTGTTGAGCCATCTCCGGATGGCACAGGCCATTGCCATGGAAATGGCGCAGCAGAGGCAAGCTGAGGTGCCGCCAGGAGATCGAGAGAAGCGAAAGTAACTGGCATTCGAAAAAGGCCGTCGGCGAGGAACGCTCAGCATCTCTGTTGATTGTGCCTCAATAGTCAATCTGAAAGGAGACGACAATGGCAACCAGTGCTCGTGATATCTTTGTGGTCGGGTTGCGTAACGCACATTCGATGGAGGTCCAGGCCCGTGAGCTGCTGGAGCGGCAGTCTGAGCGGCTGGACGATTACCCGCAAGTCAAGGCCAAGGTTCGAGCCCATCTGGAAGAGACGAATGGCCAGCTCAAGCGACTGGAGCAGTGCCTCGAGTCCTGCGGCGAAACGACCTCCAGCCTGAAGGACACGGCGCAATCGATAATGGGCAACACCGCTGCGATGCTGAACGCGATGGCGGGCGACGAAATTCTGAAGAACACGTTCGCAAACAATGCGTTCGAACATTTTGAGATCGCGGCCTACAAGTCCCTGTTGGAACTTTGCGGCGCGGCCGGTATGGAATCCGCGCGCGCCCCGCTTCAGGCATCACTCCAGGAGGAACAGGAGATGGCCGCCTGGATCGATGCAAACGTTGGAAACGTGACGCGCGAGTACGTCGCCCACGAAGCGCGCGCTGCCTAGGATCCGGCAGGCTGTTGTTGTGGACTGAGCCTGACGACGCTCCGGCGTTGCGGAGCCGCACCCGTTCGGGATCAGCGCGGGGCCGGCTTGTTCGAGGAGGCCTGAGCGTCGAGATAGCAGGGCCTGTACATCGCCTGAAGCTGCTTGCCACGCAGGAAGAGCATGCGCTGGGTCAGGCCACCGCGGGCCGCGATCCACCTCCGTACCGGGGGCGGATACATCGAATACAGCATCTGGGTTGCTTCGGGGTTGGTGATGGCACGGCCGTTGGCGCCGAAATCCCAGGCCGCATGGAAGCCGAGATTGGCATGCGAGGTAACGCATATGCGGTCATGGGGAACCGCGCCGAGCACGATGGTGCAGGCCGAGGCGCACAGCCCATCGATGATGACGGTTTCGCCCGAGGAGCGGAGGCCCTGATACCTGTCGACGTAGGTGCCGATCCGGCCGCCGCGATCATCGGCTATCCGCACCACTGCCTGGCTCGCCCCCACTCCCGCCAGCAGCAGCACCGCGGCAAGCAACCCCGTCACCAGCTTCATATCCCGCCCCAGTCCAAAAATGTCGAAACCGAATCTGATCGTCTTCGTGATGCAAGACGTGGCGTAGCGTCGTTTGAGATCGTGATTTTGTCTAGGCAGCCACAGCTAGTCAAAACAAATTCAAATTAAGTGTTGCTTGGCCGCTGCACCCGCCGCGCGCAAAGGTCCCAAACTGGAACAAACGACTCTTGCCGAGGTGGCGATGCGTTACAGCAGAGTCCGATTGCCGTTGACCGCACGCGAGGACGCGGGCTTGAATCAAAACGGCACGGGGGAGGAAACGATGGCTGACGATGCAGACGTAATTGTGGTCGGCGGTGGCTTGGCGGGGCTGGTCGCGGCGACGGAGATCGCAGATGCCGGCAAGCGCGTCATTGTCGTCGACCAGGAAGGCCAACAAAGCCTTGGCGGACAAGCCTTTTGGTCGTTCGGCGGATTGTTTCTAGTCGACTCTCCCGAGCAGCGCCGGCTCGGCATTAAAGATTCGTTTGATCTCGCATTGCAGGATTGGATGGGCACCGCGGGCTTCGACCGCGACGACGACCATTGGCCGAAGCGATGGGCGGAAGCCTATGTCGCGTTCGCGGCCGGCGAGAAGCGCGACTGGCTGCGCGCTATGGGCCACCGTATTTTTCCGGTGGTCGGCTGGGCCGAGCGCGGCGGCTATGACGCGATGGGCCACGGTAATTCGGTGCCGCGCTTTCACGTCACCTGGGGCACCGGCCCGGGCATCGTCGAGCCGTTCGAACGCCGCGCGCGCGAAGCGCAAAAAAATGGCCGGTTAACGTTCAAGTTCCGCCACCGCGTCGACACACTCATGATGAGGAACGGCGCGGTCGAGGGGATCGGCGGCTCGGTGCTCGAGCCCGACAGCGTCGAGCGCGGCAAGACCTCCTCGCGCCAGGTCGTCGGCGATTTCACGCTGCGTGCGCAGGCCGTGATCGTCGCTTCCGGCGGCATCGGCGGCAATCATGACATGGTCAGGCAGAACTGGCCGAAGCGTCTGGGCGCGCCGCCGAAATTCATGATCTCCGGCGTGCCCGAACATGTCGACGGCCGCATGATCGGCATCACCGAGGCGGCCGGCGCGCGGCTGATCAACCGCGACCGGATGTGGCACTATGTCGAGGGTATCCGGAACTGGAACCCGATCTGGCCGCGCCACGGCATCCGTATCCTGCCCGGCCCCTCCTCGATGTGGTTCGACGCCACGGGCAAGCGCCTGCCTGCGCCGCTCTTCCCCGGCTCCGACACGCTCGGCCAACTGCAATACATCATGTCGACCGGCTACGATTACTCCTGGTTCATCCTGACCCAGAGCATCATCAAGAAGGAGTTCGCGCTCTCCGGCTCCGAGCAGAATCCCGATCTCACGGGTAAGAGCTGGCGCATGACGATCAAGCGCGCCACCAACAAGGGGGCTCCGGCGCCGGTGGAAGCGTTCAAGCAGAACGGCGCCGATTTCATCGTGCGCGACAATCTCGGCGACCTCGTCAGCGCGATGAACGCGCTCGCCGGCAGCGACCTGCTCAAGCCCGATCACATCAAGGCGCAGATCGAGGCACGCGACCGCGAGATCACCAACCCCTATGTCAAGGACGCGCAGGTGATGAACCTGCACAATGCGCGCCGCTACATCGGCGACAAATTGATCCGCACCGCAAAGCCGCATCGGATTCTCGACCCCGAACACAGCCCGCTGATCGCGGTCAAACTCAACATATTGACGCGCAAGACGCTGGGCGGTTTCGAGACCGATCTCGACTCGCGCGTGTTCGGCACCAACGGCGAGATCATCAGGGGGCTGTACGCCGCCGGCGAAGCCGCCGGATTCGGTGGCGGCGGCATGCATGGCTACCGCTCGCTGGAAGGCACCTTCCTCGGCGGCTGCCTGTTCTCAGGGAGGAATGCGGGACGCGCGGCGGCAAAGGCGGCCTCCTGACTTCTTGCCGCGATGGCCGGGCTTGTCTCGGCATGGCGGCTCCAATCTCAATGCAAATAACGCAGTGGCGCATAGGACACGAGCGCGCTAAGTAACCGCCGCCCCCTATCAGGAGAACAATATGACAATCCAGCGCTTCGAAACCGGACCTCGCATGAGCCAGGCCGTCGTCCACGGCAGCACCGTCTATCTCGCCGGCGTCGTTGCCGGCAAGGCTGCCGGCAAGAGCGTGACCGAGCAGACTCAGGACATTCTCTCGATCATCGACGGCCATCTCGCCAAGGCCGGCACCGACAAGTCGAAGCTCTTGTCGGCCACGATCTACATTACCGACATGAAGACCTTTCCCGAGATGAACGCGGTGTGGGACGACTGGGTCTCGGCCGGCAACACGCCGGCGCGCGCCACCGTCGAGGCCAAGCTCGCCGCCCCGCAGTACAATGTCGAGATCATGGTGGTCGCGGCGAAGTAACGTCAGCCAACCGATAAACCATCTTGCTGCCCCGGATTGCAGGCGCAATCTGGGGTATTTTCATCTGCCTCTCACGCGCTGATCCGTGCGCCCGTGACATCGCCGATATCAGCCTGAAGCCACCGGGCGATCCGGCGCCAGGAATGGCGCAAGGCCCTGCGCCCCATGAATAGGCTGAGATGACCGCATGGCTCGGACGCCCGTTCCAGCCATGCCGGCGGCGTGCCCAAAAGCCGCGCGGTTGCGAACGCCTGATCGGGCGGGACAACGATGTCGTTCTCTCCCGCCAGCAGGAAGACCGGCACGCGCACCTCGGCGGGATCGATCCTGCGGCCGAGCGCGACGAAATGCCCTTCAGCGATCTGGTTCTCGCGAAAAACCCGGCCGGTCGCCTCGAGATAATAGGCTCCCGGCAGATCCAGCGTCTCGCGATCCCAGCGCTTGAAACGGTCCAGCAGCATGCGCGCCTCGTCCGATCCATCGCGAAGATTCCTTTGCAGCACGGCTTCGACCTCATGCTGGCTGAATGGAATGTTCCAGAACCGCAGCATGTGTTGGCCGCTCACGATCCCTTCGCCCTGCTGCACCATCTGCTCGAAAGCCGCCTGCGGAAGTGCGGCCACCATCTTCGAAAGCTCTGACGGCGCGGATACATCGACCGGGGCACCGGCAAGCACCAGCCGCCGCACCTTGCCGGGGAAACGAGCGGCGTAGACCAGCGACAGCCACCCGCCCTGGCACAGGCCGACAAGATCGACCGGCGCGCCGATCTCGTCGATCGCCACATTGAGTTCGGCCAGATAATTGTCGATCGACAGATGGCGCATTTCCGGCGTGGCCGAGCGCCAGTCCGTGACATAGATGCGGTTCATGCCGTCTCGTTGCAGCGCCCCTACCAGACTATGGCCCGGCGCGAAGTCCGCGACCAGCGCGCCGTGCAGCGCATAGGGCGCGCAAACGAGCACCGGCTGCCCCGCATTGCCTCGCGAAAACGCCCGCAGCCGCATCGACGGAAGTTGTAGCGCCACGACGTTTGGCGTGGTCCAGGCCAGCGGCATCTGCTCCGGCGCCTGGGAAGGCGCAGACTTGGGATCGGCGAACCATTGGGCGTAGCTGTCGAGCGCCAATCGCGTCGCTTCCAGCGGCCACAGCCATACCTGCGCCCAGTCGGCGCCCGCATGCTGCTTCGTCGTCCTGGGTTTCTCTGCCACGCCCGTTCCCTGATTGATCGATACACCATGATGAGGACGGCAAGAGCCGAGGTCGCATACTTTTTACGCCAGATCCGGCGCAGGCCCTAGCCCGATCGATCGTCGGAAATAGGTCAGCACCGCATCCGCAACATGCATGATTGCCAAAAATCGAAATCCTTGACCTCTGAGGTCAATCCTTGACCTCTGAGGTAATCGATTGGCGTGTCGGATTTTTCGATAGTCGGTCAGCCGGCCCATTCGGCCGGAACGAAGGGAGAGCATGATGACCGACATCAACAAGATTGCCCGCAGCTACATCGATCTGTGGAACGAGCGGACGCCAAGCCGCCGCCGCGAAATTCTCAGCCAGAACTGGACCAGCGATGCGCGCTATATCGACCCGCTGATGTCGGGCGACGGCCATGACGGCGTCGACGCGCTGATCGCGGGCGTGCAGCAAAAGTTTCCGGATTTCAGGTTCAGGCTGATCGGCGAGCCCAATGGCTTTGGCGACCACGTCCGCTTCTCCTGGGGCCTCGGCCCCGACGGCGGCGACAGCCCGATCAAGGGCACGGACTTCGCAGTCCTCCGCGACGGCCGCATCCGCAGCATCACCGGCTTCCTCGATCAGGTGCCGGCGGGGGCGTAGCCGACCGACCATCATCTCACACAGCGCGCCACTTACGAAGCTGTCATCCCCGCCAACGGGTCGCGCGAATGCGCGCCCGATGACAGGCTCCGGCGGAGATCCAGTACGCTGCGGCTTCGCGGTTCTATCACTGACGTCTCTGGGATACTGGATCGTCCGCCTTCGCGGACGATGACAACTGAGTATGAGGCGGCATTCTCGCGACGCATTGCGCCCGAGCTTTGCTCTCAACTTCCCGTCCCTCTCCAAACAGAGGGCGCAGGGAAGACCGGGTGCTGGCTGCACCCGCGGTCTCGTGTGCCATTGCGCATCAAGAACACGCACACGAGCATACAGGTACAGCGGAAGCATCCCGGC